>NZ_CP132342.1:2539861-3779722 GCF_040529055.1 Xanthomonas sontii | reverse complement strand
ACGGGAAGATCGCAAAGCCCACGGTCAGGATGATGCCGGCGATGGCCGCACCGGAGGCGATGAACGCCAGGCCGCCGCGGCGCTTGCGCAACAGCGCCGCGCTGAGCAGCAGGCCGAGCAGGCCGGCGGCCGGGGCCAGGGCCGTCAGCGGCATGGTCTTGTAGTTGTGCATCCAGCCGCCCACCTCGCCGAGCACGGCGGTCTTCAGCAGCGGGTTGGTGGCGCCGTCGGTGACCACCTGCGAGGTGACCGCGTAGCCCGGCAGGCCGGTGGCCACCCACACCCCGGCACCGGCGAACAGCGCGCAGGCCGCCAGGGCGGCGACGCTGCCGTAGCGCGCCGCGCGCTCGGCCACCGGGCCGTCGGTCTTCAGCACCAGCATCGCCGCGCCGTGCGCCACCAGCATGCTCACGCTGAGCAGACCGGCGAGCAGGGCGAACGGCATCAGCAGGCCGAAGAAGCTGCCGGTGTAGAACACCCGCAGGGTGTCGTCGAAGTGGAACGGCACGCCCAGCAGCACGTTGCCCACCGCCACGCCCATGATCAGCGCCGGGATGAAGCCGCCGACGAACAGCGCCCAGTCCCAGCCGTTGCGCCAGCGCTGGCCGGGCAGCTTGCCGCGGAACTTGAACCCGACCGGGCGCAGGATCAGCGCGAACAGGATCACGAACATCGCCAGGTAGAAGCCGGAGAAGCTCACCGCGTACAGCGGCGGGAAGGCGGCGAAGATCGCGCCGCCGCCCAGGATCAACCAGACCTGGTTGCCTTCCCAGACCGGGCCGATGGTGTTGACCACCAGCCGGCGTTCGGCGTCGGTCTTGGCCACGAACGGCAGCAGCGCGCCGACGCCCAGGTCGAATCCGTCCATCACCGCGAAGCCGATCAGCAGGATGCCCAGCAGCAGCCACCAGATCACGCGCAGCGTGGTGTAGTCCAATGCAATGAAATCCATGGTGTGTCTCCTGCCGGGGTCAGAGGTGGCCGGCGGCCGCAGGTGCGGCGATCGGGGTGACGGGACGCGGGGCGGGTTGCAGCAGCGCGGGCAGGTCGTCCGGCCCCTTGCGGATCGCCTTGAGCATCAGCTTGATCTCGATGATCAGCAGCGTGGTGTAGATCGCCACGAAGCCGGCGAGGGTGATCAGGATGTCGTGCAGGGCCAGGCCGGAGGCGGCATAGAAGGTCGGCAGCACGCCTTCCACCGCCCACGGCTGGCGGCCGTACTCGGCCACGAACCAGCCGCACTCGATCGCGATCCACGGCATCGGCAGTGTCCACAGCGCCAGCTTCAGGAACCAGCGCTTGTCCTCGAAATTGTGCTTGCACGAGAACCACAGCGCGGCGGCGAAGAACGCGATCAGGTAGAAGCCCAGGCCGGCCATCACCCGGAACGTCCAGAACAGCGGCAGTACGCGCGGCACCGTGTCCAGTGCGGCCTTGGCGATCTCCTCCGGGGTGGCGTTGAGGATGTCCTCGCGGTAGCGCTTGAGCAGCAGGCCGTGGCCCAGGTCCTGCCAGTGGCGATCGAACACCGCGCGCGCCTCGGCGTCGTTGCGGTTGGCCTTGAGCCGCTGCAGCGCGCCGTAGGCGATCTGCCCGCCGCGCACGCGGTGCTCGGCGCGCTTGACCAGTTCCAGGATGCCCGGCACCGGCGTGTTCAACGAGCGCGTGGCGATCAGGCCCATCAGGTACGGCACCTTGATCGCGTAGTCGTTCTTGCCGGTGGCCTGATTGGGGATGCCGAAGGCGGTGAAGTCGGCCGGCGCCTGCTCCGTCTCCCACATCGCCTCGATCGCGGCCAGCTTCATCTTCTGGTGTTCGTTGGCGGCGTAGCCGCTCTCGTCGCCCAGCACCACCACCGACAGCGAGGAGGCCAGGCCGAACGCGGCGGCCACCGCGAACGAACGCCGGGCGATGTCGCGGTGCTTGCCGCGCAGCAGGTACAGCGCGCTGATCGACATCACGAACACCGCGCCGGTCACGTAGCCGGCGCTGACCGTGTGCACGAACTTGGCCTGCGCCACCGGGTTGAACACCACCGCCATGAAGTCGACCACTTCCATGCGCATGGTGTCCGGGTTGAACACCGCACCGGTCGGGTTCTGCATCCAGCCGTTGGCGATCAGGATCCACACCGCCGACAGGTTGGTGCCCAGCGCCATCAGCCAGGTCACCATCAGGTGCTTGACCGGGGTGAGCTTGCTCCAGCCGAAGAAGAACAGGCCGATGAAGGTCGCCTCCAGGAAGAACGCCATCAGCCCTTCGATCGCCAGCGGCGCGCCGAAGATGTCGCCGACGTAGTGGCTGTAGTAGGACCAGTTCATGCCGAACTGGAACTCCATGACGATGCCGGTGGCCACGCCCATCGCGAAGTTGATGCCGAACAGCACGCCCCAGAACAGGGTCATGCGCCGCCACACGTCCTTGCGGGTCATGACGTACACGCTCTCCATGATCGCGATCATGAAGGACAGGCCCAGGGTGAGCGGGACGAACAGGAAGTGGTACATCGCGGTCATGGCGAACTGCAGCCGCGACAGCTCTACGACAGTGGTGTCGATCATGGCTGTGCTACCTCGTGGAAGATGTGCATCTGGGTGGCCGAGTGGCGGGAGATTGGAGGCGATCTTCCGCCGCTGCGGCGCGTTCGACCTTGATTCAGATCAATGTGCGGAACCGGGGCGCCCGGCATCGTGGCGACCACGGCGGTTCCGGTCCGGAAGCGCCTTCCCGCTAAACTGGCGACTTCGTTCGCCGCGCCGAGCCCGTTTTGACCGATTCCGCCGAGCCGTCCACTGCACTGCCCGCCGATACGCCGCAGCAGCGGCAGCAGCGCATGCGCTGGCTGGAGGCCCTGGCCGTGGCCGCGCGCGGCCGCCAGCGCCTGGCTGCGGCGGCGATCAGCGCGTCCGGCGCGCTGCTGATCGTGCAGGCCGGCGCCATCGCCTGGCTGGTGCAGGCGCTGCTGGTCGAACGCCGTGACCTGGCGCAGGCACTGCCGGCCTTGGGCCTGCTGGCGCTGGTGTTGGTCCTGCGCGCCGGGCTCGGCGTCGCCGCGCAGCGGGCTGCCGGCGATGTCGCCGATGCGGCCAAACTCGAATTGCGTCGGCGCGTGTACCGGCAACTGCTGCAGCGCGGGCCGCTGTGGCTGCGTGGGCAGCGCAACGGCGAACTCGGCGAACTGCTGCTGGCGCATGGCGATGCGCTGGATGGCTACTACGCCGGCTACCGGCCCGCGCGCTGGGAAGTGAGCGTGGTGCCGCTGCTGATCGTGCTGGCGGTGGCGTGGAGCGACTGGGTGGTCGGTCTGATCCTGTTGTTCACCGCGCCGCTGGTGCCGATCTTCATGATGCTGGTGGGCTGGGGCGCCGAGGCCGCCGGTCGCCGTCAGTTGCGCGAACTGGCGCGGATGGGCGGGCACTTCGCCGACCGCCTCAAGGGCCTGGGCCTGTTGCGCCTGTACGGGCGCGGCGACGACGAACTGCGCGGGATCGCCGCTGCCGCCGAGGGCGTGCGCGAGCGCACGCTGAAAGTGCTGCGCATCGCGTTCCTGTCGTCCACCGTGCTGGAGTTCTTCGCCTCGGTCAGCGTGGCGATCGTCGCGCTGTACCTGGGCCTGAGCTACCTCGGCATGATCGCCCTGCACGGCAGCGTGCCGACCCTGGGCACCGGCGTGTTCTGCCTGCTGCTGGCGCCGGAGTTCTATGCGCCGCTGCGGCGCCTGGCCGCGCATTACCACGACCGCGCCAATGCGCTGGCCGCGGCGGCCGAGGTGGAGCGCCTGCTGGAAAGCCTGCCGCAGGCCACGGATGCGCCGGCTGCGCACGCCGAGGGGGCCGTCGTGCCGAACGACGCCGCTGCCGAGGCAATGCCCGTCGCCGCGCCTTCCACAAGCGCGTCGCGCGAGGTACCGCTGCTGCAGGCGCGCGCGCTGCATCTGCGGCCGCTGGGTGCGCGCTGCGACGCGGTGCAGGGCCTGGATGTCGATCTGCATGCCGGACAGCGCCTGGCCCTGGTCGGCCCCAGTGGCAGCGGCAAGAGCACGCTGCTGGAAGCGCTGGCCGGGTGGCTGCCGCCGCGTGCCGGTACCTTGCAGGTGCGCAAGGGACTGCGCATCGGCTACGCCGGGCAGCGGCCGTATCTGTTCCACGGCAGCATCGCCGACAACCTGCGCCTGGCCGATCCGCAGGCCAGCGCTGCGCAACTGCATGCCGCCGCCGAGGCGGCGCAGGTGCTGCGCTTCGCCGCGCGTCTGCCGCAGGGGCTGGACACGCCGATCGGCGAGCGTGGTTTCGGCCTGTCCGGCGGCGAGGCGCGGCGCATCGGCCTGGCGCGACTGTTGCTGCGCGATCCGGAACTGCTGTTGCTGGACGAACCGACCGCGTTCCTGGATGCGGACACCGAGGCGGACCTGCTGCGCACGCTGGCGGAGTTCGCCCGCGGCCGCAGCGTGATCGTCGCCACCCACAGCGAGGCGGCGATGCGCTGGGCCGATACCGTGCTGCGGTTGCCGGCCCGCAACGCCTCCGCCGCGACCCAGGGAGCGCAACCATGAGCGGCACCCGCGACAGCTTGCGCGGCGTGTTCGGCCGCCATCTCGGCCGGCTGCTGCTGACCGCGCTGCTGGTGCTGTGCACGATGCTGGCCGGGGTCGGGCTGCTCGGCCTGTCCGGCGGCTTCCTCACCGCCGCGGCGCTGGCCGGCGCGGTCGGCATGGGCAGCGGCTTCAACTTCTTCTCACCGTCGGCCGGCATTCGCGCACTGACCTTCGCGCGCATCGCCTCGCGCTACGGCGAAAAGCTGGTCGGACACGACGCGACCCTGCGCATCGCCCGCGACCTGCGGGTGTGGTTCTTCCGCCGCGCACTGCCGCTGGCACCGGCACGGCTCGGCGCCAGCCGCACCGGCGAACTGCTGGCACGGCTGATGTCGGACATCGGCGAGGTTGACGGCCTGGTGGTGCGCGCGCTGGCGCCGCTGGCCGCACTGCTCGGCGTCGGCACGATCGGCATTGCCGCGGCAGCGGCGATCCACGGGCCGGCGGCGCTGGTGCTGACCGCGCTGGCGTTGGCGATCGGGCTCGGCGTGCCGTGGGTGGTGGCGCGCGGCGGCGAGGCCCGCGAACGCGCACGCGCGCAGCAGCGCGAAGCCTTGCGCACCCTGGCCTACGAAGGGCTGGAGGGCGCCGCCGACCTGGCCGCGCTCGACGCGCAAGCCGCCTGGATCGCGCGCGTGGATGCCAGCGCACAGGCGCTGCGCAGCGAAGACCGGCGCCAGCGGCAGCGGTTGATCGGCGGCAACGCGCTGCACGCGCTGTGCGCGGCGCTGGGCCTGCTGGCGATGCTGTGGGTGGCGCTGGGTGCGGCGCGTGCCGACGCGATCAGCGCCGAACAGGCCGCCGGCCTGGTGTTCCTGACCGTGGCCCTGCTCGAGGTCTGGGCCGGGGCCGGCCTGGCCTGGCAGGCGCTGCAGTCCGGCCGCGTCGCCGCGCGGCGCCTGCAGGCGATCGCCGGGCAGGCGCCACCGGTGCTAGACCCGGCGCAACCGCGTTCGCTGCCGGCGACCGGCGAGGTGCAGTTCGATGACGTGGTGTTCGCCTGGCCGGGCGAGGCGCGGCGCGTACTCGACGGTGTGTCCCTGCGCATCGCGCCGGGCGAGCGCATCGCCCTCTCCGGCGACAGCGGCAGCGGCAAGACCACCCTGTCGGCGCTGCTGCTGCGGCTGTGGGACCCGCAACAGGGCAGCGTCCGCTTCGCCGGCACGGATTTGCGCGAGGTCGCCGAGGCGCACTGGCATCGCCGCGTCGCCTGGCTGCCGCAGGGCGCGCCGGTGTTCGCCGGCAGCGTGCGCGACAATCTGCGCCTGGGCGATCCATCGGCCGACGATGCGCGCCTGCAGCGGGTACTGGCCGACGTGCGGCTCGACGCCTGGCTGCACGAAGTCGGTGGCCTCGACGCCTGGCTCGGCGAAAACGGCGCCACCATGTCCGCCGGCCAGGCGCGGCGCCTGGCCCTGGCCCGTGCTCTGCTGCGCGAGGCACCGCTGCTGGTGCTGGACGAACCCACCGAAGGCCTGGACGTGGACACCGCGCAGGCGCTGCTGCGCGACCTGGCGCAGGCGCTGGGCCAGCGCAGCCTGCTGCTGATCAGTCACGATGCGCTGCCAGAGGGAGTGGTGCATGTGCGTTATCGGTTGCAGGACGGGCGGCTCGTGCGCAGCGTCGAAGCGTCGGGCGATGACACGGTGTGAGACACGCGCAGCGTGACTGGTCACGCGTGGCGCACGTGTGCCACGAATGGCGGCGACCTCCAAGCACGCACGTCGCAGAACGATGGCAACTGGGACGAGATTCTCTGATGGTATACAACGCGCCGTCAGTGTCGGCCTGTGAGACGTCACCGCTCTAGAATTTCGCGACGGTCGGTGATGCGGAACGAACACCGCGAAGCGGTAGTCAGTTTCTTTCCGGATGACCGGGCGACAGGGGGTTGCCCATCAGAGAAAAGGAGTTTCACTTATGTCTGGAACAATGTTCGCAAAGAAACGTTTGTCTGCCCTAGTACGCTTAGGGGCATTGATAGGACTTTCACTAAGTAGCTCGGTCCACGCACAGGCGCCTACCAACGATCCGCTTTCGGCGCAGCAATGGAATCTTTCCGCGATTCGCGCACCGCAAGCCTGGGCGCTGGCGCCAGCGAATGGCCAGAAGATTCGAATTGCCACGATCGATTCTGGGTATTCCGGACACCCGGATATTACGTGGGCCCAGGATGGAAGCGGTAGAGATTTCTATCGCGGAATAAATGGAGGTAACCCCAATGAAGATGGCGGGTTTGCACATGGAACCCATACGGCCGGAATCATTGGCGCTAAAACACAAAATGGACAAGGTGTCGCCGGTGTCTGCCCACAGTGCGAGATTCTTTCGAGCAGAATCTATCAGGGCGTCAGTGATGCTAACCTGGCTGCAGCGATCAAGGTTGCAGTCCAATCTGGCGCAAGGGTCGTCAATCTAAGTCTGGCGGACCCGACCAGTACTTGTGACGACTACCAGTACACTAATCGTGCCATCTCCCAGGCGCTGGTCGCGGGCGTTTCGATCGTAGCTTCGGCTGGTAACCACAATGCGCCAGGGATAATCTACGACCAAGCAGCTTCCGGCTCGTGGGTCGATGTGGCTCATGTGCGGCCAGCTTCTTGTCCCGGAGTCATCTCTGTCGGGGCGACCGATCAGATGAATCTTGAGGCCCCTTACACCAATGGCGGGGCATCGTTGACGTTGATGGCGCCTGGTGGCGGCGCGACTCGCGATGAAGGGGTTTATGGCGCTGGACTAGGTGATTGTCCCGGGATAGTAAATCCAATTTCGCAGGTCAACGCTGTGACGAGGGTCGGCGTGCTCTCTGCTTGGGCGGTGAAAAACGGCGATGGATTGACGTCGTGTTATCGCTTTCTTTCGGGAACCTCAATGTCGGCGCCACACGTCAGTGGGACGATCGGATTGATGTTATCTGCGAATCCTGCGCTGACGCCCGATCAGATCAAGAACATCCTGAAAAGCACGGCGACGCCGATGGCCTGCGCTGACAACCGGTGTGGTGCGGGCTTGCTAAACGCAGAGGCGGCCGTTAACTGGGCTCGTTCAATGGTAGGAAATGGAAAGATTCCCGGTCCATGCCTGTACAATTTCGGCGATGATTCGCTTCGGCCGACTGCGTGTGTGCTTGACGCGATTGATGAAGGCCCTGATGGCACTGAGTCTGTGATTGCCTATGGTCATCTATGGAAGTTCGATACCCAGGGACAGCATTCGGCAAGGCCAGCGCCGCTGAGTGCCGTGCCGCGTTATGCAGCCGGAAACGGACCATGTACGCAGGAATTTGTGGGCTCTCATTATGCGTGCAAGTTCGAAACTCGCACTGAAGTGGACTACCCGGGTGTGGGCTATCTTGAATCAATTACCGCTTACGGTCGCTACTGGAACTTCGACGCCAACGGCCAGCCGTTTGGTCCGCAGGGTGGAGAACTGAAAGACGTCCCGCGGTATGCGGCTGGCCCTTGCCAAGGAAAGAATCCCTGCGTGTTCGACACGCGCTCGCTGGTCGTGTTCCCGGAGTGGGGCGGTCTGGTCGAGTCGGTCAACGCGTACGGGCAGTACTGGATGTGGGACGCCAACGGCAATCTGCTTGCTTCCGGCCCGTTGCAGAGCGTTGCGCGCTATCAGCAGATCTGCAATTACGGGCCGGCAGGCGAGGCGTGCAAGTTCGACACGCGTGAGCTCAAAAGCAATCGGCATGAGGTGATCACCGCCTATGGCCGTTACTTCGAGTTCAATGGCGAGACGCTGATCCAGAACACGGCGCTGGCGGACATGCCGCGGTTCAACTGATATCACCGTTGCCGGCGTTCTGCTGCAACGATCGGCGAGAGTACGGCAAAGGATCTGCCGTGCTCTCGCTCCTGTCTTTCTAGTTCCGTGTGTCGCCAGCGTTTCAGTCGGTCAGTGCGTACGGCCGTGGTAGCGGTTACGCGCGGGCGATCTAAGAGGTGCGATGTGTTCGGAGGTAGCTCAACTCATCGAACGGGATGCATCTTGAGGTAAGTCCATCTCGACTTGCCGATGGCGGCATCGCCAGGCACCGCATGATGGAGTGGTGCGGCCAGTACGCCGCACCACTCACAGTGCGTCGAGAAACGCCCGCACCGCCGGCCCGAACCGCGCGAAATCGACCAGGAACGCATCGTGGCCCTGCGGCGAATCCAGCCCCAGGAACTGCGCCAGTGCGCCGCCGGCGCGCAGGCCGTCGGCGATCTGTTGCTGCTGCTGCACCGGGAACAGGATGTCGGTGTTGGCGCCGATCGCCAGCGCGCGCTCGATCTGGATCGTGGCGATGCCGGCCAGCACGTCGCCGCCGGCGGGTTCGGCCAGGTCGAACCAGTCCATCGAGCGGCTCAGGTACAGATAGCAGTTCGGGTCGAAACGGCGTACGAAGCGGCGGGCGTGGCCTTCCAGGTAGCTCTCGACCTGGAATTCCAGGCCGAACGGATCGTCGTCGGTCTGGTCGGAATCCAGCCGCACGCGGCCGAAGCGGCCGTCCCATTCCAGCGCCGAGCGATAGGTGATCACGCCGAGCTTGCGCGCCATGCGCATGCCCGACTCGGGATAGGTGGCTTCGTCGTAGTCGCCGCCGTTCCAGTTCGGGTCCAGCCGGATCGCCTCGCGCTGCAGCGAGCGGATCGCGATCGAGAACGGCAGTGCCTGCGCGCTGCCGGAGATGTTGATGTGGCTGCGGGCCAGGCCGGGATGCCGGTGCAGCAGCGCCAGCGCAGTCATGCCGCCCATCGAGTTGCCGATCACGCAGGCCAACTGCGCGATGTTCAGTGCCCGCACCACTTGCGCGGCGGCGTCGGCACCGTCCTCGATCGACAGCTCCGGGAAGCGCAGGCGATACGGCTTGCCGTCGTCCGGATGCGGCGAGGCCGGGCCGGTCGAACCCTTGCAACTGCCCAGCGAGTTCACGCAGATCACGAACCAACGCTGGGTGTCGATCGGCTTGCCGGGGCCGAGCATGCCGTCCCACCAGCCTGGCGTGGGATCGTCGGCATTGGCTGCGGCATGCGCGTCGGGCGAGAGTCCGGTGACGATCAGGACCGCGTTGTCGCGCGCGGCCGACAGCGTGCCCCAGGTTTCGTAGGCGACCCGCGCGCCATGCAGCTGGCCACCACGTTTCATCGGGAACGGCGAGGGCAGGGTGTGGAAGCGGCTGCCGGGCGGGATGAATTCGGTCATGCGCCGATTCTAGCCGCGCGATTGCGCATCCGGCGTATGCGTGGTGCGGGATGGAGCGTGTCGGGCCGCAATGGCGTCCGTGAGTGACGCCGGGCCGGATCTACTGCGCGTCTGATCATTCGCTTCCACCGCGATCCAGTCCGACACGCTGTTGCCTCGTGGGAGCGGCTTCAGCCGCGACAGGACTCCCGGTAGAGCGTGTCGCGGCTGAAGCCGCTCCTGCAACGACGTTTCGCATTCTTGCTGGCGTCTTGGCCTGGTCGCGACCGGACGGTCCCGATCAGGCACGGTCGCTCCCACATGACTGCTTGCGCTACGGCTTGCCGATCTCCAGCTCCACCGGCGCGGTCGCCGGCAGGGTGACCGTCACCGGCGCCGATTCCAGATCGCCCTCCTGGCGCATGGCATTACCGCTGGCCGACAGCCGCGCGATCACCTGCACTTGCTTGAGTTGCGAGAGCTTCTGCGTCGGCATCGGGCTGTCCGCGTCGCTCAGCGTCACCCGCAACGGCAGCGCCTGCAGCGGATGTTTCTGCACCGCCACCGGCATCGGCGGACCGCCCGGCACGCGGGCAATCACGAACACGCTGGCGTCGCCGCGCAGGCGCACGCGGGCGGCGAACGCCGGGTCCAGCGACACTGCCACGGTCAGGCCGGCGGTCGCCGGCGCCTTGTCAGGCTGCGCCGTGGCGCCGGCGGCGGGCAAGGCCGGCAGGCCGGCCGCGCTGCGCGCCGCATCGATCTGCGGCCGCAGCGCCGCGGCCGTGGCCGCATCCACGCGCGGCAACAGCGCTTCCCAGGTGGCCGCGGCGGCGGCGTCCTGGCCGCGCTGGCGCTGGGCGATGCCGAGGAACCAGGCGCCGCGTTCGCTGCCCGGCGCCAATTGCAGGGCGTGCTGCAGCCAGGCCAGCGCCTGGTCGTCGAACTGCCGTTGCGGGTTGGCCATCGCCCGCGCCTCGGCCGCCTCGATCAGCAACGGCGCCTGTTCCGGCGCCAGGCGCACCGCACGCGCGAATGCGGCCGCGGCCTCGGCGTTGTGCCCCAGCGACATCTGGCTACGGCCGAGCAAGGCCCAGCCGTCGGCCCGGTTGGGATCCTTCGCCAGCGCCGCCTGCAGTTGCTTCACGCCGTCCTCGAGCGTGCGTGGTGCCTCGCGGTTCTGCGCCTGCAGCGCGCGTGGAGTACCGACCAGCGCATATAGCGCCGCCGTCGCCACGCCCAGCGCCAGGATCGCCACCGCCAGCACCGCACCGTTGCGGCCGCCGCCGCGCAGCGGCCACAGCACCACCGCGAACACCAGCGCCGCCAGCGCCACCGCCGCGGCCGACATGCCCCAGCTCAGCATCGCCTCACCATTCCTGTTCGTCCTGCAGCGGTAGCGCGGTCGCTGCCGGCGCGCGTCGCCGCACCATCCGGATCAGCACCACGGCGCCGCCGGCCAGCAGCAGCAAGGGGCCGAACCACAGCAGCCAGGTGCGCGCTTCCAGTTGCGGCCGGTACAGCACGAACTCGCCGTAGCGATCGACCAGGAACTGCTTGATCTGCGCATCCGATTTGCCCTGGTGCATCAGCTCCAGCACTTCGCGGCGCAGGTCCATGGCGATCTGCGCGTGCGAGTCGGCCAGCGACTGGTTCTGGCATTGCACGCAGCGCAGTTCCGCGGTCAGCGCATGGAAGCGCGTCTCCTCGGCGGCGGAGCGGTAGGCCAGCGGCGTCGGATCGGACACCGGTTCGGCGCCGGCCAGCGTGGACCACGCCAGCAGCGCCAGCAGGCCCAGCCGCAGCGCAGGCCGGCGGTGCTGGCTCATGGCGTGGCCTTGCCCTGGGCGCGCGTCGGCGGGGCGTCGCGCTCGGCCTGCTCCAGTGCCGGCAGCAGTTCGTCGCGGATGATCGCATCGGTCAGCTGGCCGGCATGCTTCCAGCGCACCACGCCGCGCGCGTCGACCAGGAAGGTCTCCGGCGCCGCGGCCACGCCCCAGTCGATTGCGGTGCGCCCTTCGGGGTCGAACAGCACCGCCAGGAACGGATTGCCCAACTGCTCCAGCCAGCGCAGCGCGTCCTCGCGGGTGTCCTTCCAGTCGTAGCCGATCACCCGCACACGCTTGCTGAGCGCGAAGCGGGTCAGCACCGGGTGTTCCTCGCGGCAGGCCGGGCACCAGCTGCCCCACACGTTGAGCACGTACGGCGCGCCCAGCAACTCGCTGCTGCGCACGCGGATCGAGGCGTCGTGCAGCAGCGGCAGTTCGAACGCCGGCGCCGGCTTGCCGATCAGCGCCGAGGGCAGCGCGTCGCGATCGGCGCTGCCGGAACGCTGCACCGCATACACCATCAACGCCAGCAGGCCGAGGAAGAACAGCGCACCCAGCAGGATGGCGGGCAGCGGCAGGCGACGTGGAGCGGGAGCGGACATCAGGGGGTCTCCGGGGTACGACGGAAGCGCCGGTCGGCGGCGGTGACGAAACCGCCCAGCGCCATCAGCGCCGCGCCAAGCCAGATCCAGCGCACGAAGGGTTTGACGTGCACGCGCATCGCCCAGGCGTTGCCGCCCAGCGGCTCGCCGAGGGCGACGTAGACGTCGCCGAACAGGCCGGGGTGGATGCCGGCTTCGGTCATGTTCTGGCCGCCGCTGGCGTAAAGACGCTTTTCCGGGTGCAGCAGCGCCAGCGGGCGATCGTCGCGCAGCACCTGCACGTGCGCACGTTCGGCCATGTAGTTGGGGCCCTTGCGCTGGTCCAGTCCCTGCAGCTCGAAACGGTAGCGGCCCAGCTCCAGGTGCTGTCCGGGCGCCAGCGCCACTTCGCGCTGTTGCTCCAGGGCCTCGACCAGCAACGCGCCGGCCAGAAAAACGGCGATGCCGGTGTGCGCCAGGGTCATGCCCAGCATCTCGGCGGTGAAGCGGCTGCCCTTGAGCTGGCGCCGGCTCCATACGAAGCGCGCGGTGCCCAGCAGCACCCAGGCCGCGGCGGCGACGCCGGCGGCGGTCTTCCACGCACCCTGCGGCGCCAGGAAGAAGCCGATCGCCCCCGCCAGCAGCGCCAGGCCCGCCCACGGCGCCAGCAGCGCCAGCGGCCGCGACGCCTGTTCGCGCTGCCAGCGGGTCAGCGGGCCGAACGGCAGCAGCGCCACCAGCGGCGCCATCAGCACGATGAACAAGGTGCCGAAGTAGGGCGGCCCCACCGACAGCTTGCCCAAGTCCAGCGCATCGGCCAGCAGCGGATACAGCGTGCCCAGCAGCACCATGGCGCAGGCGCAGGTCAGCAGCAGGTTGTTGGCCAGCAGCAGGGTCTCGCGCGAGGCCGGGGCGAAGCGCTGCCGCGCCTCGTCGGCCGCCGCCGCCACGCGGCCGCCGCGCAGCGCATACAGCAGCAGCGCGCCGCCGCACAGCAGGCTCAGGAACACCAGGATGAACAGGCCGCGGGCGGGGTCGGCGGCAAACGAGTGCACGCTGGTCAGCACGCCCGAGCGCACCAGGAAGGTGCCGAGCAGCGACAGCGAGAATGCGGCGATCGCCAGCAGCAGGGTCCAGGCGCCGAAGCTGCCGCGTTTCTCGGTGACCGCCTGCGAATGCAGCAGCGCCGCGCCGGCCAGCCACGGCATGAAGCTGGCGTTCTCCACCGGGTCCCAGAACCACCAGCCGCCCCAGCCCAGTTCGTAGTATGCCCACCAGCTGCCGAGGGCGATGCCGATGGTCAAAAAACCCCAGGCCACGTTGGTCCACGGCCGCGTCCAGCGCAGCCAGCGCGCATCCACCTGGCCGTCCAGCAGCGCGGCGATGGCGAAGGCGAACGGCACCGCGAAGCCGACATAGCCGGCGTACAGCAGCGGCGGATGGATCACCAGGCCGGGATCCTGCAGCAATGGATTGAGATCGCGCCCTTCCAGCGGCGCCGGCAGCAGCCGCGCGAACGGGTTGGAGGTGAACAGCAGGAATGCCAGGAAGCCGATGCTGACCAGTGCCAGGGTGCCGATCACCCGCGCGACGACGTGCGCCGGCAGACGCCGCGAGTACAGCGCGACCGCGCCGGTCCACAGCGCCAGGATCAGCGTCCACAGCAGCAGCGAGCCCTCGTGCGCGCCCCACACCGCCGAGTAGCGGTACACCAGCGGCAGCAGCGAGTTGGAGTTCTCGGCGACGTAGGCCACCGAGAAGTCCTGGGTCACGAACGCATGGGTGAGGATCGCGAAGGCGCCGGCCACCAAGGCCAGCTGCGCGAACGCCGCCGGCCGCGCCACCGCCATCCAGCGCGCATCGCCGCGCTGCGCGCCGGCCAGCGGCAGCAGCGCCTGCAGCACGGCGGTGAGCAGGGCGAGGATCAGCAGGAGCTGACCGACCTCAGGCAGCATGGTGCTTGCGGAACGCGCGAGCGGGCAGGGCGGGACGCGCAGCGGATTGCGGGATACACGTGGCGCGAGATTGCTCCCCGGGGTTCCGTCGCCGATGCTTGGTGGTGCCAACGATCGGGCCAGCGCTGTTGCTTCGACGATTCCCCATTCCCCAATCCCGGTTCCCGCCCCTCACTGCATCGCCCCCACATCATGCTTGCGATGCGCGCTGCCCATCTTGTCCGCCAGCTCCTTCGGCATGTAGGTCTCGTCGTGCTTGGCCAGCACGTCCTCGGCGACGAACACGCCGTCGTGCATGCTGCCGGTGGCCACCACCGCCTGGCCCTCGCGGAACAGGTCGGGCAGGATCCGGTCGTAGCGCACGGTCAGTTGCGCATCGCCGTCGGTGACCCGGAAGTGCGACTGCAGCGACCCCGGGGCGCGCTGGAACGAGCCCTTCTCGACCATGCCGCCGAGGCGGAAGCGCGCGTGCGCGCCGGTCTTGCCGGCCAGCACTTCGGCCGGGGTGTACAGGTAGGCGGCATTGCGCTGCAGGGCCATCGCCACCAGCGTGGTGGTCAGGCCGGCGGCCAGCACCAGCAGCATCAGCCACAGCAGGCGGCGCTTGCGCTGTGGGTTCATCGGCTCAGCTCCAGCGGCGGCGCCGGTTCGGCCTTGGCCTGGCGCTTGCGTTGTGCGCGCAGCCGTGCCGCCCGCAGCGCGTTGCGCACCTGCAGCCGCGCCAGCACGAAATCGGCGAGCAGTACCCCGGCGAACACCGCGTAGGCACCGACCACATACGGCAGGTAGTTCATCCGCGTGCCTCCGCCAGTTGCGTCACCCAGTCCTTGCCGGCCTCGCGGCGCAGGTTGTCGGCGCGCGCGCGCGCCAGCAGCGAGCCGGCGAACCAGAACTTGGTCGCGGCCACCATCAGCCACAGCGGCGGCAGCATGCTCGGGTCCATGCTGGACTGGCCGAACAGGCGGATGGTCTGGCCCTGGTGCAGCGAGTTCCACCACACCACCGAATAGCGGATCACCGGCAGCAGCACCACGCCGACGATGGCCAGCAGCCCGGCCGCGCGCGCGGCGGTGCGCCGGTCCTCGATGGCCAGGTACAGGCCCATCACGCCGATGTACAGGAACAGCAGGATCAGCTCGGTGGTCAGGCGCGGGTCCCAGTCCCACCAGGCGCCCCACATCGGCTTGCCCCAGATGCTGCCGGTCAGCAGGGTGATCAGGGTGAAGGCGGCGCCGATCGGCGCGCAGGCCATCGCCAGGATCTCGCACAGCTTGATCCGCCAGACCTGGGCGATGGCCGCGTACACGGCCATCAGGCCGAACACGAACAGGCTCATCCAGGCGCTGGGCACATGGATGTAGAGGATGCGGAAGGCGTCGCTCTGCAGGCGGTCGGCCGGGACCACGAACAGGGCCTGCCAGATGCCCACGCCGGCCAGCAGCAGCGCCGCCAGGTAGCACCACGGCGTCCAGCGCGCAGCGAAGCGATCGAAGGTCGGCGGCGAACCGAGTTGGTGGAACCAGCGGACGAGAGAGGCCATGCGGACGATTCTAGCTGGCGGAAGGCGGGCTTCGATGCGACAACATTCGATGCGACAACGACGGAACGGCGAGGGAACACTGCGCTTGCATGGTACGGCCGCCGCCGCGCCGGCGCTGCGCCAACGGCTCAGCTCAGCGAGATGCGGATCGCCGCGGCCGCCGCCAACGGCGCCAGCACCAGCCCCGCGACCAGACCCGCGGCCAGCAACAGCAGGCCGCCGGCCGGATCCAGGCCCTGCGCCGCCGCCGCCACGCTGCCGGCGCCGAACACCAGCACCGGCACGTACAGCGGCAGGGCCAGCAGCGCGACCAGGATGCCGGCGCGCTTCATGCCCACCGTCAGCGCCGCGACCACCGCGCCGAGCAGGCTCAGCAGCGGGGTCCCCAGCGCCAACGATGCCAGCAGCACCGGCATGCGGTCATGTGGCAGGTGCAGCAATTCGCCGAGCAGCGGGGCGGCCACGATCAGCGGCAAGGCGGTGGTGACCCAGTGCAGCAGCACCCGCACCAGCACCAGCCAGGCCAGCGGCACCGGCGCCAGCAGCCATTGCTCCAGCGAGCCGTCCTCGGCATCGCTGCGGAACAGACTGTCCAGCGCCAGCAGGCCGGCCAGCAGCACCGCCAGCCATAGCGCGGCGCCGGCCACCTCGCCGAGCAGGCGCGGCTGGTTGCCCAGCGCCAGCGCGAACAGGGCCACGATCAGCAGGGCGAACAGCGCCGGCTGCAGTGCGTCGCCGCGGCGCCGCCACAGCAGGCGCAGGTCGCGCAGCAGCAGCGCGCGGGTGGCCTGCCACAGCGAAGGAACGGGCGTGGCCAGGCTCATGCGGCGACTCCGCTCAAGGTCAGCATGCGCGTGCGCACGGGGGGGGCGGCATAGGCGCCATGGGTGGTGACCAGGGCCGCGCCGCCGCTGCGCAGGTGCGCGGCGATCATGCGGTTGACCAGGGTGATGCCGTCCAGGTCGAGGTTGGCGTAGGGCTCGTCGAGCAGCCACAGCGGCGCCGGCGACAGCCACATCCGCGCCAGCGCCAGGCGCTTCTTCTGCCCGGCCGACAGCTGCCTTACCAGGGTGTCCTCGTAGCCGGCCAGGCCGACGATGGCCAGCGCGCTGCCGGGCATCTGCTTGGCCCGGCGCCCCTGCAGGCCGCACAGGTAGTGCAGGTTCTCCAGGGTGCTCAGGTCGGCCTTCAGCGCGCCCAGGTGGCCCAGGTAGGCCATGAAGCGGGCGCGGTCGCCGCGCCGCACCGGGTGGCCATCGATCTCGATGCGCCCGGCCTCGGCGCGCAGCAGGCCGACCAGCACCCGCAGCAGGGTGGTCTTGCCGGCGCCGTTGTCGCCCTGCACCAGCAGCGCCTCGCCGGCATCCAGGTGGAAGTCCAGCGGACCGAACACCGCGGCGTCGTCGCGGGCGAACGTGAGCCCGTGCGCGGCCAGTAGCGGTGGGGCGGTGTACAGCGGATCGGTCATCGGCGAAGGCCGCGGCGGATGGCGCGGCGGCGGGCGGCAAGGGAAGGCGCGCATTGTATCGGCATGCGGGCGTCCGGCGGATGCCGGCGGCGGCCACACGCGGCGATGCGCATGCGCTGCGTCAGTGGAGCGGCGGCGTGTAGGGCGCATCGCCGGCAAGCGGCTTTGCGTACACTCGGCGTTTTCCCGCTGCCCGCAGATCCCCCGCATGCATCCGCAGACCAAGCTGCCCAAGGTGGGCACCACCATCTTCACCGTGATGTCGCAACTGGCCGCCGAGCACGGCGCGGTCAACCTGGGCCAGGGCTTTCCCGATTTCCCGGTGCCGCCGCGGCTGATCGAGGCGCTGGACCGGGCGATGCGCGACGGCCACAACCAGTACCCGCCGATGACCGGCGTGCCGGCGCTGCGCCAGGCGATCGCCGAGAAGGCGCTGCGCTGCTACGGCGCCCAGGTCGATGCCGACACCGAGGTCACCGTCACCAGCGGCGCCACCGAGGCGCTGTTCAACGCCATCCACGCCGTGGTGCGCCCGGGCGAGGAGGTGATCGTGCTGGACCCGGCCTACGACAGCTACGAGCCGGCGATCGACCTGGCCGGCGCGCGTGCGGTGCACGTGCCGCTGGATCCGCAGACGTTCGCGGTGGACTGGGAGCGCGTACGTGCGGCGATCACCCCGCGCACCCGCCTGCTGATGCTCAACAGCCCGCACAACCCGTCCGGGGCCATGTTCGGCGCCGATGACCTGCAGGCGGTGGCCGAGCTGCTGCGCGGCAGCGACATCTTCCTGATCTCCGACGAGGTCTACGAGCACATCGTGTTCGACGGCCGCCGCCACGAGTCGGTGCTGCGCTGGCCGGAACTGCGCGAGCGCGCCTTCGTCGTCTCCAGCTTCGGCAAGACCTATCACTGCACCGGCTGGAAGATCGGCTACGCGATCGCGCCGCCGGCGCTCAGCGCAGAGTTCCGCAAGGTCCACCAGTACAACACCTTCGCCAGCTTCGGCCCGGCCCAGCACGCCTTCGCCGCGATGATCCGCGAGGAGCCCGAGCACGACGAACAGCTCGGCGCGTTCTACCAGGCCAAGCGCGACCGCTTCCGCGAACAATTGCTGGGCACCCGGCTGAAGCCGCTGCCGGTGCCGGGCGGCTACTTCCAGCTGGTGGACTATTCGGCGGTCAGCGACCTGCCCGACACCGAGTTCGTGAAGTGGCTGACCATCGAGAAGGGCGTGGCGGCGATCCCGCTGTCGCCGTTCTACCAGGACCCGCCGCCCGCCCAGCGCCTTGCGCGGCTGTGCTTTGCCAAGAACGAGGCGACGCTGGATGCGGCGATCGAGCGCTTGCGCGCGCTGTAGCGCGCGTAAGCGCCGGGATTGGGGATTCGGGAATGGGGAATGGTGAAAACTCGCCGATGCGCTTAGCCTTTACCCATTCCCTATTCCCCTTTCCCGATTCCCTGCTATGAACGATCTGAGGATCTCGCTGGTCCAGGGCGACACCCGCTGGCACGATCCGGCCGGCAACCGCGCGCATTACGCCGAGCTGCTGGCGCCGCTGACCGGCGTCACCGACTTGGTGATCCTGCCAGAGACCTTCACCAGCGGCTTCTCCAACGACGCGCTGGCGCAGGCCGAGGACATGGACGGGCCGACCGTGGCGTGGATCCGCGAGCAGGTCGCGCGGCTGGGCGCGGCGGTGACCGGCAGCGTGCAGTTGCGCGTGCCCGGCGCCGATGGCGAGGCCAAGGTGTTCAACCGCCTGCTGTGGGCCACGCCGGACGGCGCGTTGCAGCATTACGACAAGCGTCATCTGTTCCGCTACGGCAACGAACACCTGCGCTACGCCGCCGGGCACGAACGCCTGTGCGTGGAGTGGAAGGGCTGGCGGATCAATCCGCAGGTCTGCTACGACCTGCGCTTCCCGGTGTTCTGCCGCAACCGCTACGACGTCGAGCGCCCGGGACAGCTGGATTTCGACCTGCAGTTGTTCGTCGCCAACTGGCCGTCGGCGCGCGCCTACGCCTGGCGTACGCTGCTGCGCGCGCGCGCGATCGAGAACCTGTGCTTCGTGGCCGCGGTCAACCGCGTCGGCGTGGACGGCAACGACCTGCACTATGCCGGCGACAGCGCGGTGATCGATTTCCTCGGCCAGCCGCAACTGGAGATCCGCGAGCGCGAACAGGTCGCCACCACCACGATCTCCGCCGCCGCACTGGCCGCGCACCGCGCGCGCTTCCCGGCCATGCTCGATGCGGATGCCTTCAGTCTGGACGACTAGCCTGCGGCTCCAGTGACGCCGGAAAGCTCATCGTGCTATTTCCGAAGACGCCTGTCGTAGGAGCCGCTTCAGCCGCGACGGGCTTTCCCGGTAACCCCTGTCGCGGCGGATTCCGAAAGCGCGGCAATAGCCCCTCCCGCAGCATGTTGCGGCAAGCGTGGCGGGTGCATTGTGGGAGGGACTTCAGTCCCGACGCATTACGCCATCAGCAAGTGCTTCGCACGTCCCCGCTGCATGCGCGTTGACGCCTACAAAGCACCGAGGCAATCAGGTCGGGCCGCCGCAAACGAGTCTGGAGATGTTTGGCCGCCGGCCCCGGCCTGCCTTTGCTCCGGCCAGGCCGGGGCCGACCGCGCCTGCCGCGAGTGGAAATGCCTGCTGAACGCGCGCGCGATACCCCCCGCAACCTTGTCGCGGCCGCGACAAACCCATTGCTACCCTGTCGCCTTGTCCACCCACCCGGAATGCCCACATGATCAAGTCGCTCTCTCTGCTCGCACTGCTGGGTGCGGCCGCGCTCGCGCCGCAGGCCCAGGCCGCCGGCAACATCGATTGCAAGCTGTCCTTCAACCTGTCCGGCTGGTCGGTGTTCTACAAGACCGCCAAGGGCACCGGCACCATCACCTGCAACGACGGCGCGGTGATCCCGGTCAAGATCAGCAGCAAGGGCGGTGGCCTGACGGTCGGCAAGTCGAAGATCGTCGGTGGCCGCGGCACCTTCACCGGCGCCTATAGCCTCAACGATCTGTTCGGCACCTATGCCGCCGCCGAAGCGCATGCCGGCGTGGTCAAGTCCAGCACCGCGCAGGTCGTCACCAAGGGCGATATCTCGCTGGCCTTGGCCGGCACCGGCGAGGGCGTCGATCTGGGCGTCAATGTCGGCAATTTCGTGATCGAGCGCCGTAAGTGATAGATCGCGCTTCGCCGTGAAAAAGGGCCATCGGTCACGGCCGCACGCGCCGATGTGGCCAGCCGAATCCAGGCGCTGCGCTCCTGGGTTCGCGCCGGCTCCGGTCTGTTCGCAAACGACGGATAGGGTCTTCGGGCATTTACGCAAGCACGACGGCGAGCGAGGCCATGTTGGCCAGGGCGAGGGTGAGCAGCAGTAGGTTTTTTCGAGACATAATGATCCTGCGAAGGCGAGTGTAGTGTTGTGGGGAAGTCCGGCGCGCAGACCGACATCAGCCGGCCGTTCTATTGATGGCGCCTTCCGAATACATTTTGCGAAGACGCCAGGGCGATAAACTCCGCTACGGGCAGCGGTCGGCTGAAGTGATAGCCCTGACCGATATCGCATTTGATACTGCGCATGCGAAGTAGGTCCTCCTCGGTTTCGATACCATCGGCGATCACGCGCATGCCCATGCCGTGCGCCAGGCGCACGACGCTTTCCAAGGTTTCGAAGACATGGCTGGTCAATCGCGAGCGCCAGACCATCTGACGGTCGATTTTCAGAACGTTGAATGGCGCCATGCACAGGCGGTTGATCGAGGAGGCCCCGGTACCGAAAGCGTCGATTGCGCAATCGATCCCGTTGAGCCGCCAATGGGCCACGGCCCCGGCGATGCTGCCGTCGCGATTGTCGATGCCGTCCTCTGTCACCTCGATGGCAAAATGGCTGGTGTTGCCGCCGGAATGAATCAAGCGTTGCACGATGCGGTCGGCCCAGTTCGCCGAAACGAGTTGGTCTGCACACACGTTGATCGCCAGCTTCAGCGGGGTGGGCGTGGTCAGCGAGTTGCCGACGCTGGCAACGATATCCACCAACTGGTCGACCAGTTCCTGGCCCAGGTCGCATTCCTCGAGCAAGGAAAGGAAGCATTCCGGGCCGAGCACGCCCAAAGTCGGATGTTGCCATCGCACGAGCGCCTCTGCGCCCACCATTCCGCCAGTGGCGAGGCAATAGTTCGGTTGCAGGAATGGCGAAATTTCTCCCCCGCGATAAGCGGCGTAGACATCGGTGGCATTGATGTGCCTGGCCCGGTTCTGGATGAACTGGCCGTTGGTGTCGATGGTCGCCGGAGAGGTGGCCCGGTACAGCATGTCGGTGAAGTCGAACAGACGCAGCGGCTCTCCTGCGAAAATGATGTGCATGCCCCCGCAGTCGCGTCGCTGAGCGTATTCGTAGATGGAACTCTGAATGCGCATGTCGGTCACGCCGCCGACGATGACGTGACCGTTGTAATGGTGGTCGGCCAGGATGTCGATCAGCTGCAGGGCCGACGTGTTCTTCACTCGCGCCGACGTCACCACCAGGCCGATGTGCGTGGTCCGCATCCGCTCAAGAAACTGGGCGCTGTCGGCGGCCAGGTGAATATCGGCCACGCCCAAGCGCTGCAATAGCTTGCCGACGTAGGAGCTCTGCAGTTCGTCGTCGTAAGCGATCAGGGCGTTTTGGATGCTGACGAACGGGGTGTATGCGCTGTTGTTCATGATGACCTGGCCGGTGGGGCGCGAGAACGAGGTCGGCGCCATATGCATGCCGATGTCGCCCAGTGTGTCGGCCGTCGTTCGGTGGGGCGATGGCGCACCCCCTAAACACCGATAGGCGTTTGCCCAAAAGCATGAACCTCGGATGCCAGGTCGGCGAGGGATCTCTGCACCGTGCTGGAAACTGTGGCGACGCCATTACCGCTTTCGCTGGCGGGTGCATCGGTGCTGGGCTATCCTGCTGCCGGTCGCCAGCCCATGGCATCGCAGCGCGCTTGTCGAGACCGATGTATGCCGCAAAAGTTGCTTGCCAGAACGGGTCGCTACTACCGGCGCATCCTCTACGGATCCGCGGCGGCGCTCTCATTGGCGATCGTCAGCGCGGCCGCGCTGTTCTGCAGCGGTAGCATCGACCAGTACCGCGACAAGCAGGTCGCGCAGTTCGTCAAGAACAGCGAGGACGTGCAGACGCAGGTGGACGAGCTGTCGGCACGCCTGATCCAGTTCGCCGAAGTCTACGAAGGCGTATGGAATCTGCGGCAGAACGATGTCGTCCCCGTGCAGCGTTATGCGCGCAAGTTGGCCGACGGACAGGGCCTCACCGTCACCGAAGACGATCTGACCGCCACCCCCTTCACGCTGGCAAGCGTGTTGACCGGTGCAGGCGATACCGAGCGGCTGGCGACGGCGATGCGCGTGGTCCGCGACATCTCTGCTGCACCTTCCATCGACGCCAGAAAGACCGGCGTGACCTTGGAAGGCTTCCTGTACGCGCCCGACGGCAGTTTTCTCGCCGCTTGTCCCGTGCTGGGAACGGCCGTGTCGGACAGTGCGCGCCGCCAGGGCGTCGAAGCCTTCATTCGCCAGCGCATCGCCGCGGTGGAGCGCCTTGTCGCGGCCACGCCGACCCAGACGTTTCGCATCAATAGACTGTTGTGGCGCCCGGCGGATGCTAGCGACGGGCAAGCCTCCGTGTCGCAGCTCATCGTGCCGATGTTCCACGATGACAAGCGTGTCTTCACCATTGCGTTGTCGTTGCCGGATCGGCAGTTCATGCGGTTCTTCCTGCGCAAGCAAGCCAGGCATCCGGGGTTCTTCCTTCTGAGCAAGGATGGCCGCCAGAACCTCGGCGATTCGCCGCACGATCCGCAGGAAGCCGCTTTGTTGGCCAGGGTGCGCGCGCAGGCGTCGCGGTTCGACACGGTCGCCGGCGAACCGATCACGCTGTACCGTGACGGCACGTTCCTGGTAGCCCAGCGCATCGGTGGGCCGGACTGGATTGCGGTCTACGCATATACCTGGAGCGACGTGCTGGCAAATCTACAGCACGAATTCTTCACCGGCGCGCTGGTGTGCCTGCTGGCGCTCGTCCTGATGTGGGCAACCGCCATCTATTTCGACTTCAGGGTGACCAAGCCACTGCTCAGCAGCGCGGAGAAGCTGATAGAGGCGGAGCATTTCAGCAATGCGATCATCGACACCTTGCCGATCGGCATCGGCATCTATGCGCCGGCGAGCGAGGCGGTGGTACTGGAGAACGGCGTGGCCAAGCGGATGCTCGGCAGCCGCAGTGCGGACTTCTATCGTGACGTGATGCGCGAGCGCAGCGCGCAGTCCGGGCCCGGCACGCGTCACTCGTTCGTCGAGGTGCAATGGAACATCGCCGAAGGCCAGAGCAGCTATATCGGCGTGGCCTCTTCGCAGACCCGCTTCGGCGGCCGGTCGGTGGTGCTGCTGGGGCTGGTCGACATCAACGAGCGCAAGGCCAACGAGATGCTGCTGGTCCAGGCCAGGCAGACCGCCGACGAAGCCAATCGCGCAAAGTCGATGTTCCTGGCGATCGTCAGCCATGAGATCCGCACGCCGTTGCATGGCGCTATGGGCCACCTGGAACTGCTGGCGCGCAGCCCGCTGGGGGTCGAGCAGAGCGAATGGGTGGACATGATCCGGCGTTCGTTCGATGCACTGCTGACGCTGGTCAACGATCTGCTCGATTCGACGAAGCTGGAAGCCAACGCGCTGAAGATCAATCCGGTGCCGATGTCGCCCAACGATGTGTTGGAACGCTGCGCGCGCAGTTTCGGCGCGTCGATCCTGCAGGGAGGCATTGCCTTCTACTGCGTGACTGACCCGGAGCTGGATGCGGTGGTGCAGGGCGACGACCAGCGCTTGGCGCAGATCCTGCAAAATCTGCTGAGCAACGCGGCCAAATTCACCGAGCGTGGCTCGATCATGATTTCTTCAAGCTGCCTCAGGCAGGAGGACGAGACGCTCTGGGCGCGTTTCGAAGTCGCCGATACCGGCATCGGTATTCCCGCCTCGATGCAGTCGGCGATCTTCAACCCGCTGGCGCAGGCCGACGACAGCATCAGTCGCCGTTTCGGCGGGACCGGGCTGGGTCTGTTCCTGTGCCGGAATCTCTCGCGCCTGATGGGCGGACGCATCAGCGTCAGCAGCGAGCCAGGGGCTGGCAGCGTGTTTCGAGTGGATCTTCCATTCAAGCGCAACCAGCGCGCGCTGCCTGCCGATCTGTCGCCTTTGGAGGGCGTTTCCGTGGATCTGGTCTGCCCGCAGCCGGCCTGGCGCGCCGCACTGGCGCAGCGACTGCGGCGCTGGGGCGCAACGCTGCAGGCAGCGGGCGCACCAGCCGCGGCCCTGCACATTCGGGTACTGGCGGAGGCCGATGGCCGCGCCTGGCATACCGCCGATCTGAGTGCGGTGCCGTCGCTCGGGACGGTGTTCGTGACCGCCAAGGGGCCGTTGGCGCCGCATCGGCACCAGAAGCAAGTCGATGTCAGTTCGATGAGCCATGAAGCCTTGCTGGATGCGCTGACCGCCTTGACCGGCGCCGCACAGCGCTCTGCCGAACGGCCTGCGCTCGCAGCCGCCGACGAGGGCATCGAGCAGGACCTGGATATTCTCGTGGCCGAAGACGACGCGGTGAATCGGACATTGATCAAGCATCAACTCGCGGCGCTCGGGTGCCGACGCGTGCGCGTGGCCGTCGATGGCAAGGAGGCGCTAAAGCTCTGGTTGGAGCGTCGCGCGGATCTGGTCATCACCGACCTGGGCATGCCGCACCTGGATGGCGTCGGCCTGCTGCGCAAGCTGCGCGAGTTCGATCCGGCGGCGCGCGTGGTGGCGACCTCCGCCTCTGCCGCTGCGGAGATCAGCGCCGACGCCGAGCAGTTTTCCGATTTGCTGCAAAAACCTGTCCTGTTAAGCGATCTGCGCCGTGTCCTGAGGAATGCCATGCTTGCCCGTACATCCGCCGCCGGTTCCGGCGCGCTTCAGGAGCCGCGATCCGATGAGCTCGATGTCTTGCTGCGGCAGGCGTTCCGGTCCGAATGGGGAGCGGAGCGTGACCTGATCGAGCAGGCGCTGGTCGCGCAAGACCTCGAGTCGCTGCGTCGGCGCGTGCACCGGCTGCAGGGGGCGTTGATGGCGCTGGGCATGGACGATCTGGTGTCGGAGCTGCACGCCTTGCAGCAGCTGTACGCCAGCGCCGACTGGCCCTCGCTGGTGTCGCATTGCCGCCAACTGCTGCTGCACGTGGAGGCCACGCTGGGCTGACTCCGTCAGTGCGCCCCCGGCGTCGCGGTCGGAACGGCCGCTGCGGTGTCGCTCAGGTCTTGCGCTCGTCGAGTTCGCGCAGCAGGGCCGCCAGTTCGACGTCGTTCTTGGCGCCGAGCTTCTTCATGGCCGCGATCTTCTGGTTGCTGATGGTCTTGGGGCTGCGCTTGAGCCGGTCGGCGATTTCGCCCAACGACATGCCGTCGGCCGTCATCCGTGCCACTGCCGCTTCCTTGGCGGAGAGCGCATCCACGCCGACGGTGCCGTTCTTGCGATAGCGTGCGGCCAGCAGCGCCGCCGACAGCGAACCTGGGATATGGAGACGGCCGGCGGCGACGTCCTGCACGGCCGTGGCCAGGTTGCCGAAATCGGCGCGGCTCTTGCCGATGAAGCCCGAGGCGCCGAGTTGCAGGGCGGCCGAGACGATGGAGGGGGCCGTGTGTGCGCTGAGGACCAGCAGTCGCATGTCCGGCGCGAGCCGGCGCAGCCGTTGCAGCAGATGCAGTCCATCTGCCTGCGGATCGCTTTCGAATTCGTAGTCGCACAAGAGCACGTCCACCGGTTTCTCGGGGAGCAGGCGCAGCAACTGGTCGATCGCATCGCAACTGAACATCACTTCGATGTCTGGGTTGTCCTTCAGCACACTGTTGACGCCGAGCAGCACGATCGGGTGGTCGTCTGCGATGCCGACTCTGATCCTGTCCATCGTTGAGTCCTGTAGGGGCGTTCGCATGCTTTCGGAAAAGCATACGGCAGCGTCGCCGTTTATCGGCGCTGGGGGAGCGGAAGATGGCACATGGTGCATTTTCTAGACTGTAACTGTAACGCTTCTCGCAAATTTTTGGGCGCTCGCCCATGTCCGGATTGGGTGCGTTCCCATCGCCGTTATATAGGGGGAAATCTACATTTCCATGCAATCTTCAGTGGGAGCGTGGAAATGAACAAGGTATTCAAGATCGTGTGGAATCGCGCCGTGGGCGCGTGGGTGATCGTTTCCGAGCTGGCCAAGGCGAAGGGTGGTTTGACGAGCCGAAAAGTGGTGGAGCGGAGGCTGTCCGTTCCATGCGCAGGCGTCGCTTTTTTCGGTGTCGTGGCCACGCTATCCGGTAGCGCTTATGCGCAGTCCCAAGCGGACGTTGACCATCAGTTCAACACCGGCATTTTGGAGACCTTCGGGTTCAGGTCGCAAAGCAACAGCCCGGCATGCAGTGGAGCCTGGCAGAACAGTGGTCAACAAGGATGGGGTTTCGGAGGAAACAATCTTGGAATTACCGGCGGTGACTTCGATACCGTCAAAAGGAACGGCATCGCGAACATTTGTTCTTTCGCGGATGCCGCGACGCAGAAGAATCGTATTCTGACCTGGGCAAACAACAGCGATTCAAGTGTCGTGAACATGACGGTGGGAGGCAAGTTCTACGCCAATACCGCCGCCTATCTGAATAACGCCACGATCAACAACCTGACCCTGACCGGCGCCGTTAACCTGCCTTACTTCTCTGTCAACAGCACGCAGAGTACCGGGACGGCGAGCGGCTCCGACGGCATCGCGATCGGCATGGGCAGCACCAACGCCGGCGGCGCCAGTTCCATCGCGGTCGGCAACGGTGCCGTGGCGTCCGGTTCGGCAGCCATCGCGCAGGGCAAAGGGGCCACGGCGTCGGGGCAGGGCGCGCTTGCGCTCGGCAGCCAGAACGAAGCCTCTTCGACCAATGCCATCGCACTGGGAACCTCCAGCGCCGCCAGCGGCAGCAACAGCGTGGCGATCGGCGGTAGCGCGAAGGCGAACGGCGCCACCAGCACCGCCATCGGCGCCACTGCGACAGCGAGCCAGACCAGTGCGCTGGCGCTCGGAAACAAGTCGACCGCCTCTGGCGTGAATAGCCTCGCCGCCGGTAGCGGTGCGACGGCCTCCGGGCAGTCGTCAATGGCGGTGGGTGTCAACCTGACTGCCAATGCGAAAGGCGCCATCGCGGTCGGCGATTCCGTCACCGCGTCGGGCGTGGGAGCCATCGCGATCGGCAGCTACTCCGACTGGTCGGCACTCAATACCGCTGCGGGTCGGGATTCGATCGCCATCGGCAATGCTGCCAATTCGCAGACGCAGGGGGCGATCGCCATCGGCAACAGAGCGACGGCATCGGCCAACCAGGACGACGTGGCGCTGGGCTCCTCCAGCACAACCAGCGCGGTCGTTGCGACGAAGAGTAGCGCCATCAATGGCGTCACGTACGCATACGCCGGCACCACACCGTCGAGCACGGTGAGCGTGGGCAGCGCCGGCAAGGAGCGCACCGTGACCAACGTGGCGGCCGGTCGCGTGGCGGCGACCAGCACCGATGCGGTGAACGGCTCGCAGCTGTTTGCGACCAACACCGAGGTGACCTCGGTCGGCGGCAAGGTCAGCACGCTCGGCGATCAGGTGACCAAGCTCAACACGACCGTCACCAACCTGCAGGAAGGTAAGGGCATCAAGTATGTCCACACCAACTCCACGGGCGCCGACAGCGTGGCCAGCGGGACCGACAGCACCGCGGTGGGCGTGGCCGCCACCGCGTATGGCGACAGCGCGCTGGCGCTGGGCGACAGCGCGGTCGCCGGCCAGGCCAACACCGACGACAAGCCAAAGAACGCCGCGACCATCGTCAACGATGTGGCGTTGGGCAAGGCGGCCAAGGCCACCGGCGGCAACAGCCTGGCGCTGGGTGCGGGTGCGTCGGCCGGGCAGGCCGGTGCAGTGGCGCTGGGTGCCGGCAGCAGCACGGCGGCGGCGGTGGCGACCACCGGTGCGACCATCAACGGAACCGCGTACACCTATGCCGGCACCACACCGTCGAGCACGGTGAGCGTGGGCAGCGCCGGCAAGGAGCGCACCGTGACCAACGTGGCGGCCGGTCGCGTGGCGGCGACCAGCACCGATGCGGTGAACGGCTCGCAGCTGTTTGCGACCAACACGGAGGTGACCTCGGTCGGTGGCAAGGTCAGCACGCTCGGCGATCAGGTGACCAACCTCAATACGACCGTCACCAACCTGCAGGAAGGTAAGGGCATCAAGTATGTCCACACCAACTCCACGGGCGCCGACAGCGTGGCCAGCGGGACCGACAGCACCGCGGTGGGCGTGGCCGCCACTGCGTATGGCGACAGCGCGCTGGCGCTGGGCGACAGCGCGGTCGCCGGCCAGGCCAACACCGACGACAAGCCAAAGAACGCCGCGACCATCGTCAACGATGTGGCGTTGGGCAAGGCGGCCAAGGCTACCGGCGGCAACAGCCTGGCGCTGGGTGCGGGTGCGTCTGCCGGGCAGGCCGGTGCGGTGGCGCTGGGTGCCGGCAGCAGCACGGCGGCGGCGGTGGCGACCACCGGTGCGACCATCAACGGAACCGCGTACACCTATGCCGGCACCGCACCGGTGAGCACGGTGAGCGTGGGCAGCGCCGGCAAGGAGCGCACCGTGACCAACGTGGCGGCCGGTCGCGTGGCGGCGACCAGCACCGATGCGGTGAACGGCTCGCAGCTGTTTGCGACCAACACGGAGGTGACCTCGGTCGGTGGCAAGGTGACTGAGATCAACAAGGTCCTGGAGAAGCTGAAGGACGGCACCGGCGTGAAGTACGTCAACACCAACTCCACGGGCGCCGACAGCGTGGCCAGCGGGACCGACAGCACCGCGGTGGGCGTGGCCGCCACCGCGTATGGCGACAGCGCGCTGGCGCTGGGCGACAGCGCGGTCGCCGGCCAGGCCAACACCGACGACAAGCCGAAGAACGCCGCGACCATCGTCAACGATGTGGCGTTGGGCAAGGCGGCCAAGGCTACCGGCGGCAACAGCCTGGCGCTGGGTGCGGGTGCGTCTGCCGGGCAGGCCGGTGCGGTGGCGCTGGGTGCCGGCAGCAGCACGGCGGCGGCGGTGGCGACCACCGGTGCGACCATCAACGGAACCGCGTACACCTATGCCGGCACCGCACCGGTGAGCACGGTGAGCGTGGGCAGCGCCGGCAAGGAGCGCACCGTGACCAACGTGGCGGCCGGTCGCGTGGCGGCGACCAGCACCGATGCGGTGAACGGCTCGCAGCTGTTTGCAACCAACACGGAGGTGACCTCGGTCGGTGGCAAGGTGACTGAGATCAACAAGGTCCTGGAGAAGCTGAAGGACGGCACCGGCGTGAAGTACGTCAACACCAACTCCACGGGCGCCGACAGCGTGGCCAGCGGGACCGACAGCACCGCGGTGGGCGTGGCCGCCACCGCGTATGGCGACAGCGCGCTGGCGCTGGGCGACAGCGCGGTCGCTGGCCAGGCCAACACCGACGAGCAGCCCGATAACGCCGCGACCATCGTCAACGATGTGGCGTTGGGCAAGGCGGCCAAGGCTACCGGCGGCAACAGCCTGGCGCTGGGTGCGGGTGCGTCGGCCGGGCAGTCCGGTGCGGTGGCGTTGGGTGCCGGCAGCAGCACGGCGGCGGCGGTGGCGACCACCGGCGCAACCATCAACGGGATGGCGTACACCTATGCCGGTAGCACGCCGGTGGGTACGGTGAGCGTGGGCAGCGCCGGCAAGGAGCGCACCGTGACCAACGTGGCGGCCGGTCGCGTGGCGGCGACCAGCACCGATGCGGTGAACGGCTCGCAGCTCAATGCGACCAATACCGAGTTGGGTAACGTCGGCAGCAAGGTCACGGAGCTGGATAGCACCGTGAAGCAGTTCCAGAGCGGCAAGGGCGTCAAGTACATCAACACCAACTCCACCGGCGCCGACAGCGTGGCCAGCGGGACCGACAGCACCGCGATCGGCGTGGCCGCCAATGCGGCCGGCAGCGGCTCGATGGCCGTCGGCAACGGTGCCAGTGCGCTGGGTGGCGATTCGGTGGCGCAGGGCAGCAATGCCGACGCGTCCGGCCTGCAGGCAGTGGCGCAGGGCCGCGATGCCTCTGCTTCGGGCGGATACAGCGTCGCGCAGGGTGCGTCCGCGAACGCCAACGGTGCAGGCTCGATCGCGATCGGCCATGCCGCGAGCGCAGATGCCAAGAATGCGCTGGCGATCGGAAGCAACGCGATGGCCAACTATAGCGGCGATGTCGCGTTGGGCAGCGGCAGCAGCACCGGTGCGGCCGTCTCCACCGAGGGCGTGGTGCTGAATGGACACAGCTACTCCTTCGCTGGCGCCGCGCCGACCAGTACCGTCAGCGTGGGCAGCGAAGGCAACGAGCGCACGATCACCAACGTGGCCGCGGGCCGTCTGTCCGACACCAGTACGGATGCGGTCAACGGTTCGCAGTTGCATGCGACCAATACGGAGTTGACCAAGCTCGACGATGCGGTCAAGGGCATCCAGGGCGGCGATGGCGTGAAGTACATGCGCATCAACTCCAGCGGCGGCGATAGCGCCGCCACGGGAACCGACAGCCTCGCGATCGGTCCCGATGCGGTCGCCGGCAATGCAAGCGATGTGGCGATCGGCGCGGGTGCCCGCACCGCGGCGACCTCGGCGGTGGAGTCCACCACGCTGGGCGGTTCCAGCTACAGCTTCGCCGGCAGCACACCGGCCGGCGCCTTCAGCGTCGGCGCGGTGGGCGCGGAGCGGCAGATCCAGAACGTGGCCGCCGGCCGCCTCAGCGCCACCAGCACCGATGCGGTGAACGGTTCGCAGTTGTACGCCACCAATCAGAAGGTGCAGGAAAACTCCGGCTCGATTTCCGCGCTGCAGAGCTCGATGACCACCATGCAGCAAACCATCGCGCAAGGCGGCGCGACCGCCGGCGGCATCGTGGTCGGCGGTACCCCGAGTACCCAGGCCATCGACTTCCCCGGCAGCAGCGGCGAGGGCAGCCAGGTCGGTCAGATCGCGCAGGTCTCCCCCGTCGTGGTCGGCAACAATGGCACCTCGGTCGCGGTCGGCCATACCGCGACGGCCAGCAATACGAATGCCACCTCGGTCGGCAACAACAGCCAGGCCAGCGGCGTGAACGCGACTGCGATGGGGGCCGATGCGGTCGCCTCCGGCGTCGGGAGCGTGGCTGTCGGCAAGGGGGCCAAGGCCACGGAGGCCAACAGCGTGGCCCTGGGCCAGGGCTCTGTGGCCGACCGCGCCAACAGTGTGTCTGTGGGGTCGGCCAGCAACCAGCGCCAGATCACCAACGTGGCGGCGGGAACCGAGCGCACCGATGCGGTCAACCTGGGCCAGATGAACGACGGACTCAACGGCGTGGCGGACTGGTCGCGCAACTACACCGACTCCCGCGTGGATCAGGCGGATCGGCGCGCCAGCGCCGGCGTGGCCGCGGCGATGGCGATGGCCAGCCTGCCCCAGGCCTATCAACCGGACCAGAGCGCGGCGGGCGTCTCGTTGAGCTCGTTCCGTGGCGAACAGGCGATCGCGGTCGGCGTTTCCACGATCAGCGAAAGTGGCCGCTACCTGTTCAAGGTCAATGCCAGCGCCACCACGCGCGGCGATGCCGGCGTGGCCGTCGGGGCGGGCATGGTCTGGTGACAAGCGCCGCGGGCGCCGGCCGGCCGCTTCTGTGTCGGTCGGCGCTTCCTTTCATTTTCCCGTTCACAAGCGCGTCCGAGGGCGCGCTTCTTTTTGTCGGCTGCATACGCGGCCGTGGAAGAGACGCCGTAGATGAACAGATCCGGATATCGCGCCTTCGGCGTGGTGGCGCTCGCCTTGATGTGGCTGGGGACCGCCCTGGCGATGTACCGCCATCATGCCAATACCTTGTGGCATCTCGTCCACCGGCGTTGCGAGATCAATGCGTGGCACTCCGGGGGGGCGGTGCCGTGCCGGATCCTGGACCCTGCGCAGGGCTATGCCCTCCTGCAGGACACGCGCGGTCGAGCGCATGCCTGGCTGGTACCGACGCGCCGCATCACCGGAGCCGCAGATCCCACGCTGCAGCGGCAGGACACGCCGAACTACTTCTGGCTGGCATGGCGCGCCCGTGGCGTGCTGTCGGATCTGTTGGGTGCGCCCGTTCCCGATACTGCCGTGGCCATCGCAGGCGATGCGCAGACGGTGTATTCGCAGAACCAGTTGCACCTGCGCATCGCCTGTCTGCGCGCGGACATCCGTGAACAGTTGGCGGTGGCGGGCCCGCATTGGGATGCGCACTGGAACGGGTATTGGCTAAAGGGCCGTCGCTACTATCTGCGGACGCTGAGCGAGGCGGAACTGGCACAGCGCAGCCCGTTCCTGCGCGTGGCCGAGGAGTTGCCCGGTGCCAGCGGCAATCTGGGACGCTACGGGCTGGCCCTGACCATGCTGCAGGACGGCCGTTTCGTGTTGCTGGCGCTACCGCGCACCTTGCTGGGCCGGGGCGCGAACCTGGGAGCGGCGCGTGTGCTGCAGGACGAGAACTGCGCGACCGCCGCCACGCGCAGTTTCCGCGACTCCTGGTACTCGAATGTGATGCGGCCCGGTCACAACGCGCGCCTGTAACGGATGGGCAAGCGAGCAATAGCGCCACCGCAGCACGCGGTAGCGCGTCATCCCCGGCGCGCCGCGTAGGCAGCGGCAAGTCTGACTGCTTGCGCCGCGCGGGCAGGTGCGATCACTGCTGCGCGAACACCCAGGCCAACTGGCCGCGTACCGGCTCGGGCGTCGCCAGCGCCTGGCGGTACAGGGTCCGCGCCGTCCAGCAGGCGTCCTCGTCGCTGGCCTTGGCGATCTCCGGCAGCACCCGCATCAGGCGCTGCTGCTGGTCGGCGGGCAGCGACTTGACCAGGGTGCCCATCGCCGCCTGGATCTGCTCCTGGCTCACCGGCTGCGCCGGGGTCTTGTTCAACTCCGCGTCGGTGGCCTTCAGCGAGACCTCGAACCAGCGGTCGATCTGCGCCTGCGGCAGCGTTTCCAGGCCCGACAGCATCGCCGCGCTCAGCGCCTGCGCATCGTTGGGGTTACCGCCGCGCGCCAGCACGGCGCACTGCCGCACGTCGACCTTGTCGCTGACCTGCGACAGGATCTGCAGGCGCTGTTCCAGCGTGGCGTGGTCCAGTCGCGCGATGCCGTTCTGCGCCAGTTGGAAGCCGGCGTGCTGCGCCTGCGGGCCGCTCTGCTTGAGCAGCGCCACGTAGCGTGGGTCGTTGGCCAGCTTGCGCAGCATGCGATCGAACGGCGCGTGCAGCGGCGAACTGGCCGGGTAGGGGTTCTGCGCCGCGGCGATCTCTTCCTGGGCCTTCTGCTGCGCCTTCTGGCAAGCGCCGAGGCTCAGCACGCCGGCGATCAGCAGCGGCAGGGCGATCTTCATCTTCCGTGTCATCGGGAATTCCTGGTCGGTGAGGGCGGCCACCCGCGGCGGCCGCCAGATGCGCCAGGATATCGGCTTCGTCCGTGCAGGGCGAACGGCGCGATTGCGGGTGGGCTGGTGTCGCCACGCCTCTGTCGTTCGAGCCTGCGAGACGCGGTCGGGCGCCACCTGGTCGGCGGCCACCGCACACGGCAATCTCCATTGGGCGCCGGCGTTCCCGGCGCTTATCATCCGCGACTCCCTCCGCGCGCGAGATCGTCCGCATGACCTCCGGAATGCTTGTTGGCCTTCTCGCGCTTGGCGTCGGCGCGTCGTCTCCGGCCGTATCGCAGCAGGCGGGCGTCGTCGACGCGGTCGTCCAGCAGCTTGATCTGACCTCGTTCCCCAATTCGGTCGGCCCCCGCCGCCTGCCGGGGAAGACGACGTTCGCGGACTATGGTTTCGTGGATGTCACCAAAACCGCCCATGGCGCGCGCCTGCTCGAGGCCGACAAGGGCTGGATGATGCGCTTCGAGGTGCTGTCGGCCGACGCCACGTCCGTACGTCTGTGCTTCCATGACACGGGATTGGCCAGGCCCGGCGCGACACAGGCCCCCAGCTACGACGCAACCTCGGCGCTGCTCGTCTCCACAGCGTCTCAGGGCAAGTGGACCGCCAAGCAGATCCCGGCGGGATTTGCCGGCTGCAAGAACGCGCCTGCCGGCGCGTGAGTGCACGCGGGGCGGCTGCGATGCGGGCCGTCGCACCACCTGGGTGATGGGGCTGCCGCGGCCTGACGGCGCGCGCCGTCCCCGTGATCGATAGCGTCCCCATAAAAAAACAGGGCGCCGCTTGCGCAGGCGCCCTGTCGGGTGCGGAGCGGGCCGGCGCGCACGGCGCCGGCGTGGTCCTCAGCCGCCGCGCGGACCGCGGTTGCCGCCGCCGCCGGGACGGCCGCCGCCACCCGGAGGACGCCCGCCGGCCGGGCGGTTGCCGCCGCCGGGGCGTCCGCCCGGACCCGGGCCGCGCTTCTGGCCGCCGGCCGGGCGCGCGGCGCGCGGCGCGGCGCCGTAGGGGTTGAAGCCGGGGGTGGCGTGGTCGGACGGGAAGCTCGGCGCGTTGCCCGGATGCCCGTAGGGATGCGCCTTGCGCTGCTGGCCCTGGCCCTGACCGCGGCCCTGGCCGGCGCCGGCACCAGCGCCGGCACCGGCCGGACGCGGCTTGGCGTAGGGACGCCCCTGACCTTGACCCTGACCACGACCGCCGGGACCGGCGTTGCGGTGGCCGGTCGGGCCGGTGCTGACGCCATCGGGCACGTACCAGGTGCGGAACGCGGCGGGGTTGCCGTCCGGCAGCGGCTTGGGGCCCTTCGGGGCGCGCTGCTTGAACGGCTTCTGCGATTGCTTGGCGGCCATTTCGCCGCTCACGGTCAGGCCGCCGTGCGGCTTCTTGCCGCCGCGGCCGCGGCCGCGGTCCTCGCGGAACGTGTCGAAGCGGCGCAGCTCGCGGCCTTCGTCGGCGGTGTTATGGCCGTTGACGTAGGCATTGCCGCCGCGGCCGACCTGCACGGTGGCCTTGGCCGCCTTGCGCTGGCCGATCACCGGCTGCAGGGTCAGCGCCGACGGGGTGCCTTCCTCCAGCTTCAGCTCGGCGCGCAGCGCCTCGACCTTGTCCTGCGCCAGTTCCATCGAATGCCCGCGCAGCAGTTCGCGCGGCAGCGCGATCTTGCCGTAGCGGGTGCGCTTGAGCCGGCTGACCTGGCAGCCCTGCGATTCCCACAGGCGCCGCACTTCACGGTTGCGGCCTTCCTTGACCACCACCCGGAACCAGTCGTGCGAGTCGGTGCCGCCGATGCGTTCGATCTCGTCGAACTTGGCGCCGCCATCCTCCAGCAGCACGCCGCGCGAGAGCCGCTCGATCATGCTGTCGGGCACGGTCTCTTCGCCTTCCGGGGCGCGCACGCGCACCACGTACTCGCGCTCGATCTCGTAGGAGGGGTGCATCATCGCGTTGGCCAGCTCGCCGTCGGTGGTGAGCAGCAGCAGGCCGGTGGTGTTGATGTCCAGGCGGCCGATCGCGATCCAGCGCGCGCCCTTCAGCGCCGGCAGCGCCTCGAAGATGGTCGGGCGGCCTTCGGGATCTTCGCGCGTGGTCACTTCGCCTTCGGGCTTGTTGTAGATCAGCACGCGCGAGGGCTCGGTCAGCGCGCTGGCGACGAAGCTGCGGCCGTCCAGCTCGATCTTGTCGCCGCTGCGGATCGACATGCCGGTCTGCGCGACCTCGCCGTTGACCTTGACCAGGCCGTCGGCGATGCGCTGTTCCAGCGCCCGGCGCGAGCCCAGTCCGGCCTGGGCCAGGACCTTGTGCAGGCGTTCTTCCAGTTTCGGCTGCTCGGCGGCAGCGGCGTCGCGCTTGAGCGAGAGCTTGTTCAACGACAGCTTGCGGGAGGTGTCACTCATTTACTTGGCTCCGGCCGGCGCGTTGCGCGTCGGCCTGTGGTTCGGAATCGGCATCGTCAACAGCCACGGTCGTCGTCGCGACGGCGTTGTCTTCGGCTTCGTTCGCATCCGCCGCGCGCTCTCCCGGCGCGGCTTCGGGTTCGCCCGTCGGGGCGGTCGTGGAATCCGTGGCCGCCGGCGCGTGGGCGTCGTCGGTCGCGGGGGTGTGCGGTGTTGCGGTGTCGCGTGCTTCTGCGTCGGCGGCATCGGCCGCGTCTGCCTGCGCCGTCGCGGCAGGCTCGGCGGCATCGCCGGCGGCTGCGGCCTGCGCCGTGGTGTCGCCCTGGTCGCCCTGGTCGCCCTGATCGGCGGCGTCGCCCGGTGCGGCGTCGGCCTGGGCCATGTCGCCGACCGGCAGCGCGTCGCGGTCCAGCGGCAGCTGCGGCTCCAGTTCGCCGATGTCCTTGAGTTCGGACAGCGGCGGCAGTTCGTCCAGGCGCTTGAGCCCGAAATAGTCCAGGAAGGTCTTGGTGGTGCCGAACAGCGCCGGCTTGCCCGGCACGTCGCGGTGCCCGACCACGCGGATCCACTCGCGCTCTTCCAGCGCCTGGATGATGTTGCTGCTGACCGCCACGCCGCGCACCTGCTCGATCTCGCCGCGGGTGATCGGCTGCCGGTAGGCGATCAGCGCCAGGGTCTCCAGCGTGGCGCGGGTGTAGCGGGTCTTGCGCTCGGTCCACAGTCGCGCCACCCAGGCGTGCACGTCGCTGCGCACCTGGTAGCGGAACCCGGAGGCCACTTCGACCAGTTCCACACCGCGGCCCTCGCAGGCCTCGCGCAGCAGTTCCAGCGCGCGCTCGATGCTGCCTGGCGGCGCGGGTTCCTCCTCCGGGAACAGGCCGTGCAACTGCGCCAGCGGCAACGGCTGGTTGGCGGCGAGCAGGGCGGCCTCGACGATGCGGTTGATCAGCGCTTGATCCATGCGGGGGCGGGTTCTCGGTGGCTCAGGTGGTGGCGTCGGCGGCGTCGCTGTCGTCGAACTCGCTGTTGAACTGCAGCGGCGCGTTGGTGTTGCCCAGTGCCAGCGACTTGACGTAGATCGGCGGCATAGGCGGCCGCTCGGCGGCCTCGGCGGGGACGTGCGCCAGCGGTTCCTGGACGATGTCCAGCAACTGCTCCTTGGCCAGTTCCAGCAGCGCCAGGAAGGTGACCAGCACGCCCAGCTTGCCTTCCTCGGCACTGAACAGCGATTCGAAACGGTGGAACTTGCCGTCGTCCAGACGGCCCAGCACGTCGCCCATGCGCTGGCGCACGCTCAGCGCCTCGCGCTTGATGGCGTGGCCGCTGAACAGCTCGGCGCGCTTGAGCACGTCGTACAGCGCCAGCAGCATTTCCTTCAACTCCACCGGCGGCGGCAGCTTGACCGCGGCACGGTCCGGCACATGGGCGTGCACCGGGGTGGTGTCGCGGTCCTGCCGCGGCAGCGCGTCGATGTCCTCCGCCGCCTGCTTGAAGCGTTCGTACTCCTGCAAGCGGCGGACCAGTTCGGCGCGCGGGTCCGTTTCCTCGCCGTCCTCGGCCGGCGGCCGCGGCAGCAGCATCCGTGACTTGATCTCGGCCAGGATCGCGGCCATCACCAGGTATTCGGCCGCCAGTTCGAAGCGCAGCTCCTGCATCACGTTGATGTAGTCCACGTACTGCCGGGTGATCTCGGCGACGGGGATGTCCAGGATGTCCAGGTTCTGCCGGCGGATCAGGTACAGCAGCAGGTCCAGCGGGCCTTCGAACGCATCCAGGATCACTTCCAGCGCATCCGGCGGAATGTACAGATCCTGCGGGATCTGCAGTACCGGCTGCCCATGCACGACCGCCAGCGGCATTTCCTGCTGCTGTGGCGGGGTCGTCTGGGTTGGCGGGTTCGCGTCGAGCGCGAGTTCGGAAGTCATCGGTTGGACATCGGTGTTGCGGTAGCGAAGGGCCGGGCAGGCGCGACCCGGCGCGGCTCCTTGCCGGCAGTGCTGCGGTTCAATGGCGCGTCGTCCCCGCAACGCGCTCGGTACTTCAACAAGACACACGACGCACGCCACGCGTGTCGTGGCGGCGGGAACTGCAGAGGAGGACGTCTGCGCGGGCGGTGTCAGGCAGCGAATCGGTCGTCGGAAGGGGCTTGGGGTCGCCGATCACCGACGGGCCGCTGCATCCGGCCGCGTGCAATACGACCAAGGGTAATGCGCCGGCGGGGTCGGTGTCCAGCGCCGCAGTGCCGGGGCAGGTTCTACAATGACAGGTCTTTGGATAGGCAACGAGGGCAGAGACGCGATGTGGTACGTGATCGAGGGGTACGACGTGGCCGATGCGCTGCCGCGGCGGGCGGCGGCGCGGCCGGCGCATCTGCAGCGGCTGACCGCATTGCAGGAAGCCGGGCGGCTGTTGTTGGCCGGGCCGTGCCCGGCGATCGACGCCGAGGATCCGGGTCCGGCCGGCTTCAGCGGCAGCCTGGTGGTGGCCGCGTTCGACTCGCTGGCCGAGGCGCGGGCCTGGGCCGAGGCCGATCCGTATGTCGATGCCGGCGTCTACGCCCGGGTCGAGGTGCGGCCGTTCCGCAAGGTGCTGCCATGAGCCAGGTCGGCGCCGAGCGGGTGGCGCGGATCCGCGCCGCGCTGGAGGCGGCGTTCGCGCCGCAGGCGCTGGAGGTGGAGGACGACAGCCATCGCCATGCCGGCCATGCCGGCGCGCGCGACGGCCGCGGGCATTTCAATGTACGGGTGGTCAGTCCGGCTTTCGCCGGCATGGCGCCGCTGGCCCGCCACCGCGCCGTCTACGCGGCGCTGGGCGAGATGATGCAGACCGACATCCACGCGCTGTCGATCCGCGCCGAGGTGCCGGGCACGGGCGGCTGACACCCGCTGGCGACGGCTGCTACCGGTCCAAACAGGGGTGTGCACCCCGGGAAAAAGCGGAATCTGCACCTGGATTATGCTGCATTGCGGCACGATTCCGACCGGTTTCTCATTATTCAAGTGACTGAAAAATAAGGCGTTTATTGTAAAAATAACAAAGGGCTTCTGCCTCGCGCTGAAAACGATTACAGTCCGCGCCAGTTTCTCAAGGTCTCTGCCGCGGAGGGCGGCACGATGGCGAAGAGCGCGGTTACCATCAAAGACGTCGCACGCGAGGCCCGGGTTTCCGTGGCCACCGTGTCGCGTGCGCTCAACGGCCACGAGAACGTGGCCGCACCGGTGCGGACCCTGGTGCTGGAAGTGGCCGAGCGCCTGCGCTACAGCCCGCATGCGGCGGCGCGCAGCCTCAGCAGCCGCCGCACCCAGACCCTGGGCGTGGTGCTGCCCGACCTGTACGGCGAATTCTTCTCCGAACTGATCCGCGGCATCGACGGCGCTGCCCGCGCGCGTCGCCAGCACCTGCTGGTGTCCAGCTACCACGGCGACCCGGAAGAGCAGGGGCGGGCGCTGCGGGCGATGCGCGGCCGCGTCGACGGCCTGCTGGTGCTGTCGCCGTATGCCGAGCGCCCGGGCTTTCTCACCGACAACCTGCCGCAGGCGTTGCCGACGGTGTTGATCAACACCCACCTGCCGGGCACCGAGTACCCAGTGCTGAGCATCGACGACCATGCCGGCGCGGTGGCGATGACCGAACACCTGCTGGCGATGGGGCATCGCCGCATCGCCTTCATCGGCGGCCCGGAACTGAACTTCGACGCGCGCGAACGCCTGCGCGGCTTCCGCGACGCCATGACACGCCATTCCGGCGAAGCGCATGGCCAGGAGTTCCCGGGCGACTTCGACGAAGCCTCCGGCTATCGCGCCGGACAGGCGATGCTGCAGGCCGGCACGCTGCCCGATGCGGTGTTCGCCGCCAACGACATGACCGCGCTCGGCTGCCTCTACGCCTTCACCCAGAGCGGCGTGCGCGTGCCCAACGACATCGCGTTGGCCGGTTTCGACGACATTCCGCTGGCGCGTTTCGTTCACCCATCCCTCACCACCATGCGCGTCAGCATCGCCGGGCTTGGTGAGCAGGCGATGCACCGCCTCCTGCAATTGATCGATCGGCCCGACGCGGACGACCGGCAGCGGCAGACCCTGGTTCCTACGTTGGTCGTGCGCGATTCCAGCACGGCCCGTTCCTGATGCGACGCACTCTTCTGCGCCGCATCGCTTGTTCCACTTCGTTCCATCGAAGCACCACGCACCACCCATAACGAGCATCACGTCTTCCTGGAGGGAAAACCCCACATGCAACACACCCCGCACTCCGCCCGGCCCACGCGCAAGCTGTTGAGCTGCGCCCTCGCCAGTTGTCTGCTGCTGGGCGCCGCGCCGGCATTCGCGCAAAGCACCGGCGCCACCATCCGCGGCCAGGTCAAGGTCGATTCGGCGCCGGCCGCGTCCGCGCAGGTCACCGCCACCAACCTGGCCACCGGTCTGAGCCGCAGCGTGCAGGCCAATAACGGCGTGTATTCGGTCGGCGGCCTGCCGCCGGGCTCCTACCGCATCGACGTCACCGCCGACGGCAAGACCACCTCGCAGAACGTCACCGTGCAGGTCGGCCAGACCGCCACCCTGGATCTGGGCGTGGGCGGCGAAGCGGCCACCGCCAACGGGCAGGGCGCGACCACGCTCGACGCGGTGCAGGTACAGGCGCCGCCGGTGCTGGTGGAAACCCGTACCTCGGAGAACGCCACCTACATTTCCAACGTGCAGATCGAGAAGCTGCCGCAGGCCACGCGCAACTTCCTGGAGCTTGCCGACAGCGTGCCGAGCGTGCAGTTCCAGCGCGACGCCAAGGGCAACACCACGGTGCGCTCCGGCGCGACCTCGGCCAACGGCACCAACGTCTACATCGACGGCATCAGCCAGAAGAACTACGTGCTGACCGGCGGCGTCAGCGGCCAGGATTCCAGCCGCGGCAACCCGTTCCCGCAGTCGGCGATCGGCGAGTACAAGGTCATCACCTCCAACTACAAGGCCGAGTTCGACCAGGTCAGCAGCGCGGCGATCGTCGCTTCGACCAAGTCCGGCACCAACGATTTCCACGGCAGCTTCTTCTGGGATACGACCAACGACGACTGGCGTGCCGAAAGCCCGCTGGAGCGCAAGGCCGGCCAGCGCGACGACTTCTCCGAGACCCAGTACGGCGCCACCTTCAGCGGCCCGATCCTCAAGGACCGCGCGCACTTCTTCGTGGCCTACGAGGCCAAGGAATACACCACGCCGAACACGGTGATCCCGGGCGGCATCTACGCCGACCGCGTCGACCAGTTGCCGGCGCAGCTGCAGCCGCTGGTCGCCACCTACAGCACCCCGTTCAAGGAAGACCTGTACTTCGGCAAGATCGACTGGACCCTGGGCGACAACAACCTGTTCGAGCTGACCGGCAAGTACCGCAAGGAAGACGAGCTGTCGGACATCGGCAACACCATCACCTACCAGCACGGCAGCAGCAACGGGCAGAAGGAAAAGCGCGCCAACCTGCGCTGGCAGTACAGCGGCGAGGCCTTCCTCAACGATCTGAACCTGAGCTACGAGAGCGCGTTCTGGACCCAGACCCCGCTCACCGACGGTAGCGGCTACGTGCTGTCCTATGTGCCGCAGGCCGGCAACGAGACCACCATCCTCAGCGCCGGCGCCGGCAGCAGCTTCCAGAACAAGGGCCAGAAGGGCTGGACCCTGCAGGACGACCTGACCCTCAACAGCCTCGACTGGCACGGCAGCCACACCATCAAGATGGGCCTGAAGTACAAGGACATCCAGCTCGATTCGACCCAGATCAATCCGGCCAATCCGCAGTACTACTACAACATCCTCAGCGATGTCGGCACCCCGTACCGGGTGCGCTTCGGCGACACCGGCGACGGCGGTTCGGTGCAGTCGCAGAACAAGCAGTACGGCATCTACCTGCAGGACGACTGGGAGGTCAACGAGCACCTGACCCTGAACCTGGGCGTGCGCTACGACTACGAGAAGACCCCGTCGTTCCTCGACTTCGTCACCCCGGCCGACGTCGCCAGCGCGCTGCTGAACTGGCGCAACCTGGACAACGCCAACTACGACATCGCCAACTACATCAGCACCGGCAACAACCGCAAGGCGTTCAAGGATGCCTGGCAGCCGCGCCTGGGCTTCTCCTACGACCTGTTCGGCGACCAGGCGCACGTGATCTACGGCGGTGCCGGTCGTGCGTACGATCGCAACCTGTTCGACTACCTGGCGCTGGAGCAGCTCAACAACAACTTCCGCTCCTACAGCTACTACTTCAGCAGCGCCAACACGCCGTGCCTCGGCCAGCCGTGCGTGGCATGGGACCCGAGCTATGCGACCCAGGCAGGCCTGAACGGGTTGGCGGCCTCCACCACCGCCGGCACCGGCGGCGGCCGCGAGGTGTACCTGATCGACAACAACATCAAGGTGCCGTACTCCGACCAGTTCAGCCTGGGCATGCGCAACATGCTGCATTTCTGGGGCAACGACTGGTACACGGACGTGACCCTGAGCCGCATCGTCAGCGAGGACGGCTTCGTGTTCCTGCGTGGCAACCGCCGTGCCGACGGCTCGTTCTTCCTGCCCGGCACCAGCTCCGGCGTGCCCACCGATTCGCCCAACGGCTACAGCGCGATCGTGCTCGGCACCAACGGCCTGAAGACGCGCAACAACCAGCTGGCGCTGAAGCTGGACAAGCCCTACGACAAGGAATCGGGCTGGGGCCTGACCGTGGCCTACACCTTCTCCGACGCGAAGGAAAACCGCCAGTACGGCGAGCACTATGCGCTGGACCAGCCGTCGATGGCCGGCTACGGCTGGCGTGAGGCCGGCGGCATCCCGAAGAACCGCCTGGTGGTCACCGGCATCTACGATCTGCCGTACGACGTCACCCTGTCGGCCAAGCTGTCGCTGGCCAGCCAGACCCCGCGCTACGGCACCAACTGCCTGGCGGGCAACGACCAGTGCTATATCATTCAGTACAAGCCGGACGCCACGCTGGGCTACAAGGAATTCAGCCTGGCGGCGAACAAGGAATGGGATACCGGGTCGGGCATCAAGTTCAACGTGCGCGCCGATGTCATCAATCTGTTCAACTGGACCAACTACGCGGACTACAACACCGCAACCGGAACGTACGCCGATCTGAATACGGCGTTCGGTACGCCGAACGGCGTGCTCGCCTCGCCGATGCGGACGTTCAAGCTGTCGTTCGGCTTGAACTGGTAAGCAAGGTCGCCGCGGCTCCCGTGCACCGGGGGCCGCGGCGATGCGGAAGTGGGGTATTTTTTGCGTGCATGTAAACGATTTCACGGGGGGCACGATGAAGAAGCAGCGCAGGTTCATCAGGTTTTCGTTGATGGTGATGGCAGCAGGGGTGCTGCTGACGGCGTGTAAGAAGGTCGAGGAGCCGAAGGCGGTGGAGAAGAAGCCGGTGCAGGTGATCCTGGTCGAGGCGGAACTGCCGCCCAAACCGCTGAAGCCCGAGCTGCCGCAACTGTTCAGCGACATCGAGCGGCGCACTTTCCAGTTCTTCTGGGACACCACCAACGACACCAATGGCCTGACTCCCGACCGCTTCCCGTCGCGTCCGTTCGCCAGCATCGCGTCGGTGGGGTTCTCGCTGACGGCGTATCCCATCGGCATCGAGAACGGCTGGATCAGCCGGACCCAGGCGGTGGATCGCACCCTGACCACGTTGAAGTTCTTCCGCGATGCGCCGGTCGGCCCGCAGCGCACCGGCAAGGCCGGCTACAAGGGCTTCTATTACCACTTTCTGGACATGCAGAACGGCCACCGTTACGACAGCTGGGTGGAGCTGTCGAGCGTGGATACCGCGCTGCTGATGATGGGCGTGCTGTTCGCGCAGTCGTACTACGACGGCGACGACCCGCGCGAGAAGGAGATCCGCGAGATCGCCGACACGCTGTACCGGCGCGTGGACTGGACCTGGCTGCAGCAGCGCGATCCGCTGATCTCGATGGGCTGGTTCCCCGAAAGCGGCTTCATCAGCCACGACTGGATGGGCTACAACGAAGCGATGATGCTGTACGTGCTGGCCTTGGGATCGCCCACCCATGCGGTGAGCCCGGATGCGTGGACGGTGTGGACCCGCACCTACAACAACGACTGGGGCGTGTACTACGGCCAGGAATACCTGTCGTTCGGGCCGATGTTCGCGCACCAGTACAGCCATGTCTGGATCGACTTCCGCGACATCCAGGACCAGTACATGCGCGAGCGCGGCATCGACTACTTCCTCAACAGCCGCCGCGCGGTGCTCGCGCAGCGCGAGTACGCCATCGCCAATCCGATGAAGTGGAAGGACTACGGCGAGAACGTGTGGGGCCTGACCGCCAGCGACGGGCCGCAGAACACCGAGCAGGAGTATCGCGGCGAACAACGCCAGTTCCGCCACTATTCTTCGCGCGGCGCCGGCCTGCGCGAGAACTTCGACGACGGCACCATCGCGCCGACCGCGGCGGTGGCCTCGCTGGTGTTCGCGCCGGAAGTGGTGATTCCTGCCACCGAGGAGATGCACAAGCGCTACGGCGATTTCATCTACTCCAGCTACGGCTTCCTGGATTCGTTCAACCCCAGCTTCAACTACGATATCCCGCTCAAGACCGGGCGCGTCGTGCCCGGACGCGGCTGGGTCTCCAGCGACTACATCGGCATCGACCAGGGCCCGATCCTGACCATGATCGCCAACTACCGCAACGAGTTCGTCTGGAACGTGATGAAGAAGAACAAGTACATCCGCACCGGACTGGAGCGCGCCGGCTTCAGCGGCGGCTGGCTGACTCCGGAGGGCGAGGCGCAGCCGGTGCCGAAGAAGGACGAGCAGGCCGCCGCGGCGCGGGCGATCGGCATCGCCGAATCGCGCGCCGCCGCTGCGCAGGCGCAACAGAACCCCGACCAGCGCCAGCCGCAGAAGCCCGAATGAGCGCAGCACGCATGATCGGTCGTTGGGTGTCGCTGGGCTTGCTGATGGTGGCCGTGTGCGGGTGCGCGCGCGCGCCGCAGGGCGAGGTGGTGCGGTTCTGGGCGATGGGCCGCGAGGCCGAGGTGGTGGCCGAGCTGATCCCGGAGTTCGAGAAGGAGAATCCCGGCATCCACGTGGACATCCAGAACATCCCGTGGACCGCCGCGCACGAGAAGCTGCTGACCGCCTTCGCTGCCGACGGCCTGCCGGACGTGTGCCAGCTGGGCAACACCTGGATCCCGGAATTCGCCGAACTGGGCACGCTGCAGCCTCTGCAGCCCTATGTCGAGCGCTCCAAGGTGGTCGACCCGAAGGACTACTTCCCCGGCATCTGGGACACCAGCGTCATCGATGGCCAGCTCTACGGCATCCCCTGGTACGTGGACACGCGCCTGCTGTTCTATCGCAAGGACATGCTGCGCGACGCCGGGGTGACCAAGCTGCCGCAGACCTGGGCCGAGTGGGAGCAGGCGATGGCGGCGGTGAAGAAGCATGTCGGGCCGAAGCGCTACGCCATCCTGATGCCGCTCAACGAGTTCGAGCAGCAACTGTCGCTGGGCCTGCAGCTGCCCGATCCGCTGCTGCGCGACCACAACAACTACGGCAACTTCGAAAGCCCCGGCTTCCGCAAGGCGCTGGCGTTCTACGCCAACATGTTCGACCAAGGCTGGGCGCCGAAGATGTCGGAGACGCAGATCTCCAACGTCTGGGACGAATTCTTCAACGGTTTCTACGCGTTCTACATCTCCGGCCCGTGGAACATCCGCGAGTTCCGCAAGGTGCAGCCGGCTGCGCTCAAGGACCAGTGGGGCACCATGCCGCTGCCGGGCCCGGACGGCCCCGGCGCCGGCATCGCCGGCGGCACCAGCCTGGTGATCTTCCGCAAGTCCGAGCACAAGGACGCGGCGTGGAAGCTGATCGAGTTCCTGTCGCGGCCGCAGATCCAGGCGCGCTTCCACGCGCTGATCGGCGACATGCCGCCGCGGCGCAGCACCTGGGCGTATCCGTCGCTGGCCGACGATCCGCTGGCGCATGCCTTCCGCGATCAGCTGGAGCGGGTCAAGCCGGCACCGAAGGTGCTGGAGTGGGAGCGTATCGTGCAGGAGATGCGGCTGGCCACCGAGCGCGTGGTGCGCGGCGGCGAGCCGCAGGAGAAGGCGATGCGGGAACTGGACAAGCGGGTCGACGAGATCCTGGAGAAACGCCGCTGGATCCACCAGCAGCACCGCGAAGGCACGGCGGCGCCGGCCACGGGAGCGGCGCCATGAAGCGCGGTTCCCTGATCGGCTGGCTGTTCGCCGGCCCGGCGCTGATCGTGATCGGCGTGTTCTTCGGCCTGCCGGTGCTGTCGGCGCTGGCGCTGAGCGTCACCGACTTCGACCTGTACTCGCTGGCCGACCGCCACAACCTGCGCTTCGTCGGCTTCGGCAACTACATCGAGTTGCTGCAGACGCCGATGTTCTGGAAGTCGCTGTGGAACACCACGTACTTCGTGATCGTCGGCGTGCCGCTGTCCATCGGCGCCTCGCTGGGCGCGGCGCTGCTGCTGAACGCGCCGGTGGCGCGCTTCAAGGCGCTGTTCCGCACCGCGCTGTTCGCGCCGGTGGTAACCACGCTGGTGGCGGTGGCTGTGATCTGGCGCTACCTGTTCCACACCAGCTACGGCCTGGTCAACTACGGCCTGGCGCATCTGGGCATCGGCCCGATCGACTGGCTCGGCGACCCGCACTGGGCGATGCCGACCATCATGCTGTTCGCGGTGTGGAAGAACTTCGGCTACAACATGGTGATCTTCCTCGCCGGCCTGCAGGCGATCCCGCAGGACCTGTACGAGGCCGCGCGCATCGACGGCGCCTCCAAGTGGCGGCAGTTCCTGCACATCACCCTGCCGATGCTGGGGCCGGTGCTGCTGGTGGTCGGGGTGATCACCGTGTCCGGCTACTTCCAGCTGTTCGCCGAACCCTACGTGATGACCCGCGGCGATCCCCTGCAGAGCACGGTCAGCGTGCTGTATTACATGTTCGAGGAAGGCTTCAAGTGGTGGAACCTCGGCCGCGCGTCGGCGGTGGCGTTCCTGCTGTTCCTGATCATCCTGGGAGTGACGACGGTGATGCTGCGCTTCGGCCGCAAGAGGGACCTGGTATGAGCCGGGAGATCGGCGCCTCGCGCTGGAACACGCTGCTGGTCAACGGCGGGCTGCTGCTGCTCGCCGTGATCAGCCTGGCGCCGCTGTTGTGGATGGTGTCGGTGTCGTTCATGCCGGCCGGGCAAGCGAGTCGCTTCCCGCCGCCGATGCTGCCCACCGGCGCCACCCTGGCCAACTACGGCGAGCTGTTCTCGCGCACCGGCATGGCCCGCAACTTCGCCAACAGCCTGCTGGTGTCGTGCGCGATCACCTTCGGTTCGCTGCTGATCAACACCATGGCCGGCTATGCCTTCGCCAAGCTGCGCTTCGTCGGCAAGGAACGGATCTTCCAGATCCTGCTGGCGGCGCTGGTGATCCCGGCGCAGGTGGCGATGCTGCCGCTGTTCCTGCTGATGAAGCAGCTGCACCTGGTCAACAACTTCGGCGGCGTGGTCGTGCCGGCGCTGGCGACGGTGTTCGGCATCTTCCTGGTGCGCCAGTACGCGCGTTCGATCCCGGACGAGCTGCTGGAGGCCGCGCGCATCGACGGTGCCGGCGAGTTGCGGATCTTCTTCCAGATCGTGCTGCCGATGCTCAAGCCGGTGCTGGTGACGCTGACCATCTTCACCTTCATGGCCGCGTGGAACGACTTCATGTGGCCGCTGATCGTGCTGACCGACCAGGAGCACTACACCTTGCCGGTGGCGCTGGCGGCGCTGTCGCGCGAGCACATCATGGACGTGGAGATGATGATGGCCGGCGCGGTGGTCACGGTGGTCCCGGTGCTGGCGCTGTTCCTGGCGCTGCAGCGCTACTACATCCAGGGCCTGCTGCTCGGCAGCGTGAAGGGGTGAGGCGCAACGCTTGCGCGCCACTGGCGCGCGTTGCGCCGAACGCCCGGCCATGGATGGCCGGGCCGGGTCGTCCGGAGCCGATCGGTTGCGCCAGGGATGGCATGGGAAACAGGCGAGTGCGGCGACGCGCCTGCGAGCCATTGGCTCGCGCGTTCGCGAACGCCTGGCCATGGATGGCCAGGCCGGACGATCTGGTGTGGGATTGTCACGCCATGGATGGCAGCGGTGAAGCGGAACATCGAGCGCCACTGGCGCGCGTTGCGCCGAACGCCCGGCCATGGATGGCCAGACCTGAAGTGTAGGAGCGGCTTCAGCCGCGACAGCATGCAACGCGATGCCGTGGGGCGCCGACGGGTGCGATGCCCGCGGGCATGCACAGACACACACAAGCAGACACGCAACGAAACGACAGCGACGGGGAAGGCGATGAGGGACGGGATGGCGATGACGTGCGCACGCGCGATGCTGGCGATGCTGGGACTGGCGGCCGCCCATGCCGTCGCCGCGCCGCCGACCTCCACGGTGACGCTGGACAGCTTCAACGATCTGGACAAGTGGCAGATCGTCGTCTCCAACCAGGTCACCGCCTCGACCCGGCTGGTGCAGGCGCCCAGCGGCGGCCGCGCCAAGGCGCTGTGCCTGGACTACGACTTCAACGGCGTGTCCGGCTATGCCGGGATCCGCCGCAGCGTGCCGATCGACTACCCGGACAACTACCAGTTCGCGTTCCAGCTGCGCGGCGAGTCGCCGAGCAACGACCTGCAGTTCAAGCTGGTCGACGCCAGCGGCGACAACGTGTGGTGGGTCAACCGGCCGCGCTACGACTTCCCCACGCAGTGGAGCACGGTCACCTACAAGAAGCGGCAGATCGACAAGGCCTGGGGGCCGAGCCCAGAGAAGGAGCTGACCCGCAGCGCACAGATCGAGTTCACCATCTACAACCAGGTCGGCGGCGCCGGCACGGTGTGCTTCGATCAGCTGACCCTGACCCCGTTGCCGCCGCAGGACACCTCGCCGCTGACGGTCAAGGTCAACACCGATACCGCGCCGGCGCTGGAGCAGCGCATCGCCGACGGCAAGCCGGACACCGTCTGGTACAGCGGCAACGCCAAGACCCAGACGGTGATGCTGGACCTGGGCAAGGTGCGCGAGTTCGGCGGCGCCAAGGTGCAGTGGGCGCCGGGCGTCTATGCCTCGCGCTACACCGTGCAGGGCTCGGCCGACGGGCGCAGCTGGCGCGAGTTGCGCAGCGTGACCGCCGGCAACGGCGGCACCGACTGGCTGGCGCTGCCGGAAACCGAGGCGCGCTACGTGCGCTTCGACCTGCAGGACGGCCCCAGCTTCCGTTACGGCATCGCCGACATCACGCTGCAGCCGCTGGCCTTCGCCGCGACCCAGAACGACTTCATCAAGTCGGTGGCGGCGCAATCGACCCGCGGCTGGTTCCCGCGCGGCTTCAGCGGCGAGCAGCCGTACTGGACCATCGTCGGCCTGGATGGCGGCCGCGAGCAGGGCCTGGTCGGCGAGGATGGCGCGATCGAGGTGGGCAAGGGCGGCTTCAGCATCGAGCCGTTCCTGCTGCTGGACGGCAAGCGCCTGAGTTGGGCCGACGTCAAGACCGCGCAGAGCCTGCAGGACGACTACCTGCCGATTCCCAGCGTGGACTGGACCCACGACAACGCCGCGCTGCGCGTGACCGCCTTCGTGCAGGGCGAGCCGGAGCAGGCGCAACTGGTGGCGCGCTACCGGCTCAGCAACCCGGGCAAGCAGCCGCACGATTACACCCTGGCGCTGGCGGTGCGTCCGTTCCAGGTCAATCCGCCCAGCCAGTTCCTCAACACCGTCGGCGGGGTCAGCCCGATCCGCTCGCTGGCCTTCGCCGGGACGCAGGTGCAGGTCAACGGCCAGCCGCGGGTGTTCGCGGTGCAGAAGCCCGATGCCGCCTACGCCAGCGCGTTCGACGCCGGCATGGACGTCGAACGGCTGAGTACCGACGCCAGCGGCCTGCCGCAGCAGGCGCAGGATCCCGATGGGCTGGCCTCCGGCGCGCTGCTGTATCGCGGGCGCCTGGCCCCGGGCGAGGTGCGCGAGGTCGCGCTGGTGATCCCGCAGACCGGTAGCGCCGGCGTGCCGGCGGGCTTCGACGCGGCGCGCGCGCAGCAGCAGGTCGCCGCGCAGTGGCACGAGAAGCTGGACCGCGTGCAGTTGCACGTGCCGGCGCAGGGCAAGGCGGTGACCGACACGTTGCGCACCGCGCTGGCGCACATGCTGATCTCGCGGATCGGCCCGCGCCTGCAGCCGGGCACGCGCTCGTACTCGCGCAGCTGGATCCGCGACGGCGCGATGATCTCCGAAGGCCTGTTGCGCCTGGGCCGCGCCGACGTGGTGCGCGAGTACGTGGAGTGGTATGCGCCGTACCAGTTCGCCAACGGCATGGTGCCGTGCTGCGTGGACGACCGCGGCAGCGACCCGGTGCCGGAGAACGACAGCCACGGCGAACTGATCTACAGCGTCGCCGACTACTACCGCTACAGCGGCGACCGCGCCTTCCTGGAGCAGATGTGGCCGCACGTGCTCGGCGCCTATACCTACATGGAGCAGCTGCGGCTGAGCGAGCGCACCGACGAGAACCGCGCGCGCAACGCGGCCTTCTACGGGATGATGCCGGTGTCGATCAGCCACGAGGGCTATTCGGCCAAGCCGATGCACTCGTACTGGGACAACTTCTGGGCGCTGCGCGGCTACAAGGACGCGGTGAGCATCGCCGCCGAACTGGGCCGCATCGACGATGCCGCGCACTTCGCTGCCTCGCGCGATCAGTTCCGCCAGGACCTGTACGCCTCGCTGGACGCGGCCACCCAGCAGCACCACATCGACTTCCTGCCGGGCTCGGCGGAGCTGGGCGATTTCGATCCGACCTCGACCACCATCGCGCTGGCGCCGGGCGGCGAGCAGGGCCGGCTGCCGCAGGCGCTGCTCGACAACACCTTCGAGCGCTACTGGAGCGAATTCGTCGGCCGCCGCGACGGCACCCGCCAGTGGAAGGACTACACCCCCTACGAGTGGCGCAACGTGTCCGCGTTCGTGCGCCTGGGCTGGCGCGAGCGCGCCTGGGAGGCGACGCAGTTCTTCTTCAAGGACCGCACGCCGCAGCCATGGAACCAGTGGGCCGAAGTGGTCTCGCGCACGCCGCGCAAGCCGTTCTTCCTCGGCGACCTGCCGCATGCCTGGGTCGCCTCGGACTTCGTGCGCTCGGTGCTGGACATGTTCGCCTACGCCCGCGACGTCGACGACAGCCTGGTGCTGGCCGCCGGCATCCCCGCCGACTGGCTCGACGGCAAGGGCGTGGCGATCGAGCAGTTGCGCACCCCGCAGGGCCCGCTGAGCTACCAGTTGCGCCGGCAGAAGAACCGGCTGCTGCTGAACATCCCCGAGGGCCTGCGCATGCCCAGCGGCGGTCTGGTGCTGCCGTGGCCGTACCCGGGCGAACCGGGCCGCACCCTGGTCAACGGCGAAGCGGCGCAGTGGGAGCACGGCGAACTGCGCATCCACGCGTTGCCGGCGGATGTGCAGATCGAGGTCCGTTGAGGCCGGGAATCGGGAGTGGGGAATCGGGAATCGCAACAGCAAAAGAAAAGCGCCGGCATGCCGGCGCTTTTTTTCTTTCTGGAGTATCGAGTTGTGAGAGCCGAGGTTCTGGCTTTAACGATTCCCGACTCCCCACTCCCGATTCCCGGCTAGGCGCTACCGCGCCGCCGCCACGATCGCCGCCGCCTTCGCCGAGCTCTCGCGCACCTTGTCCCAGGCGCCGTCGGCCAGCCAGTCCTTGGGCACCATCCACGAGCCGCCGATGCAGACCACGTTGGGCTGGGCCAGGTATTCGGCGGCGGTGCTCTCGCCGATACCGCCGGTGGGGCACAGCTTGAGGTCGGCCAGCGGGCCGGCCAGGCCCTTGAGCATCGCCAGGCCGCCGACGGCGGAGGCGGGGAACAGCTTGCAGACGCGGAAGCCGCGCTCCATCAGCGCCAGCAGTTCGCTCGGGGTGGCCGCGCCCGGCACCACCGGCAGCGGCGCCTGCGCCAGGGCGTCGGCCAGGGTCGGGGTGGTGCCCGGGGTGACGATGAAGTCGGCGCCAGCGTCGATCGACTGCTGCAGCTGGGTGGCGTTGAGCACGGTGCCGGCGCCGATCACGATGTCCGGCAGTTCGCGCTTGAGCATCGCCAGCGCGTCCATCGCCACTGGCGTGCGCAGGGTCAGTTCGATCGCCGGCAGGCCGCCTTCGAGCAGCGCAGCCGACACGCGGCGCGCTTCTTCCAGGGTGTGGACGGTGACGACGGGCAGGATGCCGGCCGCGCGCAGCAGCTGTTCGGCCTTGGTCTGGTGTTCGGCGATGGTCATGGGCGTCTCGGTTGCGAAGGGGGCGAGGCCCCGGCCGCGCACGGCCAGGGCGGGGTAGGGCGAACGGCGGCGCCGGTCAGGCGTCCTTGGCTTCGTGCGGCGCGGCGGCGGCCTCGGCATCGCGGCCCAGGTCGTACTCGGCGTCGTAGTTCCACAGGTCACCGTCGGCGGCCGGCGGGCCGCAGGAGATCGACAGCGCACCCTGGTCGGCCGGGCCGACCATGCGGCGGTTGAGCCCGAACAGGTTGCGGCCCAGGTCGTGCGCGGCCGGCGCGGTGTTCGGCGCCAGCGGCCGCGCCGCCCACTCGGCGGCGTCCACCAGCACTTCCAGGGTGCCGGCCTCGCCGTCCAGGCGCACGATGTCGCCTTCGCGCACGCGTGCCAGGGGGCCGCCGCGCGCCGCTTCCGGGGTCACGTGGATGGCCGCGGGGAACTTGCCAGAGGCGCCGGACAGGCGTCCGTCGGTGACCAGCGCCACGCGCCGGCCCTGGTTCTGCAGCAGGCCCAGCAGCGGCGCCAGCGAATGCAGTTCCGGCATGCCGTTGGCCTGCGGGCCCTGGTAGCGCAGCACCACCACGAAGTCGTGCGGCAGCGCGCCGGCGGCGTGCAGCTTGTTCAGCGCCTGCGGCGCGTCGATCACCACGGCCGGCGCTTCGATGGTGCGGAACTGCGGCTTCACTGCCGACAGCTTGATCAGCGAGCGGCCGAGGTTGCCGCGCAGCAGGCGCAGGCCGCCCTGCGCCTCGAACGGGTTGGACGCCGGGCGTACCACGGCCTCGTCGGCGCTCTTGGCCGGGCTCGGCACATAGGCCAGCTTGCCGTCCTGCACGCAGGGCTCGTCGCCGTAGGCGCGCATGCCGCCCGGCACGATGGTGGCCAGGTCGTCGTGCATCAGCCCGGCGTCCATCAGCTCGCGGAACACGAAGCCGATGCCGCCGGCAGCGGCGAAGTGGTTCACGTCGGCCTCGCCGTTCGGATACACCCGCGCCAGCAGCGGCACCAGCTGCGACAGCGCGTCCAGGTCGTCCCAGGTCAGTACGATGCCGGCCGCGCGCGCCACCGCCAGCCAGTGGATGGTGTGGTTGGTGGAGCCGCCGGTGGCCATCAGCGCGACCACGGCGTTGACGATGGCGCGCTCGTCGATCAAGCGGCCCAGCGGGCGGAAGTCGCTGCCCAGGGCGGTGATGCGCAGCGCGCGCTCGGTCGCCTGCTGGGTCAGCGCCTCGCGCAGCGGGGTGCCGGGGTTGACGAAGGATGCGCCGGGCAACTGCACGCCCATCGCTTCCAGCAGCACCTGATTGGAGTTGGCGGTGCCATAGAAGGTGCAGGTGCCGGGGGCGTGGTAAGACGCCGATTCGGCGGCCAGCAGCTCCTCGCGGGTGGCCTGGCCGGCGGCGTAGCGCTCGCGCACCTCGGCCTTCTGCTTGTTGGGGATGCCTGGAGTCATCGGCCCGGCCGGCACGAACACCGCCGGCAGATGGCCGAAGGCCAGCGCGCCGATCAGCAGGCCCGGCACGATCTTGTCGCACACGCCCAGGTACAGGCTGGTGTCGAACATGTCGTGGCTGAGGCCGATCGCGGTGGCCTGGGCGATCACGTCGCGCGAGAACAGCGACAGTTCCATGCCCGGCCGGCCCTGGGTCACGCCGTCGCACATCGCCGGCACGCCGCCGGCCACCTGCGCGGTGGCGCCGAGGGCGCGCGCGGTGCTGCGGATGATCTCCGGGTAGTGCTCGAACGGCTGGTGCGCCGAGAGCATGTCGTTGTAGGCGGTGATGATGCCGAGGTTGGGAGTGATCCCGCCTTCCAGCCGGCTCTTGTCGGTGGGGCCGCAGGCGGCGAAGCCGTGGGCGAGGTTGCCGCAGCTCAGGCGGCTGCGGAACGGACCGTCGCGCAGCGCGGCGTCGATGCCGGCCAGGTAGGCGCGCCGCGACGGCGCACTGCGCTGGCGGATGCGTTCGGTGATCGCGTGGAGGGTCGGATGCAGGCTCATTGGCGGACGTGGCTATGAAGGGGGGAATCGGGAAACGGGAATCGGGAATCGAAAGAGCGGGAAGCGGAAGAGCGGGAAGCGGTAAGGGGAATCGGAAGAGCGGAAAAGCGTCAGCGCGCAGCCGTTGCGAATCCTTAATCCCCAATCCCCAATCCCGGCCTCACTCGCACCAATGCACGCGCAGGCGCGCACCCGGCGTATCGAAGGCGACGCGGATCGGGTACTCGTGCGGGTCGGTGCCGGCCAGCGCGCGCTCCAGCACCTCCAGCTTCTGTTTGCCGCGCAACAGCAGCATGCGCTGGCCGATCGGCGCCAGGCCGGCCGGGGTCAGGGTGATGCGCAGCGGCCAGGTGTTGGCGCCGGGGCAGCCGGTGGCGTCGAGCGTGGCGTAGGGCAGCGGGTTGGCCAGGGCCTTGTTCAGGTCGGTAGCGCCCGGGAACAGCGAGGCGGTGTGGCCGTCGCCGCCCATGCCCAGCACCGCCATGCACGGGGCCGGGGCGTGCTGCGCGTGCAGATTGGCCGCGTGCACGCAGTCCTGCAGCGGCTTGCCGACCCGCACCAGCGGCTCGAAGCGCGCCTCTTCGGCGCGGTCGAGCAGGCTGTGCCGGACTAGGTAGGCGTTGCTGTCGCTGTCCTGCGGCGACAGCCAGCGCTCGTCGACCAGGCCGACCTCCAGCTTCGACCAGTCCAGCGGCAGCTCGGCCAGCGCCTGGTACACCGGCGCCGGGGTGGTGCCACCGGACAGCAGCAGGCGCGCGCCGCCGCGGCGCTGGATCTCCTCGCGCAGCGCGGTGCCGATCTCGGCCGCCGCCGCGTCGATCCATTCGTCCGGATCGTCGTAGCGGATCAGCGTGATGCGGTCGGACAGCGTGGGGCTCATGCGATGGCTCCTGGGGATTGCCGCGCGGCGTCCACCGCGTAGGCGGCGGCGCCGAGCAGGCCGGGACGGGGGTGGATCACCGCCAGCGACGGCACCCGCGCCATGATCGACGAAAACCGGCCCTTGTGCTCGAAGCGCTGGCGGAATCCGGAATGCTGGATCGCGTCGAGCATCTTCGGCACCAGCCCGCCGGTCAGGAACACGCCGTCCCAGGCGCCCTGCATCAGCACCAGGTCGCCGGCGATGGCGCCGAACACGGCGCAGAACACGTCCACCGTGCGCATCGCCCGGTAGTCGCCCTGCGCGGCGCGCGCGGTGATGTCCTCCGGCTGCAGCGGGCCCGGATCGTCGCCGGCGATCTCGCTGAGCGCGCGGTGGATGTTGACCAGGCCGGGGCCGCAGATCAGGCGCTCGTTGGAGACGCGGCCGAACTGCTGCGAGAGCAGTTCCAGGATGCGGATCTCCTCCGGCGTACCCGGCGGGAAGCTGACGTGGCCGCCCTCGGTCTCCAGCGGGAAGCAGCGCCCGCCGCGCATCAGCAGGCCGCCCACGCCCAGGCCGGTGCCGGGGCCGATCACCCCGTAGTTGCGCGGCACCTCGACCGGCGACGGCGTCCAGCTGGCGCCGCCGACCTGGACCACGTCCTGCGGCCGCAGCAGGCTGATCGCCATTGCCTGCGCGGCGAAGTCGTTGATCAGGTGCAGTTCGTCGAAGCCGAGCATGGCGCGGGTGCGCGCCCGCGAGATCACCCACGGATGATTGGTGATGCGCGCCTCGTCGCCATCGACGCGGCCGGCGACCGCGAAGGTGCCGCTGCGCGCGTCCACCCCGGTCTGCTCCAGGTAGTGGCGGGCGGCGTCGCCCAGCGACGGGAATTCCACCACCGCGTAGGTCTGGGTACTGTCGTCGAGCAGCGGCACCGAGGCGTCGAGATCGGCGAGGGCGAAACGGGCATTGGTGCCGCCGATGTCGGCGACCAGCACCGGGCGCTGCGGCGCGCTCATTGCGCGACCTTCGGCGCGGCGCCGGACTGGTCGCAGGAGACGTAGGCCTGCGCTTCCTCCGGCCCCCAGCTGCCGGCCGGGTAGGGCAGCAGCGGCAGGTGCGCCTGCGCCCAGGCGGCGCTGACGCTGTCGATCCAGGCCCAGGCGGCGCGGACTTCGTCGTCGCGCACGAACAGCGCATGGTTGCCGTTGAGCGCGTCGAGCATCAGCCGCTCGTAGGCGATGCGGCGGTGCAGGCCGGTGGGCACCGACAGTTCCAGTTCCAGCGGCTGCAGTTCCAGCGCGCCCCATTCCGGGCCGGCCAGGCTGCTCATCAGCCCCAGTTCGATGTTCTCCTGCGGCTGCAGCTGGAAGGTCAGCCGGTTCGGCGCCACCTGCTGCGCGGCCGGGCGCTCGAACAGCCAGTGGGTGACCGGCTTGAGCGTGACCACCACGCGGGTGGAGCGCTCGGCCAGGCGCTTGCCGGTGCACAGCCGGAACGGCACCCCGGCCCAGCGCCAGTTGTCGATGTAGGCGGTGACCGCGGCGAAGGTCTCCACGTCGCTGCCTTCCGGCGGCTGGTAGGCCTGCGCCGGCTGGCCGTTGATGGTGCCGGCGATGTAGCGCCCGCGCACGCTGTCGCGGGCGGCATGCTCGGCGCTGAGCGGACGCAGCGCGCGCAGCACCTTGACCTTCTCGTCGCGGATGCGGTCGGCTTCCAGCGACGCCGGCGGCTCCATCGCCACCAGGCACAGCAGCTGCAGGATATGGCTCTGCACCATGTCGCGCAGCGCGCCGGAGCGCGCGTAGTAGGCGTCGCGGCCGTCCACGCCCTCGCTCTCGGCGACCAGGATGTCCACCGACTCGATGTAGTTGCGGTTCCACACCGCTTCCAGCAGCGTGTTGCCGAAGCGCAGCGCGATCAGGTTCTGCACCGCGGCCTTGCCCAGGTAGTGGTCCAGGCGGAACACGCGGTCCTCGTCGATCAGCGCGCCGATCGCCTGCACGATCTCGCGGGCGCTGTCCGAATCGTGGCCGATCGGCTTCTCCAGCATCAGACGGTGCGGTGCGGCCAGGGCGCCGCCCAGGGCCAGGCCCTGGCAGGTGCTGATGTACAGCCCCGGCGGGATCGCCAGGTAGCTCACGCAGCGGCGCGCGGTCAGGTCGCGCACCGCGGCGGCCACCGATTCGGCATCGCGCAGGTCCACCGAGCGGTAGTCGATGCGTGCCAGCAGCGCCTGCACGATCGATTCGCCGATCTGCGGCATCGCCGCCTGCAGGCGTGGCTTGAGGATCTCGTGGAACTTGGCGGTGTCGTGCGGCGACAGCGCCAGCGCGCGGATGCGGAAGTCCTCCGGCAGGAAGCCGTCGTCGAGCATGCGCAGCAGCGAGGGGAACAGGTAGCGCTGGGCCAGATCGCCGGTGGCGCCGAACAACAGGAAGGTATCGTGCATCGACCGGGTTTCGGTTTCGGGTGACATGGTGTCGATCACCTGGGGGCTAGGAGTGACGTGGCGTGGGAAAGCGAACGGCGGCGACGGCCTGTATCCGGCCGGTTCGGGCGAGGGCGTGACGCGGGAGGGCCGCCAGGCGGGAACGCACGATCCAGGAGATGAATACGACTGCCAGACCTCTGAGCATACCTCTCCAATGCCTCATGCTGCAGGTCGGCTGTCATCCCGCAGGATGACGGGCGCGCGCCGGAGCGGCGGCTGGCGGATCGCATTGCATGCCCTCCCAGGCTCGATGTTGCCCCGTGAAAACGGTTACATGGCAGAATACCGCATCGCGATCCATTGTTGCCTGCGCGCGGGCATGATGCGACCCGAATTCGTATGCACTGCCCTCGGGAGGGACCGGCGGCAGCCCGTTCCTCACTGCCGGAAACCGGATACATGGCGAAAGTACAACTGGACAACATCCGCAAGGTCTACGACAACGGCCAGGTCGCCGTGCACGGGGCCAGCTTCGAAGTGGCCGACGGCGAACTGATGGTGCTGGTCGGGCCCTCGGGCTGCGGCAAGTCCACGCTGCTGCGCATGATCGCCGGCCTGGAAGAGATCAGCGGCGGCGAGCTGCGCATCGGCGAGCGCGTGGTCAACGAGGTGGCGCCGAAGGACCGCGACATCGCCATGGTGTTCCAGAGCTATGCGCTGTATCCGCACATGACCGTGGCCGAGAACCTGGCGTTCGGGCTCAAGCTGCGCGGCGAGAGCAAGGAGGTCATCCGCCAGCGCGTGGCCGCCGCCGCCGACACCCTGGGCCTGACCCCGATGCTGGACAAGCTGCCGCGCGCCATGTCCGGCGGCCAGCGCCAGCGCGTGGCGCTGGGCCGCGCCCTGGTGCGCGAGCCGGCGGTGTTCCTGCTCGACGAGCCGCTGTCCAACCTGGACGCCAAGCTGCGCCACTCGGTGCGCACCGAGATCGCGCAACTGCACCGCAAGCTCGGCACCACCATGATCTACGTCACCCACGACCAGGTCGAGGCGATGACCCTGGGCCAGCGCATCGTCGTGCTCAAGGACGGGGTGATCCAGCAGATCGACACGCCGATGGCGCTGTACGACCGCCCGGCCAACCTGTTCGTGGCCGGTTTCCTCGGCAGCCCGGCGATGAACGTGCTGCGCGGGCGGCTGGTGGAAGAGGGCGGCCTGCAGCTGCAGTTGCAGGACGGCGGGCGGGTGCCGCTGCCGGGTGCGCAGATCGCGCCGCAATGGCTGGGCCGGGAACTGGCGATCGGCGTGCGGCCGGAGCACCTGCAGCCCAGCGACGACGCGCAGGGCGGCTTCGAGGCCACCATCGAGGTGATCGAGCCGGTCGGCAACGAGATCTTCGTCAATCTCAGCCACGGCGCGCAGCCGCTGGTGATGCGGGTGGCGCCGCGCGCGCTGCCGGGCCTGGGCGAACGCCTGCGGGTGGCGGTGCGCGGCGACGCGCTGCACTTCTTCGATGCCGAGAGTGGGGGGCGTCTGGAGGCGCGGGAGTCGGGAATCGGGAATCGGGAATCGCAATAGCAAAGGCAACAGCGCGAAGCGCCGGCGCGTTCAGCGCGCCAGGCCGTCGATCAGGGGCTGCCAACGTGCGGGGTGGCCGTCGACGTCCAGTCCCGCCGGCGGCGCCTCCTCGAGCGGCAGCACCGCCAAGGCCAGGGTGCCGGCGACGCTGACCACGCTGCCGAATGGCTGGCCGTCGCGCTGCACCGGTGCATCGATGGCGACCGGCGCATCCACTTCCAGCAACTGCACCGCGCGCTTGGCCTTGCCCAGGAAGTGGGTGCGGGCGACGATTTCCTGGCCGGGGTAGCAGCCTTTCTTGACGCTGAAGGCGTGCAGCCGGTCCAGGCCCAACTGCTGCGGCGTCCATTGTTCGCGCTGGCTCGGCGCAAGCCGGGCCAGGCCCAGGCGCAGGTCGGCCGCGCGCCAGGCCTCCGCCAGTGCCGGGTCGGCGGCCGGCGCATCCGCGACCGGCGTCGGCACCAGGCGCAGGGTGCGCGGCAGGCCGTCGCCGCCCATGTCCAGTTCGATCACGCCGGCCTCATCGTGCGTCGACGTCGCGCCGCGGGCCTGCTCGGGTAGGCTCAAACGACCGAAAGCATGCAGCGTGTCCTCGACCGTGACGCGCAGCTTGCGCCGGAACACGAAGCGGCCCAGTGCCGTTGCCAGTTCCTCGGCGCCGCCGTCGGCCAGCAGCATCAGCAAGGCGTCGTCGGCCTGGCGCAGCAGCGCAAACACCGCGATCACCCGGCCCTTGGCGGTGAGCCAGGCGTTCCACTGCCATTGGCCCACGGCCAGCGCCTGCACGTCGTTGGCGAATTGCGCATGGGCGAAGGCCGCTGCATCCGGACCGCGCAATGCGACGTATTGCAGGTGTGGCAAGGCGGAAAAACCGCCGGATTCCAGATTCAGGTTGTCAGGCACGAGAGGGGAGGACTAAAATTGACGAGTTGTGAGACCCGCATGATAGGCCAACCAACCCCCACACCCGAGTCCGATCCCGAAACGCAGCGGCCCGCCGAGGACACCCCTCCGCAGACCGAGCCTGCGCCGCGGGAGATCGGCGGGCGCGGCGGCCTCGAGCCGACGCGCTACGGCGACTGGGAGAAAAACGGACGCTGCATCGATTTTTGAGCAGCTTTGAGCCAACGCGGCCTTAAGCACGCCGCCCAGCCGAGACAACGAGCCCAGCGAATGGCTACGCGCGAACGTCCTCTTTCCCCGCATCTGCAGGTCTATCGCTGGCAGATCCAGATGGTGACCTCGATCCTGAATCGAGCCACCGGCATCGTGCTGTCGATCGGTGCCCTGATCATCGCCGCCGGCCTGTTGGCGCTGATGCTCGGCCCCGCCTCCTGGAACTGCTTCCGCGACATCGCCGGCGCCTGGTACGGCCAGGTGTTCCTGTTCGGCTGGACCTGGTGCTTCGCCTTCCACCTGTTCGGCGGCCTGCGCCACATCCTGCAGGATTTCGGCCAGGGCTACGCCGTCCGCGCCTTCGTCACCATCGGCTGGCTGTCGGTCGTGCTCAGCTTCGTGCTGACCGCCGCGGTGTGGGCCTACGTGCTGCTGGGAGCCACCGCATGAGCCGCTATCGCACCCCGTTGAAGAACGTCCGCGGCCTGGGCGCGGCCAAGACCGGCACCGAGCACTTCGTGCTGCAGCGCCTGACCGCCACCGCGCTGGTGCCGCTGTCGATCTGGTTCCTGATCTTCGTGCTGAGCCTGCTCGGTTCGGACTACGTCGCCGCCACCGAGGCCGTGGCCAAGCCGTGGAACGCGATCCTGCTGGTCGGCTTCCTGATCGCCGCGTTCTGGCACGCCCAGCTCGGCATGCAGGTGGTGCTGGAAGACTACGTGCACACCTCGCTGCTGGCCCTGGCCGCGCAGACCATCGTGCGCTTCGTCGCCGTGCTCGGCGCCATCGTCAGCATCTTCGCCGTGGCGCGCATCGCGCTGGGCATCGCCTGATCCATCGGCGCCCCCTCTAGGAACCACATTTCGATGTCCGCTTACAAGATCACCGAACACAAGTACGACATGGTCGTGGTCGGCGCCGGCGGCGCCGGCCTGCGCGCCACCTTCGGCCTGGCCCAGAAGGGCCTGCAGACCGTCTGCCTGACCAAGGTCTTCCCGACCCGTTCGCACACCGTGGCCGCGCAGGGCGGCATCTCCGCCGCGCTCGGCAACATGGGCGAGGACGACTGGCGCTACCACTTCTACGACACCATCAAGGGCTCGGACTGGCTGGGCGACCAGGACGCCATCGAGTACATGTGCCGCGAGGCGATCCCCGCGATCATCGAGCTGGAGCACTACGGCGTGCCGTTCAGCCGCACCGAGGACGGCAAGATCTACCAGCGTCCGTTCGGCGGCATGACCACTAAGTACGGCGAAGGCCCGTCCGCGCAGCGCACCTGCGCCGCCGCCGACCGTACCGGCCACGCCATGCTGCACACGCTGTACCAGCAGTCGCTGGCGCACAACGCGCGCTTCATGATCGAGTACTTCGCGCTCGACCTGATCTTCGACGAGGAAGGCGCCTGCCGCGGCGTGCTCGCCCTGGACATGGCCGAAGGCTCGCTGCACCTGTTCCGCGCCCACGGCGTGGTGCTGGCCACCGGCGGCTACGGCCGCGCCTACTTCAGCGCCACCTCCGCGCACACCTGCACCGGCGATGGCGGCGGCCTGGTGATGCGCGCCGGCCTGCCGATGCAGGACATGGAGTTCGTGCAGTTCCACCCGACCGGCATCTACGGCGCCGGCTGCCTGATCACCGAAGGCGTGCGCGGCGAAGGCGGCATCCTGCGCAACAGCAGCGGCGAGCGCTTCATGGAGCGCTACGCACCGCACTACAAGGATCTGGCCTCGCGCGACGTGGTGTCGCGTTCGATGACCATCGAGATCCGCGAAGGCCGCGGCGTCGGCGAGCACAAGGACCACATCCTGCTCGACCTGACCCACCTCGGCCCGGGCGTGATCGACGACAAGCTGCCGGGCATCGCCGAGAGCGCGCGCATCTTCGCCGGTGTCGACGTGCACAAGCAGCCGATCCCGGTGATCCCGACCGTGCACTACAACATGGGCGGCATCCCGACCAACTACCACGGCGAAGTGGTGCGCAAGGACGGCGACAACCCTGATGCGGTGGTGCCGGGCCTGTACGCCATCGGCGAGGCCGCCTGCGTGTCGGTGCACGGCGCCAACCGCCTGGGCTCCAACTCGCTGCTCGACCTGGTGGTGTTCGGCCGCGCGGTGGCCAACCGCTGCGCCGAGACGATCAAGACCGGCGCCCCGCACAAGGGCCTGCCGGGCGACGCCTGCGACAAGGCGCTGGGCCTGCTGGACAAGCTGCGCAACGCCAACGGCAGCACCCCGACCTCGGTGATCCGCGACAAGATGCAGCGCACCATGCAGTCCGACGCGGCGGTGTTCCGCACCAGCAAGACGCTGAAGGAAGGCGTGGACAAGATGGCCGACATCTTCGCCAGCTTCGAGGACGTCAAGGTGTCCGACCGCTCGCTGGTGTGGAATTCCGACCTGATCGAGACCTACGAGCTGAACAACCTGCTGCTCAACGCGGTGGCGACGATCAACTCGGCCGAACAGCGCAAGGAAAGCCGCGGCGCGCACGCCCACGAGGATTTTCCCGACCGCGACGACGTCAACTGGCAGAAGCACACGCTGGTCACCGTCGACGACAAGGGCCAGTGCAGCTTCGACTACCGCCCGGTGCACATGTACACGCTCAGCAAGGACGTGGACGTGGTGCCGCCGAAGCCGCGCGTTTACTGACCACAGCCGGGAAACGGGAGTAGGGAATCGGGAATCGAGAACAGCGCATGCGCTCTTCGCTCCCGCTTCCCATTCCCCATTCCCCAATCCCCATTCCCGGATTTTAAAGCCATGGCAGAGTTCACCCTCCCCAAGAATTCCAAGATCGGCAAGGGCAAGCACTTTCCCGCCAAGGGCGCGAAGAACGTGCGGACCTTCAAGGTCTACCGGTGGAATCCGGACGACGACAGCAACCCGCGGACCGACACCTACGAGGTGGACCTGGACGCGTGCGGCCCGATGGTTCTGGACGCGCTGATCAAGATCAAGAACGAGATCGACCCGACCCTGACCTTCCGCCGCTCGTGCCGCGAGGGCATCTGCGGCTCGTGCGCGATGAACATCGACGGCACCAACACGCTGGCCTGCACCAAGGCGATCGCCGACTGCGGCAAGAAGGAAGTGCCGATCTACCCGCTGCCGCACATGAGCGTGGTCAAGGATCTGGTGCCCGACCTGACCCACTTCTACGCGCAGTACGCCTCGATCAAGCCGTGGATCCGCACCCAGACCCCGCCGCCGCCGGACCGCGAGCGGCTGCAGTCGCCGGAGGACCGCAAGAAGCTCGACGGCCTGTACGAGTGCATCCTGTGCGCGTGCTGCTCGACCAGCTGCCCGAGCTACTGGTGGAACGGCGAGCGTTACCTGGGCCCGGCGATCCTGCTGCAGGCCTACCGCTGGATCATCGACTCGCGCGACGAGGACACCGGTGCGCGCCTGGACGATCTGGAAGATCCGTTCAAGCTGTACCGCTGCCACACCATCATGAACTGCGCGCGGACCTGCCCGAAGGGGCTGAACCCGGCGCTGGCGATCGCCGAGATCAAGAAGCTGATGATGGCGCGCCGCGCCTGATCGCAACGGCGCACGTTCCAAGCGGCGGGCCTGCCCGCCGACCGCGCGGCACCGGCTTTCGGGTTCGGTGCCGCGTTCGTTTTCGGCGGCTGCCGTGCGGCGCCGCCCCCAGGCAAGGGCGCATGCGATGGACGAGAGCACCGAACTGAAGAAGCTGCGCTGGCGCTGCCGGCGCGGCATGCGCGAACTGGACCAGTTGTTCGGCCGCTACCTGGACCGGCGCTGGGGGGAAGCTTCCGAGGACGAGCGCGGGGTTTTCCTATACCTGCTCGATTGCGAGGACGATAAGTTGTGGCGATGGTTCATGGGCTACGAGGCCTGTCCCGATGCGCGCGCCGCCGATCTCATCGCTTCCATCCGCGCCATGCCGGCTTGACTGGCGCCCGTCGCGCTGGCTGCTGGCCGCGCTGACCCTGCTCGGCGCGCTGGCGCCGCTGTCGCTGCTCGGCTCCGACCTGCCGCCGCACCTGGCCTGGCCGGCGGCCGCGCTGGCGCTGCTGTACGCGGCGTGGCTGCTGCGCCGTGAGGCCGGGCGGGCGCCGCGCATGCTGTTGGTTCCCGCCGGTGCCGGTACGCCCAGCATCGATGGCGTGGCGGTGAGCGCGCTGCAGGTCGACTGGCGCGGACCGCTGGCGTTCGTGCGCTGGCGCGATGCGCAGGGGCGCACCCAGCGCCTGGCGTGGTGGCCGGACACGCTGCCACCGGCGGCACGACGTGAACTGCGTCTGGCCGCTGCCGCCCATGCCGCTTCGTCTGCGCCGCCGCAAATGGCACCATAGCGCTCCCTGGATGGTGGCTGCGCATGTTCAAACCCTTACCCGTGGCCATCGGCCTGCGCTATCTGCGCGCCAAGCGCCGCAACAATTTCATCTCCTTCATCTCCATGGCCTCGATCCTCGGCATCGCCCTGGGCGTGACCGTGCTGATCACCACCTTGGCGGTGATGAGCGGGTTCCAGAAGGAGATTCGCGACCGCCTGCTGCAGATGGCCGCGCACGCCACGGTCAGCGCGCAGGGCGCGCCGATGGAGGACTGGCAGCACGCGGTGGACGTGGCCATGCGCGACAAGCGCGTCGCCGGCGCCGCGCCCTACGTCGAGGAAGAGGCCCTGCTCACCGGCCAGCGCAACCAGCCGGCGATCGTCCGCGGCATCCTGCCCAAGGAAGAGGCCAAGGTCTCGGTGCTGGCGCAGAAGATGAAGCAGGGCTCGGTCGACAGCCTGACCCCGGGGTCGTACAACATCCTGCTCGGCCAGGAACTGGCGCTGTGGCTGGGCGTGGGCGTCGGCGACAAGGTGGTGGTGATGCTCGGCGAGCCGCAGGCCAGCCCGATGGGCATGGTGCCGCGCTACAAGCGCTTCACCGTCAGCGGCATCTTCGAGGCCGGCTACAACGAGATCGACCGCGGCCTGGCGGTGACCAGCATGCCCGACCTGCAGCGGGTGCTGCGCATGGGCGACGGCGTCACCGGCGTGCGCCTGAAGCTGTACGACATGGACCAGGCCTGGAACGTGGCGCGCGACCTGGCGCTGAACCTGCACGGCCCGTACATGGTCAGCGACTGGACCCGTGAGAACGCCAACCTCTACCAGTCGCTGAAGATGGAAAAGACGGTGATGGGCATCCTGCTGTCGCTGATCATCGCGATGGGTGCGTTCAACCTGGTGTCCTCGCAGGTGATGCTGGTGACCGACAAGCAGGCCGACATCGCGATCCTGCGCACGCTGGGACTGAGCCCGGGCGGGGTGATGCAGGTGTTCATGGTGCAGGGCACGCTGATCGGCGTGATCGGCACCGTCGCCGGCGTGATCGGCGGCATCGTGCTGACGCTCAACCTGGAGCGGATCCTGGCCGGCATCGAGGCGGTGTTCAACATCAAGCTGCTGCCGGAGGACGTCTACTACATCACCGGCCTGCCCACCGACATGCAGCCGCACGACGTCATGGTGATCACCATCGTCGCCTTGCTGATGAGCTTCCTGGCCACGCTGTACCCGGCCTGGCGCGCGGCGCGCACGCAGCCGGCGGAGGCGCTGCGCTATGAATGAGAACCGGGAATCGGGAATGGGGAATCGGGAATCGGGAATGCAGAAGCGACAAGCGGACGCGGCGATCCGCGCCGAAGGCCTGGCCAAGACCTACGCCGAAGGCAAGATGCGCACGCCGGTGTTCGACGGCCTGGAGCTGAGCGTGGCGGCGGGCGAGACCGTGGCCATCGTCGGCGCCTCCGGTGCCGGCAAGAGCACCCTGCTGCACCTGCTCGGCGGCCTCGACGTGCCGACCTCCGGCGAGGTCTACGTGGCCGGCCAGCGCATGTCGGCGCTGACCGACGCGGCGCGCGGGCAGTTGCGCAACCGTTCGCTGGGCTTCGTCTACCAGTTCCATCACCTGCTGCCCGAGTTCACCGCGCTGGAGAACGTGATGATGCCGGTGCTGCTGGGCGGCGCGCCGATCCAGGACGCCGATGCCCGCGCCCGCGCGCTGCTGGAATCGGTGGGCCTGGGCCATCGCCTAGAGCACAAGCCGGGCGAATTGTCCGGCGGCGAGCGCCAGCGTGCCGCGGTGGCGCGTGCGCTGGTCAACCGTCCGGCCTGCGTACTCGGCGACGAGCCGACCGGCAACCTCGACGACAAGACCGCGGCCAACGTGTTCGCGCTGATGCTCGAACTCAACCGCGCGCAGCGCACCAGCCTGGTCCTGGTCACCCACGACCGCAGCCTCGCGCGCAAGCTGGACCGGGTGCTGGAACTGCACCAGGGAAAGCTGCGCGAATTGGCGCCTGCGGACGTTTGAATGGGGAGGCTGCCGCACGGCGGCCCCGAACCGCGGGTGGTCGAGCATGATCGCGGCCTGACGATCGCGAGGGGCTCAAGCCTCTTTCAGGGGGGGGCTGGCGTGGCAGCCATGCTTCCCGTGGCCGTCCTTCGATCCCGACGACAGCGCTGTCCTGCGGCTGACGCAGGCCGCGTCGGGACTGAAGTCCCTCCCACAGGGAGATCCTTCTCACAGGTACGCCGGCGCATCGTCGTGCGGTAGGAGCGGCGTCAGCCGCGACACGAACGTTACCGATAGCCCCTGTCGCGGCTTAGCCGCTCCTGCAAGTGCAACCGCATGCGGGAGCGACTTCATTGCGACGAACGCAGCCGACCATGTCGTCGGCCCCGGTTGCCGACAGCGCCTGACCAAGCCTCGTCCCTCAGGGAATCACCCGCTGCGCGCGCAGCCGCGTGAACAGCTCCAGGAACGAGGCGCGGCTGTCGTAGTAGCCGAGGAAGCCGAGATCGCGGCTCTTGGTCATGTCGTTGACGCACTCGATCTCGCGGCCCAGATCGGCATCGGTATGCCACCACGACGCCAGTTGGTTCACATCCGCCTGCACCAGCCCATGCTGCTCGGCGATCTCGCGCCACAGCGCAGGCGCAGTGTCCTGCAGGCGCGGCTGCAGCGGCATCGGCGCCTCCGGATAAGGGGCAGGGTCCAGGCCGAAGAACGCGGCGATCTCGCCCCACATCCAGCGCCAGCGGAACACGTCGCCGTTGACCGTGTTGAAGGCCTGGTTGCGTGCGGCCGGATTGGTCGCGGCCCAGGCCAGTTGGCGGCCGAGCAGGCCGGCGTCGGTGAGGTCGGTGAGGCTGTCCCACTGCGCGCGCGAACCGGGGAACACGAACGGCTGCCCGGTGTGCTTGCACAGCGTCGCGTACACCGCCAGGGTCACGCCCATGTTCATCGCATTGCTGCCGTTGGCCTGGCCGATCATGGTGTGCGAGCGGTGCACGCTCCAGCCGAAGCCATGGCGCGCGGCGGCGTCGAACAGCAGGTCTTCCAGCGTGTAGTAGAAATTCTCGCCCGGCTGCCGCGGTTCGCTCTCGCGGAACGGCGTCTCCGCCTTGCCGCTGCCGTAGTGCTCGAACGAGCCCAGGTAATGCTTGGTGCCGGTGACCAGCGCCATGTGCTGCAGCGTCGCGCCGTCCAGGCCCTCGCACAGGTGCCGCAACATCGCGCCGTTGGCGGCGACGTTCTCCTTCTCGGTGTCGCGCCGCGTCCAGGTGCAGAAGAACACGTGGGTGATCGGCAGCCCGCGCAGCGCCGCGATGGTGGCGTCGCGGTCGAGCAGATCGACCGCCACCGGAATCACGCCTTCCTGCGGCACCGGACGGCGTGCCAGCCCATAGACGGTCCAGCCCTCGGCGACCAGCACGTTGGCGAGGTTGTAGCCGGAGATGCCAGTGACTCCGACGATCAATGCGATGCCCTTGCGCATGCGCGAACTCCTTACGACGTGGGGTATCGCACCTTAGGCGCGGGGCGATGAAGCTGCGGAGAACTGCGTCGGGACTGTGACGCGGCGCGCGCTCGCGCGTTAGGCGAATTCTGACGCGGTGCCGCGGCATGGACCGATGGCTCGCGTCCAGGCTGGATGCGACGCTGGCATCGCGATAAAGACGGTGTCGCGCGATGCGCATGTCGCGCCGCTTCGTCTCGCTGCTTCCGATCCATCGATGCCAAGGAGGGCAAGCACATGCAACCGTCGGCAGACGCGGTGCCTCGCCAGGGCCCCGCCGCGGCTCGCGCTGCCCGCTGGCCGGCACCGGCGCCGTTCGGCGCTGCGGTCGCGGCCAGCCTCGCCGCCGGCGTGCTGGCCGCGCTGTGGCTGCCGCGCCTGCTGCCCTGGCCGCTGGCCGTGGCGATCCTGCTCGCCGGGGCGTCGCTGTACGTGGCGGCGCCGCGCTGGCGCTGGCTGGGCGCCTTCGCGATCGGCGCCGGCTGGCTGGCGCTGATCGCCGGCATGGTGCTGGCGCGGCAGTTGCCGGCCGACTGGGAAAAACGCGTGGTCGACGTCCGCGGCCAGGTGGTGGAACTGCCGCAGGCGGAGACCCGCCGCACCCGCTTCCTGTTCCGGGTGGACAGCGACGCGGCGCAGCCGGCGCCGTTGCGCGGGCGCCTGCTGCAATTGGCGTGGTACGACGACTTCGGCACGCACCAGGCCGGGCCGCGTAGCGCCCTGAGCGCCGGCGCGCGCTGGCAGTTGCAGGTGCGCCTGCGCGCGCCGCGCGGCTTGAGCAATCCGGGCGGCTTCGATGCCGAGGCCTATGCGCTGGCGCAGCGGATCAGCGCCAGCGGCTATGTGGTGGCGCCGCAGGCGGCAGCGCAATTGACGCCGGGGCAGGGCATCGACGCCTGGCGCGCCGACATGTCCGCACGCATCGCCGCGGCCGTGCCGCAGGCCTCGGCGCGCTACGTGCAGGCACTGGCGCTGGGCGACACGCGGCGCCTGGACGATCGCGACTGGCGCATCCTGCGTGCCGCCGGCCTGACCCATCTCATCGCCATTTCCGGCTTCCATGTCGGCCTGGTCGCAGGCGCCTTCGCCTTGCTCGGTGGCGGACTGTGGCGGCTGTGGCCGCAACTGGGCCGCTACTGGCCGCGGCGCCAGGCGGCTGCCGCGCTGGCGCTGCTCGGCGCCGGCGGCTACACCCTGGTGTCGGGCATGGCCCTGCCGACCGTGCGCACCGCCCTGATGATCGCGGTGGTGGTGGCGGCACGGCTGTGGCGGCGGCCGGTGCGGGTGGTCGACGCATTGGCGCTGGCGGCGATCGCCATGCTGCTCTGCGACCCGCTGGCGGTGCTCTCGGCCGGCTTCTGGCTGAGCTTCCTCGGCGTCGCCTGGCTGGCCTGGTGCATGCCCGACGCCGGGCGCGGCTGGCGCGAGACGCTACGCAGTTTCCTGACCGCGCAGGGCGTGGCCACGGTCGGCCTGCTGCCGGTGAGCACGATGCTCTTCGGGCAGGCCTCCGTGGTCGGGCCGCTGGCCAACCTGCTGGCGATCCCGTGGTGGAGCCTGGTGGTGGTCCCGCTGGCCTTGCTCGGCACCGCGTTGGAGGCGTTGCATGCCGGTGCCGGTGCCGGTGCCGGCGCCTGGCTGTGGCGCCTGGCCGCGGCCTGCTTCGACCTGACCTGGCCGTTGTTCGTCGCCCTGGGCGAGAGCCGCTTCGCCCTGCGCTGGTTGCCGGAGGCGCGCGACTGGGCGCTACCGCTGGCCCTGCTCGGCGCGTTCTGGCTGCTGTTGCCGCGCGCGGTGCCGGGCAAGCCGCTGGCGGCGCTGCTGTGGTTGCCGTTGCTGCACCCGCCGCTGGAGCGACCGCGACCAGGCGAGGTCGATCTGGTGATGTTCGACGTGGGGCAGGGCCTGTCGTTGCTGGTCCGCACCGCCCACCATCAACTGCTGTACGACACCGGGCCGGCGGTCGAGGACGGCTACGACGCTGGCGAACGGGTGGTGGTCCCGGCGCTGCATGCGCTTGGCGTGGCGCGGCTGGATCGCGCGGTGATCAGTCATGGCGACAACGACCACGCCGGCGGCCTGGCCGCGGTGCGCGCGGCGCTGCCGATCGGCCTGGTCCAGGCCCCGGCTGGTGCGCCGTTGCCGGTGGACCGGGCCTGCGTGGCCGGCGATGCCTGGGAATGGGATGGCGTGCGGTTCCGGTTCCTGCATCCGGCGCCGCACTTTCCGTATCTGCGCAACGAATCCAGCTGCGTGCTGCGCGTGGAAACCGTGCATGGCGCGCTGTTGCTGGCCGGCGATATCGGCGACGTGGTCGAGCGCACGCTGCTGCGCGAGGCGCCGCAGGCGCTGCGCGCCGACGTCGTGGTGGCGCCGCACCATGGCAGCGCGCATTCCTCGCAGCCGGCCTTCGTCGCCGCCACCGGTGCGCGGCTGGTGCTGGTGTCGGCGGCCTACGGCAACCGCTTCGGTCATCCGCATCCGGGCGTGGTGGCGCGCTGGCAGGCCGCCGGCGCCGAGGTCGCCGGCACGCCGCAGGGCGGTGCGCTGCGCGTGTGGCTGGGGCGCGCCGGCCTGCAACTGCGCGAGCGGCGGCCCTGGCGGGCGCGGCTGTGGGACGCGGCGGAGCGGGCGCGGGCGGCTGCTATCCTATCGGCCAGTGAACAAACGGCCGAGCGTGCCGGAGGGTTGCGACGTGTGGGAACTGGTCAAGGCCGGTGGCTGGCCGATGGTGCCATTGCTGCTGTTGGGCGTGGTCGCGCTGGCGATCGTCCTGGAGCGGTTCTGGAGCCTGCGCCGTAGCGAGGTGTTGCCGCCGGGACTGGGCCAGGAAGTGCGCAACTGGGCCACGCGCGGCAAGCTCGACCCCACCCACATCGAATCGCTGCGGCGCAATTCGCCGCTGGGCGCGCTGCTCGCGGCCGGCCTGGATGTGCGCAACCGTCCGCGCGAGATCGTGCGCGAGCGCATCGAGGACACCGGCCGGCACGTCGTGCACCGCATGGAGCGTTACCTGAACGCGTTGGGCACCATCGCCTCGGCCGGGCCGCTGCTCGGCCTGCTCGGCACCGTGGTCGGCATGATCCAGATGTTCCTCGGCATCCTCGACCATGGCCTGGGCGACGTGAACCAGCTCGCCGGCGGCATCGGCAAGGCGCTGGTGTGCACCGCCACAGGCATGATCATCGCGGTGCCGGCGCTGATCTTCCATCGCCATTTCAAGGGCCGCATCGCCGGCTACGTGATCGAGATGGAGCAGGAAGCCACCGCGCTGACCGATGCGCTGGATGGCCACGGCCGTGCCGTGGCGCCGGCGGCACGCGGCGCCGCGTCGAACGCCGCGTCGGCCAAGGGCTGAGCCGGTGCGGATCCGCGACGACCGTGGCCAGGACGAGCCGCACATCGACCTGGTGCCGTTGATCGACGTCATCCTGGTGCTGATCATCTTCTTCGTCGTGACCACCACCTTCGATGCGCGTTCGACGCTGCAACTGCAGTTGCCCAACGCCAGCGACCGCAACGCGCCGCCGCCAGCGCGCGCGCTGAGCGTGCTGATCAACGCCGACGGGCATTACTTCATCAACGACCAGGAAGTGCTGCGCACCGACGTGGAGTCGGTCAAGCGCAGCATCGCCCAGGTCGCCGGCGACGACCGCGAGCAGCCGGTGCTGCTGCGCGCCGACGCGCGCACGCCGTACCAGGCGGTGGTCACCGCGCAGGACGCGCTGGGCCAGCTCGGGTTCCGCCGCATCGCCATCGCCACTGCCCCCGAAGTCAACAGGGACGGAAGCTCCAAGTGAATGTACCCACCGACGTGCCCGTCCAGGATTCCCCCTGGCGGACCTATCGCCGCCTGTTGTCCTATGCCGGCGGCTACCGCGGCCTGTTGCTGATCGCTGCCGTCGGCGCGCTGCTGGAAGCGCTGGCCGGCTCCGGCTTCCTGGCGCTGATGAAGCCGATCACCGACGAGACCTTCATCGCCCGCAACCGCGAGGTGGCGATGTGGCTGCCGTTGCAGATCGTCGGCCTGTTCGTGCTGCGCGGTATCGCCGGCTACGTCACCGACATGTCGATGGGGCGCGCGGCGCGGAGCATTTCCCGCGATTTCCGGGTCAACGTGCTGGACAAGTACCTGCGCCTGCCGGGCAGCCGCTTCGATGCCGAGCCGGTGGCGTCGATGCTGGTGCGGCTGGGGTCGGACAGCGAGCAGGTGGCGCAGGCCGCGGTCGACGCGATGAAGGTGATGGTGCAGCAGACCCTGCAGATCGTCGGCGCGCTGGCGGTGATGCTGTGGTACAGCTGGACGGTGACCGTGACCATCCTGCTGGTGGCGCCGCCGCTGGCGTGGGTGATGGACCGCGTGGCCAAGCGCTACCGGCGGGTCAGCCACCGCATCCAGGAGAGCAACGCCGAGCTGATGCAGTCCGCCGAGCAGGCCCTGTCCGGCAACCAGGAGGTCAAGGTCTACGGCGCGCGCGCCAGCGAGATGGAGCGCTACCAGCACCTGGCCGACACCAACCTGCACCTGGCGATGAAGGTCGAGTCCACCCGCGGCATCTCCTCGGCCGCGGTGCAGTTGCTGGGCGCGATCGGCCTGGCCGCGCTGCTGCTGATCGCCGGCCACGAGGCGCTGGCCGGGCGCCTGACCGCCGGCGAGTTCGTCTCGCTGATGACCGCGATGATGGCGATCATCCCGGCGCTGAAGAACCTCACCAATGTGCAGAACATGCTGCAGCGGGGCGTCGCCTCGGCGCAGCGGCTGTTCGTGGTGCTGGATGCGCCCGAGGAACAGGACAGCGGCACCCGCCGCATCGAGCGCGCGCAGGGGCGGATCGAGTTCCGCGAGGTCACCGCCGCCTATCCGGGGCAGGCGCGGCCGGCGCTGGCCGAGGTCAGCTTCGTCGCCGAACCCGGCACCGTCACCGCCATCGTCGGCCGCTCCGGCAGCGGCAAGTCGAGCCTGGTCAAGCTGATCCCGCGCTTCTACGACCCGCAATCCGGGCAGATCCTGCTCGATGGCCACCCGCTGCAGGAGTACCGCCTGGAGGATCTGCGCCGGCAGATCGCCCTGGTCGGCCAGCAGGTGATGCTGTTCGATGGCAGCATCGCCGAGAACGTCGCCTACGGCGAGATGCGCGAGGCCGGCCCTGCGCAATTGCAGCAGGCGATCGCCGATGCCAACGCGATGGAGTTCGTCGAGCACCTGCCGGACGGCCTGCAGGCGCAGGTCGGGGCCAAGGGCGGACGCCTGTCCGGCGGTCAGCGCCAGCGCCTGGCGATCGCCCGCGCCATGCTCAAGGACGCGCCGATCCTGATCCTCGACGAAGCCACCGCGGCGCTGGACAACGAATCCGAGCGGCTGGTGCAGGACGCCTTGCACCGGCTGATGCCCGACCGCACCACGCTGGTCATCGCCCACCGCCTGTCGACCATCGAACACGCCGACCAGGTGCTGGTGATGGACCACGGCCGCATCGTCGAGCGCGGCACCCACCACGAGCTGCTGGCGCTTGGCGGGGTGTATGCGCACCTGCACAGCATGCAGTTCCGCGAAAGGCAGTTCGGATGAGCGAGCGCGGGCCGCACACCCCCGCCTATTGGTACGGCACGGGTTCGCCGCCGCTGCACGCGCGCGTGCTGACCCCGCTGTACGCGGCGGCGATCGCGCTGCGCCGCGCGCTGTACCGGCGCGGCTGGCGCAAGCGCCACAGCATCGCCGCGCCGGTGGTGGTGGTGGGCAATCTGACCGCCGGCGGCACCGGCAAGACGCCGCTGACCATCGCCCTGGTGCAGCGCCTGCGCGACGCCGGCTGGAGCCCGGGTGTAGCCAGCCGCGGTTACGGTCGCAGCCAGCCGCAGGAGCCGCGCTGGATCGAGCCGGGCACCTCGGCCGAGCAGGGCGGCGACGAGCCGGTGCTGATCGCGCGCAAGACCGGCGTGCCGGTGCGGGTGGACCGCGACCGCGTGGCCGCGGCGCGCGCGCTGCTGCAGGCCGGCTGCGACATCGTGGTCTGCGACGATGGCCTGCAGCATTACCGGCTGCAGCGCGACATCGAGATCGAGGTGGTGGACGGCCAGCGCCGCTACGGCAACGGCCGCCTGCTGCCGGCCGGGCCGCTGCGCGAGCCGGTGGCGCGCGGCAACGAATGCGATTTCCGGGTCATCAATCTGGGCCAGGCCAGCGACAGCGGCGCGCTCGAAGTCGGCTTCGGCGAATGGGCGATGCGCCTGCGCATCGACAGCGCGCAACCGTTGCGCGGCGGCCGTGCGCGGCCATTGCGCAGCTTCGCCGGCCAGCGCGTGCATGCCGTCGCCGGCATCGCCCATCCGCAGCGCTTCTTCGACATGCTGCGCGCGCAGGGCATCGGCGTGGTCCCGCATGCCTTTCCCGACCACCACCAGTACCGCGCCGCGGACCTGGCCTTCGGCAGCGAACTGCCGGTGCTGATGACCGAGAAGGACGCGGTCAAGTGCGCCGCCTTCGTCAACGACTGGTGCTTCAGCGTGCCGCTGGTCGCCGAGCTGCCGGCGGCGTTCTGGATCGGCCTGCTGGACCGGCTGGACAAGCTGCGCGGCCGCGCGGGCGGGACCGGCGACTAGGCGGGTCACCAATTCCCGAGTATGCCGCGCCGCGGTTGGCCTGCAGGAGCGCCATCGGCGCGCGTGGCGTAGCCTGGCCATTGGTCGCATCCAAGCTGCGGCCCCAGCGGTGCGTCCGCCATCTTCAGCCCCCAGGGCACTGGTGCTGCGCGCACGACGCCGTGTCATCGCTACGGGGTGAGGGGCGAACCACCTCCTCGCGCTTCCTCGCCACAGATGGGCGCCAACACGGCGCGCGTGCGGCGCGCGCGACGTGAGCGCAAGCCGCAGCACGCCGACGCTTTCCGCGCCGCGGGGCAAGGCGCGCGTGCGGTCGCCGGCCGGCGCCACCACCTGCACACCGGCGATCCCGGCGCGGTCGATACAATGACCCTCAGTGCCGTTGCGGCGTGCGGCGGCCACCGGGCCGCTGCCCGGCGCCCACCAGGCCGTTTCGGCCAACCATGCGGAGAGCTTTCGATGACGGTCTTCTCGCGATATCCCCGGCGCACGCGCGCCGCTGCCGGCGCCACCCGCGCATGAGCGCCGCCGTGCCGCCGTTCGTCGTCGCCATCCCGGCCCGCTACGCCGCCTCGCGGCTGCCGGGCAAGCCTTTGCGTGCGCTCGGCGGCGAGCCGCTGGTCCGCCACGTGGCGCGGCGTGCGCTCGCCGCCGGTGCCACGCAGGTGTGGGTAGCCGCCGACGATGCCCGCATCGCCGCCGCCGTGGCCGACCTGGACGGCGTGCATGTGGCCAATACCTCTGCCGACCACGCCTCCGGCACCGACCGCCTGGCCGAGTGCGCCGACATCGCCGGCTGGGACGATGCGACCCTGGTGGTCAATCTGCAGGGCGACGAGCCGTTCGCACCGGTCGCCGGCATCGTCGCGGTGGCCCGGACCCTGGCCGACAGCGGCGCCGAGATGGCGACCCTGGGCACGCCGGTGGACGCGGCCGAGCACCTGTTCGATCCCAACGTGGTCAAGCTGGTGCGCAGCGCCGCCGGCGATGCGCTGTACTTCAGCCGCGCGCCGATCCCCTGGCACCGCGACGCCTTCGCCTCGCAGACGCAGTTGCCGCTGCCCGGCCCGTGGCTGCGGCATATCGGCATCTACGCCTATCGCGCCGGCTTCCTGCGCCGGTTCGCGGCGATGCCGCCGGGCACGCTGGAGCGGATCGAGTCGCTGGAGCAGTTGCGGGTGCTGGAAGCCGGGTTCCGCATCGCGGTGGCGTTGTCGCCGGCGCCGTTCCCGCCGGGCGTGGACACGCCCGAGGACCTGGCGCGCGCCGAGGCCTACCTGCAGGGGCAGGCATGAAGCTGCTGCTGGTGTGCCTGGGCAACATCTGCCGTTCGCCGATGGCCGAGGGCGCGCTGCGCCACCACCTGCAGCGCTCGCCGCTGGCGAGTGTGGTGGAGGTCGACTCGGCCGGCACCGGCGACTGGCACCGCGGCGAGCCGCCGGACCGGCGCGCGGTCGCCTGCGCCGCCGCCCATGACGTGGACATCGCCGGCCTGCGCGCCCGGCAACTGCGCGACCGCGACTTTGCCGAGTTCGACTGGATCCTGTGCGCCGACGCGGCCAACCTGCGCGACGTGCGCCAGCGCGCCCCGGCGGCGGCGCACGAGCGCGTGGCGCTGTGGCTGCCGTGGGCCGGGGTGCACGGCCACCGTGAGATCCCGGATCCGTACACCGGCGGCAGCGCCCAGTTCGAGCAGGTCTGGCAACTGGTAGACGAAGCCGCCGCCGGCAGCGTGGCGCGACTGTCCGCCGACCTCGGCTCCGGCATAATCGGCCGATGAATTCCATCGCCGCCCTGGAACTCCCCGCGTCCGGCGCCTGGCTCAACGCCGAGCCGATCCGCCTGCGCGATCTGCAGGGGCGGGCGCTGGTGCTGGCCTTCGTCAATGCCGCCTCGGTGTGGTGCGCGCAGCGTCTGGCCGAACTCGGCCAGTGGCAGGCTCGCAATCCCGGACGGCTGCAGGTGATCGTGGTGCAGGTGCCGCGCTTCGACAGCGAGCGCGAGCCGCAGCGGGCGCTGAAGCTGCTGCGCAGCCAGGGCGTGTCCGCGCCGATCCTGCTCGATGCCGATTGGGCCGCCTGGCAGCGCTTCGACATCCAGGCCTGGCCGACCCTGGTGCTGATCGACGCCGGCGGCGTGGAGCGCGAGCGCCTGGTCGGGATCGGCGGCGCGGAACTGGACAAGGCGCTGCACGCGCTCTGCGCCGGGCAGCCGCTGCCGCTGGACGAGGACCTGCGCGACGCCCGCGAGACCCAGCCGGAGCCGCGCCTGCCGCTGCGCTTCCCGACCGGCCTGGCGGTGGCCGAGGATCGCCTGTACGTCGCCGACAGCGGCCATCACCGCATCCTCGAATGCAGCACCAGCGGCCGCGTGCTGCGCCAGTTCGGCATCGGCACCGCGGATTTCATCGACGGCGCGATCGGCGAGGCGGCGTTCCACCGCCCGCGCGGGCTGGCGCTGGAGCGCGGCGTGCTGTACGTGGCCGACACCGGCAACCATGCGCTGCGCCGGATCAACCTGCTCACCGGCCAGGTCGACACGCTGTGCGGCAACGGCCGCGCCGGCGAGCCGGTCGAAGGCCCGGTGGAGCAACCGCTGCTGGCGCCGCTGAACCATCCGCAGGACGTGGTGATCGCCGACAACCAGGTGCACCTGGCGATGGCCGGCGATAACCGCATCTGGAGCTACGACCTGGGCAGCCGCAGCCTGCGCTGGCGCGCCGGTGCAGGCGCGCTGGAGCTGCGCGACGGCAGCGGCCACCTGGCCGCGTTCGCGCAGCCGTGCAGCCTGGCCGCGGTGCAGCAGGTGCTGTACGTGTGCGATGCGCTGGGCTCGGCGGTGCGCTCGATGCAGTTGCGCGGCGACCTGGTGCAGACCCTGCTCGGCGGCCAGGGGCCGTGGGATTTCGGCAATGAGGACGGGCCGCGCAGCCGCGCCCGCCTGCAGTTCCCGCAGGCGATCGCGCTGAGCCCGGACGCGCCGCTGCTGTGGATCGCCGACAGCGGCAACGGCAGTCTGCGCAGCCTGCGTCTGGGCGGCGGCGAACTGTCCACCGCGGCCTTGCCGCGGCGCCTGCATGGCCCGGGCGGGTTGGCGGTGAGCGCCGGCACGGTGTGGATCGCCGAGACCGATGCGCATGCGGTGCTGCGCTACGACATCGCCAGTGGCGAACTGCACGACGTCGCGATCGGCGAATGAGCACCCCCGCATTGCCCGCGTTCGACGGCAAGGCCTTTGCCGCCAACCTCAGTACCGCGCCCGGCGTCTACCGCATGTACGCCGCCGACGACACCTTGCTCTACGTCGGAAAGGCCGGCGCGCTGCGCAAGCGCGTGTCCAGCTATTTCAGCGGCTCGCCGAAGAATGCGCGGACCATGGCCATGCTGGCGCAGGTGGCGCGCATGGACGTCACCGTCACCCGCAGCGAGGGCGAGGCGCTGCTGCTGGAAAACCAGCTGATCAAGTCGCTGTCGCCGCGCTACAACGTGTCGCTGCGCGACGACAAGAGCTATCCCTACGTGCTGCTGACCCGCGAGGAGTGGCCGCGGATCACCCTGCACCGTGGCCCGCGCGCGGTGCCCGGCCGCTATTTCGGGCCGTATCCCGGCGTCACCGCGGTGCGCGAGACGCTGAACCTGATGCACAAGCTGTTCAAGCTGCGCAGCTGCGAGGACAGCGTGTTCCGCAATCGTTCGCGGCCGTGCCTGCAGTACCAGATCGGCCGTTGCAGCGCGCCGTGCGTGGCGTTGGTGGCGGCCGACGAGTACGCCGAGGCGGTGCGCCGCTCCACGCTGTTCCTGGAAGGGCGCAGCGACCAGCTCGGCGAGGAATTGGTGCAGGCGATGCAGGCCGCCAGCGAACGTCTGGAGTTCGAACGCGCCGCGCGCCTGCGCGATCTGCTGGGCTCGCTGCGCAGCATGCAGAGCCGGCAATACGTGGACGGCCGTGCCGCCGACCTCGACGTGCTGGCCTGCGCCACCCAGGGCGCCAACGCCTGCGTGCTGCTGCTGGCGTTCCGCGACGGCCGCAACCTCGGCACCCGCGCGTTCTTCCCCAAGACCAACGGCGAGGACAGTGCCGCCGAGGTGCTGGGCGCGTTCGTGTCGCAGTACTACGTCGAGCACGCGCCGCCGCGCGAGGTGCTGCTGGACCGCGAGATTCCCGACGCCGAGCTGATCGAGGCGGCGCTGAGCTCGGCCGCCGAGCGCAAGGTGCAGCTGAAGTGGAACGTGCGCGGCGAGCGCGCCGGCTACCTGGAGCTGGCCAGCCGCAACGCCCAGGCCACCCTGGTCACCGAACTGACCAGCCGCAACGCCCAGCACGCGCGCAGCGAGGCGCTGCGCGAGATGCTCGGCCTGGCCGAGCCGGTCAAGCGGGTGGAGTGCTTCGACATCAGCCACACCATGGGCGAGGCCACGGTGGCCTCGTGCGTGGTGTTCGACGCCAGCGGCCCGGTGCGCAGCCAGTACCGGCGCTACAACATCAGCGGCATCGAGCCGGGCGACGACTACGCGGCGATGCGCCAGGCGATCGAGCGCCGCTTCCGTCGCGCCGCCGAAGGCGAGGGCAAGGGCGACGTGGTGCTGCCGGACGTGTTGCTGATCGACGGCGGCGCCGGACAGCTGGCGCAGGCCACCGGGGCGCTGGCCGACCTGGGCGTGGACGGGGTGCTGCTGATCGGCGTGGCCAAGGGCGCCGAGCGCCGCGCCGGCCACGAGACCCTGGTGATGCCGGACGGGCGCGAACTGCGCCCGGGCGCCGCTTCGCCGGCGCTGCAGTTCATCCAGCAGGTGCGCGACGAAGCCCACCGCTTCGCCATCACCGGCCACCGCGGGCGCCGCCAGAAGGCGCGCATGACCAGCAAGCTGGAGGATATCCCCGGCATCGGCCCGCGCCGCCGCGCCAGCCTGCTCAAGCACTTCGGCGGACTGGCCGGGCTCAAGTCCGCCGGCGAGGCCGAGATCGCGCGGGTGGAAGGGATCAATGACGCACTGGCTGCACGAATCTACGCTAACCTGCACGGGCTGCCGGTACCCGATCCGGCAGGCGAGTAGAGCAGCGCAATGAAGTTGACCATCCCCACCTGGCTCACGCTGCTGCGGATCGTGATGATCCCCGTGCTGGTGCTGGTGTTCTATCTGCCGTACACCTGGACCAACTTCGCCTCGGCGGCGATCTTCGGCCTGGCCGCGTTCACCGACTGGCTGGACGGCTGGGTGGCGCGGCGCTACCACCAGTACTCCGCGTTCGGTGCGTTCCTGGATCCGGTGGCCGACAAGCTGATGGTGGCGGTGGCGCTGTTCCTGATCGTGCAGGGCCACCCGACGCCGTGGATGGCGTTCTGGGCGGCGGTGATCGTCGGCCGCGAGATCGCGGTGTCGGCGCTGCGCGAATGGATGGCCGAGATCGGCCAGCGCGCCAAGGTGCGCGTGGCGATGATCGGCAAGATCAAGACCACCGCGCAGATGGTGGCGCTGCTGTGCCTGCTGTACTCGGTGATGCCCGACGGCTCGCCGCCGGAGAGCGTGTGGATGGGCCTGTTCGTCTTCCACGTCGGCGACTGGACCCTGGCGATCGCCGCGATCCTGACCCTGTTGTCGGGCATCCAGTACCTGCATGCGGCCTGGCCGAGCCTGCGCGACGACGAGCGCGCGGCGGTGGCGGAAAAGAACGCGAAAAAAATCGAAGGCAACGGTTGACAGGCTGCGTGGTCCCGGTAGAATTCGCGGCCTCAAGCGGGAATAGCTCAGTTGGTAGAGCGCAACCTTGCCAAGGTTGAGGTCGCGAGTTCGAGTCTCGTTTCCCGCTCCACATTCAGCAGTACCGACATCCAGTGCAGATGCACAGGATGTCCGAAAAAGGGCTTCGGCCCTTTTTTCATGCCCGCATGCCGGCCGAAGCCACGGCGCTCGCCTGACCCGGGGCATGGCGCATCGCCGGTGCGGATGCGCCGTCCCGATTGTCGTGCCAGCCGCGCGGAGGCGAGAACGTCCCGCCTCCCTCACTGCGGCCCCGTTGGCCGAGCATTCGCGACCGTTGCAGCATGGGCCGCGCCGCTGGCGCAGGTTACGCGCTGACGCGGCCCCAGCCCGGCAATTTTTTCCTTCGCGCCTTGCAGGCGCGCGGCTGACTTCACGTCACGCCCACGCGCGCATGCACGCATTGCGTACGCGTCGGTCACAGAACGGGACAGGCCGTCGCCGAAACGTCCGCGGCATCGCGCGCAGCGACGCCGTCCGCCGCATTGCGCTGCGGTTTCGCCGGTACTTGGCACGCGATTTGCGCTGAGTCTCCCACGCCAGGCGATGACGCCCGGCCTCTGCGAGGAGTCGATGATGGATGGCGCAATTCCTTCCCCTACCACCCAAGCGCCACCGCGCGCGTTGGTCGCCGGCGGTGCCGGCTTCGTCGGCGCGCATCTGTGCGAGCGTCTGCTGGACGACGGTTACGACGTCACCGTGCTGGACAACCTGCTGACCGGTTCGCTGGACAACATCGCGCACCTGCTGGCGCGTCCGCGTTTCCGCTTCGTCGCCCACGACGTAGTGCAGCCGTATCAGGCCAAGGTCGACTGGGTGTTCAACCTGGCCTGCTGCGCTTCGCCGGTGCATTACCAAGCGCGTCCGCTGCATACCCTGCAGACCTGCCTGGAAGGTGCGATCAACCTGTTGGAGGTGGCGCGCAGCAATGGCGCGACCATCTTCCAGGCCTCCACCAGCGAGGTCTACGGCGAGCCGGAAGTGCATCCGCAGCGCGAGGACTATCGCGGCGCGGTCAGCCCGATCGGCCCGCGCGCCTGCTACGACGAGGGCAAGCGCTGCGCCGAAGCGGCGTTCTTCGACTATCACCGCCTGTATGCCACCGACATCAAGGTCGGGCGCATCTTCAACACCTACGGGCCGCGCATGCGCAACGACGACGGCCGGGTGGTGTCCAACCTGATCGTGCAGGCGCTGCGCGGGCAACCGCTGACCCTGTACGGCGACGGCAGCCAGACCCGCTCGTTCTGCTACGTCTCCGATCTGGTCGAGGGCATCGTGCAACTGATGCGCAGCCCGCGTGGCTGGACCGGTCCGGTCAACCTCGGCAACCCGCACGAGATCACCGTGGCCGAACTGGCGCAGCGCATCCTCGCGCTGACCGGCTCGTCCTCGCGCATCGTGCGCCGGCCCATCCCCAAGGACGATCCGACCCGGCGTTGTCCGGACATCGGCCTGGCGCGGCGCGAGCTCGGCTGGGAACCGCGGGTGGCGCTGGACGAGGGCCTGCGCAGCACCATCGCCTGGTTCCAGGCGCATCTGCACGACATCCCGGACCTGGAGGTGGAACGTGACTGTGCATGAACTCAGGAGCAGCGCCAGCCGCGCGCAGGCCGGCAAGCGCGTGCTGATCACCGGTGGCGCCGGCTTCGTCGGCTCGCATCTGGCCGACGAACTGCTTGCCCACGGCTACCGGGTGCGGGTGCTGGACAACCTGTGCGCGCAGGTGCACGGCATGCAGGCCGCGCGACCGGCGTATCTCGCGGAGGACGTGGAGCTGATGGTCGGCGACGTCTGCGATCCGGTGGCGGTACGGCTTGCGCTGCGCGATGTGGACGGGGTGTTTCACCTCGCCGCGGCAGTCGGCGTCGGCCAGAGCATGTACCAGATCGCGCACTACACCCATACCAACAATCTCGGCACCGCGGTGCTGCTGGAAGCGCTGGTGGAGCGGCCGGTGCAGCGGCTGGTGGTGGCGTCGAGCATGAGCATCTACGGCGAGGGCGCCTACGTCGATGCCGACGGCACGCCGGTGCCGGTGCGCGAGCGCCCGCTGGCGCAACTGCGCCGCGCGCAGTGGGAGCCGAGCGTGGACGGGCGCCCGCTGCAGCCGGTGCCGACCGACGAACGCAAGCCGGCCGAACCTTCCTCGGTGTACGCGCTGTCCAAGCTGGACCAGGAACGCCTGTGCCTGATCGTCGGCCAGGCGTATGCGATCCCGACCACCGCGTTGCGCTTCTTCAACATCTACGGCACGCGCCAGGCGCTGTCCAATCCCTACACCGGTGTGCTGGCGATCTTCGCGGCGCGGTTGCTCAACCGCAAACCGCCGGTGATCTTCGAGGACGGTGCGCAACGCCGCGATTTCGTCCATGTCAGCGACGTCGCGCGCGCCTGCCGCCTGGCCTACGAATGCGAAAGCGCCGCCGGCCTGGCGCTCAACGTCGGCAGCGGCCAGGCGGTCAGCATCAACGAAGTGGGGCAGCGCATCGCCGCGGCGATGGGCATCGACGATCTGCCGCCGCAGGTCTCCGGCAACTACCGGGTCGGCGACATCCGCCACTGCTTCGCCGATATCGCGCTGGCCCGCGAACGCATCGGCTATGCGCCGCAGGTGGACCTGCAGCAGGGCCTGGAAGAACTGGTGGAGTGGCTGCGCGAGCAGACCGCCGCCGACGGCGTGGAGGCGGCCAATGCCGAGCTGGCGCGGCGGGGGTTGCAGGGATGAGCGCACAGGCACGCGAACGGCTGGCCGAGATCGGCCTGATCGAATGGTTGCGCATCGGCGACGAGGATGCGGTGCATGCGCTGTTGCGCGACATGCGCGAGCTCGGCGTGCGCCGGCTGCGCACCCAGTTCTCCTGGGCCGACTGGCACACCGCCGAAGGCGAGCGCTGGTACGCCTGGCTGATGCCGCTGCTGAGCGCCCACTGCGAGGTGCTGCCGTGCTTCTGCTACACCCCGCCATCGCTGGGGCTGGAGCCGCGCACGGCGTCGCCGCCGCGCGACAGCAAGGCCTTCGCCGATTTCATCGACCAGGTGGTGGGTCGCTTCGGCGCCGGCTTCGAGTGGATCGAACTGTGGAACGAGCCGAACAACCTCAACGACTGGGACTGGCACCTGGACCACGACTGGCAGCGCTTCGCCGAGATGATCGGCCAGGCCGCGCACTGGGCGCACCAGTTGGGCAAGAAGACCCTGCTCGGCGGCATGTGCCCGACCGATCCGAACTGGCTGGCGCTGATGGCGCAGCGTGGGGCGCTGGCGCACATCGACGCGGTCGGCGTGCACGGCTTTCCCGGCACCTGGGATTTCCGCCGCCGGCCGTGGGCGGAGGTGCTCGGCGACGTCCGCGCGGTGCTGGCCGCGCACGGTCTGCAGCCGCAGGTCTGGCTCAGCGAGACCGGGTATTCGACCTGGCGGCATGACGAGATCGAGCAGGTACGGCAGTTGCGCGAGACCCTGGATGCGCCGGTGGAGCGGCTGTACTGGTATGCCGCGCGCGACCTGCACGGCAGCATCAGCCACCAGGACGGTTTCCACGAGGACGAGCGCCACTATCACTTCGGCCTGCGCGACGAGCGCGGCCGCGCCAAGCTGCTGTACCGGCTGTGGGCCGAGCAGGGCTACGACGGCATCCAGGCGCTGGCGTCGCTGCACCACGAGCACGGCGCCAACCTGTCGCGCGCGCCGCGCCCGGACCTCGCGCCGGCGCCGACGGTCGCGCCACGCGCCGACGCGCACGCGCCGATCCACACCCTGCCGCGGTCGCGTGGGCAGGATGCGGTGCTGATCACCGGCGGCGCCGGCTTCATCGGCACCAATCTGGCCGCGCGCCTGCTCGACAGCGGACGCCGGGTCATCGTCTACGACAACCTGTCGCGCCCGGGCGTGGAGCACAACCTGCAGTGGCTGCGTCGCCACTATCCCGGCGAGCGTCTGCAGGTGGAAGTGGGCGACGTGCGCGATCGGCATCTGCTCGGCGATGCAGTGGCGCAGGCGGCGCAGGTGTTCCACCTGGCCGCGCAGGTGGCGGTGACCTCCAGCCTGGAGGATCCGTCGCACGACTTCGAGGTCAACCTGCGCGGCACCTTCAACGTGCTCGAGGCGATCCGCGGCGCGCGGCGCCCGCCGCCGCTGCTGTTCACCTCCACCAACAAGGTCTATGGCGCGCTGGACGACGTCGCTCTGGAAGCCGACGCGCAGCGCTACCAGCCGAGCGATCCGCTGCTGCGCGCGCGCGGCATCGACGAGCGCCGCGCGCTGGATTTCCACAGCCCCTACGGCTGCTCCAAGGGCGGTGCCGACCAGTACGTGCTGGACTATGCGCGCAGCTTCGGCCTGCAGGCGGTGGTGCTGCGGATGAGCTGCATCTACGGCCCGCACCAATGCGGCAACGAAGACCAGGGCTGGGTCGCGCATTTCCTGATCCGCGCGCTGCAGGGGCAGCCGATCACCGTATACGGCGATGGCCGCCAGGTCCGCGATCTGTTGTTCGTGGACGACCTGGTCGAGGCGTTCCTGCAATGCCAGGCGCAGATGCCGCGGCTGTCCGGGCGGGCGTTCAACATGGGCGGCGGCCCCGCCAACGCCGCCAGCCTGCGCGAGGTGCTGCGCCGGATCGAGTCGCTGGTCGGCCATCGCCTGGAACTGGCGCACGCGGCGCCGCGGGTCGGCGACCAGCGTTATTACGTCTCCGACACCCGCGCCTTCGCCGCGGCCACCGGCTGGTCACCTCGCGTCGGCGCCGAGGCCGGCATCGCCCGGCTGCACCGCTGGCTGCACACGCAGGCCGAGCGCGCCGCACCTGTTTCCCCACCGCAACGGAGGATCCACGCCGCATGAACAGCATGCATGCCGCCGTGTTCGAAGGCCCGGGCCGCATCGTCACGCAGCGCCAGTCGCGTCCCGAACCCGCCCCGCAGCAGGTGCGGGTGCGCCTGCAGGGCTGCGGCGTGTGCGCGTCCAATCTGCCGGTGTGGGCCGGCCGGCCCTGGTTCGCCTATCCGTTCGAACCCGGTGCGCCGGGCCACGAAGGCTGGGGCGAGATCGACGCGGTCGGTGCCGAGGTGCAGGGCTGGGCGCCGGGCGACCGAGTCGCGCTATTGTCCGGCCGGGCCTACGCCGAGTACGACCTGGCCGAGACCGATGCGCTGGTGCGGTTGCCGCCGGCGCTGGACGGCCGCGACCTGCCTGGCGAGCCGCTGGCCTGTGCGATGAACATCCTGCGCCGCAGCGACATCCGCCCCGGCCAGACCGTGGCGGTGGTCGGAGTGGGCTTCATCGGCGCGCTGTTGATCCAGTTGGCCACCGGCCTGGGTGCGCAGGTGATCGCGCTGTCGCGGCGCGACTACGCCCTGCAGGTCGCGCGCCAGTGCGGCGCCAGCGCCACGCTGGCCACCGAGGATCGCTACGCGGCGATCGGTGCGGTGCACGAACTCACCGGCGGCAGCGGCTGCCTGCGGGTGATCGAGGCCGCAGGCGAGCAGGTCACCCTGGATATCGCCAGCGCGCTGTGCGGCGAGGGCGGGCGCCTGGTCATCGCCGGCTACCACCAGGACGGCCCGCGCCAGGTCGACATGCAGCAGTGGAACTGGCGCGGCCTGGACGTGGTCAACGCGCACGAACGCGATCCGCGGGTGGCGTTGCGCGGCTTGCAGGAGGCGGTGGAGGCGGTCGCCGACGGGCGCCTGGATCCGTTCCCGCTGTTGACCCATCGCTACGCGCTGGACCAGTTGCCGCAGGCATTCGCGGCAATGGACGCGCGCCCGGATGGGTTCCTCAAAGCCGTGGTGCTGGCATGAACGCGTACGCGCAACCGCGCTGGCGCGCGCCACGGCTGGGCTTCCTCGGGGTCGGCTGGATCGGCCGCGCGCGCATGCGCGCCCTGGCCGACAGCGGGCTCGGCGAGGTGGTGGCGATCGCCGATGCCAGCGCGACGGCGCTGCACGACGCACGCCAAGACGCACCGGCCGCCGACCTGCTGCCCGACCTGGAGGCGCTGCTGGCGCGCGAGGACCTGGACGGCCTGGTCATCGCCACGCCCAGTGGCGCGCACGCGGCGCAGGCCGCCGCGGCCTTGCAGCGCGGCCTGGCGGTGTTCTGCCAGAAGCCGCTGACCCGCACCGCCGCCGAAGCCGAGCAGGTGCTGGCGCTGGCGCGACGCCACGACCGCCTGCTCGCGGTGGATTTCAGCTACCGCTTCGCCAAGGGCATGGCGACGCTGCGCGAGCAGATCGCGCAGGGCGCATTGGGCGAGGTGTTCGCGATCGACCTGCTGTTCCACAACGCCTACGGCCCGGACAAGGACTGGTTCTACGACATCGCCCGTTCCGGTGGCGGCTGCGTGATGGACCTGGGCATCCATCTGCTGGACCTGGCGATGTGGCTCACCGGCAGCGGCGGCCATCACGAGCTGCAGGCGGCACTGTACGCGCAAGGCCGGCCGCTGACCCGGCCGGTGCGGCAGGTGGAGGACTACGCCAGCGCGCAGTGGCGCATGGACAACGGCGCCAGCGTGCGCATGGCCTGCTCGTGGCGGCTGCCGGCCGGTTGCGACGCGGTGATCCAGGCCAACGTGTACGGCACCGGTGGCGGCGCGGCACTGCGCAATGTCGACGGCTCGTTCTTCGACTTCACCGTGGACCGCTTCGACGGCACGCGCTGCGAGCGCCTGGCTTCGCCACCGGACGCCTGGGGCGGGCGCGCCTTGCTGGACTGGGCCGAGCGCCTGGCCACCGACCCCGGTTTCGACCCGGCGGCGCTGCATCTGCTCGAGGTCGCCCGCACCGTGGACGCGCTCTATGGACGCTGAGCGCCCGCTGCGGATCCTGATGACCGCCGACACCGTCGGCGGCGTGTGGCAGTACGCGCTGAGCCTGTGCCGGGTGCTGACCGCGCAGGGCGATCGCGTGGAACTGGCGACGATGGGCGCGACCCCCACGCCGGCGCAGTGGCGCGAGGCCGCGGCGATCCAGGGACTGCGCGTGCATGCCAGCGGCTACCGGCTGCTGTGGATGGACGATCCCTGGGCCGACGTTGCCGCCGCCGGGCGCTGGCTGCAGGCACTGGCGGCGCAGGTGCGTCCGGACGTGGTGCATCTGAACGACTATGCGCACGGCGCCCTGGCGTGGCCTGCGCCGGTGCTGATGACCGCGCATTCCTGCGTCGGCTCCTGGTGGCAGGCGGTGCGCGGCGAGGCGCTGCCGCCGGAGTGGGATCACTACCGCGCGACGGTCGCTGCGGGCCTTGCGGCGGCCGATCACGTGGTCGCGCCGACCCAGGCGATGCTGGCGGCCTTGCGCGCGCAGTATCCGCTGGACGTGCCGTGCAGCGTGATCGCCAATGGCACCGCGCCGCTGTCGCGGCCGGTGCCGGCCAGCGCCAAGCGACCCCTGGTGCTGGCGGCAGGACGGCTGTGGGACGAGGCGAAGAATCTGCGGACGCTGGCCGCGGTGGCGCCGCAGCTGCCGTGGGCGCTGCGCATTGCCGGCGAAGCGGCGCATCCGGACGGCGGCACCGCGGCGATCGCGCCGGCGCTGCGGCTGGGCCAGCTGTCGCCGTCGCGCCTGCGCCGCTGGATGGCCCGCGCCAGCGTGTATGCGCTGCCGGCGCGCTACGAGCCGTTCGGGCTGTCGGCGCTGGAAGCGGCGCAGGCCGGCTGCGCCCTGGTACTGGGCGACATCCCCAGCCTGCGCGAGGTCTGGGGCGATGCGGCGCTGTACGTCGCGCCGGACGACGCACGGGCGCTGACGGCGCAGTTGCAGCGCCTGATCGGCGATCCGCTGCTGCGTCAGCGCATGGCCCGGCGCGCGGTTGCGCAGGCGCGGCACTACACCGCCACCGCCATGGCCGCGGCCTATCGCCAGCGCTATCGGGCGCTGATCGCGCATCGCGGCACGCCCCGCGTTGCCGGACGCGCCGGCCCGCCGGTCCCCTTGCTTTCCTCGATCGGAGTCGGTGCATGAAATTCGTGCTGTTCTATCACTCGCTGGTGTCGGACTGGAACCACGGCAATGCGCATTTCCTGCGCGGCATCGTCGCCGAACTGCAGGCGCGCGGGCACGCGGTGGCGGTGTACGAGCCGCACGACAGCTGGAGCCGTGCGCAACTGCAGGCGGAGGAGGGCGAAGCGCCGTTGCAGGCCTTCGCCGATGCCTTTCCGCAGCTGCGCAGCACGCGCTACGACCTGGCCACGCTGGATCTGACGCAGGTGCTGGATGGTGCCGACGTGGTGCTGGTACACGAATGGAACGCGCCGGCGCTGATCGCGCGGGTCGGCCGCGAGGCGCCTGCCGGATGTCGCGTGTTGTTCCATGACACCCACCACCGCTCGGTCAGCGCCCCCGACGAGATGGCGCAGTTCGACCTGTCCGACTACGACGGCGTACTCGCCTTCGGCGAAGCGGTGCGCCAGCAGTATCTGCGCCATGGCTGGAGCGCGCGCGTGTGGACCTGGCACGAGGCGGCGGATCTGCGCGTGTTCCAGCCGCAGCTCGGGCAGGCGCAGCAGGGCGACCTGCTGTGGATCGGCAACTGGGGCGACGACGAGCGCGCGCAGGAACTGGATACCTTCCTGATCCAGCCGGTGCGGCGCCTGCGCCTTCGCGCGCGCATCCACGGCGTGCGCTATCCGCCGCAGGCCCTGCAGGCGCTGGCCGCGGCCGGCATCGACTATGCCGGCTGGCTGCCCAACCATCGCGCGCCGCAGGCGTTCGCGCATTTCCGCGTCACCGTGCACGTGCCGCGGCGGCCCTACGTGCGCGCCTTGCCCGGCATTCCCACGATCCGCGTGTTCGAGGCGCTGGCCTGCGGCATTCCGCTGGTGTGCGCGCCGTGGGAGGACGCCGAACAGTTGTTCGCGCCCGGCCGCGATTACCTGGTGGCGCGCGACGGTGCGCAGATGCAGCGCCACCTGCACGACGTGCTGCACGACGCCGAGCTGGCCGCGGCGCTGCGCATGCACGGTCTGCACACCATCCGCACCCGCCACAGTTGCGCGCACCGCGTCGACGAACTGCTGGCGGTCCTCGCCGAACTCGACGCGCCCGCCGCGCGCCACGACCACCGGAGCCTCAGTCATGCCTAGCCCGTTGCAGATCGCCTTCTTCGGTTCCAGCCTGGTGTCCTCGTATTGGAACGGGGCGGCCACCTACTACCGCGGCCTGCTGCATGCACTGGCGCAGCGCGGCCACCGCATCCACTTCTTCGAGCCCGATGCGTTCGGGCGCCAGCAGCACCGCGACATCGACGATCCGGAGTGGGCGCAGGTCACCGTGTATCCCGGGGCCGCCGAGGCCGATGCGGCGCGCGCGCTGGAGCAGGCGCGCGGCGCCGACGTGGTGGTCAAGGCCAGCGGCGTCGGCGTGTTCGATGCGTTCCTGGAGCGCGAAGTGCTGGGCCTGCGCTCGCCGCGCACCCAGGTGCTGTTCTGGGACGTGGACGCGCCGGCGACGCTGGAGCGGGTGCAGGCCGATGCGGACGACCCGTTCCGCGCGCAGATCCCGCGCTACGACCTGGTGCTGACCTACGGCGGCGGGCCGCGCGTGGTCTCTGCCTATCGCGCACTGGGCGCGGCCGAATGCGTGCCGATCTACAACGCGCTGGACCCCTCGAGCCACCATCCGTCGCCGGCGCAGCGGGATTTTGCCGCCGACCTGGGCTTCCTCGGCAACCGCCTGCCGGACCGCGAGGCGCGGGTGCGGCAGTTCTTCCTGGAACCGGCGCGGCGCCTGCCTGACGCGAGATTCCTGCTCGGCGGCAGCGGTTGGGACGCAGACCTGCCGGACAACGTGCGCACGCTCGGCCACGTGTCCACGCGCGACCACAACGCCTTCAACTGCAGCGTGCGCATGGTGCTCAACGTCAACCGCGACAGCATGGCGCGCTTCGGCTGGTCGCCGCCGACGCGGGTGTTCGAGGCGGCCGGCGCCGGCGCCTGCCTGATCGTCGATGCCTGGGAAGGGATCGAGGCGTTCCTCGAACCGCAGCGCGAGGTGCTGGTCGCGCACGACAGCGAGCAGGTGGCGCATTACCTGCAACGCATCGACGCCGCGCAGGCGCAGGCGATTGGCGCGCGGGCACGGCAACGCCTGTTGCGCGACCACACCTACACGCACCGTGCGCGCGAGGTGGAAGCCTTGCTGGACGCGCGGCAGCGGGAGGCGGCGTGATGGCCGCGCGCGATATCGTCATCCTCGGCCTGAGCCTGCGCTCGTCCTGGGGCAACGGCCATGCCACCACCTACCGCGGACTGATCGCCGCGCTGCAGGCGCGCGGCGACCGCGTGCTGTTCCTGGAGCGCGACGTGCCTTGGTACGCCGAGCACCAGGATCCGCCGGCGCAGTTGCCGTGCGCGCCGGTGCTGTATGCCAGCCTCGAGGAACTGCAGGATCGGCACGCCGCCGCGATCGCCGCGGCGGACCTGGTGATCGTGGGTTCCTACGTGCCCAACGGCATCGCCGTGGGCACGTGGGTGCAGCAGACCGCGCGCGGCGTGGTCGCGTTCTACGACATCGACACCCCGGTGACCCTGACGGCGCTGCAGCGCGGCGACTGCGCCTACCTGTCGCCGGCGCTGATTCCGCACTATGACCTGTATCTGTCCTTCACCGGCGGCCCGACCCTGCAACGCTTGGAACGCGTCTACGGCGCGCCGCGCGCGGTGCCGCTGTACTGCGCGTTCGATCCGGAGCAATACCGGCCGCAGCCGCAGGCGCATCGTTACGACCTGGGCTACATGGGCACCTACAGCGACGACCGCCAGCCGCCGCTGGAGCGGCTGTTGCTGCAGCCGGCGCTGGCCTGGCCGCAGGGCCGCTTCGTGATCGCCGGTCCGCTGTATCCGCCGCACATCGTCTGGCCGGACAACGTGCAGCGCTGCGCGCACCTGCCGCCGGCGCAGCATATGGACTTCTACAACCAGCAGCGCTTCACCCTCAATCTGACCCGTGCCGACATGGTGCTGGCCGGCTGGTCGCCCAGCGTGCGCCTGTTCGAAGCGGCGGCCTGCGCCACGCCGATCATCTCCGATCCCTGGGAAGGCCTGGAAACGCTGTTCGCGCCTGGCAGGGAAATCCTGATCGCACGGCGTGCGGCCGACGTACTGGGCTGGCTCCGCGAGCTGCCGGAAGCGCAGCGCATGGCGATCGGCGAGGCGGGGCGCCGCCGCGTGCTCGCCGAACACACCGCCGCGCATCGCGCGCAGGCCCTGCACGATGCCCTCGACCGCGTCGCCGACGCGGCGCCATCCACCTCCGCCAGGAGATCCTCGCATGCCCTCGCATGACGCCAAGACCACCACCGATCACGACGAGATCCGCCGCTGGGCCGAGGCGCGCAGCGGCCGTCCGGCCAGCGTGCGCGGCACCGAAGCCGACGAGGATGCCGGCGTGCTGCGCATCCTGTTCCGCGACGATGCGGCGCTGGAAGAAATCAGCTGGGACGACTTCTTCGACAAGTTCGAAGAAGAAGAGCTGGCCTTCCTGTATCAGGAGAAGACCAGCGACGGCAGCCAGAGCCGCTTCTTCAAGTTCGTCAACCGCTGAGCCGCGCTCGGCGCCTTCCCGGGAGACCGCCATGCAATCCGCCGTTCCGTCCCTCGACCCGGTCGATCCGATGCAGGCGCTGGGGCCGTGGTTCCACAACCTGCACCTGCCCGATGGCCGGCAGACCCTGCCGACGCATCCGTACGGCGATTTCCCGGCCTGCAAGTGGCGGCAGATCGCGCCGCATGTCCCGGCCGATCTTCGCGGTTGGCGGGTGCTGGACATCGGCTGCAACGCCGGCTTCTACAGCTTCGAGCTGGCCAGGCGCGGCGCCGAGGTGGTGGCGATCGACATGAATCCGCACTACCTGCGGCAGGCGCAATGGGCAGCGGCGCAGTTCGGGCTGGAGCGCCACGTGCGTTTCCGGCAGATGCAGCTGTATGCGCTGGCGCGCGAAGCCGAGCAGTACGACCTGGTGTGGATGATGGGCGTGCTGTACCACCTGCGGCATCCGCTGCTGGCCCTGGACATCGTGCGTCGCCTGTGTCGCCGCATGCTGGTGTTGCAGACCATGACCATGCCCGGCGAGGAGGTCTATCCGGCGCCGCGCGACATCGGCATGCTAGAGCGCGGGCGCATGTGCGAGCCCGGCTGGCCGAAGATGGCCTTCATCGAGCATCGCCTGGCCGACGATCCCACCAACTGGTGGGCACCGAACCATGCCGGCGTGGAAGCCATGCTGCGCAGCGCGGGGTTCGCGGTGGACGCGCGCATCGCCGAGGAAACCTACCTATGCCGGCCGCAGCAGCGGCCGCCCGGCCAGGTCGCACCGATCGAAGAGGAACTGCGCGCGGCCTGCGGCCTGGACTGATCCGCCCGGCCGCGCACTGACCGCCGTGGCTGCAGATCGCCCGGCAGGGCGCGCCGCGACGGCGCGCCCTGCCGCGCTCAGTTGACGTCACGGTCGCCGCGCGACATCAGGTTGTAGATGGTACGCACGCTGATGCCCAGGCTGCGCGCCGCCGCGGACTTGTCGCCGCCGGTGATGCGCAGGGTGCGCACCAGCATCTCCTGTTCGATCTGCTTCAGCGGCGTGCCCACGCGGAACGTCACCGCGTCGCCGGTGTTGCCGCAGTGGCAAGGCACGTCTTGCGCCATGGGCACCTCGCCGTGCAGCAGCGGCTCGATGGTCACCACCTCGCCGTCGGCACGGTAATAGCCGCGCGTCACTGCGCTGGAGAGTTCGCGCACGTTGCCCGGCCAACGGTGCCGTCCCAGCACGGTCCGCGAGAACGTGTCGAACTGCTTGCTGGTCCCATAGCGACGATTGAGCGTGTCCAGCAGCGTGTCGGCGATCAGGTGCACGTCGTCGCCGCGCTCGCGCAGCGGCGGCAACTCGATGACGTACTGCGACAGCCGGTAATACAGGTCGCGGCGCAAGGTGCTGGCCTCGCCCAGCAGGTCGCGGTGGGTGGCGGCGACGATGCGCACGTCGAGGCGGACTTCCGCGTCGCTGCCGACGCGGGTGATCGCGCCGGTTTCCAGGCAACGCAGCAGGTACACCTGCAGTTCCGGCGCCATCTCGCCGATCTCGTCCAGGAACAGCGTGCCGCCCTGCGCCTGTTCGAAATAGCCGGCGTGGCGCTGGTTGGCGCCGGTGAAGCTGCCGCGCTCGTGGCCGAACAGCTGGCTGGCGAGCAGTTCCGGCGGAATCGCGCCGCAGTTCACCGCGACCAGGCGCCCGCTGCGGCCGCTGGCCTCGTGGATGGCCTTGGCCAGCAGTTCCTTGCCGGTGCCGGTTTCGCCGGCGACCAACACCGAGATGTCCAACGGCGCGACGCGGGCGATGTCGCGCTGCACGCGCGCGATCGCCGCGCATTCGCCGACCAGGCCGAAGCGTGCCATCCCGCGCCGCGGCGGCAGGCGGCACAGGATCTGATCGAGCAGGCCGTCGAACTGCGTCCACGGCAGCGGCCGCTGCAGCAGCTCCACGCTGTCGCCGGCCAGCCCGCGCCATTTCGGCATCTGCGCCTCGGTGGCCAGCAGCACCACGCGCGCGTCCGAGCGGCCGGCCAGGCCGTTGATCAGGTCCATCGCCGCGCCGCGCTCGGCGTCGCCGTCGAGCAGCAGCAGGTCGGCGCGTTGTTGCTGCAGCCAGTGCCGCGCGTGTTCGAGCGAGGGCAGGCGGGTCAGCGCCAGGCCGCGGCGCTGGGAGAAGGTGGACACATGGTCCGACAACGAACTGTTGCCATCCACGATCGCAAGCAGGGGTTTGGTCATGCGGGTTGTACTCCGCGAATCAGGTCATTCCATCGTCCTCCGCATGTGTGAGCGCAAGGCGAAAACGTCCTGATTCGAGCCCTCATCATGCTGAAGCGGATTCGGGTCGCTTCAGCAATGTGTGCAACGCGCGTGTCCATGGAGCAGCTCTGCAGCACCGCCTGTGCGCGACGCCGTATCCTGCCTGCGGCATCCGGCACATTCCCGACCGCGCGCGGCTGCGCTCAATGCATGCGCTCGGGTGGCAACGGACCGCGCAGCAGGGCATCGACGCTGACGAAGCGCCGCTGCTGCGCGACATCCAGTCGCCGCAATGCGTCCTGCCCATCCAGGTACAGCCATTCGATGACGTCGTCGGCGCCGATCAGGACCGGCACTTCGTCCGGCAGTGCGGGCACTGCAGGTGCCTCGGTGAGCAGTGAGAAGCAGGAGAGATGAAAGCCCTCCTGGGTCTGCATGCTGCTGCGCAACCCGGCGGCGAACAGCGGACCCGGGTCTTCGCAGATCCAGGGGCCGCCACGCGCGGCGTCGGCGCTGCGGAAGCCGGCGATCGGCACCAGGCAGCGCTGCGTTTCCCACACCGCGGTCTGCGCGCCCTGCCAGGCGCGTTCGCGACGTTCGCTGGTGATCAGCGGATCCTGCGGCGCATCGCGGCGCCCGAACAGGGCGCGCTCGTTGCGCACTTCGCCGCCCCACAGCACCAGGATCTGCGCTTGCTGGCCGGCAGCGATCTCGCTGGTACGTCCGGCGGTGACGGGATCCTGCACCGGCCAGGCGGGCAGGCGGGATTGCAGAAAGCTGAGGATCATCGCGGTGCGGCCGAAAGCGGATGCCTTGTGGACGCAGGACGCGTGCCAGCATCTTCTTCTTCCCTCCCAGTGCGTCGTTGCGCCCTGCGCCGCGCAGCCAGCGGCGCGCGCCAGCGAAAGTTTTTCAGTCGCGCAGCTTTTGCGCGCCTACCGCAGCAGCGTGACCAGCAGGCAGGCGCCGGCGGCGAAGGTCACCGTCACGGCGATCCAGCCGAGCGCGTTGGTGAGGCGGCTGTTGACGCGGCCGCGCATCAGCGTGCGGTCGTTGCTCATCCGCATCATCAGCAACAGCAACGGCGGGACCGTCATGCCTTGCACGATGCCAGACAGCACCAGCGCCTTCATCGGGTTGACGCCGAGGAAGTTCAGCCCCACCGCGATCGCCGTGACCAGCGCGATGGTCGCGTAGAACAGCTTCGCCTCGCGCGGCTGTGCGTGCAGGCTGCCCTTGTGGCCGATGCCCTGCACCAGGTCGTAGGCAGCGCCGGTGGTCATCACCGGGACCGCCAGGAAGCCCACCCCGACCACGCCCAGCGCGAACAGCCACTTGGCCGCGGGCCCGGCCAACGGCTCCAGCGCGGCCGCGGCCTGTGCCGCCGTGGCGATCTCGGTCTGGCCGGAGCGGTGCAGGGTGGCGGCGGTGGAGAGCAGGATGAAGTACAGGATGATGTTGGAGAACAGCATGCCCACCAGGACGTCGCGACGGGTGCGGCGCAGTTCGCCGGCGCTGGCGCCCTGGCGCGCGGCCACGCTGCGCCGTCCGGCGGCGATCTGTTCTTCCACTTCCTGGTTGGACTGCCAGGTGAAGATATAGGCCGACAACGAGGTGCCGATGCAGGCGACGATCATCGACAGATACTCCCGGCTGAACTCGGCGTACGGCACCAAGGTGCCGCGCAACACCTGGCGCAGGTCGGGGCGCGCCAGCAGCGCAGCGGCCACGTAGGCGAACAGCGCCAGCGCCAGCCAGCGGAAGATCCGTTTCAGCAGGCGGTAGGACCCGAAGAATTGCAGCAGGAAGATCGCCAGCGCCGCTGCGACCACGATCGCCGGCACCGGCAGCGGGATCAGCAGGTTCAGCGCCGCGCCGATGCCGCCGAGATTGGTCGCCGCTTCGATCACGTTGCCGGCGAAGGCGAACCCGACGGCCGGGTACAGCACCCAGCGCGGATAGCGGTCGCGGATGATCGCGAACAGCCCCTTGCCGGTCACCCGCCCCAGCTTCGCCGACAGGTAGACCACCAGGTACATCATCGGCAACAGCACCGGCGCGATCCACAGGAACGCGAAGCCGTAGCGCGCGCCGGCGCTGGCGTAGGTGCCGATGGCGGACGGATCGTCGTCGGCGGCGCCGGTGACCACGCCGGACCCCAGCAGACGGAACAGCACGCGCCGCCGGGTAGGCGCGGGCTCGGCATGCGCGGCGGGTGGGGTCATCGCGATCGGCAGGTCGGGCGGAACATCGACCCTATGCAGGCCGGTCTAAATGCGGCGTCGGCGGTACTGCGTACGCGAAGTGAAGGCGGGCAGGTGCAGCGCGATCGCGGCGCCTGCGTGGGGCAGGCGATCGCACCGCAAGCCACCAACGCAAATGGGCCGCAGCAAGCGGCCCATGGCGTCGAAACAAGATGGAGGCCTGGGTCGGAATTGAACCGGCGTACGCGGATTTGCAGTCCGCTGCATAACCACTCTGCCACCAGGCCGGTGGACTGACGTCTCGCCGCAACGCCTGTGGCGTCCGACAAAACAAAGCCCCGCTGCCGGGGCCCTTGCGGCGGGAACCGGACGATGCCTTGCGGCTCTCGTCCAACGCATTGATTCAAAAGATGTTTTTGAACCAGCCCGGCGCACAACGGACTGCATTGTGTACCAAGCTCCCCGGCTTGGCAACCCTGGATTGCGCGCGCGCAGGCGTTGCCGGGATCCTGATGCGCGTCTCGCGTGTGCATGTGGCGTCGCGTCGTCACTGGAATGCCGACCACAGCGCCACGCCAGCGGCCGTAGACAAGCGCCGCATCGTGCGGATCCACGCACGATGGGCGTGCTGCCGCGCTCTAGCATGGCGCCACACCCAAACGAGACATCGCCATGAACCGATGGACACGCTGGAGCGGGACCGCGCTGTGCCTGGCCGCGAGCGCCACCGCCGCCGCGCAGACCTGCGCGCTGCAGACGCAGACGGTGGACCTGCCGTTGGCCTCCAAGGCCACGCCCAAGTTCGCTTACCAGGTGCGGGTGCAGCTCGGCAGCGATGCCGACGGCCGCAGCAAGGGGAGTCAGGTGCTGGAGGTGGATACCGGTTCCACCGGCGTTGTGGTGCCGCTGAGCGACGCGTTGCGCAGTGCCTGGGACGCGTCCAGCACGCCCGGCCACATCTTTTACTCGAGCGACAGCAAATATCACCCCGGCAAGTACGTGGACGTGCCGATGCAACTCGGTGTCTCGCCCGACGGCAAACGCGCCGCCGCGCGGGTGGACCGCATCACCGTGCTGGCCGCGCAGTGCACCTGCGATGTCGCCAGCGTGGCCCGGCCACCCAAGCCGCTGGCACAGGTGCCGGCCACCTGCGCCGGCTACGATGGCAGCCCCGCGTTGAGCAGCAGCACCCAGGTGCTGCGCAACTGCAGCACCATCTCGCCGACCTTCGGCATGATGGGCGTGGGCTATGACCGCGTCGTCGACGCCGCGCGCAATCCGTTCCTCAACCTGGCGCAGATGCGCGCGCAGCGCATGAGCCCCGGTTACATCGTCAGTGCCAAGGGCATCACCCTGGGCGTCAGCCAGCCGGCGCTGAAGGGGTTCGCACTGGTGCCACTGCAGCGCGGCGCCGCCACCGCCGACGCGCCGGGCGACTGGCAAGCGCCCAGTGCCTGCGCCAGCTTTCCCGGCAGCGGCAGCGACTACCGCGTCTGCGGCAAGTTGCTGCCCGATACCGGCGTGTCCTACATGATGCTCAACCCGGTGGTGCCGCCCGCCACGCCCACCAGCCTGCAACAGACCGTGGAGATGGCGGGCCATCCCACGCGCGTGGTGCCGGATGCCACCCAGCTGCGGCTCGACGTCGTCGACGCGAAGGGGCAATCGGTGTTCGGTTACAGCTTTGCGGTCGGCGATGGCAAGGCGGCGACCCCGGACAGCGTGCAGTGGCGCGGTCCGCTGAAGACGCCACCTGCGCAAATCAACAGCGGCCGTCACCTGCTCGCCGCGGGCGACTACGCCTACGACGCGGCCTGCGGGCATGCGGGTTTCAGGGCGACGCAACCGGGCGATTGAGGGGCTGCGTCGCGCCCGCAGTCGCCGGTTGCCGGTGGCAGACCTGTCTGCCTGGCATGCAATGCCGCCAGCGGCACCCGAGGCGCAGCCTGCGCATCGACCTGCAGCAGACGCGGGCGCGATGGCACAGGCTGCCATCGCGCCCGCGCTGCCTCATCAGCGATACGTGGCCGTGGCCATGACGCGTCGCTGCTCGCCGTAGTAACAGTTGTCGTAGGCGTCGCAGTTGCTGAGGTAGGTCTTGTCGGCGAGATTGTGCACGTTCAAGGCCAGGCTCCAGCGGTCGCGGTCGTAGCCGAGCAGCGCGTCGAACAGGGTGAACGCCGGCACTTCGGCGCGTGCGGCGTCCAGGTCGCCACGGTTGGCGCCGGTATAGCGCGCGCCCAGGCCGAGCCGGATGCCGCTGTCGAAGCGGTAGTCGGCCCACAGTGCCGCGGCGTGGCGCGACACCGCCGACAGCGGCTTGCCTAGCTCGCGCGGGTTGCTGCTGGCGGTCACTTCCACGGTCGGTGTGCAGCTAACGTGGGTGACATCAGGCGACTCCTTCGCTGCGGCGGCGGACCGATGCGCATGCAAAACGATGTGGGCGGGATCGGTTGCCAGCGGATGCCTTCGAACGGGTTCCAGCTGGTGCTGCCCTTCACCTCGTCCAGGTAGTAGGCGTAGTTGGCGGTCATGCCGACCGGCATTTGCGGGTGATGAGGCGGGGGGGGACGCAGAGAATGGCGCCAGCGCGCGCGATGACGTCGGCTGCGCGTCGTGTCGTCGCGTTGACCTTTGGCGATGTCGGAGGCACCGTATGCGCGGCCTGGCGATGTGGCCTGCAGCAGTGGTCGGCTGTGCCGCCGGGCGTGCGAGGCGAAGGCCGAGGTCTTTGCCGGTCTCGATCCTGCAGTCGACAGGGAGCGTGTGATGGTGTCGAAGGGAATGTCTGCCACGGCGCGCTGCGCGCTGCCGCTGCTCATCGCCGTGTCCGCTGCGCCCGCCGCGGCCAGGGAGATGCTGCAGTGCCCCGAACGCCTGCGCATCGCCGAGGCACAGCTGCAGAGTCCCGACGTGCCAGCCGATGTCCGCGTCGATCTCGCCGCCGCGCCGCCGATGCGGCTGTTCTCCAGCAATGTCTATTCCGGGCCGCCGCGCGAGATGGCTGCGCTGGTGCCGAGCAACGAGGACGCGCGCCGCCCCGGCGATGCGGGCGTGTCGGTCTGGCGCTTCGATGCGCCCGATCCGCATGGCCTCTATCTGGTGTGCGGATACGGGCCTGACGGCAGGGTGCAGGTCTCGCGGCGTGTCGGCGACGTCGCGCGCTGCGAAGCGAAGCCGCTGCGTCCGAGCAGTGCCGATCCGGTTGCCGGCACCTTGTTCGTCTGCGAGTGAGGCCGCGCGATGGCAGCTGCGCGCAAGGCCGTGGCGATCGCCGCGCAGGTGCTGTCCTGGAGCGGCTATGCGTTGGGCATGCTGCTGCTGTATGCCGTGTCCGGTAGCCCGTACGCATGGGTAGACGGTGCCGATCCGCAGTTGTCCTCGGCCAACTTCCAGGACAGCGGCAACGGGCGGTTGGTTGGCCTGTGCGTGCTGGCGGTGCTGGTGCTGTTGCAGGGCGTGCACGCGCTGCTGAGCCGCCGCCGCAGCGTGCGCCTGTGCTGCCTGGTTGCGCTGGCGATCGCCTGCCTGGCCTGGTACTGCTGGAACTGAGCGCAGGCTCCAGGCCGCGTGTCTGCGGGACTGACGCAGGCACGTGAACGCCACGCGGCGCATGCTGCGAGCGATGACGTCCTTGTCGCGCGTGGTGCGGTGCTGCATCGGGAGAACGGTCGTCCAGGACGACAGAGCGGCCGGCGCCGCGTGCATCGACGCGATTCCAGCGGTAAACAGGAAAGTCCTGTTGAAGAGACGAGCGGGGGCGGCGATCCCTACCTTCGGGATTGGGGAGTCGGGATTGGGGATTGGTCGGGGCGGCGCAGTGCGGGCCTGACGGTTTCGCCGGTGGTGGCAAGCAGTGCGCTCGTGCGCGGATCGCGGCCGACCCGCGCCGCAGGCTCAGTCCTGCGGCGTTTGCGCTGCGACTGTCCGCGCCTTGCGCTGCATGCGCAGGCGCACCAGCCAGCCTGCCGCGGCCAGCAGCGCCAGGCCGGCCGCGCACAGGGCGAGCCGATGCTTGTGCACGAACTGGCGTACGGCCTGGCCGCGCTCGATCCACAGGCGCCGCCGCGCGCCCTCGAAATCCGGCGTCTCGCAGGCGCCTACGCCGAACACATAGGCCTTGCCAGGCACCGGATTGAGTGCGCCGTGCGCGACATAGCGCTGGTAGGACCGACGCGCCTGCGCGGGGTCGAGGGTGATCAGCCAGTCGGTCGCCTGGCACAGCGCGGCGGCGTAGGCCTGGCTGCGTGCGGGCAGGTCGTCGGCGGCGCGATCGGCCAGGGCGGCGGCGATCCAGCGGTAGTGGTAGCGGCGGTAAGGCTGCGCGGCGGTGGCGTTCCAGCGCTGCGCTTCGGCGGCGGCGATCAGGCCGCCGGGGCGCAGCTGCGCATGCGCCGTGGCTTCGGCATAGTTGCCTGCGTAGACCCGGTTGTCCGGCCCCAGTTCGTAGCCCAGCAGTTCCATGCCCTGGCGGCGCGCGATCAGGGCGGCCCGGTAATTGCCCTCGGCGCGGCCGATGCCGGTCCAGGCCGATGTGCCTTGCTGCCGCGCATCGCGATAGCGGCGCGCCGCCTCGCGCAATTCGGGCTGGGCGAAGTAGGGCAGCGCCGCGTCGTAACGGCCGTCGCGCATCAGCCGGCGCGCCAGCAGTTCGCGCAGTTTCAGGGCCGGCGTCCGTTCCCAATACTCCTGTGCCGCGTTCGCGGTGGACGGCGGCGTGCCGGGCACGTGGCGATCCACGTAGTCCTGCAGTTCCGGCACGGTGAGGACGCGCTCGGCGACCGCGGCGGCGTCTTCCCAGTAGAGGTCGCCGCTGCGGTACAGCTGTGCGAACGCCTCCACGTAGCTGCCGCGTTGCAGCGCCAGGATCGCCGCTTCGCCCTCGATGCGGCACTGCGGTTTGAGCGTCTCGTTGCTCCAGTCGCCATTGCGGCGCGTGCCCCAGTTCTCGTTCGGCGGAAAGCGCCGGGATGCCTGCGCGTAGGCCTGTGCGGCACGCGCGGCGTCGCCGTCGCGCAGTGCCATCTTGGCGCGCAGCCACCACGCCAGGCCGCTGTCGCTGGCATGCGCGAGCAGGCGCGCGGTGCCGGGGTAATCGCCCTGGCGATAGGCCAGCGCGGCCAGGCGGTCGGCGTCTTCCATCGGATCGCCCGCGGCGTCCTGCAACAGGTTCAGGAAGCGCGCCGAGGTCAGCACGCTGCCGGAGTCGGCATCGAAGGCGTGGCTGTCGCTGAGCAGCCGGGCGATCAACAGCCGCCGCACCGCCTGCTGTCGCAGCAGCGGCGCCAGTTCGGCATCGCTGCGGCGGGCGAGATCGGCGGCCACCTGCTTGAGCGAACTCATGCCGGTGTCCGAGCCCTGTGCCGCCTGCACCGCGTACAGGCCGATCGCGCCGTTCCAGTCGCCGCTGGCGAGCAGCAGACGCGCCTCCTCGCCGAGGCTGGCGATGCCCAGCTCCAGCGGATCGTCGAATCCGGCCAGGCGCAACGTGCGGGTCTGCTGGAAGGCCTGCCGCGCCTGCTGCCGGTACGCCTGCCGCTGCGCCACGGCATCACCGGCCAGCGCGCCGTCGGCGGCCAGCGCCAGGCTGCGTCCCAGCGAATAGGCGGCCCACGTGCTGCGCGCCCGGCGCTGTGCCTCGGGCAGGGCCAGCACCTGGCGAAAGTAGTCCGTTGCCTGTGGATAATGCCTCTGCGCGAACGCCACCGCGCCGGCGGTGTACAGGCGCAGTTCCGGTGGCAGGTCGGCGCCGTCGCGCTCGGCCTGCTGCGCGTCGTCCAGCGCGCGCAGTTGTTCGATCCGGGCGAACCGCGCGGTGCCCACTTGCCGGCGTTCGACGTCGTCGCGCTGCTGCGGGAACTGCGCGCTGGCGTCCCAGTAGCGCGGCAGGGTCGCGGTGCCGGCGCGGCCGAGGCCGTCGATCGGTGCGCCCAGGCGCTGCACTTCGCGAGCGAAGCTGCCTTCGGGTAATTGCGCCAGCGCGCCGGCACGGTCGTCGAGCAGGCGGTACGGGAACTCCGGGCCGCAGGCGCGGGCGCCGCCCAGCGGCAGCAGGAGCAGCATCAGCGCGGCGGCAAGCGTGGCCGCGGGTCGGGGATCACGGCAGGACATCGATGGCACCTGTGTGCAGGCGGCGGCAGCGGACCCAGCCGAGCGCACGGCGTTCTCCGGCGGCCAGGGGGTGGGATGCGCGAGTGCGTTCGAAGCGGGGCGACGGTGCCGGCCATTGCAGCCGGTAATCGCCGAGTGCGTCGCCGGCTTCGCAGGCGCTGCCGCGCAGGACCACGCGCTGCGGCGGCGTGGCGGCGGTCGTGCCATCGTTCGCGAGCGTCAGGTCGTAGACCGGGCCGGTGCCGCTGGCCTGCACCTGCACGGCCGCCTGCAACGGACGTCCGTGCACCACCGCCTGCAGCGTCGCCAGCGGCCAGGCGCGGCGGTCGCCCGGCAGCGGCAGGCGGAACCAGACGATGCCGGCCAGGTGTGGCGGGCGGTGGGCGCGCAGCGCATCGACGAAGGCAGCGAGCTGCTGCGGCGACACCTGCAGTTCGCGGCGTGCGCCGCTCGCCGCCAGCGGTACCTCGCTTTCGATCAGCGGTGCGGCGTCGGCGTCGGTGCCGTCGATCAGGGCGACGCCGTAGGCGGGCAGGGCCAGCCAGAACGGCGTGGCGCTGCGCTGGGCGTAACGGTCGGCCCAGCGTCGCGCCTGCACCGGATCGAACAGGCCGGCCGTCGGTGCATTCACCGCATGCACCTGCAGCACCGAGCTGTCTACCGTGCGCAGTAGCGACGTCAGCGCGGGGCTGTCCAACCAGGCGGGCAGGGCGGTGATGCTCAGCGCCAGGTCGGCCGGCAGCGCGCCGCGCAGTTGCCGCAGCAGGGCGACATAGGCGGGCAGGCGCGCGGTGGCGCAGTCGTGGTCGATCTCCACGCCGCGCAGCGCCACGCCGGCGGCGCGCCAAGTGCGCACCACGTGCAGCACCTCGGCGTCGATGCGCGTCGCGTCCAGTTGCGGCAATTGCCCGTCCAGCCGCACCACCGCGATCACCGGGCGGCCATCGGCGGCGAGCTGCCGCAGATCCACCGCGGCGGGGCCCCAGCCGGCGCGCGGATGCGCCTGCAGCGCGAGTACGCGCAACGTCGAGAAGTCCGCGCGGGTCTGTGCCAGCGCCACCGCGTGCGCGCCACTCCATTGCCGCTGCCAGACGTAGACCTGGTGTTGCAGCGGCGTCGGGGCCGATGCCGCACAGCCACCAAGCAGCAGACTCAGCCCGAGCAGCGCGCAGCGCAGCGACACGACGGCCGGGTCAGGACACGCGCGGCCACACGCGGCCGCAGCGTTGCCACTGCACCTTCGCGCGAGCAGTGTGCGAAGCGTGGCTCATGCGCTGGCGATCACGAGAACAGCCCAAACAGCCGCTTCTTCGGCTTGGCGGCCAGTTGCCGGGCCAGCTCGTAGCTCTCGCGCACGTCCGCACGTTCGTGCAGCGCCAGCGAGCGCTCGAAGGCGGCGATCGACGCGGGATAGGCACCGAGGTTCATGTGGCAATTGGCTTCCATCATGTACAGCTGCGCCGCCGAGCCGGGGTCCGCCTGCACCACGGCGTCGTCGAGCAGGGCGCGTGCCGCGTCGCAGGCCGGCAGTGCGCTGCGGTAGTCCTTGAGCACGTAATGGCAGTTGGCCTGGTAGTAGTGCGTGTAGAAGTCGTCCGTGCCGTCGCGCTGCACGGCGAGGAAGTCCTGCAGTGCGGCCTTGGCGTCGGGCAGATGGTACAGCAGCAGGTAGCCGCGTCCGTGCCGAGCGCGCTTGAGCGCCTGCAGGTCCTGCTGCTGCGTGGCCTCGGCGATCACAGAGGCGTAGGCATCGACCGCGGCCGGGTAGTCGCGCGCCTCGCCGAGTGCGCTGGCGTGCACGAACAGCGTGTCCAGGTCGTGCGGATTCGCCTCCGCTGCCGCCTGCGACAGGGCGGTATCCACATGCTCCGGCTGCAGCCGGCCCAGCGCACGCGCCGCGGTGAGACGGTGGTGCGCCTGCACCAGCGCATACATCCGCAGCAGTTCCCGATCGGCCTGGGCCTGGTCGGGCAGCGCTTCGAACTCTTCCTGCGCCGCATCGGCGATTTCCAGCACGTCGGCATGGCGGCCGACGCGGTTGAGATGGCTGCATGCCGCCTGCGCGCAATCCAGGAACAGCGGCGTGTCCAGTTCGTAGTCCATCATCAGGGTCAGCGCCATATCCGCAGCCTCGGCGCGCATGCCCTGCTGGCGATAGGCCCCGCGCAGGTTCTGGTACAGGAACTGGAACTGGCTGTGGCGCAGCCCTTCTTCGAGGATGGCCTGCGCCTGCGCGTACAGGCCCCGGTCCAGGTACAGCAGACCGAGGTTGTTGCAGCACATCGCGAAGGTATGGGGGTCGGTATTGCAGGTGGCGGCCTCGCCCAGTTCCAGGGCTTGCCGGAACAGCGTGGTGCCGTGCTCGTAGAGGGCGAACTGCACCGCGTCGACGTAGCCGGCATCGGCCGGCTCCATCCCGGCGTGTTTCCATTTGCCGATGGAGACGCCGGCGCTGTAGTAGTGGCAGGCGTTGCTGTCGCGGAAGTCCAACTGCAGCAGCTGCGGCGACTGCCCGGCAGGCAGCGATTCCATCTCGAACAGCCGGACCTGCAGGTCCACCTGCGGCTGCAGCGCGTGGGCGTTGCGGTAGGCGCTGATCGCCGATGCGGGTTCGTCCAGCCAGTAGTGCGCGCTGCCGAGCAGGCGGTGCGCCTCGGCGTCGTGCGGGACCAGGCCGATCGCGCGTCCGGCCCACTCGGCGACGGTGCGCAGCGCCTGCCGGCGGTCGCTGGTGAAGTGCGCGCTGCGGTCGAGGTAGATCAGGCACTTCAGCCGCCATGGCGCCGGGTCGCCCGGCGCGGCCTGGATCCGGGCGTCGCAGCGCTGCATCAGCACATCGAGGTCGGCCTCCTGCAGATGGTTGAGCACGGTCGTGCCGGACCACAGTCTGTACAGGCCGTCGACGTCGTCCTGGCGAAGGGCGGCCATGCCGCGTTGGATCAGGGTCTGCATGCAGCGGATGCTCTGGAAAGACGGTGCGGGACCCGGCAGCAGCGCGCGGCAGCGTCTCCCGCAGGGCGACGTTGCGGTAGATAGACGAGCCAGCTGCGGTTTTCCCTACCGCGACCGCGGTGCGCCCGGCGCCGGCGACGCTGCGTCGCCGCTACGGCGCCGCCGCCCAGAAGCGCTGCTTGTACTGCACGAACCGCTGGCGGCCGACGGTGTCGAACCAGGACAGGGCGTAGAACGGCTACACGACGGCACTACGATCGCGCGGCGGCATCGCATCGAACAGGAGAGGCGGCATCGGCGCTGTGCCTTGCCGCCTGCTGGGCCTCCCGGCAGCGCCGGCGGGCGCCGATTTGCGATGATGCCGGTCTCGTCCCTCGATCCTGATGTCATGAATCCATCGCGACCTGTTTTGCGTTTCGCCAGCGTGTTCGGTGCGGCCCTGGTTGCCATGACCGGCCTGTGCGCTGTCGCCGATGCCACGCCGCCTGCCGGTGCCGTCACGCGTTGCGGCTGGTTCGACAATCCCTCGCCAGGCAACGCCACGCTCGTGGACAAGGACGGCGAGTGGACGGTCGGCCAGCAGGGCGGGCACCAGGCCGAGGGCACATGGCCGACGTTCTCCCAGGCGCGCTGGGTGGCGACCGGGACGGGCAGCGCCGGCTACGGCTGCGCCTGCCTGAAGGTGCATGCGCGCGACGACACCCGCGAGGTGACCGCGATCGAGTCGGCGACGGCCCAGCCCTTGAAGACCTGCCGGCAGGACAAGGCACTGCGGGGCAGGGAGCCGGAGAATCCGCTGAAGTGAGAGGTTCGCTGCGCGGCGGATTGGCGGATCGGCGCTGATTCGGGCAGCGTCGCTGTCGAGTCCGCAGACCGCGAAAACGAAAAAAGGAGCCTGGGCTCCTTTTTTCGGTGGTTCACTTGCATCGTAGAAAGCAAGTGACGCTATTTGGAGCGGGAAACGAGACTCGAACTCGCGACCTCAACCTTGGCAAGGTTGCGCTCTACCAACTGAGCTATTCCCGCTTGGGAGCCGCGCATTCTACACGCCTGCCAGCAGGTGCGCTAGCCCTTCGTTGCAAAAAAATGTCCGTCGCTGCCCCAGGGGGCGGCAGCGGTTCCGCCGCGCCCAATGAGTCGCCACGGTCGACTCGGCCCGGTTCACGCCGCCAGCCACCACCACGCCAGCGACGCCGCCAGCAGCGTGGCGGCGCCGCCCAGCAGCCGCGGCCGGCGCCACCAGTGCCGCGGCTGGCGATCGATGGCATTGGCACCGGCCAGGCGCAACAGGCCGCGGGCGAAACCGTGGCGATCCATGCTGCGGTCGCAGGCCTCGACGCACGCGCCGCAGGCGGTGCAGGCGTAATGCGCACCATTGCGCGGATCGATGCCGGCCGGGCAGGCCTGTACGCAGGCGTCGCAGGCCACGCAGTCGCCGAGTTGTTCGGCGCTGAACTTGGGCAGGGTGCCGGCATACGCGGCCAGGGCCTCGCCGCGGCTGCCGCCCTGGCCGGCGAGCTGGGCGATGCTGGCGCGCACGGCATAGTCGCGGGCGGTGACGGGGTCGAGCAGGCGCCGCCCGCGCTGGGCGATGCTGCCAGTGCCGCAGGCGCGGGCGCCGCGCGGTTCGCCGCGCATCGCGTCGTAGCCGACCAGTGGCGTGTCGCGGTCGCACAGCAGCGGCTGCAGGCGCGCGTACGGGCACAGGTAGCGGCAGACCTGGCTGCGCAGGAAGCCGGCGTTGCCCCAGGTGGCCAGTGCATAGAACAGCACCCAGAACGTCTCCCCGCCGCTCCAGGCGAACGGATGCAGGCGCGCGACCAGGTCGGCGATCGGCACGAAATAGCCGACGAAGCTGACCCCGGTCCACAGCGCCACGGTCGCCCACAGCAGGTGCCGTGCCGCGGCCGGCCAGTCGGCGAAGCGCCGTTCGATCCAGGCGAAGGCATGGCTCCATACCGTCTGCGGACAGGCGAAGCCGCACCACAGGCGCCCGGCCAGCGTGGTGAGCACCGCCAGCGAGGCCGCGGCGGCGCCCAGCGCCAGCAGCAGCCAGCCGACGTCGTGCGGCCACAGGGTCCAGCCGAACACGTCGAAGCGCCGCGCCGGCAGGTCCAGCAGCAGCGCCTGTCGGCCCTGCCAGCGCAGCCACGGCAGCAGGTAGAAGGCGGCGAACAGCAGCCACAGCACCACGCGTCGGAACTGCGTGTACCGATGTGGCGGCGCCGGTCCTGCCGTGGCTGCGGGCGAGGCGACGACATGCAAGTGGATCGGGCGAGGCATCGGCAGCCGGCTCAGGACAGCGGCGCGGCGTCGCCGTGCGGCGCCGGACGCAACAGGAAGCCGGTCAGCAGGCTCGAGGCCAGCGTCGCCAGCCAGAACATGAAGAAGCCCACCGTATAGCCCAGCTCGCGGCTCAGCTGGCGGCCGGGGAAGGTGATGTCGCGCAGCGCCAGCGGATCGACCAGGGCGAAGAACAGCACGCTCATCGCGCCGGCCACCAGGAAGCTCGGCCACAGGATCACCCCCAGCCGCTGCACCAGCGGGCGTGGCGTACCGGGATCGAGCGGGTCGAGCAGCGGATCGTCGGGAGAGGCCATGACGGTGGATTCCATCGCGAAAGGAGGATGCGGCATGCGCCAAGGGGGCAGCGCCACACACGTCGCCGCGCCTGCCAGCCGCCTGGCCGCCGATCCCCCGTCGACACCGGCGTCGGCGCATGCCGCAGCGGCAGACTAGGCAGTGCCGGCCGTGCCGACATTGATCCTGATCAAGGCCGCCGCGGTGGCGGCGTGGAGACTGTCCGCGTCGAGCGACGTGGAGCGGACCATGCAGGACCAGATCGAGGGCATGCCCTTGCCGGGGCCGGACCTGTGCAGCGAGGCCGAGGTGCAGGCGCTGGTGGAGACGTTCTACCGCCGCGTGCGCGCCGACGCCGATCTGTCGGCGGTGTTCGCCGCGCGCATCGAGGACTGGGACGCGCACCAGCAGCAGCTGTGCGATTTCTGGTCGGCGATGCTGCGCGGCACCCGCCGCTTCCGCGGCGCGCCGATGCCGCGGCACATGGCCATGCGCGAACTCAGCGCACTGTTGTTCCAGCGCTGGCTGGGCCTGTTCCGCGCCACCACCGCCGAGCTGCCCAACACGCCGATGCGGCTGCTGGCCGACGACATCGCCCAGCGCATCGCCGAGACGTTCTGGCGCCGCCACCAGATGAGCTGGCGCCCGTTCGAGCCGGCATCGCCGCTGCCGCCGGCTGCGTGCGCGGATTGATCCAGGTCAAGGCGGCCGTGCCGGGCGCCGCGCATGCTCGGGGCATGGACATCCTGACCGCGCCCGATCCCTCCGCCGCCTGGACCTTCGACGCCGACCTGCTGCGCCGCTACGACCGTCCCGGCCCGCGCTACACCTCGTACCCGACCGCGCCGCATTTCCAGACCGGTTTCGGCCCGGCGCAGTTGTTCGCCGCGGTCCAGGCCAGCGATCCGCGGCGGCCGCTGTCGCTGTACGTGCACGTGCCCTTCTGCCGCAATCCCTGCTTCTACTGCGGCTGCCATCGGGTGATCACCCGCGACCCGCAGCGCGGCCGCACCTACGTGCAGCGGCTGCTGCGCGAGGCCGCGATGATGGCCGCGTGTTTCGAGGGCGAGCGCGAGGTGGTGCAACTGCACCTGGGCGGGGGTACCCCCAACTTCCTCGCTCCCGAGTTGCTGGGCGAACTGGTGCATGGCCTGCGCGGGCTGTTCCGCTTCAGCCAGGCGCCGGACCGCGAGATGTCCATCGAACTGGACCCACGCACGGTGACGCCGCAGGACATCGCCGCATTGGCCGAACTGGGCTTCAATCGCGCCAGCCTGGGCATCCAGGATTTCGACCCGCTGGTGCAGCAGGCGATCAACCGCCGCCAGGGGGTGCACGAGACCCTGGACATCCTGCGCGCCTGCCGCGTGCACGGCATGCGCTCGGTCAACGTCGACCTGATCTACGGCCTGCCGCGGCAGACCCTGGCCGGGTTCGAACAGACCCTGGAGACGGTGATCGCGGCGCGCCCGGACCGCCTGGCGGTCTATGGCTACGCGCACATGCCGCAGCTGTTCAGGGCGCAGCGGCGTATCGCCGACGCCGATTTGCCCGACGCCGAGCAGAAGCTGGCGCTGCTCGGCCTGGCGGTCAGCAGGCTCTCGGCGGCTGGCTACCAGTACATCGGCATGGACCACTTCGCGCTGCCGCAGGAAGACCTGGCGCGCGCGCAGCGGCAGGGCAGCCTGCACCGCAACTTCATGGGCTACACCACCCACGCCGACACCGACCTGCTGGGCATGGGCGTCAGCGCGATCAGCCGCATCGGCGCCAGCTACAGCCAGAACCAGCGCGACCTGCCGGCCTGGGAAGCGGCCGTGGACGCCGGCGACAGCCCGGTGTTGCGCGGCCTGCAGCTCAGCGCCGACGACGCCCTGCGCGCCGAGCTGATCCAGCAACTGATGTGCCAGGGAAGCGTGGACGTGGCGGCGGTGGCGCGGCGCCACGGCATCGACTTCGCCAGCTACTTCCGCGAGGAACTGCGCGCACTGGCGCCGCTGTGCGCGGACGGCCTGGCCGACTACCGCGACGGCGTGGTCCAGGCCACCGCGCGCGGCCGCCCGCTGCTGCGCCTGATCGCCATGTGCTTCGACCGCTACCTGCGCCAGCCCGACCAGCCGGCGCGCTACTCGCGCGCGATCTGAGCGCCGTGCGTCATGCTTGCCGTTGGCATCCCCGGTGCCGCCGTGGCGGCGGTGCCGGGGACTTTTCGGTGGCGGGGGCGCGATATCCAAGGCCATTCCGCGGGAGGGCCTGGAGATCTTGTGTCTGGCACTCCAGCTGCCCGGCGCCCGTGCGGGCGCCGGGTTCGATCTCAATCAAATGACCAGCGGATGCCCAGTTCGTCGGGATCGATATCCTTCTCTCTGAGCGCGCCGATGATGATGGACTCCAGGCTGTCGCGATCCGGTGCTCCATCCACTTCGTCCCGGATTTCCTCGCCCAGCTGTTTCTTTTCGTCGCGGGAAAGCGGGCCACTCCACGTGTCCCTGATGTATTGGGCGAACGTACGCGCGCGCTTTTCTCTCTCGTAGGTCTCGTTCACTCGCTTCTCCCCAAGCAGCCGGCGCGGCTGGTGTGGCAATGTTTCTAGCACGATGTCGTCCGGGGGCGATGCAGTGCCTGTCGCTTGCGTTCGGACAGTTTGCGGGTCATCCCACAATGGATGCGCTTTCCCGGCGCTTTCCGCCGACTGGCCGTGGGGCAAACGCTGCGCTCGGCCAGCGAACAGCCTGGGCGTCAAACACCACCGTGCATGCGGCGCATCTGTGGTGATCGGGATGATTGGCGTGCCGAGGCGGTAGAGCTGGGGGGCCGTGCCTGATGTGGCCTGTCGGTTCCGCCTGCCAATACGTGGTGCCCGGAGCCGGAATCGAACCGGCATGGGGTCGCCCCCGGCGGATTTTAAGTCCGATGCGTCTACCAGTTTCGCCATCCGGGCCTGGTAGGAGTAGGTTGCCCGATCGCGGTCGAATTGGGAACTGTGCGACCGATCCAGGCTCCTTGCGAGGAGGTGCGGTGGCGCCCGACCTACCACGCCCAATGTGAACGCTCCGCTTTCTTTCACCTCGCCGAAAGGAGTGCGAAAGACAGCGTGCCTAGGCTCTGCCCCCATCAGCCGGAGAGCCACCTTGCGCGCCCAATGGAACATCCTTTGCGATTTTGACGGTACCGTGTCCCTGCAGGACGTGACCGACAGCCTGCTCGAGCACCTCGGGCGCCCCGGTTGGCAGGAGCTGGAAGACGACTGGGTCGCCGGTCGGATCGGGGCCCGCGAGTGCATGAGCAAGCAGGTCGCGCTGCTCGACGGCGACGTCGATGCGTTGCACCGGGTGCTGGATGCGGTGCGGATCGACCCGGCCTTCGTGCGCTTCGTGGCGCTGGCCGAACGCCTGGGCATCCCGCTGAGCATCGTCAGCGACGGCCTGGACTACGGCATCGCCCGGATCCTGGCCCGCCACGGCCTGCACCACCTGCCGATCATCGCCAACCGCCTGCTGCGTACCGACGCGGGCGAATGGCGCATGGCCTCGCCGCATGCGCGCCCGGACTGCCCCAGCGGCACCTGCAAGTGCGCGGTCATGGCGCAGCAGCCGCCCGAGCGCGCCACCTTGCTGATCGGCGACGGTCGTTCCGATTTCTGCCTGGCCGGCAAGGCCGACCTGGTGTTCGCCAAGGACGGTCTGCTGCGCCATTGCCGCGCCAACGGGATCGCCCATTGCGCGATCACCGGTTTCGACGACGCCATCGCCCTGCTGCCCGACCTGGCGGTGCCGGCGACCACCACCGTGTCCTTCCCGCTTCCCGTCACCCAACGAGCCTGATCCCGATGAACCGGAATGTTTCGCTTTCCTCGCTCGCACCGCTGCATGGCGATGCCGCGCCCGATCCGGAGGCGCTGCTGCGCACCGGTGCCGACCACCAGCGCGCGCTGACCGATGCGCAGATGCTGGCCGACGAGTCCCAGTACTGCTCCTACGGCGACACCGTGCACTACAGCGAGCCGCCGCGCATCTTCGGCCGCTGCGACGGCAGCTACCTGTACGACACCGAAGACGTGCCGTACCTGGACCTGCAGATGTGGTACTCGGCGGTCAACTTCGGCTACGCCAATCCGCGCCTGAACCAGGCGCTGACCCGCCAGATCGAGACCCTGCCGCAGGTCGCCAGCCAGTACCTGCACCCGACCAAGATCGAGCTGGCCAAGACCATCGCGGTCGACGCCGAGCGCAAGTGGGGCCGCAAGGGCCGCGTGCACTTCAACGTCGGCGGCGCGCAGTCGGTGGAAGACTCGCTGAAGCTGGTGCGCAACGCCAGCGCCGGCAAGAGCCTGGTGTTCGCCTTCGAAGGCGGCTACCACGGCCGTACCCTCGGTGCCTCGGCGATCACCTCGTCGTACCGCTACCGCCGTCGCTTCGGTCATTTCGACCGCGCCCAGTTCATCGAATTCCCGTACCACTTCCGCGGCCCCAAGGGCATGTCCAAGGAAGAGTACGGCGAGCAGTGCGTGGCCAAGTTCGAGCGCCTGTTCGAGACCGAGTACAACGGCGTGTGGGATCCCAAGGCCGGGCAGTGCGAGTACGCGGCGTTCTACGTCGAGCCGATCCAGGGCACCGGCGGCTACGTGATCCCGCCGCCGAACTTCTTCACCGGCCTGAAGCGGGTGCTGGACAAGTACGGCATCCTGATGGTGGTGGACGAAATCCAGATGGGCTTCTTCCGCACCGGCAAGCTGTGGGCGATCGAGCATTTCGGCGTGACCCCGGACGTACTGGTGTTCGGCAAGGCGCTGACCAACGGCCTGAACCCGCTGGCCGGCATCTGGGCGCGCGAGGAGCTGATCAACCCGACCGTGTTCCCGCCGGGTTCGACCCACTCCACCTTCGCTTCCAACCCGCTGGGCACCGCGGTCGGCCTGGAAACCATGCGCATGCTGGCCGAGACCGACTACGAGTCGATGGTGATGGCCAAGGGCGCGCACTTCCTGGACGGCCTGCGCGACCTGCAGAAGCGCCACCCGGAAATCGGCGACGTCGACGGCCTGGGCCTGGCCCTGCGTGCGGAAATCTGCCAGGCGGACGGCTTCACGCCGAACCGCAAGCTGCTCGACACCATGGTCGACATGGGCCTGGAAGGCGAACTGCGCCACAACGGCAAGCGCATCGGCCTGATTCTGGACGTGGGCGGTTACTACAAGAACGTGATCACGCTGGCGCCGTCGCTGCACATCAGCCACGAAGAGATCGACCTGGGCCTGTCCTTGCTGGACCAGTTGCTGACCCGCGCCAAGCAGGTCGCATGAGCCGGGCGGGAGACGACGCGCGCGGTTCGCGTTGCCTCCCGCCGTTGTTTGCGGCGGCGGGCGCTTCAGCCCGCCGCGCGCAGCGCGATCACCGCATTGAGTCCGCCGAAGGCGAAGGAATTGCTCAGCACCGCCTGCACGTTGCGGGCGCGCGCCTGGTTGGGCACGTAGTCCAGATCGCATTCGGGATCGGCATCGAGGAAGTTGGCCGTGGGCGGCACCACCTGCTCGCGCAGCGCGCCGATCGCCGCCACCAGTTCCAGCGCGCCGGCCGCGCCGAGCGCATGGCCGTGCACCGCCTTGGTCGAGCTGACCGCCAGCGCCTCGGCGTGCGCACCGAACACCTGACGCAGCGCCTGGGTTTCGCAGCGGTCGTTGGCCTGCGTGCCGGTGCCGTGGGCGTTGACGTAATCGATCTGTTCCGGCGCCAGGCCGGCGTCCTGCAGCGCCAGGCGCATCGCCGTGGTGGCGCCGTCGACGCTGGGCGCGACGATGTCGCCGGCATCGGAACTCATGCCGAATCCTGCCAGTTCCGCCAGCGGCAGCGCGCCGCGGGCGGCCGCGTGCTCGGCGCTTTCCAGCACGAACATGCCGGCGCCTTCGCCCAGCACCAGGCCGCTGCGCTGCGCGCAGAACGGCCGGCAGGTGTCGTCGCTGACCACCCGCATCGCTTCCCAGGCGCGGATCAGCGCCAGGCTCAGGCAGGCTTCGCTGCCGCCGGCGATGGCCACATCGGCCAGGCCATGGCGGACCATCAGCGCGGCCTGGGCGAAGGCGTGATTGGCCGAGGCGCAGGCGCTGGAGACGGCGAAGGCCGGGCCGCGCAGGCCGAAGGCGATGCTGATCTGGCTGGCCGGCGCGTTGGCCATGCTGCGCACGATGGTCAGCGGATGCAGGCGTTCGGCCTGGTCGCGGTACAGCCGGCGCGATTGTTCGTCGCGGCTGAGTTCGGCGCCGACGCCGGTGCCGACCACCACCGCGCAGCGCGCGCCGAGCGCGGCATCGCCGTGCGGCAGGCCGGCCTGGGCGATCGCCTCGCGGGCGGCGACCAGCGCCATCTGGGTCATGCGGTCGAGTTGGCCGGGGGCGATGCCGCCGGTCTGCGTGGCATCCGGAGCGAACCCTTGCAGGGTCGCGGCCACGCGCATCTTCAACGTGCTGAGCGGATCGGGCGAGGGCAGGGCGGCGATGCCGCTGCGGCCCTCGCGCATCGCGCTCCACAGCGCCTCGGCGCCCAGGCCGAGCGCGCTGACCGCGCCCATGCCGGTGACCACGACGCGCCGCGCGTGCGGGGAGGCGCCCATGGCGCGTCAGTGCGCCGGTTGCGCCGCGCCGGCCGCCGCCTTGGCCGCCAGCGCGTCCTCGACCGCCTGCACCAGCTTGCCGAGCGAACCGTCGTCCAGGTTCGGGTCGCGCTGCGGGAAGGTGATGTCGAAGTGTTCTTCGATGTCGAACAGGATTTCGATGGCCTCGAGCGAATCCACGCCCAGGTCCTGCAGCTTGGCATCGGGGGTCAGGCGCGCCGGGTCGATCTCGCCATGCTTGGCGACGATGCTGTGGATTTGCGACTCGATGGACGGGGTCATGGCAGTGCTCCGCGAAATGAAGGGCCACCGCGCGGCGCCCGCCGCCGGTGGATCGCACGCTGCGGCCTGGGCCGCAGCATCCATTCTCCACGCTAGACGATCAATCTTGCAGATGCCTTTCGTCAACCAACTCGAGCCGCAGGCCTTGCAGCGGCAGTTCCTGCAGCACCCGCCAGCCGGTTTCCTGATCCAGCCCCTGGAGCACGGGGTGCCGGCCTTCGAGGCCGATTTCGACCTGCTCACCACCGCCGAACCCGCGCTGCGCGCGAAGGTGGCGCGGCTGCCGCTGCAGCGGCTGTGGCAGCGCCTGCTGCGGCCGCGCACCAGCTTCGTCGGCAGCACCGTCAGCGAATACGCCTGGCTGCCGCGCGCGGCCGACCCGGTGCAGTTGCCGCGGCAGTGGCGTACGCAACTGGGCCGGCGCCGCGCGCTGATGATCGTCAAGGACGTGCCGCAGCGCTCGCCGCTGCTGGATGAGGCCGACAACGCCTGGGCGCAGGCGTTCCTGGACGCCTGCGAGCGCAACGGCTACGTGCTGCTGCGCGGGCAGGCGCTGGCCTGGGTGCCGATCGACTTCGCCTCCACCGACGAGTACCTGGCGCGGCTCTCGCGCGGGCGCCGGCGCAACATCCGCCGCAAGCTGCGCTCGCGCGCCGATCTGGAGATCGAGGTGCTGCCGACCGGCCCGGCCTTCGCCGATCCGGCGCTGCGCGCGCACTGCTATGCGCTGTACCAGGAGGTGTACGCGCAGAGCGAGATCCATTTCGACCTGCTGACCGAACCGTTCTTCGACGCGCTGCTGACCGACGCCGACTCGGGCGGGCAGGTGTTCGTGTACCGGCACCAGGGCCGCATCATCGGCTGGAATCTGTGCTACGTGCACGAGGGTCGGCTGATCGACAAGTACATCGGTCTGCACTACCCGGATGCGCGCGACCACAACCTGTACGCGCTGAGCTGGATCGAGAACCTCGACTATGCCTGCCGCCATGGCCTCACCGCCTACGTCGCCGGCTGGACCGATCCGGAGGTGAAGGCCCAGCTCGGCGCCAGCTTCACCTACACCTGGCATGCGGTGTACCTGCGCAATCCGCTGCTGCGCGCCGTGCTGCGGCGGCTGCGGCCGCTGTTCGAATCCGACGACGTCGGGCCGGCCGCCGATGCCGCCGAGGAGGACTGAGATGCGCACCCCGGTCCTGCTCGATCTCGACGCTTCGCTGGGCGCAGTGCCCGACGCCGTGCGCCTGCCGTTGCGCGACTGGTGCGACGGCCTGCGCTTCGCCTGCTCGATGGCGCGGCTGCGCCGCTTCGGCGCGGCGCTGGAGCAGGCGCTGCCGGCGCAGTACGGCACCGTGCTGCTGGGCAGTGGCGATTTCCATCACCTGAGCCTGCCGTTGATCGTACGCCTGGCGCAGCGCGCGCAGGCGCCGTTGCGGGTGGTGGTGTTCGACAACCATCCGGACAACATGCGCTTCCCGTTCGGCGTGCACTGCGGCTCGTGGGTGCGCCGCATCGCCGCGCTGCCGCAGGTGGCGCAGGTCGAGGTGGCCGGCATCACCTCCGGCGACGTCGGCCCCGGCCATGCCTGGGAAAACCATCTGCTGCCGCTGTACCGCGGCAAGCTGCGCTACTGGTGCAGCGGCGTGGACGTGGGTTGGGCGCGGCGGCTGGGCCTGGGCCAGGCGGTGCGCGGTTTCGACAGCGTGAGCGCGCTGAGCGACGCGTTCGTCGAGCACCTGCGGCGCACGCCGATGCCGACCTATCTGTCGCTGGACAAGGACGTGCTGGATCCGCAGGACGTGCGCACCAACTGGGACCAGGGCCAACTGCGCATACCGCAGTTGCTGCAGGCGATCGAGGCGCTGCGCGGGCAGGTGTGCGGCAGCGACATCACCGGCGAAGTCTCGCTGGCCCATTACCCGCAATGGTGGAAGCGAAAACTGGCGGCGCTGGATGCGCAACCCGAACCGTCGCCGGCGGACCTGTCGGCGTGGCAGGCGCAGCAGCACGCGTTGAACCTGCGGCTGCTGGCGGCGCTGGATGCGGCCAGCGTCGGCTAGCGCGGCCCGTTTCTGTGGGCGCGGCTTCAACCGCGAGGGCATGACCGGTATCGCTTCTCGCGGATGAAGCCGCGCCTGCAGGATTTTGTCGTCGTTACGACCGGCGCGTTGTCATCGCGACGCTGGCGAAGTCGCACGTCGCCCGATCAAGCGCTCGGCGCAGCGGCGTGCACCAGGTCGACATCCAGCGGCGCCGGCCCGACCGCGCCGGCGCAGGCCGCCTGCAGCGTGGCCACGATGGTCTCGAAGCGCGCCTCGTCCAGCCAGGGGCTGTTGCTGATGCTCAGGCAGCGCGCGGCGAAGTCGCTGGCGTTGGGCATGGGCGTGCGTTCGACGATGCCGTCCAGGTAGTCGTAGTCGGGCAGGGCATGCACGAACGGCACCGCCACCCCGAGTCCGCGCGGCCACAGCGCATCCAGCACCGATTCGCGTGCGGCGGCATCGGGCAGCAGCACCATCAGGATCGGCCAGCTGCCCTGGGCGCCGGGGGTATCGGCGATCACGCTCAGGCCGGGGATGCTGGCCAGGCGTGCGCTGCGGCGCCGGCCCTGTTCGCGGATCTGCGCAAGAAATGCCGGCCAGCGCGCGCTGGCGCGCACGCCGACGCCTTCGCGCCAGGCGCCGACCGCGTGCTGGGCGATGGCCGTGCCGAAGCGGTCGCCGGCCGCGCCGATGCGGTCGCCGCGGCGCAGCGCGCGGCGCACCGGTGCGCCGTACGCCCAGCGCAACTGCTGCGGCCGGTACAGCGCGGCGTAGCCGAGCAGTTCCAGGCTGCGCCGCAGTTCCCAGCGCCAGTCGCGCTGGCCCAGGCGCGCGGCGGTGTCGGCCAGACTGCGCTGCAGCGGCGCATGCCGCGACATCAGCAGCCCGCCTTCGTACAGCGTGAGTCCCTTGCCGGCGGCCAGGCTGCAGAAGCCGATGTCGCCGCCGAGGCCGGCCGGGCGGCCGTCGGGATGCACGCCGCCCAGCGCCTGCGCCGCGTCCTCGATCAGCAGCGCGCCGCAGCCTTCGGCGGCGCGGCGCAGCGGCGCCAGGTCGATCAGGCGCCCGCCCAGATGGGTGGCGATGATGGCCAGGGTGTCGCTGCCGCAGCGCTGCGCCAGCTGCACCGGGTCCAGTTCCAGCGAGCCGGGCAGCAGATCGCACAGCACCAGTTGCAGGCCGCAGTGCGCCACCGCCAGCGCCACCAGTGGGCAGGTATAGGCCGACACCAGCACCTGCCGGCGCCGGTTGGCCGCGGTCAGGGTGCGCAGGGCCACGATCAGCGCGGCGGTGCCCGAGCAGGTCAGCAGCGCCTGCGGCAGGCCGAGCGCGCTGGCCAGGCGTTCGCGCGGCCGACCTGGCCACAGGTCGCCCCACTGCAGCGGCAGGCCGGCGGTCGGTGGGATTTCAGTGCGCATCGGCGGGGTCCGCGCGCTCGCCGATCGCCAGGCAGACGATGCCGCCGACGATCAGCGCCGCGCCCAGCGCCTGCAACAGGCCGATGTGTTCGTTGAACCACCAGGCCGACAGCAGCATCACGCTGACCACTTCCAGGTGCGAGGCGGCGAATGCCGGGCCGATCGGCGCGTGCTCGAGCAGCTTCATCCAGGTGAAGAAGGCGCCGATGTAGCCGAGCAGCGCCGCGTACAGCCATGGGCTGCCGAGCAGGCGCAGCACCCAGGCCAGTTCGGCCTGCGGCGGGAACGCGTGCGTGCCGGCCAGCTTGAAGCCGATCTGCGCCAGGGTGTCGAAGCTCAGCAGCAGGGCGAAGCCCACCGCGTAGCGATGCAGCGGCGGCCGGCTCATGAGCCCAGCCCCACCACCGCCACGCCGGCGCTGACCAGGCAGATGCCGGCCACCTGCATGCGCCCGAGGCGTTCGCCGAACAGCCAGCGCCCGGCCAGCATGATCGCCACGATGTTGATCGAACCCAGCAGCACGCCGCGGCCCAGCGGCACCAGCGACAGGAACGCGGTCCAGGCGAGGAATTCGAGCACATAGCAGGCCATGCCGAACCACAGCTGCGGCTGCCGCGCCATGCGCTGCCAGCGCGCCATGCCGGTGCCCTGCGGGTGGCTGGCCACGTACTTGAAGGCCAATTGGCCGGCGGTGTCGAGCGCCACCGTCGCCAGCCAGATGCCCACTACCGAGCCGGTCATCGCCATCAGGCGGCGGCCTGCTGCGGCACGCACAGGGCGGCGAAGAACTGCGCCAGGCGCGCGCCGAGCACGCGCCGTTCGCGGTCCAGGGTGATCATGTGATAGCTGTCGTGCAGCAGCAGCAGCTCCGTCGGCCCGGACACGTTGGCGATCACCAGCCGCGCATTGCGCAGGTCGGCGATGTCGTCCTCGGTCGCGTGCGCGACCAGGCATGGCGCGACGACCTTGGGCAGGTCGCGGCGCACCGCGCGCGCGAGCAGGTACATCTCGGCCAGGGCGTGCCAGGGGTTGCCAGGCAGGCCGGCGGCGCTGCTGTCGCCGCCGAGCATCGCGCTGCTGATTTGGGCGCGGATGCGCTCGTCGCGCAGGCCGTACGGCGGCTCTTCCAGGAACATGCGGCGCTTGCCGATGCCCAGGCGCTTGAACCAGGGCAGCAGGAACGCCAGCCGCGCGCGCTTGGGGATGTTCCAGCCGTCGTAGCGGAAGGTGGCGCCGAGCACGCCGACCCCGTCCACCCACTGCGGACGCTCCTGCGCCAGGCGCAGCGCCAGCACCGCGCCCATCGACAGCCCGGCCACGAACAGCCGGTCGACCTGTGGGCGCATGCGCGCGGCCGCCGCCTCGACGCTGGCGTACCAGTCGCGCCAGTTGGTGGCGAGCAGATCGTCCTCGTCGCCGCAGTGGCCGGCCAGTTGCACGCCGTGGACGCTGAAGCCTTCGCGGTTCAGGCTCCTGCCGAGCAGGCGCATTTCGCTGGGCGTGCCGGTCAGGCCGTGGATCAGCAGCACGCCATTGCGGCCGCCTTCGAAGTGGAACTCGGCAGATTGGATCATGTGAATGGGCGCGGCTGCGCAGTCTCGGCAATCCGTGCAGGGTCGCCGCTGCGCGTTTCAGCAGCCTTTCGCCGCCGCGGCGGCGTGCAAGCTCAATGCTTGGCCGCAGCCGGGTTGCGGAAGCGCACCAGCACGCGCTGGCCCAGGCGCAGGGTCGAGGGCTGGGTGAAGGCCAGCACGCAGGCCACGCTGCGGTCGTTGCCGGCGGGCGTGGCGTCGTCGTGCAACTGGGTCGGGCCGTAGGCCGGCGCCAGCCAACGCACCACCGCCTGGCCGAGCACGGTCTGGCGGCCGTCGTCGCTGATGACCTCGGCGGCCATGCCCGGGGTGACGCTGCCGGCATAGCTTTCGTTCAATTCGGCGCGGACCAGGCGCGGCGCGTCCGGCAGCAGGGTCAGCAGCGGCGCGTTGGCCTCGCTGCGCGCGCCGACCGCGGCCGACAGCTGCAGGACGCGGCCGGCGACCGGCGCCTGCAGCCGGTACTGCGCGCGCTGCAACTCTGCCGCCCGTACCTGCGCGTCGGCCAGCGCCGCGTCGCTGCGTGCGGTGTCCAGCGCGTCGGCCAGGCTCTGCACCGCGTCGCTGGCGTCGTCGGCGGTCTGCCCGTCGCCGGCGCCCAGGCGCGCAGCCTCGGCCAGCCGCCGCTGCTTCTGCTGGGCGCTTTGCAGGCGCTGCTGCAGTTGTTTCAGGTGGGTCGCCGCGGCCTGCGCGCGGGTACGGGCGATGTCCAGCTCGACCGCGGCGGCGCGGTCGTCGCCGGCGACCAGCACGGCGCCTTTCTGCACCGCGTCGCCCTCGTGCACCGGCACCTCGCGCAGGGTCGCGGCGACCGGCAGGCCGAGCTTGAGCACGCCGCCTTCCACATCGATGCGGCCGCGCGCCACCGCCAGGTAGGCCGGGGTGGCGGCCGGCGCCGGGGCCGGCGTGCGGTCCGAGGGCGCGCATGCGGCCAGCAGCAGGCTCAGCAGGGGCGCGGCGGCGAACGCTTTCATGGTGCGGGATTCCGTGAGGGCAGGGGCGAGGGCGGCGCGTTGACGCGGCGGTCGTCGAGGATGCGGCCGTCCTCCATCGACAGCACGCGGTCGGCATGGCGGATCAGGCGCGGGTCGTGGCTCACGCACAGCACCATGGTGTTGTGGCGGCGCGCGATGCGGTGCAGCAGGTCGATCACGATCTGGCCGTTGCCGGCGTCCAGCGCGCTGGTGGGTTCGTCGGCAAACAGCAGCGCCGGGTGCTTGGCCAGCGCGCGGGCGATCGCCACGCGCTGCTTCTCGCCGCCGGACAGTTCGGCCGGGCGCAGGTGCTGGCGGTGGGCGATGCCGACCTCGGCCAGCGCCTCCTCCGCACGGCTGCGCACTTCGGCCGGGGCCAGGCCCATGTACTGCAGCGGCAGCCGCACCTGGTCCAGCGCGCACAGCGCCGGGAACAGGTTGAAGCCCTGGAAGATGAAGCCGGTGTGGCGCAGCCGGAACTGCTCCAGCGCGGTGGCGCCGAGCGCACCCAGTTCCTCGCCCAGCGCCAGCACCTGGCCGGCGTCGGCGCGCTGCAGGCCGCTGAGGATCGACAGCAGGGTGCTCTTGCCGCAGCCCGACGGGCCGGAGATCAGGGTCAGCTCGCCCGGCCACACCTGCAGTTCCACGTCGCGCAGCACCGGCGTGCGCAGGCTGCCGGAGACGAAGCTCTTGCACAGTCCGCTGCCGCTGAGGGTGGCGGCGGCCGGATGCAGCGCGGCGGGGGCGACGATGCGGCTCATCGCAGCAGCAACGCCGGATCGGCGCGGCGCAGGCCGCGCAGCGCGGCCAGGGCCGAGACCACGGTCAGCAGCATCACCGCACACACGCACAGGCCCCAGCCGCTGGCGTTGAACGCCACCGGCACGTCGTGCGCGCGGGCCAGCGCGACCAGCGCCGCGCCCAGCGCGCTGGCGCCGATCAGGCCCAGCGCACCGACCCAGGCGGCCTGTTCCAGCACCACCCAGCGCAGGTTGCGCATGCTCACGCCCAGCGCGTTGAGCGTGGCGTACTCGCGCGCGGCGCCGAGCACGGTGCCGAGCAGGGTCTGGCTGGTGATGGCCACGCCGACCAGCAGCACGATGCCGCCGAGGAACAGCACGCCGGAGCCGGCGCCTGTGTCGAACATCCAGAACAGGATGCTGCGCCGGGCGAAATCGTCCGCGCTCCAGGCTTCCACGCGCGGCCGCGTGACCGCGCTGTCGATCGCCTGCGCCACCGCCTGCGGGTCGGCGCCGGGGCGCAGCCTGGCCACCATGTAGGTCGGCCAGTCCGGATGCGCAGTGTCGCTGTTGAGCGCGCGCGCGGTGTCCAGCGAGGCGAGCACGTTGACCCCGCCGAGCGCGCGCAGGCCGCGGCCGACCCCGATCACCCGCACGCGATGACCATTGATGCGCGCGCTGCTGCCGACGCCGACGCCGAGCTTGTCCAGTTCCGCGCGGTCCACCACCACGGTGTCCGGTTCGCGCAGCGCCGCGCGCAGGGCGGGGCTGAGCAGACGGGAGAACATCAGCCCGCCGTCGCGGGTGTCGATGCCGGAGATGTAGACCGACACCGCGCCGGTGTCGCCGGGGCCGCGCCAGTCGCCGTCGAACCAGATGAACGGCTCGACCTGCGCCACCCGCGGGTCCAGGTACAGCGGCGCGGCCGCGTCCGGATCGATGGCGCGGCCCTGGTCCACGCTCTGCGTGCCGGGGTAGCCCAGCCACAGGTCGGCGTCGGAGCCGGACACATAGACGCTGGCACTGCCGAAGATGCCCAGCACCAGTGCGGTCTGCAGCAGCAGCAACAGGCTGGCGAAGCCCACGGATACCACCACCGGCAGGAAGCGGCGCCACTCGTAGCGCAGGGTCTGGCGGGCCAGCGCGACCATCAGGGCTGCGCGCCTTCGTGGTTGCTGACGGCGCCGGTGCCGGGGATCGGCGCAGTGGCGCTGCCCAGTGCGGTGTGCAGGGCGACGTAGGCCAGGTCGCGCTGGCGCTGCGCTTCCAGCAGTTCCAGGGCGGCCTGGTCGCGCGCGGCCTGCTGCGTGGCCACGTCCAGGTCGCTGCCCAGGCCCAGCCGCCGGCGCTGCTGCGCGACCTCGCTGGCCTGCTGCTGTGCCTGCAGCACCTGCTGCTGGGTTTCGACGTTGCGCCGCTGCTGTTCCAGTGCGGTCAGCGCGTCCTCGACCTCGTTGACTGCCTCCAGCACGGTCTGCCGGTAGGCCAGGGTAGCCGCTTCCAGCAGGTCGCCGCGCGCCTTGGCCTTGGCATGACGGATGCCCCAGTCGAACAGCGGAATGTCGATCACCGGGCCGAACGAGGCGATACCGTGGGTGGCGGTGCGGCGATGGCTCAGCAGGGTGGTCGACCAGCGGATCGAACCGCCCAGGCCGATGCTGCCGTACTGATCGGCGCGGGCCAGATCCAGCGCGCCGGCCGCGCTCAGCACCTCGGCTTCGCGCGTGGCGATGTCCGGGCGCCGGCGCAGCAGGTCGGCCGGGACGCTGTCGACCGCGGCGATCTGCAACGCCGTCGGCGCGGCGCTGGCCGCGGCCGTGCTCCATGCCGGGTCGGGCGTGTCGCGGCCCAGCAGCACCGCCAGGCGCCGCGCGGCTGCGGCGGCGGCATCGCGCGGCTCGTCCAGGGCGGTTTGCGCCTGCAGTGCGGCGGCCTGCGCCTGCGCCGCGGAAGCCGGCGTGGCCAGATGCAGGTCGACCAGCGTCGCCTGCAGGGTCGCCTGGCGCTGGCGGGCGGCGACGACATCCTGCTGCAGCCGCTCGGCCTGCTGCGCGTGGCGCAGGTCGATCCAGTTGCGGGTCACCTCGGCGATGGTCGCCGCGCGTACCTGCGCCAGGTCGGCCTGGGCATTGTCCAGATCGCCGCGGGCCATGCGCCGGGTCGCCTCGCCGCGGCCGAACAGCGGCAACTCCCATTCCGAGTCGAGCCCGACCACCAGGAACGAGGCGCTGGCGTCGGGGTCGATCGGGTCGAGGGTGCGCGCACGCAGCTGCGGGCGTTGCGATGCGCCGGCCACGGTATCCAGGCGCCGCGCCGCGCGCAGCTTCGCCAGTGCCTGGCCGACGTTGAGATCGTCGCGCAGCGCCTGCGCGACCAGCGCGTCGAGCTGCGGATCGTGGAAGTCCTGCCACCAGGCCGTGCCGGGTGGGCGCGGGACGGCGGCCTGCGGCGTCGGGCTGCTCCATCGCGCGGGCAGCGACTGTTGCGGCAGGTCCGGCAACGGCGTGCTGGCGCAGCCGGCCAGGGCCAGCGCGGCGGCCAGCGCCAGCACGCTGGCCGGGCTGATCCGGATCCGGCTCATGCCTGCGGCTCCGCGCCGGCCGGCAGGTCCAGCTCCGCACGCAGGCCCCCCAGCGCCGAGCGCCGGTAGCGCAGCGTGGCGTGGTGGCGGGCGGCGATGTTGGCGACGATCGCCAGGCCCAGGCCGGTGCCGCCTTCGGGCGCGTCCGGGGCGCGGAAGAAGCGCTCGCCCAGGCGCGGCAGCAGGGCCTCGTCGATGCCGCTGCCGGCGTCGTCCACGGCCATGCGCACGGACAGCGGATCGCGCCGCAGGCTGACCGTGACCACACGGCCGGCGGCGTGGCGGAACGCGTTGTCCAGCAGGTTGTCGAGCAGTTCGCGCAGCGCATAGGCGTCGGCGGCGACCCAGGCCGCAGCCGCGTCGTCGTCGCCGCCGTCGTAGCCCAGGTCCACGCCGGCGTGCAGGGCGTCGGGGATGCGCTCGGCCAGCGCCTGCGGCAGCCATTGCGACAGGTCCAGCGGCAGCAGCGGGCGGATGCTCTCGCGCGGGGCCTGGGTGCGGGTCAGCGCCAGCAGCTGGGTGGAGGTGCGGGTGGCGCGGTCGGTCAGCTGGCGGATGTGCTGCAGCGCCTGCGCGGTGTCTTCCGGGCGCTGGCTGGCCTGGGCGCGCTGCACGTGCATGCTCAGCCCGGCCAGCGGCGTGCGCAGTTGGTGCGCGGCGTCGGCGAGGAAGCGTTCCTGCAGCGCCATCATGTGCTTGAGGCGGCCGAGCAGGCCGTCGATGGCCTGGGTCAGCGGCACGATCTCCACCGGGATGTCGGGACCGGACACCGGGCTGAGGTCGCGCTGGCTGTCGTCGAGCCGCCGCACCGCCGGCTCCAGCATGCGCAGGCCGACCCGCACGCCGTGCCAGACCAGCACCAGCAGCGAGCAGGTGAGCAGCAGTTCGGTCGGCAGCATCAGCACCAGGATCTCGCGGGCGCGGCGGTGACGGTCGTCCAGGGTCTCGGCCACCGACACGGTGAGCCAGTCGCCCGGCTCCAGCGCCGAAGGCAGCAACAGGCTGGCCACACGCACCGGCACGCCGTTGTCCATGCGGTCGTCGTACAGCATCACCCGGCCGACTTCGGCCGGATCCGGATGCGCCGGAATCGGCTGGGTGCTGCCGCTGATCACCCCATGGCGGCGGCTGTCGAGCTTGAAGAACACCCGGCCGTCGCTGCTGTACTCCAGCAGTTGCCGCGCCTGCAGGGTCAGCGGCATGCGCTCGCCGGGGTCGTTGACCGCATTCGCCAGGCCCTGCGTGTCCTCCTTCAGGTCCATGTCGTGGACGTGATTGGTGTACTTGAGCATCAGCAGGTAGAACAGTGCCGACACCACCAGCATCAGCAGCATGGTCGGAATCAGCAGGAACGCCAGCAGTCGCTGGCGCAGGCTGGGGTGGCGGTATGCCGGCGACTGCGCGGCCGCGGTCGCGCTCACTGCGGCATCTGTGCGTGGTCGGCGGCCGGTGAGGCGGCGCGCGACTCCTCCAGCAGATAGCCCAGGCCGCGGATGGTCCGGATGCCGACGCCCGCGCCGTGCAGCTTGCGCCGCAGGCGGTGCATGGAGATGTCCAGGCCGTTGTCGGTGATTTCGTGCTGCCAGTCGCACAGCGCTTCGGTCAGCTGGCTGCGGCTGACCACGCGCCCGCTGCGCAGCAGCAGGGTCTCCAGCAGCGCGAACTCGCGCGCGGTCAGGTCCAGCGGCTGGTCCTGCAGCCATACCCGGCGCCCGGCCAGGTTGATGCGCAGTTGCCCCAGCACCAGTTCCGGCACGCCGCCGCTGCTGCTGCGACGCAGGAGCGCGCGGGTGCGGGCGAGGAACTCGGACAGTTCGAAGGGCTTGATCAGGTAGTCGTCGGCGCCCTGGTCGAGCGCGTGGATGCGGTCTTCCACGGCATCGCGCGCCGTCACCACCAGCACCGGGATCTCGTCGCGGCGCGCGCGCAGGCGCTGCAGCACCTGTAGACCGTCGCGGCGCGGCAGGCCCAGGTCCAGTACCAGCAGTTGATAGCTTTCGCTACCGAGCGCGCGCTCGGCGGCGGCACCGTCGCCGACATGGTCCACTACGTGGCCGCACTCGGCGAGCGAGTCGCGCAATGCAACGGCAATGGACGTATCGTCTTCGGCGACCAGGATGCGCATGATGCGAAATGCTTGCAACGGGGATGTGGGAAAACCGTCGTAATCGGCGGCGGCGAAGTCACTACGTTCACATACGTCGATGTAGCTTCGATGGAGTGTGTATCCAGATTCTGCGATGCGGTGATGACCATTATCATCCATGACATCGCTGCGCGCTCGCCGGTCCTGATCCGCCGGGTAGGAAAAATCCTATAGTCGGCCGCGGCATCCGCCGATCCTCACGCCTTCGGGTCCGCGGCATCATGAACGGGTCGGCAACGTCACCGCTCCCGCGCCAGGGAGACGGCTCGCACGGAATCGAACGGATCTCGATTCGCCGGCCACGTTTCGCTCCCGCAGGCGCCGACGGATCGGCGCAGCGCCACTGCGATCGGAATCGAAGGGAAGAAAACGCACGAGGCCCCGGCATGCCGGGGCCTCGTGCGTTCAACGTGCCGTTATTGAGCGGAGATCATGTCGGCATCATGCGCCGACACGATCGGTTTGCACTGATGCTGTCAGCGCCAGACCGCGCGCCGCGTCTGCACGCAAACTTTCAGGCCGCAGTCCGCCCGCCTTTGCGAATCCCCAATCCCGACTCCCAAATCCCGGCCCCTCAGAGCGCCCAATCCAGCCGCAACCCAGCCACCAATGCATTGGGCAGGTCGCGAGTACGGGCCGGCTCGTTGAACTGGTCCGGGTGCACGATGTAGTGCAGGTTCGGGGCGATGCGCAGTTGCGGGGTGACCTGGATACCGTAGCTCAGTTCCATCATGGTCTGCGACCGGTGCGGGGTGCCGCTGCCGCCGGCTGCGGCGCGGGCCAGGCGCAAGTCTTCCAGGGCGTCGTCGCTGTAGTGTTGCTGGGTGACGACGAAGGCGATGTTGTCCTGCGGGCGGCTGGCGAAAGTGCCGCGCTGGACCAGGCCCAGTTCCAGGAAATGGTCTTCGATCAACTGTCCGGAGGTGCCCTTGAGCACCGAGCCGAACAGCACCAGCCCGCGATTGCTGTCCGGATCGGGGCGGGTGACCTGCTGTTCGAAGCGGAAGAACGCGCCGGAGCGGCCGCTGCGGGTGGCGTAGTCCAGCCCGCTCAGCCGCGCCGGGTTGCCGTTGCGGTCGTTGAGCGGATCGCGGTAGTCCGAATTGTCCTGCCAGCCGCCGAGCTCGTACATCGCCGGCAGGCGCGCGCCGCTGGCCTGGGTGTTGTAGCCGATCGCATACGGCACGATCACCCCGGTGCTGTCGTTGGTGCTCCAGTTCAGGCCGTGCTGGCCGCGTTCGGCCTGGATCGGGTTGACCTCGTAGGCGCCGACGTGGACATACACGTTCGGAGTCACCCAGGCCTTGGCATGCGCGGCCCAGCTGGACACCGGCCAGTAGGTGAAGTTGCTGGTGCGGAACACGAAGGTCGGGTTGCCGCAGGCCGAGTTGCCCTGGAAGTAGCCGCACAGCTCCGAGCCCAGGAAGTGGATGTTGGCCACGCTGCGGCCGGCCTCCAGTTCCAGGCGGTCATTGAACAGCTTCTGGTCGATGGTGAAATTGGCCAGGCGGGTGCCCTGGCCGCCGTAGATTTCCTGCACCGAGGTGCTGTTGCCGATGTTGCCGTTGGCCAGGTTGGTGCCGTGGCGGTTGATGCCGTAGACCTTCAGCGTGGCGCCGTTCCAGCCCATCAGCCGTTGCAGGTCCACGTCGGTGCCGAACATCAGCTGCCCGGCGTAGGCGCTGCCCTCATGCTTGCCGCCGTCCAGCGACACGGCGCCTTCGCCGGTGTAGGCGAGCTTGAGCTTGAAGGCGTCGCTGGCGTCCTGGGCATGGGCCAGCGGTGCGGCGAGCGCCAGCGCCAGGGTGGCCAGGGGCAGGGACGAGACGAGGGGACGGGACATGGCGGAACTCCTCAGCAGGGAAAGGCCGGCGCGCCGCCAGCGGCGACGGGGGGAGGGGCATCGCATGGCGACGCGCCGGCGCATGGACGGGATCAGGCGAGAACCGGCTTCTTCAGCACCCGCAGCGCCACCGCGGTGACCACGGTGCCGGCGAGCAGCGCCACCAGGTACATGCCCAGGTGGCTGACCGCGTTGGGGATCGGCAGCACGAACACACCGCCGTGCGGCACCTTCAGTTCTGCGCCGGCGGCCATCGAGATCGCGCCGGCCAGCGCCGAGCCGAGCATCAGCGCGGGGATGGTGCGCAGCGGGTCGCGTGCGGCGTACGGGATCGCGCCCTCGGTGACGAAGGCCAGGCCGAGCACGCCGGTGGCGGCGCTGCTGCCGCGCTCGTCCTGGGTGAAGCGGTTGCGGAACACCCAGGTGGCCAGGGCGATGCCCAGCGGCGGGGTCATGCCGGCGACCATCGCCGCGGCCATCGGCGTGTACACCTGGCTGGCGATCAGGCCGGTGGAGAAGGCATAGGCGGCCTTGTTGACCGGCCCACCCATGTCGAAGGCCATCATCGCGCCCAGCAGCAGGCCCAGCAGCACCGCACTGCTGCCCTGCATGCCGCGCAGCCATTCGGTGAGCCAGGCCAGCAGTTCGGCCACCGGCTGGCCGACCACGTAGAGCATGGCCAGGCCGACCAGCAGGGTGCCCAGCACCGGCAGGATCAGCACCGGCTTCAGGCCCTCGAGCGTGCGCGGCAGCTTGATCGCCCGGTTCAGCGCGGCCACCCCGTAGCCGGCGATGAACCCGGCGAGGATGCCGCCGATGAAGCCGGCGCCGAGGTTGGCCGCGACCATGCCGCCGATCATGCCGGGGGCGATGCCGGGGCGGTCGGCGATGGAGTAGGCGATGTAGCCGGCCAGGGCGGGCACCATCAGGGTGAAGCCGGCCTTGGCGCCGATCTGGAACAGCGACCAGGCCAGCGTGCCCTTGTGCGCGTCGTCGAAGGCGTAGATGCCGCCGAGCGCGAACGCCAGCGCGATCAGCAGGCCGCCGGCGGTGACGAACGGCAGCATGAACGACACGCCGGTCATCAGGTGCTTGTAGGGGCCGGCGGAGCGGCCGCCCTGGGCCTTGGCCGGGGCGCTGCCGCCATTGCCGGCGGCGTGCACGCTGGCCTCGGCCAGGGCCTTGCGGATCAGTGCCGGGCCATCGTTGATCGCCGGCTTGGTGCCGCTCTTGAACAGGCGCTTGCCGCCGAAGCGGCCCAGATCGACCTCGCGGTCGGCGGCGATCAGCACCAGGTCCGCGGCGGCGATCTCCTCGGCGCTGAGCGCGTCCTGCGCGCCGACCGAGCCCTGGGTTTCCACCCGGATCTGGTGGCCCAGCGCCTTGGCCGCCTGCTGCAGGCCTTCGGCGGCCATGAAGGTGTGGGCGATGCCGGTGGGGCAGGAGGTGATGGCGACGATGCGCTTGCCGGCGCCCTCGGGGCCGCCGACAGCGGCCGCGCCTGCGGTGGCGGTGGCCGCGCTCAGCAGCGGCGCCAGCACCGCGCCGGCATTGGCCAGCACCGCGTCCAGGCTGCTGCGCTGCACGCTGCGGCCGGCGAAGCGGGCGGCATCGACGTCGCTGTCGCCGACCAGCAGCAGCGGCGCGGCGGCGGGGATGGCGGCCAGGTTCAGCGGCGCGATCACGCCCTGCGGCGTGCGCACCTCGGCCTGCAGCGTCGCGCCCCGCAGCGTGGCGGCATGGCGCAGCGCTTCGGCGGCGAGGACGGCTTCGGTACTGCGATCGCCGGCGGCGATCACCACGAGGATCGGATTCATGCGGGCTCCCGATGAGCGCAAGAGGACGCGGCGCATGGCAGCGACGCGGCGGAAGTCATGCCAGGGTCTCCACGCGGACCGCGGCGGCCAGGTCGGCCAGGCGCTCGCGCGGCAGGCGGCGGGCGACGCCGCTGCCCAGGGTGGCCACGGCGAAGGCGGTGGCCTGGCGCGCGCAGGTGGCCAGGTCGGCGTCGGCACGCAAGGCCGCGACCAGGCCGGCGACCATCGCATCGCCGGCGCCGACGCTGCTGCCGCCGGTCAGCTGCGGCGGCTGCGCCAGCAGCGCCTGCTCGCCGCGCACGAACAGCGCGCCATCGCTGCCCAGCGACACCACGACCAGGCCGATGCCGCGCGCCAGCAGCGCGCGCGCGGCGCCGAGCAGCTCGGCGGTGCTCGCCAGCGGCGCGCCGGCCCATTCCTCCAGCTCGTGGCGGTTGGGCTTGATCGCGAACGGCAGTTGCGCGCGCGGCGCATCCAGGGCGGCGTGCAGCGGCGCACCGCTGGTGTCCAGCAGCACCCGCGCGCCGGCGGCGGCGGCCTGCGCCTGCAGGTGCCGCCAGGTGTCCTCGGCCAGGCCGGCCGGCAGGCTGCCGCTGAGCACCACCGGCAGGCCGGGACGCAGCAGCTCGGCCAGGCGCGCGCCGACGGTATCGAGCTGGGCCTGGTCCAGTGCCAGGCCGGGCAGGTTGATATCGGTGGTGGCGCCGCTGTCGGCGGCGACCAGCTTGAGATTGCTGCGGGTGTCGCCGGGCACGCGCAGGCAGCGATCGTCGATGCCGCGGTCGGCGAACAGGGTTTCGAACACCGGCGCATTGCCGGCGCCGAGCACGCCGAGCGCGGCGCAGTACAGGCCGGCATCGGCCAGGCAGGCGGCGACGTTGATGCCCTTGCCGCCGGCGATGGCGTGGGCGCTGCGCGCACGGTGCACCTGGCCCGGTTGCAGCCGGTCGATCGCCACGGTCAGGTCGATCGCCGGGTTCAGAGTGACGGTGACGGCATCGACGCTCATGCGTCGGCTCCGTCGAGCGCGCGCACGTCCGCCGCGCTTTCGCAGTCCAGCGCGCGCTGCGCCAGCGCCTGCAGCGCGTCCAGGCGGCTGCCGCGCAGGCGTGCCTTCACCGCGGGGATGTCGTTGGGGGTCATCGACAGCTCGTGCACGCCCAGGCCGGCCAGCAGGGCCGCGCCGAACGCATCGCCGGCCAGGCCGCCGCACACGCCGACCCAGCGGCCGTGGCGCGCCGCGCCCTCGACGGTGGTGCGGATCAGGCGCAGCACCGCCGGGTGCAGGCTGTCGGCCTCGGCGGCCAGGTCCGGGTTCTGCCGGTCGATGGCCAGGGTGTACTGGGTCAGGTCGTTGGTGCCGATCGAGAAGAAGTCCGCGTGCTTGGCCAGCGCATCGGCCTGGATCGCCGCCGCCGGCACTTCGATCATGATGCCCAGCGGCACCTCCGGCGCCTGCAGCTCCGCGCGCAGGCGCTCGCATTCGGCGCGCAGCGTCAGCAGTTCCGCCGCCGAGGTGATCATCGGGAACATGATCGCCAGGCGCGCGCCGTCCTTGGCCGCGCGGTACAGCGCGCGCAGCTGCGGTTGCAGCAGGTCGGCGCGGCGCAGCAGCAGGCGCGCGCCGCGCACGCCCAGGAACGGGTTGTCCTCGCGCGGTAGGTTCAGGTGCGCGACCTGCTTGTCGCCGCCGATGTCCAGGGCGCGCACGATCAGCGCGCGGCCGTCCAGCGCCTGCGCCATCGCCGTGTAGGTGGCGTACTGCTCGTCCTCGCTGGGGGTGCTGCCGCGCTCCAGGAACAGGAATTCGGTGCGCATCAGGCCCACGCTCTCGGCGCCCTGCGCCAGTGCCGCGGCGACCTGCTCGGGCAGGTTGACGTTGGCGCCGATCTCCAGGCGATGGCCGTCTTCGGTCTGTGCCGGCTGGTTGCGCTGCTCGGCCTCGCGCGCGCGCAGTTGCTGCTGTTCCTCGATGTAGGCGCGGGCCGAGGCCAGGTCGGCCTCCGACGGCGCCAGATATAGGCGGCCGCTGCTGCCGTCGACGATGACGGTGGCGCCGTCCTCCAGGTCCAGCAGGTCGGCGCCGCCGGCGACCAGTGCCGGCAGGCCGAGGGTGCGCGAAAGGATCGCGGTGTGCGAGGTCGGTCCGCCCACGGCGGTGGCCAGGCCTAGCACGCGCGCGGTGTCGAGGTTGGCGGTGTCCGACGGCGACAGGTCGTGGGCGAGCAGGATGCACGGGGCGGCCGGCAACTGCGCCAGGCTGCCGCCGGCCAGGCTCGGATCCAGGTGCGCCAGCACCCGGCGGCCGACGTCGCGCAGGTCGCTGGCGCGTCCGGCCAGTACCGCATTGCCCAGCGCCGAAAGCTTGTTGGCCAGGCGCTCCACCGACTGCTGCCAGGACCAGGCGACGCCGTGGCCCTCGACCATCAGTTGGCAGGCCAGGGTGATCAGGTCGGTGTCGTTGAGCAGTTCGGCCTGGGCGCGGAAGATCGCCGCATCGCCGGCGCCGAGGCGGCGCCGGGTGTCCTCCTCGATGGCCTGCAGTTGCGTGCGGGTGCGCTGCAGGGCGTCGTGCAGCAGGGCGCCGCCGTCGCTCAGCGGCACGGGCGTGTCCGCCACCGCGACGTCGTGGCCGGCCAGCTTGTGCACCACGCCGATCGCCAGGCCGGGGCTGGCGCCGATGCCGACGATGGCCGGCTGCGCCTGCGGCGGGGTCCAGCCGGCGACCGGCGCGGCGCGACGTTGCGCCGCGGCGTCGGCATCGGCCTGCTCCTGCGCGGTCAGGCCGTCGATCACGCTGCGCAGCCGTGCCAGCGCCGCGGCGGCGTCCTGGCCTTCGGCCGAAATGGTCACGGTGTCGCCGGCGTGCAGGCCCAGCTGCAGCAGCGACACCAGGTTCTTGGCGTCGCCGACCTGGTCGCCGGCGCGCACCTGGATGCGGGCCGCGAAGCCGCGCGCGGTTTCCACCCAGCGCGTGGCCGGGCGCGCGTGCAGCCCGGTGGGGTAGCGCACGGTCCAGTCGAAGCGCTCGGCCAGGTCGCTGGCCGGAGCGGCGGGCGCAGTGGCGGCCGCATCCTCGCTCAGGGCGGCGACGATCGCCTGCGGGTCGTTGCTGGCGAACAGCGCCTCCAGCTTGGGCGGATCCTGGATCAGCCGGGTCAGGCGCCGCAGCACGGTGATGTGGGTGTCGGACTGGGCGGCGATGGCGACCACCAGGTGGGTGGTCTGGCCCGGGTTCCACTCCACGCCGTCGCGCAGCTGCAGCACCGCGATGCCGTCGCGGCGCACCAGGTGGCGGTCCTCACCGGTGCAGTGCGGGATCGCCACGCCATGCCCCAGGAAGGTGTTGGCCAGCGCTTCGCGGCGCAGCATGCTGGCCTCGTAGGCCGGCGGCACGCAGCCGGCGGCGACCAGCAACTGCGCCGCCTGGGCGATCGCGTCGGCCTTGTCGTGGGCCTGGGCATCGACCCGGACCAGGTCGCTGGAAACCAGGGAGGAGGAGGGCGTCTGGGACACGCGGAGTCCTTGAAGGTGGGCGACGAGTGGGCGCAGTGTGGGAACGTTCCCAGTCAATCGTCAATGTGCAGTGCACAATTCTTTCGGAAAAGCCTGGTGCTACTATCTGGTGGCGCCACACGACAGGGGGTCGACATGGAAAACAAGCGGGAACGTTGCCAGTGAGCGTCAGCATCCACGACGTGGCGCGGGTCGCCGGCGTCTCGACCTCGACCGTGTCGCGCGCACTGGGCCACGGCCCGGTCAGCGAGGAGGTGCGGGCGCGGGTGGAAGCGGCGGTGCGCGAGACCGGCTACCGCCCCAACCTGATGGCAAGGCGGCTACGCTCGCAGCACTCCGGGGTGGTGGGGCTGATCGTCGCCGACATCCGCAATCCGTTCTTCACCGCGGCCATTCGCGCAGTCGAGGACGTGGCCTACCGCGCCGGCATGCGCGTGATCCTGTGCAATACCGACGAGGATCCGCAGCGCGAGGCGCTGTATCTGCAACTGATGCAGGAAGAGCGGGTCAGCGGGCTGATCTTCGCCCCCACCCGCACCACCCAGAGCCAACTGGGCAAGTTGAGCTTCGATCATCCGGTGGTGCTGCTGGACCGCGCCGGCAAGAGCGGCGCGCACGACAGCGTGGTGCTGGACAACGCCGCGGCGATGGCGGCGCTGGTCGATCACCTGGTCGGCCGCGGCGTGCGCCGCATCGGCGGCCTGTTCGGCAAGACCAGCAGCACTGCCGCCGAGCGTCGCGACGGCTATCTGGAGGCGATGCGCGGGCACAGGCTGACGCCCGATTACCGCGAGGTGGCACCGAGCGCGGAGGCGGCGATCGCCGAGGTCCAGGCTTGGCTGGCGCAGACGTCGCGACCGGACGCGCTGGTGGCCAGCAACAGCCTGCTGCTGATGGGCGCGCTGAAGGCCGCGCGCGCGGCCGGCCTGCGCATTCCGCAGGATCTGGCGCTGGCCGGCTTCGACAACGAAAGCTGGACCGACCTGGTCGAACCCGGCATCACCGTGATCGAACAGCCGGTGGAAGAGATGGGCCGCACCGCGATGTCGCTGCTGCTGGAGCGGATGAACGCGCCGACGCAGCCGACCCGCAAGGTGGTGCTCAGTGGCCGCTGCATCGTGCGCGGGTCGAGCCTGCGCTGACCGTCGGCGTTCGGTGCGGTTGGGCAGGGGTGCCGCTGCGGCGACCGTGGTGTGCCGCAGCGGGAGTCGTGGCGTCCTTACTCGCTGCCGTCCGGCCGCGGATAGTCGTGTTCGGGATCGGCGTGGTCGCGCTTGGGGTCGCTATCGGGTTGGTCGCGATCCTTCCACTGCGCGTCGTCGTTGTGGATCTTGTCCGGCGTGTGGCTGCGTTGCTGGGAGTCGTGGGCGTTGTCGCGGTTGGCGGGCGGGGACATGACGAACCTCCTGGATCAGGCGGCGGTGGGCGCCGGATCCGGATGGCGGTCGTGCTGCTCGGAGCCGTCCAGGCGCGCCCAGCAGGCGACGACCAGGGTTTCGGCATCGCTCCAGGCGATGCGCGGCCAGGGGTGTTCGGCGTCGTAGCGCTGACGCAGGCGCTGCAATCGCACGTCGTTGGATTCGCGCGGCAACTGCAGAAACACATCGCAGGCCATCTTGATCAGGCGCGCATGTTCGCTGAACGACTGCGACCCCAGTTTGCCCGCCGCGTGCAGCGCCTTCCAATGCGCCAATTCGGCTTCGACATCCACGAGCAGGCTCGGAGCGTGACTCACGCGAGTTCTCCTTGAGTGAGAGGAAAGAGGGAGGCGGAGGGTGCCCCCCTGGCAGCCACCGCTCCATCACCCTAGGCCGCGGTGCGTAAAGGTGAGGTGGTGCTCATGTGGTGTGCATGACAAGACGCGCGCTCACACGGCCACAAAGCGTGATGTTGGACGCCGCCTTTCACACGCAGCGTTGTGAAGGAGGCCGACGCGGCGTGTGAATGCGAGGCGCGCATCTGCGACCCTGGCGTTCCGCCGAGCCATCTGGTCCGCGCCGCTGCAGCGGCTTACCATGCACGAGGTCCGCGTCCGCGGGCACCCCGTTTCCCCCTCACGCGCCGACGGCCGCCGCCGCTGGTGCCAGCAAAGGACTGGCATGCCCGTTGCTTCCGTGCTCGATTCCGCGCCGCCGCGCATCGCCGTGATCGGCCTCGGTTATGTGGGCCTGCCGCTGGCGGTGGCGTTCGGCGCCCGCCACGACACGCTCGGCTACGACATCGATGCGCAGCGCGTGGCGCAACTGCGCGACGGGCACGACCAGACCCTGGAACTGGAGGCCGAGGAACTGCGCGCCGGCGTGCACCTGCGCTACAGCGACGACGCGGCGGCGCTGCGCGACCGCAACGTGTACATCGTCACCGTGCCGACCCCGATCGACGCGCACGAACAGCCCGACCTGCAGCCGCTGCGCCAGGCCAGCGAGTTGCTGGCCGGCGTGCTCAAGCGCGGCGACCTGGTGATCTACGAGTCCACCGTCTACCCGGGCACCACCGAGGAAGTCTGCGTGCCGCTGCTGGAGCAGGGCTCGGGATTGCGCTGCGACGTCGACTTCCATTGCGGCTACAGCCCGGAGCGGGTCAATCCCGGCGACCGCCAGCGGCGCCTGGCCGACATCCGCAAGATCACCTCGGGCTCAAACCCGGCCGCCGCCGATGCGGTGGACGCGCTGTATGCCGGCATCATCGCGGCCGGCACCTGGCGCGCGCCGTCGATCCGCGTGGCCGAGGCGGCCAAGGTGGTGGAGAACATCCAGCGCGACGTCAACATCGCCCTGGTCAACGAACTCGCCCTCATCTTCGACCGCCTCGGCATCGATACCCAGGACGTGCTGGACGCGGCCGGCACCAAGTGGAACTTCCTACCGTTCCGGCCGGGCCTGGTCGGCGGCCACTGCATCGGCGTGGATCCGTACTACCTGCTGCACAAGTCCGAGAGCGTGGGCTACCACCCGGACCTGATCCACACCGCGCGCCAGGTCAACAACCGGGTCGGCGCGCATGTCGCCGCGCGGGTGCAGGCACTGCTGGCCGGCAAGGGCGTGGCGATGGCCGATGCGTCCGTGCTGGTGCTCGGCGTCACCTTCAAGGAGAACTGCCCGGACCTGCGCAACAGCCGCGCGCTGGAGCTGGTGCAGGCGCTGGCCGCGGCCGGCGCCCGCGTCGACGCCTGCGATCCCTGGGCCGATCCGCAGGCGGCGCAGGCGCACGGCGTCGAGCTGCTGCCAGAACCGGTGCCCGGCCGCTACGACGCGGTGGTGCTGGCGGTGGCGCACGCGGCCTACCGTGACCTGGACGCGGCGCAGATCCGCGCGCTCGGCACGCCCGATCTGGTGGTCTACGACGTCAAGTCGGTGTGGCCGCGCGCGGCGGTGGACGACCGGCTGTAGCGCAGTTCTCGGGCGCGCGTACCGTCTGGTGTCACCGGTGCATTGGCATGCGCTGGCTGTACCTGCGCCAAGCGGCTCCGACGGCGGTTGCAACGCCATGGCCGCGACACCCTCTACACTCGCCGGCTTACGACGCCTGCGAGGACCGCGATGCACCGCTACCTAGCCTATATCGCCAGCTGCGTGCTGCTGGCGCTGTCCATCGCCCTGTGCGCGATCTGGCCGCTGTGGGGCTGGGGCGTGGCCGCCTTCGCGGTGCTGGCGGTGCTGGGCACCGTGGACCTGCTGCAGACCCGCAGCACCCTGCGCCGCAACTACCCGATCCTGGCGCATTTCCGCTACGGCCTGGAATCGGTCGGCCCGGAGATGCGTCAGTACTTCCTGCAGAGCGACATCGAGGAGGCGCCGTTCTCGCGGCAGCAGCGCGCCCTGGTCTACCAGCGCGCCAAGAACGTGATGGACGTGGTGCCGTTCGGCACCCAGCGCAGCACCTACGCGCCGGACTACGAATGGATCAACCATTCGCTGGCCACCAGCGAGATCGCCGACCACGACTTCCGCGTCACCATCGGCGCCGGCTGCGCGCAGCCGTACGCGGCCAGCGTGTTCAACATCTCGGCGATGAGCTTCGGCGCGCTGTCGGCCAACGCCATCCGCGCGCTCAACGCCGGCGCGCGCCAGGGCGGCTTCTACCACGACACCGGCGAGGGCTCGATCTCGCCCTACCACCGCGAGTGCGGCGGCGATCTGGTGTGGGAGATCGGCTCGGGCTACTTCGGCTGCCGCGACGAGGAGGGGCGCTTCGACCCGCAGCGCTTCGTCGCCAACGCGACGCTGGAGCAGGTCAAGATGATCGAGATCAAGCTCTCGCAGGGCGCCAAGCCGGGCCACGGCGGGGTGCTGCCGGCGGCCAAGGTCAGCGCGGAGATCGCCACCACCCGCGGCGTCGCCATGGGCCAGGACTGCGTGTCGCCGTCGCGGCATTCGGCGTTCTCCACGCCGCTGGAGCTGCTGCAGTTCGTGGCGCGGCTGCGCGAGCTGTCCGGCGGCAAGCCGACCGGTTTCAAGCTGGCCATCGGCCACCCCTGGGAGTGGTTCGCCATCGCCAAGGCGATGCAGGAAAGCGGACTGTACCCGGATTTCATCGTCGTCGACGGCGCCGAGGGCGGCACCGGCGCGGCGCCGGCGGAGTTCATCGACCACGTCGGCGTGCCGATGCACGAGGCCCTGCTGCTGGTGCACAACACCCTGGTCGGGCTGGATATCCGCGAGCGCATCAAGCTCGGCGCCGCCGGCAAGATCACCAGCGCCTTCGACATCGCGCGCACCCTGGCGCTGGGCGCGGACTGGTGCAACGCCGGGCGCGGCTTCATGTTCGCGCTGGGCTGCATCCAGTCGCTGAGCTGCCACAGCGACCGCTGCCCGACCGGCATCGCCACCCAGGACCGTCGCCGCTGGCAGCACCTGGACCCCACCGACAAGGCCACCCGGGTCGCGCACTACCACGCCAACACGCTCAAGGCGCTGCGCGAACTGCTCAGTGCCGCCGGGCTGACGCATCCGTCGCAACTGGGGCCGGAGCACATCCTGCGTCGCATCTCGCAGGTGGAGATCCGCTCGCTGGCCTCGCTGTACCGCTACCTGGAGCCGGGCGAACTGCTGCGCACCGTGCCCGACCATGCGGTCTTCCACGATTACTGGGGCGACGCGCGCAGCGATTCGTTCCAGCCACCGGAACGGATCCGCCGCCTGCGCGACAGCAAGTCGCAATGAGCACGGCGGCGTCGCCGATACGGTTGCGGCCCGGGGTGCCCGAAGACATCCCGACGCTGTGGGCGTTGCGCACCCGCTGTGTGCGCGAGGTCTGCAGCAGCCACTACCCACCGGAGGTGATCGTGCGCTGGTCCGCAGCGCCGCCGCCGGCATCGTATTGCGGTCTGGTGGCTGCGGGCGGCGCGATCGTCGCCGAGGACCGTGAAGGTCGCGTGCTCGGCTTCGGCGTCGTCGACCTGGCCGGTGCCGAGATCGACGGACTGTTCGTGGACCCGGCGCTGCGTGGCAGCGGTCTCGGCCGGCGCCTGCTGCAGGCGCTGGAGCAGCGCCTGGCGCCGTGTCCGCGCATCCATCTCGCCGCGGCGCTGAATGCGGTGGCGTTCTACCTTGCGCAGGGCTATGCCGTGGTAAGCGAGGGAAGCTACCCGCATCCCAGCGGGATCGTCCTCGATTGCGTGTTCATGGAGAAGCGCGCCGCGCCGGCGGTGCCGTGAGGTAGGCATCCCACAACCGATGCGTTCTGACGGCGGCGGGGCAGGGCGTTCGCTTTTTTGCATCGCCGCATCGGTCACGCATGCTCGCCATCGCTGCCGCCGCCCGTTATCGTGCCGGTTCCTTCTCAGCGTGCCGCGCATGAATCAGCCCTCGGTCCCCGACGTCGTTCCCGCGCCGCTGCCCGTCGACGAAGCCGAGCGCCTGCGCGCGCTGGCCGAGCTGGGGATGCTGGACACTGCACCGGAACCGGCGTTCGACGACCTGATCTGGCTGACCAGCCAGTTGTGCGAGGTGCCGATCGCGCTGATTTCGCTGATCGACGAGCGCCGGCAATGGCTCAAGGCCAGTTGCGGCCTGCCTGCCGGCACCACCGGGTATCCGCGCGAGATGGCGTTCTGCACCTATGCCTTGCTGGAGCCGCAGTTGCTGGAGGTGCCGGACGCCACGCTGGATCCGCGTTTCGCCGGCAACCCGCTGGTGTGCGGCGCGCCACACCTGCGTTTCTACGCTGGCATGCCGCTGATCGGCGACCAGGGCTACAGCTACGGCACTCTGTGCGTGATCGACATCCGTCCGCGGCAGTTGGACGCACGCCAGCGCGAAGGTCTGCAGCGCCTGGCCAGGCAGGTCACCGCGCATCTGGAGGCGCGCCGCGATGCGCGCATCGCCCACGACCAGGCCAAGACGCTGAGCCTGCTGCTGGAAACCATGCCCGACGGCGTGGTGTCGTGCCAGGCCGACGGCACGCTGGGCGAGTTCAACCAGGTGGCGCGGCAGTGGCACGGCGCCGATCCGCGCGCCTTGCCGCCCGAGCAGTGGGCGAAGTACTTCGACCTGTTCGACGCCAGCGGCCAGCGGCTGCTGACCAGTGACGAGGTGCCGCTGGTCCGTGCCTGGCGCGGCGAATCGGTGCGCGATGCGGAAATGGTGATCGCCGCCAAGGGACAACCGCCGCGCAGCGTGCTGTGCAATGCGGAACGGCTGGAGGGCCGCGATGGGCGCAGCCTGGGCGCGGTGTGCGTGATGCGCGACGTCAGCGTCGAACGCGCGGCGTCGCATGCGGCGCTGCTGGCCGGGCAGCGTTTCTCCGGCGCGTTCTCGGCGGCCGCGCACGGCATGGCGCTGGTGTCGCTGGAAGGGCACTGGCTGGACGTCAACGACGCCTTGTGCGCGATGCTCGGCTACAGCCGCGCGGAGCTGCTGGAACTGCGCTTCCAGGATTTGACCCATCCCGAGGACCTGGCCGAGGACATGGAACAGGTGGCCGCGTTGATCGCCGGCCGCCGCAGCGACTACCGCAGCGAAAAGCGCTACCGCCATCGCGACGGCCATACCGTGCGTGCGCGTCTGTCGGTGTCGCTGGTGCGCGACGAACAGCGGCGCCCGCTGCATTTCGTCACCCACATCCAGGACATCACCGAGCAGCACCTGGCCGAACACCGCCTGCGCGACAGCGAAGCGCAGCTACGCACCATCGCCGACAACGCGCCGGCGCTGATCGCCTACCTCGACCACGACCTGTGCTACCAGTTCGTCAACCGGCCGTATGCGGAGTGGTTCGGGCTGGCGCCGGAGCGCATCATCGGCCGCCGCCTGCACGAGGTGCTGGATCCGCAGCAACTGGCCCTGCTGCAACCCCACCTGCCGGCGGCGCTGCAGGGCGTGCCGGCGCAGTTCGACGCCGAGCTGTGCGATGCCACCGATGCGTTGCGGATCATGCATTTCAGCCTGATTCCAGACGTGGCCTTGGCGCCGCAGCGGATCGGCCTGCATCTGATGATCAGCGACATCACCGGGCAGACCCGGTTGGCGCGGCTGCTGGAAGAGCGCGCGCTGCGCGACGAACTGACCGGGCTGCCGAACCGCATGGCCTGGAACCAGACCCTGCGGCGGCGCATGAACGAGCGCCGTGGCCAAGGCCAGGTGGCGGTGATGTTCCTGGATCTGAACGACTTCAAGAGCGTCAACGACCGTTTCGGCCACCACGTCGGCGATGCGCTGCTGGTGCACTTCGCGCGGCTGCTGCAACGTTGCCTGCGCGGGCAGGACAGCATCGCGCGGTTGGGCGGCGACGAGTTCGTGGTGCTGCTGGAAGGCCTGGCCGACGCCAGGCGCGAAGTGCTGGCGGCCGCGGCGCGGATCATGGAGGCATGCGCGGACGGCTGCGAGGTCAGTGGTCGGCACCTGCCCTTGCAGCCGAGCATCGGCATCGCCGTGCAGGCCGGGCCCGGTTTCGATCCGGTGCTGCTCACCCAGCGCGCCGACGAGGCCATGTACGTGGCCAAGCGCGATCCGCAGGCGCGGGTGCAGATCGCAACCCTCTGAGCGCGGTCCGCCGGCGCGATGCCGGCGCTGGCTACGGTGCGGTGTCCGCGGCCACGCGCCGGAACGGATAGTGACCGCCATCGGCGTCGAGCGTGCCCTGGTCGGCATCGCCGGGCGTATCGAAGCGGATGACGATGTCCTGCGCGCTCAGGAAGAACGCGTGATCCGACGCGGGAATCAGTGGGTAGGCCTGATCCTTGCGCAGTTCCACCAGCAGGCGGTCCTGCGCTTCGCGGATCCGGAACGTGCCCAGCTCGGGGATGGCGAAGCTGCCGACGAAGCGCCGTTGCGCGGCGATGTCCACGGCGATGGCGGTACGCCGGATCGGCTGGAAGTCCGGCCAGGCATAGGCCGCGGCGACGGCGCGCACGATCTCCAGACCCAACTGGTAGCCCTGGTCGCCGTTACTCAGCACCACGGCGCCATCGCATCCTTGCGGATACACCACCAGCGTGGCCTTGTAGCCGGCGTTGGAACCGTCGTGATAGACGTACTTGCGCGCGCTGGCGCCGCCGATGTTCAGGCCCAGGCCGTAGCCGTCCCGCACCGGGGTCATCATGGCGCGGGCGCTGGCGGCGGACAGCACGCGGCCGCGGCCGGCCTGCGCAGCGCACAGTTCGATCGCATAGCGCGCCAGGTCCTGCGCGTTGGTCCACAGGCCGGCCGCGGCCAGTTCCGGGTAGGTGTGCGGGCCGCCTGCCACCGGCGCGCCATTGGCATCGTGCGGTTGCGCCGCGTGCGCCAGATCGCGTGCGGGCAGCGGTTGGCGGAAACTGCTGGCGCGCATGTGCAGCGGCGCCAGCACGCGCTGCTGCAGCAGCGTTGGAAAGTCCTGCCCGCCGACGTCGATCAGCAACTGCTGCATCACCGTGTAGCCGCCGCCCGAATAGCGGTAGCGCACCCCGACCGGCGCCTCCACCCGCACCGGCGCCGAGTTCGCGGGCGCCTGGCCGTCGAGCACCTGCTGCAGGGTGGGGACGGCGGCGCCGCGGGCGTAGCCATCGAAACCGTGAACGCTGGTGCCGGCGGTGTGCGACAGCAGTTGGCGCAGGGTCACCGGATGGTCGTGGCTGTCGGCGGAATCGGGCAGGGTCCACGAGGTCAGTCGCGCATTGACCGGGGCGTCCAGTGCCACGCGTCCGTCCTGGACCAGGGACAAGGCCGCCATTGCCGCCACCGGCTTGCTCACCGAGCCGGCCTGGAACAGGGTCCTGGCGTCGACCGCAGCGCCGCCGGTGGCGGCGACGCCATAGCCCTTGGCCCAGGCGACGCGGCCGCGATGGATCACCGCGATCGCCACGCCCGGGACGTGCAGCGCGTCCATCTGGCCGCGCAGCGACAGTTGCGCGCCTGCCTGGTTCTGGGTGACCACGGCCGGCAACAGGCCATGCTCGACCTGCCGGATCTTCGGGCTGGCGCTGGGTGCGGCGCTCGCGGCCACGACGTTGCCGGCCAGGCCGAGTGCGCATAACAGGATCGATGGACGCATGCGTCGCTCCAGGCGGGAGGTGAACTGGAACCGGGAGACAGCCGCGGTCGTCACTTCCGTGCAGGGATACGTCGTGCGGCCACGACGACGACAGGCCCGAAGGTCACTGGCCATTCCGGCCAGTCGCGTGCCGGCGCCGCTCAGCGCGTGGCGCGTTGCAGCCAGGCCACCGCGCCGCGCCCCGCGCGCACGCCGCTGGCGAAGCACGCGGTGAGCAGGTAGCCGCCGGTCGGCGCTTCCCAGTCGAGCATTTCGCCGGCGCAGAAGGTGCCGGGCAGCGCCCGCAGCATCAACTGCGCATCCAGCGCTTCCAGGCGCACTCCGCCGGCGCTGCTGATCGCCTCGGCCAGTGGGCGCGGGCGCAGCAGGGTCAGCGGCAGGCGCTTGAGCGTGGCCGCAGCCAGCGCCGGATCCTGGCCGGCCTGCTTGCCGAGGATCTCGAACAGCAGCGCCGCCTTGACCCCGTCGATGCCGGCCTGGCGGCGCAGGTGTTCGCCGAAGCTGCGGCCGCCGCGCGGCTTGCCCAGTTCGGCCTGCAGCCGCGGCAGGTCGCGGCCCGGTGCCAGGTCCAGCCACAGCGTGGCCGGGCCGTGTGCGGCGATGGAATCGCGCAGATCCGCGGCCAGCGCATAGATCAGGCTGCCTTCGATGCCGTGCTCGCCGACCACGCATTCGCCCTGCAGCGACTGCGCCTGGCCCTGCGCATCGTGCCAGTGCGCGACCACCGGCTTCAGCGGCGCGCCGGCGTGGCGTTCGCGGAAGTGCGCGCTCCAGTCCACGTCGAAGCCGCAGTTGGCCGGCTGCAGCGACGCCACCTCCACACCGCGCGCGCGCAGCGTGTCCTGCCAGGCGCCGTCGGAACCGAGTTGCGGCCAGCTGCCGCCGCCCAGCGCCAGCACGCAGGCATCGGCCTGCACGCGCTGCTCGCCGTCGGCGCCGGCGAAGCGCAGCGCGCCGTCCGCGGCCCAGCCCAGCCAGCGCTGCTGCACGTGGAAGCGCACGCCTGCGTCCTTCAGCCGCCGCACCCAGCCGCGCAGCAGCGGTGCGGCCTTGCGATCCAGCGGGAACACCCGGCCGGAGCTGCCCACATAGGTCTCCACGCCCTGCGCCTGCGCCCAGGCGCGCAGCGCGTCGGCATCGAAGTCGGCCAGCCACTCGCCGACCGCCGTCGCGCGCTCGCGATAGCGCGCGACGAAGCGCTCGAACGGATCGGAGTGGGTCAGGTTGAGGCCGCCCTTGCCGGCGATCAGGAACTTGCGTCCCACCGAGCCCTTGGCCTCGTACACATCGACCTCGGCGCCGGCGGCGCGCGCGGTCTCGGCGGCGATCAGCCCGGCCGGGCCGCCGCCGACGATGGCGAGACGGCCGCGCACCGGCGCGGCGTGCTTGCTGGCGGGCATCGGCGCAGTCGACTCAACGCGGCTGGACATCGAGCAGTTCGACCTCGAACACCAGCGAGGCGCCCGGCGGGATCACCCCGCCGGCGCCACTGGCGCCGTAGCCGTAGTCCGACGGCAGCATCAGCAGGCGCTTGCCGCCCACGCGCATGCCGACCACGCCCTCGTCCCAGCCGCGGATCACCTGGCCGGCGCCGAGCACGAAGCTGAAGGGCTGGCCGTGGTCGGCCGAGGCGTCGAACTTCTCGCCGCGCTTGTCCTTGGCGTGCTCGTCGTACAGCCAGCCGGTGTAGTGCACGGTAACGCGGCTGCCGGGGCGGGCCTCGGCGCCGTCGCCGACGCGCTCGTCGGTGGCCTGGAACGCGGCGATGCTGCCGCCGGGCGGCGGACCCGGCGGGGTGCAGCCAATCAGCAGCCACGCCGGCAACGACAGGCTCAACAGCAGCAGGATTCGGCGCATGCGGGACGTCCACGGCGGGCAGGGCGTGCAAGGGTAGCGCATCGCCGCAGCGGCTATCATGCGGTGCATGGCCAAACTGCTGCTCAATCTGCGCCACGTGCCCGACGACGAACGCGCCGACGTGTGTGCGCTGCTCGACGGCGCCGGCATCGGCTACTACGAAACCCGCGCCGGCACCTTCGGCATCTCCGCCGGTGGCATCTGGTTGCGCGAGGACGCCGAGCAGGCGCGGGCCAAGACGCTGCTGGCCGAGTACCAGGCCCAGCGCGGCGAACGCGCCCGCGCCGAGCGTGCCGCGGCGCTGCGCGACGGCAGCGCGGAGACCTTCGCCAGCCTGCTGCGGCAGCGCCCGCTGTTCGTGCTGGCGACGCTGCTGGGCATGTTGCTGGTCGCTTCGCTGGTGCTGCTGCCGTTCCTGCTGCTGCGCGGCTAGCGGCGCGTGCTGCAACACGCGTCGCCGAGGTGCCAGTGTGCGGTGGGGCGGCCGTTTCCTGCAGCGGGCATGCGTCGCAGGCTCTAAAATGCGCCGATGATCGCCAACACCGCCGCTTACCACTTCGTCGCCATCGCCGACCCCGACGCGCTCGCCGCGCAATTGCACGCCTGGGCGCAGGACGGCGACCTGCGCGGCACGGTGCTGGTGGCGGGCGAGGGCATCAACCTGTTCCTGGCCGGCACGCCGGCGGCGATCGACGGCTTCTACGCGCAGCTGCGCGCCGACCCGCGCTTCGCCGATCTGCGCGTCAAGACCAGCCCCAGTGCGCAGCAGCCGTTCGCGCGGCTGAAGGTCAAGGTCAAGCCGGAGATCATCAGCTTCCGCCGCGACGCCGCCTCGCCGCTGGAGGCGGCGCGCGCGCCGGCGGTGGCGCCGGCCACCCTGCAGCGCTGGCTGCGCCAGGGCCACGACGATGCCGGCCGGCGCGTGGTGCTGCTGGATACGCGCAATGCGCAGGAAGTGGCCTACGGCACCTTCGCCGGCGCGCTGACCCTGCCGATCGTCAAGTTCACCGAGCTGCCGGAAGCGCTGGCCCCGCATCGCGCGGCGCTGGCCGACGCCACCGTGGTCAGCTTCTGCACCGGTGGCATCCGCTGCGAGAAGGCCGCGCTGTGGATGCGCGCCGACGGCATGGACAACGTGCTGCAACTGGACGGCGGCATCCTCGGCTACTTCGAGGAGGTGGGTGGCGAAGGCTACGACGGCCGCTGCTTCGTCTTCGACGAGCGCGTGGCGCTGGATCCGCAGTTGGAGCCGATGGTGGGCGGCTGATTGCCGCGGGATTGGGGAGTCGGAATTGGGGATTGGCAAAGGCGGGTTGCTGCCAGCTATGCACGTGGCCCGTCAGGTAAGGCAACACCCGCTTTAACGAATCCCCAATCCCCACGCCCTCAGGCGTACTGCATCTTGCGCGTCATCCCGCCATCGACCACGAACTCCTGGCCGGTGATGAAGCCGGCCTGCGCCGACAGCAGATAGACCGCCAGCGCGCCGATGTCCGGTGGCTCACCGACCCGTCCGGCCGGGTGCTGCGCATGATCCTGGTGCGACAGTTTGGGCGTGCGCCGCGCATTCGGCTTGCGCCAGGCGTCGGTGGCGATCCAGCCGGGGCTGATGCAGTTGACCCGCACCGCCGGCCCGGCGCTGATCGCCAGCGCGTGGGTGAACGCCACCAGCCCGCCCTTGGACGCGGCGTAGGCCTCGGTGTCCGGTTCGGACTGCTGCGCGCGGGTGGAGGCGATGTTGACGATGGCGCCGCCGCCGCGGCTGTCGCGCAACGCCGGCAGGGCATGTTTGCTGCACAGGAACGCACCGCCCAGGCTCGCCCCCAGCCGCCGGTTCCATTCGCGCAGCGACAATTGCGCCAGCGGGCCGGTATGCGGATCGGCGATCCCGGCGTTGTTGACCAGTCCATCGATGCGGCCGAACCGGGTCAGCGCGGCATCGACGAAGCGGCGCACGCTCGCTTCGGCGGCCACGTCGACGCGACGGAACAGCAGGCGTTCGCCAACGTCCAGCTCGGCCACGCAGGCACGCCCGGCATCGGCATCGAGATCGCCGAACACGACGTTGCCGCCAGCGCCCAGCACTGCCTGCACCACGCCGCGGCCGATGCCCTGGGCGCCGCCGGTGACCAGCACCACACGGTCGCGTAAGGGCAGGGCTGGGACGGGGGCGGGCGGCGGAATCAGCGGCATGGCGGCGACCAGGAGAAAGCAGGGGGCGCCAGCGTAGCCGGCGCACCGTGCAACCGGCGTGGTAGCGCCGTAGTGGGGCTCGCCAAAGCCCCTCTCCCCTCGGGAGAGGGGTTGGGGTGAGGGTACGGCGCGCAGCGCTCGCGGGGCTTTGGCGACACGAGGCTTCGCCCGTACCCTCATCCGCCCCTTCGGGGCACCTTCTCCCGAGGGGAGAAGGGAGAAGCCAAAGCCCCTCTCCCACCGGGAGAGGGGGTGGGGTGAGGGTACGGAGCGCGCAGCGCTCGCCTGGATCTGACGATGCGAGGCTTCGCCCGTACCCTCATCCGCCCCTTCGGGGCACCTTCTCCCGGTGGGAGAAGGAAGAGCCAAAGCCCCTCTCCCACCGGGAGAGGGGTTGGGGTGAGGGTACGACCGCCAGCCAAGCATCCTGTCCACACCCACACCCACACCCACACCCACACCCACATCCACATCCACATCCACATCCACATCCACATCCACATCCACATCCACATCCAGCGCAAATCAGCGTTCCGGTCGCGCCCCCTGCAAGCGACGCCGCGCGCCCCCATCTCGTCGGCATCGCCTGCAGGAACCCGCCTCACCATGATGCCGATCTCCATCCTCGACCTCGCCCCGGTCTGCGAAGGCAGCGACACCAGCGCCGCCTTCGCCAACATGCTGGATCTGGCCCAGCACGCCGAACGCTGGGGCTACCACCGCTACTGGCTGGCCGAGCATCACAACATGCCCGGCATCGCCAGCGCCGCCACCGCGGTGTTGATCGGGCATGTGGCCGGCGGCACCAGGCGCATCCGCGTCGGCGCCGGCGGCATCATGCTGCCCAACCATGCGCCGCTACAGGTGGCCGAGCAGTTCGGCACGCTGGCCTCGCTGTATCCCGGTCGCATCGACCTGGGGCTGGGGCGCGCACCCGGCACCGACCAGGCCACGGCACGCGCGTTGCGCCGTTACTTCGACAGTGCCGACCAGTTCCCGCACGACGTGGCCGAACTGCTGCGCTATTTCGAGCCGGCAGTCGACGGACAACTGGTGCGCGCCGTGCCCGGTGCCGGCATCGAGGTACCGGTGTGGCTGCTCGGCTCCAGCCTGTTCAGCGCGCGCCTGGCCGCGGCGATGGGCCTGCCGTTCGCCTTTGCCTCGCATTTCGCCCCGGACGCGATGGACGAGGCGCTGGCGGTGTATCGCCGCGAGTTCCGCGCTTCCACGCGCCTGCAGGCGCCATACGCGGTGCTGGCCCTGAACGTGGTGGCCGCCGCGTCCACGGCCGAGGCGCGGCGTCTGTTCACCACGCAGCAGCAGAGCTTCGTCAACCTGCGCCGCGGCCGCCCCGGGCTGATTCCGCCGCCGATCGACGACATCGAAGCGTTCTGGGCGCCGCACGAGAAGCTGGGTGTGGAACGCGCACTGGCCTGCACGGTGCTGGGCGATGTCGACGCGGTCGCACACGGGCTGTCCGACTTCGTCGCGCGGCACCGCCCGGACGAGTTGCTGCTGACTGCCAATATCCACGATCACGCGGCGCGCTTGCGCTCGTTCCAACTGGCGTCGGAGGCCTGGACGCAGGTCGCCGCGGCCGCGTGATGCGCATATCTGCGCGGGTGTCTACACGCGCAGACGCGCGCGGGCGCTCATTGCCATATTTGCGTTGATGGGCATCACACCGTGCACCGCTTTCACGATGTCTTGATTTTCCCGGGTATGTCATCGTTTCGCGTCGCGCATCAGCGTGGCGTTCGGCCTCGGGACACGGCCGTACAACTGACGCGAACAGGGGGATCGGCAATGAACGCACAGCATCCGATGGCGCCGGTGCACGAATGTGGACTGGAGGCGGCCTTGCAACAGATGAGCAAATGCCTGGAGCGCCTGCGCGCCCAGACGCCGGAACGCCCGGCCAAGGGTGCGTCCGTGCGGCCGTCGCACATGCGCAACGTGTTTGCCAGCGAGACGGAACTGTACCTGGTGAAGTAAGCGGGCAGCGGGCGCCCCACTGCCGCGTGCGCTCAGCGCAGCTTGTGCATCCACTCCCGGCCCAGGTCGACCACCTGGTCCGAGGCCAATCCCAGGCTCAGCGCCACGGCGACGCTGCCCAGCCACGACAGCAGCATCAGTCCGCCGTCCCGTTCCAGCAGCGCCAGCGCGAACAGCAACAGCATCGCGCCGAAGGCGTAGTTGGTGAACGGGATCGGCAGCGACAGCAGGATCCCCAGCACGATCAGCAGCAGCCCACTGAAGGCGCGCGCCGGCAGGGTATCGACCAGCGCCGGCAGGCGCGGCTTGAGCAGTCGGTCCAGGCGTCGCAGCCACGGCGCGATGCGGCCGACGAAGCGCTGCATGGTGCGGCGGCGCGGCCCGCGCTCGCCGATGAAGCGCGGCAGCCACGGCTTGCGCAGGCCGATCAGCATCTGCAGGCCGATCAGCGTCACCAGCGGCCCGCTGATGCCGCCGGCCAGGCCCGGCACCGGCAGGAACGCCGGCAGGATCGCCACGAACAGGAACACGCCGAACGCGCTCTGCTGCAGGTCGGCGAGGATCAGCCGCAGCCGCAGGTGTTCGTCCGGGTCGCCGAGGACGAAGGTGTCGAGCAGGGTGCGGATGCCCTCGGCGCTGTAGCCGTGGTCGCCCTCGTGCGGCGCACCGCCGGGTGCGTCACCCGGTGATGTCATCGCTGTTCTCGTCCTGCAGCTTGCGCAGCAGCAGCTTGTCCACGCGCGCGCCGTCCAGGTCGACGATCTCGATGCGCCAGCCGGCCCAGTCGAAGAACTCGCCGGCGTGCGGGATGCGCCCGAAGTAGTAGATGCACAGGCCGGCCAGGGTGTTGTAGTCGCCTTCCTCGGCGCTGGGCAGCTCGGCGCCGCCCAGCAGTTCGCGCAGGTCCTCGATCGCCAGCGAACCGTCGATCAGCAGCGAGCCGTCGGCGCGGGTCACCACCAGCGCGTCCTCGTCGGCGTTGTCGGCCGACTGCAGGCGCCCGACCACCGCGCCCATCAGGTCGCTGATCGTCACCAGGCCCTGGATCTCGCCGTACTCGTCCACCACCAGGGCCATCGATTGCTGCTCTTCGCGGAAGATCTCCAGCAGCTTCATCGCGTGGGTGGACTCGGACACGAACAAGGTGTCGCGCAGGCTCTGGAACAACTGGGTGGCGTCGCCGTCCATGCGCGTGACCAGCGATTTCACCTCCAGCACGCCGGCGATGTCCTGGTCGCTGCCGCGGTACACCGGGTAGCGCGAGAACTCGTGCTCGCGCATCACCTGCAGGTTGCGCTGCGGCTCGGCGTTGGCGTCGAGCCAGGCGATGCGGTTGCGCGGGGTCATCAGGCTGTCGGCGGTGCGGTCGCCCAGGCGCATGACCCGGTTCATCATGTCGCGCTCGTGCGCGTCGATCACGCCCGCCTCGTGGCTCTCGGCCACCAGCATGCGGATTTCCTCTTCGGTCACCGAGGCCGACTCCTCCTTGCCCAGGCCGAGCAGGCGCAGCACCAGCCGGGTCGAGCGCGACAGCACCCAGACGAACGGCGCGGCGATCCGGGCCAGCCAGCCCATGGGGATGGCGACGAAGCCGGCGATGACCTCCGAACGGGTCAGGGCCAGGCGCTTGGGCACCAGTTCGCCGAAGATCAGCGTCAGGAAGGTGATCAGCACGATCGCCAGGGTCTTGCCGATCAGCGCCGACCACGGCTGCGGATCGCCGAACAGGGTGAAGTTGGCCGCCAGCGCCGGGAACAGCGCCTGCAGCTTGGCCGCGATCGCCACGCCCATGGCTTCGCCGCCGAAGGTACCGGTGAGGATGCCGATGGCGGTGATGCCGATCTGCACGGTGGACAGGAAGTGCTCGGGGTTCTCGGCCAGCGCCAGCGCCTTGGCCGCGCGCGTGCTGGACTGGGCCATCTGCTTCAGCCGGCTCTTGCGCGAGGTCATCAGCGACATCTCGGACATCGCGAAGAAACCGTTGAGCAGGATGAGGGCTGCAACGATCAACAGTTCAAGCATGCGCGCGCTCCTTGGCGCCAAGGAAAGCGGGGACATGGGCGCCGTTGCGGCGCGGGGCAGGGGGTGTGGGGTGGTCGTCCATAGGGTGCGCCCGCGAAGGGCGCGGCGGCGATGGTAACAAACCCGGGCGGGGGCCGCGTCCACGCCGCGCCGACGTCGCCAGGGCCGGCCCGGGGCCGCGACTACCCGCAGGTGTCAGCAAACAGTCATAATTCCGCCCCAGTGCCGTCCTCCCCGCGACGGCGGGAAGCGCGTTGCATGTTTTCGTTGCAGACCATCTTCGGTTCCGGCAAGCAGTTCTACACCCTGCTCGACGAGGCGGCACAGGCCGCCTACGACAGCACCAAGGCCCTGCACGCGATGATGCGCGAGTCCGACCGGCAGCCGGCGCTGGACGGCTTCAAGCTGGCGCGCCTGCGCGAGCGCGCCGCGTCCGACAAGATCGGCCAGGCGCTGGTGGACAGCTTCATGACCCCGATCGAGCGCGAGGACATCGAGGCGCTGGGCTCGGCCCTGTACAAGATCCCCAAGCAGGTGGAGAAGTTCGCCGATCGCTATTCGCTGGCGATCCAGCACCTGGAGCACATCGATTTCGCGCCGCGCTCGGCGATGCTGGAGCAGGCCGCGGCGGTGGTGGTGGAGATGGTCCACGACCTGCGCCACATGAACCTGGACCGGATGAGCGCGCTCAACGACAAGCTGCGCTCGCTGGAGAACGAGGCCGACCGGCTGATGCTGGAGCTGTACCGCGACATCTACTCCGGGCGCCTGGACAACCTGCAGATGTTCCTGCTCAAGGAGTTCTTCGAAATCCTGGAGAAGGCCATCGACCGTTGCCGCGAGGCCGGCGTGGTGGTCTACCAGATCGTGCTGAAGAACTCCTGATGGACGCGCTGCGGAGTTGCTGCCTGCGCGGCCGTGGCGCCCTGCGCGCGCCGGCCGCCGCCGCCGCGTGCGTGGAGGCGCGCCGATGCTGAGCCTGGTCCTGATCGTGATCCTGGCGGCGCTGGTGTTCGAGTTCATCAACGGCTTCCACGACACCGCCAACTCGATCGCCACGGTGGTCGCCACCAAGGTGCTCAGCCCCGGCTGGGCGGTGATGCTGGCCGCGGCGATGAACCTGGTCGGCGCGCTGACCGGCACCGCCGTGGCGATGACCATCGCCTCCGGCCTGCTCAATACCGACGTGGTCGCGGTGACCCCGCACGTGGTGCTGTGCGCGCTGCTCGGCGGCATCGTCTGGAACCTGATCACCTGGTGGAAGGGCCTGCCGTCCTCGTCCTCGCATGCGCTGATCGGCGGCCTGTGCGGCGCCGGCCTGGCCGCCGCGCACAACGACTGGGGCGCGCTGATCTGGTCGCAGAACCTCGGCGACTGGGCCAAGAACAAGGGACTGCTGTGGAAGGTGTTCGTGCCGATGGTAACCTCCCCGATCGCCGGCTTCCTGCTCGGCATCGCGGTGATGCTGTTGCTGTGGGCGGCGATCGCCGGCCTGGCCAAGCTGGGCGGCCCGCTCGGGCGGCTGGCGCGGCCGCGCTGGGTCAATGCCTTCTTCGGCAAGGCGCAGATCGCCTCGGCCGCGTACATGGGCTATGCGCACGGCCACAACGACGCGCAGAAGACCATGGGCATCATCGCCATGACCCTGATCGGCGCGCAGAGCACCGGCGCCCTGGACGACCTGCCGTCGTGGCTGGCGTTCCTGCATCCCGACGCCAGCCAGGGGCAGGGCATCGCCACCTGGATCGTGCTGACCTGCGCGGTGGTGATGGCCGCCGGCACCGCCTCCGGCGGCTGGAAGATCATCAAGACCCTGGGCCACAAGATGGTCAAGCTGCATCCGATCCATGGCTTCGCCGCGGAGACCAGCTCGGCCACGATCCTGACCCTGGCCGCGCACTTCGGCATGCCGGTGTCCACCACCCACAGCATCTCCACCGCGATCATGGGCGTGGGCTTCGCCAAGAACCCGCGCTCGCTGCGCTTCGGCGTCATCGAACGCATCGTCTGGGCCTGGATCCTGACGATCCCGGCCGCTGCCGGCGTGGCGTATCTGATTTTCCGCGGATTCGCCTTGGCTGGGTGGGTGTGAGGGAGCCGGGAATCGGGAGTGGGGAAACGGGAATCGTAAAAGCATAGATTTCCCGCGAACGGTGACGATGTCGCCCTCCGAAAGGAATCTGGATACGTCTTACGTCCTCTTGTCGCAACGAGTGTTGCCTGCGTGGCGACGTCGCGTAGCCAAGTAACTCCATCGCGATAGCACTCCCGAACCACGCAGGTCGGGGTATTGTCTCGACGACTGGGGAACCGCTTTTGCGATTCCCCATTCCCAATTCCCCATTCCCATCAATTCGCCCGATACATCGCCATCACGTCCTGCCGCAGCGCGCGCTGGCTGTCGGCGCGGTTGTAGAACATGTGGCCGCCGGGGTAGTTCTTGACCTGCACGCGGGTCGGGTCGTTGCCCATCACCGGCATCTGGTCCACGGTCAGCACCGAGCCCATGAACGGGCACGACAGGTCGTTCCAGCCGTGCACGATCAGCACGCGCAGCTTCGGGTCGATCGCCACCGACTGGCGCAGTTGCGTCACCGAACCCTTGCGCAGTTCGTCGTCCCAGTCCCACAGCCGGTTCACGTCGTAGTTCAGCGCCTCGTAGCGGGCGTCGACCTTCCAACCGACCACGCGGGTCACGAAATCGACCATCGCGGTGGTGGTGGGGGCGATGATGCTGTCCAGCAGCGGGTCGTTGGCGCGCTGCTCGGGGGCGTTGGGGAACGGGTCGAAGGCGGTGACGTTGGAGTCGTAGCGGCTGCCCAGTTCGCCCTTGTCGCGGAACACCTCGCGCAGGTAGGCCTGGGTCTCCAGGCGGCCGCCGGCGCGGCGCACGAAGGCCGGGTCCAGGCCGGTCATCGCGGTCACCTGCTGGATCATGCGGGTGGTGCCGGCCGGGTCGGAGCGGCCGCGCAGCAGCGCGGTGACGTAGTCGCCGCGGGTGTAGTCGATCACCTGGCGCATCGCTTCCGGGGTCAGCTTGCCCTCGCGTTCCAGGCGTGCGGCGGTGATCGACGGCAGGGTCAGCATCCACGGCAGCGGCGAGACGTCGCCGTTGTCGTCCAGGGTCGGGTTCAGATACGGCGAGACCAGGACCACGCCGTTCATCGCCACGCCGAGCTTGGTCTGCAGGTAGTGGGTGATGCGCGGGCCGCGGAAGCCGCCGTAGCTCTCGCCGACCAGGTACTTGCGCGACTGCAGGCGCTGGTTCTTCAGCAGCCAGTCGTAGATGGTGCGCGAGAGGTATTCGATATCGGCCTGCGGGTTGTAGAACTGCTTCTTGGCCTGCTCGTCGGGCACGCGCGAGCGGCTGAAGCCGGTGCCGACCGGGTCGATGAACACCAAGTCGGTGAAGTCCAGCCAGGTGCCGGGGTTGTCGCGCAGCTGCGCCGGTGCCGAGGCGCTGTCGCCCTCGCTGCCGAACGCCACCACCTTCGGCCCGATCGCGCCCAGGTTGAGGTACACCGAGGCCGCGCCGGGGCCGCCGTTGAGCGCGAAGGTGACCGGACGGTCCTTGCCGTCCATGGTGTAGGCGGTATAGACCACGTCGGCGACGACCTTGCCCTGCTTGTCCTTCACCGGCAGCGTGCCGACCTTGACCGTGTAGCGCAGGGTGCGGCCGTCGAGCTGGGTGGATTGGCTGGTCTGTGCGTCGGCCGGTAGCGGCGCCGGTTCGGCGGCGGCGGGCTTGTCGCCCTTGTCGGCATTGCCCGCATCGGCATCGGCGGCCAGCGCCGCGGTCATCGGCATCGCCGCCAGCAGCACGGCCAGCAGCACGGAAGGGAAGGTCGGCACGGGCGGTCGCTCGCAGGAAGGGAGCCGGCATGCTAGGCCGCGGCGTCGGCGCGGCGGATGTGCACAAAGCCATGGTCGGCGGCGGGCGCCATGCCGGTTCATCGGCACTGGCTACAATCGCCGGTCCGTCCCGTGTCCGGTCCGCTGCGCATGCCCGTCCTTCGTTTTCGCCTGCCGCTAAGCCTGTTCCTGGCGGCGTTGCTGGCCGGCTGCGCCAGCGTGCCTGCGCCGCCGTCCGTGGCCGAGTCGCCGGCGGCGCACGATCCGCATGCCCACGATCGCCAGCGCCTGTGGCGGCTGCTGAGCACGCGCTGCCTGCCGCAGGCGCGCGCCGGCGCCGATCCGGCCCCTTGCAGCGAAGTGCATGCCGAGCCCGGCCAACGCTATGTCTTGATGAAGGACCTGCGCGGCGACTACCAGTACCTGCTGATTCCGACGGTGCCGGTGAGCGGGATCGAAGATCCGCGCGCGCGTGCCGCCGGCGCGCCGAACTGGCTGGGCCTGGCCTGGCAGGCGCGCACCCGGGTCGAGCGGTTGTTGAACCGGCCGCTGCCGCGCGAACTGGCCAGCCTGACGATCAACCCGCCCTCGGCGCGTTCGCAGGACCAGTTGCATGTCCATATCGATTGCCTGGCGCCGCAGGTGCGCGACCAGTTGCAGGCGATGCAGGCGTCGATCGGCCCTACCTGGGCGCCGTTGCCGCAGCCGCTGCACGGTCACGCCTATCGGGCGATGCGCGTGGAGGGCGAAGAACTGGATGCGAATCCGCTGACGCTGCTGGCGCGCAGCCTGCCGCCGCAGCAGAGCATGGTGCACCAGACCCTGGCGGTGGTCGGCGCGGCGTTCGATGGTCGCCCGGGCTTCGTGCTGCTGGCCGCCACCGCGCTTCCCGGCGATGGGGTCGGTGCGGAGGAACTGCAGGATCACGACTGCACCGGCGTGGTACCGGCGGCGCCTGCGCGTGGCTGAGGGCCCAGGCGGCATCAATGCCGCGCAGGCAACTGACGGCATCCGCCGGTCGTGCGGCGCGCAGGCAGGGATGTTGTGGGAGGGACTTCAGTCCCGACGGCATGATGCCCCGGCATCTGCCTGCTTCGCGCGTCGCGACTGAAGGGCACCTCGAACAACCTGCCACGACCTGGAGCCAGGGGTAGCATCTGTCGCAACGGCACCAGAGCGGCGCCTGATCGTGGTGGTTGGGAGGCTGAGGTGGCCGCTGGGCTACCTCAGCCGATCACGCTGGCGCCATGGCCCGCTCCTGTAGCCGTGCCAGCCGCATCACGTTATGGCTGGCGACCTTCAGCCCGATCACCACCTTTGCCCGCGCCAAGCCGATGCAGCGTACGAACTTGCCGCCTTGTTGGGCCAAGCGCGCAAACGGGTGCTCGCCGAACACCCGATCCTTGGCAATTCGACGGTTCCGGCGCTTTGCTGCCTCGCTCAAGGGCTTGCGCGCATGCCCTTGATGTTGGATCGCGGGGCGGTAACCACGCCTTTTCAGGTCTGCTTCCCGCGCTGCATCGGCATACCCGCTATCGGCCCATACCGTGCGGCCGGTGTTGTCCGGGTCCAGCACCTGCTCGAAGTGACGGCTGTCGTGCACGTTGGCCGCGCTCACGTCGTAGCGGCGGATGAAGCCCCAGCGACGGTCCGTGCTGGCGTGCAGCTTGTAGCCGTAGAACGCCACCCCATGCTTCCTGGTCCAACGTGCCTGCATATCCTTCTGCGCACGCTTGGCATCGCTCCAGTCCTGGCCGACGTCATCGCCCTGCTTGATCTGCGCGTTCTCTTCGCGCGTGTTGCGCTGGATCGGAGCGCTGACGATGCTGGCGTCGATGATCTGACCGCCGCGGGCAATGAACCCGGCACGTTGCAATTGCTCACCGATCGCCGCGCTGATGTCGCCCATCAGATCCTTGGTCTTGAGCCGTTCGCGCCACACCCAGATCGTCTTGGCGTCGGGCACCTTGCCGCTGTGTTCCAGTCCGAGGAATTGCTGGAAGCTGCGCCGATCCAGCACCTGGTACTCCAGCGCATCGTCGGAGAGGTTGTACAACTGCTGCAACAGCAGCAGCTTGATCATCACCTGCGTCGGCCAAGCCGGACGGCCACCGCGCTTGCCAGTACCCAAGGACAGCTTCGCGTCTACGACGTGAGCAATCCCGGCAAAGTCGATATGCCGTGACAGCAGAGCCAGAGGATCGCCGATCTGCTGCCGCTTGGCTTCGCGTTCGTGGCCGGCAAACAGGCTGATCATCGTGGCGTCCTCGGCGTGTTCTCCAGACCAATGATGCCAAAGGCGGGGTTTTTAGAGGTGCCCTGAAGTCGCTCCCGCACGATGCTTTCGGGAGCACTCACAACCCGCTAGTGCAAACCCGACACGGCTCTCGCCGAGCCGGCCGGGGAAGCGGCATCTGCACGACCGCGCACGCGCTGACTGGAAGCGCCAGCGCGCGCACCCGGTCTCAGACCTCCAGCGACGCCAGGTCGCCCTTGGTCTCCAGCCACTGCTTGCGGTCGCCGGCGCGCTTCTTGGCCAGCAGCATGTCCATCAGCGAGCGGGTCTGGTCGCCGTCGTCCACGGTCAGTTGCACCAGGCGCCGGGTGTCCGGGTGGATGGTGGATTCGCGCAGCTGCTGCGGATTCATCTCGCCCAGGCCCTTGAAGCGGGTGACGCTGACCTGGCCCTTGATCTTCTCGCGTTCGATCTTGTCCAGCAGCGAGCGTTTCTCTTCCTCGTCCAGCGCGTAGAACACCTGCTTGCCCACGTCCACGCGGAACAGCGGCGGCATCGCCACGAACACGTGGCCGGCGCGCACCAGGGCGGGGAAGTGGCGCAGGAACAGCGCGGTCAGCAGGGTCGCGATGTGCAGGCCGTCGGAGTCGGCGTCGGCCAGGATCACCACCTTGCCGTAGCGCAGGCCGTCGATCTCCTCCTTGCCGGGATCGCAGCCGATCGCGATCGCCAGGTTGTGCACTTCCTCCGAGGCGAGCACGCTGCCGGAGGCCACTTCCCAGGTGTTGAGGATCTTGCCGCGCAGCGGCAGGATCGCCTGGAAATCCTTGTCGCGGGCCTGCTTGGCGCTGCCGCCCGCCGAGTCGCCCTCGACCAGGAACAGTTCGGTGCGCGAGAGGTCCTGGCTGATGCAGTCGGCCAGCTTGCCCGGCAGCGCCGGGCCCTGGGTGACCTTCTTGCGCACGATCTGCTTCTCGGTCTTCAGCCGCGCGCTGGCGCGGTCGATGGCGATCTGCGCGATGCGCGTGCCGGTCTCCACGTTCTGGTTCAGCCACAGGCTGAAGGCATCGTGCGCGGCGCCTTCGATGAAGCCGGCGGCCTGGCGCGAGGACAGGCGTTCCTTGGTCTGGCCGCTGAACTGCGGGTCGGTCATCTTCAGCGAGAGCACGAACGCCACGCGGTCCCACACGTCTTCCGGCGCCAGCTTCACGCCGCGCGGCAGCAGGTTGCGGAAATCGCAGAACTCGCGCAACGCGTCGGTGAGGCCGCTGCGCAGGCCGTTGACGTGGGTGCCGTGCTGCGCGGTGGGAATCAGGTTGACGTAGCTTTCCTGCACCAGCTCGCCTTCCACCACCCAGGCCACCGCCCAGTCGACGATCTCGCGGTCCTTCTTCAGGCTGCCGACGAACAGTTCGGCCGGCAGCAGCTCGCGCTCGGACAGCTCGCCGCGCAGGTAGTCGCGCAGGCCGTCCTCGAAGTACCAGGTGTCCTGCTCGCCGGTGGCTTCGTCGTGCAGCTTGACGGTCAGGCCGGGGCACAGCACCGCCTTGGCGCGCAGCAGGTGGCGCAGCGCGCGCACTGCGAACTTCGGCGTGTCGAAGTACTTCGGATCCGGCCAGAAGCGCAGACGCGTGCCGGTGTTCTTCTTGCCGACGCTGCCGACGATCTCCAGCTTGGAGGCGGCGTGGCCGTCGGCGAAGGCCATGCGGTACTCGTTGCCTTCGCGCTTGATGAACAGTTCCACCCGATTGGACAGCGCATTGACCACGCTGACGCCGACGCCGTGCAGGCCGCCGCTGAAGGTGTAGTTGCGGTCGCTGAACTTGCCGCCGGCATGCAGCCGGGTGAGGATCAGTTCGACGCCGGAGATCTTCTCTTCCGGATGGATGTCCACCGGCATGCCGCGGCCGTCGTCGGACACCTCGCAACTGCCGTCCTTGTACAGCGTCACCTCGATGTGCCGGGCGTGGCCGGCCAGCGCCTCGTCCACGGCGTTGTCGATGACTTCCTGGGCCAGATGGTTCGGCCGTGCGGTGTCGGTGTACATGCCGGGCCGGCGCTTGACCGGGTCCAGGCCAGAGAGAACTTCGATGTCGGCGGCGTTGTAGCGGGTATTCATGCGTCTCAGCAGGTGGCGCGAAGCAGATCCGGAAGTGTGCGGTCTGCGGCGGTTTTTTGCACGTCGCCGGTGTTCAGGGCAGGTGCGGCGGCGTCGCGCTACGCTGGCCCTGGAAAAACCGCGACGTCGCCCACATCTTCGTCGCACGTCCCAAAGGAGTCCGCCATGAACGTTCGCAAGCTGTTGACCCTGGCCGCCCTGGTCGCCGCCGCGGTGGCCGTGCCGGTCGCGATGGCCCAGGCGCAGAGCGCCGATCCGGCCGCCTCCGGTGCCGCCGCCTATGAGGCGCAGGTCGCCAAGGAAAAGGCCGAGGCCGATGCCAAGGCCAAGCGCCGCGCCGCCGCGGCCGCCGAGCACAAGGCCGGCAAGGATGCGGCCGCGCCGAAGAAGGAAGAGGAAGAGGAAGCGCGCAAGCCTTGAGTTTGCGCAGGGTTTCCTGCACACGACGCCCCGGTCGCCCGGGGCGTCGCTTTTTTATGGGGCGGCTGTTGCGCAAAAGCGCTTGGGCAAATCCGCTTCACCCGTTAAACTATGGCTTTCCGGGAGGCCTTTGAGCCATGACCCCCCTGATCTTCGTTACCGGCGGCGTAGTGTCCTCGCTTGGCAAGGGCATCGCGGCCGCTTCGCTTGCGTCCATTCTCGAAGCACGTGGCCTGTCGGTCACGATGATGAAGCTGGACCCCTACATCAACGTCGACCCGGGCACGATGAGCCCGTTCCAGCACGGCGAGGTGTACGTCACCGACGACGGCGCCGAGACCGACCTGGACCTGGGGCATTACGAGCGCTTCGTGCGCACGCGCCTGTCGCGCAAGAATTCGGTCACCACCGGGCGCATCTACGAGAACGTGATCCGCAAGGAGCGCCGCGGCGACTACCTCGGCGCCACCGTGCAGGTGATTCCGCACATCACCGACGAGATCCGTCGCTGCGTGGATGAAGCCACCGCCGGCTACGACGTGGCCCTGGTCGAGATTGGCGGCACCGTCGGCGACATCGAGTCGCTGCCGTTCCTGGAGGCGATCCGCCAGGTGCGCACCGAGCGCGGCGCCGAGAAGGCCATGTTCATGCACCTCACCCTGGTGCCGTACATCGCCGCGGCCGGCGAACTGAAGACCAAGCCGACCCAGCATTCGGTCAAGGAACTGCGCTCGATCGGCATCCAGCCGGACGTGCTGCTGTGCCGCTCGGAGCAGGCGATCCCGGATTCGGAACGGCGCAAGATCGCGCTGTTCACCAACGTCTCCGAGCGCGCGGTGATCAGCGCCGCCGACATCGACGTGCTCTATGGCATGCCGCTGGAGTTGCACCGGCAGGGTCTGGACGAGATCGTCATCGACCAGTTCAAGCTGCGCGACAAGGTCGGCGCGGCCAACCTGTCGGAGTGGGAAGCCGTGGTCGACGCGATCAAGCATCCGCTCGACGAGGTCACCATCGCCGTGGTCGGCAAGTACGTCGACCATCAGGACGCGTACAAGTCGGTCGGCGAGGCGCTCAAGCACGGCGGCCTGCGCCAGCGCACCAAGGTCAACCTGAAGTGGCTGGAAGCGCAGGACCTGGAAGGCAGCGACATGGCGGCCCTGGCCGACGTGGACGGCATCCTGGTCCCGGGCGGCTTCGGCGACCGCGGCTTCGAAGGCAAGGTGCTGACCTCGCGCTATGCGCGCCAGCACGGCGTGCCGTACTTCGGCATCTGCTACGGCATGCAGGCTGCGGTGGTCGACTATGCGCGGCATGTCGCCGGGCTGGACGCGGCCAACAGCACCGAGAACGACCGGCAGTCGCCGTACCCGGTGATCGGCCTGATCACCGAATGGCGCACCGCCACTGGCGATGTCGAGAAGCGCGACGAGAAGTCCGACCTCGGCGGCACCATGCGCCTGGGTCTGCAGGAGCAGCGGCTCAAGCCGGGCACGCTGGCGCGCGAGCTGTACGGCAAGGACGTGGTCGCCGAGCGCCATCGCCACCGTTACGAGTTCAACAACCGCTATCGCACCCAGCTCGAGGACGCCGGCCTGGTGATTGCCGCCAAGTCGATGGACGACACCCTGGTGGAGATGGTGGAGTTGCCGCGCGAGACGCATCCGTGGTTCCTGGCCTGCCAGGCGCACCCGGAATTCCTGTCCACGCCGCGCGACGGCCATCCGTTGTTCATCGGCTTCGTGCGCGCCGCGCGCGAGCGCAAGGCCGGCGGCAAGCTGCTCAAGGAAGCTAGGGCGTGACTGCGACCGGGCGCAGCAGCGAGAGTAGGGTCGCGCGCTGGTTCTTTGCGGCGGCGGTGCTGGTGTTTCCTGCGGCCTTGCTGGTCTATTTCTCCTGGCGCAGCAGCACCGGCTTGGCCGATAGCTATGGGATGGGGCTGATGTATTGCCTGATCGCGGCGGTGGGGCTAGCTGCGCCGCTGGCGCTGATCGGCGCACTCATCTGGGCTGCCGGCAGGTTCGGCGGCGGCTCCGTCCCTGCGCCCCTCCAGCGCCCCTCTGAACCTCCGGAAGGTAATCAATGAAGCTCTGTGGATTCGACGTCGGCCTGGACCAGCCGCTGTTCCTGATCGCCGGCCCGTGCGTGATCGAGTCGATGCAACTGCAGCTCGACGTCGCCGGCAGGCTCAAGGAGATCACCGGCCGGCTGGGCATCAACTTCATCTTCAAGTCCAGCTTCGACAAGGCCAACCGCACCTCCGGCACCAGCTTCCGTGGCCCCGGCCTGGAGGAAGGGCTGAAGGTGCTGGAGGCAGTGAAGACCCAGATCGGCGTGCCGGTGCTGACCGACGTGCACGAGTACACGCCGATGCACGAGGTGGCGGCGGTGGTGGACGTGCTGCAGACGCCGGCGTTCCTGGTGCGGCAGACCGATTTCATCAAGAACGTGTGCGCCGCCGGCAAGCCGGTCAACATCAAGAAGGGCCAGTTCCTGTCGCCGTGGGACATGAAGCCGGTGGTGGAGAAGGCCAAGTCCACCGGCAACGAGCAGATCATGGTCTGCGAGCGCGGCGCCAGCTTCGGCTACAACAACCTGGTCAGCGACATGCGCTCGCTGAGCGTGATGCGCGAGACCGGCTGCCCGGTGGTGTTCGATGCCACCCATTCGGTGCAGCTGCCGGGCGGGCAGGGCGGCAGTTCCGGTGGTCAGCGCGAGTTCGTGCCGGTGCTGGCGCGCGCGGCGGTGGCCGTGGGCGTGGCCGGCGTGTTCGCGGAGACCCATCCGGACCCGTCCAAGGCGCTGTCCGACGGCCCCAATGCGTGGCCGCTGGATCAGATGGAAGCGCTGCTGGAAACGCTGATGGAACTGGACGCGGTGACCAAGAAACACGGGTTCTCGCGCTTCGCGTGAGGCGTGCGCCGCCGCCGCTGCGGCTGTGCCGATCCTGGCCGGGTGCGGGCTGCCGGGTGTTCGTCGCCTTCTCGGAGCCCCGGCGATGACCGCACCCGAGCGCGCCGGCGCCTGGCCTTGGGGGCTGTGTGCCTTGTTGTTGTCGTTGCTGGCGTGGGCGGCGCTGGTCGTGGCGCTGTTCGCCTTCTCCAGTGGGATTGGCACGCCCAGCCACGGCGATCATTTCCTGGCCATGCTGTTTTGGATGGTGATCGCCCTGCTGGTAGTGGCAGTGGCTGCGGTGGGCGCGACGATCGCCGCCGCGCTGAGTTGGACGCAGCGCCGCGGCCGCCTCCTGGCCGGCATCGCCGGCGGCCTGCTGCTGGCGATGCTGGTCTTGATCCTGCTCTTCCTCAGCGGAATCCCGCTGGGCCTGATGGGCGCCGGCTGAGGCGGGATTTGGCAAGGAACCGGCGGCCGGGGATAATCAGCCGGCATTCGTTTCCGCCCCCTCTTCCTACAGGTAACCGGCCCGCCCATGAGTACGATCCGCAGCATCCACGCCCGTGAAATCCTCGACAGCCGCGGCAATCCCACGCTGGAAGCCGATGTCATCCTGGAGGACGGTTCGTTCGGTCGTGCCGCGGTACCCTCGGGCGCGTCCACCGGCACCAAGGAGGCGGTCGAGCTGCGCGACGGCGACAAGACCCGCTACCTGGGCAAGGGCGTGCGCAAGGCGGTGGAGAACGTCAACACCACCATCGCCAGCGCGCTGAAGGGCTTCGACGCCGCCGACCAGCAGGGCCTGGACCGCCGCCTGATCGACCTGGACGGCACCGAGAACAAGGGCCGCCTGGGCGCCAACGCGCTGCTCGGCGTCTCGCTGGCCAACGCCCATGCCATTGCCGCCTCGCGCAAGCAGCCGCTGTGGCAGTCGCTGGCCGCGGGCAACACCGCCAACCTGGCGCTGCCGGTGCCGATGATGAACATCATCAACGGCGGCGCGCATGCCGACAACAACGTCGATTTCCAGGAGTTCATGGTGCTGCCGGTCGGCGCCGCCTCGTTCTCCGAGGCGCTGCGCGCCGGCACCGAGATCTTCCACGCGCTGAAGTCGGTGTTGAAGGGCCACGGCCTGTCCACCGCGGTCGGCGACGAGGGCGGCTTCGCCCCGGACTTCCGCAGCAACGTCGAAGCGCTGGACACCATCCTGGAAGCGATCGGCAAGGCCGGCTACACCGCTGGCGAGGACGTGCTGCTGGGCCTGGACGTGGCCTCCAGCGAGTTCTACGACAACGGCAAGTACCACCTGGTGGGCGAGGGCAAGCGCCTGACCAGCGAGCAGTTCGTCGACTTCCTCGCCGACTGGGCCGCGCAGTATCCGATCGTCAGCATCGAGGACGGCCTGGCCGAGGACGACTGGGCCGGCTGGAAGCTGCTCACCGACCGCATCGGCAGCAAGGTGCAACTGGTCGGCGACGACCTGTTCGTGACCAACCCGAAGATCTTCAAGCAGGGCATCGAGTCCGGCACCGCCAACGCGATCCTGATCAAGGTCAACCAGATCGGCACCCTGACCGAGACCCTGGAAGCCATCGCCATGGCCGACAAGGCCGGCTATGCGGCGATCGTCTCGCACCGTTCCGGCGAGACCGAGGACACCACCATCGCCGACATCGCCGTGGCCACCACCGCCACCCAGATCAAGACCGGCTCGCTGTGCCGCAGCGATCGCGTGGCCAAGTACAACCAGCTGCTGCGCATCGAGGAAGCGCTCGGCAGCGACGCGCGCTACGCCGGGCGCGACGCGTTCGTCTCGCTCAAGCGATAAGCCGTGCGCAACTGGCGCTGGCTGCTGCTGGTGCTGGCGGGACTGCTGGCGTGGCTGCAGTACCGTTTCTGGCTCGGCCCGGGCAATTCCGGCGAAGTGCTGGTGCTCGAAAGTCAGGTCGAGCACCAGAAGCGCGACAACGAAGGTCTGCAGCAACGCAACGCCGCGCTCGCCGCCGAGGTCAAGGACCTCAAGGACGGCGAGGCGGCGATCGAGGAGCGCGCGCGTAGCGAACTGGGCATGATCAAACCGGGCGAAAAGTTCTACCGCGTGGTCGAGAACGCGCCGGTGTCGACCGCGCCGGCCGGTACGGCCGCCGGCGCGCAGCCGGCGCCTGTGACGCCGGCGCCGGGCGAGCAGCCCTGATGGCCACCGTCTGGGCCGTGGTCCCGGCGGCTGGCCGCGGCACCCGTTTCGGCAGCGCCACGCCCAAGCAATATCTGCAGGCGGGTGGGCGCCCGTTGCTGGCGCATGCGCTGGAGGCGCTGCTGGCGCATCCGGCGGTGGCCGGGGCGATGGTGGCGCTGGGCGCGGACGATGCACAGTGGCCGGGTTGGACCGAACTGGCTGGCAAGCCGGTCCTGACCTGCCTGGGCGCCGGCAGCCGTGCCGGCTCGGTGCTGGCCGCGTTGCATGCCTTGCCGGAGTCGGTGAAGGCGGACGACTTCGTGCTGGTGCACGATGCGGCGCGGCCGAATCTGGCGCTGGCCGACCTGGACCGGCTGCTGGAGGCGGGGCGCGGCGATCCGGTCGGCGCGATCCTGGCCGCGCCGGTGCGCGACACGCTCAAGCGCGCCGGCGACGACGGCGGCATCGACGGCACCGAACCGCGCGAGCGCCTGTGGCGCGCGCTGACCCCGCAACTGTTCCGGCGCATGCAACTGAGCCGGGCCCTGGAGCAGGCCGCCGCGGCCGGGGTCGAGGTCACCGACGACGCGATGGCGATGGAGTTGCTGGGGCTGCGGCCGCTGCTGGTCGAGGGCGCCGAAGACAATTTCAAGGTCACCACACCGGCCGACCTGGCGCGTTTCGAGTTCGAACTGTTCCAGCGCGCGCGGCAGTCGTGATGCGCCTGGCGTCGGATGCGGCCGCCGTGGCGCGGCGCGTGCTCCGTCCTTTTTCATTTTTCGTGGGATGTCTCCATGCCAATGTCTGAACTTCCCCGCATCCGCATCGGCCAGGGCTACGACGTCCACGCCTTCGGCGAGGGCGACCACATCATGCTCGGCGGCGTGCGCGTGGCGCACGAGCGCGGCGTACTCGCCCACAGCGACGGCGACGTGGCGATCCACGCCCTGTGCGACGCCTTGCTCGGCGCGCTGGCGCTGGGCGACATCGGCCAGCATTTCCCCCCGTCCGATCCGCGCTGGAAGGGCGCCGACAGTGCGCAGTTTCTCGATCACTGCGTCGGCCTGCTGCACGCGCGCGGCTGGCGCCTGGGCAATGCCGACATCACCGTGATCTGCGAACGGCCCAAGGTCGGCCCGCATGCGCAGGCGATGCGCGAGCGCCTGGCGGCGCTGTTGCAGGTCGAACTGGACTGCGTGAGCGTCAAGGCCACCACCAGCGAGAAGCTCGGCTTCACCGGCCGTGGCGAAGGCATCGCGGCGCAGGCCGTGGCCCTGCTGGTGGCGCTGTGAGCGAGTTGCCGCGTGCGTTCGGCGCCGCGCCGTTGCAGGCGCGCATGCGCAGCACCGCCGAGGATTTCCAGGTCGACGAGCTGCCCGCGTTCGCGCCCAGCGGCGAGGGCGAGCACCTGCTGCTGACCGTGCGCAAGCGCGGCATGAACACCGCCTTCGCCGCGCGCCGCCTGGCGCAGTGGGCCGGGGTGGCGGAACTGGCGATCGGCTACGCCGGCATGAAGGACCGCCATGCGGTCACCACCCAGCGCTTCTCGGTGCATCTGCCCAAGCGTGTGGCGCCGGCGCTGGACAGCTTGCAGGACGCGGATCTGCAGGTGCTGGAAGCGCACTGGCACAACCGCAAGCTGCCGCGTGGCGCGCTGGCCGGCAACGGCTTCGTGCTGGTGTTGCGCGAGGTGCGCGGCGAGCGCGGCGCGATCGAGACGCGGCTGGCGCAGATCGCCGCGCGCGGCATTCCCAACTGGTTCGGCGAACAGCGCTTCGGCCGCGATGGCGGCAACGTCGGCGCCGCGCTGGCGATGTTCGGCGGCCGCCGCGTGCGCCGCGAGCAGCGCTCGCTACTGCTGTCGGCGGCCCGTTCGGAGCTGTTCAACCGGGTGCTGGCCGCCCGCGTGGCCGCCGGCAACTGGGACAGCGCGCTGGACGGCGAAGTGTGGATGCTCGACGGCAGCCGCAGCGTGTTCGGTCCGGAGCCGTGGTCGGAGGCGCTGGCCGAGCGCTTGCAGCGCTTCGACATCCATCCGTCCGCGCCGCTGTGGGGCGCCGGCGAGCTGCGCAGCGCCGAGGCGGCGCGTGCGCTGGAGCTGGCGGTGCTGGACGAGGCGGTCGCGCAGCGCCTGCGCGACGGCCTGGAGCGCGAGGGCCTGAAGCAGGAGCGGCGGGCGACCCGCCTGCGCGTGGCCGACCTGCAATGGCGCTGGCTGGACGGGCAGGACGACGCGCTGGAACTGCGCTTCGCATTGCCGCCGGGCAGCTACGCCACGGCACTGCTGCACGAACTCGGCCAGGTCGAAGAGGCGCCGCAGCCGCAGGCCTCCACCGAGGCCTGAGCGCGGCCGACGCCTGCCGCGTCGGTCGCGACGACGCGCGCTAGAACCGATAGCTGCCGGTCAGCAGCAGGCTGCGGCCGTCCGGCAGCGGCACGAAGGTTTCGTCGAACTCGTCGGCGTACAGTCGCCGATCGAAGACGTTGCGCATGCCCACGGTCACGCCCCAGGTTTCGGTGCGATAGGACACGTTCGCGTCCACGCTGGCCTGCCCGGGAATCTTGAAATAGCCGCCGGCCAGGCGGCGGCCGAGGGTGTGATCGCGCGCCAGGATGCCGCCGGCCACGCCCCAGCCGCTCCAGCGGCTGTCCTGGAACTGGTAGCTGCTCCACAGGGTGAAGCGGGTGCGCGGCACGCCGAGGGTCGGCGTACCGTCGCGCCGGCCGATGCGGGCCAGCGCCAGGCTGCTGCTCAGTTCCAGGCCGGTGGCGAGGGCGCCGACGAAGTCGAGATCCAGCCCGTGGTTGCTCTGGCTGTCGATCGGTCTGGCGAAGTACGACGGATGCGCCAGCACCAGGTCGAAGCTGCGGTCGACGGTGATCTGGTAGTAGGCGGCGCTGAGCCGCGCCCGGTGCTCGAACAGATCGATCTTCGCTCCCACCTCCACCTGCCGCGACAACGCGGGCGGCAACGGCCGGCCGTTCTTGCCGAGCACGGCACTTGGCGCAAAGCCGTTCATGGTGCTGGCGTACAGCGACGCCTCCGCGGTCAGCTTGTAGACCACGCCGACGTTGGGCACCCAGCGGCGCCGGCGCAACTGGCGCAGTTTGCCCTTGGCATCGTAGCTGGAAATCTCGTACGCCGAGCGGCGCAGCGCCAGCAGTACGTCCCAGCGTTCGCCCATGCTGATCTGGTCCTGCAGCAGGATGCCGCTCCGGCTCGACCACGGGCTGCCGGGGTAATGCAGGATCCCGCGCCGCGAATGCGGCCAGTGCACCGGACCCAGCCGCTCGTCGCCGAACACGTCGTAGCGGTTGCGGTGCATGCGGATGAAGTAATCGCTGCTGCCCAGCCGCGTGCGCGTGTAATCCAGGCCCAGGGTCACGGTCTGCCGCAGCGGCCCGTCGCCGAAGCTGCCGACCAGGTCGTTCTGGATGGTGTAGTACGCCGTCGTATTGCGGTACGCCTCGGCATAGGCGCGCACGGCGCCCTTCGGCGAAGGCGACAGCATGCCCCAGTTGCGCGCGTCGATCGCCTGGGTCACGTACTGGCCGCGGCTGCGCAGTTGCCAGCGGTCGCTGAGCCGCTGATCGAACAGGTAATAGGCGCGCTGGGTGCGGTAGGCGGTGTGGTCCTGTGCGTTGCCCAGCCGCAAGCTCCTGGGCGTCATCGCCGACACGCGGTTGCGCAGCAGCAGGGCATGGTCGGCGGCAGGCTGCCGATCGGTCACGCGCTGCACGCCGAGCACCAGGCGGTTGTCGTCTCCCTGCCAGGCGATGGACGGCGCCAGGTAGGCGGCATTGCGCGGGCCGTAGCCTTGCGCCGTGGAATCGGCATGCTGGCCGGAGACGACGAGCCGATAGCTCAGCGGCGTGGCGCCGATCGGTCCGGTCGCATCGAGCCCGGCCTGCACGTCGCCGCGCTCGCCGAGGACGTAGCTCAGTTCGCGCTTCGGGGTGCGCAGCGGTTGCTTGGTGACGACGTTGATCAGTCCGCTCATGTCGCCGCCGTTGCTGTCGCCGAGGATCGATTCCGGGCCCTTGAGCACTTCGACCCGCTCCACGCCGATCATCGGCGGGTAGCCGCCGAGGCCGACGAAGCTGTTCGGCATCCCGTCGGTCATGCCGTTGCCGGTGTAGATGCCGCGGATCTTGAACAGCGGCGCGCGCAACGGATTTTCGATCTGCTGCACGCTGGCCACGTTGCGCAGGGCGTCGGCGACGGTGCGCACCTGTTGCGAGGCCAGCAGATGCGGAGCGACCACATTCACCGACTGCGGCACGGCGATGGAATCGGCGGCGTAACGCAGCGCGTCGCTGGCATAGGCTGGCACGTCGCCCATGGCGTGATCGGTCAGCGCCGCGGCGTCGACCTGTTCCAGCAGCTTGGCTGGCGCGCCGGCGCGGTGCGCATCGGCGGCATCCGCAGGATCGACCGGCGCCGTGGCGGCGGGGATGACCGCCACCGTGTTCGCATCGAGCATGCGGTACGCGAGCCCACTCGATTGCAGCAGGCGCTGCAGCGCCGCGTCCGGGGTGAACATGCCTTGCAGCCCGTCGCTGCGCATCCCGGCCAGGGTCGGGCTGGCGGTCAGCACCTGCACGTTGGCCTGCTTGCCGTACGCGATCAGCGCCGTGGACAGCGCCTGCGGCGGGATCGAGAACCCGATCTGCCGTGCGTCGGGCGCGAGTGGCACGGCGAGGGCAGGGGGGCAGGGTGCGAGCTGCAATGCCAGGCTGCCGCAGATGATCAGTCGCCTCAGCCCACGCACTGCCCGTCGCCCCCCAGCGGAAGCGCGAATTATGCCACGCGCGGCGACGTCGACGCGGGGGGCGCCCGCCGCCCCTAAGCCCGGGCGGCGCGCGGTATCGCCTAACGGCGGCTCAGCACGATCTCGTCCTTGCCCTGGCGCACCCGCAGCGGGAACACCTGCGGCAAGGCCTCGATCCACTGCGCGGTCGCTTGGGTGTCGACGGTGCCGGTGAAGCTCAGCCGCGCAAGCTCGGGGTCGGCCAGGCGCAGCGGCCGGTCGCTGTAGCGGTTGACCCGCGCGATCACCGTGTCCAGCGGCGTATCGACGAACTCCAGCCGGTGATCGCGCCACGCGGTGGCCTGCGCCACGTCGATCTGGCTGACCTGCAGCGCGGGCTTGGCCGGATCGTAGGACACGCGCTGTCCGGCCACCGCTTCCAGCCCGCCGCTGCCGTCGGCCGGCACCTGGCCGGCGCCGTAGATGCGGACCCGGCCTTCGGTGACCGCGACTTCGACGCGTTCGCCGTCGCGGCTGACGTCGAAGGCGGTGCCCACGTCCAGGATCGACACGCCGCCGGCGTCGACTACGAACGGGCGCCCGGCGTGATGCGCCACGTCGAAGAAGGCCTCGCCGGCGATCAGCTCCACGTGGCGCTGCGCGGCGCTGAAGCGGGTGCTCAACTTCGATGCGCGGCCGAGCGCGATTTTCGAGCCGTCCGACAGCACGATGTCCTGGTGGCGGCTGGTCGCGCTGCTGTAGACCTGGGTGAGCGGCGGCGGGTGCAGCTGCCGCCAGGCCAGGGCGCCGCCGAGCGCCAGCACGCCCACGCAGGCCGCGACCTGCAGCGGCCGCCAGCGCGAACGCGGCGGCGCGAACCTGCGCACCACCTCGTCCCGCGCTGCCGCATCGAGCGTCGCCAGGTCGCCGCCGAGCGCATTGATGCGTTCGAACGCCTGCAGATGCCGCGGGTCGGCCTCCGTCCAGTCCAGCCAGCGCGCCACGGTGTCCTCGTTGCTGTCGGGTTCGCGCAGCAGGGCCCACCAGCGTGCGGCGTCGTCGAGGATGTGTTGGTCGATGCCGCTGTCCATTACGGGATCTCCGCTTCGTCGAAGCGTTTGCGGCAATGCGCGAGCGCGTTGGCCACATGGTAGCGGACCATCCGTTCGCTCACGTTCATCGCCTTGGCGATCATGCCGAAGTCCTTGCCTTCGATCACGTGCAGCACGAAGGCGCGGCTGGTCTTGGCGGGAAGTTCTTGCAGCGCCCGGGTCAGCGCGCGCAGTTGCTCGCTGGCCGTGGCGTGCCGCTCGGGAACCGGCGGGAGCGGCAAGTCGTGCTCCGGCAGCTCCACCGCAGCGTTTTCGCGGACCTTGCGCATGCGCAGCCGGTCCACCGCCAGGTTCGAGGCGACATGGAACAGGTAGGCGCGCGGCGATGCCAGCGCGTCGGGACGCTCAAGCGTCACGATGCGCATGTACGCCTCCTGCGCCACGTCCTGCGCGTCCGCCATCGAGCCGAGCTTGCAGTGCAGGAAGGCGAGCAGGGCGCGGTGATGTTCCTTGAACAGCGCGTCGACCTGGTGCGCAGGCGCCTGCTCCGGCGACGGCGCGCCCTCGGTGTGCTCGGCCCGGCTCACGACTGCTGATGCTCCTGGAGGGAAGCGGCCGCGGCAGTATAGCCAGGCTCACTGGCCGCCACGCGACGCAGCACCGCAAGCGGCCGGCAGCGCCGCGGCCAGCAAGCCTTCCGCATGCGTCCGCAACGCCTCGCGGCGGCGAAACGCCGAGCGGTGCTGGCTGGGTACGTCCGCCACGCTCTTGCGTGCCGGGGTCAGCGGCAGCGCGAACCAGCCATCGACGATGGGTGTACCGCCCTGCTCGATCCAGAACGCGTCGTAGTCGGACAGGAACACGTCTCGCTTGCGCTGCAGCGGATGCGCGCCATTGCAGACGGCGCGGATCGCGTGCGCGCCGAGGCGCTCGGCGAAGGTGCAGGCCAGGGACAGCATCAGTTGCTTGGGCCGCAGCCCGTGCATCTGCTTGGTCAGCGCGCGCACCACGTCGCGGGCGTCGGCACCCTTGGGGCCCTGCAGGCAACCGATCAGTACCGTCGGATGGGCGTCGTCGCCGGTCACGGTCAGCACCAGGCGATACAGTTCGCGTCCCGCCGCGTCGCTGAGCTGCAACCAGAGCTCGCCTTCGCAGCTCATCGGCGCCGGCGGCAGCAGCGACAGCGTCAGCAGGCTGCCATCGTGCAGCGGCAGCGTCCCCAGGTCCGCCTGGCCTTGACGGTAGATGGCGTCGAACAACGCGGCCGGCAGGCGCTCGAGCATCAGGCGATAGTGCTGCCGGAGGTGACGCAGCCGCGCCTTGCTGCTCCAGCGGGTGTTCACGAAACGATGCAGGTGGCGCTCGAGCAGGCGCGGATCGCGCTCGGCGTAGCCGCGCATCCGCGGGTCGCGGCACAGTGCGTCGAGGAAACGCAGATGCGCGGCAGGCATGCGCAGCGAACGCAGCAGGTACTTTGCCGCCTTGATCCCGCGCTGCAGGCGGTTGCCGTGCCAGTCCGTGCGCCGCTGGAACGAGGCCAGGAACAGCGGCCACCACCGTGACGGTGCGGCATCGGCGCTCGGCCGGGGCGGCGGCGCAGGCCGGGCCAGGCGGGTCGGCGCCGTTTCGAACGCTGCGGCGCTCGCGGAAACGTCCACCAGATCAGTGGGTTGCAGGAAGAATTCGGTGGTCGCTTCGGTCACGTTCGGCTCGCAGAGGGACGGTGCTCTCTGACAAGACGTTTCAAGGGGCGAAAATTGAAATGGGTCCGCACGCGCGGTGCTCGGCCGCGTCCGCGGCGTCCCGGCCTGGCCGGATCTGCGTCATGCAGGCAGCGGGCGGGCGCGATAGCCGCGACGGGCGTTCCCGTTCACGCCGGCCGCGGTGAAGCCGCTCTTGCTCGCGAATGACAGATCAGTGGGCGATGCCGGATTCGGCGGCGCCACGATCCGGCGCCCTCCACCTCGGCCAGTGCACAGATTCCCGATGGGGCACGCGAGCCGCGGTGCCCGCGGCTGCGGCGCCGCTCAGCGCCGCGCCAGCAGCACCAGCATCGCGCCGGTGCCGCCTTGCGCGGTCGGCGCCGAATGGAAGGCCAGCACGTCGTTGCGCTGGCGCAGCAGGCGGTCCACCAGGTTCTTCAGCAGCGGCACGCCGCCCGATTGCAGGCCCTTGCCGTGCACGATCCGCACGCAGCCGAACTCGTGCGCGTGCGCCTCGGCCAGGAACTGGCGCAGCAGCGTCTCGGCCTGCGCCGCAGTGGCACCGTGCAGGTCCAGTTCGTCCTGGGCCGAGAACTGGCCTTTGCGCAGGCGCTGGAACACCCGCGCCGGCAGGTGCTCGCGGCGGTAGCTGGCCACGTCGCCGGCTTCCAGTGGCGTGCTCTGCCGCAGCAATTGCTGGAACTCTCCCTGCGCCTCGGCGTCGTCGCGTTCGGCCATGCGCGCGCGCGGCTTGGGGCGCGGCTTGGCATTGGCCGGCGGCGTCGCGTTGAGCGGGGCCACCTTGCCGATGGCCGCGCGGAACAGCGCGGCGGGATCTTCGTCGTCGGAATGCGCCATGCGTACAGCTTAGAGCGTGCGGCGCGGTTTGAGGTGAGTGCGGCGTCGCCGGCAGCGTCTGGCGTGCGGACCACTGCGCTGCGGTCGCACGACGCGACGCCGCTCCAGTGCGCGGCGCGATGGCCGTCACCGCGGTCGTCGTCGCGCTGTCAGCGACCTGGCAGGGCGCATCCGGTATCATGCCCCCGGTTTTCGAGGAGCACCATGCGCGTATTAGTGAGCAACGACGACGGCGTCGACGCCCCCGGCATCCGCATGCTGGCCGAGCAGTTGCGCGGCGCCGGCCACGAGGTGACGGTGGTCGCACCCGACCGCGACCGGTCCGGCGCCAGCAATTCGCTGACCCTGGATCTGCCGATCCGGCTCAAGCGCATCGACCACTACACCTGCAGCGTCGCCGGCACGCCCACCGACTGCGTGCATCTGGCGCTCACCGGCATGCTGGAGTTCGACCCGGACATTGTGGTCTCCGGCATCAACAATTCCGCCAATCTCGGCGACGACGTGATCTATTCCGGTACCGTCTCGGCGGCGATGGAAGGCCGCTTCCTCGGCCTGCCCGCGGTGGCGGTGTCGCTGGTCAGTCACAACCACGATCCCAGGCATTTCCAGACCGCCGCACGCGCCGCGGTGGAGATCGTGGCCCAGCTCAAGGCCGATCCGCTGCCGGCCGACACCATCCTCAACGTCAACGTGCCCGACCTGCCGTGGCAGGAGATCAAGGGCTTCGAGGTCACCCGGCTCGGCAACCGCCACCGCTCCGAACCGTGCCTGCCGCAGACCGACCCGCGCGGCGGCACCGTGTACTGGATCGGCCCGGCCGGGCGCGAGCAGGGCGCCGGTCCCGGTACCGACTTCCACGCGGTACGCACCGGCTTCATCTCGATCACCCCGATCCAGGTCGATCTGACCCGCTATCAGGCATTGGAAAAGGTCGCCAGCTGGGTCGGCGGCCTGACCGCCGCGCTGGGCCGCCCGGCATGACCCCGCGGTTGCGCCTGCAGCCGGAAGCGATCGGCATCGGCATGACCTCGCAGCGCGTGCGCGACCGCCTGGTCGAGCGCCTGCGCGAGGCCGGCATCCGCGACGAGAGCGTGCTCAACGCGGTGCGTACCGTGCCGCGGCATCTGTTCATCGACGAGGCGCTGGCCTCGCGCGCCTACGAGGACACCGCACTGCCGATCGGCCACGGCCAGACCATCTCGCAACCGTGGGTGGTGGCACGCATGACCGAAACGGTGCTGGAAGCGGCGCCGAAGAAGGTGCTGGAAGTCGGTACCGGCTCCGGCTACCAGGCGGCCATCCTGGCCGCGCTGGGTCTGGAAGTGCATACCGTCGAGCGCATCGGCGATCTGCTGCGGCAGGCGCGCAAGCGTTTCCGCCAGCTCGGCATGAACGTGCGCAGCAAGCACGACGACGGCCGCATCGGCTGGCCCGAGCATGGCCCGTTCGACGCGATCGTGGTGACGGCGGCGGCGCCGGCGCTGGTCGACGCACTGATCGAACAACTGGCCCCGGGCGGCTGCCTGGTGGCGCCGGTCGGTGGCCCGTCCGCGCAATCGCTGATCCGCCTGCGCCGCGCCGCCGACGGCCAGATCGAACAAGACGTCCTGGCGCCGGTGACCTTCGTCCCGTTGCTGTCGGGCATGCTGGATTGACTTCCCGGAGCCGCACTGGATGAAGATTTTCGGGCCGTTGTACGAACGCGCCATCGCCTGGTCGCGGCATCGCCGCGCGCCGGCCCTGCTCACCGGTCTCAGTTTCGCCGAGGCCATCGTGTTCCCGGTGCCGCCGGAAGTGATGCTGGCGCCGATGTCGCTGGCACAGCCGCGGCGCGCGCTGTGGTTCGCCACGTTGAGCCTGCTCGGCTCCCTGGCTGGCGCGGTGATCGGTTACCTGCTCGGCCATTTCGCCTTCGCCGCGGTGCAGCCGCTGATCGAATGGCTCGGTTGGACGCAGAAGATCGACGCGCAGGTGAACCACTTGCGCGAGGTCATCGCCGAGTCGCCGTGGCGTGCGTTCTGGCTGCTGGTGCTGGCCGGCTTCACCCCGATCCCGCTGAAGATATTCACCTGGGCCTCAGGCATCGTCGGGGTGCCGCTGCTACCGTTCCTGGCGAGCATGCTGGTGGGACGCGGCAAGCGCGTGTACCTGGTGGCCGGGGCGATCCGACTCGGCGGGCCGCGTGCGGAAGCCGCGTTGCGCCGCTGGATCGAGCCGCTCGGCTGGGTCGCCTCGGCGATCCTGGCGCTGCTGGTGGTGTGGGTCATATGGAGAGCGAAGGTCGGATGAGCGTGGATCGGGTGATGCGGAACGGCCTGCGTTGCGGCCTGGGGGTGCTGGTGGCGGTGGCGCTCGGCGCCTGCAGCAGCGCCACGGTGGTGCGCACGCCGGGCGGCGCGCCGGTGCGCGGCACCGCTGCTGCCTCGGCGCCTCGCGTGTCCGTGCCCAAGCCCGGGATCAGCGCCACCGTTCGGCGCGGCGACACGCTGTACGCGATCGCCCGCGCCAACAACATCACCCCGCAGGACCTGGCCGGTTGGAACGGCCTGCAGCCGCCGTACACCATCTATCCGGGGCAGTCGCTGAAGCTGTATCCGCCGGGTGGGGCAGTCGCCGTGCGGCCCGGTAGCGGCCCGGTGACGCCGCCCGCCTCCGGTGCCGGCGCCGCCGCTCGGCCGCCGTCCGTTCCGGTGCCGGCGCCGGTCAGCAGCGGTTTCCCCTGGCGCTGGCCGGCCGATGGCGTGGTGGTCAGCCGCTTCGTCGGCGGCGAGGCGACCAAGCAGGGCATCGACATCGGCGGCAGCAACGGCGAGGCCGTGCGCGCCGCGGCGGACGGCGTGGTGGTCTACTCCGGCGCCGGCCTGGTCGGCTACGGCGAACTGATCATCGTCAAGCACAACGAACAGTGGCTGTCGGCCTACGGCCACAACCGCAAGCGCCTGGTCAACGAGGGCCAGAACGTCAAGGCTGGCCAGCAGATCGCCGAAATGGGCCACAGCGGCGCGGCGCGCGACATGCTGCACTTCGAGATCCGCTACAACGGCAAGCCGGTCGACCCACTGCTGTATCTGCCCCCGAAGTAATCGGTTGCGTCGTCGCGCGGGCGGATCTCCGGCCCGGCGCAGCGCGCCGGGCGTTCGCCATCGGCGCGGCCCAGTGGGCCGCAAGCGCCGCCGGCTCACCCGCTACAACGGCAAGCCGGTCGACCCACTGCTGTATCTGCCGCCGAAGTAACCGGTTGCGTCGTTACGCGGGCGGATCCCCGGCCCGGCGCAGCGCGCCGGGCGTTCGCCATCGGCGCGTCCCAGTGGGCCGCAAGCGCCGCCGGCTCACCCGCTACAACGGCAAGCCGGTCGACCCACTGCTGTATCTGCCGCCGAAGTAACCGGTTGCGTCGTTGCGCGGGCGGATCCCCGGCCCGGCGCAGCGCGCCGGGCGTTCGCCAACGGCGCGGCCCAGTGGGCCGCAAGCGCCGCCGGCTCACACGGGGTGTCACCGTGCACGCATTCTTTTGTGGGAGGGGCTTCAGCCCCGACGCGCTGTGCTCGCATCGCGCGGCAGACGCCGCGCAGGGATCTGCAAGAGACGACAGGAACGACAGGCGTCCTCTCTGCCTCGATCGCATGTTGTCCGCGGCGCGGCCAGGCCGTGGTTGAGGCCGCTCAGGTCAACGATCAGGAGGTCGCAGTGCCCGGCCCGCGACGCCTGGCTCAGCCTTCGAGCAGAAACCCCACCGCCACGCGCCGGCCTTCGGCGGCCAGCACGTTGTAGGTGCGCGCAGCAGCGGCATTGTTCATCACCTCGATGCCGATGCCGCGGGTCAGGAACAGCGCCATCACCGCCGCGGCGGGAAACACCTGGCGTTCGCCGGTGCCGAGGATGACCAGGGCCGGGTTGAGCTCCAGCAGCGGCTGCAGATGTTGCGGCTGCAGGTCGCCGGCCGGCGGGGCCTGCCAGTCCTCGACCAGGGTGTCCGGCGCGAGGACAAAGCTGCGGGTCAGCAGCCGGTCGTTCACCTTGGCCTGGCGGCCGTCGGCCATGCGCAGGGCATAGGCGTAGTCGGGCAGGTCCTGGGTCAGTTGCATGAGGTCACCGGAGCGCGCTCAGGCGCGCGGCAGCACGATCTGCCGGTCTTCCTTGGCCGGGCGATACAGGATCGCGGTATGGCCGATGCGCTGCACCAGCACGCTGTGCGACTGCTCCACCAGGCTGCCGATGGCGGCGTCGCGGGCCTCGCGGTCGTCGCCGCCAACCTTCACCTTGACCAGTTCGTGGCGCTCCAGCACCTCGTCCAGTTCGGCCAGGAAGGCCGGGGTGACGCCCTTGCTGCCGATCTGCAGCAGGGGTTTGAGGTCGTGGGCCAGGCCGCGCAGGAAGCGGTTCTGGGCCGAGGTCAGGCTGATCGACATGCAGGTGGGAGCAGGGTTGGCAAGGGCGATCAGGGTATCATGGCCGCCCCTCCCGACCGTGCGTCCATGGCCACCCGCAGCAAAAGCAGCCAACGCTGGCTCCGCGAACATTTCGCCGACCCCTTCGTGAAGAAGGCCCAGGCCGAAGGCATGCGCTCGCGCGCCGCTTATAAGCTGGAGGAACTGCTGCAGCGCGACAGGCTCCTCAAGCCGGACATGGTGGTGGTCGATCTCGGCGCCGCGCCGGGCGGCTGGTCGCAGCAGGTGCGCAAGTCGATGGGCGACCGCGGTCGGGTGCTGGCCCTGGACATCCTGGAGATGCCGCCGCTGGCCGGCGTGGAGTTCCTTCACGGTGACTTCAGGGAGGACGCGGTGCTATCGCAATTCGAGGCCATGCTGGGCGATACCCCGGTGGACCTTGTGCTGTCGGATATGGCCCCCAATAAAAGCGGAATGGATGCGGTCGACCAGCCGCGGATGATGCATCTGGCGGAATTGGCGATGGCGTTCGCCGACAGCCACCTGAAGCCGAACGGCGCGTTCCTGATCAAGCTGTTCCAGGGCGTGGGGTTCGACGACTACATCCGCGACATGCGCCGCCGCTATGAGAAGGTGACCATCCGCAAGCCGGCCGCGTCGCGCAAGCGCTCGCCGGAGGTCTACGCCCTCGGACAGGGCAAGCGCGCCCAGATCAAGTAAGCTGAACGCAAGGCTGAATCCGCAATGCCACGCATCGAGACAGAGTTGAAGGGACACCGGAGCCAATGAGGATGAACGACTTGACCAAGAATCTGCTGTTGTGGGTAGTCGTTGCCGTCGTGCTGATGGTGGTGTTCCAGAGCTTCTCGCCGCGGCTCGCCGGCGGCGCGGGCACCGACAACGTGACCTACTCCCAGTTCCTGAAGGACGTGGACGCCGGGCGGGTGAAGTCGGTCGATTTCACCGACGCCACCAACCTGTCGGTCAACGCGATCCGCTTCAAGCGCGCCGACGGCAGCGAGGGCTCGGTGTACGGCCCGAGCGACGGCAAGCTGATCGACGTGCTGTACAGCAAGAACGTGGACATCACCCGGCAGAAGCCCGACAACGGTCCGGGCTTCTGGTCGCTGGTGCTGAACTTCCTGCCGGTCATCCTGATCATCGGCTTCTGGCTGTTCATCATGCGCCAGATGCAGGGCGGCGGCGGTGGCGCCAAGGGCGCGATGTCCTTCGGCAAGTCGCGCGCCAAGCTGCAGGGCGAGGACCAGATCAAGATCACCTTCGCCGACGTCGCCGGCTGCGACGAGGCCAAGGAAGAGGTCGGCGAACTGGTCGACTTCCTGCGCGATCCGACCAAGTTCACCAAGCTCGGCGGCAAGATCCCGCGCGGCGTGCTGATGGTCGGCCCGCCGGGCACGGGCAAGACCCTGCTGGCCAAGGCCATCGCCGGCGAGGCCAAGGTGCCGTTCTTCAGCATCTCCGGTTCGGACTTCGTGGAAATGTTCGTCGGCGTCGGCGCCAGCCGCGTGCGCGACATGTTCGAGCAGGCCAAGAAGCATGCGCCGTGCATCATCTTCATCGACGAAATCGATGCGGTCGGCCGCCATCGCGGCGCCGGCCTGGGCGGCGGTCACGACGAGCGCGAGCAGACCCTCAACCAGCTGCTGGTGGAGATGGACGGCTTCGAGGGCGGCGAGGGCGTGATCGTGATCGCCGCGACCAACCGTCCGGACGTGCTGGATCCGGCGCTGCTGCGCCCGGGCCGCTTCGACCGCCAGGTGGTGGTGGGCCTGCCGGACGTGCGCGGCCGCGAGCAGATCCTCAAGGTGCACATGCGCAAGCTGCCGCTGGCCGACGACATCGAGCCGATGGTGATCGCACGCGGCACGCCGGGCTTCTCCGGCGCCGACCTGGCCAATCTGTGCAACGAGGCGGCCCTGTTCGCCGCGCGCGAGTCGGTCAAGGAAGTGCGCATGGATCATTTCGACCGTGCCCGCGACAAGATCCTGATGGGCGCCGAGCGTCGTTCGATGGCCATGAGCGAGGACGAGAAGACGCTCACCGCCTACCACGAAGCCGGCCACGCCATCGTCGGCCGCCTGGTGCCCGAGCACGACCCGGTCTACAAGGTCACGATCATCCCGCGCGGCCGCGCGCTGGGCGTGACCATGTATCTGCCGGAAGGCGACAAGTACTCGATGAACCGTGTGGCGATCGAGTCGCAGTTGTGCTCGCTGTACGGCGGCCGCGTGGCCGAGGAACTGATCTTCGGTACCGACAAGGTCACCACCGGCGCGTCCAACGACATCGAGCGCGCGACCAAGATGGCGCGCAACATGGTCACCAAGTGGGGCCTGTCCGACGAGCTGGGGCCGATCGCCTACGGCGAGGAGGACGATGAAGTGTTCCTGGGCCGTTCGGTGACCCAGCACAAGAGCGTCTCCGACGACACCGCGCGGCGCATCGACGAAGTGGTGCGGTCGATCCTCGACAAGGCGTATGCGAAGACCACGCAGATCCTCACCGAGAATCTGGACAAGCTGCACACCATGTCGCAGCTGCTGCTGCAGTACGAGACCATCGACGCGCCGCAGATCGAGGCGATCATGGAAGGTCGCGATCCGCCGCCGCCGATGGGCTGGAACAAGTCCGGCAAGGACGGCGGCAACAACGACAAGGGCAATTCGCGTCCGCTGCCGCCGATCGCCGGGCCTGCCGAGCAGGTGTAAGCGCAGGAGCGCCCTTCAAGCGTCGAAAAGCCAGGGAGCGATCCCTGGCTTTTTTGTTGGCGGCGGTGCGGGGCCGGTCGCATCGTCCGATGTCGACTCGCCGCCTGCGTGCGCGTGGGCGACAATGGCACTGCGCTGGCTGCCGCGTCGATGCGGTGTGCGGCGGAAACGTCGCGCACGCCGCTGCCGCCATGCGTGTGTCGCGGATGCCGCATGGCGCTGCGCAGCGCCATTCCGCCGCCGGCCACGGCCACTACCAGGAGACTCACCGATGTTCGACACCTCGCCCAGCCTGCAGTGCGGCGCCCACCGGCTGCTGCTCGATCGCCCGCGGGTGATGGGCATCGTCAATGTCACCCCGGATTCGTTCTCCGACGGGGGCGCGCACGCCAGCGTGGACGCGGCGGTGGCGCACGGCCTGCGTCTGGCCGAGGAGGGCGCCGACGTGCTGGACATCGGCGGCGAGTCGACCCGTCCGGGCGCGATGCCGGTGCCGGTGGAAGAAGAACTGCGGCGGGTGATTCCGGTGATCGAGCGGCTGGCTGCGCAGACCGCGCTGCCGCTGAGCGTGGACACCTTCAAGCCGGAGGTGATGCGCGCCGCGGTCGTGGCGGGCGCCGGCATGATCAACGACGTGCAGGCCCTGCGCCAGCCCGGCGCGCTGGACGCTGCCGCGGAACTGGGGGTGCCGGTGGTGCTGATGCACATGCCCGCCGACGCCTATGCCGCCGGCAGCGCGCCCGGCTACGACGACGTGGTCGGCGAGGTGCACCGGTTCCTGGCCGAGCGCATCTTCGCTGCGGAGATGGCCGGCATCGACAAGCGACGCATCCTGGTCGACCCGGGCTTCGGCTTCGGCAAGAGCACCGCCGACAACCTGCAGTTGCTGGCCCAGTTGGCGCGGCTGGTCGAGCTGGGCGTGCCGGTGCTGGCCGGCTTGTCGCGCAAGCGCAGCATCGGCGAGCTGACCGGGCGCGAGGTGCCGGAGCAGCGGGTGGCCGGCTCGGTCGCCGCGCATCTGCTGGCTGCACAGCGCGGTGCCGCGCTGCTGCGCGTGCACGACGTCGCTGCCACCGTCGACGCGCTGAAGGTCTGGCAGGCGCTGCAGGCCGTGCCGTTGCCGCGCGCCGCCACAGCGTCGGCCGCGGCGACGATCCGCTGGCCGGACGAGGACTGATGGCGGCCGACCGGCGCCCGCGCGCGATCGCACTGATGGGCCCGACCGCCTCGGGCAAGACCGCCGCGGCGATTGCCCTGGCCGAACGCTGCGGCGGCGAGATCGTCAGCGTCGATTCGGCGCTGGTCTACCGTGGCCTGGACATCGGCGCGGCCAAGCCCGATGCCGCCGAGCGCGGGCGGGTGCCGCACCATCTGCTGGACCTGCGCGATCCCTGGCAGACGTATTCGGCGGCCGAATTCGCCGCCGACGCGCGCGCCGCGCTGGAGGCGATCGTCGCCCGCGGCCGCCTGCCGATCCTGGCCGGCGGCACCGGCCTGTACTTCCAGGCGCTGCTGGAAGGGTTGGCGCCGATGCCGGCGGCCGACCCGCAATTGCGCGCGGCGCTGACCGCGCAGGCGCAGGCCGAGGGCTGGGCGGCGCTGCACGCGGAACTGCAGCGGATCGATCCGTTGGCCGCGCAGCGCATCCGCCCCGGCGACGCGCAGCGCATCCAGCGTGCGCTGGAGGTGTACCGGCTCAGCGGCCGGCCGATCAGTGCCTGGCAGGCGGATCCGGGTCCGCCGCGGCTGCCGCTGCGGGTGCTGAAGCTGGTGCTGGCGCCGGCCGAGCGCAGCGTGCTGCACGGGCGCATCGAGGCCCGCTTCGATGCGATGCTGGGGCAGGGCTTCCTCGACGAAGTGCGCGCCTTGCGTGCGCTGCCCGGGATGCAGGCGGTGGCGCAGCCGCTGGCGCTGCCGGCGGTGCGCGCGGTCGGCTACCGCCAGGCCTGGGAGTACCTGGACGGCGTCGGCGATGCGGCGGACTTCCGCGTCCGCGCCATCGCCGCCACCCGGCAGCTGGCCAAGCGCCAGCTCACCTGGCTGCGCGGCGAGCAGGATGCCCGCTGGTTCGACCCGGCGCGCGACGCCGGGCGCCTGCAGGCGGCCCTGGACGCCTTCCTCGGCTGATCGGGCGCGCCGCCGCGCTGTGCTGGCGCCCGCGGTTGTGTAACATCGACGTTCCGGACCACGGCAGGGGAGCTGCAGTGCCGTCCCGGACAATAAAAACAATAATTTGGGAGTGAAGCATGTCCAAGGGGCAATCCTTGCAGGATCCTTTCCTCAACGCGTTGCGTCGCGAACGGGTGCCTGTCTCGGTGTATCTGGTCAACGGCATCAAGCTGCAGGGCACGATCGAGTCGTTCGATCAGTTCGTGGTCCTGCTGCGCAATACCGTCAGCCAGATGGTCTACAAACACGCCATTTCCACCGTGGTGCCGGCGCGCAACGTGCGCGTGGGACCGGGCGGCGGCTATGTGCAGCAGAACGAAGGTGGCAGTGCGGGTGATGATGAAGTCGAGTAGTAACGTAACGAAGTGCGGAGCCGCGGGTGTTTGATCGGTCCCGCCGCGGCGAACATGCACTGCTGATCCAGCCCTACGCGGGCGGTCCGTTGGAAGACGATGTGCTGGAGGAGTTCGCCGACCTGGCGCGCTCGGCCGGTGCCAGCATCGCCGCCACCGTGACCGCGCGCATCGACAAGCCGAGTCCGGCGACGCTGATCGGCAGCGGCAAGCTGGAAGAGGTCAAGGCCGCCGCCGACGCCAGCGGTGCCGACCTGGTTCTGGTCAACCACGCGCTCAGCCCCGGCCAGGAGCGCAACCTGGAGAAATACCTGGAGCGGCGCGTGATCGACCGCACCGGGCTGATCCTGGACATCTTCGCCCAGCGCGCGCGCAGCCACGAAGGCAAGCTGCAGGTCGAACTGGCCCAGTTGCGGCACATGGCCACCCGGCTGGTGCGCGGCTGGACCCACCTGGAGCGCCAGCGCGGCGGTTCGATCGGCCTGCGCGGCCCCGGCGAAACCCAGCTGGAAACCGATCGCCGCCTGCTGCAGAAGCGTGTGGAGCAGTTGCAGAAGCGGCTGGAGAAGGTCGAGGTGCAACACACCCAGATGCGCCGCGCGCGGGTGCGCAGCGAGCTGCCGCGGATCGCGGTGGTGGGCTACACCAACGCCGGCAAGTCGACCCTGTTCAACGCGCTGACCGGCGCCGAAGCCTACGCCGCCGACCAGTTGTTCGCGACCCTGGACCCGACCGTGCGGCGCATCGCGCTGCCCGGCGGCAACGCGATGCTGGCCGATACCGTCGGCTTCGTGCGCAACCTGCCGCATGAGCTGGTGGCGGCGTTCCGCTCGACCCTGTCCGAGGCGCGCGAGGCCGATCTGCTGCTGCACGTGGTCGACGCCGCCGATCCGCTGCGCGAGGAGCGCATCGCCCAGGTCGACGAGGTGCTGCACGCGGTCGGCGCCGGCGAACTGCCGCAGTTGCTGGTGTTCAACAAGATCGACCGCATCGAGGGCGCCGAGGTGCGTCACGATGCGCAGGACGGCGTGCCGGACACGGCGCGGCGCGAGCGGGTGTGGATCTCCGCGCGCGACGGGCGCGGCCTGGACCTGCTGCAGCACGTGCTCGGCCAGCGCCTGGGCCTGCGCCACGTGCAGGGCAGCCTGCGCCTGCCGCCGAGTGCCGGGCGCCTGCGTTCGCAGCTGCATCAGTTGCAGGTGATCCGCAGCGAGCAGGCCGACGAGGAGGGCTGGCTGCTGCAGGTGGACATCCCGATCACCGAGGCCGAGCGCCTGGCCGCCACGGCCGACGGCGCGCCGATCCGCGCGCTGCTGCCGCCGCGCGAGCAGGAGGAGTGGCAGCAGCGCTGAGTGCCGCGTCGACGCCGGCGTCGGCACGCTCGACGCCGATGGGCGGGCCGGCGTGGTCGCGGCCCATGCGCCGCGTTGGCTGACGGCCGGCCATCCGCCGGCACGCGCAGGCGCGACAGCCACGGCGAATTGGGCTACAAAGCGCACTGGTTTCCCGAGCTGTGCCATGACGCTTCCCACCGATTCGGATCTGCTGCAACAGGCCACCGCGCTCAGCGATCGCTTGCGCACCGCGCGCGAGCGCCTGGTCACCGCCGAAAGCTGCAGCGGCGGCTGGATCGCCAAGGTGATGACCGACGTCGCCGGGTCTTCGGCCTGGTTCGACTGCGGCATCGTCGCCTACAGCTACGAGGCCAAGCAGGCCTTGCTGGGCGTGCGTCCGCAGACGCTGGAGCATCATGGCGCGGTCAGCCGGGAGACGGTGATCGAGATGGTGTCCGGGGCGCTGGTCAATTCCGGCGCCAGCGTCGCGGTCGCGGTGACCGGCATCGCCGGGCCGGGCGGCGGCTCGGCGGACAAGCCGGTCGGCAGCGTCTGGCTGGGCTGGAAGCGCCGCGGCGGCTATGCCAGCGCGCAATTGTTCCAGTTCCCGGGCGACCGCGACGCGGTGCGCCGGCAGACCGTGGCGGCGGCCCTGCGCGGCCTGGACGCGTTGCTGTGATCGTGGCCGCGCGCCTTCCCCGAGGATGAGCGCGATGTGGGAGGCGTTGAGCACCGTCCGCGACCTGGGACGCCTGCAGGAAATCGCCTCGGTGCTGATCCGCTATGGGTTCGGCGACGTGGTCCGGCGCATCGGCATGGCCGACGTGCTGGAGCGCGCCGGGCGCCTGCTGCACTGGCACAACGCCGAGGAGATGCTGCGCATGTCGGCCCCGCAACGGGTACGGCGCGCCCTGCAGGACCTCGGCCCGACCTTCGTCAAGCTCGGCCAGGTGCTGGCCACGCGCGTGGACCTGCTGCCGCCGGAGTGGATCGACGAACTGGGCGAACTGCAGAACGCCGCGCCGGCGCTGGACTACCCGCAGATCCTGCCGCAGCTGATCGAGGCGCTCGGCGAGGCGCCGACGGCGATCTTCGCCGAGGTCGAGGAAACCCCGCTGGCCGCCGCCTCGCTGGCGCAGACCCATCGCGCCCGGCTGCACGACGGCACCGCCGTGGTGATCAAGGTGCGCCGCCCCGGCATCCGCGAGGTGATCGAGGCCGACCTGCGATTGCTGGCGCGGCTGGCGGAGATCGTCGAAGCGCGCGCGCCGGACCTGAAGCGCTATCACCCGGCCGCGGTGGTGCACCAGTTCACCCTATCGCTGCGCCGCGAGCTGGATTTCGCCGGCGAGTGCCGCAATGCCGAGCGCATCGCGGCCAACTTCCAGGGACACGACGAGATCGTGATCCCGCGGGTGCACTGGCAATGGACCTGCGAAACGCTCAATGTGCAGGACTTCGTCGACGGCATCGGCGGCCGCGACCTGGCCGCGGTCGACGCCGCCGGCCTGGACCGTCGCCAACTGGCGCGCACCGGCGCCGACATCGTGCTGAAGATGGTGCTGGAGGACGGCTGTTTCCACGCCGATCCGCATCCGGGCAACATCTTCTACCTGCCCGGCGAGCGCATCGCGGTGATCGACTTCGGCATGGTCGGGCGCATTTCCGAACAGCGCCGCTACCAGGTGGTGCAACTGCTGCACGGGCTGGTCACCCAGGACGCCGAGGCGGTCGCCGACATCCTGCTGGAGTGGACCGACGGCGAAGTCGAGGTCGACGAGGCGCGCCTGCACCTGGAGATCGCCGCCTTCGTCGACCAGTACCGCGGCGTGCCGCTGAAGGACCTGCGGGTCGGCGCGATGCTCGGCGACGTCACCGCGCTGCTGCGCCAGCACGCGCTGGCCTTGCCGGCCGACCTGGCGCTGATGATCAAGACCTTCCTGACCCTGGAAGGGGTCGGGCGCCAGCTCGATCCGGATTTCGACATGGCCGGCGCCGCCGCCCCGTACCTGGAGCGGGTGATGCTGCAGCGGTTCGCGCCGCGGGCGATGGCCAGGCGCGGCCGCCGCACCGTGCTGGGCGCGCTGGAACTGCTCGGCGACCTGCCGCGCGACACGCGCCGGCTGCTGCAGGCGGCACGGCGCGGGCGCCTGCAGTTGAACGTGGAGACCGGCTCGCTGAAGGGCTTCGGCGACCAGGTCAACCGCGCCGCCAACCGCCTGACCATGGGCATCGTCACCGCCGCGCTGATCATCGGCTCGTCGATCGTGATGAACAGCGTCGGCGGCATCTCCAGCCGCTGGCTGTTGGCGATCGGCGTCTGCGGCTTCGTCGGCGCGGCACTGTCGGGGGTGTGGATCCTGTTCTCGATCTGGCGCAGCGGGCGCTGAGCGCGGCGCATGCTCTCGAGCACGGTTCGCCGGAAGCTGCGGCGGCTGGTCCGCAGGCAGCGCCCCGCTTCACAGGCGTGTCGGCGCGCACGCGATCCCTTGGTAGGAGGGGCTTCAGCCCCGACGCGATGCACTCGGATCCCCCGGTACACATCGCACTGACGCTGTGCGGGGTCCCAAAAGGCCTCCAGGATCAGAAGCCTCGCGCCTGCCGACGACGGCATTGCGGGCGGTCGCGCGGAGCATCCATCACTGGCGGCAGCGAAGCGCGCCGGCACTCCAGACCCACGCGCCAGTTGCTCGCCAGCTAATTTAGTAGTATTACTACTAACCATGGACCTGACCGAAACCCAGCAGGCGATCCTCGACCTGATCGCCGAGCGCATCGAACACGATGGCGTGCCGCCGTCGCAGACCGAGATTGCCCGTGCCTTCGGCTTCAAAGGCGTGCGCGCGGCCCAGTACCACCTGGAAGCGCTCGAACAGGCCGGCGCGATCCGCCGGGTGCCCGGGCAGGCGCGCGGCATCCGCCTGCTGGGTGGGGCGGCCGCTCCGGCCCCCGCGCCGCAGGTGGACAGCGCCGACGTGCTGCGCCTGCCAGTACTCGGACGCGTCGCCGCCGGCCTGCCGATCGGCGCGGACATCGGCTCCGACGACTTCGTGGTGCTGGACCGGGTGTTCTTTTCGCCGGCACCCGATTACCTGCTGAAGGTGCAGGGCGACTCCATGCGCGACGAAGGCATCTTCGACGGCGACCTGATCGGCGTGCACCGCACCCGCGATGCCCGCTCCGGGCAGATCGTGGTGGCGCGCATCGACGAGGAGATCACGGTCAAGCTGCTGAAGATCGGCAAGGACCGCATCCGCCTGCTCCCGCGCAACCCGGACTACGCACCGATCGAGGTGCTGCCGGACCAGGAGTTCGCCATCGAAGGCCTGTACTGCGGCCTGCTGCGCCCCAACCGCTGATGCCGCGCGTGGAGCAGGGCATGCACTACAGCGCCGGCCGGACTTTTCCGACCCCGGATATCGCCATTCGCCGCTGCCGTCGCCCGGTCCGGACGAATTATTTTCATCTCGCCACGCACTGTCTCAGTCCGTGCGATACCAGGCCCTTACATTGACCTCACTCCGCAAATCCTCCTCACCTTCCAAGGACACCACAATGGACGAGAACAAGAAGCGCGCGCTTGCTGCCGCCCTGAGCCAGATCGAGAAGCAGTTCGGCAAGGGCTCGGTGATGCGGATGGGCGATCGCGTCATCGAAGCGGTGGAAGTGATTCCGACCGGCTCGCTGATGCTGGACATCGCACTGGGCATCGGCGGCCTGCCGAAGGGCCGCGTGGTCGAGATCTACGGTCCGGAATCCTCGGGCAAGACCACCCTGACCCTGCAGGCCATCGCGCAGTGCCAGAAGAACGGCGGCACCGCCGCGTTCATCGATGCCGAGCACGCGCTGGACCCGATCTACGCCGCCAAGCTGGGTGTCAACGTCGACGAGCTGCTGCTGTCGCAGCCGGACACCGGCGAGCAGGCGCTGGAAATCGCCGACATGCTGGTGCGCTCGGGCTCGGTGGACATCGTGGTGGTCGACTCGGTCGCCGCGCTGACCCCCAAGGCCGAAATCGAAGGCGAGATGGGCGACCAGTTGCCGGGCCTGCAGGCGCGCCTGATGAGCCAGGCGCTGCGCAAGCTCACCGGCAACATCAAGCGCTCCAACACCCTGGTGGTGTTCATCAACCAGTTGCGCATGAAGATTGGCGTGATGATGCCGGGCCAGAGCCCGGAAACCACCACCGGTGGCAACGCGCTGAAGTTCTACGCCTCGGTGCGCCTGGACATCCGCCGCATCGGCGCGATCAAGAAGGGCGACGAGATCATCGGCAACCAGACCAAGATCAAGGTCGTCAAGAACAAGCTGGCGCCGCCGTTCAAGCAGGTCGTCACCGAAATCCTCTACGGCGAGGGCATCAGCCGCGAGGGCGAACTGATCGACATGGGCGTGGAAGCCAAGCTGGTCGAGAAGGCCGGCGCCTGGTACAGCTACGGCAGCGAGCGCATCGGCCAGGGCAAGGACAACGCCCGCGGTTACCTGCGCGACAACCCGCAGGTCGCGACCAAGCTGGAAAGCGAGCTGCGCGAGAAGTTCCAGCCCACGGAAATCGCCCCGAGCGAGGCCGAGGCGGAAGACGACGACGCGTAATGGTTTTCTGCCGGGGGAGCGGTGGAGTCAGTGCCGCTCGTCTCCCTCGGCAGTCTTGAGCAAGCCAGGAGGGCGCGCGCCAGGGACGGCGCATTTTGAATGGGGTGGCATCGCCCATGAGCGACGAACGGGCACAAGAAGCACCACGTCGGCGTCGCCGGCAACCGGAACAGACGCCGCTGCAGAAGGCGCTGGGTCTGCTGGTGCGGCGCGAGCATTCGCGCAAGGAGCTGACCCGCAAGCTGCGTGCGCGTGGCGTGGAAGCCGACGCCGCCGCGGAGGCAGTGGAACGCCTGAGCGGCGAGGGCTGGCAGGACGACGGGCGCTTTGCCGAACTGCTGGTGCGCAGCCGCGCCGGGGCAGGGTATGGCCCGCTGCATATCCGTGCCGAGCTTGGGACCCACGGCCTGGACAGTGAGGCCATCGCCACCGCGATGGGGGCCTTCGAGGGCGACTGGACCGAAAACGCGCGCGATCTGGTCCGGCGCCGCTTCGGTACTGCCGGGGCGATGGACCTGCCGCAGCAGCGCAAGGCCGCCGATCTGCTGGCGCGGCGTGGTTTCGATGGGGACAGCATCCGCGCCGCGGTGCGCGACGCTGCGGAGGACTGAGCGGGCCGGGCCTGCTACCCTTGGCGAGTTGTCTTGTCCGGTTTCCGTGGCGCCCTCATCTAGGAGGGAGCGCCAGGACGCCCGTCCGCTCGTCTATAGCCAGCCCATGAACGCACCCGCCAAATTCTCCACCTCCCAGATCCGCAGCGACTTCCTCGACTTCTTCAAGGGCAAGGGCCATACCATCGTGCCGTCCGCACCGCTGGTGCCCGGCAACGATCCGACGCTGCTGTTCACCAATTCCGGCATGGTGCAGTTCAAGGACGTGTTCCTCGGCGCCGAGAAGCGCAGCTACGTGCGCGCGGCGGACGTGCAGCGCTGCCTGCGCGCCGGCGGCAAGCACAACGACCTCGATTCGGTCGGCTACACCGCGCGCCATCACACCTTCTTCGAGATGCTCGGCAATTGGTCGTTCGGCGACTACTTCAAGAAGGATGCCATCGCCTGGGCCTGGGAGCTGCTGACCCAGGTCTGGAAGCTGCCGGCCGAGCGCCTGCTGGTCACCGTCTACCACACCGACGACGAGGCCTACGCCTTGTGGCGCGACATGATCGGCGTGCCCGCCGAGCGCATCGTGCGCATCGGCGACAACAAGGGCGCGCCCTACGCCTCGGACAACTTCTGGCAGATGGCCGACACCGGTCCCTGCGGCCCATGCACCGAGATCTTCTACGACCACGGCGCGCACATCGCCGGCGGTCCGCCGGGGTCGCCCGACGAGGATGGCGATCGCTTCATCGAGATCTGGAACCTGGTGTTCATGCAGTTCGATCGTCAGCCCGACGGCACCTTGGTGCCGCTGCCGGCCCCCTGCGTGGACACCGGCATGGGCCTGGAGCGCTTGGCAGCGATCCTGCAGCACGTGCACACCAACTACGAGATCGACCTGTTCCAGACGCTGATCCGCAAGGCCTCCGAGCTGACCGGCACCGCCGACCTGGAGAACAAGTCGCTGCGCGTGATCGCCGACCACATCCGCGCCTGCGCGTTCCTGATCGTCGACGGCGTGCTGCCGTCCAACGAAGGTCGCGGCTACGTGCTGCGCCGGATCATCCGCCGCGCCCTGCGCCATGGCTGGATGCTCGGCGTGCGCCAGCCGTTCTTCAGCAAGCTGGTGCCGACCCTGGTGGAACTGATGGGCGAGGCCTATCCGGAACTGACCGCCGCCCAGGACACCGTGCTGCGCGCCCTGCAGGCCGAGGAAGAGCGCTTCGCCGAAACCCTCGATGCCGGCATGAAGATCTTCGAGGACGTCGCCGCCAAGGCGCAGGGCGGGATGATCGCCGGCGAGGACGCCTTCCGCCTGTACGACACCTACGGCTTCCCGCTGGACCTGACCCAGGACATCGCCCGCGAGCGCGATCTGCGCGTGGACGAGCAGGGCTTCGAGACGGCGATGGACGAGCAGCGTCGGCGCGCGCGCGAAGCCGGCAAGTTCGGCGGCGGCGTGCAGCTGCCGGCCGACCTGGTGGCGACGCTGGCCCCGACCGCGTTCCTGGGGTACGACAGCCTGCAGGCCGACGGCCTGCGCGTGGTCGCCCTGCTCAAGGACGGTCGCCCGGTGCAGTCCGCCCAGGCCGGCGACGCGGTGATCGTACTGACCGACAAGACCCCGTTCTATGCCGAATCCGGCGGCCAGGTCGGCGATCTCGGCACACTCACTGCCGCCGGCATCCGGGTGACGGTCACAGACACGCAGAAGTTCGCCGGCCAGTTCCATGGCCACGTCGGCACCCTGGAAGAAGGCAGCCTGAAGCTCGGCGACGTGCTCGCCGGTGAGGTCGATGCCGAGCGCCGCGGCGCCACCATCCTCAATCACTCGGCGACGCACCTGCTGCATGCGGCCCTGCGCGAGGTACTGGGCACCCACGTCCAGCAGAAGGGCTCGCTGGTGGCGCCGGATCGGCTGCGCTTCGACTTCTCACACTTCCAGCCGATCGGGGCCGAGGAACTGGCGCTGATCGAGCGCAAGGTCAACCAGCAGGTCCGCGCCAACAACGCCGCCGAAGTGCACCAGATGGGCATGCAGGAAGCGCTGGACTTCGGCGCGATGGCGCTGTTCGGCGAAAAGTATGGCGAGCGCGTGCGCGTGCTCAAGATGGGCGACTACTCCACCGAACTGTGCGGTGGCACGCACGTCGGCCGGACCGGCGACATCGGCCTGTTCAAGATCACCAGCGAAGGCGGCGTCTCCGCCGGCGTGCGCCGCATCGAGGCGGTGACCGGGCAGGGCGCGCTGGACTACGTGGCGGCCGAGGAGGCCCGGCTGCGCGAGGCGGCCGACCTGGTCGGCGGCAACAGCCACGACGTGGTCGACAAGATCCGCCAGCTTGGCGACCGCTACAAGCGCCTGGAGCGGGAGCTGGAGGCGCTGAAGGCCAAGCTGGCGTCCGGCGCCACGGCCGACCTGGCCGGATCGGCGGTCGACGTGGCCGGTGTGAAGGTCCTCGCCGTCCGACTGGAAGGCTTCGATGCCAAGGCCCTGCGCGAGGCGATGGACCGTCTGAAGCAGCAACTGGGCGATAGCGTGATCGTGTTGGCCGGCGCAAGCGAGGGCAAGGTCGCCCTGGTCGCCGGCGTGAACGGCAGCCCAATGGGACGGGTCAAGGCCGGGGAACTGTTGAGCCATATCGCCGGTCAGATTTCGGGCAAGGGCGGCGGCCGCCCGGACCTCGCCCAGGGTGGTGGCGAGGACGGGCCCGCCCTTGCCCCCGCACTCGCCGGCGTCCCCGCCTGGGTCAAGCAACATCTCCCCTGAACATCCGAACGCCGCGCCTTGCTGGCAGGGCGCGGCTTCCCGTAACATCACCCTTCTTTTCACTTTCATTATGGGGCGTGCCGCAGCGCGGGCGCCGTGCCGGTGAGACCCACCGGTTCCCTGGAGAATTCAAAAAATGTTGATCCTGACTCGCCGGGTAGGCGAAACCTTGATGATCGGCGATTCGGTCACCGTGACGGTGCTTGGGGTCAAGGGCAATCAAGTGCGTATCGGCATCACCGCGCCGAAGGACGTTGCGGTGCATCGCGAAGAGATCTACCAGCGCATCCAGCGCGGCGACGAGCCGAACTCCCACGGCGGCGGTCACGGCGATCAATCTGCCGATTGATGCGTCGAAAGGGTTTACCTGAGACCCCACAACCCGGTATTCTTCGCGCCCGGTCGCGGAATATCCGCAGCGCAGAAATCCGGAGTGATGCCCGAGTGGCTGAAGGGGCTCCCCTGCTAAGGGAGTATAGGGTCAAAAGCTCTATCGAGGGTTCGAATCCCTCTCACTCCGCCAGTGTCAAGGAAACGCCCGCAAATCAACGATTTGTGGGCGTTTTTCTTTTCAGCCATCTTGGACACTCGCTTGGACACTTCCATGCGAGTCGCGCACTACCTGACGTGCGGCGAGACCGGCCGCTACTACGTTCGTCTGCGCGTTCCTGCTGACCTGCAGAAACAGTTCGAGCGCAAAGTCTTCAGTGCAGCACTGAAGTGATGTGCAATGGCTTCGTGCAGCTCCAGCGATGTCATGCTTGCCTCCGCGCGTCAGCATGGTGGCACGTGAGCGCTGACGCACCTTGCAGGAGTTCGAGCAGACGGTATCGCGCATGTCTGCGCTCAAGGAGCCGGTGACGAGCGTAGCGGCCTTGACGTGTTGCATGACGAAGCTTGGAGCCTGTTGCTGCGTTCAAGCTTCCCGTGGGCACCCGCCGTGGGCCGTGGAGGATGAAGGCGAGGGCCATCGCTGCCACGCAATGTCATCAATCGCGTAGAGCCAAATCCTGTTTCAGGCAGCGCGGCAGCCATCCTGCCGGTATCGATCGGCCGTCTCTCCGCGGTGTGCCCTTGTTGACGATGTCGCAAGTCAGGTCGCGCTACTGCGTTTGCTTTCCGAGTTCATCTGGACACGCGCGATGACAGTGGCAAGTGTGTGCTGTAGTGCTGCTTCATGTCGCTTTCCAGCGACGCATTGGGGCTACTCATCTTCCGCCCGTCGCGTGTCGCGGTTGCAGGCTTCGCTCAGCAAAGGTTGACGCGACGCCTCATTGGGATCGAAGTGCTTGAGCCAGGAGACAGGACGCCTACGGTGTCATTGAGTTGCAGGGGATGGGCGATCCATCGATTGATTCCCATGCGCTGTCACGAAAAAATGTGCGTCGTCGCTGGATCGCGACGTTTCCTTTTTGCTCCGGTATCGAGATGCAGTCACACAAGATCCGCTTCATCATCATCGCGTTGCTTTGCCTTGGCGTCACGATCGCCAGCGTTGTCACGTTTTTCAGCAGGCCTGCGGCAGTGCCGACACATTTGGCTGAAGCCGATGGGACGGTCGAAAAGGTCGACGCAACGCAGCGAAAGGGACGGCTTCAAAGCGTCAACTTCACCCTTGCGACCGGAGGCGATGCATTCGAGTACTCCAGTGTGCTGCCTGGCATCGATGCGCTGTGGGGGCGTCTCAAGGTGGGATCGCCGGTTCACGTCACCTTCGACGATGCGGACAGCAAGCGATCCATCTGGGGAATGCGCTTGGGCGATGACGTGGTCGTCACGCCTGAGCAGGCGCTCCATGCGCGGCGCAAGAATGGCCAGATTGGTGCCATGATCGGACTGATTGCTTTGCTTGGAGCGGGATACTTTCTGCATCGTGCTCGCAAGGCGTAGAAAGGCGGCCCTGACAGTCTCGGCGCCGCAGCGGCGCGCCGCCGAGTCTTGATCTGCCAACAAGAAAGACAAGCTGGACCAGTGGTCTTCGGCAAGAAACACGTTTTGCCGTGTTTCTGTTGCGGGCGGGCACAGGGAGCGGCCGCCTGACGCCCGAAATGGCATTGGTGGCGCATGACACAGCGCTGATTTCAGCTGTCCGTGTCGAGGGTCATCATGATGTGGATGATTCTTCCATGTTCAAGCTGAAACGAGAGGCGCTTGTTTTTGGTCTCATAGGAGCGCCAGTGCTGGCCATCGCTGTCATCCGTCGTGCCTTGGCCATAGGTGTCGATCAGCACATTCTGCGTGTCGCCGATCGCGATACCTCTGGCCGTTTTGACCGTGGATGCATTGATGGTGATCTGCGCAATGACGTAGCTGTCGATGTCGCGTTGCTGTTTTTGCCAGGAGAGGTTCGCCGTATAGATGTCAAACCCGGCATAGCGATGCTGGTAGTACTTGTAGCTTGTCTCCCCGGCGGGCACGTCTCCTACAAAACTCTCGCTGATCTGGGTGCCTGCCTGCGTCCTGGTTTGCTCGCTCCAGCGTTCACCCAGGGCGAAAGAGTGGTTGTTGATGGCTACGGCGAAGTCGCTTTCGGTCATTTCGACAGGTGCCGCGCGAGCTGCTGCCGCAGCAGTCATATCCGCCTGGGCGGCAGGAAGCAGCAGGAGAAGCAAGAACGCTGCTCTTCTGGGGGAGGTAATCGTGTGCATCGATGCTTTCAGTGGGGGCGGAAATATCAGGGGCGTGTTCGTGGTCGGGAGCCTGTACACATCCGGGGGTTGTCAGATCACACAGTGTGTTGCGCATCGGCGAGTTTGTCGCGATGTAGGCGTAACGTGAGTGTCAGTATGGTGGGATGCATCGAGCGGAGCCATCGCTTCCGGACTGGCATGCGCCAAGCGACGTCAGGGTGGTGCCTGCGCAACAATTCGGCGTCGATCTGATCGGGCGTGTAATTGACTGTGTGCGGGTCGATCCGAGTCCACGGTGCGCAGCGCATCGGGTCGTTTGGGATGCGCCTGGCAGCGCTGTCGGCAAACCGCTCTTGGATGTGCCGTGTTCGATCGCCTTGCTGTCTAGGACTGGTGCCGTGGCAGCTTGTTGAGCGCTGTACTGCGTCTCGCTACTCCAGTCCACCCGTCGGTCATTGCGGAGGCCTGTGTGCACGCCGTTGAGCTGCGCATCAGGAGAATCGACAGCGAGTCGGCGAGGTGCAGGTCGCTTGCAACAACTCCCCTGCCATTGGCGGCAGGGGAGCACGAGAATCTGGAACTCAGCCGCGCGCGTGGTCGCGCGCCTTGCCCACTTCACTCTGTACCTTGCCGGCGTTCTTCTGCATCTTGCCTTCGACTTCCTTCAGCTTGTTGCCGGTGACCTTGCCGGCGACTTCCTTGATGGTGCCCTTGATCTGGTTCTTGGCGCCTTCGGTGCGATTCTTGTCCATCGTTGACTCCGCAGTAGGGATGCCCTCAAGTGGGCATCGCCAAACTGCGCGCGAGCCGGTGGCGTGCAAGTGAAAATTGAGCGGGCGTGCTCTCCATCATTTAGGTAGCGGACGGGTTGTATGCCGAAGCCTGTAGCGGCGATCGCGCGTCCCGTTCGGGCTGAGTGCGCTTGGTGCTTTTACAGCGGGAACACGCGCGCCGCGACATGTCCTTCGTCTGTCTGCTGGCGGCGACGGCGTGGTGCGCATAGGTGCGCCGAGTGGCGACTCTCGACTGCGCTGCCCGCTCAGTACCAGCCCAGATACAGGGTAGTCACACCCCAGGTGTCGATCAGGCCGTGGGCGAGGATCATGGCCCACAGGTTGCGTCTGGAGCGCAGATAGGCATAGCCGAACATCGTGCCGACCACGCCGGTCAGCAGGATGCCGGAGGCGCCTTGCGCGGCGTGCATCAGGCCGAACACCACACCACCGGCCAGTGCGGCGATCCAGCGGCCGCCGCGCAGACGGCCCAGCAGCGCATCGAGCTGGTGCATGAGGAAGGCGCGGAACACCAGTTCTTCGCCGAGCGCCGCGCTCAGCCACGCCGCGCCGATCAGATGGGTCGTCGCCTGGACGTTGCCCTTGAGCGCGCCGTAGGCGCTGTAGTCGGTCTTGTGTCCGGTGATGGTGTCGATCAGCGGTTGCAGCACCGGTGTGATGAAGCCCACGGTCAACAACACGAGCAACGCTGTCCAGCCGATCACGGACGCCAGGCGCGGGCGTGCGACGCCGCACGCCGTGGAGGAACGCGTCTCGACCCAGACCAAACAAAGACCGAGCAGGCCGACCAAGGGCATGCGCCACGGAAACGGGAGCCATGCATAGGACGCCAGCGCGAGGACCGCGGCGCTGAGCGCGATGCGCAGCAGCGGGTGACGCATGAAGGAGGTGTAAGACGTGGCGTGGGTGTTGCCTTGCGCGGAGTGCTGCATGCCTGACCTGGAAGGAAGCGGGCATTCAGCCTAGCGAGCATGCGCCATCGAGCACTGTGCCAAAGGCCATGTAGACCAATGCAATGCGGCGCGTCGTAGAGAGCGTGCAGATGCCAGCATCGCGCGTCGCCCGCGGCAAGCGCTGGCGACGTAATGCAGGCGCGGACGCGTCAGTCCGCGCGCAATCCGAAGTGGCGAGTGGCGACTATGCGCCCGCCGTCTGGCACTCGAACACGCTGATGCTGCGCGGCGGCGCCAGGAACTCGCTGGCGCCGGCCGGCATGCTGTCGACCTGCAGCGCATCGTCGGTGGACAGCACCAGCTTCCAGTGCAATTCCTCTTCCGAGGACGGCAGCACGAAGCTCACGCCCTCGTGGTAGGCGTTGATGACGATCAGCAAGGTGTCGTCGTTGGCCAGCTCCCTGACGCCGGATGTTTGCGCCTTGCCTTCCAGCAACAGCCCGACCGAGCGTGCGCCGGCATCGGTCCAGTGCGCATCGTCCATCTCGGTGCCACCGGGGTTGAGCCAGGTGAGGTCGCGAACGCCGGCTTCTTCGTTGTACTGGCCGTTGAGAAAGCGGCCACGGGTCAGGATCGGGTAACGCTGGCGCAGCGCGCTCAGCGCCTTGACGAACGCGGTCAGGCGGCCCTCGGTGGGGTCGCGCTCCCAGTCGATCCAGGTGATCTCGTTGTCCTGGCAGTAGGTGTTGTTGTTGCCGCCCTGGGTCTGCGCGCGTTCGTCGCCGGCCAGCAGCATCGGCGTGCCCTGCGCGAGTAGCAGCGTGGCCAGCAGATTCTTCATCTGCCGCTCGCGCAGTTGCAGGATGCCGGCGTCGTCGGTCTCGCCTTCGGCGCCGTAGTTGCAGGAGCTGTCGTGGTCCGAGCCGTCGCGGTTGTCCTCGCCGTTGGCCGCGTTGTGCTTTTCGTTGTAGCTGACCAGGTCTTGCAGGGTGAAGCCGTCGTGTGCGGTGATGAAGTTCACCGAGGCCCACGGTCGGCGCCCGCGGCGATCGAACAGGTCGGCCGAACCAGTGAAGCGCGTGGCGAATTCGGCCAGCTTGCCTTCGTCGCCCTTCCAGAACGCGCGGGCGTTGTCGCGGAACTTGTCGTTCCATTCCGACCAGCCGGGCGGGAAGTGGCCGACCTGGTAGCCGCCCGGGCCGCAGTCCCATGGCTCGGCGATCAGCTTGACCTGCGACAGCAGCGGATCCTGGTTGCAGGCGTCGAGGAAACCGCCGCGCTGGTCGAAGCCGGTGGGTTCGCGGCCGAGGATGGTGGCCAGATCGAAACGGAAGCCGTCCACGTGCATCTCGCCGGCCCAGTAGCGCAGCGAGTCGTTGACGAACTGGATCACCCGCGAGTTGCTCAGGTTGAGCGTGTTGCCGGTGCCGGTGTCGTTGATGTAGTAGCGCTTGTCCTCGGCCAGCCGGTAGTAGCTGGCGTTGTCGATGCCGCGGAAGGAGAGGGTGGGGCCCAGCTCGCTGCCTTCTGCGGTGTGGTTGTAGACCACGTCGAGGATCACCTCCAGGCCCTGGCGGTGCACCGCCTTGACCATGTCGCGGAACTCGTCGCGGTGGCCGCTGGCCAGGTAGCGCGACTTGATCGCGAAGAAGCCCAGCGTGTTGTAGCCCCAATAGTTGCGCAGGTCCTTGTCGAGCAGGTGTTGGTCGTCGAGGTAAGCGTGGACCGGCAGCAGTTCCACCGCGCTGACGCCCAGTTCCTTGATGTAGCGCAGCACCGGCTCCTGGGCCAGCCCGGCGCAGGTGCCGCGCACCTCGTCCGGCACCTGCGGGTGGCGCATGGTGTAGCCGCGCACGTGGGTCTCGTAGACCAGGGTCTCGCTCCACGGCGTCATCAGGCGCTGGTCGTCCTCCCAGTCGTAGGTGTCCTCGACCACGACGCACTTGGGCATGAACGGCGCGCTGTCGCGCTCGTCGAAACTGAGGTCGCCGTCCGGGTGGCCGACCGTGTAGCCGTACAGTTCGTCGGCCCAGATCAGGTCGCCCTCGAGTTCGCGCGCGTACGGGTCCAGCAGCAGTTTGTTGGGATTGAAGCGGTGGCCTTCGCTGGGTTCATAGGGGCCATGCACGCGATAGCCATAGCGCTGGCCGGGCTTCACGTCGGGCAGGTAGCCGTGCCAGATTTCGTTGGTGTATTCGGGCAGGTCCAGGCGCGTTTCGGTGCCGGCGTCGTCGAACAGGCACAGTTCCACGCGCGTGGCGTGCGCCGAGAACAGCGCGAAGTTGGTGCCCTGGCCGTCGAACACGGCGCCGCGGGGGAAGGGGCGCCCTTCGCGGATGCGCGAGGGGGTGGCATAGGCGGCGCTGGTCGGGTGGCGCATCGGCAGGCTCTCGGCCGGCACGCCGGCAGTAGGGGAGGGAGAGCGGAAGCATTGACGCGGAGGCCGTGCAGGACGCGTTACGGGGTGCCGAGGATGGCGTGAGGATGCGGGCATTACCGCGAATGCAGCGACCTACGCAGCGACGCCGTGGCGCCGCTGCGTGGGCGGATTTCGCGAGACCGTCGCGGCCCGGTCCAGTGGGCCGCGGGCGCGACCTGGCCTGACCTGCTCAGCGCGGCAGGTCGAACAGCAGGAACTCGCTGTCCTGGGCATCGGCGAACTGCAGGCTGGCCTCGTCGACCGCCTGGACCGCGTCGCCGGCCTGCAGGGTCTGTCCATTGACGCTCAGCGTGCCGCGCACCACCTGCACGTAGGCGCCGCGCCCGGCCGCCAGCGGGTAGTCCAGGCGCGCATCACCGTCGAGGATGGAGGCGTAGATGCGCGCGTCCTGATGGATGCGCACCGCACCGTCCTCGCCCTGCGGGGCGGCGATCAGGCGCAGCTGGCCGCGCTTGCTGTCGGGGGCGAAGTGCTTCTCCTCGTAGCCCGGATCGATCCCGGCGCGCTCGGGCATCACCCAGATCTGCAGGAAGTGCACCGGCTCACTGGCGGAGTGGTTGAACTCGCTGTGGGTGACGCCGGAGCCGGCGCTCATGCGCTGCACGTCGCCGTAGCGCAGCACCGAACCGTTGCCCATGCTGTCCTTGTGCTCCAGCGCGCCCTCGACCACGTAGGACAGGATCTCCATGTCGCGATGGGCGTGGGTGCCGAAGCCCTGGCCCGGCTGCACGCGGTCCTCGTTGATCACCCGCAGCGGCCCGAAGCCCATGTGGCGCGGGTCGTGGTAGTGGCCGAAGGAGAAGGTATGGCGCGAGGACAGCCAGCCGTGTTCGGCGCGGCCACGGGTGTTGGCGGGGCGGATCTGCAGCATGGGAGGCTCCTTGGTGGCGTTGATGTGCAAGTGGATCGAAAGCGCCGGTCGGCATGATTTCGCGAGAGCTCCGGCTTGGAAACAAGTATCGGTGCTGTCGCCGGGTTTGAAAAACGGATAGATTCGGCATCCATCATCGAAAAATTCGAATGCTCAAGCTCAGCCTCGATGCCCTGCAGATCCTCGACGCCATCGACCGTCGCGGCTCGTTCTCGGCCGCCGGCAAGGCGCTGCACAAGGTGCCGTCGACCATCTCCTATACCGTCGCCAAGCTGGAGGAGGACCTGGGCGTGCAACTGTTCGAGCGGATCGGGCCGAAGGCGGTGCCGACCGCCGCGGGGGCCGAACTGCTGCGCGAAGGCCGTCACCTGCTGCGCGCCGCTGGCGACCTGGAACTGCGCGTGCGCCGCGTGGCCTCCGGCTGGGAGACCGAGTTCGCGCTGGGCCTGGATGCGGTGTTCGCGCCGGAATGCCTGGCGCAGGACATGGCGGCGTTCTATGCGGTTGCCGACCAGACCCGGCTGCGGGTGGTGCAGGAATCGCTGTCCGGCACCTGGGAGGCGCTGCTGGACCGGCGGGTGGATCTGCTGGTCGGGGCGGCCGGCGAAGGGCCCAGCGGCGGCGGCTACGTGACCGAGCCGCTGGGCACGCTGCCGTTCGTGTTCGCGGTCGCGCCCAATCACCCGCTGGCGCAGGCGCCGGAACCGCTCAGCCGCAGCCAGCTGAGCGCGCATCGCGCGATCGCGGTGGCGGATTCGGCACGGCGTTTGCTGCCGCGCACGGTCGGGCTGCTGTTCGGCCAGGACGCGCTGACCGTGCCGGACATGCGCAGCAAGTACCGGCTGCAACTGGCCGGGCTCGGCTTCGGCTTCCTGCCCGAGCCCTATGCGCGCGCCGCGCTGGCGCGCGGCACGCTGGTGCGCAAGGCCGTGGAGGAGCCGAAGCCGGACGAGGTGTTCCAGCTGGCCTGGCGCAGCGGCGAGGAGGGCGCGGCGCTGGCCTGGTGGCGTGCACGCATGCGCCAGCCGGGCGTGTTCGCGGCATGGCTGGCGCAGATGGCGGCGCGGCTGGGCGAGGGCGTGTGAGGCACGTCGGGACACCGGCGACGCGTGCTGCAGGGCGACGATGGATGGGTCTGTTCCGCCGGTGATGCCCTGCTGCCTGCGCGCGCGGTGGGCGACGGGAGGATAATGCGCGGCATCTTCTTCTTTCCGCCCGCCACGCCATGCAGGACCTGATTGCGCGCTACGGACTCGGGCTGGTCTTCGTCAACGTCCTGGCCTTGTCGCTGGGCCTGCCGGTGCCGGCGCTGCCCACGTTGATCCTGGTCGGGGCGACCTATGCGCTGCTCGATGGCGCGGCGATGTGGAGTGCGTTGCTGGGCGCCTTGTCGGTGTCGATCGCGGCGAGCTTGCTCGGCGATCTGCTGTGGTTCGGCGCCGGCCGCCGCTACGGCAATCGCACGCTGCAGTCGCTGTGCCGGCTGTCGCTGTCGCGCGACACCTGCATGAAGCGCACCGAACGCTTCTATGCGCGCTGGGGCGTGCGCGTGCTGGCGGTGGCCAAGTTCGTGCCGGGCCTGTCGATGGTGTCGGTGCCGATGGCCGGCGCGATGCGTGTGCGCCCTGTGGCCTTCCTGCGCTACGACGCGCTGGGCGCGGCCTTGTGGGCGGGTGTCGGGTTGTTGCTGGGGCTGTGCTTCGCCGACCAGGTGCAGGACTTGCTGGACTGGCTGAGCCTGCTCGGCAGGCGCGCGGCGCTGCTGCTGGCCGGTCTGCTGGCGCTGTACGTCGGCTACCGCGCCTGGCGCCGGCAGTCGCTGCGCAAGGCGATGGAGATGCAGCGTATCGACGTCGATGAACTGCACGCGCTGTTGCAGGGCGAGGCGCCGCCGCTGCTGCTGGACATTCGCGCTCCCGGCTATCGCACGCTGGAGCCGTTCGCCATTCCCGGTGCGCTGGAAGTGGACGATCGCCAGGTCGACGCGCTCGTCGCGCGCTTGCCGCGCGACCGCAGGATCGTCATCTACTGCGCCTGCCCGAACGAGGTGTCGGCCGCGATCCTAGCCAAGCGTCTGCGCCAGCACGCATTCGAAGGCGTGCTGCCGCTGCGGGGCGGGCTGGATGCGTGGCGTGCGGCGGGCCATCCGCTGGTCGCGCTGGACGCTGCGGCTGCCGTGGCGCCGCCGCCGAAGGGCGACACGATCGCGGCGTGAGTCGGTGTGGCGGAGGCGTCATGCCTGTCGATGGCGCCTGCGATGCACAGCCGTGCGTGCGCGCCGGCTGATGCAGGCGGGTGCGTTGTCCGTGCGCGCGCGCGGGCGGCTGTGCGCGGCGAGGCAAGTTGTGCCGTCATGCGCTTGATCCTGTTGCCTGCGCCGTCTGCGCCTCGCTGATGCGGCGACCTGCTGCAATGGGCGAGGTTCACGTCGTGACGTTCACTTGCCGTTCCTTGCCTTGCGGTTGGAGTCGCACATGATGAATCGACACAACGAATCGACAGAGCGACCGGCGCGGCCAGCGTGTGTCTGCGGCGACGACCTCGTAGGGCGTGCGCCGAAGCGGATCCTCACCCTCATTCTCGCCCCCATCCTTGGAGACAGCCATGCACATCGATCTATCCGGTAAAACCGCCCTCGTCACCGGCTCCACCGCCGGCATCGGTTTCGGCATCGCCAAGGGCCTGGCCGCGGCGGGCGCCGAGGTCGCGCTGAACGGCCGCGACCAGGCCCGCACCGATGCCGCTGTGGCTGCCCTCAAGCGCGACGTCGCCAATGCCCGCGTGCGGGCCGTAGTGGGCGACGTGGCGACCGCGGCCGGCTGCGAGGCGATCGTCGTGGCGCTTCCTGCCGTCGACATCCTGGTCAACAACGCCGGCATCTTCGGCATGCAGGACTTCTTCGACACGCCCGACGCGGAATGGGAGCGCTTCCTGGCGGTGAACGTGCTGTCCGGTGTGCGGCTTTCCCGCGCGTATCTGCCGGCGATGGCGGACAAGGGGTGGGGGCGTGTGCTCTTCGTCTCCTCCGAGTCCGGGCTCAACATTCCCGTCGAGATGATTCACTACGGCGTGACCAAGACCGCCGATCTCGCCCTGTCGCGCGGGCTGGCCAAGCGCATGGCCGGCACCGGCGTCACCGTGAATGCCATCCTGCCCGGGCCGACGCTGACGGAAGGCGTCGCCGCCATGTTGTCCGACCAGGTGAAACAGTCCGGCAAACCTCTGGACGAGGTGGCTGCCGACTTCGTCAAGGCGCATCGCGCCAGCTCGATCATCCGCCGCGCCGCGACGGTGGAAGAGGTCGCCAATCTCTGCGTGTACGTCGCCTCGCCGCAAGCGTCCGCGACCACCGGTGCGGCGCTGCGCGTCGATGGCGGCGTGGTGGATACCATCGCCTGAGCCGGGCAGGGGTCTCTGCATTCGCGTACGCGAGGCCGAGGCGGCGCGCGCCGCCGCCGCCTCGCAATGTCTGGCGGATCGCCGGCGCTGGAGTTGAAGTGCCGATGCGCGAGGCGGTGCCGTGATCGGCACATCTTCCGTGTGCATGCGTCACTCGTCGTTGCGCGCGTCGTGCAATCGGAATCACGCAGGCAAAAAAAACGACAAGCGCTGGCTTGTCGTTTTTGATCTGACTGGTGCGCCCGGAGAGATTCGAACTCCCGACCGCCTGGTTCGTAGCCAGGTACTCTATCCAACTGAGCTACGGGCGCGTTGTCAGGCGCGGGATTATTCACGAGTTGCGGCGATTCGTCTACACCTGCGTGTCGTCGGCATGACGAATCGCGAACGAGTGCGCTCCCGGAGCGGTCTCGATGCGATCGCCTCGCCGCGGCAGGGCAAAAAAAAACGACAAGCGGTGGCTTGTCGTTTTTCATCTGACTGGTGCGCCCGGAGAGATTCGAACTCCCGACCGCCTGGTTCGTAGCCAGGTACTCTATCCAACTGAGCTACGGGCGCGTCGTCAGGAGCGGAATTATGCGGGAGTCGATCGGGCCCGTCAATGCTCTTTCCGAAAAATTTCACCGATCCCCGGCCAGCAACGCCGCGGCCACCGCCGCAGGCCGCTTCATCCAGGCGAAATGGTCGGCGGCCACGCCCAGTTGCGTGGCGTCCAGGCAGCGGATCTGCGGCGCCGGCGTGGCCAGCTTGTCGAGCAGACCGCGCAGCGAACTCTCCGGCGCCAGCCAGTCGTCCTGCAGCACCACGCCACGCGCCGGCAGCGTCAGATGCGCCAGTTGCGCCTCCAGGTCGATCGCCAGGCCGGCCGCGGCGTAGCGGCCGCTACGGCCCACGTGCGCCCAATCGGCGATCAGGCCGCGCGCTTCGGTGCCGCCAAAGCCCAGGCGGCGTCCATGCAGCACGCCTTGCCGCTGCGCCAGCCACGGCAGCAGGCGGTACGCCAACGGCAGCAGATAGCCGCGCGGCGCGGGAAAACGGCGCCAGTACGGCGTGCCGCTGGCGACCAGCCACAGCGCGGCGAAGGCCTGCGGCTGCAGGCTGGCGTAGCAGCAGGCGAGCTGTCCACCGAGGCTGTGGCCGCCGACGAGCAGCGGTGCCGCGATCCCGCACCCGGCGATCGCCGCTTGGCTGGCGGGCAGATCCAGGTGCAGCAGAGCGCGATAGCCCCAGTCGCATTGCCGGGACGGCCGCAGCGTGCTGCTGCCGTTGCCGCGCCATTCGTGCAGGAACACCGCGACGCCGTGCGCGGCCAGCGCTTCGGCGAACGGCAGGTAATGGCGCGCGGCCACGCCCAGCGCCGGCAGCCACAGCAGCGCCTGCCGCGGCGCGTCGGGAACGCGCGCCAGCAAGCTCCAGCGATGGCCGTCGGCCGCGGCGACGGGCAGGGCGTGCTCGGCGATCGCGGACGCGGCGATGGGCGCGGCGCTCATGGGCCGCGGGCTGCGCCGAAGTGGTCCAGCACCGCCACGTCGCTGCGGCCGGGCCGGTAACTGCCGCGCAATGCGCGCGCTACGTAGTCGATCGCCGCTTCGCAAGCGGCCGGCAAGGCCAGGCCCTGGCACAGCTGTGCGGCGATCGCCGCGGCCAGGGTGCAGCCGGTGCCGTGCGCATCCAGCGGCAGACGCGCATGGCTGAACTCGCTGCGGCTGACGCCGTCGTCGTAGCGGTCGATCACCCGCTGGCCTTCCTGCAGGTGGCCGCCCTTGAGCAGCACCGCCTGCGCGCCCGCCTCCAGCAGCGCGGCGGTGGCGCGCTCGGCGTCGTCGGCGGTGTCGATCGGGCGGCCGAGCAGCAACTGCGCTTCCGGCACGTTCGGCGTCACCAGCGTCGCCAGCGGCAGCAGGCGCTTGCGCAGCGCGTCCAGGGCATCGTCCTGCAGCAGCTTGGCGCCGCTGGTGGCCACCATCACCGGGTCCAGCACCACCCACGGTGGGCGATATTCTTCCAGCGCATCGGCGACCAGGTGGATCACCTCGGCGTTGGCGAGCATGCCGAGCTTGACCGCGCCGATGTCGAAGTCGGCGAAGCAGGCATCGATCTGTGCGCGCAGGAACGACAGCGGCGGCACGTGTACCGCGGTGACGCCGCGGGTGTGCTGTGCGGTCAGCGCGGCGGCCGCCGCCAGCCCGTGCACGCGGTGCGCGGCGAAGGTCTTGAGATCCGCCTGGATGCCGGCGCCGCCGCCGGAATCGGTGCCGGCGATGCTCAGTGCGGAGACGACGGTGGGTTCGCTCATGCGCCGATTGTGCAGGGCCGGCGCGGGTTATGCACTCGGCCGCGCCTTCAGCGCTCGCGGCTGCGGTAGTGCGCCTGCAGCGCGTACAGCGTACCGACCGTGCCGGTCAGCAGGGCGGGGCCGAGCAGGGCGTCGAAGCCGACCTGCCGGTAGGCCCAGGCGCCGAGCACGCCGCCGCACAGGAAGCCGCCGATGATCAGCAGGCTCAGGCGGATGCGCCGACGCGGCAGCGGCAGTCCGCGCAGCGCCTGGCCCAGGCCGATGCCCAGATCGGTGAACATGCCGGTGAGGTGGGTGGTGCGCACCACTGCGCCGCTGTAGATGGTGGTGGTGGCGTTCTGCAGGCCGCAGGCGATCGCGGCGAGCACGGCGCCGGCGAGTTGCTGCTGCTTGAACGCCTGCATCGCCGCCAGCAGCAGCAGCGCCTCCAGCGCCAGCGCCACGCCGTAGCGGCGGCCCAGGCGCAGGCGGCTGTCCTGCACGATGAAGCCGCCGAGCATCGATCCGCCGAGGAACGCCAGCACTACGCCGACCAGTTGCGCGATCGCGCGCGCGTCGCCATCGGCCAGCGCCGCGCCGAGCAGGGTAGTGGTGCCGGTGAGGTGGGTGACCGCCTGATGTTCGAAGCCGAGATAGCCGACCACGTTGACCATGCCGGCGACCGCGGCCAGCGTGCCCGCGAAGGCCCAGGCCCAGCGGGGCAGTTCCAGGTTCATGCCGCGCGCGATGCGGCCGCGGCGCGGCGACCGCGGTGCGCGGCCGCCCCGGCACGCCGCCAGTGGCACCTGACCGCAGCCATCTCAACGTGCGCCGTTGACCGCGATCTCGGAGAAGCGGGCGCTCGCCGGGTCGTAGACCGCGCCCCAGAAACGGTTGCCGCCGCCGCAGGCCTTGACCGCGTCGACCGTGGGGTCGCGCTCGCTGCTGTCGTCCGGCGCGAAGGCGTTGACGTAGATCGCCTGCTTGCCGCGGTACAGGATGCCGACGTACTGGCGATCGGACGCGCTGGGGTCGGCGATCTGCGGCTGCAGTTGCGCCAGATGCGCTTCCAGTTGCGCGATCTGTTCCGGGGTCGGAATCCAGTAGCCGGTGACCGCGCCGTCCTGGCGCGCCGGGCTGTCGCGCGAGCAGGTGTCCAGCACCTGCGTCGCGGTGCTGTTGCGGGTGACGATCCACGACTGCCCGGCCTTGACCGCGGTCGGCACCATGGCCGGCCCGCGCGCGGTGGCGCAGGCGCCGAGCAGGGCCATGGCCAGCGCCATGCCTGCCAGGCGCACGCCGGCCGCCGCGTTCACAGGACCTCCGAGGCGTAGTCGGCCAGGCGCGAGCGCTCGCCGCGGCGCAGGGTGATGTGCGCGCTGTGCGGCCAGGCCTTGAAGCGGTCCACCGCGTAGGTCAGGCCGGAGGTGGTCTCGGTCAGGTACGGCGTGTCGATCTGTTCGACGTTGCCCAGGCACACGATCTTGGTGCCGGGGCCGGCACGGGTGATCAGCGTCTTCATCTGCTTCGGCGTCAGGTTCTGCGCCTCGTCCAGAATCAGGTAGCGCGACAGGAAGGTGCGCCCGCGCATGAAGTTCATCGAGCGGATCTTGATGCGGCTGGCGAGCAGGTCGTTGGTGGCCTGGCGGCCCCAGGTGCCGCCTTCCTGGGTGTGGGTGAGCACTTCCAGGTTGTCGGTGAGCGCGCCCATCCACGGCGTCATCTTCTCTTCTTCGGTGCCGGGCAGGAAGCCGATGTCCTCGCCGACGCTGACCGTGGCGCGGGTCATGATGATCTCGCGGTAGCGCTGCTGGTCCATGGTCTGCGCCAGGCCCGCGGCCAGCGCCAGCAGGGTCTTGCCGGTGCCGGCGGTGCCGAGCAGGGTGACGAAGTCGATTTCCGGGTCCATCAGCGCGTTGAGCGCGAAGTTCTGCTCGCGGTTGCGCGCGGCGATGCCCCACACCGCGTGCTGGCCGCTGCGGAAGTCGTCGACCAGCGCCAGCGTCGCCTTGCGCTCGGCGTTGACCTTGACCACGCGCAGTTCCACTTCGTCCTCGCCCGGCAGGTACAGGTACTGGTTCGGATACCAGTCCTCGTCGGCGGCCAGGGCGATCTCGTAGCAAGTGCGGCCCTTGTCGCTCCAACTACGCAGGTCCTGGTTGTGCTTCTGCCAGAAATCTTCCGGCAGTTCGATCGCGCCGGTGTAGAGCAGGCTGAAATCGTCGAGCGCGCGGTCGTTCTCGTAGTCCTCGGCGACCAGGCCGCTGATCGCGGCCTTGATGCGCAGGTTGATGTCCTTGGACACCAGGATCACCGGGATTTCCGGCTGCTCCTCGCGCAGCGCCAGCACCGCGGCCAGGATCTTGTTGTCCGGGGCCACGCTGCCGAAGCTGCGCCCCGGCTCGACCGGGCGCACCTGGAAGTACAGCCGGCCGATGGCGCCGGTGCTCTTGAGCTGGATGCCCTGCGGATGGCTGAGCGGAATGCCGGATTCGATCTGCTCGGCGCCGGCGCCCTCGATCAGCTCGTTGAGGAAACGGCTGACCTGGCGCGCGTTGCGGCTGACTTCGGACATGCCCTTCTTGGCATTGTCCAGTTCCTCGATCACCTGCATCGGCAGGAACACGTCGTGTTCCTCGAACTTGAACAGCGCGGTCGGATCGTGCATCAGCACGTTGGTATCCAGCACGTAGATGCGCTTGCCTCGGGTCATCATGGATTCCTGAAAGAGGAGCAGGGACGCGCCATCGCTGCCTGCGGGGCAGGGCGATGCGGGGTGCGGGAAACGGCGGTGATCACTGCTGGGCGGCGGCCTGCAGTGTGTCGAGCACGGCCTGGGCGTGGCCGGGAACCTTGACCTTGCGCCAGCTGCGGACCAGCTGGCCGGTCGGCGAGAGCAGGAAGGTGCTGCGCTCGATGCCCAGCACCTGGCGGCCGTACATGTTCTTTTCCTTGATCACGTCGAAGGCGCGGCACAGCGCCTCGTCGGCATCGCTGACCAGGGCGAAGCGGAAGCCCTGCTTGGCGCAGAAGTTGTCGTGTGACTTCACTGAGTCGCGCGACACGCCGAGCACAGTGGCGCCAGCCTGCTCGAACTGCGGCAGCAGTGCGTTGAACTCGACGCCTTCGGTGGTGCAGCCGGGCGTGCTGTCCTTCGGGTAGAAATACAGCACCAGCCAGCGGCCGGCGTAATCGCCGAGCGTGGCGCTGGCGCCGCCTGACAGCGCCAGCGGCAAGGCCAGCGTGGTGCGGTCCAGGGTGTCGCCGTCCTTCATGGGGTGTCCTCCGCGTGCATCGCCATCATCTGCGTTCGATTGCGTCGGTGTCCAGCGCGGCGCACTCAGAACTTCATCGGATCCATGATCGCGTCCAGGTTGAGGTGGTCGCAGAACTCGAGGAAGTCGTCGCGCAGCGCGGCGATGTGCATGTTCGCCGGCACCCCGATCGTCACCTGCGCCGAGAACATCTCCGCGCCGGTCTGCATGGCGCGGTAGCGCGTGCTCTGCAGGTTTTCGATGGTGATGCCCTGGCGGTCGAAGAAGTCGGCCAGCTGGAACAGGATGCCCGGTTTGTCGGCGGCGATGACTTCGACGATGTACGGCAGCAGATTGGACTGCGCCTGCTTGGCGCCGGTGCGGTACCACACCAGCTTCATGCCTTCCTCGCGGTCGAGGCGGGTGAGCATGGCTTCGAGCTTGGCCACCGAATCCCACGAGCCGGTCGCCAGCGCGGTCACCGACACGTCGCGGCCGACCGTGGCCAGGCGCGCATCGACGAGATTGCAGCCGCTGTCGGCGATGCGACGCGTCACCGGCAACAAGGGCGACTCCGGATGCGTCGTGTAGGCGTTGATCAGGAGGTGGTTTTCGGTCGGCGCGGGCCGGGGCGTGGTGTCGGTCAAAGGGGCTTCCGGCATTGCGTAAGGCTGAACGGCATCCGGGCGGTCGCCCGGCATGGTGTGCAGCATACTTGCCCGCGCTTTCGGGCCGCAAGTAACATGCGGAGCGACCCTGCCCCGCGTGCGGGGCCGACCCGTCCGCGCAGCCTGCGCGGCCCTCTTCTCCCAGCGAGCACCCGGCATCTTGTCCCTCTCCGGCATCATCACCGCCCTGGCCACGCCCTTCCAGGGCAATGGCGACCTCGACCTCGACGCCTGGCAGCGGCTGCTCAAACGCCAGCTCGACGGCGGCGTGCAGGGGCTGGTGGTGGCGGGATCGACCGGCGAGGCGGCTACGCTGCTGGACGAGGAGTACGACCGGATCCTGCGCGAGGCGGTGCAGACGATCGACGGGCGCGTACCGGTGCTGGCCGGGACCGGCCTGTCCGGCACCGCCAAGACCGTGGCGCTGACCCAGCGCGCCGCCGCCGGTGGCGCGCAGTACGCGCTGGTGGTGACGCCGCCGTACGTGCGTCCGACCCAGGCCGGCTTGATCGCGCACTACACCCAGGTCGCCGAGCAGGGCGGCCTGCCGGTGGTGCTGTACAACGTGCCCGGCCGCACCGGCTGCGACCTGCTGCCGGAGACCGTGGCGCACCTGGCGCAGCATCCGAACATCGTCGGCATCAAGGAAGCCGTGAGCGACCCGCAGCGCATCGCCGCGCTCGCCGCCCTGCGCAGCGATCGCTTTGCCGTGTTCAGCGGCGACGACGGCAGCGCCGCGCAGGCGATGCTGGCCGGCTATGACGGGCTGATCTCGGTCGCCTCCAATGCCTTGCCGCGCGCTTACCGGCGCCTTTGCGACCTGGCGCGTGCGCGCCAGGCCGAGCCGGCACAGGCCTGGGACGCGCGGCTGCAGCCGTTCCATGCGTTCTGCGGCATCGAATCCAACCCGATCCCGGTCAAGGCGCTGCTGCAGCGCGCCGGGATCGGCCAGGGCCTGCGGCTGCCGCTGCTGCCGCTGTCCGCGGCGCACCATGCCACGGCCGACCGACTTGCCGCCGACGCTGCCGCGTTGGAAGACCTATCCAGCCGCGAAACGCTCGCGGCCTGACTCCAGGAGATTGATTGATGCGTGCTTCCGTTCCCTACGTCCGCGTGCTGTCGGCCGCCGTGCTGGCGACCACCCTGGTCGCGGCCACCAGCGGTTGCAGCTGGTTCCACAAGGGCAAGCCGCGCGGCGACTACGCGCTGGCGCCCGACATGCGTCCGCTGGAAGTACCGCCGGATCTGACCTCGCCCGATACCTCGGCGGCGATGAAGGTGCCGGCGCTGGCCTCGGCGCAGCGTCCTGCTGCCCCGGCCGGTCAGGCCCCGGCGGCCTCGAACAGCGGCTTCGTGGTGCCGGGCGCGCGCGACCAGGTGTTCGGCCAGGTCGGCGACGCGCTGGGCGGCATCGAAGGCGTCACCATCGCCAGCCGCGCGCAGCTGCTGGGCTCCTACGACGTGGCCTACGAAGGCAGCAACTTCCTGGTGCGCGTGGTGGCGGTGGATGCCGGCGTCTACGTCTCGGCGGTGGACCCGCGCGGCCTGCCGGCCACCGGCGAAGCGCCGGTCAAGCTGATCGCCGCGCTGAAGGCCAAGCTGGGTCACTGAGCCGAGCCGGTGTGGTCCGGCGCCTGCGCCGGATCTGCTGCAGAACGCGAAACGGGCGCCCAGTGCGCCCGTTTTCGTTCGGCAAGAACACTGCGCTGCTTCTTTGTGGATGCAAGGAGCGGCGTTGGCCGCGATGGGCTCTGCGAGATGCGCGTGGCGTCTGATTCAAACAAGGCAATAAGAGCCGCTCCTTGCTTCTGCGCGCCGTACCCTCACCCCAACCCCTCTCCCGAGGGGAGAGGGGCTTCGGCTTCTTCCTTCTCCCCTCGGGAGAAGGTGCCCCGAAGGGGCGGATGAGGGTGCGGGAGAAGCCTCGTGTCCTACGAGGTGTAACCGGGTGGTCCGGTCGAGCGGCGGCAACGCGAGTTGTCAGAGGCGCCCTGAAGCCGCAGCTTGTCTCTGGTTTTGTAAGGTCTGGCGGGCAGTGCCCGGGCAGAATCCGCGGCGCAGTTACTTCTGCAGCAGCGGCAGCTTGTTCGGCTTGCCGTCCCACTCGGCGGCGTCGGGTAGCGGTTCCTGGCGCGTGGTCAGCACCGGCCAGGCCTTGGCCAGTTCCGCGTTGAGCGCGACGAAGCTTTCCTGGCCGGCGGGCACGTCGTCTTCGGGATAGATGGCGTTGGCCGGGCATTCCGGCTCGCACAGCGTGCAGTCGATGCACTCGTCCGGATCGATCACCAGGAAGTTCGGGCCGGCGTGGAAGCAATCCACGGGGCACACTTCCACGCAGTCGGTGTATTTGCACTTGATGCAGTTTTCGGTGACGACGAAAGGCATGGCGGGATCCGGCGATTAACCCAGTAATTCTAATGCAAAGCGGCCGCCGCCGCCGTGTGTGCGGGGCAGCGGGGCAGGAGACGGGCGGCGCGCGCGGCTCAGCCGGCCAGGCCGCCGTGCTGCTGCGCCAGCCGATACAGGCCGCGTGCGGCCAGGTCCTCCGGATGGGTGCGCACGCGGCTGCCGAGCGCGGCCAGCGCATGCGCGTAGCGCGCCAGCAGGCCGCTGCCGCCGACCAGGTGCACCACCGGCGGCAAGGCGGGGTGCGCGCGCAGTTCGTGGCCGATCAGCAGGCCGGACAGGTAGGACGGTGCCGCGGCGGCGCTCAGGCGTTCGAACAGGCCCAGGCTGCGCACGCCGAACAGATGGTGCAGCAGGCCGCCGGGTTCGCCGCTGCGCTGCACGCCGGCATCGAACGCGGCCGCATCGAAGACGCCGTCGTCGGCGTCCATCAGCCGCGCCAGCAGGCTGTGCGTGCGCAGCAGCGCGTACAACTCGCCGGTCATCATCGTCGCCAGCGAGGCGATGCGCCCATCCTGCAGGGTCACCCACTTGCTGTGGGTGCCGGGCAGGCAGACGTGGTGGATCTCGGTCGTCGGCGGTTCCTGCGCGAGCAACGCGAGCAGGCCGATCAGCTGCGTCTCCTCGCCGCGCATCACGTCCGGCACGGCGTCGGCGTCGCTGGCCACGCCGGGTACGAACCACAGCGTGCGGCCGGGCAGGGCCGGATCCTGTAGCGGCTGCATCGCCGCGGCCAGGGCGGCAGCGTCGGCCGGGCAGGGCGCGTACGGCAGTTCGATCCAGCCGTTGCGGCTACCGATCATCCCGCACAGGACGATGTCGCCGTCCCAGCCGTCGATCAGGGTGGCCAGGGTCGCGGCGAAGCGGCCCTGGCAGGCGGCGATGCCCTGGTCGCTGCGGCGCTGGTCGAGAATGCAGCCGTCGGCGTCGAGCCGATAGCCGCGCAGGCTGCTGGTTCCCCAATCGACGACGATCATGCGCTGGCGATGCGTCCTTCGGGCAGGCCGGCGATGCCGACCGCAGCCACGTACACGCCGCCGGCCTGCGGCGTGCGTGCCAGTTCGTCCTCGCTGTGATCCTGCCGCGAGGTGCTCAGGTACAACGTGCCGCCATCGGCGCCGCCCAGGGCGGGGCAGGTGGGATGCTTGACCGGCAGGGCGACGCGGCGCTCGACGCTGCCGTCGGGGCGGTAGCGCACCACCTGCCAGGCGCGCCATTGCGCGTTCCACAGGTGGCCTTCGGCGTCGACGATGGCACCGTCCGGCTCGGCGCCGGCATGGTCCAGTTCGGCGAACACGCGGCTGTTGGCGGTGTGCGCGCTGTCCGGGTCGTAGTCGCAGCACAGGATGCGCGGCTGCACCGAGTCGCAGTAGTACAGGGTGCGGCCGTCGGCGCTGAAGCAGATCGCGTTGGGAATGGCCACGCCCGGCAACGGCAGGCGGCGCAGGCCGTGGCGCGCCGACCACTGGTAGAAGCTGCCGACCGGCGCCTGGTCCTCGCGCTCGCTCATGGTGCCGAACACGAAGTTGCCGTGGCGGTCGGCGCGGCCGTCGTTGCTGCGGGTGTCGTCGCGTTCCGGCTCCACGTCCGCCAGGTGCTGCAGCGGCAGCGCGCTGTCGGCCTCGGCGGCGGCATCCGGATCGGCGGCGTACACGCCCTTGGCCAGCGCCAGCAGCAGGCGGCCGTCGTCGAACAGGCCCAGGCAGCCGGGACGATCGGGCAGGTCCCAATGCCGGCTGACGTTGCTGGCGGGATTGTGGCGCCACAGGCGGCGGCCGCTGATGTCGACCCAGAACAGCACGCCGCGGCGCTCGCACCACAGCATGCCCTCACCATGCGCACAGCGGCTGTCCACCGCCAGCGTGGCGGTGTGGCGGGGCGGAAGAGAGGTGTTCATCGGCTCACCACTCGGCGATGCTGCCGTCGGCGTGACGCCAGATGGGGTTGTGCCAGTCGGGTGGGTTGGCGTTGGCATGGCGCAGGCGCTCCTCGTCGATCTCCACGCCGAGGCCCGGTTTGGGCAATGCGGCGATGCTGCCGCCATTGTCGCAGGCGAAGTCGTCCTTGTTGAGCACGTAGTCGAGCAGGTCGGCGCCTTCGTTGTAGTGGATGCCGATGCTCTGTTCCTGCAGCACCGCGTTGTGCGAGACGAAATCCACCTGCAGGCAGGCGGCCAGCGCCACCGGGCCGAGCGGGCAGTGCGGCGCCAGGCCGACCTCGTAGGCCTCGGCCATGCTGGCGATCTTCAGGCATTCGGTGATGCCGCCGGCGTGCGAGAGGTCCGGCTGCAGCAGCGAGAGGCCGCCGGCCTGCAGCACCGGCTTGAAGTCGAAGCGCGAGAACATGCGCTCGCCGGCCGCCAGCGGGATCGGCGTGGACGCGGCCAGCCGCGGGTAGTACTCGGCCTGCTCGGGCAGCACCGGCTCCTCGACGAACAGCGGCTTGAACGGCTCCAGTTCGCGCAGCAGCACCCGCGCCATCGGCGCGGCAACGCGGCCGTGGAAGTCGATGCCGAAGTCGATGGCGGTGCCGAACGCCTCGCGGATCTGCGCCACCTTGGCCACCGCCGCATCCACCGCGCGCGGGCCGTCGATCAGCTTCATTTCCTCGGTGCCGTTGAACTTGAAGGTGTCGAAGCCGAGGTCGCGGTAGCCCTGGATCTGCGCGATGGTCGCTGCCGGGCGGTCGCCGCCGACCCAGCGGTAGGTCTTCATGCGGTCGCGCACGCGCCCGCCGAGCAGTTCGTACACCGGCACGCACAGTGCCTTGCCCTTGATGTCCCACAGCGCCTGGTCGATGCCGGCGATGGCGCTCATCAGGATCGGGCCGCCCCGGTAGAAGCCGCCGCGGTAGAGCATCTGCCAGATGTCGTTGATCCGCGCCGGGTCCTTGCCGATCAGGCTGTCGCCGAGTTCGCGCACCGCGGCCTCGACGCTGCGCGCGCGGCCTTCGATGACCGGCTCGCCCCAGCCGGTGATGCCCTCGTCGGTCTCGATCTTCAGGAACAGCCAGCGCGGCGCGGCGTGGTAGGTGGTGAGGCGGACGATCTTCATGCGCGGTCCAGATAGGCGTGGCGGAAGGCGGCGGCGTGCGCCTGGGTCTGTGTCAGCGACTGGCCGGGGCGGTACAGCTCGCCGCCGATGCCGGCACCGATCGCGCCCGCGCCGAGGTAGTCGTGCAGGGTCTCGGTGTTGACGCCGCCGACCACGAACAGCGGCACCTGCGCCGGCAGCACCGCGCGCAGGGCGCGCACGTGGCCGGGGCCGTAGGTGGCGGCGGGGAACAGCTTGAGCATCTGCGCGCCGGCATCCAGCGCGTCGAACGCCTCGGTGGCGGTGGCGAAGCCGGCCACCACCTGCAGGCCGCGCGCCACCGCGTGGCGGATCACCGGCGGGCGCGTGTTGGGGGTGACGATGAAGCGCGCGCCCAGATCGGCCAGGGCGTCGACGTCGCCGATCTGCAGCACGGTGCCGCCGCCGATCCAGCAGCGCTGCCCGAACGCCTGCGCGGCCGGGCCGATGCTGTCGGCCCAGCGCGGCGAGTTGAGCGGGATCTCGATCGCGTCGTAGCCGGCATCGGCCAGCGCCCCGACGTGCGCCAGCGCGTCCTCGGGGGTGAGACCGCGCAGGATCGCGATCAGCGGGAGTCGGAACGGGGAGGCGGCGGACATCGGAATACCTGGCAGAAACGACGGTGACGGAGGCGCCCGGCCAGCGCGGCGCAGCGGCGGGACCGGGCGGCGGGAGGCCACGGTCCGCGCCCGTGCGTCGGCGCGCTGGCGCCAAGCCGGCGGCATCCGCCGCGGCAGGCCGGTGCCCGACGACGGCGACGCCAGCGGGGGCGCGATGGGTCGTAGCCTGCGCGCGTGAGCTATGCTCTGCAAATGAAATTTTAGGCATATTCTATTCCGCCGCCGAATAGGCGGTTTCGCCTTCCAGGACGCCTGCCCACGATGAATGCTTCCGCCAACCCCTGGTTCAACGCCGCGCGCCTGAAGACCCGGCATCTGTTGTTGCTGCTGCAGTTGCACGAGCACCGTTCGGTGCTGCGCGCGGCCGAGGCGGCCAGCATGACCCAGCCGGCGGCGTCCAAGCTGCTGGCGGAAATGGAGGACCTACTGGGGGTGAAGCTGTTCGAGCGCCACGCGCGCGGGGTCGAGCCGACGTGGTACGGGCAGGTGCTGATCCGCCGCGCGCGCGCGGCGATGTCGGAGATCGGCCGCGCCCAGGAAGAGATCGCCGCACTGTGCGAAGGGCGCATGGGCCAGGTCTCGATCGGCACCGTGGTCAATCCGGGTACCAACTTGGTGCCGCAGGCCATCGCCGAGGTCAAGCGCGAGTTCCCCGGCATCCTGGTGCGGGTGGAGATGGACTACAGCCGGCCGCTGGTGGCCAAGCTGCTCGATGGTCAGCTCGACATCGTGATCGGGCGCATCCTCGGGCCCTATGGCGCCGAGGCGCTGGAGTTCGAGCCGCTGGCCGACGAGCCGCACTCGGTGATCGCGCGCGCCGGCCACCCGCTGTCCACCCGCGCCGACCTGCGCCATGCCGACCTGGCCCGCTACGGCTGGGTGCTGCCGCCGGCCGACAGCGTGCTGCGTGCGCGCCTGGACGCGATGTTCCTGGAGCACGCGGTGCCGGCGCCGCAGAACGTCATCGAGACCTCGTCGCTGCCGGTGATGACCAGCCTGCTGCGCGGCAGCGACCTGCTGGCCGCGCTGCCGGCCGAGGCGGTGGCGCCGTATGTACAGGCCAAGCTGCTGACCGTGTTGCCGATCACGCTGGGCGTGCGCATGGAATCGTTCGGCATCGTGCGCCGCCGCGACTATCTGTTGCCGCCTGGCGCCGAACGCGTGTTGCTGGCGTTGCGCAATGCGGCCAAGCGGCTGTATCCCGAGCGCGCGGCGAGCGCTTGAATGCCGTCGCAGGCGCTGCCATGTCGTAGACGGACGATTTCGTAGACATGCCGTGGTGCGCGTCCCGCTAGTCTTGAATCGCATAGCTGGACGGGAATTTTTCATTTGCTTCACGCGAATGTCATTTCTAGTCTCGGCCGATCGCGGTAGCGACCGGCCTGCCACTCTGCGCAGCGGCGCCATCCGATACGGCAGCGGCTGAGACCGACGCCGTCACAACTCGCAGGACGGCGCCCTGGTGCGACCGTCGCCCGTGTCTGTGTGCATGTCTCCTGGGAGGGAAACAGCATGGCATCGCAGCATTCTTGTGGTCCGGCTCTGCCGACCGCAGCGTCACGTCGTCCCCGTGTTTTGCCGCATTCGCTCATCGCGCTGAGCATCGGCCTGCTGCTCAGCGCACAGGCACTGGCGCAGGAGGCGGAGTCTGCGAGCGCACCGCCTGCCGCGCGCAAGAAGGGCGACCCGGTGACCCAGCTCGATGCGGTCGAGGTCAAGGGCGTGCGCGGCAGCCTGATCAAGTCGCAGTCGATCAAGCACGATGCCGAGCAGATCGTCGATTCGGTCAGCGCCGAGGACATCGGCGCGCTGCCGGACCGCAGCGTCACCGAGACCCTGCAGCGGGTCAGCGGCGTGACCATCGATCACTTCATGGCGCGCAACGACCCGGACCACTTCTCGGCCGAAGGCAGTGGGGTGATGATCCGTGGCATGACCCAGGTGCGCGGCGAACTCAACGGTCGCGACAGCTTCAGCGCCGCCAGCGGACGCGGGCTCAGCTTCGAGGACGTGCCGGCCGAACTGATGGCCGGCGTGGACGTGTACAAGAATCCCTCGGCGGAGATCATCGAAGGCGGCCTCGGCGGCACGGTCAACCTGCGCACGCGCATGCCGTTCGACCAGCCCGGCCGCGTGATCGGCTTCACTGCCGACGTCAACTACGGCGACCTGAGCAAGACCTACAAGCCGTCGGGCTCGTTCCTGTTCAGCGATCGCTGGAATACCGGCCTGGGCGAAATGGGCTTCATGCTCGATGTGGCGCACTCGGAGCTGGCCACGCGCAGCGACGGCATCCAGGTGGAACCGTTCGTGCGCCGCACCGATCCCGCGCTGCTGGCCGGCACCAGCTTCGACAAGGTGTACGTGCCCGGTGGCGTCAACTGGCGGCAGCTGGCGTTCGAACGCAAGCGCAAGGGCGTGGCGGCCGCCTTCCAGTGGCGGCCCAGCGATGCCACCGACCTCTACGTGCAATACCTGCGCTCGTCCTACGACATGAATTGGCAGGAGCGCGCTGCGTTCTTCAACGACGACACCAACGCCATCGCGCCGGCGCCGGGCACCACCTTCACCTACGACGACGCAGGCCGTTTCGTCAGCGGCTCGCCGGCGTCCAGTTCCTGGCGCGGCAACGTCACCGGCAACGACGGCGTGCGCTTCTACACCGACAACCGCTACGCCCGGCAGAGCACCACCACCTCCGATCTGTCCGGCGGCTTCACCCATCGTTTGACCGACCGGCTGACCGTGCGCGGCGACATGCAACTGGTGCAGTCGCAGAGCGACACCCTGGATTTCACCCTGTTCAGTTCGATCTATCTGCCGGGCCTGACCTTCGACCTCAGCGGCAAGTATCCCGCAGTGACCCTGGCCGACCCGAGCTACACCGCCGACCCCTCCAACTACTTCTGGAGCGCGGCGATGGATCACCTGGCCAAGAACCGCGGCCGCGAACTGGCCACGCGCTTCGACCTGGAGTACAGCTACGACGACAACCCGTGGCTGCGCACCTTCCGTGTCGGCATCCGCGCCACCGACCGCACCCAGACCAACAAGAATTCCGGCTACAACTGGGGCGTGATCAGCGACAACTGGGCGACCATCCCCGGCGCCGCCACCGGCCTGGCCGACCTGGCCAGCTACATGACCGCGTCCTCGTCGCTGTATTCCTTTTCGAACCTGCTGCGCGGCAAGGTGCGCGTGCCCAACAACCTGTATTTCCCGCGCAACAGCGCGGTCAAGGACTACGCCGGCACCTCGGCGCTGATCGAGCAGATCGTCGCACTGCGCGGTTATGGCTGGGCGCCGGACCAGTATCAGTTGCAGGACACCAACCGCCAGTTCGAACGCACCCAGGCCGCGTACATGGTGATGTACTTCGGCAACGACACCGCGCTGGGCGTGCCGGTGGACGGCAACATCGGCGTGCGGGTGGTGCAGACCAGGACCGAGGCCTCGGGCTACGGCCAGTATCCGGACCTGTCCGCCACCTCGGCCTCGGACGCGCTCAAGGCCCAGTATTACGGGCAGTACTTCCCGAACGACGCGCGCGGCAGCTACACCGACGTGCTGCCGAGCCTGAACCTGCGCTTCAAGTTCTCCGATGCGCTGCAGTTGCGCCTGGCCGCGTCCAAGGCGATGGCGCGGCCGGACTACACCCAGTTGCAGCCATATCTGCTGCTCACCGCCACCGTCAACGACGACGGCTCGCTGAAGGACTGGACCGGCTCCGCCGGCAATCCCAACCTCAAGCCGATGAAGGCCGACCAGTACGACGCCGCGCTGGAGTGGTACTTCGACAGCAGCGACATGATGTACGTGACGCTGTTCTACAAGAGCGTCAAGGACTACTTCTCCAACCAGACCGTCACCGAAAACTATGGCGGCCAGGATTTCCTGGTGACGCGTCCGTACAACATGGACAAGGGCCGCATCCGCGGCTTCGAGTACGGTTACACGCAGTTCTTCGATTCGCTGCCGGGCTGGATGAGTGGCTTCGGCGTCAATGCCAACTTCACCTTCGTCGACAGCAGCGGCGGCGTGAACACGGCCACCGATCCCTACACCAAGACCACCGTGACCGGCGTGGCGCTGCCGCTGGAAGGCCTGTCGCGGCGCAGCTACAACCTCGCCGGCATCTACGAGAAGGGTCCGCTGTCGGTGCGCCTGGCCTACAACTGGCGTTCGCGCTATCTGCTGACCGCCAGCGACGTGTCGACCAAGCTGCCCACCTGGTCGGACGACTACGGCCAGCTCGACGGCTCGGTGTTCTACCGGTTCACGCCGCACCTGCAACTGGGCATCCAGGCCAACAACATCACCAACGCGGAGACCAAGGTGCTGATGGGGCCGACCTCCTACAGCGATGGCGAGGTCGACCGGCATCTGTACACGCGCAGCTGGTTCGTCAACGATCGTCGCTACTCGCTGGTGCTGCGCGCCAACTGGTAGGCGCGCAGCAATCTCCGGCGCGCGGTCCGCCTGCGGCGAGGCGGATGGCTGCCGCCGGTTTTTCCTCCCGACACAGGAACCGCTCATGGCAAGACCGCTGCATCCCACCGTTCGCCTGGCGCTGCTGGCGCTGGCGTTCGCGTCATGGCCGGCCGCGGCGGAACTGCAACTGCCGTTGCTGTTCGCCGACGGCGCCGTCCTGCAGCGCGATGCACCGATTCCGGTCTGGGGTTGGGCTACGCCTGGCGCACGCATCCAGGCGCGCCTGGACGGTGCCAGCGCCAGCGCGGTCGCGGGCCGCGATGGTCGCTGGCAACTGCAGTTGCCGGTGCATGCGGCCGGTGGCCCGTACGTGCTGGAGGTGCAGGGCGACGGCAGCCAACGCCGCATCGGCGACGTGCTGATCGGCGACGTGTGGCTGGCCAGCGGCCAGTCCAACATGGAGTGGCCGCTGGCGCAGGCGCGCGACGGCGCACGCGAAGTGGCGGCGGCCACGGATCCGCAACTGCGCAACTTCAAGGTGCCCAAGGCCTGGTCGGCGCAGCCGCAGCCACGGCTGCCCGGCGGCAGTTGGGTTGCGGCGACGCCCGCCACCGCCGGCGCATTCTCGGCGGTGGCGTATTTCTTCGCGCGCGACCTGCGCCAGCACACCGGCGTGCCGATCGGCATCATCGACAGCACCTGGGGCGGCAGTGCGATCGAGGCCTGGATGGACGCGGCCTCGCCGGGCGTGGACGCGGCGCAGGTGCGCACGCGCATCGCGCAGATGCAGGCCAAGGACGCACAGGACCTCGGCGAGACCCGGCGGCGCGTGGCGCGCTGGCCACAGCCGACCACCGCGGATGCGGATGCCGGCTGGGCCGCTGCCGATCTGGACGACCGCGACTGGGACCGCCAGCCGCTGCCGGGGCTGTGGGAACAGCATGGCTACGTCGGCATGGACGGCGTCGCTTGGTATCGCACCACCTTTACCCTCAGTGCAGCCGAAGCCAAGACCGGCGCCGTCGTGGGCATCGGCCCGGCCGACGATGCCGACACCACCTACGTCAACGGCGTGGAGGTCGGCCACACCGAAGGGCGCTACACCGAGCCGCGCCGCTACCGCGTGCCGCCGGCAGCGCTGCGCGCCGGCGTCAACCACATCGCGATCCGCATCCTGGATACCGGCGGCTTCGGCGGCATTCCCGGCGATGCGACGGCGTTCTTCGTGCAGCCCGACGGTGGCCAGCTGCGTTCGCTGGCCGGCGACTGGCAGTTCCGCCCAGGTCAGGTCACGTTGGCCGCCAACGACGACAAGAACCAGGTGCCGACGCTGCTGTACAACGCGATGATCCATCCCTTGCAGCCGTTCCCGGTCAAGGGCGTGATCTGGTACCAGGGCGAGAGCAACGCCTACCCGTATGGCGCGCTGCGCTACCGCGAGCAGTTCGCCTCGCTGATCGGGCGCTGGCGGCAGGAGCGCGGACAGCCGCAGCTGCCGTTCCTGTGGGTGCAACTGGCCAACTGGAAGGCGGGCAACGACCAGGGCGACCTGAGTCCGTGGGCGCAACTGCGCGAATCGCAGACCAGGACGCTGGCGCTGCCGGCCACCGGGCAGGCGGTGACCATCGACATCGGCACGCCGGACAACATCCATCCCCCCAACAAGCAGGACGTGGGGCATCGCCTGGCGCTGGTCGCACGCCACGTGGCCTACGGCGAAACCCTGGTCTACAGCGCGCCGATGTTCGCGCGCGCCACGTTCGCCGATGGCCAGGCGCAGGTGATGTTCGACCTGATGGGCAGCACCCTGGCGGTGCGTGGCGGCGGTACTGTGCTGCGTGGCTTCGCCCTGGCCGGCGCCGATCGCCGCTTCCATCCGGCGCAGGCACGGATCGAGGGCGACCAGGTGGTGGTCCGCAGCGACGAGGTGCCGCAGCCGCAGGCAGTGCGCTACGCCTGGAGCGAAAACCCCGAGGACGCCAACCTGGTCAGCCGCGAGCAGTTGCCGGTGGGCCCGTTCCGCAGCGACGACTGGTGAGGCTGGGCGCCGGCCACATGCGGAGAATCGGATCGCCGTCGCGCGCGTTGCGCACCGCATGGCGGCTGCCGGTCCTGCTGTCGCTGCTGCTGAGCGGCTGCCAGGCCGCGCCGGATGCACCGTCGGCGGAGACGCACACGCCCGCTGCCGCGACATCGGCGCCGGCCCAGGCACCGATCCCGCGCCTGGTCAGCAACGACGGCCGCCACGCGCTGTTGGTCGACGGCGCGCCGTTCCTGATCCTCGGCGCGCAGGTCAACAACTCCAGCAACTATCCGGCGGCGCTGGCGCAGGTGTGGCCGGCGATCCGCGCGCTGGGACCGAACACGGTGCAGGTGCCGATCGCCTGGGAACAGGTGGAGCCGGAAGAGGGGCAGTTCGATTTTTCCTTCGTCGACACTCTTTTGGCGCAGGCGCGCACGCAGCGGGTGCGGCTGGTGCTGCTGTGGTTCGGCACCTGGAAGAACAATGGCCCCAACTACACGCCGCACTGGGTCAAGACCGACGATGCGCGCTTCCCGCGCGTGGTCACGCGCGACGGGCGACGCCTGGGTTCGCTGTCGCCGCTGGCGCCGGCCACGCTGCAGGCCGACCGCACCGCCTTCGTTGCCTTCATGCGGCATCTGCGCCAGGCCGATCCGCAGCGCACCGTGATCATGGTGCAGGCCGAGAACGAGCCGGGCACCTACGGCAGTGCGCGCGACTTCTCGCCGATGGCGCAGCGCGTGTTCGACGGCCCGGTGCCACAGGCGTTGCTGCAGCGGCTCGGCAAGTCGCCGGGCAGCTGGGCGCAGGTGTTCGGCGCCGAGGCCGACGAGATCTTCCATGCCTGGCACATCGCGCACTTCATCGACCGTATCGCCGAGGCCGGCAAGGCCGCGTATCCCTTGCCGATCTACGTCAATGCGGCGTTGCGCGGCCCGTTCAATCCGGGCCAGCCCGGGCAGTACGCCAGCGGCGGCCCCACCGACAACGTGCTGGACGTGTGGAAGGCGGCGGCACCGCACATCGACCTGCTGGCGCCGGACATCTACATGCCCGAGTACCCGCTGTACACCACGGTGCTGCAGCGCTACGCGCGCCCCGACAACGCGCTGTTCGTCGCCGAGACCGGCAACCGCCCCGAGTACGCGCGCTACCTGTATCCGGCGCTGGGCCACGACGGCATCGGCTGGTCGACCTTCGGCATCGACTACAGCGGCTATTCCAACGATCCGCTCGGTGCCAAGCGCGTGGATGCGCAGGCGCTGGCGCCGTTCGCGCTGGGCTATCGCGCGGTGGGCATGGGCATGCGCGTGTTCGCCCGCGCCGCGGCCGCCGGCAAGCTGCACGGCACCGCCGAGGCGCCGGGCCATGCGGTGCAGGAACTGCCGCTCAACGCGCGCTGGAGCGCCACCGTCACCTACGGCGTGCCGCAGTTCTGGTTCCAGGGCGAGCCGCCCGGCAATCCCGCGCCGATCGGCGCGGCGCTGATCGCCGAACTCGGCCCGGATACCTTCCTGATCACCGCCCAGCATGCGCGGGTGACCCTGCATCCGGCCAGCGCCACGACCGCCAACATGCTCTACGACCGGGTGGAGGAGGGTGTGTACGACGGCGAGCAGTGGCGGTTCCGGCGCAACTGGAACGGCGACCAGACCGATTACGGACTCAACTTTTCCGACGTGCCGCAATTGCTGCGCGTCACCCTGGCGACTTATTGACCATGCGGCGGCGCCAGACGCGCCATGCCGCGTGACTTTCCAAGGGAGTGACCATGCACCACGCCAACCGTTGCCTGCCGCCTTCGTTGCCACGCCTGTTGGCGCTGGCGTTGCTCGCGGTCGCCGCGTCCGCCGCCGCGCAGCAGGTGACCCGCGATGCCGATGGCGTCACCGTGCATCCCAGCGGCAAGGGCGCCGCGCCGGTACGCCTGCAGGTGATCGACCGCGGCATCGTCCGGGTCAGTGCCGATCCGACCGGCGCATTCCAGCGCACACCCAGCCTGATGCGGGTGCCGGTGCAGGGCGACACCGGCTTTACGCTGGAGCAACACGGCGACACGGTGCAGCTCAAGACCGCGCGGATGACCGCGCAGGTCTCCACCGTCGACGGCCATGTCGGCTTCAGCGATGCGCAGGGCACGCCGCTGCTGGCGGAAGTGGCGGGCGGGCGCAGCTTCGCGCCGTTGCAGGTCGAGGGCCGCCACTACCTGAGCGTGCGCCAGCGCTTCGTCTCGCCGCCCGACGAGGCCTTCTACGGGTTCGGCCAGCACCAGCAGGGCTGGATGAACCAGAAGGGCCACGACATCGAACTGCTGCAGAGCAATCTCGACATGGCGGTGCCGTTTCTGGTCTCCAGTCGCAACTACGGGATCCTGTGGGACAACAACGCGATCACCCGCTTCGGCGATCCGCGCGGGCTGCAGCCGCTGCCGGCGACGCTGCGCCTGTACGACGCGCAGGGCAAGCCTGGTGCGCTCACCGCGCATTACGCGATCGACGGCAAGCCGGTGCTGGAGCGTCGCGAAGCCGACATCGACTATCAGTACATCAAGGACCTGGCGAAATTCCCCGCCGCGGCCAAGCCCGGCGACAAGCGTCGCATCCAGGTGCGCTGGGAAGGCCAGATCGAGGCCGAACGCAGCGGCACGCATACTTTCTCGCTCTACGCCAGCGAGTACGCCAGGCTGTGGGTCGACGGCAAGCTGCTGGTCGACCGCTGGCGGCAGAACTGGAACCCCTGGCACCACGAGTTCGCGCTGCAGTTGCAGCCCGGCCAGAGGCATTCCCTCAAGGTCGAGTGGGACCTGATCGATCCCAGCTACATCGCGCTGCTGCATCGCGACCCGCTGCCGGCGGCCGAAACCGGCGACCTGTCGCTATGGTCGGAAGCGGGGCAGATGATCGACTACTACGTCGTCGCCGGCGACAACGCCGACCAGGTCATCGCCGGCTACCGCACGCTCACCGGCAAGGCCGTGTTGCTGCCGAAGTGGGCCTACGGCTTCTGGCAGAGCCGCGAGCGCTACAAGACCCAGGACGAACTGCTCGGCGTGCTGGCCGAGTACCGCCGGCGGCAGTTGCCGATCGACAACATCGTGCTCGACTGGTCGTACTGGCCGGAGAACGCCTGGGGCTCGCACGCTTTCGACCGCGCGCGCTTTCCGGATCCGGACGGCATGGTCAAGGCGGTGCACGCCAGCCACGCGCAGCTGATGATCTCGGTCTGGCCGAAGTTCTACCCGAGCACGGACCACTACAAGGAACTGGACGCGGCCGGGCACATCTACCGGCGCAATGTCGAGGTGGGCGAACTGGACTGGATCGGCAAGGGCTACACCAACGCCTTCTACGATCCGTACGCGGCCGATGCGCAGGCGATCTACTGGCGGCAGATCGACGAAACACTCAACCGCAAGGGCATCGATGCCTGGTGGCTGGATGCCGACGAACCCGACGTGCACTCCAACCTGGACATCGCCGAGCGCAAGGCGCGCACCACCCCGACCGCGCTGGGGCCGTCCACCGAGTTCTTTAATTCCTATCCGCTGCCGCACACCCACGGCGTCTATGCCGGCGACCGCGCCGCCGACGGCAAGCGCGTGTTCATCCTCTCGCGCAAGGGCTACGCCGGCATCCAGCGCAATGCCGTGGCGGTGTGGAGCGGCGATATCGCCTCGCGCTGGGAGGACATGCGCGAGCAGATCTCCGCCGGCGTCAATCTGTCGATGTCGGGCCTGCCGAACTGGACCTTCGACATCGGCGGCTTCGCCGTGGAGAAGCGCTACGAACGCCAGGACCCGGCGCACATGCCCGAGTGGCGCGAACTCAACACGCGCTGGTTCCAGTTCGGCGCCTTCGTGCCGCTGTTCCGTTCGCACGGCCAGTTTCCGTACCGCGAGATCTGGAACATCGCGCCGGAAGGCACGCCGTACTACGCCAGCATGGCCTACTACAGCCGCCTGCGCTACGCGCTGCTGCCCTACATCTACACGCTCGCCGGCGACACCTATCACCACGACGGGGTGATGATGCGCGGCCTGCCGATGGACTTCCCGCACGACCCCAAGGTCGCCGACATCGACGACGAGTACCTGTTCGGCCCGGCGTTCCTGGTCGCGCCGGTGACCCGCTTCGGTGCGACCTCGCGCCAGGTCTACCTGCCGGCGGGCACCGACTGGATCGACTTCAACAGTGGCGCGCGCCACGCCGGCGGCCAGACCATCGACGCCGCCGCGCCGCTGCAGCGCATACCGCTGTTCGTGCGCGCCGGCGCCATCGTGCCGATGACCCGCGTGCAGCAGTACGTCGACCAGATCCCGGATGCACCGCTGACCGTGGTGGTCTATACCGGCGCCGACGGCCGCTTCTCGCTGTACGAGGACGACGGCACCGGCTACGGCTACGAGCAGGGCGAGTTCAGCCGCATCCCGCTGCAGTGGGACCAGGCCAGCGGCGTGCTGCGCATCGGCGCGCGCGAGGGGCGCTGGCCGGGCATGCAGGACCGGCGCACCATCCATGTGCGCTTCGTCGATGGCCCACGCGACGATGCCGGCGCACTCGAACCCGCGGCCGACGCCAGCGTGGAGTACCGCGGCCAACCCCTGGAGGTGCCGCGCAAGCGGACCGGCCATGCCGTCGAGGCGCGGGCTGGATGAGCCTGGCGCGAGATGTCGCCAATGTCAGTTGCCGCGTGCTGGCGGTCATGGCGTGCCGACTGGGGCGCGATGCAGCGAAACATGCGCGCTACGCCCGTACCCTCATCCGCCCCTGCGGGGCACCTTCCCCCAAAAAAGGGGGCCATGGTCCCGACGGGAGAAGGAAGGCGAGTTCGCAAGCGACGGTACGACCCAGGTGACGGCAAAGAAGCGGCAGCGGCGCGCTTAAGCCCCTCTCCCCTCGGGAGAGGGGTTGGGGTGAGGGTACGGAGCGCAGGGCTTCATCCGCTCCCTGGGGTACTTCCCCGAAGAGGGCCATGGTCCAGGGGGAGAAGGGATGCATCGAATGCGCTCCGCTGCAACGTGCTCACGCCTTGCGCGCAGGTTTGATGCGGTGCACCAAGATGGTGCCGTGTGTAGACACCTCCTGCGCAGAGTCGAGACCGCGCCAGTCGTCATCGTGTCGCGCATGCGACGGGCCGTCCCTGCATGCAATGACATCCGTTGGCTCGATCCTTGTCCTGCTTCTGCATGCGTTGACCGTGAATTGGCTGCAGAGCGGCTGGAACCGGTGCGTGCGTACGCCATCGCCCGGGACGCGCTGGCAGCGCGCGGCACCCGGCGTCATCATGCGCCGCTGCGTGATGCGTGCAGTGCGCACTACACTCGGCGACACGGCGAGTGGTCCCCGCACGCCGGCCTTTCTTCTGGAGCGATGATGGAACTGGGTGTGTGCACGATGTGGCGGGTAGGGCAATGAGTCTGTACATCGGCCTGGACGTGGGCACGCAGAGCGTCAAGCTGCTCGCCTACGATGCCGACAGCCAGCAGGTGGTGGCCACCCACGGCCACGCGCTGGACCTGATCAGCCGCGACGACGGCACCCGCGAGCAGCAGGCGCAGTGGTGGATCGACGGCATCGTCGCCTGTTTCGCCGCACTCAGCGCCCAACAGCGTGCGCAGGTGCGGGCCATCGCGGTGTCCGGGCAGCAGCACGGCTTCGTGCCGCTGGACGCGCAGGGCCAGGTCACCGCGCCGGTGAAGCTGTGGTGCGACACCAGCAGCCAGCGCGAGTGCGAAGAGATCATGGAGGCGGTCGGCGGCGCGCAGCGCTGCGTGGAACTGGCCGGCAATCCGATCCTGGCCGGCTACACCGCCTCCAAGCTGCCATGGACGCGCAAGCATCGTCCCGATGCCTACGCGGCGATGACGACGGTGCTGCTGCCGCACGACTACGTCAATTTCTGGCTCACCGGCGAGTGCTACGCCGAAGTCGGCGACGCCTCCGGCAGCGGCTGGCTGGACGTGCGCACCCGGCAATGGTCGGCGCCGCTGCTGCAGGCGATCGATCCGCAGCGCGACCTGGCCGCGGCGCTGCCGCCGCTGGTGCCGACCGAGACCAGTTTCCTTCTCTCCGCCGCCGCGGCGCAGACGCTGGGCCTGCCGCGCGAGGTCCGCGTGGCCACCGGCGGCGGCGACAACATGATGGCGGCGATCGGCACCGGCAACGTGGTGCCGGGACGCCTGAGCATGAGCCTGGGCACCTCGGGCACCCTGTTCGCCTACGCCGAGCGCCCGGTGGTCGACCCGGACGCACGCTGGGCCGCGTTCTGCTCTTCCAGCGGCGGCTGGTTGCCGCTGATCTGCACCATGAACTGCACGGTGGCCACCGAGACCATCGCGCGTCTGTTCGGCATCAAGACCGGGCAGGGCGAGGCCTTGCTCGCGGCCACGGCGCCCGGCGCCGACGGACTGGTGCTGCTGCCGTTCTTCAACGGCGAACGCACCCCGAACCTGCCGGCCGCGCGCGGCTGCCTGACCGGCATGGACCTGCACAACACCACGCCGGCGCATTTTTATCGCGCGGCGATGGAGGGCGCCAGCTACAGCCTGCGCAACGGCTTCGACGCCTTCGTCGATGCCGGGCTGCAGTTCGATGCGATCTCCCTCACCGGCGGCGGCAGCAACAGCGCCGGCTGGCGCCAGCTCATCGCCGATCTGTTCGGCTTGCCGGTGCACGTGCCGGCGCAGGCCGAGGGCGCGGCATTCGGCGCCGCGCTGCAGGCGCTGTGGGCCGACGGCTGGGCGCAGGGCGACCGCGCCAGCCTGGCCGAGGTGGTGCTGCAGCACCAGCAGGACGACGCGACGCGCTCGGCGCAGCCGGACGCGCAGTGCGGCGCGCAGTACCAGGCGCACTACCAGAGCTTCCAGCGGCATCTGCAGGCCATCGGCCCGCTGTACGCCGCGTGATTCCCTTTCCCCCGCAACGCACCAGGACTTCGTGATGAGTACTTCCGTCTACACCGGCGCCAAGGAGTTTTTCCCGGGCATCGGCCGCATCCCGTTCGAAGGCAAGGCCTCGGATAACCTGCTGGCGTTCAAGGTCTACGACGCCGGCAAGCGCATCGGCGACAAGACCATGGCCGAGCACCTGCGCTTCGCCGTGGCCTACTGGCACAGCTTCTGCGGCAACGGCGCCGATCCGTTCGGCCCCGGCACCCGCGCCTATCCCTGGGACGCCGGCAGCGATGCGCTGGGCCGCGCCGAGGCCAAGGCCGATGCGGCGTTCGAGTTCTTCACCAAGCTCGGCGTGCCGTACTACTGCTTCCACGACGTGGACCTTGCGCCGGACGCCGAGGACGTCGGCCAGTACGAAAAGAACCTCAAGCACATGGTCGGCATCGCCAGGCAGCGCCAGGCCGACACCGGGGTCAAGCTGCTGTGGGGCACCGCCAACCTGTTCTCGCACCCGCGCTACATGAACGGTGCGGCGACCAACCCGGACTTCGACGTGGTCGCGCGCGCGGCGGTGCAGGTCAAGGCCGCGCTGGAGGCGACGGTGGAACTGGGCGGCGAGAACTACGTGTTCTGGGGCGGCCGCGAAGGCTACGCCTGCCTGCACAACACGCAGATGCGACGCGAGCAGGAGCACCTGGCGCGATTCCTGACCCTGGCCCGCGACTATGGGCGCAGCATCGGCTTCAAGGGCAATTTCCTGATCGAGCCCAAGCCGATGGAGCCGATGAAGCACCAGTACGACTTCGACAGCGCCACTGTGGTCGGCTTCCTGCGCCAGCATGGGCTGGACAAGGATTTCAAGCTCAACATCGAGGCCAATCACGCCACCCTGTCCGGGCACAGCTTCGAGCACGACCTGCAGGTGGCCAGCGACGCCGGCCTGCTCGGCAGCATCGACGCCAACCGCGGCAATCCGCAGAACGGCTGGGACACCGACCAGTTCCCGGTCGATCTCTACGACACCGTGGGCGCGATGCTGGTGGTGCTGCGGCAGGGCGGGCTGGCCCCGGGCGGGCTCAACTTCGACGCCAAGGTGCGCCGCGAGTCGTCCGATCCGCAGGACCTGTTCATCGCCCACATCGGCGGTATGGACGCGTTCGCGCGCGGCCTGGAAGTCGCCCACGCGCTGCTCACCGCCTCGCCGCTGGAGCAGTGGCGCCGCGAGCGCTACGCCAGCTTCGACAGCGGTGCCGGTGCGGCCTTCGCCGCCGGCAACAGCACGCTGGCCGACCTCGCCACGCATGCCGCGCAGGCCGGCGAGCCGACCCAGCGCAGCGGCCGCCAGGAAGCCTACGAGAACCTGATCAACCAGTACCTGCTGCGCTGAACCGGTGTGCGGCGGCGGCCCGGTGCCGCCGCCGCGCATGCTGCTCCCGCGCGCCGGCCGTCTCCCTCTTGCACGCCACCAGGTGAACCCATGTCCAGTGTTCCGATCGATCGCCACGCCGACGCCGGCGAGAACACCCGCCTCATCATCCTGATCAGTTGCGTCGCCACCATCGGCGGCTTCCTGTTCGGTTTCGACAGCGGCGTCATCAACGGTACCGTCGATGGCCTCAAGCAGACCTTCCAGTCCAGTTCCGCCGGCACTGGCTTCGAGGTCGCCTCGATGCTGCTGGGCTGCGCGATCGGTGCGTTCCTGGCCGGTTCGCTGGCCGATCGCTGGGGCCGGCGCACGGTGCTGATCGTCTCGGCGGCGCTGTTCCTGCTGTCGGCGTTGGGCGCCGGCGCGGCGCACAACTCGGCGGTGTTCGTGCTGGCGCGGATGATGGGCGGTTTCGCGGTGGGCGCGGCCAGCGTGATGTCGCCGGCCTACATCGCCGAGGTCGCCTCGGCGCGCTACCGCGGGCGCCTGGCCACGGTGCAGCAGATCGCCATCATCGGCGGGTTGTTCTGCGCCTTCCTCAGCAACTATCTGCTGGCCAAGGCCGCCGGCGCGTCCACCGAGGCGCTGTGGCTGGGCCAGCCGGCCTGGCGCTGGATGTTCTGGATGCAGGCGCTGCCGTCCACCGCGTTCCTGCTGCTGTTGCTGGCGATTCCGGAGAGCCCGCGCTTCCTGGTGGTGCAGGGTCGCCGCGAGCAGGCGCTGGCGGTGCTGACCCGGCTGTACGGCGCCAACACGGCGCAGACCAAGCTGACCGAAATCTCCGCCTCGCTGTCGGCCGACCAGCACACGCCGCGGCTGTCGGACCTGGTCAGCAAGGTCACCGGCAAGATCCGCCCGATCGTGTGGATCGGCATCGGCCTGGCCACCTTCCAGCAACTGGTCGGCATCAACGTGGTGTTCTACTACGGCGCGGTGCTGTGGCAGGCGGTGGGTTTCTCCGAGAGCGATGCGTTGTTGATCAACGTGCTGTCCGGTGCGTTGAGCATCGGTGCCTGCCTGATCACCGTGGTGTTGATCGACCGGGTCGGGCGCAAGCCGCTGTTGTGGATCGGCTCGGCCGGCATGGCGGTGTCGCTGGCGCTGGTCACCATCGCCTTCGCCAGCGCCTCGCTGGATGCGGCCGGCAAGCTGGCGCTGTCGCCGGGCATGGGCCGGCTGGCGTTGATCGCCGCCAACGTCTACGTGGTCTTCTTCAACATGTCCTGGGGCCCGGTGATGTGGGTGATGCTGGGCGAGATGTTCCCCAACCAGATCCGCGGCTCCGGCCTGGCGGTGGCCGGCGCGGCGCAGTGGATGTCCAACTTCGCCATCACCGTGACCTTCCCGGTCCTGCTCGGCAGCATCGGCCTGGCCGGCGCCTACGGCATCTACACCGTCGCCGCGTTCCTGTCGGTGTTCTTCGTGCTGCGCTACGTGTACGAGACCAAGGGCAAGGAACTGGAACAGATGCAGGGCTGAGGCTGAGGCGCACGCGCGTGCCATCGTTGGATCGGTGTGTCTGTAGCCGAGCGGCTGAAGGTATTGCCGGATCGGTGGTGGCGCTGCGCGTGTCGTACCCTCACCCCAACCCCTCTCCCGGTGGGAGAGGGGCTTTGGACTTTCCCTTCTCCCGCCGGGACCATGCTCCCTTTTCGGGGGAAGGTGCGCCGCGGGTGCGGATGAGGGGCCGGGCGAATCCTTGCTGGCAGGTCCGCGCAGCCCATAGACGTTCATTGATTCCTCCCGGCGATGGTGCTGGGTACCCCAACGGCTGAGGTGTGAGATGGGTGGTCCCGTGGGTGCATGCTTCATGTGTTACTTTATAACAATTGCTACTTTGACTTCCTCGCCGTCCCTCGCTCCCTTGCCGCTCCCGTCGATCCGATGAACCTGCAGATCTCCCCGCCGTTGCCCGATGTCGCCGCCGACGAACCTTCGCAGATCGCCGCTCCCCTGAACTGGGTGGGCATGGACGGCATCGCGCTGCCGATCTGCCTGGAGGCGGGCCAGGGCGCGATGCCCGCTCACGTGCCGGCGCAGGCCGCGCTCGCCGTCGACCTGCCGTCGGCGCAGGTCAAGGGCATTCATATGTCGCGGCTGTACCGCCTGCTCGACGAGTGCGCGCAGCAGCCGCTGTCGCCGTCGCGGCTGTCGCAGTTGCTGCGGGCGATGGTGCATAGCCATGCCGACTGCGCCTCGACCGCGGCGCGGGTGTCGCTACGCCTGGAACTGCTGCGTCGCAGCCCGGCACTGCGCAGCCCGGGGCTGGCCGGATGGCGGGCGTATCCGCTGCGGATCGACGCCGAGCTGCGTGGTGGCGTGGTCCGGCTCGGACTCGGCGTGGATCTGCTGTATTCCTCGACCTGCCCGTGTTCGGCGGCGCTGGCGCGGCAACTGCTCAGCGAGGCCTTCGTGCAGCAGCACCCGGAACAGGCCTCGCTATCGCGGGAGGCGGTGGCGGACTGGCTGCTCCGGCACGGCAGTCACGCCACCCCGCATAGCCAGCGCAGCGTGGCCTCGGTGCGGGTCGGCGTGTCGGCGCGCGCGGTGCGCTTCGACGCGGAGGGCGTGATCGCGCTCGCCGAGCAGGCCCTGGCCACGCCGGTGCAGGCGGCGGTGCGCCGTGCCGACGAACAGGCGTTCGCGCGCCGCAACGGCGAAAACCTGATGTACGTGGAGGACGCCGCGCGCCGCTTGCAGCAGGCGCTGGGTGCGCGCTACGCCGAGGTGCAGGTACAGGTGCGGCATCTGGAGAGCCTGCATGCGCACGATGCGGTGGCGGAGACCGCATCGGCGCCGGTGGCGGTCATGGCCGGGGAGGCCGCCCCTGACTTGGCGCAGGCCTGACCGCGGCCTGCGGGTGGTCGGTACGTGCGCACTGATGCCGACCGGATCGCGCACGTCGCCCGGGCCGCCTCGGCGTTCCGGGTAGGCTTGGATCGGCGTGCCGGCGTCTGCAGCCGTCTGGCCGATGGCGATCGACACCCGCGCAACCAGGAGTGAGACGCGACGGGCCGTGGCCGGTGCCCAAACGCAAAAAACCCCGCCAAGGCGGGGTTTTTGCTATGTCGCGCTGCAGCCGAGGCGAGGATGGCGCTCCCTAGGGGACTCGAACCCCTGTTTTAGCCTTGAGAGGGCCACGTCCTAACCACTAGACGAAGGGAGCGTTGGTCGCGTCGATTGCAGCGCGCTAGTATATGGGTCTCGCCGCCCTTCGGCAATCCCGCAACCCGATACGGAAGCGCCATCATCAATCCGCCAGTTCCATCGCCATTCACCCTGCGCGCGATCCCGCGCGACCAGCACCCCATTTCGCGCAAGGACATCAGCCCCAACGCCCTGCGCGTGCTGTACCGGCTGCGCGAGGCCGGCTTCGGCGCCTACCTGGTCGGCGGCGCGGTCCGCGACCTGCTGGTCCAGGTCCAGCCCAAGGACTTCGACGTCGCCACCGACGCCACCCCCGAGCAGGTCAAGCAGCTGTTCCGCAACTGCCGCCTGATCGGCCGCCGCTTCCGCCTGGCGCACGTGGTCTACGGCCGCGAGATCATCGAGGTCGCCACCTTCCGAGCCAATGTCGACGACGGCAGCGGCGACCGCGAGGTGGACAACGGCCGCCTGGTCCGCGACAACGTCTACGGCAGCATCGAGGACGATGCGGTGCGCCGCGACTTCACCTGCAACGCCTTGTACTACGCTATCGAGGACTTCTCGGTGCGGGACTACGTCGGCGGCTTCGAGGATGTGCAGGCGCGGCTGATGAAGCTGATCGGCGATCCCGAGCAGCGCTACCGCGAAGACCCGGTGCGCATGCTGCGTGCGGTGCGCCTGGCGGCCAAGCTCGATTTCGAGATCGAGGCCGGTACCGCCGAGCCGATCCCGCGCTTGGCCGGGCTGCTGGCCGAGGCCGCGCCGGCGCGGCTGTTCGAGGAAGTGCTCAAGCTGTTCCTGTCCGGCCATGGCGTGGCCAGCTTCGAGGGCCTGGAGCGGCACGGCCTGCTCGCCGCGCTGTTCCCGGAGAGCGCGGCGGCGCTGCGCTCCAACCGCAGCGGCGCGCTGCGGCGGATGCTGATCGAAGGCCTGCGCAACACCGACAACCGCGTCGCCAACGACGAGCCGGTGTCGCCGGCGTTCCTGTTCGCGCTGCTGCTGTGGCCGGCCTACTGCCGCGCGTTGATGACCCTGCAGAAACAGGGCATGCAGATGGAGGAGGCGCAACGCCGCGCCGCCGACCGGGTGACCTTGCACCAACTCAGCACCGTGGCGCTGCCGCGGCGTTTCTCGCTGCCGATGCAGGAGATCTGGCTGCTGCAGTCGCGCTTCACCTCGCGCCAGCGCAAGCGGGTAGTGCGCACGCTGTCGCATCCGCGCTTCCGCGCTGCGTTCGATTTCCTGATCGTGCGCCAGTCCGCGTCGGACGAGCATGCGGCCGACATCGCCTACTGGCGCGAACTGCAGCAGCAGCCCGGCTACGCGCCGCCGCCGCGCGGCTTCGATCCGGAGGTGGACTACGCCGGCGACGAGCTGGCGTTCGCGCCGCCGGCCGACAGCGAAGAGACCCCCAAGCGCCGCCGGCGCCGGCGCCGCCGCCCGGACGCCGCTACGCCCGTCGAGTGAGCGCCGCGACACCGGCGCCGGTCCGGGCCTGCATCGGCCTGGGCGGCAACCTTGGCGACGCCGCGGCGACCCTGCGCGCGGCCCTGGCCGCGCTCGACACGCTGCCGCAGACCCGCCTGCTGCGTGCTTCGCAGTTGTACCGCAGCCCGGCCTGGGGCCGCGAGGACCAGCCGGACTTCATCAATGCCGCGGCGCTGGTGAGCACCACGCTGCCGGCGCCGGAGCTGCTGCAGGCGCTGCTGGACCTGGAACAGCGCCACGGCCGCCAGCGCCTGCCCGGCGAACGTTGGGGCCCGCGTACGCTGGACCTGGACCTGCTGCTGTATGCCGAGGCGGTGATCGACCTGCCGGGGTTGCAGGTGCCGCACCCGTTCCTGCACCAGCGTGCGTTCGTGCTGCTGCCGCTGGCCGAGATCGCCGCCGACGCGGTCATTCCGGGCCATGGAACGGTGCGTGACGCACGCGACCGCATCGAAACCGGCGGGATCGTGCCAATCGGTAGATAATGCTCGGCTCATTACCGCAGCACATGAGCTTATGAGCAGTCACGCCGACAGCAAGCCCTGGACCGTTCCCGCCCTGGCCGAGGCCAAGCGCCGCCAGCAGAAGCTGGTGATGCTGACCGCCTACGACGCCGGCTTCGCGCGAACCTTCGACGCCAACGGCGTGGACCTGATCCTGATCGGCGATTCGCTGGGCATGGTGGTGCAGGGCCACGATTCGACCCTGCCGGTGAGCGTGGACGACATCGCCTACCACACCGCCGCGGTGGCGCGTGTGCTGCAACGCGCGCTGCTGGTGGCCGACCTGCCGTTCCAGTCCGATGCCACCCCCGAGCGCGCCTTGGACGCGTCGACCCGGTTGCTGCAGGCCGGTGCGGAGATGGTCAAGCTCGAGGGCGCCGGGCACAAGCTGGAGGTGATCCGCTTCCTCAGCGAACGCGACATCCCGGTGTGCTCGCATCTGGGCCTGACCCCGCAGTCGGTGCTGACCTTCGGCGGCTACAAGATCCAGGGCCGCGAAGAGGCTGCCGCGGCCAAACTGCTCGCCGACGCCAAGGCGGTCGCCGCGGCCGGCGCCGCGCTGCTGGTGCTGGAATGCGTGCCGTCGCCGCTGGCCGCGCGCATCACCGCCGAGATCGACATCCCCACCATCGGCATCGGCGCCGGCCCCGAGTGCGACGGCCAGGTGCTGGTGATGCACGACTTCCTCGGCCTGGACAGCGGCCACCGCCGCCCGCGCTTCGTCAAGGATTTCCTGGCCGAAGGCGGTTCCATCGCCGGTGCCGCCCGCGCCTACGCCGACGCGGTCCGCGCCGGCACCTTCCCCGACGCCGAACACGCCTACGCCAAATGATCGAGACCGTCACCGACCTGGCGCGACTGCGCGCCATCGTTTCCGGCTGGAAGCGGCAGGGCCTGCGCGTGGCCTTCGTGCCGACCATGGGCAACCTGCACGCCGGGCATTTCTCGCTGGTGATGCTGGCGCGGCAGTACGCCGACCGCGTGGTCTCCAGCGTCTTCGTCAATCCGACCCAGTTCGGCCCGAACGAGGACTTCACCCGCTACCCGCGCACCCCGGAAGCCGACACCAGCGGCCTGGAGGGCGCCGGCTGCGACGTGCTGTGGCTGCCGACGGTGGAAAGCATGTATCCGCTGGGCGTGGAGCTGGCGCTGCGCATGCACACCCCGGGCGTCAGCGAGGTGCTGGAAGGCGCCTGCCGGCCCGGCCATTTCGACGGCGTCTGCACCGTGGTCGCGCGCCTGTTCAACCAGGTGCAGCCGGACCTGGCCGCGTTCGGCAAGAAGGACTACCAGCAACTGGCGGTGATCCGGCAGATGGTCGCCGACCTGGCGTTCCCGATCGAGATCCTGGGCGGCGGCATCGTACGCGAGGCCGACGGCCTGGCGATGAGTTCGCGCAACCAGTACCTGTCGGCGGAGGAGCGGCCGCGCGCGGCGCAGATCCACCGCACCCTGCGGGCGATGCGCGAGGCCCACCTGGCTGGGCGCCCGCGCGCCGAGGTGGAGGCGGCGGCGACCGCGCAGCTGCAGGCGGCCGGTTTCGAGGTCGACTACAGCGTGCTGCGCACGCCCGACCTGAGCGAGCCGCAGGATGGCACCGGCCCGCGCGTGGCGCTGATCGCCGCGCGCCTGGGCCGCACCCGCCTGATCGACAACCTGGAATTCTGAGCGCGGCAGGCCGCGGTACCGTCGTCGTAGGCGCGGCTTCAGCCGCGACCGGGCTTTCCCGCGATCGCCGGTCGCGGCTGAAGCCGCTCCTGCGACGGTTTGAGGCCGCCCCTCACCACCGCCATCTAACCCTCGGCTGCTAAACTGCGCGTCTTTCCTGACCGCAGTCCCGTGCCATGCAACTGAGCCTGTTGAAGACCAAGATCCACCGCGCCACCGTCACCCATTCCGAGCTGAACTACGAAGGCTCGATCGCCATCGACGGGCTGCTGCTGGACGCGACCGGCATCCGCGAATTCGAGCAGGTGCACATCTGGGACGTCACCAACGGCGCGCGCTTCAGCACCTACGCGATCCGCGCCGACGAGGGCAGCGGCATCATCTCGCTCAACGGCGGCGCCGCGCGCCACGTGCAGGTCGGCGACCTGATCATCATTGCTGCCTTCGCCGGCATGAGCGAAGAGGAAGCTGCGCGTTTCCAGCCGACCCTGGTCTACGTGGACGGCGCCAACAAGATCACCCACACCAACACCACCATCCCAAAGCAGGCCGCATGACACAGTCCACCGGTTTCGACGCACTGCATTCCCACGCCCAGCGCCTGCGCGGGGCGCGCCTTCCCGACCTGCTGGCGGCCGAACCCGGCCGTGCCGAGACGTTGGCGTTGCAGGTCGGACCGCTGTACTTCAATTTCGCCCGGCAGAAATACGACCGCGCCGCGCTCGACGCGCTGCTGGCGCTGGCTGCCGAACACGACCTGGCCGGCGCCTTCCAGCGCCTGTTCCGTGGCGAGACGGTCAATGTCACCGAAGGCCGCGCCGCGCTGCACACCGCGCTGCGCGGCAACCTCACCGACGCACCTGTGGCCAGCCAGGCCCACGCCAGCGCGCGCGAGGTGCAGCAGCGCATGCGCGCGCTGATCGACGCCCTGGCGCAGACCGAGGTCACCGACATCGTCAGCGTCGGCATCGGCGGCTCCGATCTCGGCCCGCGCCTGGTTGCCGACGCGCTGCGTCCGATCACCGGCGCGCGCTTCCGCGTGCACTTCGTCTCCAACGTGGACGGCGCGGCGATGCAGCGCACCCTGGCCACGCTGGATCCGGCGCGTACCGCCGGCGTGCTGATCTCCAAGACCTTCGGTACCCAGGAAACCCTGCTCAACGGCCAGATCCTGCGCGACTGGCTGGGCGGCAGCGAGCGCCTGTACGCGGTCAGCGCCAACCCCGAGCGCGCCGCCAAGGCCTTCGACATCGCCGCCGGCCGCGTGCTGCCGATGTGGGACTGGGTGGGTGGCCGCTATTCGCTGTGGTCGGCGGTGGGCTTCCCGATCGCGCTGGCGATCGGCGCCGACGCCTTCGAACAGCTGCTGGAAGGCGCTGCGCAGTTCGACGACCACGCCCTGAACGTGCCGCTGGAGCGCAACGTGGCCGTGCTGCATGGCCTGACCACGCTGTGGAACCGCAACCTGCTCGGCTACGCGACGCAGGCGGTGATGACCTACGACCAGCGCCTGGCGCTGCTGCCGGCCTACCTGCAGCAGCTGGTGATGGAGAGCCTGGGCAAGCGCGTGCGCCTGGACGGCAGCCCGGTCGAGGCCGACACCGTGCCGGTGTGGTGGGGCGGCGCCGGCACCGACGTGCAGCACAGCTTCTTCCAGGCGCTGCACCAGGGCACCAGCATCGTCCCGGCCGACTTCATCGGCTGCATCCGCAACGACGACCCGTACACCGTCAACCACCAGGCGCTGCTGGCCAACCTGCTGGCGCAGACCGAAGCGCTGGCGAACGGGCAGGGCAGCGACGATCCGGCCCGCGACTACCCGGGCGGCCGCCCGAGCACGCTGATCCTGCTCGACGCGCTGACCCCGCAGGCGCTGGGCGCGCTGATCGCGATGTACGAGCACAGCGTGTACGTGCAGTCGGTGGTCTGGGGCATCAACGCCTTCGACCAGTTCGGCGTGGAACTGGGCAAGCAGCTGGCGAGCCAGCTGCTGCCGGCGCTGCAGGGCCAGTCCACCGAGATCGCCGACCCGGTGACGCGCGCGGTGCTGGGGCGGTTGCAGGGCTGACGCGAAGCGAAGCGCACGGGGCCGTTCGCCACCGTGCGTTCGCGAGGAACGATGCGGCCTGCGGGCGTGCATCGCAATGGCAATCTCCGGTCCAGGAAGGAAGCAGGGATGATGAACGCGAAAAGGATGGTGTGTTGGATGTTGTTGCCGGCGGTGCTGAGCCTGGGGGCGTGCCAGCGGCAGGCACCGGAGCAGAACCCGGCCACGGCGTCGCAACCGCTGCACGTCGTCGAGGTCCGGATCGGCGCCATGCGCGACGGAAGGCCTGTGCCGCAGACCAGCGATGCGCCGATCCTGGTCAACGTGGCCCTGCGCGGCGCTGCCCAGGGACAGGTCCTGAAAGCGCGCTTGCTGGACCTGCGCGATGGTCGCCAGGTCGGGCTGGTGGAGCGCGCCATGACCCGCTCCGATCAGCTCCAGTCGCTGCGTTTCGACAACGCGGCCGGCTGGCCTCCGGGGCGTTACATGCTGGAGGTGACGCTCGATGGCAAGCTCGCCTCGCAGCAGGACGTCGATGTGATGGAGCCGGCGAACAGCGCGCCGCGTACGGGCTCCTAGCGCGGCGCGGCGCCCGTACTGGACAGCGCCTGCAGGAACAGCACCAGCTTGTGCTTCTCCTCCGCGGTCAGACTGATCGGTCGATTGCGGGCGAGGTTGCGATAGTAGACCTCATGTTCCACCGCCGCCGGCAGATCGGCGATGCTGCCGTCGTGCATATAGGGCGCAGTATCGGCGACCGTCCGTAGCGACGGGGTGCGGAAGGCGCCCAGATCCTGCGGCGCCCGCGTCACCGCAAAGCGGCCCAGTTCCGCCACTCGAACGTCGGAGAGGATGGAATCGCCCAGGCTCCTGCCTTCGCGCTTCTGTCGCTCCAGTACGTCGAGCAGGGCGGCGACGTTGCCGGCGACCTGGTTGAAACCGATGCCGGCGTGATGGAAGCGCTGATCGCTCGTGGTCGCAGGCGTGCCGTCCAGCCGGTGGCAATCGACGCAGCCGGCCTTGCCGGAAAACAGCGCCAATCCCTCGCGTTCGTCCTCGCTCAGCGATGCGCGCGCGCCATGCGTCGTCCGGTACGTCTCGTAGCGCGTGGGCGGCGCCGGCAAGGCGCGGATGTAGGTGGCGAGCGCGGCTGCCACGACCTGGATGTCGCCGTCGTCCTCGCCGGCGGCTGCATGCAACAGTGACGCGTAGCGCGGGTCGCGGGCGAGGTGGGCCAGCACGTCCTGCCGATCGGCCAGGCCCATCTCGCGTGGGTTGGTCAATGGTTGCAGGACCGCCTCTTCCAGTGTCGCTGCGCGTCCGTCCCAGAAAAAGTGGGTCATGAAGCGGCTGTCGAGCAGGCTGGGCGCGTTGCGTGTGCCGTGTTGGCCGCCCGTCCCGGTGGACACCGCGGCACCGTCGGTATAGGCCAACTCGGCGCGATGGCAGCTTGCGCAACTGGTCTTGCCATCCGCGCTGAGCCGCATGTCGTGGAACAGCGCCTGGCCAAGCGCGATCCGCGCTGCCGCCGTGTCGTGCTGATCGCCACCACACCCGGTCAGCACCAGGACCAGGGCGGCCGACCACAGGCGCATGCAGATGACGATGTGATGACGCCAGTTCCTTGGCATGACGCTGTTGACTCCTGTCTCCACTGTCGGATATCTATATCCAGGCTGAATGCACGAAGCAAGGTCAGCATACGGACAGCAGGCCATCGTGGCCAGTCTTCAGGGATGAACGCATGGAACGTCGCGGCGCAGGGATGGGCTCGGTCGTGGGTTTGCTGAAGCGGGCGGCGCACGTGCCCGCGCGCGGTTGGCGGCGCATCGTGGGCAGAACGGTGGCGGCCTTTTTGCTCACCCTTCTGGCCTGCACGTCTGGTGCCACCTCCTACGTCTACGACGCGCAGGGGCGTCTGGTCGCGGTCAGCAACGATGCCGGTGCCAGTGCCCGCTATCGCTACGACACGATGGGCAATATCGTCGCCGTCGAACGCGTCTCCAGCGGAACCCTGGCGGTGCTGGGCTTCAGTCCGGGGCGCGGTGCGGCGGGCGATCGCGTGCTGATCCAGGGGCAGGGATTTTCCACCGCTGCTTCCTCCAACAGCGTGGCTTTCAATGGGCAGGCGGCCACGGTGGTGGCTGCCAGCGCACGCGAGTTGACCGTGCTCGTGCCTGCCAACGCCAGTACCGGCCCGATCTCCGTGACCGTGGCTGGACAGAGCGCGAGCAGTGCGCAGCAGTTCGTGGTCGATGCCAACCTCCGTCAGCCGACCATCACCGGCATATCGCCGTTGATCGCCAGCGCCGGTACGGCGATCACCGTCGACGGACAGAACCTGGTCCCGGTCGCCGGGCAGACCACGGCGAAGCTGGATCGCAAGACCGCGGTGCTGTCGAGCGCCACCGGCACGCGCCTGGTCTTTCCGGTGCCGGGCAGGAGCGGCAGCGGACCGGTGACCGTGACCACGCCCTACGGCAGCGCCACCAGCAGCCAGGATGTGCTGGTGGTGCCAAGCAGTGTGTCGTCCGTCGGCATCGCCAGCGTCACGCGCCTGACCCTGGACGCCGCCGCGGTCGACGTCGCGGTCGCCAACGCGGGTGGGTCCGCCGCGGTCCTGTTCACCGGCATGGCCGGCGATTACCTCAGCGCGCAATTTCAGTCGCTGGGGTCCACGACGTTGAACTATCTGGTGTTCGGCACCGATAACGTGGAGATCGCCAGTGGACTGGTGAATGCGAACCAGCCCACCCTGCATCTGCCGCGGTTGAAGGTGGGCGGCACCTACCTGTTGCTGCTCACACCCAGTACTTCCTCCGCCAGCTGGAAGATGGGAGTGGAGCATGCCGGGAGGCTTGCGCTGGACGGCGCCGAAACCAGTGTCGCCACGTCGATCGCCGCGCAATCGAAGCGTTACACCTTCCTGGCCCAGGCCGGGAGCAGGCTGGGCCTGGGGCTGACCGAGCAGTCGCCGGTCGGCAGCGGGTGGGGAACAGCTTTGGCGCAGGTCTTCGACGCCGACGGCGTCAATCTGGGCTATCAGTACTGCAATCAGGCCAACAACGGTTGCGCACTCAACATCGCCGCGCCCAGGACCGGCGTGTATCAGGTGCTGCTGACGCCCGGTACGAGCGGCGCACGCACAATGCGCCTGAATCTGTTGCTCTCATCGGATCTGGTGCAGGCGTTGCCGAAGGACCAGGATGTGGTCGTGGAGACACAGCGTAGAGGCCAGAATCTGCGTTTGTCGTTCGAGGCCGCGGCGGGCGAGGCGTTCGCGTTGCAAGTCGCCGGCCAGACCACCGCGCCCGCCGGCCGCGATGTTTACTACCGCGTTTACGCGCCTGATGGCACCAGTGTTGCCTCGATGGCGGTGCGCGCCGCAGGTACCACCTACGTGACGGCGAAGACCAGCGGCACCTATCAGGTGCTGGTGGATCCCGGATTCGGAGAAACCGTGCGGTTGCAGACGCGGCTCAGCACCGGAGACGCAGGTGGTGGCGGTAGTGGGATCGATGGCGCCACCGGCGCATTCGCAACGCAACTGCCGGGCGACAGCGTGTACTTCACCTTTACCGCGACCGCCGGGCAGAGCCTGGGGCTCGGCATCAGCGAGCTGCAGTCCAACGAAAGCGGCCCGCTCAACGTCACGATCTATGGCCCTTCAGGCACGCCGATGGCCGGTGCCGCCTGCGAGGTGGCCAACGACGGCTGTGATGTGAATCTGCCGGAACTGGCGGCGGGACGTTATGGCGTCCTGGTCGCCCCTGCCACGACGACGCAGACGATGCGCTTCAAGGCGACCCTGTCCACCGACCTGGCGCTTTCCTTGACGCGGGATGCGGTCAGCCAGGTCGGCATCGGCCGGCGCGGGCAGAACGCAGTGCTGTCGTTCCAGGCGGGTGCCGGCGACGCATTGGCACTGCAGGTGTCGGAGCAGACCACGACGCCGGCGAACGGCGTGGTGTACTACCGCGTGTACCGGCCCGATGGCACGGCGTTGTCGTCGATGGCGGTGTCTGGCTCGGGCACCCTGACGATGAATACGCCTATCGCCGGGACTTACCGACTGTTCGTGGATCCGCGCTATGGCGCCACCGTGGCCGCCAAGGTGCTGGTGACGACCGGGAGTGCGGGTGGGCTGCAACTGGATGGCAGCAGCGGCGAGTACAGCGCCGCCGCCGGTCAAAGCGTGTTCTTCAGCTTCAGCGCAGCGGCCTCGCAGAACCTGGGATTGGGCATCGGCGATCTGAACCTGAGCAGCGGGACCTATGTCAACGTCAAGATCGCCAATCCCAACGGTTCCACGCTCACGACCGCGACCTGCTATGCCGCCAATGGCTGCGCCTTCAATCTGCTCAACCTCGCCGCGGGCAACTATGGCGTGACCGTGAGTCCGCAATCTGGCTCCCAGAGCATGGCGTTCAAGGCGACCCTCTCCACGGAGGTCGCCGGCTTCCTGCAGAGGGATGCATTGAGTTCCGTGAACATCTCGCGCTATGCCCAGAATGCGCGCCTGACGTTCGCCGGGACCGCCGGCGAGAGCCTGGCTTTGCTCGTCGCTGACGCTGCGACCAGGCCGACAGGCCGCGACGTGGTTTATGCGGTGTATCGGCCGAACGGCGCGTTGTGGAAGGACGTGACGGCCAGCGGCAACGTCATTCTGGCCCTGCCCAATCTCCCGGAGACGGGGAGCTATCGGGTGTTCGTCGATCCGGCGGGCGGCGCGTTGTGGTCGGCCCGGTTGAAACTCTCCACGGGACAGGACGGCAATGTCGAACTGGACGGCGCAGGTGGCAGCTACCAGACGCCTGCAGGGCAGGGCGTGCATTTCTCCATCGATACCCAGGCCGGCCAAAATCTGGGGCTGGGGATCACCGACATCGCGGTGAATTCGGGCAGTTACTTCAATATCGCCGTCTACAGTCCGAGCGGCACGACCTTGTACAGCGGCATCTGCTACGCCGAAGACGGATGTTCGTTGCCGCTGAGGAACACCTTGGCGGGACGCTACAGCGTGGTGGCGACACCGACCTCGGCGAGCCAGGCGATCAAGTTCCGCGCAGTGCTGTCGTCCGAGTTGCTGGATCAGCTGACCCGCGATCAGCCCTTGCATCTGGCGCTGGCCCGGTATGGGCAGAATGCGCGGCTCCGCTTCCAGGCGCAGGCAGGCGAGTCGTTGATGCTGCTGGTCGCGGCGCAGACGACACTACCCGCCGGTCGCGATGTGGTGTATCGCGTGCTACGGCCGGATGGTGCTGTCTGGAAGACGGCGACCATCAAGGTGGGCGATGCCATCAATCTGATCAATATTCCAACGTCTGGCGAGTATGCAATCCAGGTCGAGAGCCGGACAGGAAGCCCGCTGGAAGCGGACATCATCCTGTCCTCGGGCGTCGCGCTGCCGATCGACGGCGCTCCTGCGCATGTCGTGACCCGGTTGCCTGCGCAGTACAAGCACTTTTCTTTCGTCGCCAGTCAGGGGCAGAACCTGGGACTGGGCATCAGCGGCATCCAGGTCGTCGGTCCCGGCGCGCAGCGCGTCGTCGCTACTCTCTACAAGGCCGATGGCAGCACATTGGCAAGCAGTTACTGCGATGTCGAACGTGGCGGCTGCGATTTCGATCTCGCCAATCTGGCGGCAGGTAAGTACGCGCTCTTGATCGGCCAGGGCGACGATCAGGCGGCGACCTATGACGTGACGCTGTCTAGCGATCTGCCCCTGAACCTGCAGCGCGACACGCCGCTGGCCGTTTCCGTTGCCCGGCGCGGACAGAATGCGCGGCTGCGTTTCCAGGGGCAGGCGGGCGACAAACTCGCCGTGCTGGTGCAGAACCAGGCGACCACGCCCGCGGATGGCACCAGCTATTACAGTGTCTACCAGCCGAATGGCACTCTGCTCACGTCCGGATCGACGCGTACCGGTACTGCGATCGGCCTGGGCAGCCTGCCGACCACCGGTCAGTACAGCGTGGTGGTCGATCCGCAGTATGGGCAGACGATCGACACCACCGTCACCTTGTCCACCGGCACCCCGGTGGCCGTGGATGGTAGTCGCTCGTTCGCTGCGGGCACGCCCGGCGCAGGTATCTACTTCTGGTTCGATGCTCAAGCCGGGCAGAAGCTCGATATCGGTCTCAATCAGATCGCATTGTCCGGCAGCGGGTTCGGTTGGGTTTATGTAACGCTTTATCGTCCGGACGGCAGCAAGGTCGTCTCCAATACGAATTGCTTCCGCACCTACGGCTGCGGATTCTCCATCGACGCCGCGCAAGCTGGACGCTATGGCGTCGTGGTGGTCCCTTCGACGGAAGACCAGAGCTTCTCCCTGACCGCCTCGGTGTCCAGCACCGTTGTCGGCACCTTGGCGTGGGGTGTCCCGCAGTCGATCGCGCTGGACAGGCACGGCAAGACCGCCACGCTGTCCTTCAGCGGCACGGCAGGGCAGGGCGTACTGATGCGGGTGGTCAATCAGACGACCACGCCGGTCGGTCGGCCGGTGACCTACGCGCTGTACCGGCCGGACGGGCAGTTCTACAGATCGTTCAGCGCAAGCACCGGCAGCAGCGACCTGAGTTTCCCGGCGCTGCCGACGAGCGGCACCTATCGATTGCGGATCGTGCCCGAGGACGGTGTCACCGCAGCGATGGACATCACGTTGGACAGTACACCCTAGAACACCGGCGCGGTTCCGTCGAACGGACGCAGAACGGAAGCAGGCATGGAGCGGAGCGAGCATATGACGTGGTTCAACAGCGCATGGAAAAGCGTGATCCTGGGTGGGCTGCTGGGCGCGCTGGCGTCGACGGCCGCCTCCCAACAGTTGGTCTGGTCGACGGCGGCCATGCCGGCCGTCGGCATTGGCGCTGCTCCTGCAGTGCTCGGGCAGTGGCATGCGACCACATTGGCCGATGGCAGCGAGCTGGCGCTGGCGCCCGACGGGCGCTTTCTGCGCCATCGCGTGCCCGGTCAGCGTGCGCGCGAGATCGCGCTGCCATCGGTACGCATCGATGCCAGCGTCACCTTGCTGCCGAGCGGGCGCGTGCTGGTCTGGGGCGGCCGCGATGCTAAGGGCCGGCTGCAGGACGGCGGCGCGTGGTTCGATCCGGCAAGCGCCTCCGTGCAGCCGGCCACGGGGCTGAGCCTGCGTGCGCGCTATGGGCACACCGCCACGGTACTGACCGATGGTCGCCTCCTGCTCGCCGGCGGCACTGGCGATGGCGCCGGTGCGCAGGTGTGGGACGAAGCCAGCGATCGGGCGATCACCCTGCCTGCGGATCTGCCGGGCGGCGGCAACGCAAGCTCGCGCCTGCTGGCCGATGGCCGTGTGGCGTTGCCGTCGTCGCGGAACGCCCAGCGCATCGCCAGCGATGCCGTGTTCGATCCGCTCGCGGGTGCGTTTCTTCCGTATGCGGCCAGCATCGCCGATACGCCAGGCGCGCCACGGCTCGCCGGCAGCGTGCCGGTGCAGGGGGCAGCCGGCGTCGCGCCGACCGCGCGGCTCGCGCTGCGCTTCTCGCGTCCGCTGCACATGCCCACGTTGTCCGCGCGCACCGTCACCCTGGTCGGTCCGGAGGGGCGCGTCGCGGTACGCATCGCGCCTGTGGAGCAGGGGCGTCTGCTGTTCGTGCAGCCGCGTCAGGCCTTGTTCCCGGATTCCCGCTACACCCTGATGGTCGACGGTGCGCGCGGCGCATCGGGCGATGCCGTGCCGTTGATCGCCCTGGATTTCCGCACCGCCGCCTACGACAGCAACGGACAGCCGGTGGCGCACGCAGCGGCCGCGCCGGCAGAGGCGGGCGCTGCACCCAGCGTGCAGATGACCGATGCAGGCACGCCGGCGTCCTGTGCCAATGACGGTGTGCCGTGCCGCGCGCACGGCCTGTTGGTGGACGGCGTCTGGTACCCGGGACAGGACAATACCGACAGCCGCTGGCGCATCTATGGCGCCTCGCAACAGCCGGAACATAACGCCCGCATTGCGCGGATCGCCGCGACCTTCCACGTGACGATGGTGCGCGGGCGTGTGGTGCGGGTCGACCAGCAACCCGTGGCCGGGGTCGAGGTCAGCATCGGCAAGGAGCGCGCGCTTACCGACAAGAACGGCTGGTTCACCCTGTTCGATGTGCCGGCGGGGCATCAGGAACTCTACGTCGACGGCAGCACCGCCAACACGGCCGGCGCCGAATACGGTCAATTCGTCGTCGGCGCCGAAGTCGCCGCCGGCCGATTGAACGAACTCGGCTATCTGCTGCATCTGCCACGCATCGCCGCGCGCGACAAGATCAGGATCCCGTCGCCGACCGTCCAGGACATGGTCGTTGGTCACCCGGACATTCCCGGCCTGCAATTGCGCATTCCCAAGGGCACCGTCGTGCTGGACCGCAAGGGCCGCCTGGTGACCGAACTGGCGATCGTGCCGACGCCTGTCAATCGCGCGCCGTTCCCGGTCACCGAAAACCATCCGATGGCGTTCACGGTCGAGCCGGGCGGCGCGCAGATCCGCGGACTCGACCCCGGCGCCAACAACGGCATTCAGGTCTACTACCCCAACTACGACGGCTACGCTGCGGGTACCCAGGCCAATTTCTGGATGTACGACCCGCGCGATGGCTGGCGCGTCTACGGCAAGGGCACCGTTTCGGCCGACGGCAAGCATTTCGTTCCCGAGCCTGGCGTCGCCTTGCACCAGACCATGGGCGGCATGTACAGCGTGCCCAGCAACGACCCGCCCAGCGAGGCCGGGTTGCCGCCGGATGGGCATTGCTGCGGAACCCCGGGTAGCGGCGGCGTCGCCAATGCGGCCGATCCCATCGACCTGAAGACCGGCGAATTCGTCCATTCGGAAACCGACCTGCAGATCGCCGATGTGACGGCGCTGAGCCTGTCGCGCAGCTACCGTCCCCATGACATGAAGCAGCGCGAGTTCGGCATCGGCACCGCGTCCAACTGGGGCTACTACCTGCACAACCCAGGGGGCACCTACGATTCGCTCGATCTGGTGCTGCCGACTGGCGCTTATATCCGCTTCGATCGGGCCTCTGGTTCCGGCCCGCGTGGCGAGTGGCGCCAAGCCGGTTCGACCACGCAGTATGCCGGTGCCGTGCTGCAATCGGTCTACGATCCGGACCCGCTGCAGCCCTGGGGCCGCGGCTTCCGCATCACCCTGCGCGACGGCAGTCGCATGCAGTTCTCCAGCTACATGGACACCCGCCTGCGCTGGCTGGAAGACCGCTACGGTAACCGCACCACGCTGCTCTACGATGCCGGCCTGGTCGCGCGCATCGTGTCGCCGAGCGGGCGCTATATCGGCCTGGAGTACGACACTCGCAATCGCATCGCGGCCGCCACCGACAACGCCGGCAATCGCTGGACCTATGCCTACGACAGCAATGGCTTGCTCGCCACGGTGGGATATCCGGATGGCGGCAGCAAGGCATATGCGTATCAGACCAGGACCCAGAACAACGCACTCGCGCAGCATCGGATGCAGTCCATCACCGACGCGCGCGGCAAGCGCGTCCTGCTCAACGAGTTCGAGGTCGTCAACGGCGTGTCCACCGGCAGGGTCGTCAAGCAGACCCAGGCCGATGGCGGCATCTTCGTCATCGACTATGCGCATGTCGATGGCGGCACCACTGGTGTGCTCGTCACCAGTCCGGACGGCAGCAAACGCCGCGTCGTCTTCGACGGCAACAGCGCCTATCCGAAGACCGACATCCTGGCCTATGGCACCGACAAGCAACAGACGTACAGCTTCGAGCGCAACGCCTACGGGCAGGTCACCGCCAGTATCGACCCGCTCGGCCGTCGCACCGAGTATCGCTACGACGCGGGCGGACGACCGCTGCAGGTCACGCTGCTGGCGGGCACCACACAGGCGCGCGTGTCCAGCCTCAGCTACACCAGTGACGGCGACCTGCAATCGGCGACGGATCCGCTAGGGCGGGTCACGCGCCTGGACTACGGCGCCAACCGCTGCCTGACCGCGGTCACCGACCCTGGCGGCCGCACGGCGCGCTTCGCCTGCGATGGCGCGGGCCTGCCGTTGAGCGCGACCAATGCGATCGGCCAGACGATCGCTTTTCAGTACGCTGGCTACGATCTGGCCGGCATGGTCGATCCCCTGGGGCGCAGCACGCGCTTCCAGTACGACAGCCTCGGCAGGGTAACCGGCAGCCGCGACGACCTGGGCAACGCCACGCGCCAGGAATACGACGCGCTTGGCCGTGTCAGCAAGGCCTACGACGCCGCCGGCAACGTGACCGAGTTCGGCTACGACAAGAACGGCAACGTCGTGGCGATCCTGCTGCCGCACGGCAACGGCATCACCTATACCTACGACGAGCGCAACCGTCCGCTGACCCGTACCGACGCACTGGGCCAGTCCGAGACATGGACCTACGACACCATGGACCGGGTCGCCAGCTACACCGATCGCAAGGGCCAGAAAAAGACCTTCACCTACGACGTGCTTGGGCGCCTGTCGGTGGTCACCGAGGCCGACGGGCGCACCCAGACCTTCACCTACGACGCCGGCAATCGCCGTGTCGCGCTGATGGATTCGGCAGCGGGCACCCTGAGCTGGGACTACGACCTGTTCGACCAGGTCACCAAGGCTATCACTCCGCAAGGCAACATCGTCTACGAATACGACGCCGCGGGCCGCCGCACCAAGATGATCGCGGCCAACCAGGCGGCACTGGAATACCGCTACGACGCCGTCGACCGTCTGCGCAGCTTGCTGCAGGGGAGCGAGACCGTGGCGTTCGATTACGACGCCGCCGATCGCCTCACCGAGACCACGCTGCCCAACGGAGTCAAGACCGGGTACGCCTACAACACCGCCAACCAGACCACCGGCATCGCCTGGCTCAAGCCGGACGGCACGGCCCTGGGCGAGATCGGCTACGGCTACGACCAGGTCGGCCGCCTGGTGGCGCAGACCGGCAGCTTCGCCCCGCAGGCGCTGCCGGCGGCCCGCAGCGGCAGCTTCGACGACAACAACCGGCAAACCCAGGCCGATGGCCAGACGCTCAGTTACGACACCAACGGCAACCTGCTCTCCGATGGCGTACGCACCTACGTCTGGAACGCACGCGACCAGTTGGTCGAAATCAAACAGGGAACGGCGAGCATCGCCAGCTTCGGCTACGACCCGCTGGGTCGAAGAGTGAGCAAGACCGAAGGCGGGCAGACGATCAGCTATCTGTACGATGGGCTGGACGCGGTGCAGGAAACCCAAGGTGGCACCGTCAACCCGATCCTGACCGGGCTTGGCATCGACAAACGCTACGCACGCAACGACGCTAGCGGCCGTACTTACTACCTAACCGACTCGCTAGGCAGCACGCGCCTGCTTACTGATTCCGAAGGCAAGGTTGTGCAGCGCTACGACTATGACTCGTATGGTAGTACGGCGCATAGCAGTGCCGGGTTCAACAACCCATACCAGTACACCGGACGGGAGAAGGACCAGAGTGGTCTGTACTATTACCGGGCGAGGTACTATCAGCCGAATTTGGCACGATTTATCAGTGAGGATCCGATCGGGCTGGCTGGTGGCATAAATAGCTATGCTTATGTTGCTGGCAGTCCTGTTTTACAGGTTGATCCATTGGGACTTGCAACGGTTGTTTTTCTTTCTGGGAGCATTGATAGTAATCCATTTGGACATATTGCTGTTGCTACAACAGGGGCGGGTATTTACAGTTATGGTACTGTTGATCCCTATGGCGGCAGTGTCGGTGCTTATTTGAAGTCCCAGTTAAAAGATAGGTTCGTGGAGGCTGTGGTGATAAATACTACGCCACTGCAGGAGGCTCTTATAAGACGCTCCATGGAGAAGAATGTGGGGAATTATTCGGTTTTCTCACACAATTGTTCCACCGCGGTTGGTGACGCATTACGATCTTCTGGACTCAATGTCGGGCTGGATTCATCTATTCTTCCTGGACGAACTTTTCAGGATGTCTTGTCATTGCCTGGTGCGAAGTATCTTGTTATCCCGAAAGGGGCTTCTATTCCAGCTGAGCTCAAGCAATTTGATAAGGTTAATTAAGTATGTTTAAAAATACAAAGAAAATATTCGCTTTTAGTTTTTTTATTATTTCTGCTATTGTTTTTATTGTGATTTATAGGTGGATTTTATTTATAGATTCTGGTGAGCTTGGCGAAAAGGATGTGCTTTCTTCGCTTCAGCAGGTTGAGTTAAAACATAGAGTTTGGAGTGACAAAAGTTCGCCGATTTTGTTGGGCAATGTCTCGCCTAAGGGTTATAGTTTTATTGGACTTCCTACTTATGATCCTGATTTTCCCCGAGTTTGGATCGTGCTCAATCAAGGGGCGAATGATCATCGCGTAAGGATGGTTCCAGATAATATGAGATTTTATGTTTCATGTAATTATTTGGGGAAGTTGAGGTTATTGAAAAAAGTGGATAAATATGTTCTGGTTTTTCTAGAGAGAAATTGTGTGCGTGACACCGCGGGATGAGTCTGAATCTGTAAATTGAACTGTGTACTGCTAGTTGACACGCTACCGGCTCTGATCGGTGAGGGGGCAGACGAGTGGAAGGCTCCGGCTACACCAGCGACGGCGACCTGCAATCGGCGACGGATCCGCTAGGGCGGGTCACGCGCCTGGACTACGGCGCCAACCGCTGCCTGACCGCGGTCACCGACCCTGGCGGCCGCACGGCGCGCTTCGCCTGCGATGGCGCGGGCCTGCCGTTGAGCGCGACCAATGCGATCGGCCAGACGATCGCTTTTCAGTACGCTGGCTACGATCTGGCCGGCATGGTCGATCCCCTGGGGCGCAGCACGCGCTTCCAGTACGACAGCCTCGGCAGGGTAACCGGCAGCCGCGACGACCTGGGCAACGCCACGCGCCAGGAATACGACGCGCTTGGCCGTGTCAGCAAGGCCTACGACGCCGCCGGCAACGTGACCGAGTTCGGCTACGACAAGAACGGCAACGTCGTGGCGATCCTGCTGCCGCACGGCAACGGCATCACCTATACCTACGACGAGCGCAACCGTCCGCTGACCCGTACCGACGCACTGGGCCAGTCCGAGACATGGACCTACGACACCATGGACCGGGTCGCCAGCTACACCGATCGCAAGGGCCAGAAAAAGACCTTCACCTACGACGTGCTTGGGCGCCTGTCGGTGGTCACCGAGGCCGACGGGCGCACCCAGACCTTCACCTACGACGCCGGCAATCGCCGTGTCGCGCTGATGGATTCGGCAGCGGGCACCCTGAGCTGGGACTACGACCTGTTCGACCAGGTCACCAAGGCTATCACTCCGCAAGGCAACATCGTCTACGAATACGACGCCGCGGGCCGCCGCACCAAGATGATCGCGGCCAACCAGGCGGCACTGGAATACCGCTACGACGCCGTCGACCGCCTGCGCAGCTTGCTGCAGGGGAGCGAGACCGTGGCGTTCGATTACGACGCCGCCGATCGCCTCACCGAGACCACGCTGCCCAACGGAGTCAAGACCGGGTACGCCTACAACACCGCCAACCAGACCACCGGCATCGCCTGGCTCAAACCGGACGGCACGGCCCTGGGCGAGATCGGCTACGGCTACGACCAGGTCGGCCGCCTGGTGGCGCAGACCGGTAGCTTCGCCCCGCAGGCGCTGCCGGCGGCCCGCAGCGGCAGCTTCGACGACAACAACCGGCAAACCCAGGCCGACGGCCAGACGCTCAGCTACGACGCCAACGGCAACCTGCTCTCCGATGGCGTACGCACCTACGTCTGGAACGCACGCGACCAGTTGGTCGAAATCAAACAGGGAACGGCGAGCATCGCCAGTTTCGGCTACGACCCGCTGGGCCGAAGAGTGAGCAAGACCGAAGGCGGGCAGACGATCAGCTATCTGTACGATGGGCTGGACGCGGTGCAGGAAACCCAGGGCGGCACCGTCAACCCGATCCTGACCGGGCTTGGCATCGACGAACGTTATGCGCGCAACGAAGCCAGCGGACGTGCGTACTTCCTGACAGACGCCCTTGGCAGCACCCGCGCACTTACCAACGCCAGCGGTGCCTTGATCCAGCGCTACGACTACACGCCTTACGGACAGACCAGTCAAGCCAGCGCAGGGACCAGCAACCCGTATCAGTACACGGGGCGGGAGCGGGATGCGAGTGGGCTTTATTACTACCGGGCGCGGTACTACCAGCCGGGTATGGGGCGATTTGCTAGTGAGGATCCGATCGGATTGAGTGGCGGAGCCAATGTGTACGCTTATGTGGGTGGTAACCCCATGTCTTATATCGATCCTTATGGACTATGGGCCTGGGGCGATGAGCTTCCGCAGGGGCTAGTAGATTTTTCGGCCGGGATGGGTGATACGTTATCCTTCGGGTTGACAAATTCCGTGCGCGATATGATGGGAACCAATGGGGCTGTTAATCAGTGCTCAGGGCAATACAGTGCCGGTGAATGGAGCGGGATTGGTGTGAGTTTGACTTTTGGCGGCGCTCATCTGGGCAGAAATGCAGTTAACCAAGGGGCAAAAGGTCTCGAGAGGCTGATTTTCGATAAAAGAACTTGGGGTAGCGTGCAGCGTACTTGGAGTAGAAGCGTGGGAGGTTATCGTGGACGTTTTGAGCTGCATCATTGGTTCACTCCCCGATCTGCTGGTGGGTCGAATGCCGGTTGGAATTACTTGCCTGTCTCTGGGCGACTAAATAACCTCATGTCGAATGGTGGGATTGCGTACAACATTTTTAAATTTACCACGTTAGGGATTTATGGCGCTGTTCCAATGGCGATGATGAATGGATGCGAGTGCAAATGAAGATTACGATGCGAGACAGGAATTTATCTATATCTATTGCTTTTCTTGTTTTGGCCGGCGCATGTATTTTTGCTGGCTATAGAATCTGGTTGCTTTTTTCTGCATTGAGTTTTTTTTACTTCCTGTCCAGCTTCTCTCCTGAAGTAACTAGTCGCATATCCTCTGAGGTCAACGACTTTGGAAGGCTGGGTGATTATAATGTGGAGGATGAGTTGTGTTATGGAATGTACATATGTTTAAATTCAAATCCTATTTTTATTAATATAAGGAGGGATGATTTTTTGCAGAAACGTGAAAATTATGCAAAATATTTATATGAAAATAGTGGTAATTTAGAGAGAAATTTAAATAAATTCATTGCGATAAATCCTGATTTTTCATCCAGATGTATAAACTCATTAGGGTTGCATTCCTTGGAGATGCCTGAGAAGCAGGCTGAGGTCTTCTGGGATCCAGAAGGCTATTCCAAAATACGAGACTTGGAGTTTTTCAAGTAAATCTTGGTGGATTTTTGGTTTTTGTTATGGATGATTATTTGCGATGAATCGGAATTGCGAAATTTACAGCGGCGGCATTTTGATCCGCCAAGGGTTTTTGGGAGGCATCAACTCTTGAGAGGCGAGTCTGTAAATTGATATGTTTAACTGCTCATTGGCACGCTGCCGGCTCCTAACGGTGAGGGTTGCTACAGAATCGGAGCTAAAAATCTCCGTTTGGGGGATAGACGGTACTCCAGCCACTATGGCTATCAATAGTTGTTGCGGCTGGGGAGGATAGGTGTATGAAAATTGATGTTAGAATAAAGCAATCAGAAATTCGTGTTCGTAGTGGCATTAAGCTTGTTTTTTTTATCGCCGTCACGGCGTCTGTTGCTTGGGTTATGGATGTTTTATGGTTGGCAAAAATTCTTATCTTTTTTGTTTTGTTTTTCTTTGTCGTTACATTATTTGAATATTGGAATGCCTGGCGACTTAAGAGGAAGCTGTAATATTTATTAATCGACAGCACCAACAGACAGCTTCAACGACAACCAGTGCCAGACCCAGGCCGATGGCCAGACGCTCAGCTACGACGCCAACGGCAACCTGCTCTCCGACGGCGTGTGTACCTACATCTGGAACGCACATGAGCAATTGGTCGAGATCAAACAGGGAACGGCGAGCATCGCCAGTTTTGGCTATGACCCGCTTGGTCGAAGAGTGAGCAAGACCGAAGGCGGGCAGACCGTCAGCTACATGTACGACGGGCTGGACGCCGTCCAGGAGACCCAGGGCGGCGCCGTCAATCCGATCCTGACCGGGCTGGGCATCGATGAGCGCTGTGCGCGTAATGAAGCCAGCGGACGGGCGTACTTCCTGAGCGATGCGCTTGGCAGTACGCGTGCACTCACCAACGCCAGCGGTGCCTTGATCCAGCGCTACGACTACACCCCTTACGGACAGACCAGTCAAGCCAGCGCTGGGGCCAGCAACCCCTATCAGTACACGGGGCGGGAGCGGGATGCGAGCGGGTTTTATTACTACCGGGCGCGGTACTATCGGTCAGAGTTGGGGCACTTTGTTAGTGAGGACCCCATCGGGTTGGCCGGTGGAGCAAATGCATATTCCTACGTCCATGGTTCCCCATTGATGTATGGAGATCCTTTAGGTCTTTTTGATTTGCCATCAATTCCCCAGCCGGTAGTAGATGCGGTAGCAGGTTTTGGCGACTCGTTGTCATTTGGGTTGACGAACTACATCCGGGATCAATGGGGTATTAATGGCGCAGTTGAAAAAAGTAGCGCCGACATAATTGCTGGTGCAGGAAGAACGAGCATTTGGTGGACATCCCTTTTAGTAGGAGGCGGCTTAGTGGGTTCGGCAACGCGCGCAGGAAGAATTGGAGGTAATTGTGGTTGTGGCCAATAAAATACTGGTTCGTCGCTATAGGGTTTACGATCCGCTAGAGCAGGATGTCTTTGTCTATGGCGGTGGGGAGTTAAATTTTTTTTCATCTGGTGATAAGAGATTGAATGTGGCGGGTTGGCTTGTTGATTGGGAGAAAATATTGCGTGGCCCAAAGCGCATAATATTTTTTGAAGATGATGGATTTAAATTTATCGACGTTGGTGGATTGGTTTTTAAAATTGGGTGTGGAGTTGAGGTGCATTGCGTTCGAAATATCTTTGTTTCAAAATTGAGTGTTCTTAATAACGGCATACTGGCTGCATCTGTCACATACCTAACTCCTTGGTGGCGACTAATTTTTGATGATGGTAGTCACGCGGATTTGCAATTTCCTTTGGAGTATTTCTCTAAGTTATGGAATGATAATATTTTCATATTTAATGAGGTTGGTTAGTTTTGGGTGATAAGCGGATGTGAGTGTGGATAAAGATGTGGTGTGAGGCGGGGCTTCTTCTATGGCTGTTGCTCTTCTTGTTTTGGTGGGTTTGTTTTTTTGCTGAATAGGATTTAGTTATTTTTCTGCATTGAGTTTTTTGCTTTTTTCCACTGGCTCTCCCGGGATGATGGTTGCCAATCATCTGAGGTCAATAACTTTGGAATGTTGGGTGATTTTGATGCGGATGATGAGTTCGGACGGCACGGCCCTGGGCGAGATCGGCTACGGCTACGACTAGGTCGGCCGCCTGATTGCGCAGAAAGCAAGAGGGATGCAAGGACGACGAGCCTGTAATTCTAAAGGCATGCAATACTGGCGCGGATCCTGAGTTGCCGGGTATGGTCAATGTTATGACAGGTCTATCCAAAATTAGAGGTACGGAAGTTGATGCACCTACGAGGTCCGTCTGGTATACATCTAGAGGTTCGCTGGCGACTCCCTACGGACATAAAGGCGATATCCACGGCCCTATGGATTTAAATGATCCAGGTGAATATAGGAGTGTAAGGCCATGATGTTGAGGGCTGGGATTGTGGTTTTTCTTATACTCTTGGTTTCATGTGAAAGATCCGATCGCCGTAAGGATAATGTGGTTCCCGTGTCAGGGGATGGGAGTTGCAGAAAATTTGATGTTGTTTCCAGTCGTTCAAAGGCGGAAAGCGGAGAACTTATGGCAATTAGAGGTATGCGCGACTATTACCTTGATTGCGTGTTGCACAATAATGGTCCTGAGGCCTTGCATTGGGGTAGGTTGGCTGCTGATAAGGGCAACATTCAAGACAAGGAAACTTACGAGAGCTTGAAGATGACATTTGTACCAAAAGATAGTGTGCGTAATTTTTTAATCCTGAGGTGGTATTGGTAAATGGGATTTTTATTGCATTGATGGACATCCGGTTGATCACATTTCAGTGGTCTATATCTTCGGCCACGACCAGTGGGGGCGGAAAAATCCGAAAATTTCAAAGGTGGCAGACAATGAACAGTACGCGCGCATTAACCCGTGTCAATGGCCTTGATCCAGCAATATGACTTATGTCCTTACGGATGGACAAACCAAACAAGTGCGGGGGCGAGACACCCTTATCAGCACACGGAGCCGAAGCAGGATGCGGGTGAGCTCTATACCATCGGGTGCGGTACTACCCTACAGATTCGGGGCGTTTTATTAGTGGGGATCCAGTATGCGTCAGCTTCGGATTTAGGGCTATTGGTGGTAGTGCCGCTGTGGAGGATAGGGGATGAGAATTGAGGTTCGCATAAGACAATCAGAGATTCGCTTTCGTAGTGGAATTAAGCTTATTTTGTTTGTTGCTGTTGCGGCATCTATCGCATGGATTATAAATGTATTGTGGCTGGCGAAGCTTCTTCTTTTTTTTGCTTTGTTTTTTTCTGTCGTTACAGTATTTGAATTTTTTAATGCTTGGCGGCTTAGGAAAAGGCTGCAATGATTATTGGCTGCTCGTGTATATCGAGCTCGGCATGCATGAGCTCTGTACGTGCAATAAATCTAGTGGGTATGTGTCCGGCGAGATTGATTTTGGCTTTGCTGAGGCGGCCCAGGGAATGAGGCGGTCAGTATCGTCCTTTCTGGGATTGAAGGTGTATAGGTCATGAATAAATTCGATTTTTACATTTATGCGCGCCGTTGATTTCCTCTCGGTTTATGGCGCAAGCACATTCTCCGCTCTGTGCTACGGTGTTTTTGATGCAGCTTCCTTGCAGGGAGCATATGCAACGCTGAAGCGGGATATCAGTTCGCGGAGCGAAGCGTCCGTTTACAGGATGCTTGGCGACGATTGGCCGAACGGCGTATTGCTCCTCGAGACGGTCGTGGCTGCTCCGGATGCGATCTCTGCAGAAATTCATCGGGCCTTGGCAAGCATGTTCGATGCGGAGGGCTGCAGGTTCTCCCTGTGCATGTATGGCGGGGCTTTTAATCGCTATGAAAGTTTGTTTTCTCCAGATTTTTTCGATCAGGTGTATGCGTTCGCGTTCCGCAGGAACGACCATGTCGTCAATCTCGATGCGTCATTGCTTGCCTCCGGGCAATGGAAGGACATTATCGCTGCCTGTCGACTGAGAGCCTCGATCTAGGAGGAATGGTCCTTGTGCCGGCGGGCCTGTGGCGAACGACTCCGTCTCGGTTCGACATTGATTGCCTACCAGACGTCACCGTCACGGATTCGGCCATGCTCCATGACGGGGTAAGAAGGCCATCGAACTGGCAAGCTATCAGGTGCGTCATCTGCCCGTATGCGGTCCCAGATCTGCGCAGTGTGCAATGTCGGTTCTACTGCGATGCAGCAAAATCTCCGCAGCGACGCTGCCTATGCTGGTGAAGCAAGACAAGTCCATGCCAGTCACCCCAAGCAAACCCGGTATTCCATCGCTATAGCGTCAGCCGATATCCGTGCGGCATCGAGGCATACCTCGCGCCGCGGTTGACAGGCTTGGGGCGATTCGGGAAGCGTAGGCGCCGGCCGCACCTCGGCGTGTGCGGTCCGGCCGCGACATGGCATGCGTTCGCCGTTCCTGGGAGGGAGTCTCTTGCACACACAGACCGCTGGCGCGCGCGCGCCGCTTCGCACGGCGCTGGCCGCGGCCGCTGCGCTTGGCCTGCTGGCGTTGGCCGCCGCCGTTCCCGGTCGCTCCGTGCCGGTCGCACCGGCGGCCGCGCCGCCGCCGCCGATCCATCCGGACCGGTGGCCGTCGCCGGCCTGGCCGTTGAAGGAGGATCCGGCGCTGGAGGCGCGCATCACCAAGCTGATGGCGCAGATGTCGGTGGAGCAGAAGGTCGGGCAGACCGTGCAGGGCGACATCGGCAGCATGACCCCGGAGGACGCGCGCAAGTACCACATCGGCTCGGTGCTGGCTGGCGGCAATTCCGATCCCGGCGGCAAGTACGACGCCAGCCCGGCGCAGTGGCTGGCGCTGGCCGATGCCTATTACACGGCGTCGATGCAAACCGACGGCGCCGGCCCGGCGATCCCGATCATCTTCGGCATCGACGCGGTGCACGGTCAGAGCAACATCGTCGGCGCCACGCTGTTCCCGCACAACATCGGCCTGGGCGCGACCCGCGACCCGGAGCTGATGCGCAAGATCGGCGAGATCACTGCCGCCGAGACCCGTACCACCGGCATGGAGTGGACCTTCGCCCCGACCGTGGCGGTGCCGCAGGACGACCGCTGGGGCCGCACTTACGAAGGCTATTCGGAGTCGCCCGAGGTGGTGGCCAGCTTCGCCGGCAAGGTGGTCGAGGGGCTGCAGGGCGTGCCCGGCACGCCGGGTTTCCTGGACGGGTCGCACGTGATCTCCTCGGTCAAGCACTTCCTCGGCGATGGCGGCACCACCGACGGCAAGGACCAGGGCGATACCCGGATCAGCGAGCAGCAGCTGCGCGACATCCACGGCGCCGGCTATCCGCCGGCGATCGCCGCGGGGGCGCAAACGGTGATGGCCTCGTTCAACAGCGTCAACGGGGTCAAGATGCACGGCAACACGGTCATGCTCACCGACGTGCTGAAGGGGCAGATGCATTTCGGCGGCTTCGTGGTCGGCGACTGGAACGGCCACGGCCAGGTGCCCGGCTGCCGCAACGACGATTGCCCGGCCGCGTTCAACGCCGGCGTGGACATGCTGATGGCGCCGGACAGCTGGAAGGGCGTCTACGAGAACGCGCTGAAGGCGGTGAAGTCGGGGCAGATCCCGATGACGCGGCTGGACGATGCGGTGCGGCGCATCCTGCGGGTCAAGCTGCGCCTGGGCCTGTTCGAGGCCGGCAAGCCGTCGCAGCGTCCGCTCGGCGGCAAGTTCGAGCTGCTCGGCGCGCCCGAACACCGCGCGGTGGCGCGGCAGGCGGTGCGCGAATCGCTGGTGCTGCTGAAGAACCAGGGGCAGCTGTTGCCGCTGAAGCCGCAGCTCAAGCTGCTGGTGGCCGGCGACGGCGCCAACGACATGGGCAGGCAGGCCGGCGGCTGGACCCTCAACTGGCAGGGCACCGGCACCAAGCGCGCCGACTACCCCAACGGCACCACCATCTGGGAAGGCCTGCAGCAGCAGGTCGGCGCCGCCGGCGGCAGCGCCGAACTGGCGGTGGACGGCAAGTTCGCGACCAAGCCGGACGTGGCGGTGGTGGTGTTCGGCGAGCATCCCTATGCCGAGTTCCAGGGCGACATCGCCACGCTGCTGTACAAGCCCGGCGACGACAGCGACTTGGAACTCATCAAGTCGCTCAAGGCCCAGGGCATTCCGGTGGTGGCGGTGTTCCTGAGCGGGCGGCCGCTGTGGGTGAACCGCGAGATCAACGCCGCCGACGCCTTCGTCGCGGCCTGGTTGCCGGGTTCGGAAGGCGCCGGCATCGCCGACGTGCTGCTGCGCAAGGCGGACGGCAGCGTGCAGTACGACTTCCACGGCAAGCTGAGCTTCTCCTGGCCGCGCACCGCGGTGCAGTTCGCCAACAACGTCGGGCAGAAGAACTACAGCCCGCAGTTCGCTTTCGGCTACGGCCTCACCTACGAGGACAAGGGCGATCTGAGCCGGCTGTCCGAGGTGTCGGGCGTGTCCGGCGCGCAGGCGGTGGGCGGGGTGTACCTGGACCGCGGCAAGCCGGCGGCGGGCATCAACCTGATCCTGTTCGGCGGCACGCAGGCCAATCTGCCGGCGGCGACCTTCCCGGCGGCACTGGCCGACGGATCGCTGAAGGTCACCGCGATCGACCACAAGGCGCAGGAGGATGCGCGCCGCTTCGTCTGGTCCGGCAGCGGCAAGTCCGGCTTGGCGCTGGTGTTGCCCAAGCCGCTGGACGTCTCGCGCGAGAGCAATGGCGACGTGCAACTGATCCTGACGTTGAAGGTGGACGCGGCGCCCAGCGCAGCCGCGCGCATCGGCGTGGCCTGCGGCCACGACTGCGGCGCGCGCGTGGATCTGGGCAAGGCCTTGGCTGCGCTGCCCAAGGGCGAGTGGCGCACCCTAGGCGTGCCGCTGAAGTGCTTCGCGGTGGCCGGCGCCGACCTGACCCGGCTTGAGCGCCTGCCCTTGATCGAGAGCGACGGCACGCTGGATCTGTCGCTGTCGCGGATCGCGCTGGGCAGCAGCAACGACGCGCAGAGCGTGGTCGACTGCCCGCTGCATTGAGCGGCGGCGAACGGTTTTCTTGAACGAGCGGCGCCGCCCACGCGGGCGGCGTCATGGACAACGGTGCGACAGGGCTGCGGCCCGTAGGAGAAGGCAGTGGGGTTGGCGACGTTGGATGTGGCGATCGTGGTGGTCTACCTGGCGGGCATCTTCCTGCTCGCGCAATGGGTCTCGCGGGAGAAGGCCGGGCACCGCAAGAGTGCCGAGGACTACTTCCTGGCCAGCAAGACCCTGCCGTGGTGGGCGATCGGCGCCTCGCTGATCGCGGCGAACATCTCCGCCGAGCAGATCATCGGCATGGCCGGCTCCGGCTACGCGATCGGCCTGGCGATCGCCTCCTACGAGTGGATGGCGGCGCTGACCCTGTTGATCGTCGGCAAGTTCTTCCTGCCGATCTTCCTGCGCAACGGCATCTACACCATGCCGCAGTTCCTGGAGCAGCGTTACGGCAAGTGGATCCGCACGCTGATGGCGGTGTTCTGGCTGCTGCTGTACGTGTTCGTCAACCTGACCTCGATCCTGTGGCTGGGCTCGATCGCGGTGAGCCAGGTCACCGGCATGGATCAGACCCTGGCGCTGGCGCTGATCGGCGTGTTCGCGCTGGTGTACCAGCTGTACGGCGGGCTGAAGGCGGTGGCGCTGACCGACATCGTCCAAGTCACCCTGCTGGTGCTGGGCGGTCTGCTGGTCGCCGGACTGACCCTCTCGCGGATCGGCGACGGCGCCGGCGTGCTCGCCGGCTTCCGCCACCTGTGGAACGCGCACCCCGAGCACTTCCACATGATCCTGTCCAAGGACAACCCGTTCTACAAGGACCTGCCGGGCCTGAGCGTGCTGCTCGGCGGCCTGTGGGTGATGAACATCAGCTACTGGGGCTTCAACCAGTACATCATCCAGCGTGCGCTGGCGGCCAAGAACATCGGCGAGGCGCAGAAGGGCATGGTGTTCGCCGCGTTCCTGAAGCTGCTGATGCCGGTGGTGGTGGTGGTGCCGGGCATCGCCGCGGTGGTGCTGGCGCCGGACCTGGCCAAGCCCGACCAGGCCTATCCGACCATGATGCAGTTGCTGCCCAGCGGCATCCTCGGCCTGGTGTTCGCCGCGCTGGTGGCGGCGATCGTGGCCTCGCTGGCGTCCAAGATCAATTCGGTGGCGACCATCTTCACCCTGGACTTCTACGCCAAGTTCCGCCCGCAGGCCGACCAGCCGCAACTGGTGCGGGTCGGCCGCGTGGCCGCGGTGACCTCGGTGCTGATCGGCATCCTCACCGCGCGGCCGCTGCTGGGCAATTTCGACCAGGGCTTCCAGTTCATCCAGGAATTCACCGGCTTCTTCACCCCGGGCGTGGTGGTGATCTTCATGCTCGGACTGTTCTGGAAGCGCGCCAACGAGGCCGGCGCGCTGACCGCGGCGATCGGCTCGGTGCTGCTGTCGTTCGCGCTGAAGAAGCTGTGGCCGGAACTGCCGTTCATGGACCGCATCGGCCTGGTGTTCGTGCTGTCGCTGGTGGCGGCGGTGCTGGTGTCGCTGCTGACCCCGCAGGCGCCGGCGCGCGACCTGATCCGCACCGACGACGTGCGCTACGGCACCACGCTGGGCTTCAAGCTCGGCGCCGCGGCGGTGATCGCGATCCTGGTGGCGTTGTACGCGGTGTTCTGGTGAGCCACGGGCCGGCCGTGGCGCGGCACGCTCAGGCGTCGTCGCCCTGCCACGGCTCGGCCAGCCAGGCGTCGAGCGCCTCGGCCGGCATCGGCCGCGCGATCCAGTAGCCCTGGCCTTCGTCGCAGCCCCAATCGCGCAGCATCCGGTACACGGTTGCGCTCTCGATGCCTTCGGCCACCACCTGCTGGCCGAAGTCGTGGCCGAGATGGATCATCGACGGCACCAGCATGCCGTCGCTGCGGCTGCCGGGCAGGGTGCGGATGAACGACTGGTCGATCTTCAGTGCGCTGGCCGGAATGTTCTTGAGATAGCCGAGGTTGCTGTAGCCGGTGCCGAAGTCGTCGATGGCGATCTTCACCCCGAGCGCGCTGATCTGCTGCAGTTGTTCGGCCACCCGCTGCGGATCGCGGATCATCGCGCTCTCGGTGAATTCGATCTCCAGTGCGCCGGGCGCCAGCGCATGCTGCTGCAGCAGCGCCTGCAGCCGGGCGATGAAGTCGGCCTGTTCCAGGTCCACCGCCGACACGTTCAGTGAGACGCTGAAGCGATAGCCGCGCTGCTGCCACAGCGCCGCCTGGGCGATGCCGGTGCGCAGCACCCAGGCGGTGATGCGGCTCATCAGTGCGGTCTTTTCCGCCAGCGGGATGAAGTCGTTCGGCGCCACCGTGCCCAGCAGCGGATGCTGCCAGCGCAGCAGCGCTTCCACGCCCACGCATTCGCCGCTGCGCAGGCTCACCCGTGGCTGGTAGTGCAGGCTCAGCTGGCCGCGCGCCTCCAGCGCTTCGGGCAAGGCGGCCAGGATCCGGAACGCATTGCGCTGGTTGGCGTCATGGTTGCGCTCGTACAGGCTCCAGCGCTGCCCACGCTGGCGCGCCATGTCCACCGCGGTGGTCAGCGAGCGCACCGTGTGATTGGCGCTCAGCGCCCCGTCCAGGCGCACCGCGCCCAGCGAGGGGCTGGCCGCATGCGGAATGCCCTGGTGGTCGATCGCCGCGGCGAAGGCGTCGCAGAGGTGCTCGCACCAGTACTCCAGATGCGCCGCGTCGCTGCCTTCCATGATGAACACGAAGGTGGTGGTGTCGATGCGGTACAGCGGCAGGTTGCCCAGCGCCTTGCGCAGGCGGTCGCGGGTGGCCAGCAGGTAGCCCTCGGCGTACTCCCAGCCCAGCGCCTTGACCATGTCGCGGAAATAGTCGATGCCGCACACGTCGATCGCCACTGCGGTGTCGTGGTGGTCGGCGGTCTGCAGCGACAGCCACATGGTCAGGTCGTCGTTGAAGCGGCTGCGGTTGGGCAGGCCGGTCAGCGCATCGACGAAGCCGCTGTTGCGCAGGGTGTCGATGCGCACCATCAGCAGGTCGCGCAGGTCCTGCAGGGTGCGGCGCGCGACCTCGTCGAACTCATGGCGCGGCTCGCTGTCGATCACGCACAGCGTACCCAGGCTGGCGCCGTCGGCCATCAGCAGCGGCGCGCCGGCGTAGAAGCGGATGAACGGCGGGCCGGTGACCAGCGGGTTGTCGCGGAAACGCGGATCCTGGCGGGCATCGGGCACCACCATCAGTTCCGGGCTGTGGATCGCATAGGCGCAGAACGCCTGGCTGCGCGGCGTCTGCGGAACCTCCAGGCCGACCCGGGACTTGAACCACTGGCGCTGTTCGTCGATCAGCGAGACCAGCGCGATCGGCACCCGCAGGTAGCGGGACGCCAACTGTGTGACCAGATCGAAGACCTGGTCGGCCGGCGTGTCCAGCAGACACAGCTGGCGCAGGGCGCTGAGCCGTTGCGGCTCGTCCAGCAAGGCGGGTGGGGGAGACTTCAGCATGCCGGGTTATCGGCCCGGTACCAGGGGACTTGAGCGCCGGCCGGAAGAGCGGTTCAGGCCACCGCCGCGCCGCCCGCCTCAGCGTGGCGGATCGCGCTGCGGGCTGGGCCGCTTGGCCAGCTTGCGCTGCAGCGAGCGGCGGTGCATGCCGAGCAGGCGCGCGGCGGCGGAGACGTTGCCGCCGGTCTCGTGCATGGCCTGCTGGATGTGCTCCCACTGCAGGCGGCTGAGCGGGGTCATCGCGTCCGGCACGTCGCTGCCGTCCTCGTCGTCGTCCTCCTCGGCCTCCAGGCCGATCGCGCGCAGGATCATCGGCACCGTGGCCGGCTTGGGCAGGTAGTCGTCGGCGCCGAGCTTGATCGCCTCCACCGCGGTGGCGATGCTGGCGTAGCCGGTGACCAGCAGGATGCGCATGTCGGCGCGGATCGCGCGCAGCGGCTGGATCAGCGCCAGCCCGGATTCGTCGCCGAGCTTGAGGTCGATCAGTGCGTAGTCCGGCGGCGCCTCGGCGGCCAGCGCCAGTGCGGCGGCGGCGCTGTCGGCGGTGCGCGTCTCCAGGCCGCGGCGGGCGAGGGTGCGCTGCAGGGTGCGCAGGTACAGCGGATCGTCGTCGACCAGCAGGCCCAGCGGGGTGTCGGTGTTCATGCGGAGGTCTCCAGGGCGAGCAGCGGCAGGCGGAAGCCGACCCGGGCGCCGTGGTCCGGCGCCGGCTCGGTCCACAACTCGCCGCCCAGGCGTTCGATGGTCGCATGCGACAGCGCCAGGCCCACGCCCATGCTCTCGGGCTTGCCGCTGCGGAACAAGGTGGCCGGCAGGCCGACCTGGTTGGCGTCGAAGCCGCCGCCGTAGTCGCGCACCTCGCCGACCAGTTCGCTGCCGGTGACCCGCACATTCAGGTCCACCTGTGGGTGGCCGGCGCGTTCGCCGGCGTCGGCGGCGTTGTTCAGCAATACCTGCAGCAGATGGCCGATGGCGCTTTCCATCCGCAACTGCAGCGGCGCGTCGTCGTTGCGGCGCAGCCGCACGGTCGGCCGCACCAGTTGCCACTGGTGCAGTACCTGCGCCAGCGACACCGTCTGCCCGCCGGCGCGCTGCGCCGGTGCGGCCAGCGCCAGCACCCGTTCGCGGCACTGCACCAGCAGTTCGCGCAGGGTGTCCAGGTCTTCGCGCAGTTCCGGCTGGGTGCTCTGTTCGGCGATGTCGTCGGTGAGCAGGGTCATCGTCGCCAGCGGCGTGTTCAGCTCGTGCGCCACCGACGCGGCATGGGTGGCCAGGGCGACGATGCCCTCGTTGCGGGTGAAGCGCTCGCGCAGCAGCGCCAGCTCGCGTTCGCGCTCGCGCATGGCCATCGCCAGGCGGGTGGAGAACACCAGCACGACCACGGTGGACAGCAGGAAGTTGGCGGCCATGCCCCAGCGCTGCAGGTCCAGCGCCTGGTAGGGGCCGTGCGGCAGCGGCAGGCCGAACAGCGCGCTGACCGCATAGCCGGCCACGCAGGCCAGCGCCACCGCCAGCGCCCAGCGCAGCGGCAGGGCCAGCACCGCCAGCGCGATCAGCACCAGGAACAGCGAGCCGAAGGCGTTGCCGATGCCGCCGCTCCAGCCGACCATCCAGGTCAGCACGGTCACATCGACCAGGATGTGGCCGAAGGCGGTGGCCGGCGCGGCCGAGTCGGCATGGCGCAGGCGCAACTGCGCGTACAGGTTGAACAGCGCCAGCACGGCCACGCCGGCCCACAGCGGCGCCTGCGGCAGCGGCAACTGCAGCGGCCAGGTCGCCACCAGGATCGTCGCGGCCTGGCCGGCGGTGGCCAGCCAGCGCAGGCTGCACAGGGTGCGCAGGAAGGAGGCGTCGGTGGAATCCATGCTGCGCATCGTATGCGCTGGACCCGGGGGCTGCCTGCGACAAACCGTCGCAGCGGTGCCGCCTGGCTGAATCGGCGGTGCCGGCGCGTGCGGCAGGAGCGGCCGCGCAGGCTAAAATGGGCGCATGTACGATGCCGTCAGCCGCCCCACGCCTCCCGCCGATGCCGCGCCCTGGGCGCGCCGTCTCACCCAGCCGGTCCGCATCGGCGGCGTCACCATGGGCGGCGGCAAGCCGGTGGTGGTGCAGTCGATGACCAATACCGACACCGCCGACGTCGCCTCCTCGGTCAAGCAGGTGGCCGAACTGTGGCGCGCCGGCTCGGAACTGGTGCGCCTGACCGTCAACAATCCCGAGTCGGCCGCGGCGATCCCGCGCATCGTCGACAAGCTGCGGATGATGGGCATCGAGGTGCCGCTGATCGGCGACTTCCACTACAACGGCCACCAACTGCTGGCGGCGGAGCCGGCCTGTGCCGAGGCGCTGGCCAAGTACCGGATCAATCCCGGCAACGTCGGCTTCGGCAAGAAGAAGGACACCCAGTTCGCGCAGCTGATCGAGTTCGCGCTCAAATACGACAAGCCGGTGCGCATCGGCGCCAACTGGGGTTCGCTGGACCAGGCCCTGGCGGCGCAACTGATGGACGAGAACTCGCGGCGCGAGGTGCCGTGGGATGCCGGCCGGGTGCTGCGCGAGGCGTTGATCCGCTCGGCGCTGGATTCGGCCGAGCGCGCGGTGGAGCTGGGCCTGGGCCGCGACCGTATCGTGCTCAGCTGCAAGGTCAGCGGCGTGCAGGAGCTGATCGCGGTGTACCGCGACCTGGCGCAGCGCTCGGACTTCGCCCTGCACCTGGGCCTGACCGAGGCCGGCATCGGCAGCAAGGGCATCGTCGCCTCCAGCGCGGCGCTGGCGGTGCTGCTGCAGGAAGGCATCGGCGACACCATCCGCATCTCGCTGACCCCGGAGCCGGGGCAGTCGCGCACGCAGGAAGTGATCGTCGCCCAGGAACTGCTGCAGACCACCGGCCAGCGCGCCTTCACTCCGCTGGTCACCGCCTGCCCGGGCTGTGGCCGCACCACCTCCGAGTTCTTCCAGGAGCTGGCCAAGGTGGTGCAGAACCACGTCCGCGCGAAGATGCCGGAGTGGAAGGTGACCCATCCCGGCGCCGAGAGCATGACCCTGGCGGTGATGGGCTGCGTGGTCAACGGGCCGGGCGAGTCGCGCCACGCCAACATCGGCATCTCGCTGCCGGGCACCGGCGAAGCGCCGGCCGCGCCGGTGTTCATCGACGGCGAGAAGAAGGTGACCCTGCGTGGCGAGAACATCGCCCACGAGTTCGTGGCGTTGATCGACGAGTACGTCGAACGCACCTATGTCCGCCGCACCGGGTGAGTCCGCCGCCGAAGCGGCCGGCCTGCGCCGCTGGCTGCGGCTCAATGCCTGGCGCGTGGTGCTGCTGTTCGCCGGAGTCCTGCTGCCATTGGGCGTGTTCGTGGCCCTCGCCGACGAAGTGCATGCGCTGGAAGACCTGTATTTCGACGAGCCGCTGCTGTGGAGCATGCGCGGCCTGACCAGCCCGGGTTGGGACCGCTTCTTCACCGTGGTCACCGAGGTCGGCTATCAGTACGGCGTGATCCCGCTGGATACCTTGATCGTGCTGGTGCTGCTGGGCCTGCGCCGCTGGCGCGAGGCGCTGTTCGCCGCGTTGTCCTTCATTGGCTCGGCGCTGTTGAACATGGGCGCCAAGCAGTTCTTCCAGCGCGACCGGCCCAGCCTGTGGGAGTCGATCGCGCCCGAGCACCACACCTTCAGTTTCCCCAGCGGCCACGCGATGGGCTCGATGACCCTGGCGGCGGTGCTGATCGCGCTGAGCTGGCGCACCCGCTGGCGCTGGCCGGTACTGTGGCTGGCCGGCAGCTTCACCCTGCTGGTCGGGGTGTCGCGGGTGTACCTGGGCGTGCATTACCCCTCGGACATCCTCGGCGGCTGGAGCGCGGCGCTGGTGTGGGTGGTGGGGCTGTACCTGCTGCTGTTCCGCGGTGAGCGCCGGCCGCGCTGGCGCGCGCGGCGCGCGTTGGCATGATTTCCAGTACGCGGCCAATCCACACTGCTGGCGCTCGCTGTGCCGTCGCCTCCAAAACCTGCGAAGGATGAATACATGACCAGATCCGAGCGAGCGTGTCAGATTTGGGCAGTGCTGGCGTGGGCGGCACGCCATCGCCAGTCTTTAACCTACTCCCAGTTGGCCGCACTCACGGGCGCACATCGCGCGGGTCTCGGTCAGCTACTTGAGCCTATTCAGTCGTATTGCTTGCTAAATCAGCTGCCCCCGCTCACAGCGATAGTCGTACAGCAGGAGTCGGGTTTGCCGGGAAGCGGCTTTATTGGGGCCACTGCAGAAGAGTTGGGTAGGGCGCAAATGGCGGTTTTCGGATGTGACTGGCTCGCGCATGGCAATCCTCAGCCTGAAAGGTTCGAAGCTGCTGTTCGCGAACGTCCGTCCAATGGAGAGAATTGATTTCTTCCGCCTCATGGTGCGGGCAGCGCTTTATGTAAGTGCAAAGCGGCCCACTCACTATTTGTAAAACGGGAAAAGTATTTCCTCTGCTGATGTTGCTCGAGCGTTCGCTGCAGTCTCCGCTACCAGCTCGAACTGGCGCCGCCGCCGCCGGAGCTGCCGCCGCCGGAGGAGGAGTCGCTGCTGGAACTGGAGGACGACGAGGATGAGGACGATGCCGCGGACTCGGCCGCGGCGCGCTCCCTGGCGGCTTGGGCGGCATGGTAGCTGGCGGTGTAGGCGAACACGCCGGGCGCGGTCTCGGCGATATGGCCCTTGCGGATCAGCGCGTTGCGCCGCCGTGTGAGCGCCTGCAGGAAGCGGCTGTAGCGCTGCGGCGAGCGGTAGCGCTGCGCGGCGATGGCCAGGGTCAGTACCAGGATCAGCAGTTCCAGCGCCAGGAAGATCACCGTCATCGTCATCGACCTGGCCGACAGCAGCACCACGAAGATGCCGGGGTTGGCGCTCAGGAACAGGCGGATGAACCACGCCCAGAAACCGCCGCGCGCGGTGTCCTGGACCAGTTCCTCGGGCTTGTCCGACAGGCGCGGATGCCGCCGAAGCAGACGCCTGCGCAGATAGCCGGTCCAGGCCTGGCGCAGCGGCAGCAGCAGCCACACCAGCGCCAGCAGGCCCGCCCAGGCGACGGCGCCGCGCTGCCAGTGCATGCCGTCGTCGGCCGCTTGCGCCAGTTCGGCGACGGCGGCGGGATCCTGCGCGGCGGCGCGGCCCATGAAGTCGAACGCGGCGACGATCGCATCGGCGGTATCGCCCTGGCGCAGGCGCGGCGCCAGGTAATCGTCCAGCGCGTGCCGGGCGACCACGTCGGGCAGCGCGCCCTCCAGGCCGTAGCCGACTTCGAAGCGCGAACGTCGGTCCTGCATCGCCAGCACCAGCAGCAGGCCGTTGTCGCTGCCTTGCCGGCCGAGCCGCCAAGTGCGGAAGGCGCGCTCGGCCAGAGCCTCGATCGGTTCGTCCTGCAGCGACGGCACGATGTAGACCGCGCCCCAGATGTGCTGGCGTTCGCGCAGGCGCTGCAGTGCCGCGTTGATCCGCTGGGTGTCGTCCGCACTGAGCGTGCCGGCGGGGTCGACCACGTTCGGCGTGTAGGGCGGAATGGCGACGGCGCAGCGGCCGAGCGCCGGCCACAGCAGCAACGCCAGCACCAGCAGGGCGCTCAGCCGGAACGGCGTCCAGCCGCGCGGAACGCTGGCGGCGGCATGTGCGGCCTGGCTGCGCATCGCTAGGCCAGGCTGTACAGGGCGGCGGCTCGCGCGTGCAGCGCGGTCGTGTCGAACAGCGGCACCGCCGCGTCGGCAGGGCCGACCAGCAATCCGATCTCGGTGCAGCCCAGGATCACCGCCTCCGCGCCTTGCGCCTGCAGGCCTGCGATCACCTCGCGGTAGCGCAGCCGCGACGGCGCCTGCACCACGCCCTGGCACAGTTCCTCGTAGATGATGCGGTGCACGTCCTCGCGCGCCGGCGCATCCGGGATCAGCACGTCGAAGCCGCGCCGTTGCAGCCGTTCGCGGTAGAACGCCTGCTCCATGGTGAAGCGCGTGCCGAGCAGGCCGACGCGGACGATGCCGGCGGCCTGCAACGCATCGGCGGTGGCATCGGCGATGTGCAGCAGCGGCAACGGGACCGCGGCGGCGATCGCGTCGGCGACGCAGTGCATGGTGTTGGTGCACAGCACCAGGAAATCGGCGCCGCCGGCCTGCAGCGCGCGCGCCGAGGCCGCCAGCGCGGCACCGGCCGCGTCCCAGTCGCCGTCGCGCTGGTACTGCGCGATCTCGTGGAAGTCCACGCTGTGCAGCAGCAGCTTGGCCGAATGCAGTCCGCCCCGTTGTGCGCGCACGGTCTCGTTGATGTGCCGGTAATAGGGCAGGGTGGATTCCCAGCTCATGCCGCCGATCATGCCGATCGTCTTCATCGTGAGTCGCTTGCCGCCGTGTCGAGTGCGCGAGGATGGTAGCGGCACCGGCCGCGTGCGGCGACCGCGCGCTGTGCCTGTGTCGGCGATCGTCGGGACGCCGCGGCGCGACGCGGCGTTACGCGCACCGCTAGGCGTCCAGGGTCGGCGGCGTGCCGGCCCCGGCGCGCGCCGCACGCCGTGCCAGCACCGCCTCGCGGTGGGCGATGTAGGCGTTGGCGCCGAGGATCACCAGCGCGCCCAGCACGGTGCCGCCGTCCGGCGTCTCGTCGAACAGCCACCAGCCGAACAGCGCCACCAGCGGCAGCTGGGTGAAGCTGATCGGGGTCAGTGCGGAGACCTCGCCGAGGCGCAGCGCATGCGTCCACAGCAACTGGCCGAGGGTGCCGAACAGGCCGGTGGCCAGCAGCCACAGCCAGTCGATGCCGTGCGGCCAGCGCCACACGAACAGCGCCGGCAGCAGCGACATCGGCACCCAGAACGCGTAGGTGTAGAACACCACCGTGTTGGCGGCGTCGACCCGCGCCAGTTGCTTGATCTGGATCGCGACCAGGGCGCTCATTACCGCGGCCAGTACCGCCACCAGGGTGCCGGGGCTGAACGCGGCGGCGCCGGGACGCACGATCAGCAGTACCCCGACGAAGCCGCACAGCACCGCCAGCCAGCGCCGCAGGCGCACCGTCTCGCCCAGCCACAGGGCGGCGGCCAGGGTCGCGAACAGCGGGGTGGAGTAGGACAGTGCGATCGCCTGCGACAGCGGCAGATGCCCGATCGCCCAGAACCCGGCGAGCATCGACACCAGGCCGATCGCGGTGCGCAGCAGGTAACGCGGCAGTTGCGCGGTGCGTGGCAGTGGCCGGCCCGGCCGCAGCAGCATCGGCAACAGGAACAGCAGGCCGAACAGGTTGCGGAAGAAGGCGATCTGCAGCGTGGACAGCTGCGCCGAGGCCAACCGGATCGCGACGACCATCAGCCCGAAGGCCATCGTACTGGCCAGCATCAGCAGCGCCGCGCGCAGCGGCGTGGGCGCGGCTACCACTGTGCGCCGACGATGCGCGGCTCCGGCTCCAGGATGACGCCGAAGCGCTCGCTCACCGAAGCGGTGATGCGCCGCGCCAGTTCCAGCAGCTCGGCACCGCTGGCCTGGCCGTGGTTGACCAGCACCAGCGCGTGCGCGGCGGACACGCCGGCGTCGCCGTCGCGGTAGCCTTTCCAGCCGCAGGCCTCGATCAGCCACGCCGCCGACAGCTTGCGCTGGCTGTCGTCGTCGCCGGGAAACACCGGCAGTGCCGGGTGTTCGTGCTGCAGCGCCAGTGCCTGTTCCAGCGGCAGCAGCGGGTTCTTGAAGAAGCTGCCGGCGTTGCCGAGCACGTCCGGGTCGGGCAGCTTGCGCCGGCGGATGTTGATCACCGCCTGGGCCACGTCGGGCGCGCCGGGCGTGGCGATGCCCATCGCCTGCAGTTCCTCGCCGATGCCGGCGTAGTCCAGGCGCAGCGCATGCAGCCGCGGCAGGTTGAACTCCACCGCGGCGATCAGGTAGCGGTCGGGCTGACGCTTGAACAGACTGTCGCGGTAGCCGAACTCGCAGGCGGCCGCGTCCAGCCGCACGAAGCGCGCGTCGGCGCGGTCGTAGACCTCGACCACGTGCACGAACTCGCCCATCTGCGCGCCGTAGGCGCCGATGTTCTGGATCGGCGCGGCGCCGACCGTGCCGGGGATCAGCGCCAGGTTCTCCAGGCCTGACAAACCTTGCACCAGCGACCACATCACCAGCTCGTGCCAGCCCACGCCGGCGCCGGCGCGGACGATGGCGTAGTCGGCGCGGTGCTCCAGGGTGTCGATGCTGCGGTTGGCGAAGCACAGCACCACGCCCGGCGCATCGCCGGCGAACAGCATGTTGCTGCCGCTGCCCAGCGGCAGCAGCGCGGCGCCGGCCAGCTCCGGCGCCAGCAGCGCCTCGGGCAGCGCCTCGGGCGCGAAGATCTGCAGCAGCCACGGCGCCTGCGCGGCGACGTGGAAGGTGTTGAGCGCCTGCAGCGGCGCCTGCGCGGTGAGCGACCAGGCCGTCGTGCTCATGGGACGACCACGTCCCCGCGGCTGGGCGCTTCGCGGCGCCGGCGCATCGCCTCCACGCACTCGCCGATCAGCTCCGGCCCGCGGAACACCAGGCCGCTGTAGCACTGCACCAGGGCGGCCCCGGCGGCCATCTTCGCCACCGCGTCGGCACCGGAGAGGATGCCGCCGACGCCGATCAGCGGGATGCTCTCGGGCAGGCGCGCGCGCAAGCGGCGCAGCACCAGCGTGGACTGGCCCAGCAGCGGCGCGCCGGACAGGCCGCCGCTTTCGCCGCCCAGCGGTTCGTGTTCCAGGCCGGGGCGGGCGACGGTGGTATTGGTGGCGATCACCCCGTCCACCTGCAGGTCCGACAGCACCCGCGCCGCCGCGTCGATGTCGCTGTCGCTCAGGTCCGGCGCCACCTTGACCAGCATCGGCACGCGCTTGCCGTGGCGCGCCGCCAGCGCTTCCTGCGCCTCGCGCAGGCGCGCGATCAGCTGCCGCAGCGCCTGTTCCTCCTGCAGCTCGCGCAGGCCGGCGGTGTTGGGCGAGGAGATGTTGACGGTGACGTAGTCGGACAGCGCATAGACCTTCTCCAGGCAATGCAGGTAGTCGGACGCGGCGTCCTCGTTCGGGGTGTCCTTGTTCTTGCCGATGTTGATGCCGAGCAGGCCGCGCCGGCGCCGCGCGCGCTCGACGTTGCGCACCAGCGCATCCACGCCCAGGTTGTTGAAGCCCATGCGGTTGATCACCGCCTGCTGCCGCGGCAGCCGGAACATGCGCGGCTGCGGATTGCCGGCCTGCGCGCGCGGGGTGACCGTGCCGATCTCGACGAAGCCGAAGCCCAGCGCCAGCAGCGCGTCGATGTGCTCGCCGTTCTTGTCCAGGCCCGCGGCCAGTCCGACCGGATTGGGAAACTCCAGGCCGAAGGCGCGCGTGGGCATCGGTGCGATCGTGCGCGCCAGCAACGGATTGGTGCCGGTGCGGTAGGCCAGTTCGATCGCGCGCAGGCCCAGGGCGTGGGCGCGCTCGGCATCGAAGGCGAACAGGAACGGTCGGGCGAGGGAGTACATGGCGTGGCTCAGTTCAGCGTCCCGGCGAAGGCGCGGGTGCGGTAATGGAACGCGACGACGCCGTCGCGCTGGTGCCGGTCGAACAGCGCGCGCAACGCGTCCAGCATCGGCGCATGCCGCGGGTGGCCGGGCAGCGGCGCGTAGGAGGAGGACAGCAGGCGTCCGCGCAGCGCCTCGAAATCCATGCGCTGCGCGTTGGGGAACTGCGCGGTGCCGCGCAGGCCGGCGCCGAACCAGCGCTGCATGGTGGCATCGTCGTGGTAGCGCTCGGCCACCGCGCTGTAGTCGGTGCCGTACTCCAGCAGCAACTGCTCGTAGCCTTCCAGGAACGGCGTGGCGTCGAGCAGGCGCGAGTTCCAGTACACCAGCGCCAACCCGCCCGGACGCAGCACGCGTGCCCATTCGCGGCGCACCGCCTCCAGGTCGAACCAGTGGAAGGCCTGCGCGGCGCTGACCAGGTCGACGCTGGCATCGGCCAGGGTGGTGGCCTCGGCGCTGCCGTCGATGGCGCGGAAGCCCGGCAGGTCCTGCAGCAGCGCCATTGCGGCCTCGCGCATCGCCGCGTTCGGCTCCACGGCCAGGGCCGGATGCCCGGCCTGCAGGAACAGGCGCGTGGAAATGCCGGTGCCGGCGCCGATGTCGGCGACCAGCGCATCGCGCGCCACGCCCAGCTCGCCGTGCACCCAGTCCAGCAGCGCCGCCGGATAGCTGGGGCGGTAGCGCACGTAATCGGCGACGCGGTCGCTGAAGCGTTCCCGCGGCGCGGCGGCGTCCCGGCTCACGAATGGGTGCTGGCGAACCAGGCCAGCCCGCCGAAGAACAGCACGAAGGCCAGTACCGCCAGCACGGCCAGCACCACTGCGGCCCAGCCCAGGATCAGCCCGCCCACCGCCAGGCCATCGCCCTGGAAGCGCTGCGGCTGGCGGCGGATCTCCGCCCGGGCCAGATGCCCGGTGATGATCGCGCCGAGGCTGCCCAGCACCGGCATCAGGGTCCAGCCGAGGATCCCGGCGACCAGGCTGACCACCGCCAGGGAATTGGTCTCGCGCACCTGACTCATCGCTGTCGCTCCTTGCAGAAGGAAAGGGGCGGCGGCCGCAGGGTGCGGGCCGCCGCGCTCGCCGCGTTACAGATCGAACTTGATGCCCTGCGCCAGCGGCAGCGAATCGGAGTAGTTGATCGTGTTGGTCTGCCGGCGCATGTACACCTTCCACGCGTCCGAACCGGACTCGCGGCCGCCGCCGGTGTCCTTCTCGCCGCCGAAGGCGCCGCCGATCTCGGCGCCGGAGGTGCCGATGTTGACGTTGGCGATGCCGCAGTCGCTGCCGGCCGCGGACAGGAACTTCTCCGCCGCCTTCAGGTTCTGGGTGAAGATCGACGAGGACAGGCCCTGCGGCACGCCGTTCTGCATGTCGATGGCCTCGTCCAGGGTGCTGTACTTCATCACGTACAGGATCGGCGCGAAGGTTTCGTGCTGGACCACTTCGTCGCTGTTCTTCAGGCCGGTGACGATGGCCGGCAGCACGAAGTTGCCCGGGCGGTCCAGCGCGGTGCCGCCGGTCTCGATGGTGCCGCCGGCGGCCTTGGCCTTGGCGATCGAGTCCAGGAACTGCTCGACCGCGCCGCGGCTGTTCAGCGGGCCCATCAGGTTGGCCGGGTCGGTGGGGTCGCCGATCTTGCCTTCGACCTGCTTGTAGGCCTTGACCAGGGTGGCCAGCACGGTGTCGTAGATCGATTCGTGCACGATCAGCCGGCGCGTGGTGGTGCAGCGCTGGCCGGCGGTGCCGACGGCGCCGAACACGATGCCGGGCACCGCCAGCTTCAGGTCGGCGCTCTCGTCGAGGATGATCGCGTTGTTGCCGCCCAGCTCCAGCAGGCAGCGGCCCAGCCGGCGCGCGCACTTCTCGGCGACGACGCGGCCGACCTGGGTGGAGCCGGTGAAGCTGATCAGCGGGATGCGGGTGTCCTCGACCAGGCGCTCGGACAGGGCCACGCCGGCGTCGTTGATCAGGAAGAAGATGTCCGGGAAGCCGGCGTCGCGCAGCGCCTCGTTGCAGATCTTCATCGACGCGATCGCGGTCAGCGGGGTCTTGTTGGACGGCTTCCAGATGCAGATGTCGCCGCAGATCGCCGCCAGGAACGCGTTCCAGCTCCACACCGCGACCGGGAAGTTGAACGCGCTGATGATGCCGACCAGGCCCAGCGGCTGGTACTGCTCGTACATGCGGTGGCCGGGGCGCTCCGAATGCAGGGTGTAGCCGTACAGCATGCGGCTCTGGCCGACCGCGAAATCGGCGATGTCGATCATCTCCTGCACTTCGCCATCGCCTTCCGGCTTGCTCTTGCCCATTTCCAGCGCGACCAGCGAGCCCAGTGCGTCCTTGTGCTTGCGCAGCGCTTCGCCGCACAGCCGCACCGCTTCGCCGCGGCGCGGCGCCGGGGTGGTGCGCCAGACCTTGAACGCGGCCTGGGCGCGGGCGATCACCGTTTCGTAGTCCTGCTCGGTGGTGGCCTGGACGTCGGCGATGATGTCGTTGCTCGACGGGTTGAGCGGCTGCAGCACGCCGGCGCCGGTGGCGCTGGACCACTCGCCATTGCCGAGATAGGTGCCGGAGTTGGTGGCGGCGAGGCCGAGCGCCTTGAGCAGGTCAGCGGACATGGAATCTCCTGGGTTCGTTGCGACAGGGAAGGCGACCGCAGGCGGGGGACGCGGGACGCGCAGCCGGCAATTTTAGCAGACCGGACGCATCCGGCCGCCGCCGCTGGCGGGGGCGGCTGGCGAGCGCAAAAAACGCGTGGGCAATGCCGTAGAATCCCCGCCAGGCCAATGGCCCCGTAGCTCAGCTGGATAGAGCGGTCCCCTCCTAAGGGACAGGTCGTGCGTTCGAATCGCGCCGGGGTCACCATTTCGTGCATGCCGTCCGCCGCGGCCGCGCCGCCGCCAGCGGCCATCGCGCTGCCTGCCCATGCCTCCTGCGCAGCGGCCGCGATGGTGAGTCGCGCGGTGTCCGATCTGTCTGCAATAACGTCCTCTACACCTTGTACCGACGCGGCCTGAGCATCGTCCTGCGTAGGCTGCGTCCGTCGGCCACTGCGCTTGGCGGCGATTCGCGCCGCGAACTCTAGTTATTGCAGTGCCGATGGACGACGAGGACGAAGTCGCCTCTGCCACGTCCGCCACAAGCGTCCCGACCGCAACTCCGTGCGGCGGGACGATCGCCGCCGCGCATCGGCGGTCCTGATCGCCTCGGGCCTGGCGTGATCGCCGGCTTGCCGGCACGCCCGCAGCGATTCCCACCCCTATGCGAAGCAGGAGTCACAGATGAAAACAGCAATGAAGATGGTCCTGGTCGGTTCGATGCTGGCTGCGCTCGCGGCCTGCAAGCGCGACGGCGACCAACCGGCCACCGATCCGAATGCGGCCAACCCGCCCGCAGCGGCCGACGGCAGCCCGGCAGGCGGCAGCACCGCCCCGGCCGGCACCACCAGCGGCGATGCCAGCGGCACCGCGACCGGGCAGGGCACGATGCAGGGCCAGGACGCGTCGCAGGGCGTACCGCCGACCACGACGTCTCCGACCAGCCCGACGACCCCCCAGGATCCTGCCAACCCGGATCCGCAGCAGCAGCCGCCGACCGATCAGAAGCAGCAGTAAGGGTTGCGCAAAACGCGCGGCGCCGGCGGCGTCGCGCGTTCGCTGCGTGTCGACGCTCAGGCCTGCTTGGACGGCGTTGCGTGTCGCCCGGCGCGCCCTGCTTGGTGGCCTTAACGTGGTGTTTCCTGGCTTGGCGCGATAGTCACTTTTGCAACCGTTTGCCAGGGCCGCAGCGCCGATGCTGCGGTTGCACACGCGGCGCTTGACAGCGCCCCGGCGCATGATGTCCTCTTGCGTCCATGCCTCTGGTCTTCGCCTCCATCGCCATCTCGCTTCCGCGCTCGCTTCGGCACGCGGCGGGCGCTGCTGCGGGCATTACCACCGGTATTACCACCCTCACCATTCGCCCGGTGCGGCCCGTCGTCTTCGTCTGATCGTCGAACACCACGGCCCCGCACCCGGATCAGGATGCGGGGGAATCCCTCAGCCTGATGCGAGCGGGGCCTCCACTCCGAGGTCTTCCATGTCGCCCCCCGCCGTCGCTCCTGCTGTCGCCGCTTCGCCTGATTCCGCCGTCGATCCCGCGCTCGCCGCCGCCACTGTCGTGCACAAGTTTGGCGGCACCTCGGTGGCCGATGCCGAACGCTACCGTCATGTCGCGCAACTGCTGTTGGCGCGCCCGGAACGTCTCCAGGTCACCGTCGTCTCGGCGATGAAGGGCGTCACCGATGCGTTGATCGGCCTGGCCGAACTGGCCGCGCACGGCCACGGCGACTGGCGCGAGCGCTGGCACGAAACCCGTGCCCGCCATCGCGCCGCCGCCGTGGCCTTGCTCGGCGAACATGCCGGCGCCACGGTCGAATGGCTGGACGCGCGCTTCGAGCACCTGGCCGAGATCCTCGTCGCGCTGGCGGTGATCGGCGAACTGCCGCGGGAAGTGCTGGACCGCGTGCAGGGGTTGGGCGAGGTGTACTCGGCGCAGTTGCTGGGCGACCACCTGCGTGCGTTGGGCGAGGAGTGCGCGGTGCTGGATGCGCGCGAGGTCTTGGTGGTCGACCGCGGCGAACTGGGCGTGGACGTGGACTGGTCCGCCAGCGCGCAGCGCCTGGCGCAATGGCGCGCGGAGCACCCGCAGCCGCGCATCGTGGTCACCGGCTTCGTCGCCCGCGACCGCGCTGGCCGCATCACCACCCTCGGCCGCAACGGCAGCGACTACTCCGGCGCGATCTTCGCCGCGCTGTTCGACGCCGCCGAGCTGCACATCTGGACCGACGTCGACGGCGTGCTTTCGGCGGACCCGCGGGTCGTGCCCGAAGCGGTGCAACTGGAAACGCTCAGCTACGACGAAGCCTGCGAGCTGGCCTATTTCGGCGCCAAGGTGGTGCACCCGCAGACCATGTCGCCAGCGATCGAGCGCGGCCTGCCGATCATCATCCGCAACACCTTCCAGCCCGAGCACCCGGGCACCCGCATCACCGCCAGCAGCGCCACCAGCGGCCCGATCAAGGGGCTGACCCTGAGCCCGGACCTGGCCGTGCTCAACCTCGAAGGCACCGGCCTGATCGGCGTGCCCGGCACCGCCGAGCGCGTGTTCGCCGCACTGCGCAACGCGCGGGTGTCGGTGGTGATGATCTCGCAAGGGTCGTCCGAACATTCCATCTGCTGCGTGGTGCGCCAGAACGAGGCCGAACGTGCGCGCGACGCGGTGCTCTCCGCGTTCGCCCACGAACTGGTGGTGGGCCAGGTGCAGCGCGTGCAGTTGACCACCGGCATCAGCGTGCTGGCCGCGGTCGGCGACGGCATGACCGGGCAGCCCGGCGTGGCCGCGCGGCTGTTCGAGTCGTTGGGCCGCGCCCAGGTCAACATCCTGGCGATCGCGCAGGGCTCGTCCGAGCGCAACATCTCGGTGGCCATCGACAGCGCGCACGCGACCAAGGCGCTGCGCGCCGCGCATGCCGGCTTCTGGCTGTCGCCGCAGACCTTCTCGGTCGGCGTGATCGGGCCGGGCAACGTCGGTGCGGCGCTGCTGGACCAGTTGCGCGCCGCGCAGCCGCAACTGCTGGCCAAGGCCAACCTCGACCTGCGCCTGCGCGCGGTCGCCTCGCGCAGCACGATGCGCCTGGAGCCGCGCGCCTTCGCCGGCGACTGGCGGCAGGCGCTGGCCGCCGGCCAGCAGCCGACCGACCTGGACGCGTTCACCGCGCACCTGCTGTCGGCGCATCTGCCGCATGCGGTGATCATCGACTGCAGCGGCAGCGCCGACGTCGCCGACCGCTACGCCGGCTGGCTGGCCGCCGGCATCCACGTGGTGACCCCGAACAAACAGGCCGGCGCCGGGCCGCTGCCGCGCTTCCACGCCATCCGCGCCGCGGCCGCCGCCAGCGGCGCGCGCTTCCGCTACGAGGCCACGGTCGGTGCCGGCCTGCCGGTGATCACCACCTTGCGCGACCTGGTCGATACCGGCGACGCCGTTACCGCGATCGAAGGCATCTTCTCCGGCACCCTGGCCTGGCTGTTCAACAAGTACGACGGCAGCGTGCCGTTCGCGCAACTGGTGGCCGAGGCGCGCGGCATGGGCTACACCGAGCCGGACCCGCGCGACGACCTGTCCGGCACCGACGTGGCGCGCAAACTCGTCATCCTGGCACGCGAGGCAGGGCACGAACTGAGCCTGGAGGACGTGGCGGTGGAAAGCCTGGTGCCGGAAGCGTTGCGCCAGGCCAGCGTGGACGATTTCATGGCGCGCCTGCACGAGGTCGATGCGGTGTTCGCGCAGCGCCTGCAGGCGGCCAGGGCGCGCGGCTGCGTGCTGCGCTACGTGGCGCGGCTGGCGCCGGGCCATGCGCCCAGCGTGGGCCTGGTGGAACTGCCGGCCGACCATGCCTTCGCCAACCTGCGCCTGACCGACAACGTGGTGCAGTTCACCACCCGCCGCTACTGCAACAATCCGCTGGTGGTGCAGGGGCCGGGCGCCGGCCCGGAAGTGACCGCCGCCGGCGTGTTCGCCGACCTGCTGCGGGTCGCGGCGGGCGAGGGCGCGCGCCTGTGAGCCGGATGCAGACGCTGGCAGCGAGCGCCGTCGGCACGGCCGCGCTGCCGACGCAGGCGCGCGCGTTCGCGCCGGCCTCGGTGGCCAACGTGGCGGTGGGCTTCGACCTGCTGGGCTATGCGGTGGAAGGTGTCGGCGACACGGTGACGGTGCGACGCATCGACGCGCCGGAGGTGCGTATTGCCGCGATCCGTGGCACCACCGTGGCCTTGCCCTTGGAGGCCGCACGCAACACCGCCGGTGCCGCGTTGATGTCGCTGCGCGAGGCGTTGGCGCTGCCGTTCGGTTTCGAACTGGAGATCGACAAGGGCATCCCGCTCAGCTCCGGCATGGGCGGCTCGGCCGCCTCGTGCGTGGCCGCGCTGGTGGCGGCCAATGCCTTGCTTGCCGCGCCGCTGTCGCGCGATGGACTGTATGGCTACGCGCTGGATGGCGAGGCGGTGGCCAGCGGCAGCCGCCACGGCGACAACCTCGGCCCGATGCTGTTGGGCGGGCTAGTGTTGTCGACCCTGGAGCGGCTGGTGCCGGTGCCGGTGCCGAGCGGCTGGCACAGCCTGCTGGTGCACCCGGACGCGACGCTGGAGACGCGCCACGCGCGCGCGGCGTTGGCCGGGGAGTACCGGCTCGGCGAGTTCGTGGCGCAGAGCGCGAACCTGGCGTTGGTGCTGGCGGGCTGTCATGCCGGCGACGAGTCCCTGGTGCGCGCCGGCCTGCGCGACGTGCTGATCGAGCCGCGCCGCGCGCCGCTGATCGTCGGCTTCGACGCGGCCAAGGCGGCGGCGCTGGCGGCGGGGGCGATGGGTGCGGGCATTTCCGGCGCTGGTCCGAGTGTGTTCGCCTGGTTCGCCAGCCGTGCCGAGGCCGAGGCCGCGGCACCGGCGGTGCAGGCGGCCTTTGCGGACGCTGGTTTTGGTAGCCAGCACTGGGTGTCGCCGTTGCAGTGTCCGGGTGCGGCGTTGCTGTAGCCACTTATCAGAGCGGTGCGTTGTCGGCGCCGCTGTTGCTAGTGTCGTTGCTGTTGCTGTTGCTGTTGCCGATTTCGAATTTGCTTTTGTTGTCGCTGTCGCTGTTGCTCTGGTCGTTGCTTTGCTTTTGCTTTGTTGTTGCTGTTGCTGTTGCCGTACCGGGTTCCCTTCCGAAGCGGCGGCCATCGCGGGGAAATACCCGAAGGGCGGCGTACATGGATGTACGCCGTCCGCGGCAGGGGCAGGATGCCCCTTCCGCGGATCCCCGTGATGGACGCGGACCCGGAGCGCGCAGCGCGGAGGGCGCGAGGCAGGGCGCGCTTTCTTTTGGTTACCTTTTCTTTGCGCGAGCAAAGAAAAGTAACTCGCCCACAAGGGCGAAAGCCTTTGCTGTTGCTGATGCTTTTGCTGTTAAAGCTCTAAAGCTTGAAGCAACAGCAACAGCTTTCGCCTGTCGGCGAGTCACTTTTCTTTGCTTGTGCAAAGAAAAGTAACCAAAAGAAAGCACACCCCGCAGCGCGCCCTCCGCGCTAACGCGCTCCGGGTCCGCAGCCACGACGGGCATTTTTCGACGGCACATCCATGTGCCGGCGAAAAACGACGCGCATCCTGCGCGTCGCCCTTCGGGTATTCGCCCGCCGCGGCTGCCGCGCCGAGGGGCCCCCGGTAAAGCAGAAGCGCAACAGCCAAAGCAAGAGCAAGAGCCAAAAGCTAACGCAAGAGCCAAAGCCAGAGCCAGAAATGCCAGTGCGACCGAATTCCCCTGCCACCGGAACCACCATGAACTTCATCTCCACCCGTAACGCCGCTCCTGCCGTCTCGCTCAGCCAGGCCATCGCCGCCGGGCTCGCCCCCGATGGCGGCCTGTACGTCCCCGAGCGCCTGCCCACCGCCCGCGACCTGCGCGCCGGTGCCAGCCTCGCCGAGACCGCCGCGGACCTGCTGGCGCCGTTCTTCGATGGCGACGCTCTGGCTGCGGAACTGCCGGCCATCTGCGCGGAGGCCTTCGACTTCGCCGCGCCGCTGCAGCCGCTGGCCACGCCCGGCGACCACGCGCTGGAGCTGTTCCATGGGCCGACCGCTGCGTTCAAGGACTTCGGCGCGCGCTTCCTGGCCGCCTGCCTGACCCGGCTGCGGCGGGGTGCGGAAACGCCGTTGACCATCCTCGTCGCCACCTCCGGCGATACGGGGGCCGCGGTCGCGGCCGCGTTCCATCGCCAGCCCGGGCTGCGCGTGGTGGTGCTGTATCCGGACGGGCGCGTGTCGCCGCGGCAGGCGCACCAACTCGGCTGCTTCGGCGACAACATCCAGGCGCTGCGCGTGGCCGGCTCGTTCGACGATTGCCAGGCGCTGGTGAAGCAGGCCCTGAACGACGCCGACCTGCAGGCGCAGGCGCCGCTGAGTTCGGCCAACAGCATCAGCCTGGGGCGCTTGCTGCCGCAGATGAGCTACTACGCGCATGCAGCCCTGCAGCACCATGCCGCGCATGCGCAGCCGCTGAATTTGGTGGTGCCCACCGGCAACCTGGGCAATGCGCTGGCCGCGATCCTGGCGCGCGCGCTGGGCGTGCCGCTGGGCCGGATCGTGCTGGCCACCAACGCCAACCGCGTGCTGCCGGACTTCTTCGCCGGCGCCGACTACGCACCGCAGCCCAGCGTGGCGACCCTGGCCAATGCGATGGACGTCGGCGCGCCGAGCAATGTCGAGCGCCTGCGCTGGCTGTACCAGGGCGACGACGCCACGCTGCGCACCCAGTTCCAGGCGTACTCGGTGGACGATACGCAGATCCGCCAGACCATCGGCGAGCGCTTCCGCCGCTACGGCGAGGTGCATTGCCCGCACACCGCCACCGCGCTGCACGTGCTGCAGCAACTGCGTGCCGAGGGCGCGGAGGCGGACGCCGGCGATTGGGCGGTGGCGGCTACCGCGCATCCGGCCAAGTTCGAAGGGGTGGTGGAGCCGCTGATCGGGCAGCCGGTGGCGGTGCCGCCGGCCTTGGCGGCGCTGCTGCAGCGGCCGGCGCAGGCCGAGCCGATCGCGCCGGACTACGCGGCGCTGCGCGCGCGGCTGCTGGCCGGCTGAGCAGCGCAGGCCGCGGCGCGCGAGCGCGCCCGACGGCTCAGTCGGACGGCTGCAACCGCTGCCAGGCGGCCAGGACGATGCCGCGGACCTGCAGCCAGTCCAGGCGCGAGCGCGGGTGGTCGCGCAGGAACACGTCGCGCAATTGCGCGACCACCTCTTCCACGCGCTGGCCGTGGTACTTGAGGTAGGCGTCGTAGGCCAGCTTCAGCGCCGGCTCGTAGTCGTGGAACGTGTAACCGGGCTGATGGAAGGGGCTGTGTGCGTGATGCGCCTTCCAGAACTCCAGTTCGCGCTCGCGGTCCAGCATCACGCAGGCGCGCGAGGCGTGTTGCATCTCGATGGCGACGGCCATGTTGGCCCTCCGAGTGGTCCCCCCCACCGGCACCGCGGCGGCGCCGCAGGTGTGTTGCGCACGCAGTCTATCCCGGTCGGGCGTCGCCGCCGCGATGGCCGGCTGAAGCGTTCAGAGCTGGCGGTGCGGCAGTGCTGCACGCCGCGGCAAACCGGTGATCGGTTGGCCGCCGGCGGGCGCTGCACGGTTGTCCACACGCGATGTGGAGCGTTGCTCTGGAATCCTGTGGATAAGTGGCCAGGCACCGCATGGCGTCGGTGCCTGGAGCCGCGTGGCGAAAAAATCGCCACGCCGGTCCGCTCAGTCTTCGTCCGACGCCAGCCGGTGCAGTGCGGCGAAGTCGCGAATCTCCACCACATGCAGTTGCGGCAGCGCGATCAGGCCCTGCTGGCGCAGCTTGGTGAAGGTACGGCTGACCGTCTCCATGGTCAGGCCGAGATGGTCGGCGATGTCGCCGCGGCCCATCGGCAGCACCACCTTGTTGCCGGCATCGCCCTGGCGCGCCGCGCGGGCCGCCAGCTTGAGCAGGAAGTCGGCCAGTTTCTCGGCCGGCTGCAGCCGCGCCAGCGACAGCGCCGCGTCCTGCGCCGCATCCAGCTCCAGGCAGGCGCGTTGCAGCAGCTTGCGCTCCAGGTGCGGGAACTGCGTGCGCAACTGCTGCATCTGCGCCACCGGCACCCGGCACACCCGGCTGTCGGCGATGGCTTCGATATCGTGGCGGTGCCTGGCCGATTCGCTCAGGCCGACGTAGTCGCCGGGCAGGACGAAACCGGCCACCTGGCGGCGTCCGTCGGCAAGGGTGCGGACCAGGCGCAGCGCGCCGGCGGTGACGGTGTAGACCGCCTGTCGTGCCTCGCCGGTGCGCGCCAGAGTGGCGCCGGCGGCGTAGTGCAGCGAGGTCGTGGCCCGTTCCAGCGCCTGCACCTCGTCGCAGGCCAGCGCCGAGCAGATCGCCAGGTGGCGGACCGCGCAATGCAGGCATTCGTTGCCGCGCGGTTCGCGCGGGGCGGACGCGTCGGCGTAGGGCAGGGCGAATCCGGAAGGAGGCCTGTTCATGGGCGGGGCAGCGGCTTCGGCACCGGCGAATGATACGCCGATGCGGCCGCGCGTGGCCGGTGCGGCTAGAATTGGCGTCCCGCTCGCCCCCGAATCGCAGGAGTTCCGCACGTGATCAAGCCCCGTACGCCGCCCGGCATCATGGAATTGCTGCCACGCGAGCAGATCGCGTTCCAGCGCATGCTGGACGTCATCCGCCGCAATTACGAGCGGTTCGGGTTCCTGCCGGTGGAGACGCCGGTGTTCGAGCTGTCCGACGTGCTGCTGACCAAGTCCGGCGGTGAGACCGAGCGCCAGGTGTACTTCGTGCAGTCCACCGGTGCGCTGGCCAATGCCGCGGCCGAGCGCGGCGAGGGCGGGCTGCCGGAGCTGGCGCTGCGCTTCGACCTGACCGTGCCGCTGGCCCGCTACGTGGCCGAGCACGAACACGAGCTGAGCTTCCCGTTCCGGCGCTACCAGATGCAGCGCGTGTACCGCGGCGAACGCGCCCAGCGCGGCCGCTTCCGCGAGTTCTACCAGTGCGACATCGACGTGATCGGCAAGGATGCGCTGAGCATCCGTTACGACGCCGAGGTGCTGGCGGTGATCCACGCGGTGTTCGCCGAGCTGGGCATCGGCGATTTCGCGGTGCAGTTGAACAACCGCAAGCTGATGCGCGGTTTCTTCGAGAGCCTGGGCGTGGCCGAGGGCGAGCGCCAGCTCGCGGTGCTGCGCGAGGTCGACAAGCTGGACAAGCGTGGCGCCGACTACGTGCGCGAGACGCTGGCCGGCGAAGCCTTCGGCATTCCCGCCGAGCAGGTGCAGCGCATCCTCGACTTCGTCGCGGTGCGCTCCAGCGGCCACGACGATGCGTTGGCGCGGCTGCAGGCGCTGGAGGCCGATGCGGCGTCCAGTGCGATCCTGCGCGAGGGCGTGGCCGAACTGCGCGAGGTGCTGGCCCTGGTCAAGGCGCTGGGCGTGCCGGAGACCGCGTACTGCCTCAATTTCTCCATCGCCCGCGGCCTGGACTACTACACCGGCACCGTCTACGAGACCTTGCTGACCGACTACCCGCAGATCGGCTCGATCTGCTCGGGCGGCCGCTACGAGGACCTGGCCAGCCACTACAGCAAGTCCAAACTGCCCGGCGTGGGCATCTCCATCGGCCTGACCCGGCTGTTCTGGCAGTTGCGCGAGGCCGGCCTGATCGACGGCATCGCCTCCAGCAGCGTGCAGGCCATGGTGGCGCTGATGGACGAGGCCAAGCTGGACGACGCGCTGGACATCGCGCGGCGCCTACGCGCCGGCGGCATCAACACCGAAGTGCAGATGGAGCCGAAGAAGATCGGCAAGCAGTTCCAGTACGCGGCCCGTGCCGGCACCCGCTTTGTGGTGCTGGCCGGCGACGACGAACTGGCGCGCGGGGTGGTCGCGGTCAAGGACCTGCTGCGCGAGCAGCAGTTCGAGATCGCCCGCGACGAACTGGCCAGCACGCTGCAGGTGGAGCTGGAGCAGGCCAAGGTGATGGCCTGAGTCTGGTGGCGGCGGCCGGCGACGGCCGCCGCGCTGTGCGAGATCTGCGTGGGAGCGGCTTCAGCCGCGACCTGCATGGCCGGTGATCCCGGCCACGGTTGATCCCAAAAACGCAGGCTACAGCAGGCCGGCACCCTGCAGCATCGCCTTGAGTGCACGCCGCTGCTCGCCATCGTCCGCTGGCCAGCCCTGCACTTGCGCGACGACCTTGCCGTCGCGCACCAGGAAGAACGTCGGCATGCGCCACTCGCGCGGCAACAGTGGCCATTCCTCCACGTCGTAGAGCGGATGCAGCGGTGTCTGCGGCTGCGCCTGGTTCCAGGCGCGCAGCGCCTCCAGGTCCTCGCTGCCGGGCGGCAGGGTCAGCCACAGTGCATGGCGGCGGAACGCCGGACCCAGTTCGGGATCGGCGGCGATGGCGCGTGCTGCGTCGGCGGCAAAATGGCAGCCGGCGGTGACCAGGATCTGCGGTGGCCCCAGATCGATCCGCTGCCGGTGTAGCGTGCGCCCATCGGGTTCCAGCGACCACAGCGTCGGCCCCTGCGCCGCCGCGCCCAGGCGGTCCTCGAAGCGCAGCCAATGCGGCCAGTCGGCGCTGCCGCCATCGGCCAGCAGGCGCCGTGCGTCTTCCACACGATGCGCGAGCAGCAGCGCGTTGCCGGCGTCGTCCACCTGCGCCGCGCTGGCCTGGCCGCGGCGCCGCAACTGCGCCAACACCTGCAGTTGCGTGTCCAGCCCCGCCGGGGTGGGGCGCAGCGCGTAGGTCGCGACGACGGCCCGATACAGAAGATCCAGCGCGGTCGCGTCCGATCGCGCGATGGCGGCGGGGTCGAATGCTTCGGGCAGGGCGCTGCGCACTGCGGGCCAGGGATCGCGTCCAGTGCGACCGAGGCCGTCCAGATTCCGGTTGTAGCCGTTGTAGCGACGCTCCAGGTCGCCGATCGCGGCGGTGGGCTCGTTGGCGCGCGGTTGCGTCGCCCAGTGCGGCAAGCTTTCCGCGTAGCGCTCGACCCCGAACAGCGCCAGCAGCGCCCGGCCCTGCGTGCGGGTCAACTGCGGCAGGTCCTGCGTATCGAATCCACCCAGGCCATTGCGGCCGAACACGAGACCGTCGAGGAAGCGTTCGCGGGCGCCGGGCGTGAGCGCGTCCAGCGGCGTGCGCTGGCCTGCATGGGCGCGCAGGTAGGCGGCGAGCTGGGTGCTGGAGCGGATCGGCAGTTGCTCCACAGTGGCCGCGGTGTGGGCGTTTGCGGCCCCCTGGGTGGGAGGCGCCGGCGGCGGCTGCGCCGCCGCCGGCGTCGCCATGCACAGGGCAAGGGCGGCAAAACACGCAGTGCGCATGCGGTACTCCAGAGCGGCGGCGGTCATCGCCGATCCTAGCGGCCGCCGGGCGATCCTTCCATCCGCCACAGGAGGCGTCTGTGCGCAGTGTGAGGCAGGATCGCGGCAACGCACAGGGCGCCAGAGCGCGCAACAGGATGGCCCGGAGGCTGAACGCCAGGCCGCCGCGGCCCGCGCAAACTTGACCTTGTAATAGCGTGCTATTACATTAGCGCAATGAAACAACGTCCCGTCCCAGCAGAAGACCGCGACAGCGACGCCTCGTTCAAGGCGTTGGCGCGCACCCTGGCCCAGCTCGGCAAGCCGCAGGAAGTGGCGGCGTTCCTGCAGGACCTGTGCACGCCGGCCGAGCTGGAGGCGATGGCGGACCGCTGGCGGGTGGTGCCGCTGCTGCTCAAGGGCGTGCCGTACCGCGAGATCCATGACCTGACCCAGGTCAGCGTCACCACCATCGGCCGTGTCGCACGGACCCTGGAATACGGCGCCGGCGGCTATGCCGCGGCGCTGCGCCGGCAGACGGCGCGCCCCTCCGATTCCCACTGAGATGTCCTGATGAGTGCTTCCCTGGCAGCACCGGCCCGCGACCGGCTGCGTATCGCGATCCAGAAGAGTGGCCGCCTGGCCGAGCCGGCCCGTGCGGTGCTGGCCGCCTGCGGGCTGAGCTGGCGCGAGAGCCGCGACAAGCTGTTCTGCTACGGCGAATCGTTGCCGGTCGACCTGCTGCTGGTGCGCGACGACGATATTCCCGGGCTGATCGCCGACGGCGTGTGCGACTTCGGCATCGTCGGCCGCAACGAACTCGAGGAGCAGGCCGGCGAGCGCCGCCGCAACGGCCTGCCCGAGGCCTATCGTGCCCTGCGCGGGCTCAACTTCGGGCAGTGCCGGCTGATGCTGGCGGTGCCGGACAGTTGGGAGTGGAGCGGCCCGCAGCAGGTGCAGGGGCTGCGCATCGCCACCAGCTATCCGGCGGTGCTGGCCGACTGGCTGGACGCGCGTGGCATCGCCGCGCAGGTGGTGGAGCTGTCCGGTTCGGTGGAGATCGCGCCGCGCCTGGGCACCGCCGACCTGATCTGCGATCTGGTCTCCAGCGGCGCCACCCTGGCCGCCAACCAGCTCAAGCCGGTGGAGACGCTGCTGGAGAGCGAGGCGGTGCTGGCCGGCCCGGTGCGCGAACCGGCCGACGCACGCGCCGGCCTGGCGGCGATGCTGCTGCGCCGGCTCGACGGCGTGCTCAAGCTGCGCGACAGCAAGCTGCTGATGTTCCGCGCCGCGCGCGAGCGCGTCGCCGACCTGGCGCGGTTGCTGCCCGACGCCGAACCGCTGGTGCAACTGCCCGGCGATGCCGATGGCCCGCTGCAGCTGCAGACCATGTGCCACGGTGCGATCACCTGGCAGCGCATGGAGGAACTGGAGCGCGCGGGCGCGCAAGGCTTGATGGTGTTGACGGTGGAGCGGTCGCTGGCATGAATCGTTTGGAATGGAGCGCGCTGGACGCGCAGGAACGCACCCAGGCGCTGACCCGGCCGGTGCAGCGCGTGGCCGAGCAGACCCGCAACGCGGTGGCGCAGGTGCTCAATGAGGTGCGCAGCCGCGGCGACGGCGCGCTGCGCGAGCTCACCGCGCGTTTCGACGGCGTGGTGCTGGAGACCTTCGAAGTGAGCGCCGCCGAGTTCGCCGCCGCCGAAGCGGCGGTGCCGGCGCCGCTGCGTGCGGCGATGACCGAGGCGGCCGCACGGATCGACACCTTCCACCGTGCCGGCATGGCGCAGCCGTATGCGGTCGAGACCGCGCCGGGTGTGGTCTGCGAGCGCGTGGTGCGGCCAATCGGCCGGGTCGGCCTGTACGTGCCGGCCGGCAGCGCGCCGCTGCCGTCGACGGCGCTGATGCTGTGTGTGCCGGCGGCGCTGGCCGGCTGCCGCGAGGTGGTGCTGTGCACGCCACCGCGCGCCGACGGCTCGGCCGATCCGGCGGTGCTGGTCGCGGCGACGCTGTGCGGCGTGGACCGGGTGTTCAAGCTCGGCGGTGCCCAGGCGATCGCGGCGATGGGCTTCGGCACCGAAAGCGTGCCGTCCTGCGACAAGCTGTTCGGCCCGGGCAACAGCTACGTCACCGAGGCCAAGCAGCAAATCGCGCAGGCCGGCGCGGCGGCGATCGACATGCCGGCCGGGCCGTCCGAGGTGCTGGTGATCGCCGACGCCGGCGCCGATGCCGCCTTCGTGGCCGCCGACCTGCTGTCGCAGGCCGAGCACGGCCCCGACTCGCAGGTATTGCTGCTGTCCGACAGCGCCGTGCTGATCGAGGCGGTCGAGAACGAACTGGAGCGGCAGCTGGCGACGCTGCCGCGCGCGGCGATCGCCCGGCAGGCGCTGGCCGCGTCGCGGCTGATCCGCGTCGACACGCTGGAGGATGCGTTCGCCATCAGCAACCGCTACGCCCCGGAACACCTGATCCTGGCGCTGCGCGCGCCGCGCGACTGGCTGGACCGGGTCGAGGCCGCCGGCTCGGTGTTCCTGGGCGACTACACTCCAGAGGCGCTGGGCGACTACTGCAGCGGCACCAACCACGTGCTGCCGACCAGCGGCGCGGCGCGTGCCTACAGCGGCGTGAGCGTGGCCAGCTTCCAGAACTTCGTCAGCGTGCAGAGCGCCAGTGCCGCCGGCATCGCCGCGATCGGCGGTTGCGCGGTGTTGATGGCGCGCGCCGAAGGCCTGGACGCGCACGCCAACGCGGTGGCGCTGCGCATGGAGAAGGCGGCATGAGCCAGACTCCAGACGCACGCGCCGTGCTGGCGCTGGTCCGCCCGGACCTGCGCGAGTTCGCCGGCTATTCGTCCGCGCGCAGCAGTGCGCTGCAGGGCGAGATCTGGCTCAATGCCAACGAGTCGGCCTGGGCCAACGCCGCCGATGGCGACGCCGGCAATCGCCGCTATCCCGACCCGCAGCCGCCGGCGCTGCGCGCCGCGTTGGCGCAGCTGTACGCCTGCGCCCCGGAACAACTGCTGCTCGGCCGTGGCAGCGATGAGGCCATCGACCTGCTGCTGCGCGCCCTGTGCGAGCCGGGCCGCGACGCCATCGTCATCACCCCGCCGGTGTTCGGCATGTACGCGGTGTGCGCGCGGCTGCAGAACGCGCGCGTGGTCGAGGTGCCGCTGCGCGATACCGCCGAGGGCCTGCTGACCGACGTGGACGCGGTGGTGGACGCCGCATTGAGCCAGATGGCCAAGCTGGTGTTCCTGTGTTCGCCGGGCAACCCCGGCGGTGCGGCGATCGCCCTGGCCGACATCGATCGCGCCGCCGAGCGTCTGCAAGGACGTGCGGTGCTGGTGGTGGACGAAGCCTATGGCGAGTTTTCCGACGAAGCCTCGGCCACCAGCTTGCTTGCGCGCCATGCCAACCTGGCGGTGCTGCGCACGCTGTCCAAGGCGCACGCCCTGGCGGCGGCGCGGATCGGCTGCGTGATCGCCGATCCAGCGCTGATCGCGGTGCTGCGCCGCTGCCAGGCGCCGTATCCGATTCCGGCGCCGTGCACGCAGCTGGCGCTGGCCGCGCTGCAGCCCGAACCGCTTCGGCAGACCGCGGCGCGGGTGCAGGAGGTGCGGGCCGAGCGCACGCGCATGCAGGCGGCGCTGGCGGCACTGCCCGGCGTGCGTCAGGTGTATCCGTCGCAGGGCAATTTCCTGCTGCTGCGCTTCGACGACGCCGAGGGCGCGTTCCAGGCGCTGCTGGCGGCCGGGGTGGTGGTGCGCGACCAGCGCGCCGCGCCGGGCCTGGGCGATGCGCTGCGCATCACTTTGGGCACGCCGGCGCAGAACCAGCGCGTGCTCGGCGCCTTGCAGGCATGGAGGGCGGCGGCATGACCCCGATCCTGTTCGTGGACCGCGATGGCACCCTGATCGAGGAGCCGGCCGATTTCCAGATCGACGCCTACGAGAAGCTGCGCTTCGTGCAGGGCGTGATCCCGGCGATGCTCAAACTGCGCGACGCCGGCTACCAGTTCGTCATCGTCACCAACCAGGACGGCCTCGGCAGCGAGGCCTACCCGCAGGCCGCCTTCGACGGGCCCAACGACCTGATGCTGCAGATCTTCGCCAGCCAGGGCATCGTGTTCCGCGAGGTGCTGGTCGACCGCAGCTGGCCGGCCGACAATGCGCCCACGCGCAAGCCCGGCATCGGCCTGATGCTGCCGTACCTGCAGGACCGCAGCATCGACTGGGCGCGCTCGGCGATGGTCGGCGACCGCATCACCGACATCCAGTTCGCCGAGAACCTGCGCATCCGCGGCTTCCAGTTGCGCACTGCGCAGTTCGGCGGCGAGTGGGACTGGGCCGGCATCGCCCACGAACTGGCCGATGCGCCGCGGCGGGCGCGGGTGCAGCGCGACACCAAGGAAACCCGCATCGCGGTGGAACTCGACCTGGACCTGGCGCGCGATCCGCACTGCGCCACCGGTCTGCCGTTCTTCGACCACATGCTCGAGCAGATCGGCAAGCACGGCGGTCTCGCCCTGGACGTGCGCGCCGAGGGCGACCTGCATATCGACGAACACCACACCATCGAGGACACCGGCCTGGCCCTTGGGCAGGCATTGCGCCAGGCGCTGGGCGACAAGCGCGGCATCGGCCGCTACGGCTTCACCCTGCCGATGGACGAGACCCTGGCCAGCGCCGCGCTGGACTTCAGCGGGCGCCCGTACTTCGTGTTCGAAGGCGAGTTCAAGCGCGAGCGGGTCGGCGACATGCCCACCGAACTGGTGCCGCACTTCTTCCGCTCGCTGTGCGATGCGGCCGGGCTGAACCTGCACCTGAGCGTGCGCGGCGACAACGACCACCACAAGGTCGAGGCCTGCTTCAAGGCGCTGGCCCGCGCCTTGCGCCAGGCGCTGAAGCGCGAGGGTGCGGCGCTGCCCTCGACCAAGGGCGTGCTGTGAACCGGCGCGTCGTGGACACGCGGAGGCTGCGATGAGCACGGTGGCCTTGATCGACGCCGGCGGCGCCAACCTCGGTTCGGTGCGCTATGCGCTGCAGCGGCTCGGTGTGGAGCCGCGGCTGGTGCGCGACGCGGCCGGTCTGCAGGGCGCGGAGCGGGTGATCCTGCCGGGCGTGGGGGCGGCACCGCATGCGATGGCGCGGCTGCGCGAGCAGGGCCTGCTCGAGCCACTGCGCGCGCTACAGGTGCCGCTGATCGGCATCTGCCTGGGCATGCAATTGTTGTTCGAGCATTCCGAGGAAGGCGATGTCGATTGCCTGGGCCTGCTGACCGGCGTGGTCCGGCGCATGCCGCCGGCGCTGGGCATCCGCGTGCCGCACATGGGCTGGAACCGGCTGCTGCCGCTGCGGCCGTCGTCGCTGCTGGCGGGCGTGCCGGATGGCGCCAGCGCCTATTTCGTGCACGGTTATGCCGCGCCGGTCACCGCCGACACCGTCGCCGCCTGCGATCATGGCGGCCTGTTCACCGCGGTGGTGCAGCATGGTCGCCGCTGCGGCGCGCAATTCCATCCCGAGCGCTCCGCCGACACCGGCGCGCGCATCCTGCGCAACTTCCTCGAGACCGATTTCCCATGAGCTTCGTCGTCTATCCCGCCCTGGACATCCGCGACGGCCGCGTGGTGCGGTTGGCGCAGGGCGACTACGCCCGCGAGACCCACTACGGCGACGATCCGTTGCGCCGCGCGCAGGCCTTCGCCGAGGCCGGCGCGCAGTGGATGCACCTGGTCGACCTGGATGCGGCCCGCGCCGGCGGCTATACCCTGGCACCGCTGCTGCAGCGGATCCGCAACGAGACCGGGCTGCAGGTGCAGACCGGCGGCGGCGTGCGCTCGCGCGCCGACGTGCAGCGCCTGCTCGATGCCGGCGCCAGCCGCGTGGTGATCGGCTCGCTGGCGGTACGCGACCGCGAGTCGGTGCTGGAGTGGCTGGCCGAATTCGGTCCCGAGCGCATCACCGTGGCGCTGGACAGCCGCCAGGACGCGCACGGCGTCTGGCGCCTACCGGTGCACGGCTGGACCGAGACCTCGTCGCTGAGCCTGGATACGCTGGCCGGCGAGTACGCCACGGCCGGGCTGGTGCATCTGCTGTGCACCGACATCGCCCGCGACGGCATGCTGTCCGGGCCGAATCTAGCCTTGTACGCGCACCTGCGGCAGCTCGCGCCGGCGTTGGCGGTGCAGGCCTCCGGCGGCATCCGCAACGCTGCCGACGTGCGCGGCGCGCGCGAGGCCGGCTGCGCCGGCGCGGTGCTCGGCAAGGCCTTGCTGGAAGGGCGGCTGCGCTTGGACGAGGCGCTGGCATGCTGAGCCGGCGCATCATCCCGTGCCTGGACGTGCGCGAGGGACGCGTGGTCAAGGGCGTCAAGTTCCGCGACCACGTGGACATGGGCGATATCGCCGAGCTGGCGCTGCGCTACCGCGACCAGGGCGCCGACGAACTGGTGTTCTACGACATCGGCGCCAGTCCGGAAGGGCGCTCGGTGGACTACGCCTGGGTCGAGAAGGTGGCGCGGTTGCTGGACATCCCGTTCTGCGTGGCCGGCGGCATCCGCGACGTCGCCACCGCGCGCGCGGTGCTGCACGCCGGCGCCGACAAGATCTCGATCAATTCGCCGGCACTGGAGCGGCCGGCGCTGATCGCCGAGCTGGCCGAGGCGTTCGGCGTGCAGTGCGTGGTGGTCGGCATCGATTCGATCCGCGAGGACGACGGCCAGTGGCGCGTGCGCCGCTTCACCGGCGACCCCAGCAAGACCCAGGCGCTGCGCATGCGCACCCTGGACTGGGTGGTGGAGGCGCAGCGCCTGGGCGCCGGCGAGATCGTGCTCAACTGCATGGACAACGACGGCGTGCGCCGCGGCTACGACATCGCCCAACTGCACGAGGTGCGCGCCCTGTGCAAGGTACCGCTGGTGGCGTCCGGCGGCGCCGGCGAGATGCAGCACTTCGCCGACGTGTTCGAGCGTGCCGACGTCGATGGCGCGCTGGCCGCCAGCGTTTTCCATAGCGGCGCGATCGCCATTCCCGAACTCAAGCGCTTCCTGCGCCAACGACAGATCGAGGTGCGCGATGGCGCATGAACATTCCCACGGCGCGGACGCCGCCGACGCGGCGCTGGACTGGGGCAAGGGCGATGGCCTGCTGCCGGTGGTGGTGCAGGACGCCGCCACGTTGCGCGTGCTGATGCTGGGCTATATGAACCAGGAGGCGCTGGCGCAGACGCTCCGCAGCGGCCAGGTCACCTTCTACAGCCGCAGCAAGCAGCGCCTGTGGACCAAGGGCGAAAGCTCCGGCAACGTGCTGGACGTGGTGGCGATCGACACCGATTGCGACCGCGACACCCTGCTGGTGCTGGCGCATCCGCGCGGGCCGACCTGCCACCTGGGCCGCGACAGCTGTTTCCCGCAGGCGCCGGGCCAGTTCCTGGGTGCCCTCGATCGGCTGGTCGCGCAACGCGAGCGCGAACGGCCTGCGGGCAGCTACACCACGCAGCTGTTCGAGAAAGGCACGCGGCGCATCGCGCAGAAGGTGGGCGAGGAGGGCGTGGAGACCGCACTGGCCGGCGTCGCCCAGGGCGACGAGGAACTGCTCGGCGAGTCCGCCGATCTGCTCTACCACCTGACCGTGCTGCTGCGCGCACGCGGCCTGGGCCTGGCCGACGCGGTGGCCGTGCTGGAAGCGCGGCACCGCTGAGTCTGTCCGGCGCGGTCATCGCCGTGTCGATGTCGTTGGCTACAATCGGGGGCCCTCGGCTTCTCCGGATGTTCCGCATGCTGCGCACCGTCGTCCTTGCCTGCCTGTTGGCCGCCGCCGCTCCCGCCGTGGCGCAGACCGCGACGATCAGCGGCAGCGTCTACCAGGAACGCGATAACGCCCCGGGCCGCGGCCCGGGCGATGCCGGCATCGCCGGCGTGCAGGTGTCCGACGGCGTGCACATCGTCCGCACCGACGCGCAGGGCCGCTACCGCCTGCAGGTGGAGCCCGGCCGCACGGTGTTCGTGATCAAGCCCGATGGCTACAGCTTCGCCAGCGCCGGCAACGGCCTGCCGGACTACTGGCGGCACTACGCGCCCGCCGGCTCGCCCACGCTCAAGTATCCGGGCATCGCGCCCACCCGCGGCGCCACCGACCACTGGGACTTCGCGTTGCGCGCGCAGCCCAAGGCCGACAGCACCGAGGTGCTGGTGTTCGCCGATACCCAGACCGCGTCGATGACCGATGTCGGCTACTACGCCCGCGACATCGTCGCGCCCTTGCGCGGCAAGACCCACGCGCGCATCGGCACCACCCTGGGCGACGTGGTCAGCGACGACCTGTCGCTGTATCCGGCGCTGAATGCGGAAACCGCCAAGCTCGGCGTGCCGTGGTTCCACGTGCCCGGCAACCACGACCTCAACTTCGACGCGACCGACGACGTCGATTCGCTGTCGAGCTGGCGTGCGGTCTACGGTCCCGACACCTACGCGGTGGAAGAGGGCGGCGCCAGCTTCGTGTTCCTGGACGATGTGGTCTACCAGCCGACGCAGCAGCCCAAGTACATCGGCGGCCTGCGCGCGGACCAGTTCGCGTTCCTGCAGGCCTACCTGGCCAGCGTGCCCAAGGATCGACTGGTGGTGCTGGGCCTGCACATCCCGCTGTTCGATGCGGCGCCCGGCAAGGAGACCTTCCGCCATGCCGACCGCGCGCGGCTGTTCGCGCTGCTGCAGGCGTTCCCGCATGTGCTGGTGCTCAGCGGCCACAGCCACACCCAACGCCACTATTACCACGGTGCCGACGAGGGCTGGCACGGCGCGCAGCCGCTGCACGAATACAACGTCGGCGCGGCCTGCGGCGCGTTCTGGTCCGGGGTCAAGGATGCCGAGGGCATTCCCGCCGCGACCATGGCCGACGGCACCCCGAACGGCTATGCACTGCTGACCGTGCGCCGCGACGGCGGCTATGCGCTGGCCTACCACGCCGCGCGTGCCGCCGACGACACCCAGATCGGCCTGCATGCGCCGAAGGTATTGCGCCGCGGTGCCTATCCGGCCTGGGGCGTGTACGCGAACGTGTACATGGGCGAGGACGACACGCGCGTCGAGTACCGCGTGGACGACGGCGCCTGGAAGCCGATGCAGCGGGTCGAACAGCCGGACCCGGCTCTGCTCGCCGAGAACGCGCGCGACGATGCCGCCGACGCGTTGCGCGGCTACGATCGGTCGCCGGAAGCGATTCCGTCGCAACACCTGTGGCGCGGCGCCTTGCCGACCGATCTGAGCGTGGGTGCGCACCGCATCGAGGTCCGCGCTTTCGACCGCTGGCGCGGCGAGCAGCACGCCAGCGGCAGCTATCGATTGCAGGACGCCTCTCCCTGATCGCGCCGCGGTTGCGACGCTGGCGTCGCGTCCCGGCGACGCCAGGTCAGCCGCGATCTAGGTTTTTTTGATCGCCGTCCTGGGCGGTGCCCGGCGCACGCGGGCGCTGGGCGAAGTGGGACCGGCTGTTGTCGTTGTCGTTGTCGTTGGCGATGACGCCGATGAGCTGATCGGCGCCGGCATTGGCGAATGTGCCGCCGTTTGTCCAGTTCGGCGCGCCGTCCCAGGAGCCGTGCCAGCTTTCATCTGCAAGTTACCTGAAGGACATTCTTTGCATTGATTGAGTAACTGCACTGCTCCACGCGGTTCGCCAGTTTTACGTCATGCGTTTGCTTGTCCGCGTACCTGCAGCGTACGGTGACGAATCGGCCCTCATCGTAGATGTAGCCCAGAACCCAATGGCCGTATCGCTCCTTTGCCACGTCGGGCTCAAGCGCTGCGAGATCCTGTGGTTCTCCATCGAATGCATCGATGGAGCGAAGTGGCTGATCCTGTCGAATGGGGCAGACTGAAGGCGCGGCGAGCACGGTACTCCAGGCAAAAAGGCAAAGTAGAAGAGCGGCAATTTGCTTGCTCAATGGCATAGACGTTGTTTCCATTGTTTGCAGCTCGTATCTGCGCTGCCGTGCCTGCGGATCCGTCAGTATCAAGTCGGGCGCGGCGAAGACCCATTCTTCATCGGATACGTCGGTTGGCGTGGTGGCTTCATCGCCTACGATAGCCGCATCAACTCCAAGTTCATAACACGCTCTAGGCTTGGCCATTGCTGAGAACAGCTACATCATCGACCTGCTGAGACGGTTGTGGACCATCGCTGCGGCGCGGTCCGGCGTACTACCGGTCTGGAGTCGGCATGAAACAAAAAAACCTCCATGAAGGAGGCCTATAAACGAGAGGATCCTGGCTGGCGAGCGAAGGCTGGCGGGCGGATCGGTGCGCAGCTGGCTGGCGAAAGGCTGGCGGGCTTGCTGCGGGCGCAGTGTAACGGCTGCACGCGATCGGCGATCGAATGCGAATTACTCTCATCTATGGGGTTGCTGCGGACTCCTGCTCCAGGCCCCGGGCGCATCGAGCGTTGGGGTCTTACGTGCGGTGCTCGACGGAGCAGGGCGACTCACTGCGTGGGAGTGGCAGTCGATGGCGGTCGCGCCGGTTTTGCGCGCGTCGGGGGAGCAGTGGTTTGCGTGGTCCCGGGCGCGTGGTCCGGTTCGCCATCGGCCGCAGTCGCTGCGTCGTCCGCATCGGGTTCCGGATACGGATAGGGCGGTGCGGCGGCGTTCGGCAACTGCGCGCGCCAGTGCTGCAGCCACGCGCCGATGCGCGCGCCCACGTACAGCTGCGGATACGACGGCGCCTCGCCTTCGGCCTGCTCGCGTGCGCTGATCTCGGCACTGGCCAGGCGATAGCTGTCGACCAGATCGGTGGTGCGCGCCAGCGCGTCGATCAACCAGGCGCGGCCGAAATAGGTGGCGCTGGCGGTGTTGCCGCAGCCGAACGAGGGCCGGTCGCGACGGGCGGCGGTGATGACCAGGGTGTCGGCGCTCTTCAGCGCCGGCACGAAGCCGCCGGAGTAGCAGGCCGAAATCACGATGATGCGGTTGCGGATGCCGGCGTCGTCGAGCAGGCGGCGCAGTTCCTGCGGGGTGATGGTGTCGTACTCGGCATCCTCGCCGGGGCCGAACTGCAGATACAGCTCGTGCTGGTCGGTACCGTGGCTGGTCAGGAACAGCAGCAGCGCGTCCTCGCGCTTGTCCATCAGCTTGCCGATGCGGTCCAGCGTATCGGCCAGGTTGTCGTACGAGGCCTGCGGCGCGTAGGCGTGCGCGCCGAGATTGTTGCCGTGGTTGATCAGGGTGGCGATGCGCCCGGCCGCGCCAAAGCGCTGCGCGAACATCTGCCGCAGGTACAGCACTTCGTTGCGGAACACGTCCTCGCTGGCGTCGCCGGCGAAGCCGACCACGTACAGGTCGGGGACGCCCGGGCGCTGCGCCTGCAGCGATCCCAGCGCCAGGCGCAGCTGCGCCTGGTCGACCGGATCCTGCGCCGCCTCGTCCTGCGCGGTGTCGGCCGTGCCGGCCGGCGTGGCGCCGGCATCGGAATGGCAGGCGGGCAGCGCCAGCGCCAGCAGCGCGGCGGGCAGCAGTCGGCCGCGCACCACGGCAAGCGGGCGCCGCATCGCCGCCAGGGCGGCCATCAAGCCAGCGACAGGCCTGCGCATGCGCGGGCTCAGAAGCCCAGGTCGGCGAAGCTCTCCGCGCGGCGGTGGCCGTTGCAGGCCTCGCCCTGGCGCGGTTGCGGGTAATCGTCGCGGCGGTCGATCAGCACCGTGTCCAAGCCGGCGGCGCGGGCCGCATCCAGTTCGGCGACCACGTCGGACAGGAATACGATCTGCGCCGGCGCCACCCCGATCGCCTCGGCGATGCGCGCGTAGCTGGGTTGCTCGCGCTTGCCGCCGATCTCGGTATCGAACCAGCCGGAGAACAGCGCGCGAAGGTCGCCGGCGTCGCTATGGCCGAAGAACAGCTTCTGCGCCGGTACAGAGCCGGACGAATACACGTACAGCGCGCGGCCGTCGGCATGCCAGCGGCGCAGCGCCGGCGCGGCATCGGGATAGATGTGCGCGGTGAAGTCGGCATCGCGGTAGCCGGCTTCCCAGATCATGCCCTGCAGCGCCTTCAGCGCGGTGTGCTTGCGGTCCTCGTCGATCCAGCCCTGCAGGGTCTCCACGATCACCGCATCGGTGCAGATGCCGCCGCATTCGCTGGCGACGGCATCCAGCCATTGCCGCACCTGCGGCTGCCGGCCGTGCTCGCGCACGAAGCCGGGCAGGGCGCGGCGCGCATAGGGGAACAGCACGTCCTTGACGAAGGAGATGCTGCTGGTGGTGCCTTCGATGTCGGTGAGTACGACGCGCGGATCGGTCATCGCTCAGTGCGCCTCGCCACGCAGCTTCGCCTCGTAGCGCGGGAAGCGCTGGGCGATGTCGGTGCCGGTGAAGTGGCCGACCCAGCCATCCGGCTCGGTGAAGAAGCGGATCGCGACGAAGCGCGGCTCCGGGCCCATGTCGAACCAGTGGTGGGTGCCGTCGGGCACGGCGATCAGGTCGTCCTGCACGCACTCGATCTCGTAGACCTTGCCGTCCACATGCAGGGTGAACAGGCCGGAGCCGGCGACGAAGAAGCGCACCTCGTCTTCCTTGTGGAAGTGCTCGTCGAGGAACTTCTTGCGCATCTCCTCGCGCTGCGGGTTGTCCGGGGCAATGCTGACCACGTCCACGGTCTTGAAGCCGTTGGCGGCGACCAGGCGGTCGATGTCGGCCTTGTAGGCGGCCATGACCGCGTCCGGCGAGGCGCCGGGCTCGATCGGCTGGTTGGCCTGCCAGCGCTCGAAGGTGACGCCGATCTTGCGCAGTTCGGCGGCGATCGCGTCGCCATCGCGGCTGTCGAACAGCGGCGCGTCGGGAGTGGTGTCGGCGAAGATGCGGAGTCGGCTCATGGCGGCGGGCGAAAGCGGAGTGGGGACGAAAAGGGTAGCAGGTGCGCGGCCGGCGGCCGTTGCGGCGCTGGAACGCTGTCGCGCCGCGGCGGATCAGCCGGCGGCGCGCAGTTTGCGCAGCTCCAGCTCGCAGTGCAGCAGGAACTCGAAGGCTTCGAGGTGGCGGCGCGCTTCGGCCATGTCGCGGCCCCAGGCGTACAGGCCGTGGCCGTCGATCAGGTAGCCCCACAGCGGCGTGCGATCGAGCAGGGCGTCGACCTGCGCGGCCAGCACGGTCATGTCCTGGGTGTTGGCGAACACCGGCAGGTCCACCGCGGTCTCGTGGGTCTGGTTGCCGTGCAGCGCCTTTAGCAGCTCGTAGCCTTCCAGGCGGATATGGCCCTGCGGGGCGTACAGGCGCGAGGCGATGGTCTGCACCGGCGAGTGCGTGTGCAGAATGCAGCCGACCTCGGGGAAGCGCCGGTACAGCTGGGTGTGCAGCAGGGTCTCGGCGGACGGACGCAGCGGACGGCCGACGGCCTGGCCGTCGAAGTCCACCACCATGATGTCGTCCTCCACCAGCCGGCCCTTGTCGCGACCGGAGACGGTGATCGCGGCATGGCGATCGTCCAGGCGGTGCGAGAAGTTGCTGCTGGTGGCGGGCGTCCAGCCGGCCTGCGAGAGCTCGCGGATGTTGTCGATCAGCAGGTGCGCCAGCGTGCGCAGGCGCTCGGAATCGTAGGGCAGTGCGTTCATGCGCGTAGTGTAGGGCTTGATCGCTCGATTGGGATGACAGGTGGTGGTGCACCGAGTAGCACCTCCTCACGCCGTACCCTCACCCCAACCCCTCTCCCGGAGGGAGAGGGGCTTTGGCTTCTCCCTTCTCCCGTCGGGACCATGGCCCCCTTTTGCGGGGGAAGGTGCCCCGCAGGGGCGGATGAGGGTACGGGCAAAGCCACGTGTCGCCAGCTGGGTGCAGCGCTTCGCGTCCGTACCTTCACCCCAACCCCTCTCCCGATGGGAAAGGGGCTCTGCGCTCAGCCTTGGCTGCCGCGCAGGCGGCTGTGGCGGTAGCCGTAGCCGAAGTAGATCGCCAGGCCGATCACCGTCCAGCCGGCCATCAGCATCCAATTGTGCGCGGTCATCGCCGACAGCAGTGCCAGGCAGCTGAGCACGCCGGCGATGCAGATCGGCCAGGCGAACGGGATGCGGAACGGGCGCGGCAGGTCCGGCTGGGTGCGGCGCAGGATCAGCACGCCGGCGCAGACCGCGGCGAAGGCGATCAGGGTGCCCATCGAGGTCAGTTCGCCCAGCACGTCCAGCGGGAACAGCGCCGCCAGCAGGGCGATGCCGATGCCGGTGATCACCGTGTTGACGTGCGGGGTGCGGTAGGTCGGGTGGATCTTGGTGAACACCGGCGGCAGCAGGCCGTCGCGGGCGATGATCATGAAGATGCGCGGCTGGCCGATGATCATCACCAGCACCACCGAGGACAGGCCGATCAGCGCGCCGACCTCCACCACCACGCGCAGCCAGCCCAGTTGCGGATGCGCGGCGACCGCGGTCACCACCGGCTCGTCGGTGCCCAGTTGCGCGAACGGCACCAGCCCGGTCATCACCGCGGCCATGGCGATGTACAGCACGGTGCAGATCACCAGCGACAGGATCATGCCGATCGGCAGGTCGCGCTGCGGCCGGTGCGATTCCTGCGCCGCCACCGACACCGCCTCGAAGCCGATGTAGGCGAAGAACACCATCGCCGCGCCGCGCAGCACGCCGTCCAGGCCGTACTTGCCCGGGCCTTCGTTGGCGGGGATGAACGGGTGCCAGTTGGCCGGGTCCACGTACTTCCAGCCGGCGGCGATGACCAGCACGATCAGGCCGCTCTTCAGCACCACCATCGCCATGTTCATCGCCGAGGACTTGCGGATGCCGACGTAGCACAGCCAGGTCAGCAGCAGCACGATGCCGGCGGCAGGCAGGTTGGCGATCGCGCCGGTGGGCTGCAGCTTGCCGTCCAGCGGCGCGTTGACCAGTGCCGCGGGCAGATGGATGTCGAAATGGTCGAGCAGGCTCAGGAAATAGCCGGTCCAGCTGACCGCCACCGCCGAGGCCGACACGCCGTACTCCAGCACCAGCATCCAGCCGATGAACCAGGCCGCCAGTTCGCCGAAGGTGGCGTAGGTGTAGGTGTAGGCGCTGCCGGAGACCGGCACCATCGCCGCGAACTCGGCGTAGGCCAGCGCGCAGAACGCGCAGCACACCGCGGCCAGCACGAACGAGAGCATGATCGCCGGCCCGGCATGGTTGGCCGCGGCCTGCCCGGTGATGACGAAGATGCCGCCGCCGATCACCGCGCCGATGCCCAGCGCGGTCAGGCCCCAGGGGCCGAGTGCGCGTTGCAGGCCCAGCCCGCCGGCGTCCTCGTGGCTGGCATGGGGGTGTTTGGTGGCCAAGAGTTGTTTGAGCATCGAGCGGTTCCAGCCGGGCGCGGCGTGCGAGGAAGGGGTGCGAACGCGAAGACCGGCGCGGACGCCGGTCTTCGGAGGAGCGGATCAGGCCTTGGTGGCCAGGCGGCTGTTGCGGATGCCGTAGAAGAAGTAGATGCACAGGCCGATCAGGGTCCAGCCGACGAACACCTTCCAGTGTTCCTGGAATGCCTGGAAGAACAGGCCCACGCAGAACAGCGCGCCCAGCGGGCACACCGCCCAGAACAGCGGCACCCGGAACGGACGCGGCAGATCCGGACGGGTGAAGCGCAGCACCATCACGCCGACGCAGACCGTGGCGAAGGCCAGCAGGGTGCCCATCGACACCAGTTCGCCCAGCACGTCCAGCGGAATCAGTCCGGCCAGCAGCGCAGCGAGCACGCCGACCACCACGGTGCCGACGTAGGGGGTGTGGAAACGGCGGTGCACCTTGCCGAACAGCTTCGGCAGCAGGCCGTCGCGCGCCATGGTGTAGAAGATGCGCGGCTGCGCCATCAGCATCACCAGCACCACCGAGGACAGGCCGGCGATGGCGCCGATCTCGACGAAGGTCTTCAGCCAGGCCAGCTGCGGATAGTGCTCCAGCGCAGTGGCCACCGGCTTGGCGGTGCCGAGCTGGGTGTAGGGCAGCAGGCCGGTCAGCACCGCGCAGACGATGATGTAGATGACGGTGCAGATGGCCAGCGACACCAGGATGCCGATCGGCATGTTCTTCTGCGGGTCCTTGGTTTCGCCGGCGGAGGTGGAGACCGCATCGAAGCCGATATAGGAGAAGAACACGATGGAGGCGGCGCGGAAGATGCCGCTCCAGCCGAACTCGCCCGGGCCGGTGTTTTCCGGGATGAACGGATGCCAGTTGTCCGGGTTGATGTAGAAGATGCCGACGCCGACGAACAGGCAGATCACCAGCACCTTGATCGCCACCACGATGGCGTTGACGAAGGCCGATTGAGTAACGCCGATGTAGCACAGCGTGCTGACCGCGGCCACGATCAGCACCGCCGGCAGGTTGACGATGTTGCCCGAGGCGACGAAGGCGTGGCCGGTCCAGGTCAGCGGCGCGCTGGCCAGTTCCGCGGGGAAGGGCAGGCCGAGGGTGCCGGTGACGAAGCTGATCAGATAGGCCGACCAGCCGACCGCGACGCTGGAGCCGGCGAACAGGTATTCCAGCACCAGGCACCAGCCGATGAACCAGGCCACGCCTTCGCCGAGCGTGGCGTAGGAATACGAGTAGGCGCTGCCCGAGACCGGCAGCATCGCCGCGAACTCGGCGTAGCACAGGCCGGCGAAGGCGCAGGCCAGGCCGGCGAACACGAACGAAAGCATCACCGCCGGGCCGGCATGATTGGCCGCAGCCTGGCCGGTGAGCACGAAGATGCCGGCGCCGATCACCGCGCCGATGCCGAGCAGGATCAGGTGTCTGGCGGTGAGGGTGCGTTTGAGGGTGGCTTCGCCCTCCAGACTGCCTTCGAACGGTTCGCCGGCATCGACGTGACCGGCCGGTTCGATCGGCTTGACCCTCAGCAAAGACTTGAGCATTCGGTGCATCCCCAGGTGGCGGTACGGGGCAAGCGGCCCCGGCAATGGCGAAGCGCCGGGCCCGGAGCGGGCGACGCAAGCGTCGTACCATGCCAAAGCCGGCCGGCCGCCACAAGCCGCGCTGCACCGTGGACGGCGATAATGGCCGCCCCCGAACGCGAGAACGCCGATGCCGGAGTCGTCCCTACGCCAGCAGTTGCAGGCCCATGCCGGGCAGTGCCCGGACCAGGCCGAGGTCGCCGCGCAGTTCCTGGCCTTGCTCGACGATGCCGCCGATCCGTTCGTGCGCGCCCGCCTGGACGGCCATTTCACCGGCTCGGCCTGGCTGGTCAGCGCCGACGGCACGCGCACCCTGTTGACCCATCACCGCAAGCTGCAGCGCTGGCTGCAACTGGGCGGCCACGCCGACGGCGACCGCGATCTGGCGCGGGTGGCCTTGAAGGAGGCCGAGGAAGAATCCGGGCTGCCAGGCCTGGCACTAGAGGATGGCGCGATCTTCGACCTGGACCGGCACTGGATTCCCGCCCGCGGCGAGGTGCCGGGGCACTGGCATTACGACGCACGCTACGTGGTCCGCGCCGGTGCGGACGAAGCCTTCGCGGTCAGCGAAGAATCGCTGGCGTTGGCCTGGCGCCCGATTGCCGAATTGCTGGATGAAGCGGACCTGGATCCGTCGCTGCGGCGCATGGCGCAGAAGTGGTTGCAGCGCAGCGCATCAGCCCCTCTCCCCCCGTGAGAGGGGTTGGGGTGAGGGTCGGGCGCGAAGCGCATGCGGTGTTTCAGCTGCACGAGGCTGCGCCCGTACCCTCATCCGCCCCTTCGGGGCACCTTCTCCCGAGGGGAGAAGGGAGAAGCCGGCTCCGGTCGGATGGCTGAGCCCCTCTCCCTCCGGGAGAGGGGTTGGGGTGAGGGTCCGGGCGCGCAGCGCACCCACGAATCCCCAATCCCCAATCCCCGCTAGTAAAGAATGCGCGTCCGCAACGTCCCCGCCACTTGCGCCAGCTCCTCCTTCAGCACCGCCGCTTGCTCCTCGCTGGCGCCGACGTCGATCACCACGTAGCCGACCTTGGGGTCGGTGCGCAGAAACTGGCCGTCGATGTTGACGTTGTGGCGCGAGAACAGTTCGTTGATCTGCGACAGCACGCCCGGCACGTTGCGGTGGATGTGCAGCAGGCGCAGGCTCTCGGCGTGCTCGGGCAGGGTCACCTCGGGGAAGTTCACCGCCGACAGGGTGCTGCCGTTGTCGCTGTAGCGCACCAGCTTGGCCGCCACTTCCACGCCGATGTTGTCCTGCGCTTCCAGCGTGCTGCCGCCGACGTGCGGGGTCAGGATCACGTTGTCGTGCGCGGCCAGCGGCGATTCGAACAGGTCGCCGTTGCCCTTGGGTTCGATCGGGAACACGTCCACCGCAGCGCCGCCGATGTGGCCGCTGCGCAGCGCCGCGTCCAGGGCATCGATGTCGATCACCGTGCCGCGCGAGGCGTTGATCAGGTGCGCACCCGGCTTCATCTGCGCCAGCTGCGTGGCGCCGATCATGTCGCGGGTGGCCGCGGTTTCCGGCACGTGCAGGGTGACCACATCCGAGCGGGCCAGCAGGTCGTCCAGGTCGGTGGCGGTGCGGGCGTTGCCCAGCGACAGCTTGGTCTCGATGTCGTGGAAGATCACCTGCATGCCCAGCGCCTCGGCCAGCACGCCGACCTGGGTGCCGATATGCCCGTAGCCGACGATGCCCAGCACCTTGCCGCGCGTCTCGTGGCTGCCGGCGGCCGACTTCGACCAGCCGCCGCGGTGGCATTCGGCGTTCTTCTGCGGAATGCCGCGCAACAGCAGGATGGCCTCGGCGATCACCAGCTCGGCGACGCTGCGGGTGTTGGAGTAGGGCGCATTGAACACCGGGATGCCGGCCAGTTCCGCGGCGTCCAGGTCGACCTGGTTGGTGCCGATGCAGAAGCAGCCGACCGCGATCAGGCGCTTGGCGTGGGCCAGCACCTCGGCGCTGAGCTGAGTGCGCGAGCGGATGCCGACGATGTGCGCCTCGGCGATGCGCTGCTTGAGCTCGTCTTCCGGCAGCGACTTGGCGTGCAGTTCGATCTGCGAGTAGCCGGCCGCGCGGAACACGTCGACGGCGGTCTGGCTGATGCCTTCGAGCAGCAGCACGCGGATATCCTGCTTCGGAAACGAGGTCTTCTTGGGCGACATTGCGGCGAGGGAGCGATGGCCAACGGGCCGGTCACTATGCCAGATGGCTTCGCGCTTTGGTGCGCCGCAATAGGATGCCGGGAGACCGTGGATGCAACGCCGGTGGACGGTTTCAGGTGCATCGATTGGCGGTGGCCGGCGGGGAATTCGGGAGTGGGGAGTGGGGATTCGCAAACGCCGCGACCTGCTGGCAGCGAACTGGACGCCGTTGCGCAAGGCTGGCACGCTTGAACGATTGTCTACGCTTCGACCTCTCCACTTATGACCGACCCGCGCCTGGATGCCCTGGCCCTTGCCGTTCCCGGCCTGCGCCTGAAGACCGATCCCGCCGACCTCGAGCACTACGGCCGCGACTGGACCCGGCGCTGGACCCCGGCGCCGCTGGCGATCGCGTTGCCGGCCACGGTGGAGGAGGTGCAGGCGGTGCTGCGCTGGGCCAACGACCACGCGGTGGCGGTGGTGCCCTCCGGCGGCCGCACCGGCTTGTCCGGCGGCGCGGTGGCCGCGCACGGCGAACTGGTGCTGAGCCTGGAGCGGATGAACAAGGCGCTGGCCTTCGATCCGGTCGATCGCACCCTCACCGTGCAGGCCGGCATGCCGCTGGAAGCGGTGCACAACGCCGCGCGGGAGCACGGGCTGCAATATCCGGTGGACTTCGCGGCGCGCGGGTCGTGCTCGATCGGCGGCAACATCGCCACCAATGCCGGCGGTATCCGCGTGATCCGCTACGGCAACACCCGCGAGTGGATCGCCGGGTTGAAGGTGGTCACCGGCAGCGGCGAATTGCTCGAGCTCAACCGCGGGCTGATCAAGAATTCCAGCGGCTACGATTTCCGCCAGCTGCTGATCGGCTCCGAAGGCACCCTCGGCATCGTGGTCGAAGCCACCCTGCGCCTCACCGACCCGCCGCCGCCGAGCAACGTGATGCTGCTGGCGCTGCCCTCGTTCGAGGTGCTGATGCAGGTGTTCGCCGCATTCCGCAGCCGGCTGCAGTTGGAGGCGTTCGAGTTCTTCACCGACCGTGCGCTGCAGCACGTGCTGGCGCATGGCGCGCAGGCGCCGTTCGACACCGTCTATCCGTACTACGTGGTCACCGAGTACGCCAGCGGCAACGAGGCGCAGGAGGCCGCGGCGCTGGCCGCGTTCGAGGCCTGCATGGAGCAGGGCTGGGTGCTGGACGGGGTGATCAGCCAGAGCGAGGCGCAGGCCGCGCAGCTGTGGCGCCTGCGCGAAGGCATTACCGAGGCGGTGGCGCGCTACACCCCCTACAAGAACGACGTGTCGGTGCGGATCTCGGCGATGCCGGCGTTCCTGGCGCGGACCCAGGCGCTGCTCGGCGAGGCCTACCCGCAATTCGAGGTGGTGTGGTTCGGCCACATCGGCGACGGCAACCTGCACATCAACGTGCTCAAGCCCGAGGCCACTGCGCCGGCGGAGTTCATCGCCGCCTGCGAGCACGTCACCAAGCTGCTGGCGCAGGTGCTGGCCGAGCACGGCGGCAGCATCTCCGCCGAGCACGGCATCGGCCTGGTCAAGAAACCCTACCTGGACAGCACGCGCAGCGCCGAGGAGATCGCGTTGATGCGCGCGGTCAAGCGCGTGTTCGATCCGTCCGGGCTGCTCAATCCGGGCAAGCTGTTCGACCCTTGAGTCCGGCCTAGCACCGCTGCCGCGCGGCCCGTTCAGGCGCTGCGCGGGGCGGACCGCTAGGCTATGCGGCGCGGCGCTGGCCGTCCCCTTTTTCACGATCCCGTTTGGAACGATTGCAATGACCCGAGTGACCGCGCGCTGCGCCCTGCTGTTCGCCCTGATCCTGCCCGCGTTCGCGCAGGCCTCCAGCTTCGCCGGCAGCTCCGCCGGTTCGGCCTCGGCCGGCTCGGCCGGCAGCTCGGCGTCCTCGGACAGCAGTTCCAACAACGATAAGGTGGTGCTGCAGGCGCGCGACGACGCGGCCGGCTTCGTCGCCAGCGCCGGGCGCATCCGCGGCGTGCAACTGGAAGCGGCGCTGCGCGTGTTGCGCGAGCGCAACCCGCAGGCGCAACAGGCCAGCGACCTGGAACTGGCGCAGGCGATCCTGGCGCTGTGATCCTGCGCCGGCCACGGCGCCTGCGCGCGCGGTGGCTGGCGTTGCTGGCACTGGCCGCTGCGGCGCAGGCCGCGGCCGCGCCGCTGTCTGCCGACGAGAGCGGGCTGAGCCCAGCCGAGCGCACCGCCAGCCAGGCCGTGCTGGCTGCGGCGCAGGCGCGGCTGCCGCCGGCCTGGACCGCGGCGCTGCCGGCAGGGCTGCCGCTGCAGTGGCGCGACGACCTCCCCGCACAGGTGCACGGGCGCGCGCAGGCCAAACGCCTGCTGTTGAACAAGCGCCTGCTGCGCGACTGGATGGCGGCAGAGGATCCCGACACCGATCCTGCCGTCGATCCGGCGCGGCGCCCGGCGCTGACCGCCTTGCTGCACGAACTGTCGCATTTCTACGACCGCGCCGCGGCCGGGCATCTGTCCTCCGATCCGCGCTTGCTGGATCTGGCCGGCTGGCAGGTCAGTCCGATGCGCCTGGGCCTGCGCCGCGGCCAGAACCGGTTCACCGAGCGCAGCCCGGATCGCTACGAATTGCAGTCGCCGGCCGAGTTCGTGGCGGTGAATCTCGAACATTTCCTGCTCGATCCGGACTACGCCTGCCGGCGGCCGGCGCTGGCCCGCTACTTCGCCGCGCGCCTGGCATGGACGCCGCCGGCGAGCGCATGCGCGCCCGGCCAGGTGTTCGTGCAGGACCCGCTGGCCGACGCGGCCGCCTTGCTGCAGGTGGACCCGGCGCGGATCTACGCGGTGGACTACCTGCTGGCCGAAGGCAACGCGCAGCCGATGAGCCACTGGGGCCACAGCATGTTGCGCCTGGTGATCTGCGCGCCGGGGCGGCCGCTGGGCCCGGCATGCCGGCTGGACCTGGCCGAGCACCGGGTGCTGTCGTTCCGCGCCTTCGTCGACGACGTGCAGATTTCCAACCTGCGCGGGCTCACCGGCTCCTACCCGTCGCGGCTGTTCGTGCTGCCGCTGCGCCAGGTGGTGGACGACTACACCCAGGTGCAGTTGCGCGGCCTGCAGTCGCTGCCGTTGCGGCTGTCGCGCGAAGAGATCGCCGCGCTGCTGGAGCGTGCCGCGCAACTGCACTGGAGCTACGACGGCCGCTATTACTTCCTGAGCAACAACTGCGCGGTGGAGACCTACGCCTTGTTGCACGACGGCGTGCCGCGGCTGGCGGCCGCGCACCTGTCCGGGATCAGCCCGACCGGATTGCGCCGGCGCCTGGTACGGGCCGGCATCGCCGATGCGTCGGTACTCGACAATGCCGACGCGGCGGTGCGGGAGGGCTATTACTTCCCGGCGGCGAGCGCGCACTTCGCGGAGATGTTCGCGGTGGCGCGCAGCGGGCTGGCGCTACCGGCGCGCAATGCCGACGCGTGGCTGGACCTGCCGGCCGCGCAGCGCGCGCCGTGGCTTGAGCGCGGCGACCTGCGTGCCAGCGCCGCCTTGTTGCTGCTGGAGAACGCCGCCCGCCGCCGCGCCGAACAGCGTGGGCGCGATGCATTGAAACGGCGCTATCTGGGCAAGCCGCTGCCGACCGCGGTGGCCGGTGCGGGCGGGGGCGATGCGGGTGCCGACACGCGTGACGCTGCCAGCGCGGTGCGTGCTGTGCTGGCCGAGCAGGGGCTACTGAGCCAACCGGCGAGCCTGCTGCAGGGGCAGCCGGGCTATGGCCTGCCGCAGGCGCAGGAACGTGCCTGGCTGCAGGTGCAGGGACAGGCACGGATCGCTGCGCTGCACGACGACGCCGCCGCGCTGCAGACGCGCCTGCGCGGATTGCTGCCGGCGCCGCTGCAGGCGGACCTGGCGCAGATCGATGCCAACCTGGCGACGCTGGGCGCTCGCCTGCGCACGCTCAATCGCGAAGGCGGTGGGTTGCAGTTGGATTCGCCGTCGCTGTTGCGGCAGCGTGGTGGGCAGCCGTAGCGCAGCGTGCGGGCTTGTGATGCGAGACGATCGAAGGGAACTGGATCGCGCGTGCGGTTGACGGCGGCGCGGTCGCGGCGTGAGTCCGCAGCACCTGTGCGTCGCAGGCGCAGCCGTGTTCGCATGAAGGAAGACTGATAGCTCCATGGGTCGGGACTTCAGGGCACCTCGAACAACCTGCCACGACCTGGAGCCAGGGGTAGCATCTGTCGCAACGGCACCAGAGCGGCGCCTGATCGTGGTGGTTGGGAGGCTGAGGTGGCCGCTGGGCTACCTCAGCCGATCACGCTGGCGCCATGGCCCGCTCCTGTAGCCGTGCCAGCCGCATCACGTTATGGCTGGCGACCTTCAGCCCGATCACCACCTTTGCCCGCGCCAAGCCGATGCAGCGTACGAACTTGCCGCCTTGTTGGGCCAAGCGCGCAAACGGGTGCTCGCCGAACACCCGATCCTTGGCAATTCGACGGTTCCGGCGCTTTGCTGCCTCGCTCAAGGGCTTGCGCGCATGCCCTTGATGTTGGATCGCGGGGCGGTAACCACGCCTTTTCAGGTCTGCTTCCCGCGCTGCATCGGCATACCCGCTATCGGCCCATACCGTGCGGCCGGTGTTGTCCGGGTCCAGCACCTGCTCGAAGTGACGGCTGTCGTGCACGTTGGCCGCGCTCACGTCGTAGCGGCGGATGAAGCCCCAGCGACGGTCCGTGCTGGCGTGCAGCTTGTAGCCGTAGAACGCCACCCCATGCTTCCTGGTCCAACGTGCCTGCATATCCTTCTGCGCACGCTTGGCATCGCTCCAGTCCTGGCCGACGTCATCGCCCTGCTTGATCTGCGCGTTCTCTTCGCGCGTGTTGCGCTGGATCGGAGCGCTGACGATGCTGGCGTCGATGATCTGACCGCCGCGGGCAATGAACCCGGCACGTTGCAATTGCTCACCGATCGCCGCGCTGATGTCGCCCATCAGATCCTTGGTCTTGAGCCGTTCGCGCCACACCCAGATCGTCTTGGCGTCGGGCACCTTGCCGCTGTGTTCCAGTCCGAGGAATTGCTGGAAGCTGCGCCGATCCAGCACCTGGTACTCCAGCGCATCGTCGGAGAGGTTGTACAACTGCTGCAACAGCAGCAGCTTGATCATCACCTGCGTCGGCCAAGCCGGACGGCCACCGCGCTTGCCAGTACCCAAGGACAGCTTCGCGTCTACGACGTGAGCAATCCCGGCAAAGTCGATATGCCGTGACAGCAGAGCCAGAGGATCGCCGATCTGCTGCCGCTTGGCTTCGCGTTCGTGGCCGGCAAACAGGCTGATCATCGTGGCGTCCTCGGCGTGTTCTCCAGACCAATGATGCCAAAGGCGGGGTTTTTAGAGGTGCCCTGAAGTCCCTCCTACAGAAACGCGGCGCAGCTTCCAACCCATTTATATAGGGGCGGCTTCAGCCGCGACGAGCGAAGACGCGAAGCAGGCCGATGTCGACGGCCGTCAGGGCCGACGCCGATGCCCGCAATGGCGCCACCTTGCCGGCCGGCAAGCCGTCATCACGGCAGCTCGAGACCCGCATCCTCGCCGTAGCGGCGCAGCCAGGCGTCGCGCGGCGGATCCTGGCGGTACTGCGCGCGCAGCGTCGCCCAAGTCTGTTCGTTGCCGTCGCAGTACTTGGCCATCGCCTGCTCCAGTTCGCGCCGCCGCGCCGCGTCGTAGGGCTCTTCGCCGGCGAAATGGGTGCAGGTGTCCTGGCGCGCGACGAAGGCGCGGATCGGCGCGGGCAGCGTGCAGAAACCGTCGTGGTGCTCGGGATCGACCGCGTCGGGAATCGTGCACGCGGGCTTGGGGGCGGCCGCCGTGGCCGGCGTCGCCGGCGCGGCGAGGGCCAGCACCGGCACGGCCAGCAGCAGGCCGAGGCAGGCGGGCCGCGGCGCATGCGCGGCGCTGCCTGTGCGGGAGACGTGGGTGACACGGCGCCCGCGCATGGGCTCAGTCGGCGCGACCGGCGAACTCGCCGGTGGTGGTGTTGACCAGCACGCGCTCGCCGTTGCCGATGTACTCCGGCACCATGATCTCGATCCCGGTGTTGAGCTTGGCCGGCTTCGGGCGCTTGGTGGCGGTGCCGCCCTTGAGTTCCGGCGGGGTCTCGATCACTTCCAGGGTCACGCTCTGCGGCAGCTGGATCGCCACCGGCTGGTCGTCGATGACCTGCACGTAGATGCCGCTGAGGCCGTCGGTGATGTAGCCGGCGTCGGTGCCGATCGCATCGGCGTCCAGGGTGTAGGGGGTGTAGTCCTCGTCGTCGAGGAACACGAAGGCCTCGCCGTCCTTGTACGAGAAGGTGGACTGGCGGCGCATCAGCTCGACTTCGCGCAGGTCGTCGTCGCCGTCGAAGCTGGCATCGAGCTTGTTGCCGCCCGGCACGCTGTACATCACGAAGCGGAAGCGCACGTTGCCGCCGCGGCCCTGCGGCGAGCTGCGCTCGATGTCGCGGATCTGGTACACGCCGTTGTTGTACTCGACGACGTTGCCTTTCTTGATTTCGTTGGCTTTCATGAGGGCTGGGAATCGGGAATGGGGAATAGGGAATCGAAACAGGGTCAAGCAGGCGGAGAGGATCAGCGGAAGGGAAACGCCGTTGCGATTCCCCATTCCCCATTCTCCATTCCCGGCTACTTAGGCGCCAACCGCACCGCGCCGTCGAGGCGGATGGTTTCGCCGTTGAGGTAGCGGTTGCGCAGCAGGAACATCACCGTGTCGGCGAATTCGTCCGGGCGGCCGAGACGCGAAGGATACGGGATCGAGGCGGCCAGCGACTGCTGCACGGCCTCGGGCATGCCGTCGACCATCGGGGTCCAGAAGATGCCCGGGGCGATGGTGTTGACGCGGATGCCGAAGCGCGCCAGTTCGCGCGCCATCGGCAGGGTCATCGCCACCACGCCGCCCTTGGACGCGGCGTAGGCGGCCTGGCCGATCTGGCCCTCGTAGGCGGCGACGCTGGCGGTGTTGACGATGACGCCGCGCTCGTCGTCCTCGCCCGGGGCGTTGTGCTGCATCAGGTCGGCGGCGGCCTTGGCGACGTTGAAGCTGCCGACCAGGTTGACCATCACCGTGCCCTGGAAGGTGGCCAGCGGCATCGGCGCTTCCTTGCCGAGCACGCGGCCGGCGCCGAGGATGCCGGCGCAGTTGACCGCGGCATTGAGGCCGCCGAGGAAATCGCGTGCCGCCGCCAGCTGCGCCGCCACCTGGGCCTCGTCGCTGACGTCGGTGCGCAGGTAGCAGGCCCGCTCCGCACCCAGCGCGGCGACCGCGGCCGCGCCCTTGTCGTCGTTCAGATCGAACAGCGCGACCTTGCCGCCTTCGGCGACGATGCGCTGCGCCACCGCCAGGCCGAGGCCGGACACGCCGCCGGTGACCACCGCTTTGAGATCGGCAAGCTGCATGGATGTTCCCTCCTAGGAAAACGCCCAGTTTAGAGGCTGCCGCCCCATCGCGGCGAGATCGGCGACGGGCCGCGGCGTGCAGGTCCGTCGCCGGGTAAGGAACTGCTGCGGCTCAGCCCTCGGCGGCCAGCGCCTGGCCGACCTTGCTGCCGGTCGGCCGGCCCAGTTTCTGCGCCAGCCAGCGGCCGGTCGCGGCCAGCGCGGGCAGGTCGATCCCGGTCTCCACGCCATTGCCGTGCAGCAGGTAGACCACGTCCTCGCTGGCCACGTTGCCACTGGCACCCTTGGCGTAGGGGCAGCCGCCGGCGCCGGACACCGCGGCATCGACCACGCGCACGCCTTCTTCCAGGCAGGCGGCGATGTTGGCCAGGGCCTGGCCGTAGGTGTCGTGGAAGTGCACCGCCAATGCGTCCATCGGCACCACGGCGGCGACCGCGCGCAGCATCGCCCGCGCCTTGCCCGGCGTGCCCACGCCGATGGTGTCGCCCAGCGAGATCTCGTAGCAGCCCATCGCATGCAGCCGCTGCGCCACCCGCACCACGTCGGCCAGCGGCACCGCGCCCTGGTACGGACAGCCGAGCACGGTGGACACGTAGCCGCGCACCTTGATCCCGTCCGCCGCCGCGCGCTCCAGCACCGGGGCGAAGCGCGCCAGCGATTCGTCGATGCCGGCATTGGTATTGGTGCGGTTGAAGGTCTCCGAGGCGGCGGTGAACACCGCCACCTCGCGCACCCCGACCGCGGCGGCGCGCTCGTAGCCCTGCAGGTTCGGCACCAGCACCGGATAGTCCACCCCCGGCACCTGCGCGATGCCGGCATAGACCTCGGCCGCATCGGCCAGTTGCGGCACCCATTTGGGGCTGACGAAGCTGGTCGCCTCGATGCTGTGCAGGCCGGTGCGGCCCAGCCGCGCGATCAGCTCGATCTTGTCGGCGGTGGCGACCCAGGCCTTCTCGTTCTGCAGGCCGTCGCGCGGGCCGACTTCGACGATGCGCACGCGGTCGCTCATTCGCGGGATTCCTGCGCCGTTGGCCGGGCGCTGCGCACGAAGCGGGAAGCAAAGAGGGTCATGGGATTCCTGATGAAGAGAGGCGATGAAGCGGCGGCAGGCATGGCTGGCGCCAGGTGCACAGCGCGCACTGAGGTAGCGTGGATCAGGCTGCTGCCGGGCGGTGGCAGACCGCTTCGAGGTTGTGGCCGTCCGGATCCAGCAGGAACGCGCCGTAGTAGTCGGGGTGGTAGTGCGGGCGCAGGCCCGGTGCGCCGTGGTCGCGGCCGCCGGCGGCCAGGCCGGCGCGATGGAACGCGTCCACCTGCGCGCGGCTGGCGGCGACGAAGGCCACGTGCACGCCATTGTCGCGGCCGCCATCCGCGATCCAGAAGCTGGGCTTGCCGTCGCGACCGAAGCCGACATGGCGCTGGCCGCCGCTTTCCTCGGCGCTCACCTGCATCACCACGTCCAGCTCCAGCGCGGCCAGGGCGGCACGGTAGAAGGCCAGGCTGCGGTCGAGGTCGCTGCAGCGCAGGCCGAGATGGTCGATCGGGTTCATCGGCTGGCCCTCCAGGCCGGTTCGCGTTTCTCCAGGAACGCATTCAGTCCTTCCTGGCCTTCGGCCGAGACCCGCAACTGCGCGATCAGGGCGGCGTTGGCCTGGTCTAGCGCATCGCGCTCGCCACCGGCCGCGACCCGCCGCACCAGCGCCTTGGCGCCGGCGGCGGCCAGCGGCCCGGCCTGGCCGAGCAGGGCGACCTGGCGTTGCACCGCCGCGTCCAGCGCCTCCGGCGCCACCGCCTGGTGGACCAGGCCGATCTGCGCCGCGGTGGCGGCGTCGAAGGTTTCCGCGCTGGCGAACCAGCGCCGCGCCTGGCGCGCGCCGATCGCCGCGATCACGTATGGCGAGATCACCGCCGGCAGCAGGCCCAGCCGGCTTTCGCTAAGCGCGAAGCGCGCATCGGTGGCGGCCACGGCGATGTCGCAACAGGCGACCAGGCCCACCGCGCCACCGAACGCCGCGCCTTGCACCCGCGCCACCGTGGGCTTGGGCAGTTCGTCCAGCAGGCGCATCAGCCGCGCCAGGGCCAGCGCATCGTCCAGGTTCTCCTGTTCGCCGGCGCCGGCCATCGAGCGCATCCACTGCAGGTCGGCGCCGGCCGAGAACGCCGCGCCGGCACCGGCCAGGACCAGCACCTGCACCTGCGGATCGGCGCCGATCTGCAGCAGGGCGTCGCTGAGCTGGGCGATCAGCGCGGCGTCGAAGGCGTTGCGGACCTCGGGTCGGTTCAACTGCAGGGTCAGGACCTTGCCGGATCGTTGCAACAACAGGGCATCGCTCATCGAACACGCTCGTACAAAGGGAAAACGGCAGCCATACGGCGATCATAGCCGGCCGTGCCGGTCCCGCCATGACGCGCCGCGGCGATGCTACAATTGATAACCATTCTTATCGACGGAACGTGCTGTGACGTTGTCCGACATGCCGTTGCGCAGCAGCGCCCTCGTGGAATCCGTGCACGACCGCCAGGCCAACGACGCCATCGCCCGGCGTCTGCGCGAGCTGGGCTTCGTCGCCGGCGAACAGGTGCAGGTGCTGGCCAGCGGGCCGATCGGTGGCGAACCGCTGCTGGTGCAGGTGGGCTATACGCGCTTCGCGCTGCGGCGCAGCGAGGCGGCACGGGTGCAGGTCAGCGCGCTGGACGAGGTGCGCTCGTGAGCGCGGTGGCCGCGCCGCTGCGCCTGGCCCTGGTCGGCAACCCGAACTGCGGCAAGACCGCGCTGTTCAACCAGTTGACCGGCAGCAAGCAGAAGGTCGCGAACTACGCCGGCGTCACCGTCGAGCGCAAGGAGGGCCGCTTCCGCGCGCCGTCCGGGCGCGAGTTCGCGGTGCTGGATCTGCCCGGCGCCTACAGCCTGCAGCCGGCCAGCCTGGACGAGGCGATCACCCGCGACCTGTGCCGCGGCTTCTACCCGGGCGAGCCGGCGCCGGACGTGCTGGTCTGCGTGGTCGACGCCACCAACCTGCGCCTGCACCTGCGCTTCGCGCTGGAACTGCGCGAGCTGGGCAAGCCGATGCTGGTCGCCTTGAACATGGTCGACGCGGCGCAGCGCCGCGGCATCCAGATCGACCGCCAGGCGCTGGAACAGGCGCTGGGCGTGCCGGTGATCGAGACCGTGGCGGTGCGCCGCAACGGCGCCCGCGCCCTGGTCGAGCGGCTGGACGCGCTGGCGCCGGCACTGCCGGCCGCGGTGGCGCCGAGCGAAGGGCAGGGCGACTACCACCAGCAGGTGCGCGCGATCCTGGCGGCGGCGGTGTCGATGCCGACCCGCACCTCGCGCGTCGACGACGCGCTGGACCGTTGGCTGCTGCATCCGGTCGCCGGCCTGTTGACCCTAGTGCTGGTGATGTTCCTGATCTTCCAGGCGGTTTTTGCCTGGGCGCAGCCTGTGATGGACCTGATCGACGGTGGGACCAAGGCGCTCGGTGTCTGGGTCGGCGGAACGCTGCCGCAGGGGCCGCTGAACAGCCTGCTGGTGGACGGCATCATCGCCGGCCTCGGTGGGGTGGTGGTGTTCCTGCCGCAGATCCTGATCCTGTTCGCCTTCATCCTGGCGCTGGAGGAATCCGGCTATCTGCCGCGCGCGGCGTTCCTGCTCGACCGCATGATGGCCGCGGCCGGCCTGTCCGGGCGCTCGTTCATCCCGCTGCTGTCCAGCTTCGCCTGCGCCGTGCCTGGGATCATGTCCACGCGCAGCATCCAGGACCCGCGCGATCGCCTGGCGACCATTCTGGTGGCGCCGCTGATGACCTGTTCGGCGCGGCTGCCGGTGTACACCTTGCTGATCGCCGCGTTTGTGCCGCAGAAGCAGGTGTGGGGCGTGCTCAATCAGCAGGGCCTGGTGTTGTTTGGCCTGTACGTGGCAGCGATCGTCAGTGGTTTGGCTGTGTCGTGGACGATGAAGAAGTGGCGTCGCGACAAGGGCGAGCATCCGCTGCTGCTGGAACTGCCGTCCTACCGCGTGCCGCACCTGCGCGATCTGGCGCTGGGCCTGTGGGAGCGCGCGGCGATCTTCCTCAAGCGCGTCGGCGGCATCATCCTGGCGTTGACCATCCTGCTGTGGTTCCTGCTGAACTTTCCGGCGCCGCCGGCCGACGCCACCCTGCCGGCGATCGACTACAGCTTCGCCGGCCGCATCGGCCACGCCATGACCACGGTGTTCTCGCCGCTGGGCTTCAACTGGCAGATCTGTATCGCGCTGATCCCCGGCCTGGCCGCGCGCGAGGTGGCCGTGTCGTCGCTGGCGACGGTGTACGCGCTGTCGGCGGCCGACGACGATGCCGCCGCGCAGGCGCTGTCGCCGTTGATCCACGACGGCTGGTCGCTGGCCACCGCGCTGTCGTTGCTGGTCTGGTACATCTACGCACCGATGTGCATTTCCACCCTGGCCACGATCAAGCGCGAGACCAACTCGTGGAAGCAGATGAGCTTCGCCGCGTTCTACCTGTTCGCGCTGGCGTATCTGGCCTCGCTGGTCACCTACCAGGTTGCGGTGGCGCTGGGAGCCGGCTGAGATGAGCGCCTCGCTGCTGCTGCAGTACCTGGTGATCGCGCTGGCGGTACTGGTCAGCGCCTGGGTGGTGTTGAAGAAGCAATTCCCCGGCACCGCGCGCAAGCTGCGCGGCGCGCTCGCACTACGCCTGCTCAAGCCCGGCCGGGCGGCCTGGCTGCAGGCGCTGGGGCGGCGCATCGCACCGCCGGCCAGCGCCGGTGCAGGTGCCTGTGGCGGCTGCGACAGCTGCGGGCCGACGCCGCCGCGGCGGCACTGAGTCGCGTCGCCCGTTGCTGGCCGGCGCATCGCTTGTGCGCCGCACATGCGCGTCGCGATGGCGACGACTATCCTATGCCGATGACCAGTCCATTCCAGTTTTCCCGCCGTGCGCAGGCGCTGACCAGTTCGGCGATCCGCGAAATCCTCAAGGTCACCGAACGGCCTGAAGTGATCTCCTTCGCCGGCGGCCTGCCGTCGCCGGATACCTTCCCGGTCGAGCGCATGCGCGAGGCCTGCGACAAGGTCCTGCGCGACGCGCCACAGGCGGCGCTGCAGTACGGCCCGACCGAAGGCTATCTGTTGCTGCGCGAATGGGTGGCGGCGCGGCTGAGCCGCGACGGCGCCCACATCCGTCCCAGCCAGGTGCTGATCACCACCGGTTCGCAGCAGGGCCTGGACCTGCTGGGCAAGGTGTTCATCGACGAAGGCAGCAAGGTGCTGGTGGAAACGCCCAGCTATCTCGGCGCGCTGCAGGCGTTCTCGCTGTTCCAGCCGGCGTTCGCGGCGATGCAGTCGGACGACGACGGCGTGGTGGTGGACGCGCTGGACGATGCGCAGCTGGCCGGCGCGCGCTTCATGTACGTGCTGCCGAACTTCCAGAATCCGACCGGACGGCGCCTGCCGCTGCACCGGCGCCAGGCGCTGGTAGCGCGTGCGGCGGCAGCCGGCGTGCCCATCGTCGAGGACGATCCCTACGGCGAGCTGTGCTACAGCGGCGACACGCTGCCGAGCCTGCTGTCGATGAACCCGGAGGGCGCCATCTACATGGGCTCGTTCTCCAAGGTGTTCGCGCCGGGCCTGCGCCTGGGCTATGTGGTCGCGCCGGAGCCGGTGCATGCCAAGCTGGTGCAGGCCAAGCAGGCGGCGGATCTGCACACGCCCTCGTTCAGCCAGCGCATCGTCTACGAGGCGGTGCAGGACGGGTTCCTGGATGCGCATATTCCCGGCATCCGTGCGCTGTACGCCAGCCGTTGCGAGCAGATGCTGGCCGCCCTGGCCAAGTACTTCCCGGCGCAGGTGCGCTGGAACCGCCCGGCCGGCGGCATGTTCATCTGGGTCGAACTGCCGGAGGGCATGGACGGCGGCGCGCTGCTGAGCAAGGCGATCGAGCGCAACGTGGCCTTCGTGCCGGGCGCGCCGTTCTTCGCGGTCGCGCCGCAGCGCAATACCCTGCGGCTGTCGTTCGTGACCGTGCCGGCCGAACGCATCGAGACCGGCGTGCGCATCCTCGGTGCGCTGCTGCAGGACGAGGTCGCTGCGCACCGGCGCGCGACGGCCTGAGTCCGGCGTCGCCTCCGTCGATGACGTCGTCCGATGCCGCCGTCGCGTCCTGGACCATCGACGCGGTCCTGGTCGGCCGCGCGCAGGCGTTCACCCGCCCGGGCAGCCGCAGCGCGATCGACAAGCGGCCCCAGGACGGACGCCTGCGCATCGGCCCGGAGGGGCTGGAGCTGGACGAGCAGGGCGACCGCCGCGTGCATGGCGGCCCCGACAAGGCCTTGCACCATTACCCGCGCGATCACTACCCGGCCTGGCGCGAGGAACTCGGCGCACATGCCTTGCTGGACGCGCCGGGCGCGTTCGGCGAGAACCTCAGCAGTAGCGGGGTGACCGAAGCCGACCTGTGCCTGGGCGACAGGCTGCGCCTGGGGACGGCCGTGGTCGAGGTGTCGCAGTCGCGGCAGCCGTGCTGGAAGCTGTCCGACCGGTTCGGCGTGGCCGCGCTGGCGCGGCGCGTGCAGGACAGCGGCCGCACCGGCTGGTACTACCGCGTGCTGCAGCCCGGCGAGGTCGCCGCCGGCGATCGCCTGGAGTTGCTGGAGCGTCCGTATCCGCAGTGGCCGCTGGCGCGGCTGGTCGGCCTGCTGTACCGGCGCGAGATCGACCCGGCGCAACTGCAGGAGGTGCTGGCGCTGCCGCTGGTGCCGAACTGGCGCACCCTGTTCGAGCGGCGCCTGGCGCAGCGTGCAGTGGAGGATTGGGACAAGCGCTTGCTGGGGCAGGCGGCGGCCGAGTAGGGCGGTTGATCGATCCGGCGAGCGTGCTCCCCTCTTGGCGGGAGCGGTGGCGTCGACAGGTGCATGCCCGATTGGGTGGGTGCAACGCGTCGGGGCTGAAGCCCCTCCCACAGGGGGTGTCCGATCGGCTGCGATGTCTCTTGGCAGGTGCCAGGTGCCTCGCCTGGCGGCTTTTTTGTCGCTTCCAGTGCCGCCACGCCCTTGTGGGAGGGGCTTCAGCCCCGACGAGGGAAGCATCGCCACGTCCGAGGTGGCGCGTGGGACGCTTGCGTCTCGGGCGTGCGCGCCCTCTGTCGCACCCGCGCGCAAACCGCTAGCCTTGTGCCGATGACGACTTCTCCGCTGCGTGTGTTGATCCATGGTGCGTCCGGCCGGATGGGCCAGGCGTTGTTGCGGCTGGCCGCGCAGGACCCGGCGCTGCAAGTGGTGGCCGCGGTGGTGCGGCGTGCGCCGGCGCAGCGGGTGATCGACGGCGTGCCGTACTTCGCCGCAGCCGAACTGGGCGGCGTGCCGGCCTTCGACGTGGCGATCGATTTCAGCCTGCCGCAGGGCTTCGACCTGGTGCTGGCCCTGTGCACCGCGCGCGGTGCGGCGCTGGTGTCCGGCACCACCGGGCTGGAGGACGCGCAGCGGCAGGCGCTGGCCGCTGCCGCCGAACGCATTCCCTTGATCTGGGCGTCGAACTTCAGCCTGGGCGTGGCGGTGCTGCACGATCTGGTCGAGCGCGCCGCCGCGGCGCTGCCGGGCTGGGACTGCGACATCGTCGAATCCCACCACGTGCACAAGCAGGACGCGCCCTCTGGCACCGCGCTGACCCTCGGCGACGCGGCCGCGCACGGCGGCGCGATCGCGCGCTACGCCAGCCTGCGCGCCGGCGACATCGTCGGCGAACACCTGGTGCAGTTCGCCGGACTCGGCGAGCGGGTCGAACTGGTGCACCGCGCCAGCAACCGCGACATCTTCGCCCGTGGCGCGTTGCATGCCGCCGCGCGCCTGCCGGGGCGTGCGCCCGGCGCCTATCGGCTGCGCGACCTGCTCGGCTGAACGCGGTTTTCACATAAACGGCTGGCGCGGACCGCCCCGCGCCGGTACAATTCTCGCTCGCCTGTTACCCATCGCCACGGACCCGGAGAAGCGCCGAGTTCGCGGTTTCTTGCAGCCTGCAAGTTGGTGGGGCAGGGTTCCTCTCTCCCCAAGGCGAACCCCGTGACTCAACCCGCAATCCTTGTCCTTGAAGACGGCACCGTGTTCGAGGGCGAATCCGTAGGCGCTGCCGGCCTGTCCGTCGGCGAAGTGGTGTTCAACACCGCCATGACCGGCTACCAGGAGATCCTCACCGATCCCTCCTACGCCCGCCAACTGGTCACGCTGACGTATCCGCATATCGGCAACACCGGCTGCACCGACCAGGACGACGAGGCCGCCCAGGTCTGGTCGGCCGGCCTGATCGTGCGCGACGTGCCGCGCCGCCCCAGCAACTGGCGCAACCAGGTGGCGCTGCCGGACTGGCTGATCCAGCGCGGCGTGGTCGCCATCGCCGGCATCGACACCCGCAAGCTGACCCGCATCCTGCGCGAGAAGGGCTCGCAGAACGGCGCGCTGATGGCCGGCGAGGTGAACGTGGACACCGCGCTGGACGCGGCGCGCAAGTTCCCGGGGCTGAAGGGCATGGATCTGGCCAAGGTGGTCTCCACCGACAAGTCCTATCCCTGGCGCGACGGCCAGCTCGACCTGGACAGCAACGCCTTCGTCACGGCCGAGCCCAAGTTCAAGGTCGTCGCCTACGACTACGGGGTCAAGCACAACATCCTGCGCATGCTCGCCGAGCGCGGCTGCGAGGTGACCGTGGTGCCGGCGCAGACGCCGGTCGCCGAGGTGCTGGCGATGAACCCGCACGGCGTGTTCCTGTCCAACGGCCCCGGCGACCCGGCGCCGTGCGACTACGCGATCGCCGCGATCAAGGAACTGCTGGCGCGCAAGATCCCGACCTTCGGCATCTGCCTGGGCCACCAGCTGCTGGCGCTGGCCGCCGGCGCGCAGACCCTGAAGATGGGCCACGGTCACCACGGCGCCAACCATCCGGTGCAGGACCTGGACAGCGGCCGGGTGATGATCACCTCGCAGAACCATGGTTTCGCGGTGGACGAGGCGACCTTGCCGGCCAACGTGCGCGTCACCCATCGCTCGCTGTTCGATGGCAGCAACCAGGGCATTGCGCTCACCGACGCGCCGGCCTTCAGCTTCCAGGGCCACCCCGAAGCGTCGCCGGGTCCACGCGACGTGGCGCCGCTGTTCGATCGCTTCACCGCGCTGATGGCGGCCGCCGCCTGATGGCCGCAGCGCCGGCCATGCCGTCGCCGACCCGCCGCTGGCGGTGGCCGGCCACGGCGTTGCTGGTGCTCGCCGCGTATCCGGCCTTCGTGCTGGGCGCGGTGTATCCGCAGTGGCTCAGCGCCGGCTTGCCGGGCGGACGCGACGGCCCGGCCGATGCGTACCGCCACAGCCTGGCCAGCGCCGTGGTCGCCTACACCCTGTCGCCGCGCTGCGTGGACTGGGTCACGGCGGTCATGGAGCGCGACGGCCACGGCAACGCCAGCCGGGCGATGGACGCCCACAACAACCGGATCGGCGCGCGCATCGGCGCCACCGCCAGCAGTTGGGCCGCGATGCAGCGCGAGGTTCGCGCCGCGGTCGACCATGGCGCGATCGATGCGCGTTCGCCCGATCAGATCACCTGGCGCGCCCCCGCGGCGTGGCAGGACCGCCTCTACTGAGAATCCCCCATGCCCAAGCGCACCGACCTCCAAACCATCCTCATCATCGGCGCCGGCCCGATCGTCATCGGCCAGGCCTGCGAGTTCGACTACTCCGGCGCGCAGGCGTGCAAGGCGCTGCGCGACGAGGGCTACCGCGTGGTGCTGGTCAACAGCAACCCGGCCACGATCATGACCGACCCGAACATGGCAGACGCCGTGTACATCGAGCCGATCAACTGGCAGACGGTCGAGAAGATCATCGCCAAGGAAAAGCCCGACGCGCTGCTGCCGACGATGGGCGGGCAGACCGCGCTGAACTGCGCGCTGGACCTGGCCGACCACGGCGTGCTGGAGAAGTACGGCGTCGAGCTGATCGGCGCCAAGCGCGAGGCCATCCGCATGGCCGAGGACCGCGAGCTGTTCCGCGTGGCGATGGGCGAGATCGGCCTGGAGTGCCCGAAGGCGGCAGTGGCGCACACCCTGGAAGAGGCGCTGGAGATCCAGGCCACGGTCGGCTACCCGACCATCATCCGCCCCAGCTTCACCCTCGGCGGCAGCGGCGGCGGCATCGCCTACAACCGCGAGGAACTGATCGAGATCGTCGGCCGTGGCCTGGAACTGTCGCCGACCAGCGAAGTGCTGGTCGAGGAGTCGGTGCTGGGCTGGAAGGAGTTCGAGATGGAAGTGGTCCGCGACACCGCGGACAACTGCATCATCGTCTGCTCGATCGAGAACCTGGACCCGATGGGCGTGCACACCGGCGACTCGATCACCGTGGCCCCGGCGCAGACCCTCACCGACAAGGAATACCAGCGCCTGCGCGACGCCTCGATCGCGGTGCTGCGCAAGATCGGCGTGGACACTGGCGGTTCCAACGTGCAGTTCGGCATCAACGCGCAGACCGGCCGCGTGGTGGTGATCGAGATGAACCCGCGCGTGTCGCGCTCCTCGGCGCTGGCCTCCAAGGCCACCGGCTTCCCGATCGCCAAGGTCGCGGCCAAGCTGGCGGTGGGCTACACCCTGGACGAACTGAAGAACGAGATCACCGGCGGGCTGACCCCGGCCTCGTTCGAGCCGTCGATCGACTACGTGGTCACCAAGATCCCGCGCTTCGCCTTCGAGAAGTTCCCGCAGGCCGATGCGCGCCTGACCACGCAGATGAAGTCGGTGGGCGAGGTGATGGCGATGGGCCGCACCTTCTCCGAATCGCTGCAGAAGGCGCTGCGCGGCCTGGAGACCGGCAAGATCGGGCTGGACCCGACCGGCCTGGACCTGAGCAGCGAAGACGACCTGGCCACGCTCAAGCGCGAGCTGAAGGCTCCCGGTCCGGAGCGCCTGTTCTACGTCGCCGACGCCTTTCGCGCCGGCATGAGCGTGGAGCAGGTGCACGCGCTGTCGTTCATCGATCCCTGGTTCCTGGACCAGATGGAAGACCTGATCGCGCAGGAAGCGCAGCTGGCCGCCGACGGCCTCGGCGCGCTGGACGCCAAGCGCCTGCGCACGCTCAAGCGCGCCGGTTTCTCCGATGCGCGTCTGGCCGAGCTGTGCGGCACCAACGAGGCCGCGGTGCGCGCGCTGCGCCGCGCGCACAAGGTGCGCCCGGTATACAAGCGCGTTGACTCGTGCGCGGCGGAGTTCGCAACCAGCACCGCCTACCTGTACTCGACCTACGAGGACGAGTGCGAGGCCGCGCCCAGCAATCGCGACAAGATCATGATCCTCGGCGGCGGCCCCAACCGCATCGGCCAGGGCATCGAGTTCGACTACTGCTGCGTCCACGCGGCGCTGGCGCTGCGCGAGGACGGCTACGAGACCATCATGGTCAACTGCAATCCGGAGACCGTGTCCACCGACTACGACACCTCCGATCGCCTGTACTTCGAGCCGCTGACCCTGGAAGACGTGCTGGAGATCGTCGAGCTGGAGCAGCCCAAGGGCGTGATCGTGCAGTACGGCGGGCAGACCCCGCTGAAGCTGGCGCGCGCGCTGGAAGCCAACGGCGTGCCGGTGATCGGCACCTCGCCGGACTCGATCGACCTGGCCGAGGACCGCGAGCGCTTCCAGCAGTTGGTCGACAAGCTGGGCCTGAAGCAGCCGCCGAACCGCATCGCCCGCAACGCCGACGAGGCGCTGGTGCTGGCGCGCGAGATCGGCTACCCGCTGGTGGTGCGCCCGAGCTACGTGCTGGGCGGCCGCGCCATGGAGATCGTCTACGGCGAATCCGACCTGGCGCGCTACGTGCGCGACGCGGTCAAGGTCTCCAACGATTCGCCGGTGCTGCTGGATCGCTTCCTCGACAACGCGGTGGAAGTGGACGTGGACATCATCGCCGACCACAGCGGCGAGGTGCTGATCGGCGGCGTGATGGAGCACATCGAGGAAGCCGGCGTGCATTCGGGCGATTCGTCCTGCTCGCTGCCGCCGTACTCGCTGTCGCCGGCCACCCAGACCGAGCTGCGCCGCCAGGTGGTCGAACTGGCCAAGGCGCTGAACGTGGTCGGGCTGATGAACACCCAATTCGCGGTGCAGGTCAACGATGCCGGCGACGACATCGTCTACCTGCTGGAAGTGAATCCGCGCGCCTCGCGTACCGTGCCGTTCGTGTCCAAGGCGATCGGCGTGCCGCTGGCCAAGATCGCCGCGCGCTGCATGGCCGGCAAGACCCTGGCCGAGCAGGGTGCGCTGAAGGAGATCGTGCCCGACTACTACTCGGTGAAGGAGGCGATCTTCCCGTTCGCCAAGTTCCAGGGCGTCGATCCGATCCTCGGCCCGGAGATGCGTTCCACCGGTGAGGTGATGGGCGTGGGCCGCAGCTTCGGCGCGGCGTTCGCGCGTGCGCAGGAAGCCGGCGGCATCAAGGCGCCGCCGCTGGGCAAGGCCTTCGTGTCGGTGCGCGATCCGGACAAGCAGCGCGTGCTGCCGGTGGCGCAGGCGCTGGTCGAGCGCGGCTACACCCTGGTCGCCACCCGCGGCACCTGCGCCTGGCTGCAGCAGCACGGCCTGCAGTGCGAGCAGGTGAACAAGGTCGCCGAGGGTCGCCCGCACATCGTCGATCTGATCAAGAACGGCGAAATCGTGTATATCGTCAACACCACCGAGGGCCGGGCGGCGATCTCCGACTCGTTCTCGATCCGCCGCGAAGCCCTGCAGCATCGCGTCACCTATTCGACCACGGTCGCCGGCGCGCGTGCGCTGGTGCATTCACTGGAATTCCGCGGCACCGGTCCGGTCTGGGCGCTGCAGGAACTGCACAAGGAGCTGGAAGCGTGAGAGCCCCGATCACCATGCAAGGCGCGCAGCGGTTGCGCGAGGAACTGGATCACCTGAAGTCGGTCAAGCGTCCCGAGGTCATCACCGCGATCGCCGAGGCGCGCGCGCACGGCGACCTCAAGGAGAACGCCGAGTACCACGCCGCGCGCGAGCAGCAGGGCTTCATCGAAGGCCGCATCAAGCAGCTGGAAAGCGAGCTGTCGCACGCCGAGGTCATCGACGTCAGCAAGCTGGCGGTCGGCAGCAAGGTGGTGTTCGGCGCCACCGTGACCCTGGCCGATGTGGAGACCGACGAAGAGAAGCGCTATCAGTTGGTCGGCGACCTCGAAGCGGACATCAAGCTGGGCCTGATCGCGATCTCTTCGCCGCTGGCGCGTGCGCTGATCGGCAAGATGGAAGGCGACAGCGTCAGCATCGATGCCCCGGCCGGACGCCGCGAGTACGAGATCGTCAGCGTCGCCTACGTCGGCTGATCCGATGGCGGTCGCCACCTTGCTGTTGCCGGAGCGGGTCCGCCTGGCCGGCGCCGTGCTGGCCGGCGAGGTGGCGCGCGCGTTCGGCCGCGCCGACCGCACGCAGGCCGCGCCCGGCGGCGAGGCGCAGTTGCGCCGCCATTTCGTGCTGGCGGAAGCATCGCTGCCGGCCGCGGCGCTGACCCGGCAACTGGACGCCGGCGATGCCGGCGACGGCCTGTGGCTGCGCGCCGATCCCGCCTACGTGGTGCCGGACATGCAGGGCGCACGGCTGATGGCGCATGGCGACATGCTGCCGCTCGACGCGGTGGACCTGGACGCGCTGTTGCCGGCGGTGCAGGGCGTGTTCGCCGAAAGCGGGCTGACCCTGGACGCGCCCGATCCGACCCGCTGGTATCTGCGCCTGCCGGCCGACAGCGTGCTGCCGGTGTTCGCGGCACCGGCGCAGGTGCTCGGGGCGGACCTGTTCGATCATCTGCCGCAGGGCGAGGACGCGCGCCGCTGGCGTGCCCTGCTGACCGAAGTGCAGATCGTGCTGCACCAGCATCCCTGGAACCGCGAACGCGTCGCCCGCGGCCAGCCGGCGATCAATTCGCTGTGGTTCTGGGGCGGCGGCCGCCTGCCGGCCACCGTCGGCACTACGCATGCGCAGGTGCGCAGCCGCGATCCGCTGTTGCGCGCGCTGGCCCAGGCCGCCGGCGTCGCCGATGCGCAGGCGCCGCGGGTCGATGCGCTGGTCGACCTGCGTCAGTTGCGCGCGCCCGAGCAGTTCGTCGGCGAGGTGGTGCAGCCGCTGCTGCAGGCGCTGCGCGACGGCGAGTTGCAGCAACTGCAACTGGATTTCGGGGACGGCACCTGTTTCCGCATCGCCCCCGCGCAACGCTGGCGCCTGTGGCGGCGACCGCTGTCGCGCCTGGACGCATGAGTTCCAGCGCGCGCATCGTGCGGCGGCCCGCGGCGGCCGCGGCCGGCCCGTGGCACGAGGCGACGTTGCCGCTGTTGCGGCGCATCTATGCCGCGCGCGGCGCCCACGACAGTGGCCTGGCGCAGCCCAAGCTGGCGCAGTTGCTGCCGCCGGATGCGCTGAGCGGCATCGACGCCGCCGTGGAATTGCTGGCCGAGGCGATCGCCGCGGGCAAGCGCATCCTGGTGGTCGGCGATTTCGATTGCGACGGCGCCACCGCCTGCGCAGTGGCGGTGCGCGGGCTGCGCCTGCTCGGCGCCGCGCAGGTGCTGCACGCGGTGCCCAACCGCATGGTCCATGGCTACGGTCTGTCGCCGGCGCTGGTCGCGGAACTGGCGCCGTTGCAGCCGGACCTGCTGGTCACGGTGGACCACGGCATCGCCTGCCATGCCGGCGTCGCCGCGGCCAAGGCGCTGGGCTGGCAGGTGCTGGTCACCGACCACCACCTGCCGGGTCCGGCCTTGCCGCCGGCCGACGCCATCGTCGATCCGAACCTGGCCGGCGACGCCTTCCCGAGCAAGATGCTGGCCGGGGTCGGCGTGATCTTCTACGTGCTGTTGGCGCTGCGCCGGCACCTGCGCGTGCGCGGCGCGTTCGTGGCGGCACCGCCGGACCTGAGTGTGCTGCTGGACCTGGTCGCGGTCGGCACCGTCGCCGACCTTGTGCCGCTGGATCCCAACAACCGCGCGCTGGTCTCGGCCGGTTTGCGCCGGTTGCAGCGTGGCGAAGGTTGCCTCGGCCTGCGCGCCCTGATCGAAGCCAGCGGCCGCGACCCGGCGCGGCTCAGCGCCAGCGACATCGGCTTCGCCCTGGCGCCGCGGCTCAACGCCGCCGGCCGCCTCGAGGACATGGCCCTGGGCATCGAGTTGTTGCTGTGCGAGGACCCGCAACAGGCGCGCACGATCGCCGCGACGCTGGAGGAGATCAACGCCGAGCGCCGCGCCGTGCAGCAGCAGATGACCGACGAGGCCGAAGCGGTCGTGGCGCAGGCGCTGCTGGCCGCGCCCGAGCAGCCGCCGGTGGCGGTGTGCCTGTTCGATGCGCAGTGGCATCCCGGCGTGATCGGCCTGGTCGCCTCGAAGATGAAGGACCGCCTGCATCGGCCGGTGATCGCCTTCGCCCCGGCCGAGCCGGGCAGCACCCAGTTGCGCGGCTCGGCGCGTTCGATCCCCGGCTTCCACATCCGCGACGCGATGGCGGCGGTGGAGGCGCAGCGGCCGGGCCTGATGGAGAAGTTCGGCGGCCATGCCATGGCCGCGGGCCTGAGCCTGCCGCAGGACGCGCTGGCCGAGTTCGAAGAGGTGTTCCGCGCGCATGCGCTGGCCAGCCTGGACGCGGAACTGCTGCAGGCCGAACTGCTCAGCGACGGCGCGCTGGAGCCGCACGAACTCGACCACCGCCATGCCGAGGCGCTGCGCCAGGGCGGGCCATGGGGGCAGGGCTTCCCCGAGCCGCTGTTCGATGGCGAATTCGAAGTAGTGCAGTGGCGCTTGCTGAAGGAGCGCCACGTCAAGCTGAGCCTGCGTTGCCCCGGCCGTGCCGAACCCTTGAACGCGATCCATTTCAACGGCTGGCACGGTCGTGAACCGGGCCGCCGCGTGCACGTCGCCTATCGGCTGGTCGCCGACGACTACCGCGGCGGCGATGCGGTGCAACTGGTGGTGGAGCACTGTCTGCCGTTGGATGGCTGAGCAGTTGGCGGTCTGACGCTGCGCGTGCTGCCGGACCCTCACCCCAACCCCTCTCCCGGTGGGAGAGGGGCTTTGCTGTTCCTTCTCCCTTCGGGAGAAGGTGGCCCGCAGGGCCGGATGAGGGTTGGGCGCAGCCTCGCGTCGTCTGTTGCATCACGCCTTGCGCCGCACCTTCACCCCAACCCCTCTCCCGGTGGGAGAGGGGCTTCGCTGTTCCTTCTCCCGCCGGGACCATGGCCCCCTTCTTGGGGGAAGGTGGCCCGCAGGGCCGGATGAGGGTAGGGCGCAGCCTCGCGCCGTCTGTTGCATCGCGCCTGTGCCGGACCCTCACCCCAACCCCTCTCCCGGAGGGAGAGGGGCTTTGCTTTCCCTTCTCCCACCGGGACCATGGCCCCCTTCTTGGGGGAAGGTGGCCCGCAGGGCCGGATGAGGGTAGGGCGCAGCCTCGCGCCGTCTGTTGCATCGCGCCTGTGCCGGACCCTCACCCCAACCCCTCTCCCGATGGGAGAGGGGCTTGCGCGTCGCCTGAGTCTGGACGCACACAAGCAACCCCATCGCGTCACGGCGGACGTTCAAGCCATACCGTCCCAGCAAGGAGCGATCCATGCCGTCCACCATGCGCAGAAGCGTGTACGTGTTGTTGCTTTCGTTGTCGTTACTCGCCGCGGTCCCGGCCGGGGCGCAGTCCGCGCCGCAGCGGCAATTGGTCGCGCCGTTGCTGCACACCGACGCCGGCGAACGTCCGGTCGAGCTGCGCTCGGCGACCGTGCGTGCGCATGCCGCCGCTGGCCTGGCCGAAACCACGGTGGAGCTGGAGTTCTTCAATCCCAACGCGCGCGTGCTGGAGGGGCAGCTGACGTTCCCGCTGCGCGAGGGGCAGCAACTCAGCGGTTTCGCCCTGGACGTCGACGGGCAGATGCGCGACGCGGTGCCGGTGCCCAAGGCGCGCGGGCGCCAGGTGTTCGAAGCGGTCGAGCGGCGCGGCGTGGATCCGGGCCTGCTCGAGCAGACCGCCGGCAACCAGTTCCGGCTGCGCGTCTACCCGCTGCCGGCGCATGGCAGCCGCCATGTGCGCCTGGTCTATCGCGAATCGCTACAGCGCACCGCCGCCGGCTGGCAATGGCGCTTGCCGCTGGCGTATGCGGTCGGCGCGCGGTCGCTGCAGGTCGCGCTGAGTACCCAGGCCGCGCCTGATGAACGCGCGGCGACGTCCGGCATGCGGCTGCTGCCGACGGCGGACGGTGGCTACGCCGCATCCTGGTCCGGCAGCCCGGCGCAGTTGCCGTCGGAGCTGGTGCTGTCGCTGCGCGCAAGCGCCACGCCGCGCGTGGCGACAGGTCTCCACGATGGCCAGCGCTACTTCCAGGCGCTGGTGCCGATCGCCGACCTGCATGGCCCGCGCCCGCTGCCGCAACGCATCGGCCTGCTCTGGGATGCGTCCGGTTCGGCACGGCAGCGCGACATTCCGGCCGAACTGGCCTTGCTGCAGCGCTATTTCGCCGCGGTCGGCACCGCCCAGGTCGATCTGATCGTGCTGCGCGACCGTGCCGCGGCGCCGCGCAGGTTCCAGGTGCGCAACGGCGACTGGAGCGCCCTGAAGGCGGCGTTGCAGGCCGAGCAGCCCGACGGCGCCAGTGCGCTGGGCGCCTGGCAACCGGCGGCGCACGTGCAGGAGTATCTGTTGTTCAGCGATGGCCTGGGCAACTACGGCGCGCAGACCATGCCGACGCTGGCGCCGGGGCAGCGCCTGTATGCGATCGACTCGGCCGGCGTGCACGCCGATGCCGCGCGCCTGGCGGCGATCGCGGAAGCGCGCGGCGGACGCGCGATCGCATTGCAGGGCCTGCCGGGCGTGCAACTGGCCAGCGAGCGGCTGTTGCGGCGTGGCGGCGAACTGGTCGCGCTGGACGGTAGCCACGTTGCCGATCTGGTCGCCGATTCGCGCGACGCCGACGATGGCTACCTGCGCATCGCCGGGCGCCTGCTCGGCGCCGATGCGACGCTGCACCTGGAGATCGCCACCGCCGCCAGCACCCGACGCCTGAGTCTGCCGTTGCGCGAGGCGGAGGAAGTTCCAGGCGACCTGGTGCCGGGCGCCTGGGCACGGGCCATGTTGCGCAGCCTGTCCGCCGATCCGCAGGGATCGGCCGCGCGCCGCCAGGCGCTGGCGACGCGCTTCGGGCTGGTCAGCGCCGACACCTCGTTGCTGGTGCTGGAGAATGCCGACGACTACGCCCGCTATGGCATCCCGGCGCCCCCGGCGCTGCGTGCGGCGGTGGCGGGTGCGCAGGTGCGGCAGCAGAAGCTGCAGGACGACACGCGCAAGCGACGCATCGACGCGATCGCCGACGCGTTCGCGCAGCGTGTCGCCTGGTGGCAGCGGCGCTTTCCCAAGGACGCGCCGCCAGTGGCGATCGCCGCCGCTGACACTGCCGATCAGCGCATGCAGGCCCCGTCGGGCCCGCAACGGTCCATGGCCCTCGCAGCGCCTGCGCCGATGCCCGCTGCCGCGCCTGCACTCGCGCCGCTGGAACTGGACATCGTCGGCGGTTCGTCCGGCGCGCCCAGCGACGCGGCCGCGTCGGCGACTGCGCGCGAGCGTGTGGCGGCTCCGGCCACGATCTCCCTGGCCGTGCAGCCCTGGCAGCCGGATTCGCCGTATGCGCGGCGTCTGCGGGCGGCCACGGCGGACGCGGTGTATCCGTTGTACCTGAGCGAACGCGCGGCGCACGCCGACAGCGTGGCGTTCTACCTGGATGTGGCCGATGTGCTGTTCGAGCGCGGCCAGCGCGACCTGGCCCTGCGGGTGCTCTCCAACCTGGCCGAGCTGCAACTGGAAAATCGCCACGTGCTGCGCGTGCTCGGCTACCGGCTGCTACAGGCCGGTCGCGCCGACCTGGCGGTGCCGGTGTTCGAGCAGGTGCTGCGGCTGGGCGAAGAGGAGCCGCAGAGTTTCCGCGACCTGGGCCTGGCCTATGCCGCGCGCGGCGACGCGCAGGCGGCGATCGCACAGCTGTATGAGGTGGTGGTGCGCGACTGGGACACGCGCTTCGACGGGGTGAGCATGATCGCGCTCAACGAACTGAACGCGATCGTGGCGCTGGCGCCGCGGCCGCTGGACACCGGCTTCGTCGATCCACGGCTGCTGCGCAACCTGCCGCTGGACCTGCGCGTGGTGCTGAACTGGGACAGCGACAACAGCGACATGGACCTGTGGGTGACCGACCCCAATGGCGAGCGCTGCTTTTACGGAAACCGCGCGACCTACCAGGGCGGCCAGCTGTCGCCGGACTTCACCGGCGGCTACGGGCCGGAGGAGTTCTCGCTGCGCACCGCCAAGCCCGGCAAGTACAAGGTGGAGGCGAACTTCTTCGGCGAGCGCCAGCCGCTGGTCACCGGTGCCACCACCTTGCATCTGCAACTGAGCACGGGCTGGGGTACGGCCGCGCAGCGCGACCAGCAGGTGACGCTGCGCCTGACCGAGCGCAAGGAGACGGTGCTGGTCGGCGAGTTCGACGTGCGCTGATCCGCCCATGGCGCGCCGGCGCGGTCATGCCGGCGCGCTACACTTCGACCATGTCCGATCCGTCCGGCGCCAGCGCCTATTCCCGTTTCCAGCCCTGGCGCCGCAGCTTCGAAATCGGCTTCTGGGTCGCGCTCACCCTGATCAACGCCATCGCCAACAGCGTCACGGTGTTGATCGACATCCGCAACACCGGGCTGCATTTCGCCGCATGGGAGCCGGTGGTGTGGGAGTGGTCCAGCCAACTGATGTTCCTGCTGATCGTGCCGTTGGTGGTGCTGCTGACCCGGCGCTACCCGCTGCACTGGGACACCTGGCGGCGCCGGCTGCCGGGCTACCTGCTGGGCAGCGTGGCATTGTCGGTGCTGCACGTGGTGGGAATGGTCGCCCTGCGCAGCCTGGTCTACCGCCTGCAGGGCCAGCAGTACGACTTCGGGCCGTGGCCGCAGGGGCTGGCCTACGAATACCTCAAGGACGTGCGCAGCCTGGCCTCGATCGCGCTGTGCGTGGAGATGTACCGGTTCCTGTTGCGGCGCTGGCAGGGCGAGGCGGCGCTGCTCGGCGCGCCCGACGCCGGCCCGCCGGTGGGCTCGCTGGAACGGCCGGAGCGCTTCCTGGTGCGCAAGCTGGGCCGCGATTTCCTGGTCGCCGCGGCCGACATCGAGTGGCTGCAGGCCGCCGGCAACTACGTCAACCTGCGCGTGCGCGGCCACGACTACCCGCTGCGCAGCACCATGGCCGCGATCGAGGCGCGGCTGGACCCGGCGCGGTTCGTGCGCATCCACCGCAGCTACATCGTCAACCTGGCCAGCGTGGTCTCCATCGAGCCGCTGGAGGCGGGCGAGGCGCGGGTGCATCTGCGCGACGGCAGCCAGGTGCCGTGCAGCCGCCGCTACCGCGCCGCGCTGCGCGTGGCGGCCGGGGAGGGCGAGGCGGCGACCGTCGAGTAGTCCGGCGGCGCTGTGGCGCGGCGGCCGGAATTGCTAGAATCGCGCTCTTGTCTGCCGGAAACGCCGCAATGATCGAACTCAATCCGATTCGCCACCGCATCGCCGATCTGTCCGATCGGGTGCTGTCGCTACGGGGGTTTCTTTGACTACGACGCCAAGAAGGAGCGTCTAGAGGAAGTCACCCGGGAGCTGGAAAGCCCCGACGTCTGGAACGACCCCGAGCGCGCCCAGGGCCTGGGCCGCGAACGCGCCAGCCTGGAGAAGACCGTCGGCGGCATCGCCAGCGTGCTCGATGGCCTGAACGAATCGCTGGAATTCCTGGAACTGGCCGAAAGCGAGAACGACGAGGCCACCGCGCAGGCGGTGCTGGCCGACGTCGACCGCTTCCAGGCACAGGTGGAGAAGCTGGAGTTCCAGCGCATGTTCTCCGGGCAGATGGACGCCAGCAACGCCTTCGTCGACATCCAGGCCGGCGCCGGCGGCACCGAGGCCCAGGACTGGGCCGAGATCCTGCTGCGCATGTACCTGCGCTGGTGCGAGTCGCGCGGCTGGAAGACCGAGCTGATGGAAGTCTCCGGCGGCGAAGTGGCCGGCATCAAGTCCGCCACGCTGCGCGTGGAGGGCGACTTCGCCTACGGCTGGCTGAAGACCGAAACCGGCGTGCACCGGCTGGTGCGCAAGTCGCCGTTCGACTCGGACAACCGTCGCCATACCAGCTTCACCTCGGTGTTCGTGTCGCCGGAAGTGGACGACAACATCGACATCGACATCAACCCGGCCGATCTGAAGACCGACGTGTACCGGTCCTCCGGCGCCGGCGGCCAGCACGTCAACAAGACCGAGTCGGCGGTGCGCATCACCCACGTGCCCACCGGCATCGTGGTGGCCTGCCAGACCGGGCGCAGCCAGCACCAGAACCGCGACAACGCGATGAAGATGCTCGCCGCCAAGCTGTACGAGCTGGAGATCCAGAAGCGCAACGCCGAGCGCGATGCGGTGGAGGCGACCAAGTCCGACATCGGCTGGGGCAGCCAGATCCGCAACTACGTGCTCGACCAGAGCCGGATCAAGGACCTGCGCACCGGCGTGGAGCGCTCGGACACCCAGAAGGTGCTCGACGGCGACCTGGACGAGTTCGTCGAGGCCAGCCTCAAGTCCGGCCTGGAAGCCGGCGCGAAACGCAGCGACGCCTGAACCGGCGGCCTCCGTCCTGGCGACGGAGGCCGTGCGGCGGCACACGGCCCGCCGGCTGGTGCATTCTTTCCCTTCCTCACGCATCCCCCATCCCATGACCGAGCAGACCCCCGCGCCGTCCCTTCCCGTCGACGAGAACAGCCTCATCGCCGAACGGCGCGCCAAACTCGCCGCGCTGCGCGCGCAGGGCGTGGCCTATCCGAACGATTTCCGCCGCAGCGACTTCGCCGGCGATCTGCAGGCCGAGTTCGCCGACACCGAGCGCTGGACCGCCGAGGCGCTGGAGGCCCAGGGCCGCAGCCTGCGCCTGGCCGGGCGCCTGCTGGCCAAGCGGGTGATGGGCAAGGCCAGCTTCGTGCAACTGCAGGACGAGTCCGGGCGCATCCAGCTGTTCCTGCAGGCCAACGCCCTGGGCGAGGCCTACGACGCCTTCAAGGGCTGGGACATCGGCGACATCATCGGCGTGGAAGGCGGGCTGACCCGCACCAAGACCGGCGAGCTGTCGATCAAGGCCACCGGGCTGCGGCTGCTGACCAAGGCGCTGCGGCCGCTGCCGGACAAGTGGCATGGCCTGTCCGACGTGGAGCAGCGCTACCGCCAGCGCTACGTCGACCTGATCGTGTCGCCGGAGGCGCGCGAGGTGTTCGTCAAGCGCTCCAAGATCATCCGCGCCATGCGCGCCTGGCTGGACGCGCGCCGCTTCCTGGAAGTGGAGACGCCGATGATGCATTACATCCCCGGCGGCGCCACGGCCAAGCCGTTCACCACCCACCACAACGCCCTGGACCTGGACCTGTACCTGCGGGTGGCCCCGGAGCTGTACCTGAAGCGCCTGGTGGTCGGCGGCCTGGAACGGGTCTACGAAATCAACCGCAATTTCCGCAACGAAGGCGTCAGCACCCGGCACAATCCGGAATTCACCATGATGGAGCTGTACGAGGCCTACGCCACGTACCACGAGGTGATGGACCTGACCGAGAACGTCATCCGCGACGTCGCCCGCGAGGTGCTGGGCACCACCCAGGTCCACTGGGACGGCGCCGACATCGACCTGGCGCCGGCGTTCCGCCGCTGGCGCATGGACGAGGCGGTGCGCCACCACAACCCGGAGATCAGCGCCGCCGACTGCACCGACCGCGAGGCCCTGCTGCGCCACTGCGAGCGGCTGAAGATCCGCACCAAGCCGTCCTACGGCTGGGGCAAGCTGCTGCTGGAGATCTTCGAGGCCACGGTCGAGCACACCCTGATCCAGCCGACCTTCATCACCGACCACCCGGTCGAGGTGTCGCCGCTGGCCCGCTCCAGCGACACCGAGCCGGGCTACACCGACCGCTTCGAGCTGTTCATCAACGGCAAGGAAATCGCCAACGGCTTCTCCGAGCTCAACGACCCGGAGGACCAGGCGGCGCGGTTCCAGGCACAGGTGGCGGCGAAGGACGGGGGGGACGACGAGGCCATGCACTTCGACGCCGACTACATCCGGGCGCTGGAAGTCGGGCTGCCGCCGACCGGCGGCCTGGGCATCGGCATCGACCGACTGGTAATGTTGCTCACCGGCAGCAGCTCGATCCGTGACGTACTGCTGTTTCCGTACATGCGTCCGGAGGCTTAACCTAGCCGCGGACGAGGTGGCGCGGTTCTTGCACCAGGCGTTGCACGCAAAAGGAAGTGAGGTGGACGGGCCGGGGTGAGTCAGCGTCGGCGCGTTCCCGTTGTCGTCTCAGCAGCCCGCGCAGATGCGACGGGCGGAGGATTGCAGATGCATGATGCCAGCATGAGCCTCTCCGGCGCGTCCTCGAACGGGGACCGTCTCCACTGGGCGGACGGAAGCGACAATCGTTTGAACATCGTCATCGTCGACGATCAGACCTCCGCGCGCACGATGCTGCGGCATGTCATCGAGGACATCGCCCCGGAACTGACCGTGCGCGACTTCGGCGACTCGCAGGCCGCGCTGGCCTGGTGCGAGGCCGGCAAGGTCGACCTGTTGCTGCTCGACTACCGCATGCCGGGCATGGACGGGCTGGAGTTCGCGCGGCGCCTGCGCCGGCTGCCCAAGCACCGCGACATCCCGATCATCCTGATCACCGTGGTCGGCGACGAGCCGATCCGCCAGGCGGCGCTGGAAGCGGGGGTGATCGACTTCCTGGTCAAGCCGATCCGCCCGCGCGAGCTGCGCGCGCGTTGCCACAACCTGCTGCAGCTGCGGCTGCAGAGCGAGAACATCAAGCAGCGCGCGATGTCGCTGGAGCAGCGCCTGCTGGCCAGCATGCGCGAGGTCGAGGAACGCGAGCGCGAGACCCTGTCGCGGCTGGCGCGGGCCATCGAGTACCGCGACGTCGGTACCAGCGCCTACCTGGAACGCATGGCGCACGTGGCCGGGCTGATCGCCGAGCAACTGGGCCTGTCCGAGGACGAGGTGAGGGTCATCGAGATGGCCGCGAGCCTGCACGACATGGGCAAGATCGCCATTCCCGACGCGGTGCTGCTCAAGCCGGGCAAGCTCAACGAGGACGAGATGGCGGTGATGCGCATGCACCCGCGCATCGGCTACGAACTGCTCAGCGGCAGCCAGAACCGTTTCATCCAGGTCGGCGCGCTGATCGCCCTGCGCCACCATGAGCGCTACGACGGCAGCGGCTACCCGGACGGCCTGGTCGGCGAGGCGATTCCGCTGGAAGCGCGGATCGTGGCGGTCGCCGACGTGTTCGACGCGCTGATCTCGCCGCGCCCCTACAAGGAAGCCTGGACCATGGATGCGACGCTGGCCTATCTCTACGCCCAGCGCGGCCGCCTGTTCGACCCGCGCTGCGTGGACGCGCTGTTCCGCGGCCGCGAGCAGTTGCAGGTGATCTGCGAGAAATTCTCCACCGCCTCGGCGCGACCAGGAGTCTGACATGACCTCGGCGATCACGTGGGTGCAACAACGGTTCGCGGAGCGCAAGGATACCGAGCATGCGCAGGCCCTGGTGCGGATCGTCCTGATCTCCATCATCCTGAGCTACGTGCTGCTGCCGGGCCCGCGCGCGACCTTGCCGATGCGCGAGTACCTGAACGTGGTCGCCGTGGTGTCGTCCGGTCTGGTGCTGTCGCTGGGCGTGCTGGCCTGGCTGCTGTGGCGGCCGGAGCGTTGCGACACGCGACGGATCATCGGCATGATCGCCGACTACGGCCTGATCGCCGCTGCCATGATCGGCATGGGCGAGCCGCTGGCCTGGATGTACGTCGTGGTGCTGTGGGTGACGGTCGGCAACGGTTTGCGCTACGGCAACCGATATCTGTATCTGGCGGTGGCCATGGGGGTGACCAGCTTCGGTACCACCGTGCTGGTGACACCCTACTGGCGCAACAACCTTGGGCTGGGGATCGGTCTGGTCGTAGGCCTGCTGGCGGTGCCGCTCTATCTGTCGGGGCTGCTGCGGCAGTTGACCCAGGCGACCAAGGAAGCGCAGCGCGCCAACGAGGCGAAGAGCCGCTTTCTGGCCAACATGAGCCATGAGTTCCGCACGCCGCTCAATGGCCTCTCGGGCATGACCGAGGTGCTGTCGACAACCAGGCTCGATGCCGAGCAGCGCGAGTGCGTCAGCACCATCCAGGCCTCTGCCAAGAGCCTGCTCTCGCTGGTCGAAGAGGTGCTGGATATCTCCGCCATCGAGGCCGGAAAGGTCCGCGTCGACAAGAGCGCCTTCTCGCTGCGCGAGACCGTGGAGCAGATCGGGCTGATCCTGCAGCCGCAGGCGCGGGCCAAGGCGATCGGCTATTTCGTCGACATCGCTGCCGAAGTACCGAACCATCTGCTGGGCGATGCGGGTCACCTGCGCCAGGTGCTGCTGAATCTGGCCGGGAACGCGATCAAGTTCACCGATTCCGGTCGCGTCGACGTGCGGGTCAAGCTGCTGCGCAGCGACGCGGAGCGGACGTGGCTGAGTTTCGATATTGTCGATACCGGTATCGGGGTGCCGGAATCGATGCGATCGCGGTTGTTCGATGCGTTCGAGCAGGCGGATGTGGGGCTGGCCCGGCGCTACGAGGGCACCGGGCTAGGGACCACGATCGCCAAAGGCCTGGTGGAATCGATGGGCGGCAGTATCGGTTATCAGGAGAACCTGCCGCGCGGCAGCCGGTTCTGGTTCGATCTGCCTTTCGAGATCGCCGCGAGCAGCGTCGAGGAAGCGCCGGAAACGGAAGCGGCTGCCGCCGAACATCCCGAGGAAAACGGTCAGCCCGGGAACGTCATCGCCTTTTCCGATCCCTTCCTGCGCCACCGTGCACGCATCCGCAGCATGCGCATTCTGGTGGCCGACGATCATGCCGCCAATCGCATGGTGCTGCAGCGCCTGCTGCAGAAGGCCGGTCACCGTCCGATCTGCGTCGAAGGGGCCGAATCGGTGCTGGACGCCTTGGCGGAGAGCGAGTTCGACGGGGTCATCGTCGATCTGCACATGCCGGGCATGAGCGGATTGGACATGCTGAAGCAGTTGCGGATCATGCAGGCTGGCGGCCCGCGGACGCCTGTGGTGGTGCTCAGTGCGGACGTCACGCCCGATGCGATCCAGCGTTGCGAGCAGGCCGGTGCGCACACGTTCCTGGCCAAGCCGGTGGTGGCCAGCCGTTTGCTGGATACCCTGGCCGACATCGCGGTGGAAGGACGTCTGCGCGGCTCGGGCGAGGCTCAGGTCAGGCAGTTGAGTGCCACCGCCGAAGGGGTGCTGGATTCCTCTGTGCTCGACGAACTGGCCGGGCTGGGCATGGGCGAGGGATTCGAGCGCGAGTTCATTTCGCAGTGCCTCAACGACGCCGAAGGCTGTCTGGGCGGCATGCAGATCGCAGGCGACGCGGAGCATTGGGAACGCCTGCGCGAACATGCCCACGCGATCAAGGGCGTGGCGAGCAATCTGGGCCTGATCCGGTTGGCCAGCCTCGGTGGCGAACTGATGCAGATGGCGGAATGGCAGATGCGCAGCGAATGGCGCTCCCGATTGATGGCACTCAATGCCAGTCTGACCGAGGGCAGGGAAGTACTCGAGGCGCGCGCGCGCCGCAGCGCCAGTTCCGAAGAGAACGAGCTGCGCTGACGCCCGCAGTAGGGCCCGGGCATGGCACCGGGCCGACCACTGATCGCAGACCGCTGACGTCTTCCCCTAGGCTGCGACGTCCCGCGCACGCCGGGTCTGCGCGCGTACCAGCCGATCCATCGTGCGCAGCGATTTCTCGTCCAACGCCAACGCGGAGTCGACCCAGATGTCGGTGATCGCCTGCAGTTCCTGCAGCGTCACGGGTTGCGCCAGATTGCGCACGGCGTTCATCGCCAGGTACGACTGCGGGTTGCGGCGCTGGTCGTGGATGAGTTGCTTCACGCGGTCGATGCCCTGATTCCGCGGGACCAGCACATCGACGATGCCCATCGCATGCATCTGCTCGCTGCTGTAGAGGTCGGCGCTCAGAATGATCCGTTCGGCGACATGCGGAGCGACCCGCTTGCACAGGAACGAATAAGCGCCCATGCCGGGAATCAGCCCGAAAATCGCCTCGGGCAAGCCCATGGTGACGCCTTCCTCCGCAACGATGGTGTGGCAGGCCAACGCCATCTCAAGCCCCCCGCCCAGCGTATCGCCCTGCAGCAGGGCGATGGTGCGCACATCGCCCGACAGGCCGCGATGCAGTTGGTGGACGCCGCTGACGCAGCGATAGGCGTAGTCGAGCAGTTGCGCACGGTCCTTGCGGCGGATGAGGTCGGAAAAAAGCGCGAGATCGCCGCCGAGGTTGAAGACATTGGCGTCCGAGGCGATGACCAAATGTTGCAGCGCGCTCTTCCTGGGCGCCTGCGATCGCGTCGTCATGATCTCCAGCGCTGCCAGGACGTCATCGAGCATCTGGCTATGGAAGCAGGGACGCGTTCCGAGTTGCGGATTCGCATGCATGTACAGCCAATGGCTATCGTCGTCGCCGTCCGCATCGATGCGGATGCTGGAGTAGGCGCGGGTACGGGGCAGCGTGTCGATCGTGCTCATGGCGGGCTCTCGGAAAGACGCCCGCGGAGATGGCGTGGCGCAGCGGGCGAGTGCGTTTCCACCCGGCGGATGCTACACCCGGGTGCCGCGGCCGGAACTCGCCCCGCCAGCGCCTGCACGGGCGCCGCGCGGGCGCCCGTCGGACCTGCTTATTGCGGCGGTGGCGCGTCGCGCAGTTCGCGCCGCAGGATCTTGCCGACGTTGGTCTTGGGCAGCTCCTTGCGGAACTCGACGATGCGCGGATGCTTGTAGCCGGTGAGGTTGGCGCGGGCGTGCGCCTTCACCTCGTCGGCGGTCAGGTTGGGGTCCTTCTTCACAATGACCACCTTGACCGCTTCGCCGGATTTTTCGTCCGGCACACCGACCGCGGCCACTTCCAGCACGCCGGGCATCATCGCGATGACGTCCTCGACCTCGTTCGGATACACGTTGAAGCCGGACACCAGGATCATGTCCTTCTTGCGATCCACGATGTAGAAGAAGCCCTGCGGATCCATCCGCGCCATGTCGCCGGTGTGCAGCCAGCCGTCGGCATCGATGGCGCTGGCGGTTTCCTCCGGCCGGCGCCAGTAGCCCTTCATCACTTGCGGCCCGCGGATGCACAGCTCGCCGACCTCGCCATGGGCGAGGACCTGGCCCTGGTCGTCCTTGACGCAGGCGTCGGTGGACGGGATCGGCAGGCCGATCGCGCCGTTGTATTCGGTCAGGGTCAGCGGGTTGATGCAGGCCGCCGGCGAGGTCTCGGTAAGGCCGTAGGCTTCGACCAGGGTGACCCCGGTGACCTGCTTCCAGCGCTCGGCCACCGCGCGTTGCACCGCCATGCCGCCGCCGAGGGTAAACTTCAGCGAGGAGAAATCCACCTTGTCGAAACCGGGAGTGTTGAGCAGGCCGTTGAACAGGGTGTTGACGCCGGTGAAGGCGGTGAAGCGGGTCTTCTGCAGCTCCTTGACGAAGCCCGGCATGTCGCGCGGATTGCTGATCAGGTGGTTGAGCCCGCCGAGCTTCATGAAGACCAGCCCGTTCGCGGTCAGCGCGAAGATGTGGTACAGCGGCAGCGCGGTGATGATGACTTCCTTGCCTTCCTCCAGCTTGCCGGTCGCCGAGATCCAGGCGCCGGCCTGCAGCATGTTGGCGACCAGGTTGCGGTGGGTCAGCATGGCGCCCTTGGCCACGCCGGTGGTGCCGCCGGTGTACTGCAGGAAAGCGATGTCGTCCGGTTCGATGTCGATCTGAGGCAGCGTGTGCAGGCGGCCCAGGGTCAGCGCGTCGCGGAAGCGGATCGCGTTGGGGATGTCGTAGTCCGGCACCAGCTTCTTGACGTACTTCAGCACGAAGTTGACCAGCGGGCCCTTGGGGAAGCCCAGCATGTCGCCCAGGCCGGTGGTGATGACCTGTTTGACGGGGGTATCGGCGAGCACTTCCTGCACGGTGGTACCGAAGTTGTCGATCACCACCAGGGCGCTGGCGCCGGAGTCGATCAGCTGGTGGCGCAGTTCGCGCGGGGTGTACAGCGGATTGACGTTGACCACGGTCATGCCGGCCAGCAGCACGCCGAAGGTGGCGATGGGGTACTGCAGGCAGTTGGGCATCATCAGGGCGACGCGGTCGCCTTTCTTGAGCTGCAGTTCGCCCAGCAGGTAGCCGGCGAATTGCCGGGCCAGTTCGCCGGCCTCGCGGTAGGTCAGGGTCTTGCCGAAGTTGCAGTAGGCGGGGCGGTCTCCGAACTTGGCCACGGAGCTTTCGAACACCGCGGCGACGGAGCGGTACTCGTCGACGTTGATGTCGGCGCCAACGCCGGCCGGATAACTCTGCAACCACGGACGATCCAGACTCATATTCCCCCTCCAGGAAACGTAGTGATGTGTGCGGCGCGGACAGTATCCATCAGAACCGACGACAGCAGCATACCGTTCCGTAGGGCAAAGGCGAACAGGGCAGGGCCGCAGGCTGCGGCGCCGCGTCGGCGGCGCGCGGCCACCACTGGCGCGCGCGCGTGGGCGGTGCCGGCCCGAGCAATGCTGCCACGCGCAGCCCGGCGGCAGCGCCACCGCGGGTTAGGTCCGGCTCAGCGCGTGCGGCGCACCGGTGCGCCATCGGCGACGTAGTACGGCGCGGTGCTGCGTGGCAGCGCCTGGCGGCCGCGGATGCGGTCGGCCAGCTTCTCGGCGATCATGATCGTCGGCGCGTTGAGATTGCCGGTCACCACCTGCGGCATGATCGAGGCATCGACGATGCGCAGGCCTTCGAGGCCGTGCACGCGTCCCTGGCCGTCCACCACCGCCATCGGATCGTCGGCGTGGCCCATCTTGTTCGAGCACGACGGGTGGTAGGCGGTCTCTGCGTGTTCGCGCACGAACGCGTCGATCTGCGCGTCGCTGCGCAGTTCGCTCCCCGGCGAGATCTCGCGGCCGCTGTACGCCGCCAGCGCCGGCTGCGCGAAGATCTCGCGGGTGATCCGCACCGCGGCGCGGAACTCGCGCCAGTCCTGTTCGTGCGACATGTAGTTGAACAGGATGCTCGGATGCTGACGCGGGTCCTTGGAGACGATGTGGATGCGGCCGCGGCTGGGCGAGCGCATCGACCCCACGTGCATCTGGAAGCTGTGCGTCTTGATCGGGTTGGAGCCGTTGTAATTGATCGCCACCGGCAGGAAGTGGTACTGCAGGTTCGGCCAGGCGAAGTCCTCGTGGCTGCGGATGAAGCCGCCGGCCTCGAACTGATTGCTGGCGCCGATGCCGGTGCCCAGGAACAGCCATTGCGCACCGATCGCCGGCTGGTTGTACAGCTTCAGCGCCGGTGCCAGCGACACCGGCTGCCTGCATTCGTACTGCAGGTACATTTCCAGGTGATCCTGCAGGTTGGCGCCGACGCCGGGCAGGTGGTGGACCAGCTCGATGTCCAGCCCGCGCAACAGGTCGGCCGGGCCGACGCCGGAGCGCTGCAGGATCTGCGGCGAGGCGATGGCGCCGCCGCACAGCAGCACTTCGCGGCGGGCGGTGGCGCGCTGCAGCACGTCGTTGCGCAGCCACTGCACGCCGATGGCGCGTTTGCCGGAGAACAGGATGCGGTCGGTCAGCGCGTGGGTGACGATGGTCAGGTTCGGCCGCGATCTGGCCAGATCCAGGTAGCCGCGTGCGGTGCTGGAGCGGCGCCCGTGCGGCGTCACCGTGCGGTCCATCGGGCCGAAGCCTTCCTGCTGGTAGCCGTTGAGGTCGTCGGTGCGCGGGTAGCCGGCCTGCACGCCGGCTTCGATCATCGCCGCGAACAGGGGGTTGTTGCCGGACTTGGGCGTGGTCACGCGCAGCGGACCGTCGCCGCCGTGGTAGTCGTTGGCACCGATGTCGCGGGTTTCGGCCTTGCGGAAATAGGGCAGGCAGTCCAGGTAGGTCCAGTCTTCCAGGCCCGGCATGCCGGCCCAGTTGTCGTAGTCCATCGCGTTGCCGCGGATGTAGCACATGCCGTTGATCAACGAGGAGCCGCCCAGGCCCTTGCCGCGGCCGCAGTCCATGCGGCGGTGGTTCATGAACGGCTCCGGGTCGGTCTTGTACGCCCAGTTGTAGCGCCGGCCCTGCAGCGGGAAGGCCAGCGCGGCCGGCATCTGGGTGCGGAAGTCGAGGCGGTAGTCGGGGCCGCCGGCTTCCAGCAACAGCACGCTGACATCGGCATCCTCGGTCAGCCGCGTGGCCAGCACGTTGCCGGCCGAGCCGGCGCCGATGATGATGTAGTCGTACGCTTGGGCAGTCTTCATGACGGTTCTCCAGCAGGCCGGGGCGCGCTGCGCGCAGGCGTCCCGGCGGAAGGTCGGATCGGCGCGTCGGCCGGACGATGGGGGCGCGGCTCAGAACACGCTGGCGTAGTCGCCCAGTTCGACCTGCACCGACTTGACGCGGGTGTAGTGGGCCAGGGTCGAGAGGCCGTTCTCGCGGCCGACGCCCGATTCCTTGTAGCCGCCGACCGGCATTTCGGCCGGCGATTCGCCCCAGGTGTTGATCCAGCAGATGCCGGCTTCCAGGCGGTGGATGATGCGGTGGGCGCGGCTGATGTCCTTGCTGACCACGCCGGCGGCCAGGCCGAAGCTGGTGGCGTTGGCGCGGCGGATCGCCTCTTCCTCGTCGTCGTAGGCGAGCAGGCTCATCACCGGCCCGAAGATCTCTTCCCTGACGATGCGCATGTCGTCGCGGCAGTCGGAGAACACGGTCGGCAGCACGTAGGCACCGTCGGCCAGCGCGCCTGCGCTGGCGCGACCGCCGCCGATCAGCAGGCGCGCGCCTTCGGCCTTGCCGCTGTCGATGTAGCGCAGCACATTCTCCATGTGCGCAAAGCTGGTCAGCGGGCCGAAGTTGGTGGCGGCCGCCATCGGGTCGCCGATGCGGATGCGCTGCACGCGCTCGACCAGCGCCGCCTCGAACGCGGCCAGCATGCGGCGCGGCACGAACACGCGGGTGCCGTTGGTGCAGACCTGGCCGGAGCTGAAGAAGTTGGCCATCACCGCGATGTCGGCGGCGCGGTCCAGGTCGGCGTCGTCGCAGATCAGCAACGGCGACTTGCCGCCCAGTTCCATGGTCACTTCCTTCAGCGAGGAGGCGGCCGCGGCGGCCATCACCTTCTTGCCGGTGGCCACGCCGCCGGTGAAGGAGATCTTCTCGATCGCCGGATGCTCGGTCAGCCAGTTGCCGATCTCGCGGCCCGGGCCCTGCACCACGTTGAACACGCCGTCCGGCACGCCGGCCTCGGTGTAGAGCTTGGCCAGCTCCAGCACGCTCAGCGGGGTGACTTCGGACGGCTTGAACACCATCGCGTTGCCCGCGGCCAGCGCCGGGGCCGATTTCCACAGGGCGATCTGGATCGGATAGTTCCAGGCACCGATGCCGGCGACCACGCCCAGCGGCTCGCGGCGGGTGTAGAAGAAGCTCGATGCGCGCAGCGGCAACTGGATGCCTTCGATCGCGGTGGCCAGGCCGGCGTAGTACTCCAGGACGTCGGCGCCGGTGACGATGTCCACGCTGGTGGTCTCGCTCAGCGCCTTGCCGGTGTCCAGGGTTTCCAGCCGGGCCAGGGCGTCGTTGCGCGCGCGCAGCAGATCCACGGCGCGGCGCAGGATGCGCGAGCGCTCCATCGCGGTCATCGCGGCCCAGACCTTCTGGCCTGCGGCCGCGCTCTGCACGGCGCGCTCGACGTCGGCCTGGCTGGCGATCTGCACCTCGGCCAGGACCTGGCCGTTGGCCGGATTGACGGTCTGGAAGGTCCTGCCGCTGCTGGCATCGACCAGGCGACCGTGGATGTAGAGCTGTTGGACGGGAAGGGCGGTCATGGGGGCTCCTGGAAAGGCGGTGGGCGCGGCAGGCGCGCGTCAGGGCGTGTCGGCCCGCAGTTGGAAGTCGATGTATTCGTAGGCGATGCGCTGCGCCTTGCCGGTATCGAAGGCGGCGCCGACCAGGCTGCCGCGCAACCACAGGCCGTCGATCATCGCGGCCAGCCCGCGCGCGGACTGGCGCGCCTGCGCCCGCGGCAGCGCCCGGTTGAACTGATGGCACAGGTTGGAGAACAGGCGCTGATCGTTGGCCCGCTGCAGCCGCGCCAGTTCCGGCTGGTGCATGCTCGCGGCCCAGAAGGTCAGCCAGACGCGCATGGCCGCGCCGTTGACCTGGCTGTCGTCGAAATTGCCATCGACGATGGCGCGCAGTTGCGCACGCGGGGTGTCCTCGGACGCGCCGCGGCAGCGCGACACCGCGGCGCGCAGATCGCGCAGGATCTGCCGCATCGCGGCATTGAGCAGGCCGTCCTTGTCGCCGAAGTAGTGGGCGACGATGCCGCTGGAAAGCCCGGCCTTCCTGGCGATGGTGGCGACGGTCGCATCGGCCATGCCGATCTCGTCGATGGTCTGGAAAGTGGCACGGATCAGCTGCTCGCGGCGGATCGGTTCCACGCCTTTCTTGGGCATCGCGGCTCCACGGTCTTCGATCCCACGGGATCGGCTGGCGGCCATTATGCTTTTTATTGATTGAACGTTCAATCAATAAACCATACGATGCACCCGCCCCCCACGCCATAGGCCCGGTTTCCGGTCCGGCCTTGCCCATGCGCCCATCCGGACCGATGAGACAACTGCATGTCTTTCCAGGCTCCTCCCAAGCGCTCGGCCCTGCGCCTGAATCGCTTCGTGTTCTTCAGCGCATCGCTGTCCATCGGCGTGCTCGGGCTGCTCACCGTGCTCTTCCCCGAGGCCAGCGAACACTGGCTGCAATGGGCGCAGGCCGGGGTGTCGGCCGGTTTCGGCTGGTGGTACATGGTGTTGATCGTGGCGTGCCTGGGGTTCGTGCTGTGGCTGGCGGCTTCGCCGTACGGGCGCATCCGCCTGGGCCGCAACGACGAAGTGCCGGCGTTCGGCTACGTGGCCTGGGTGTCGATGCTGTTTTCCGCCGGTATCGGCATCGCGCTGCTGTACTACGGTGCCTACGAGCCGCTGGATCATTTCCTGAGCCCGCCCGGACAGCCTGGCGGCACCGCGGCGGCCGCGCGCGAGGCGCTGGTGCTGACCTTTCTGCACTGGGGGCTGCACGGCTGGGCGCTGTACGCGCTGGTGGGCGTGGCGCTGGGGTATTTCGCCTATCGCCGCAACCTGCCGCTGGCGTTGCGCTCGGCATTGCAGCCGGTCTTCGGCGACCGCGTGCATGGCCGCATCGGCGACATGGTGGATGGCTTCGGCATCCTGGCCACGCTGATCTCCATGGTCACCAACCTGGGCATCGGCGCGCTGGTGCTGCAATCGGGCCTGGTCTACCTGTTCGGCCTGCCCAATACCCCGCAGGTGCTGGTGCTGATCGTGCTGGCGATGATGGCGGTGGCGACGCTGGGCGTGGTCGCAGGGGTGGAGAAGGGCATCGCCTGGCTGTCCAACCTCAATGTGCGCCTGCTGTGCGTGCTGCTGCTGTTCGTGCTGTGCACCGGGCCGACCCTGCACCTGCTGGACGGCCTGGTGCAGAACACCGGCGACTATCTGGCCGCGTTCGTGCGCAAGAGCTTCGAGATGTATCTCAACGATCGCAACGGGCGCACCTGGCTCGGCTCGTGGACGCTGTTCTATTGGGCGTGGTGGATCGCCTGGGCGCCGTTCGTGGGGCTGTTCGTCGCCCGGATCTCGCGCGGCCGCACCATTCGCGAGGTGATTCTGGGGGTGTTGCTGATCCCGCTGGGTTTCACCCTGGCGTGGTTGTCGATCTTCGGCAACACCGCGATCGATCTGGTGCTCAACCATGGCCAGGCGGTTCTGGGCCAGGTGGCGCAGCACGATGCGGCGATGACCCTGTTCAAGCTGCTGGAATATCTGCCCGCCGCGCCGTACGTGGCCGGCGCCGCGGTGGTGATCGGCTTCGTGCTGTTCCTGACCCCGGTGGATTCGGGCACCTTGATGATCGCCAACCTGTGTACGCGTCGGGTCGAGGGCGGCACGGAGGACGAGCACGATGCGCCGATCTGGCTGCGCGTGTTCTGGGCGGCGGGCATCACGGTGGCCAGCATCGGACTGCTGCTGGCCGGCAACTTCACCGCGATGCAGACCGCGGTGGTGCTGTGCGGCCTGCCGTTCTCGTTCATCCTGGTGCTGTACATGATCGGCTTGCTGCGCGCCTTGCGCAGCGACGAGGACGCGCCCTGAGCCACCGCGCAGCGCCCCCGCGCAGTCGCGGGGGCCGGGCTTCCGCTGTTGGAAGCCGCCGGGTCGGTCAGCGCGCAGCCAACTGCCGCAGCACGTACTGCAGCAGGCCGCCGTGGTGGGCGAGCCGGCACGCTTGCGAACCATTGGTTCGCGTGCCGGCGCAGCGCCCCCGCGCTGGCGCGGGGGCCGGGTTTCCGCTGCCGGAAACCGCAGGGTCGGTCAGCGCGCGGCCAACTGACGCAGCACGTACTGCAGCAGGCCGCCGTGGTGGGCGAGCCGGCGCGCTTGCGAACCACGGGTTCGCGCGCCGGCGCAGCGCCCCCGCGCAGTCGCGGGGGCCGGGCTTCCGCTGTCGGACACCCGCGGGCGGATCGGCGCGCAGGCCACTGACGCAGCACGTACTGCAGCAGGCCGCCGTGGTGGGCGAGCCGGCACGCTTGCGAACCACGGGTTCGCGCGCCGGCGCAGCGCCCCCGCGCAGTCGCGGGGGCCGGGCTTCCGCTGTCGGACACCCGCGGGCGGATCAGCGCGCAGCCAACTGCCGCAGCACGTACTGCAGCAGGCCGCCGTGGCGGAAGTACTCCACTTCCTTCGGGGTCAGCAGCATCACCGCCACCTCGAAGGACTGCGCACTGCCGTCGGCCTTGGCCGCGACGACCTTGGCGCGCTTGCTGGCGCCGTCCTGCAGGCCGGTGATCTCGAAGACTTCCGAGCCGTCCAGGCCCAGGCTCTGCGCGTTCTGGCCGTCGAGGAACTGCAGCGGCAGCACGCCCATGCCGACCAGGTTGGAGCGGTGGATGCGTTCGAAGCTCTCGGCGATCACGGCCTTGACCCCGAGCAGGTTGGTGCCCTTGGCCGCCCAGTCGCGCGAGGAGCCGGTGCCGTACTCCTTGCCGCCGATCACCACCAGCGGCACGCCGTCGGCCTTGTACTGCATCGCCGCGTCGTAGATCGCCAGCTTTTCCGGCTGGCCGCCGCCGGGCGGGTGGTACAGGGTGTTGCCGCCTTCTTCGCCGCCGAACATCAGGTTCTTGATGCGGATGTTGGCGAAGGTGCCGCGGACCATCACGTCGTCGTTGCCGCGGCGGCTGCCGTAGCTGTTGAAGTCGGCCGGCTGCACGCCGCGCTCCTGCAGGAAGCGGCCCGCCGGCGAGTCCTTCTTGATGTTGCCGGCCGGGGAGATGTGGTCGGTGGTGATCGAATCGCCGAACAGGCCCAGCACGCGCGCGCCGTGCACGTCCTCGATGCGGCCGACCTGCATGGTCATGCCGTCGAAGTAGGGCGGGTTCTTGATGTAGGTGGAGGCGCCGTCCCACGCGTACAGCTCGCCATCGGGCGAGGCGATGGTGTTCCAGCGGCTGTCGCCCTTGAACACGTCGGCGTAGTTCTGCTTGAACATCTCCGGGCCGACCGTGGCGGCGATGGTGTCGCCAATTTCCTTGTTGCTCGGCCAGATGTCGCGCAGGTACACCGGCTGGCCGTCGCGGCCGGTGCCGAGCGGGTCGCGGGTCAGGTCGATGTCGGTGGTGCCGGCGATGGCGTAGGCGACCACCAGCGGCGGCGAGGCCAGGTAGTTCATCTTCACTTCCGGGTGCACGCGGCCTTCGAAGTTGCGGTTACCCGACAGCACCGAGGCCACCACCAGGTCGTCCTTGGCGATCGCCGCGGAGACGTCCTCGGGCAGCGGGCCGGAGTTGCCGATGCAGGTGGTGCAGCCGTAGCCGACCACGTAGAAGCCGAGCTGTTCCAGGTCGCGCATGACCCCGGCCTTCTTCAGGTAGTCGGTGACCACCAGCGAACCCGGCCCGAGCGAGGTCTTGACCCACGGCTGCGCCTTCAGGCCCTTGGCCACGGCATTGCGCGCGAGCAGGCCGGCGCCGAGCATCACCGCCGGGTTGGAGGTGTTGGTGCAGGAGGTGATCGCCGCGATCACCACCGCGCCGTCGCGCAGCTGCCAGCCGGCGCCGCTGGCCTCGGCGTCCTGCGCATGCGCCGCCTGGGCGCCGACCGCAGTGCCGCCGCCGCCTTCGTTCTTGAGCCGGTCTTCCTGCACGGCATCGCTGCGGCGCTTGGCGCGCGCGTCGGCGAACGGCACCAGGCTGTCGCGGTAGTTGCGCTGCATGTCTTCCAGCAGCACACGGTCCTGCGGGCGCTTGGGACCGGCCAGCGACGGCTTGACGTCGCCCATGTCCAGTTCCAGGACGGCGCTGTATTCGGCATGCGCGCTGTCGGCGTCGTGCCACAGGCCCTGCGCCTTGGCGTAGGCCTCGACCAGCGCGATCTGCTCCTCGCTGCGCCCGGACAGGCGCAGATAGGTCAGCGATTCGGCGTCGATCGGGAAGATGCCGCAGGTGGCGCCGTACTCGGGCGCCATGTTGCCGATGGTGGCGCGGTCGGCCAGCGGCAGGTGCTGCAGGCCGTCGCCGAAGAACTCGACGAACTTGCCGACCACGCCGTGCTTGCGCAGCATCTGCGTCACCGTCAGCACCAGGTCGGTGGCGGTGGCGCCTTCGGGCAGCTTGCCGGTGAGCTTGAAGCCCACCACCTGCGGGATCAGCATCGACGAGGGCTGGCCGAGCATCGCCGCTTCCGCCTCGATGCCGCCCACGCCCCAGCCGAGCACGCCGATGCCGTTGATCATGGTGGTGTGGCTGTCGGTGCCGAACACGGTGTCCGGGTAGGCGATCGCCTCGCCGTCGCGCTCGCCGGTCATCACTACCCGCGCCAGGTGTTCCAGGTTGACCTGGTGCACGATGCCGGTGTTCGGCGGCACCACCTTGAAGTTGTCGAATGCCTTCTGGCCCCAGCGCAGGAAGCCGTAGCGTTCCTTGTTGCGCTGGAATTCAATCTTGCCGTTGAGATCCAGCGCGTCGGGCTTGCCGAACACGTCCACCTGCACCGAATGGTCGATCACCAGTTCCGAGGGGATCAGCGGGTTGATCTGCTCCGGGCGTCCGCCGAGCTTGACCACCGCATCGCGCATCGCCGCCAGGTCGACCACGCAGGGCACGCCGGTGAAGTCCTGCAGCACCACGCGCGCCGGCATGAAGGCGATCTCGGTGTCGGGTTCGGCCTTGGGATCCCACTTGGCCACTGCCTCGATGTGGTCCTTGCCCACGGTCACGCCGCCGTCTTCGTGGCGCAACAGGTTTTCCAGCAGGATCTTCAGCGAGTAGGGCAGGCGGGCGATATCGAAGCGCTCGGCGAGCTTGGGCAGGCTGTAGTAGGCGTAGCGTTGGCCGTTGACCTCGAGCGAGGCGCGGGTGGAAAAGGAATCGCTCATCACGGAACTCCTATGGCGTCGCGGCTGTAGGGACTGCGGTCATTCTGACCGATTCAGTGTGTATGGCAGGTGTGACCGGCGCTGTATGCGGGCTTGAGTATGACGCTTCAAGTATGTAAAATTCGTACATACCTTGTGGAGCCCGCCCGATGGAAGCCACTGTCGCCGAACGCGGTCAGATCACCCTGCCGAAGGCCGTGCGCGATGCGCTGGGCCTGAGCAAGGGCACCATCCTGAAGGTGGAACTGGATGGCGGCCGGATCATCCTGCGCAAGAGCGTGGACGATGCCATCTCGCGCGCCCGCGGCCGCTTCAAGCTCGACGGCTTCGCCAGCACCGACGAGGCGATGCGCGCCATCCGCGGCCGTGCCCCGGGCGATCCGTTCGAACCCGAGCCCGACGCCGGCGCATGATCGCCATCGACTCGTCCGTGCTGGTGGACCTGCTGGCCGACGGCCCGCAGGCCGACGCCACCGAAGCCTGCCTGCGCCAGTGCCTGAGCACCGGCCCGGTGGTGGTCTGCGACATCGTCCTGGCCGAAGTCTGCAGCGCGCTGCGCGACGGCGCCGAGGCCTTGTCGGTGCTGGAGGACATGAGCATCCGCTTCAGCGCGCTGGAGGCCAAGTCGGCCTTGCGCGCCGGCGAGATGCAGCGCCGCTTCCGCGCCCGTGGCGGCAAGCGCGAGCGGGTGGTGGCCGATTTCCTGATCGGTGCGCATGCGCTGCTGCAATGCGATGGCCTGATCACCCACGACGACCGCTTTTTTCGCGATTACTTCAAAGGCCTGAAGATCATCGTCCCCAAGCCTGCCGGCTGACGCCGCGCCGCCGCTGCCGCACATCCCCACCGTATTTTTCCGGAGAACCCGCATGTTGGAAGCCTATCGCCACCACGTTGCAGAGCGCGCCGCGCTCGGAATCCCGCCGCTGCCGCTGAGCGCGCAGCAGACCGCGCAGGTCATCGAGCTGCTGAAGAACCCGCCGGCCGGCGAGGAGCAGTTCCTGGTCGAACTGCTGAGCCACCGCGTGCCCGCCGGCGTCGACGACGCCGCCAAGGTCAAGGCCTCGTACCTGGCCGCGGTCGCCTTCGGCAGCGAGAAGACCCCGCTGATCACGCCCACCCGCGCCACCGAACTGCTGGGCACCATGCTCGGCGGCTACAACATCCATCCGCTGGTCGAACTGCTGGACAACCCGGAACTGGGCGCGGTCGCCGCCGAGGGTCTCAAGCACACCCTGCTGATCTTCGACGCCTTCCACGACGTGCAGGAGAAGGCCGAGGCCGGCAACGCGCACGCCAAGGCGGTGCTGCAGAGCTGGGCCGAGGCCGAGTGGTTCACCAGCAAGCCGGAAGTGCCGCAGAGCCTGACCATCACCGTGTTCAAGGTGCCGGGCGAGACCAACACCGACGACCTGTCGCCGGCGCCGGACGCCACCACCCGCCCGGACATCCCGCTGCACGCGCTGGCGATGCTCAAGAACAAGCGCGACGGCGCCCCGTTCGAGCCGGAAGAAGACGGCAAGCGCGGCCCGATCCAGGCCATCGCCGACCTCAAGGGCAAGGGCCACCTGGTCGCCTACGTCGGCGACGTGGTCGGTACCGGTTCTTCGCGCAAGTCGGCGACCAACTCGGTGCTGTGGTGGACCGGCGAGGACATCCCGTACATCCCCAACAAGCGTTTCGGCGGCGTGTGCCTGGGTTCGAAGATCGCGCCGATCTTCTACAACACCATGGAAGACGCCGGCGCGCTGCCGATCGAGCTGGACGTGTCGCAGATGGAGCACGGCGATGTGGTCGAACTGCGTCCGTACGAGGGCAAGGCGCTGAAGAACGGGCAGGTGATCGCCGAGTTCGCGATGAAGTCGGACGTGCTGTTCGACGAAGTGCGCGCCGGCGGCCGCATCCCGCTGATCGTCGGCCGTGGCCTCACCGCCAAGGCGCGCGAGTTCCTGGGCCTGCCGGCCTCGACCCTGTTCCGCCTGCCGATGGACCCGCCGGACACCGGCAAGGGCTTCTCGCTGGCGCAGAAGATGGTCGGCCGCGCCTGTGGGCTGCCGGAAGGCCAGGGCATGCGCCCGGGCACCTACTGCGAACCGAAGATGACCTCGGTCGGCTCGCAGGACACCACCGGCCCGATGACCCGCGACGAGCTGAAGGATCTGGCCTGCCTGGGCTTCTCCGCCGACCTGGTGATGCAGTCGTTCTGCCACACCGCGGCGTATCCGAAGCCGGTGGACGTCAAGACCCACCACACCCTGCCGGAGTTCATCTCCACCCGCGGCGGCGTGTCGCTGCGTCCGGGCGACGGCGTGATCCACAGCTGGCTCAACCGCATGCTGCTGCCCGACACCGTCGGCACCGGCGGTGACTCGCACACCCGCTTCCCGATCGGCATCTCGTTCCCGGCCGGTTCCGGCCTGGTCGCCTTCGCCGCCGCCACCGGCGTCATGCCGCTGGACATGCCCGAGAGCGTGCTGGTGCGCTTCAAGGGGCAGATGCAGCCGGGCGTGACCCTGCGCGATCTGGTCAACGCGATCCCGCTGTATGCGATCAAGCAGGGCCTGCTGACCGTGGCCAAGCAGGGCAAGAAGAACATCTTCTCCGGCCGCATCCTGGAGATCGAAGGCCTGCCGGAGCTGAAGGTGGAGCAGGCGTTCGAACTGTCCGACGCCTCCGCCGAGCGGTCGGCCGCCGGCTGCACGGTGCGCCTGAACAAGGAGCCGATCGTCGAGTACCTGACCAGCAACATCACCCTGCTGAAGTGGATGATCGCCGAAGGCTATGCCGACGCGCGTTCGCTGGCGCGGCGGATCAAGAAGATGGAGGAGTGGCTGGCCGACCCGCAACTGCTCGAGCCCGATGCCGACGCCGAGTACGCGGCGGTGATCGAGATCGACCTGGCCGACATCCACGAGCCGATCGTGGCCTGCCCGAACGACCCGGACGACGTGAAGACCCTGTCCGACGTCGCCGGTGCGGCGATCGACGAAGTGTTCATCGGCTCGTGCATGACCAACATCGGCCACTTCCGTGCCGCGGCCAAGCTGCTGGAAGGCAAGCGCGACATCCCGACCCGCCTGTGGGTCGCGCCGCCGACCAAGATGGACGCCTCGGAGCTGACCAAGGAAGGCCACTACGGCACCTTCGGCGCCGCCGGCGCGCGCATGGAAATGCCGGGCTGCTCGCTGTGCATGGGCAACCAGGCGCAGGCGCGCGAGGGCGCCACGGTGTTCTCGACCTCCACCCGCAACTTCCCCAACCGCCTGGGCCGCAACACCAACGTGTACCTGGGCTCGGCGGAACTGGCGGCGATCTGCTCGCGCCTGGGCCGCATCCCGACCAAGGACGAGTACATGGCCGACGTGGGCGTGATCAAGACCAGTGGCGAACAGATCTATCGCTACATGAACTTCGATCAGATCCAGGACTACCAGGACGTGGCCGCGACGGTCGCGGCCTGATCGCCCCGGCGATGCGCTGACGCGACGTGCCGCCGATGCGGCACGGTCGCAACGAAGAAGCCCGGCACTGCCGGGCTTTTTCGTTGGTGGTGCCTGCGCTGCGTACGACGGTGGGTTCGCCGCCTGCTTGCGCTAGGCCTGTGGTGCGAGCGCTCGCCCTTGCAGCCAGTGTTCCAGCGCCGCCGCCGGCAGCGCCGGCGCGAACAGGAAGCCCTGCAGCACGCGGCAGCCCAGCCGCGCCAGGAACGCGCGTTGCGCTTCGGTTTCCACGCCCTCGGCGACCGTGTGCATGCCCAGGGTCTCGCCGATCCGCAGCACCGAGGTGGTCAGTGCCCGCGAAGTCTGGCAGTGCTCCAGGTCGCTGACGAAGCTCATGTCCAGCTTGAGCTCGTTGACCGGCAATTGGTGCAGATGGCTGAGGCTGGAATAGCCGGTGCCGAAGTCGTCCAGCGACAACAGCACGCCGCTGGCCTGCAATTGGCGCAGGTTGGCCAGCACCGCGTTGGTGTTGGAGAGCATGACGCTCTCGGTCATTTCCAGTGCCAGGTCGGCCGGTTGCAGGCCGGACGCGGCGAGCAGGGCTTCCACCCGCATGGGCAATTCGGGGTCGGCGAAGTTGTTCGCCGACAGGTTCACCGCCACGCGCGGCACCGCGATGCCGCGCAGACGCCAGTCGGCCATCTGCCGGCAGGCTTCGCGCAAGACCCACTGCCCGAGTTCGTCGATCAACCCGCATTCTTCGGCCATCGGCACGAACCGCGCCGGCGAGATCGCGCCGAGATTGGGATGTTCCCAGCGCAGCAGCGCCTCCACGCCGTACAGCGCGTGCGGTGCCTGGCTGTCCAGTTGCGGCTGGTAGTGCAGTTGCAGTTTGTCGCGATGCAGGGCGTCGCGCAGCGCGGTCTCCATCGCCACGCGTTCCTGCGCCATGCGGTTCATGTCGGAACTGAAGTAGCACACGCTGTCGCCGCCCTCGCGCTTGGCCCGGAACATGGCCAGGTCGGCATGGCGCAGCAAGGTCTCGATGTCGCGGCCGTCGTCGGGGAACATGGCCACGCCGATGCTGGCGCTGGGGTGCAGGGTCACCTGGCCGACCACCAGCGGCTCGGCCAGCGCCAGCAGCAGGCGTTCGGCGACGCCGGCGGCCTGCTCGACGCTGCAGTTCGGCAGCATCAGGACGAACTCGTCTCCGGCCTGGCGACCGACCAAATCGGTCAGGCCCAGGGTGTCGCCGATGCGCCGGGCGATGTCGCGCAGCAGGCCGTCGCCGGCGGCATGGCCCTGGGTCTCGTTGATGCGCTTGAAGCGGTCGAGGTCCACGAACAGGATCGCCACCGGTGCGCCCTGATGCTCGGCGGCGGCCAGCGCCTGCTCGGCGCGGGCGCTGAACATCACCCGGTTGGGCAGGCCGGTGAGCGAGTCGTAGAAGGCGAGCTGGTGCACGCGTGCCCTGGTCTGCTCGCGTTCCAGCGCCAAGGCGCACAGATGCACGCAGAGCTCGATCAGACGCAGGTGCCAGGCCAATGGCTCGCGCACCTGCCGATAGCACAGCGCGAAGCTGCCGAGGACGCGACCGCTGCTGGACTTGATCGGGGTGGCCACGCAGGTGCCCAACTGCACATGCTGCACCAGCCCCAGGTAGTCGGCGAACAGCGGGTCGGTGTGCGGGTCGAGGACCAGTACCTGCTTGCCGCGCCAGATCGAGGTGGCAAGGGCGCCGGCACGCGGTCCGGCGCGCATGTTGTTCATGGTCTCGCCGAACCGCGCCGGCATGCTCGGCGCCGCCAGCGGCTGCAGGCAGCCGCTGCCGTCCACACTCACGATCGCGGCCATCAGTTCCGGCGCGATGCGCTCGACCTCCTTGCAGATCAGCGTGGCGACCTCGATCAGCGGCTGTTCGCGGACCAGCGCATCCAGCACGTTCTTGTGCAGCACCTCGTGCATCTTGCTCTGGGTGATGTCGGTGAACGAGAGGATGTAGTGCTGTTGGCTGCCATCCTCGCTGGCGATGGGGGTGGCCACCAGGGTGGCCCACAGCGGCGTGCCATCCTTGCGATAGGCCAGGATGTCGGCCTGGTGGCCGAGACCGGCGCGCACGCGCTCGCGGGTCTGCTGCACGGTCTGCAGGTCGGTGCCGGGGCCGGTCAGCACGGTGCTGGGCAGGCGTCCCAGCACTTCGCTCTCGGCGTAGCCGAACACCTGGCTGAAGCCGGCGTTGACATAGAGGGTGTTCAATTCCGGATCGCAGACGACGATGGCGTTGTCGCTGGAGTCCAACGCCAGCGACAGCAGCCGCATCCTGGCGTCGCGGGCGCGCTCGGCGCTGATGTCGCGCACGAACAGCACCTGCAATTGGCTGTAGTGCTGCGGTGCCCGCGCCGCGCTCACCGCCAGCCAGCGCGCTGCGCCATCGTAGTCGCGCAACAGCAGCTCGTAGCTGCCGCTGCCGCCGTCGCGCAGACACTGCGCGAGGAAGTCTTCGCGCACGTCGGCATCGGCCAACTCGCCGAGCGGACGCCCCAGCACCTGCGCGCGGGGACGGTTCCACAGCGCCTCGGCGGTGTGGTTGAAGGCAACCACACGCGCCTGCGGATCGACGATCAGCACGCCTTCCGGTGCGTATTGCAGGCAGAGCAGCAGGTCCAGTTCGGAACGCGCCGATGCCACCCGCGCCGCCTCCACGCTGACGTCGCTGGGCACGCTCGACGTTGTGACGCGGCGGCCCGGCATGGTGTCAGCGCGCCTGCACGGACAAGGCGATCAGGCGCTCGGCGATCTTGTCCAGCGGCAAGACCTCCTGCGCCGCGCCCAGGCGGAAGGCGGTGCCGGGCATGCCCCAGACCACGCTGGTGGCCTCGTCCTGGACCAGGGTGCTGGCCCCGGCCTGCAGCATTTCCAACAGGCCGCGCGCGCCGTCGTCGCCCATGCCGGTGAGGATCGCGCCGATGGCGTTGGCGCCGGCATTGCGTGCCACCGACTGGAACAGCACGTCCACCGCCGGCTTGTGCCGGTTGACCGGCGGACCGTCGTCGATCTTGCAGCGCCAGCGCGCACCGTCGCGGATCACCTGCAGGTGTTTGCCGCCGGGCGGCAGGTAGGCGTGGCCGGGCAGGATCGCTTCGCCTTCGGTCGCTTCGCGCACGGCCATGGCCGAGTGCCGGTTGAGGCGGTCGGCGAAGGCGGTGCTGAAGCCGGCCGGCAGGTGCTGGGTCATGACCACCGCAGGCGCATCGGCCGGCATGCCTTCCAGCACCACGCGCAGCGCTTCGGTGCCGCCGGCGGAGGCGCCGATGGCGATCAGCCGGTCGGTGGTGCGGAACTTCAGCGAGGACACCGCGGCGGGCGTGGCGGTGGCGCCGGCCGGTTTCGGCGCGGCCGGCCGGTCCAGGGCGCGGACCTTGGCCTTGGACGCGTTCTTGACCTTGGCGATGATCTCTTCGGCGTACTCCTCCAGCCCGCGGGCCACGTCGAGCTTGGGCTTGGAGACGAAGTCGACCGCGCCCAGCGACAGCGCCTGCAGGGTGGTGTCGGCGCCGCGCTCGGTCAGCGAGGAGATCATCACCACCGGCGTGGGCCGCAGCCGCATCAGGTTTTCCAGGAACGCCAGCCCGTCCATGCGCGGCATTTCCACGTCCAGGGTGATCACGTCCGGATTCAGACGCTTGATCTTCTCGCGCGCCAGCAGCGGGTCGGCGGCCGAGCCGACCACTTCCACGCCGGGCGCGCCCGACAGGATTTCGGTAAGGATCTGTCGCACGACCGCCGAGTCGTCGACGATCAGCACGCGGCAAGGGGCTTCCAGGCTCATTCGAACAACTCCACGGCACCGGTGACGGGGGCTTTGGCGAGACGGGCGCGCACCGCCGACTCGGCCGCGGCGATTTCGGCTTCCTCGTGCGCGTGCGGCAGGCGCTGCACGACCACGCGGCCGGTAGCGGGGAAGAACCAGATCTTGCGCGGATGGATGCCGCGCAGATCCTCGGCCACCACCGGGATATGTTCGGCCTTGAGGTAGTTCAGCACGAAGTCGGCGTTGCGCGTGCCGACCGGATTGTTGGTGAAGCCCTTGAGCACGTTGCCGCCGCCGAACACCTTGGCTTCCAGGCGGTTGCGGGCGGCGCCGCGCTTGAGCAGGTCGTTGATCAGCACTTCCATCGCGTAGCTGCCGTAGCGGGCCGGCGCGCCGTCGCCGCTCTGGCCGTCGGGCAGCATGAAGTGGTTCATGCCGCCGATCTTCAGCAGCGGGTCGCGGATGCAGGCGGCCACGCACGAGCCCAGGATGGTGGTCAGCGCGGTGTCGTCGTCCACCACCAGGTACTGGGTCGGCAACAGCTTGGCCGCCATCGTCTGGAAGCGCGTGTCGTGATAGCGCATCACCTGGTCCAGGGCCATGGCCGCGGCGCTCATGCGCGATCCTTCTGCGCCCGGCGATACAGCGTGCGGCCGCAGGGCTGGATCAGGTCGGCCGCATGCAGATAGTTCTCCGAATGGCCGGTGTAGAGCATGCCGTCGTCGTCCAGGTGCGGAATCAGCCGCGACAGGATGCCGCGCTGGGTGGGTTTGTCGAAATAGATCATCACGTTGCGGCAGAACAGCGCCAGGTACGGGCCGGCGACGTCGTAGCGCGGTTCCAGCAGGTTGAGCTGGCGGAACTCGAGCAGGTCGCGCAGCGCCGGCAGCACCCGGCAGTGGCCTTCGTTGGCGCCGCTGCCGCGCTGGAAATACTTGCGCTTGAGGGCGGGATCGAGGCTGGCGACGCGTTCCAGCGCGTAGACGCCGCGCGAGGCGGTGGCCAGCACCTGGGTGTCGACGTCGGTGGCCAGGATCCGCACCGGCGGGGTCAGCGTGCCGAACGCTTCGCAGGCGGTGATCGCCAGCGAGTAGGGCTCCTCGCCGGTGGACGAGGCGCAGGACCAGATCTTCAGCGGCGCCGCGCCGGAGTGCTTCTGCAACTCTTCGCGCAGCCGCTCGAAATGGTGCGGCTCGCGGAAGAACGAGGTCAGGTTGGTGGTCAGCGCATTGGTGAACGCCTCCCATTCGTCGCCGCCTTCGCGCTCCAGCCAGTCCAGGTAGTCGCGGAACGAGCGCAGGCCCAGCACGCGCAGGCGTCGCGACAGCCGGCCGTAGACCATGTCGCGCTTGGCCGGGGCCAGGGCGATGCCGGCCTTCTGGTAGATCAGGTCGCAGACCCGCTTGAAATCGCGGTCGCTGAAGTCGAAGTCGCGATTGTCGGAACCGGAGGAGGGCGAAGCGGGAGTCTGGATGGCCATGGTGCGCAGCGATGGTCGGTCAATCGGGTTATCGGCCGGGAACGGACGAAATTGACAGCCGGCAGTCAGGAAAGAGCGCCGGCGGTGGCGTGCGGGCTCAGAATTCCTGCCACTGGGCCTCGCTGGCGGGGCGCGGGCGCGCCGCCGCCGCACGGGGCCTGGCGCGGGCCGGGGTCGGCGCGGCTTGCGCAGTCGGCGCGTTGGCGGCCACGCCGTGGTAGGTGTCCAGCTTGAAAGCGGCGATGGCCGCGCCCAACTGGCCGGCCTGTTCCTCCATCGAGCGCGCCGCGGCGGTGGCTTCTTCCACCAGCGCGGCGTTCTGCTGGGTGGTCTCGTCCATCTGCACCACGGTCTGATTGACCTGCTCGATGCCGGCGGACTGCTCCTGCGAGGCGGCGGCGATCTCGCCCATGATGTCGGTGACGCGGCGCACCGAGGTCACGATCTCGCTCATGGTGCGGCCCGCCTGGTCGACCAGGGCCGAGCCTTCGGCGACGCGGCCCACCGACTCGTCGATCAGCGTCTTGATCTCCTTGGCGGCATTGGCCGAACGCTGGGCGAGGGTGCGCACCTCGGTGGCGACCACGGCGAAGCCGCGGCCCTGATCGCCGGCGCGCGCGGCCTCGACGGCCGCGTTCAGTGCCAGGATGTTGGTCTGGAAGGCGATGCCGTCGATCACGCCGATGATGTCGGCGATCTTCTTCGACGAGGCCTCGATCCCGTTCATGGTGGTGACCACGTGGCCGACCACGTCGCCGCCCTGCGAGGCCACCGCGGCCGCCCCGGCCGCAAGCTGGTTGGCCTGGCGTGCGTACTCGGCATTCTGCTTGACCGTGGAGGTCAGCTCTTCCATCGAGGCGGCGGTGCGCTCCAGGCTGGCCGCCTGCTGTTCGGTGCGGCGCGACAGGTCGCCGTTGCCGCTGGCGATCTCGGTGGAGGCGACATTGATGTTGGCGGCCGCGGCATGGATGCGGCCGACGATCGCCGCCAGCTGTGCGGCGGTGGCGTTGGCGTCGTCGCGCATGCGACCGAACACGCCATGGAACTCGCCGTGCATGCGCGCGGTCAGGTCGCCGGCGGCGATGGCCCGCAGCAGCGTGGACAGCTCGCCCAGGTTGCGGTCGCTGACCTCCATCATCGCGTTGAGATCCTGCACCATCACCCGGAACCCGTACTGGAAGCGTTCCGGGTCGCCGCGCGTGCCGAAGGCGCCGGCCGCGGCCGCCTCCGCCAGCTGCTTGATCTGCTCGCTCATCGCGGTCAGGTTCTGCTTGGCCATGTCCATGGTTTCGGTGAGCACGGCTTTTTCGCCGGGCAGGCGGTCCATGTCCTCGGACAGGTCGCCGATCGCATAGCGCTGGATGATCTGCAGCAGGCGCATCTTCACCGCGATGTGCGAGGCCACCAGTTCGTTGGTGCCCTTGACCATCTGCCCGTACTCGCCGGGGAAGGCGTTCTCGTCCATGCGGTAGCTGATGGTGCCGCACGCGTGCTGCCGGGCCATCTCCTCCTGGGCGCGGATCACGCTGTGGATGCGCGAGCGCATGATCAGCATGTCGTCCATCAGCTCGCCGATCTCGTCCTTGCCGTGCGGATAGGTGGCGCCCTCCAGTTCGCCGCGTGCCACCGCCTGCGACAGGCGCTTGGCCGCGTGCAGTTGGCGCGCCATCCCGCGCGCGATCAGCCAGGCGGTGACGCTGGCGAACAGCACGGCCAGCCCGAGCAGCGTCACGATCAGGGTCTTGGTGTTGGCCAACTGGCTGTCGGCGCGCTCCATCTCCCGGTTCAGTTCGGCGACGTTGTACTGGGTCAGCGCCACGATGCGCTCGAACAGGGTCCGGCGCAGCGTCCGCGACTGGGTGTCGGAGATCTTCTGTGCGCCGGCCACGTCGCCGGCGCGCAGCGCCGCGCCCATCTCGGTGTTGGCCTGCAGGTAGGCCTTCAGCGTCTCCTGCACGCCGGCGTACATCTGCACCTGCTTCTGGTCGCGCATCATCGCGGCGATGACCTGCTGGTTCTTCGCCACCTCCGTGCGCACCTTCTGCATGCGCTTGAAGTAGTCGGCCTGGGCCTGGGGATCGCCGGCGCGCGACAGTTGCGCCAGTTCGTAGGTACGGAATTCGCCCAGTTGCGCGCGCACCTCGGCCAGTGCCTGGGTCGCCGGCACCCAATCGTGCTGGATGTGCGTGAGCTCGGCGATGGACAGGTTGGTCCGGGAGTAGGTAAAGCCTCCCAGCACGACCGTCAGCAGCGTGGTCACGGCGAAGGCGAAGATCAGCTTGTCGCGGATTTTCAGGTGCGCGAGTACGTTCATGGGCATTCCATGTGCAGCAGTGGGTTGAAAAAAGGCAGGGCGGCCGGCAGTCAGCCGGCGGAGACCAAGCGGGGCGAGGGCAGCGCCGCGCCAGTGGAGGCGCGCGCAGGCGGGCGGGAACCCATGCCGAACAGGGGCGCGCGTGCGGCGCCGCGGCGCCGCGTCGGGAGGGTGGACGATGGCGGATGTCGGCGGCTGGGCATCACGTGCTCCCTGAACGGTCGCGGTGGTGATCCGGCGATGACGGGCGCGGACCACGAAGCGTGATCCTGATATCGACTAGCGCGGCGATAGCTTGAACCGCGCCGTGGTGCGAATCGGCGTGTGGTGCGTGATTGTGTCTATCGCAACGGTATGGCCGCTCAATCGGCCTCGATGGTCGGGACTGCCGTGCGCACCAGCCGCAGCGGCGCCTGCCGCGCCGCACCGCGTGCGGGGGCCGCGGGCGTGGGGCCTGCGCCGCCGTTCGCGCCGGCCTGCGCCGGGTCCAGCCGGAACACCGCCGCCGCCTCGCCGAGCCGGCGGCCCTGGTCTTCCAGCGCCCGCGCCGAGGCGCTGGCTTCCTCGACCACGGCGACGTTCTGCTGGATCGCCTGGTCCATCTGCGCCACGGTGCGGCTGACCTGCTCGATGCCCATCGACTGTTCCTGCGAGGCGGCGGCGATCTCGCCGATGATGTCGGTCACCCGCTGCACCGAGGCGACGATCTCCTGCATGGTGCGACCGGCCTGGTCGACCAGGGCCGAACCCTCGCTCACACGGCCGACCGAGTCGTCGATCAGCGCCTTGATCTCCTTGGCGGCGTTGGCCGAGCGCTGGGCGAGGGTGCGCACCTCGGTGGCGACCACGGCGAAGCCGCGGCCCTGTTCGCCGGCGCGGGCGGCTTCCACCGCGGCATTGAGTGCCAGGATGTTGGTCTGGAAGGCGATGCCGTCGATCACGCCGATGATGTCGGCGATCTTCTTCGACGAGGCCTCGATGCCGTTCATGGTGGTGACCACCTGGCCGACCACCTGGCCGCCCTGCGAGGCCACCGCGGCCGCGCCGGTGGCGAGCTGGTTGGCCTGGCGGGCGTGCTCGGCGTTCTGCTTGACCGTGGAGGTCAGCTCCTCCATCGAGGCCGCTGTCTCTTCCAGGTTGGCCGCCTGTTGTTCGGTGCGGCGCGACAGGTCGTCGTTGCCGGCGGCCAGTTCGGTGGTGGCGCCGTGGATGCTGCGCGCCGCGGTCTGGATGCGGCCGACGATGTCGGCGAGCTGGTCGGCGGTGGTATTGGCATCTTCGCGCATCCGCGCGAACACGCCGTGGAAGTCGCCGTGCATGCGCGCGCTCAGGTCGCCGGCGGCGATGGCCTGCAGCAGCGTCGACAGCTTGCCCAGGTTGCGGTCGCTGACCTCCATCATCGCGTTGAGGTCCTGCACCATCAGCCGGAAGTCGTGCTGGAACCGCCCGGCGTCGCCGCGCACGCTGAAGTCGCCGGCGGCGGCGGCTGCGGCCAGGCGCTTGATCTCGGTGTTGATCGCCAGCAGGCTGGCCTTGGCCGCGTCCATCGACTCGTGCAGGACCGCGCGGCTACCGGGCAGGCGGCGGGCGTCGCGGCGCAGGTCGCCGTTGGCGTACTCGTTGAGCACCGCGATGGCGTCGACGATCGCGTCCAGGTGCTCGAACATCATGCGGTTGATGCTCGCAGCCAGGTCGCCGTACACGCCGGGGAAATCCTCCGGCATGCGGTGGGACATGTCCTTGTCGGCGTGCAGCACGGCCATCCGTGCGGTCTCGCTGGAGAAGCGTTCCAGCATCCGGATCATCTCGCCGGTGGCGCGCAGCATCTCGCCGGTCTCGTCGCGGCCGGGATTGTCGATGCGCACGCTGAGGTCGCCGCGCGACACCGCGCGGATCGCCTCGAGGCTGCGCGATACCGGTCGCAGCACCGAACTGCCGATCAGCCAGTTGATGCCGAAGGTGAGCAGCACCAGGATGCCGCCGGCCAGGGTCATCACCCCGGTGAAGACCAGCGCCTGCGCCTGCACGTCGTCCATATACACGCCGGTGCCGATCACCCAGTGCCAGGGCGCGAACGCGGCGTTGTAGGAGATTTTTTCGACCGGCTTGTCGCTGCCGGGCTTGGGCCACAGGTAGTCGACATAGCCGCCGCCGGCCTCGGCCACCTTCACGAACTCGCGGAAGATCGGCTTGCCGTCGGCACTGAGCACCTGGCCGATGTCCTTGCCGACCAGGTCGTGGCGGGTGGGGTGCATCAGCATGGTCGGGTGCAGGTCGTGCACGTAGAAGTAGTCCACGCCGTCGCGGGCGCGCATCGATTCCAGGGTGCGCAGGGCGGTGCGCTGCGCCTCGGCCAGCGGCATGCTGCCCTTGTCCACCTCGGCCGCATAGGCGCGCACCACGCCCAGCGCCAGCTCGATCTGGCTCTTCAGTGCCTGCTCGCGCGTGTTGCGGATGTCCAGGTACTGCATGCGCGCGGCAATCACCGCCAGCAGGACGATGCCGGCACCCAGCAACAAGGTCTGCCAGAGGAACTTGCGGCGCAGCGGCAGATCCGAGAGGCGGGTGAGCAACGAGCGAGACGACATCGACCTGATCCTTGGAAAGGTTCCCAAAGGTTTTAACGGCTCCGGGAACGGGGAAATTGAGCGCGCGGCGCGACCGATCCGTAGACAATCCTCGCGCTGGCGCGGCGGTCAAAAAAATCCCCGGCGCGAAGGCCGGGGATGGGGGGGGGGGCAGCGACAGGCCGGGCCTGTCTCAGAACTCCTGCCAGTCCGAATCGGCCAGGGCCGGCTCGACCTTGCGGGCACGCACCGCCGCCGGCTTGGCGGCGGCGACGGCCGCAGGCTTCTTCGCCGGCGCTGCCGCCCGCGGCGCGGACACGGCCTGCGGCGCGTGGACCGCGCTGGCCTGCGCCGACTGCTCGACGCGGAAGATCGACACGGCCTCGATCAGCTGGCCGGCCTGTTCTTCCATCGAACGCGCGGCGGCGGTGGCTTCTTCGACCAGCGCGGCGTTCTGCTGGGTGGTCTCGTCCATCTGGGTGACGGTCTGGTTGACCTGCTCGATGCCGGCCGACTGTTCCTGCGAGGCGGCGGCGATCTCGCCCATGATGTCGGTGACGCGCTGCACCGAGGCGACGATTTCGGTCATGGTCTGGCCGGCCTGACGCACCAGGGTCGAGCCGTTGGCCACCTGGCTTACCGACGCATCGATCAGGCCCTTGATCTCCTTGGCGGCGTTGGCCGAGCGCTGAGCGAGGGTGCGCACTTCGCTGGCGACCACCGCGAAGCCGCGGCCCTGTTCGCCGGCACGTGCGGCTTCCACCGCCGCGTTGAGCGCCAGGATGTTGGTCTGGAAGGCGATGCCGTCGATGACGCTGATGATGTCGGCGATCTTCTTCGAGGACGCCTCGATCCCGCTCATGGTCTGCACCACCTGGCCGACCACACTGCCGCCCTGCGAGGCGACCGTGGCGGCGCCGCCGGCCAACTGGTTGGCCTGGCGCGCGTGCTCGGCGTTCTGGCGCACGGTGGAGGTCAGTTCCTCCATCGAGGCGGCGGTCTCTTCCAGATTCGCCGCCTGCTGCTCGGTGCGGCGCGACAGGTCGTCGTTGCCGGCCGCGATCTCGCCGGCGGCGGCATTGATCGCGTTCGCCGCCTGCTGGATGCGGCCGACGATGGCCGCCAGCTGCTCGGCGGTGGCGTTGGCGTCGTCGCGCATGGTCGCGAACACGCCCTGGAAATCGCCATGCATGCGCGCGGTGAGGTCGCCCTGCGACAGCGCGGTCAGCAGCCTGGACACTTGGCCGATGCTGTCGCCGTTGGCCTGCAGCAGGCCATTGAGCTGCTGCGCCAGCTGCAGGAAGAAGCCGTGCTTGCCTTCGATGCCGACGCGCCCGCTGAGGTCGCCCGCGGCGGCCTCGCGCACGATCTTGGCCACTTCCTGCTCGACCTGCGCTTCCAGGGTGCGGTCGCGCGATTCGCAGACAAAGCCGATGTGCGTGCCGTGCTGGTCGCGGATGGCGGTGATGGTCTGGGCGACGCGCGCGTCGACGTAGGCCATCTCGCGTTCCATCACCCCCTTCTTTTCCAGTTCCGCCAGGGTCTTGGGATCGTGCTGGTTGCCGTACTCCAGCACCGTCACCGGCGAGCCGACCAGCGGCAGGCTCGAATCGAAGGCCGGCGCCACCGAGTGGATCTGCTCGGCGTACTTGTCGGTGAGGCCCTGCATCGACGGGTTGGCGTAGACGATGTTGTAGTCCAGGTCGACGATGAACATGCCGGTCGAGGAGTTGTCCAGCGCGGTGCGGATGCGCAGGTTCTCGGCGGCGACCGCGGCGTCGCGCTCGATGCGCCCGCGCAGGTCCTGCTGCATGCGCTTGAGCGCCTGCATCAGCTCGCCGATCTCGTCCTTGCTGTTGGCGTCGATATGTCCGTCGAGCTTGCCGGCGGCGACGTCGCTGGCCACCTTGACCGCATCGCGCACGCTGTTGGCGAGCATCCGCCCGAACAGGAAGGCCAGACCGACCGCTGCGCCAAGGCCGATCAGCAGGCAGATCAGCAGGGTTGCCGAGGCGTTGCGATAGGTGCCGCTGGCGGCGTCGGCCGCGGCCTTGGCCTGGCGATCGTTCTCGGCGATCAGGGCGACGACGTCGTCCACCACCTTGTTGTGCAGGGTGCGGGTCTCGCCGGTGAAGGTATCGATGGCGTCGTCGTGCAGGTCGAGCTGCAGCATTTCGTCGACGGACTGGTAGGAGGCGCTGGCCTTCTTCCAGTCGGCGACCAGACGGTCGTAGATGGTCTTTTCCTGCGGGCTGCCGATCTTGGGCGGATATTGGGCCAGGATCTGGTCCATCTGCTTCTTCAGCGCAACCTTGCGCGCGGCCGATTCCTTCTTCAGCGCATCGCTGCTGCGGATCAGACTCTGGTAGGCGGAATTGCGATATTCGCCGAGGATGCCGCGCATTTCGCCGCCGGTGCGCACGCTCGGCACCACCTGCGACGACACATTCGTGGTCACGCCATCGAGCGAGTTAAGACCGCGGTAGGCGGCCACGCCCTGGATCAGCATCAACGCCAGCACGACGCCGAACGCCAGCATCAGTTTGGGCATCACCTTCAGATCTTTAATCCACTGCATGAGCGCGTTTCCCATAATTCGGAGGGGGACGACAAGGGGCAAAAAAGCAAACGCCGCCGCGCCGGACCGTGTGCACGGGTCCAGCACGGCGGCGCAATGGCTTACTTGATGGTGGCCAGCTTCAGGCTGGACGGCGCGCTGACCTGGATTTCGGCACGCGAGCTGTCCCGCTCGATCTTGCCGATCACGCACACGTCCTTGCCTTCCAGGGTTTCCGGGGCGAAGCCGAACTTGCTGCGGTCGGCGCCGGCGATGCGGGCGGAGAAGGTGTGGCGCGGGAACATGCCGCCCATGTACAGGAAGGTCGGCTCGCCTTCGGAATTCTGCGCGTACTTGGCTTTCTCGACCTTACCGCAGACCATGCCGTCCTTGCCGACGAAACGGGTGGCCATCTCCGGCGGGATCATCTGCTGGGACTGGGCGAAGGTGCTGGGGCTGGCGGCGAGCAGCAGGACCAGCAGCATGGGAAAGCTCGGTTTCATGGAACGACTCCTTGGGGACGGGGGCTGAAGTGAGGGCCGTGTGATGCCGGCCACTCTTCAGCTATCGGCGTGAAACCGGTTAACTTGATTCGCCCAAGTGATAAACAGTTCGCATTTCAAATAAAAACCCGCCTTGCGGCGGGTTTCGTCTACAGCCGGGCGGCCGCCGCAGCGGCCGGGGGTCAGGCGGCTTCGTCGACGTGGGCGTGCTGTTGGCCGAACTCGGCGCTGTCGAGCAGGGTCTCGATATCCAGCAGGATCAACATCTTGTCGTCCTGGGTGCCGATGCCCGAGATGAAGCGGGTGTCGACCGCGGCGCCGAACTCGGGGGTCGGGCGGATCTGCTCTTCGTTCAGCGGGATCACGTCGGAGACGCTGTCCACCACGATGCCGACCACGCGGTTCTCGACGTTGAGCACGATCATCACGGTGAAGGCGTCGTAGCGCGCTTCCTTCAGGCGCAGCTTCAGGCGCAGGTCGATCACCGGGACGATGGTGCCGCGTAGGTTGATCACGCCCTTGATGTACTCGGGGGCGTCCGGGACCCGGGTGACCGAGTCGTAGCCGCGGATTTCCTGCACCTTGAGGATATCCACGCCGTAGTGTTCTTCGCCGAGGGTGAAGCTGAGGAATTCGCCGCCGGTGGCGTCGGAGTTGGAGGTGGTCTTGTCGTTCATCGTGTGCTCCTGGTGCGCACGGGATTGCGGGTGGTGGCGTGGGTGGGAAAGCGCGACTCTGATGCTAGATCGGCGCGGCCACGGCGAACTTTAGACCTGGATCGGCCGGCCGCTTGCGGCGTTCAGGAAAGCACGCCGCTCTTGCGGGCGCTGCGCTGGCGCTCGATGCGGAACACGTAGCGCTGGATCGCCGCGTCGGCACCGCGCGGCAGGTCCTGGAAGCGCATGCCCACGCGCAGGGTGTCCTGGCCGTTGGCGAGCTTGGAGACATACATGTTGCAGACCTGCAGGGTCAGCCGGATGGCGTCGGCATCGGGCAGCTGCAGCACGCAGTTCGGATAGCTCTGCTGCAGCTGCGGCATCGGCTGGCCCTGTACCAGCGCCACCGCCAGGCCGCCGCCGCTGATGTCCACCACGCGCAGTTTCAGTTCGACCTGGCCGGCATCGTCGTCGATGCGCAGCACGCACAACGGCGAATCGGTGATCGGGGTCTCCAGGCGGAAATGCTCGCGCCGCTGCAGGTAGTAGAGCGATTCCGGCAGCGGCGCGCGCAGGCCCGGCTGGCCGTTGTCGTCGGTGCGCTGCGGGCTTTCGATGCGGAAACGCACCCGCACCTTGTCCAGCTGGGCGAAGCACAGCAGGTACTCGGCCTGCTCGGCGGCGCGGTTGGAGGCCTCGTTGACGCTCAGGTCCAGCAGCACGCTGTCCTCGTCCAGGTCCAGCAACGCGGTCGAGAAGGCCTGGTCGCGACCGCCCACGTGCGCGCTGACCTGCGAACGCTGCTGGATCAGCGACTGCAGCAACTGGCGGATCTGACGGGGCTTGGTCAGCAGGAAACGGTCGTCCTCCACTTCTTCTTCCGGCGAAGTCGGGACAGGGGAGTCGCTGGGAGTGCCTTCGGCCATGGTGGAGAGTGGGTACTGGAGGTGGGTGGGGCGGCACCGCGTCGGGCCGCCCCACGCATGCTATCGGCTGAGCTGGACTTTTTTGTAGACCGGCTGCACGTTGCCGCCAGTGGCGACCGCGTTCGACGGCGGGCGCTGCTCCAGGGTGAAGGATGCCACGGCCCGTGCCAGTTCGCCCGCCTCGTGTTCCATCGACCGGGCGCTGGCGCTGGCTTCCTCGACCAGGGCGGCATTCTGCTGGGTGGCCTCGTCCATCTGCACGACGGTCTGGTTGACCTGCTCGATGCCGGCCGACTGTTCCTGCGAGGCCGAGGCGATGTCGCGCATGATGTCGGTGACGCGCTGGACCGAGGACACGATGTCCTGCATGGTGCGGCCGGCCTGGTCGACCAGGGCCGAGCCTTCGGCCACACGGGTCACCGAATCGTCGATCAGGTCCTTGATCTCCTTGGCGGCGTTGGACGAACGCTGCGCCAGCACGCGCACCTCGCTGGCGACCACGGCGAAGCCACGGCCCTGCTCGCCGGCACGCGCGGCCTCGACCGCGGCGTTGAGCGCCAGGATGTTGGTCTGGAAGGCGATGCCGTCGATCACGCCGATGATGTCGGCGATCTTCTTCGACGAGGCTTCGATGCCGCTCATCGTGGTGACCACCTTGCCGACCACGCTGCCGCCCTGCGAGGCGACCGCCGCGGCGCCGACCGCCAACTGGTTGGCCTGGTGCGCATGCTCGGCGTTCTGCTTCACGGTGGAGGTCAGCTCCTCCATCGAGGCGGCGGTTTCCTCCAGGCTGGCGGCCTGCTGTTCGGTGCGGCGCGACAGGTCGTCGTTGCCGGCGGCGATCTCGCCGGCGGCGGTGTTGATCGCGTCCGAGGCGCCCTGGATCTGCCGCACGATCGCCGACAGCTGCTCGGCGGTGGCGTTGGCATCGTCCTTCATGTTCGCGTACACGCCCTGCAGGTCGGCGTCGATGCGCCGCGACAGGTCGCCCTCGGCCAGCGCGCGCAGCATCTGCTGGATGTGGCCCAGGCCGGAGGCGCTGGCGGCGAGCATGGCGTTGATCTGCTCGCCCAACTGCAGCAGGAAGCCGTGCTTGTCGTCCAGGCGGATGCGGCCGCCGAGGTCGCCGGCGACCGCACCACGCACGATGCCGGCGATCTCCTCTTCCACCGCCACTTCGTCGGTGCGGTCGGCCCATTCCACCACGAAGCCGAGGCGGTTGCCGGTCGCGTCGGTGACCGGATTGACGATCAGGCGCATGGTGTGGCCGCCGACGCGGATCTGCGCGCGGTGCGTGCCGGTCAGCTCGGCGAGCATGCGCGCCTGGTGTTCGGGATGGCGGTGGAACACGTCGATGGTCTTGCCCAGCAATGCGCTGGCATCGAACTGCGGCAGGTCGCGGCGCAGGTCTTCCTGCACCTCGCTGAGCATCTGCAGCAGCGGGCGGTTGACGTAGACGATGCGGCGGTCGGCATCGGCGATCATGACGTTGGTGGTGACATCGTCCAGCGCGCTGCGGATGCGCTGGGTCTCGCGCTGCGCCTCGCTGTCCTGCTCGCGGCTGCGCAGCAACTGCGCGTTGGCGGCCACCAGGGTGTGGGCGATGGAGCCTTCCGGCAGGTCCAGCTCGCGGATCGCGGCCGACAGCGGCTGTTGCTGGGCGATGGCGCGCGCGGCCTGGGCCAGGGCGTGCGGGTCGTGGCCCACGTCCAGCAGTTGCCGGCGCATCTGCACCGCCATCGGCACCAGGATCGCCGCTTCCACCGCCACGTACAACGCATGGATCGCCAGGATGCCGATCCCGGCCTCGGCGGTGAACACCCGCACCGGCAGGCCGCGGTGCTGCAGCCAGAAGAACAGCACGTGATGCACGGCGATCGCGGCGGCCGCGACCATGATCGGCCGCCAGTCGCGGTAGTACAGCAGCAGCGCGATCAGCAGGATGACGCCGAAGTGCACTTCGATCATGCCCCCGGCCTGCTGGATCAGCGCCGCGGCCAGCACCATCAGGCCCAAGGCCACGGTGCAGCGGCTCAGCAGGCTGCCCGGATGCAGCTTCACCTGCAGGGCAATGACGGCCAGGGTCGGCAGGCTGACCGCCAGCCACGGCGTCCACGCGCCCTGATGCCAGGCGGCGGCCAGGCTGGCGAGGGTGGCCAGGACCGCGACGACCACGAACAGCCGGTCGGCCTGCGCCGCCAGTTTCTGCAGGTAGACGTAGCGCTCGTTGCCGACGAGAAAGCTGCCTTGGGTAGGCGAGGCGCTCATGAGAGGGATTCCTTGGAGTCGGTGGGACATCCGCACTGGGCGGGAGAGATCAGCGGCGAAGCGCCGCCGGTGGCGAGCAGCCGCGGCAGCAGCGACGCGGCGGCGATGGACGTGCCGCATCCGGCCAGCTGTGCCGGGCCGGCATAGATCAGGCGGGACTGCGCATCGAGGACGATCAGCGCATAGGGCAGGGACGGCGGCGCCAGCCGGGCGCGCAGGTCCACGCTGCGCATCCCTGGCAGTGCGAGCGCCGCAGGCGCGGCGCACTCGCAGCCGGCCACGCGCAGGCGGAACGCCACGGGCTGCCCGTCGGCAGCGTCGATGGCGGGCGCAAAGGCCAGCAGGCGCGCGCGAATGGCCTCGGCGCTGTCGGCCGGCGGCGGGCTGGCGAGCGCTACCAGTTGGCTTGCCGCCCAGATGCTCCAGAGCACCAGCAACAACAGCCCCCATGGCAGGCGAGTGAAACCTCCCCAACGGGGCGTCGTGGTGGATAGTGCCTGCATTGGAAACCGGCCAGCGCGACGCCGGTACTCACCGGCTGTTCACGTTATCGACAGCACCTGTCGATCCTTAAGGTCGTATTCATCACATTTCACGCCGTGGTAACGATGCTGCTGTGGGGTTTGCGAAAAAAGGCTGCCGCGCAGGCCTGGAAACGCAATCGGCCGCGGAGGCGTTCCGCGGCCGATCGGCAATTGGGTCGTTGTTCCGGCGGCGCGGTGTGCGCCGGCCGGGGCGTGACAGGCCAAGCCTGGGTGGCGCGATCCGCGCGCCTGGACTCAGGCGGCCGCGTGTGTCGGCGTGCGCGCGGCCGGTACCGCCGGCGCACGCACCGAGGATGCCGCCGCCTGCACCTTGAACACCGCCACGGCCTGCCGCAGGTGGCCGGCCTGCTCCTCCATCGAACGCGCGGCGGCCGTGGCTTCCTCCACCAGCGCAGCGTTCTGCTGGGTGCTCTCGTCCATCTGGGTGACGGTGCGGTTGACCTGCTCGATGCCGGACGACTGCTCCTGCGAGGCGACCGCGATCTCGCCCATGATGTCGGTGACGTGCTGCACCGAGGTCACGATCTCCTGCATGGTGGTGCCTGCACGCTCGACCAGGGCCGAGCCTTCGGCGACGCGGCCGACCGACTCGTCGATCAGCGTCTTGATCTCCTTGGCGGCGTTGGCCGAGCGCTGGGCGAGGGTGCGCACTTCGGTGGCGACCACGGCGAAGCCGCGGCCCTGCTCGCCGGCACGCGCCGCTTCCACCGCGGCGTTGAGCGCCAGGATGTTGGTCTGGAAGGCGATGCCGTCGATCACCGAAATGATGTCGCCGATCTTCTTCGACGAGGCTTCGATGCCGCTCATGGTCTGCACGACCTGGCCGACCACGTCGCCGCCCTGCGAGGCGACCGAGGCCGCGCCGGCGGCCAGTTGGTTGGCCTGGCGCGCACGTTCGGCGTTCTGCTTGACGGTGGAGGTCAGCTCCTCCATCGACGCAGCGGTTTCCTCCAGGCTGGCGGCCTGCTGCTCGGTGCGGCGCGACAGGTCGTCGTTGCCGGTGGCGATCTCGCTGGCCGCGGCATTGATGCTGACCGCGGCAGTCTGGATGCGCGCGACGATGGCCGCCAACTGCTCGGTGGTGGCGTTGGCGTCGTCGCGCATGGTCGCGAACACGCCCTGGAAGTCGCCGTGCATGCGCGCGGTCAGGTCGCCGGCGGCGATCGACTGCAGCAGGGACGACAGCGCCTGCAGGTTGCCGTCGGCGGTGGCCATCAGTTGGTTGAGGCTCTCGACCATCAGGCGGAAGTCGTACTGGAAGCGCGCGGCGTCGCCACGCACGCTGAAGTCGCCGGCGGCCGCCGCACCGGCCAGGTGCTTGATCTCGCTGTTCATCGCGGTCAGGTTGTGCTTGACCGTGTCCATCGTCTCGCTGAGGCGGGCTTTCTCGCCGGGCAGGCGGTCCATGTCCTCGGACAGGTCGCCGATGGCATAGCGGCCCATGATCTGCGCCAGGCGCTCGGTCACCGCGATGTGCGCGGCGGCCAGGTCATTGCTGTCGCGGACCATGCGCCCGTAGTCGCCGGGGAAGCTGCTCTCGTCCATGCGATAGCTGGTCTGGCCCCCATCGTGGCGCCGCGCCATCTCGGTCTGGGCGGCCAGCACCTCGCGCAGCTGCTGCTGCATGCGTTGCATGTCGGCCAGCAGCCGACCGCTTTCGTCGCGGCTGGGCACCACGATGCGGGCGTCGAGGCGGCCCTCGGCGATGTCGGCGGCAACGCCGGCGGCGCGGCGCACGTTGCGGGTCAGGGTGATCAGGGTGTGCGCGCAGATCGCCGCGATCAGCAGCGTCAGCACGCCGAGCCCGGCCACCGCGGTCCACATCGCCTGCAGCGAGGCGTCCAGATGACGCTGCGACTGGCGCTGCAGCGCCTGCAACGCGGTGGCGCTCAGCCCGTGCAAGGCCGCGTCCCAGCCATGCAGGGCCGCGTTCCAGCGCTGATCGGCATCGGCGCTGCGGCCGTCCAGGGCCTGCGCCAGTTGCGGCAGGGCGCGATCGGCGACGGCGGCTTCGGCGGCGACGGATTGGGACAGGGCCGGATCCGGCTGTTCGAGCAGGCCCAACGCCTTCTTCAGCTCATGCCGCAGGCGGCCCTGATCGCGGGCCAGTTCGGCGATCTGCGCGCGCAGGACCGGGGTGTCGGCGCCGGCCTGCGAGGGGTCGCGCATCGCGTCCAGCCGGGTCAGGGTCTGGCTGGTCACCGGGGCGTAGATCAGGCTGCTGACCACCAGGTGGTAGCTTTCCACGTAGGGCGTATAGACCAGCTGGCTGTCGTCGCGCAGGGCGTCCAGCGCGTCGTCGGCCTGGTCGGCGACCGCCGCGAAGTCGCTGCGCCTGGTCTGCAGGGTCTGCTGCAATTGCGCCAGCGCCGCCGTGCTGCGCTCGAAGCCGGGCAGGGCCGGGACGGTCCGCTGCAGTTCGCGCAGCGCCCGGTCCGCGGTGTCGCGCGCCTGCGCCGTGTCGGCGACGGCGCCGACCTGTTCTTCCTGCAGGGCCGCCAGCAGCCGCAGCATCTCGCGCAATGGCGCGTAGCTGCGTAGCTCGGCGCGGCTGACCTCCACGCCGTCGCTGAGGGTGCGGGTGTACAGCAGCAGGGGAATGGCCAGCCCGATCAAGGCCAGCACGCCGATCAGGCTGAGCTTGCGCGCAATGGGGAGGTCGTGCCAGACCCGCAAACGCGAGCGGCGGTCGGAGGCGGGCGGAGCGGCGTGGTTCGCGGAGTGCGACGTCATTGCGCGGGTCTCTGGGGGAAAGCGAAAGAAGGCATGCGCTCGCGAGCAAGCGCATGCGATGGGAATGCAAGGGGGGCGGACAGCGATCGAACTTCGCCGGGCGAAGACGCGCGCATGCGAGGGGATCGCCAGCACTCGGCCGAGTCGGGCAGATCTTTAGCGGCGGCTTGAGACAAAGATTGAATCTGTGATCTTGGCGGAGTTACGCGGCCATCAGGGTTGTGGCGCCTATGTGAGGAAAGGAGTGGGCAGGACATACGCGCTGCGGCGCGCTGCGGATGCAGCGCCGATGCAGGAGCTGCGCGATCTGCAAACGGCCGCACGATTCCGGGATGTGCAGGCCTGTCGAGAAGGCTGCGGGAACCGCGGTGACCGGCGGGTGTTGGCATGTCCTCGCTCGGTCCATTCGCCGATGGACGTGCCGCGCCGCCGTCGCTGGTGTCGCATGCAGTGGGCGTGATCCGGCCGTGCCGGGCTGGCATCGAGGTCGGGCGAGGCAGGGGCAGTCGGGCGCTGGCGCGCCGTGGCAGGCACGCGATGATGGCGAGGAGGCGCGGGGCGATGGCCGATGGCGGCGCGTGTCGAGCGCGCGTCGGGACAGCCGGCGTTCGATCAGGCAGGGAATGGCGGAATGTGCCGCTGGTGCAGGCGAGGTGGCCAGGCCGTGTGCGCCTGGCCACCGCGGCCTCAGAACTCCCGCCAGGCGTCGCCGTTGCTGGCGGCGGCCACGACCGGACGGCGTGCCGCCGGTTGCGGCGCCGCGCCGGCCTTGCTCGCAACCCGCGCCGCCGGCTTCGCCGGTGCCGCGCGGACCGCGGCCGGCGGCGCGATCGTGGCGACACGGTCGATCTTGAACAGCGCGACTGCATCGCTGAGCTGCACCGCCTGTTCTTCCATCGAACGCGCGGCGGCGGTGGCTTCTTCGACCAGCGCGGCATTCTGCTGGGTGGTCTCGTCCATCTGGGTGACGGTCTGGTTGACCTGCTCGATGCCGGCGGACTGCTCCTGCGAGGCGGCCGAGATCTCGCCCATGATGTCGGTGACACGCTGCACCGAGGCCACGATCTCGCTCATGGTGCGGCCCGCCTGGTCGACCAGCGCCGAGCCGGTGGCGACACGGCCGACCGAGTCGTCGATCAAGGTCTTGATCTCCTTGGCGGCGTTGGCCGAGCGCTGGGCGAGGGTGCGCACCTCGCTGGCGACCACGGCGAAACCGCGGCCCTGTTCGCCGGCACGGGCGGCTTCCACGGCGGCGTTGAGCGCCAGGATGTTGGTCTGGAAGGCGATGCCGTCGATGACCGAGATGATGTCGGCGATCCTCTTCGACGAGGCCTCGATGCCGCTCATGGTCTCGACCACCTGGCCGACCACGCTGCCGCCCTGCGAGGCGACCGCCGCCGCACCCACTGCCAACTGGTTGGCCTGGCGGGCGTGTTCGGCGTTCTGCTTCACCGTGGAGGTCAGCTCCTCCATCGACGCGGCGGTTTCTTCCAGGCTGGCCGCCTGCTGCTCGGTGCGGCGCGACAGGTCGTCGTTGCCGGCGGCGATTTCGGTGGCAGCGGCATTGATGCTGACCGCCGCGGTCTGGATGCGGCCGACGATGCCGGTCAACTGGTCGGCGGTGGCGTTGGCGTCGTCGCGCATGGTGGCGAATACGCCGTGGAACTCGCCGTCCATGCGCGCGGTGAGGTCGCCTGCGGCGATGGCCTGCAGCAACGCCGACAGCTTGCCGAGGTTGCGGTCGCTGACCTCCATCATCGCGTTGAGATCCTGCACCATCAGCCGGAAGTCGTGCTGGAAGTGCGCGGCATCGCCGCGGGCGCTGAAGTCGCCGGCCGCCGCCGCGGCGGCCAGACGCTTGATCTCGGTATTGATCGCCAGCAGGCTGTCCTTGGCCGCATCCATCGATTCGTGCAGCACCGCACGACTGCCGGGCAGGCGGCGCGCGTCGCGGCGCAGGTCGCCGTTGGCGTATTCGTTGAGCACGCCAATGGCATCGACGATGGCGTCCAGGTGCTCGAACATCATGGTGTTGATGCCCTTGCTCAGCTCGCCGTAGACGCCCGGGAAGTCCTGCGGCATGCGGTGGGACATGTCCTTGTCGGCATGCAGCTCGATCATCAACGCGGTTTCGCTGGAGAAGCGCTGCAATTGGGTCTGCATCCGGCCCATCGCGACCAGCAGGCGGCCGGGTTCGTCGCGCGCGTCAGTGCTCACGTCGTTGTCCAGGCGGCCATCGGCGATGGCTTCGGCGGCGCGGGTGGCGCGGCCGAGCGGCCCGGTCAGGCTACGGGTGATCGTCCAGCCCAGCAGGCCGCTGACCAGCAGGACCGCAAGGCCGCCGGAGATGAGGATGACGCGGCCCCGCGCCATCGCTGCCGAGGAGATCGCATAGGCCTCCCGGCTCAAGCGCCGCTGCAGATCGGCATTGGCGCGGATCGCCGCCTGCTGCTTCTCCATCGCCACCGCGGCATCGCCCAGCAGCAATGCCTGCGCCTGGGCGTTCTGGTCCTTCTCGCCGAGCGCCAGCACCTGGTTGTTGAGTTGCACCGACTGCGCCCGCGTGCGCTCGATCGTGGCCATGGCCTGGCGTTCGGCCGGGGTCGCCGGCATCGCCGACAATGCATCCTGCGCGGCCTTGTAGCGCGCCCGGTTGCGCTGCACGATGTCGATCATCTTCTGGTTGGCCGCATCGCCATCCACGATGGTGATGGACAGCAGCCCGATCTGCACATTGGTGTTGGCGTCCAGCATCTCGTTGGAGAGGCGGACCTTTTCCATGTTGCCGTTGACGATGCTGTCCAGTTCGCGATGCGCCCTGGCCATGGTCAGCAGCCCCATGGCGACCAGTACACCGGACAACAGGATGAGGATGCCGAACGCCATGCCCAGGCGCCGACCGACGTTGTAGCGTTGCAGAAGTGCGTTCATAGCCGACCTTTGGGGGACAGAAGGAGTCGGGTCGCACGCGCTGGCAGGCCAGCGTTGCGGCGCCTCGTGGCGATGCGCTGCCACCCCATGGATATCGACATGGCGGCCAGGAATTGAGCGGTGTGCGGATCCTTGTTGGCGGGCGGTTAGGAAGCTGTCTGCCTTCCGACGCGTGTTGGTCGGCGAAGGCAAAATCCGACGTGGTTCCGACATGCGCCGGCGTGTAATGCACCGAGCTATGGTTCGCGTATTGCAGGAATGCGCAGCTGCGTAAGGGCTGCGCTGCGAACGCCGGGCGTCACCGCCGGGACCGGTCGCCATGCCGGCGGCATGGCGACCGTACGACTCAGAACTCCTGCCAGTCGCCGCCGGCCGCGACCGCGGTGCGCTTGGCGGGCTGCCGCTGCGGACGCGCCGTCGCCTTGGTTACCCGCGGCGCGTTGACCGTGGCATGCGGCGCCATCGCCGCACGCACGCCGACGTTGTCGATCTTGAACAACGCCACGGTGTCGCTGAGCTGGCCGGCTTGTTCCTCCATCGAGCGTGCGGCGGCGGTGGCTTCTTCCACCAATGCGGCGTTCTGCTGAGTGGCCTCGTCCATCTGGGTGACGGTCTGGTTGACCTGCTCGATCCCCGATGCCTGCTCCTGCGAGGCCGCCGAGATCTCGCCCATGATGTCGGTGACGCGTTGCACCGAGGCCACGATCTCGCTCATGGTGCGGCCGGCCTGATCGACCAGCGCCGAGCCCTCGGCCACGCGCGTGACCGAGTCGTCGATCAGCGACTTGATCTCCTTGGCGGCGCCGGCCGAGCGCTGTGCCAGGGTACGCACTTCGCTCGCGACCACGGCGAAGCCGCGGCCCTGGTCGCCGGCACGGGCGGCTTCCACCGCCGCGTTGAGTGCCAGGATGTTGGTCTGGAAGGCGATGCCGTCGATGACGCTGATGATGTCGGCGATCTTCTTCGAGGACGCCTCGATGCCGCTCATGGTCTCGACCACCTGGCCGACCACGTTGCCGCCCTGCGAGGCCACCGAGGCCGCGCCCACCGCCAACTGGTTGGCTTGGCGCGCGTGCTCGGCGTTCTGCTTGACGGTGGAGGTGAGCTCCTCCATCGACGCGGCGGTTTCTTCCAGGCTGGCGGCCTGCTGCTCGGTGCGGCGCGACAGGTCGTCGTTGCCGGCGGCGATCTCGGTCGAGGCGGCGTTGATGCTGACCGCCGCGGTCTGGATGCGACCGACGATGCCGGTCAGCTGTTCGACGGTGGCGTTGGCGTCGTCGCGCATCGTGGCGAACACGCCGTGGAACTCGCCGTCCATGCGCGCGGTGAGGTCGCCGGCGGCGATGGATTGCAGCAGCGCCGACAGCTTGCCCAGGTTGTGGTCGCTGACCTCCATCATCGCGTTGAGGTCCTGCACCATCAGCCGGAAGTCGTGCTGGAAGCGTGCCGCGTCGCCGCGGGCGCTGAAGTCGCCGGCCGCAGCCGCCGCCGCCAGGCGCTTGATCTCGGTATTGATCGCCAGCAGGCTGGCCTTGGCCGCATCCATCGACTCGTGCAGCACCGCGCGGCTGCCGGGCAGGCGCCGGGCGTCGCGGCGCAGGTCGCCGTTGGCGTATTCGTTGAGCACGCCGATGGCGTCGACGATGGCATCCAGGTGCTCGAACATCATGGTGTTGATGCCCTTGCTCAGCTCGCCGTACACGCCGGGGAAATCCTGCGGCATGCGGTGACTGATGTCCTTGTCGGCGTGCAGTTCGATCATCAACGCGGTCTCGCCGGAGAAGCGTTGCAACTGTCGCTGCATCGCGTCCATCGCCAGCAGCAGGCGGCCCGGCTCGTCGCGGGCGTCGGTAGTGACGTCGTTGTCCAGGCGGCCACTGGCGATGGCCTCGGCGGCACGCGTGGCGCGGCTCAGCGGCATGGTCAGGCTGCGGGTGATCGCCCAGGCCAGCAAGACGCTGACGACCAGGACGGCCACTCCACCTGCGATGAGCATGTTGCGGCCGTGCGCCATGGCGCGCGTTGCCGTGGCATAGGCGTCGTGCGTCTCCTGTTCCTGCAAGGCGACGTTCTGGCGGATTTTTGCTTGCCACGCCAGCGTGACCGGGCGCGAACGCTCGCTCAGCAGTGTCTGCGCCTCGGCATTGCGCCCGGCGTTCGCCAACTCGATCACCTGATTGTTGAGAGTGCGCGCGATATCGCGCGCGGCATCGATGTCGGCGCGCAATTTGACCACGCTGGCACTGGTTGCGGGAAACTTTTCCAGTTCGTTGCGCAGGTCGCTATAGCGTTGACGCTTATCCTTGATCTCGGCGAGCGCCTCTTTGTTGAGATCCTCGCTGGTCACCATGGACAGCGTGCCGAGTGCGACCAGGATGCTTGAGTTGGCATCGAGCATGCCGTTGCTGATCCGCATCTTCTCGACATTGACCTTGACGATGCTGTCCAGTTCATGGCGCGCGCCTGCCATGGATAAAAGGCCGGCCGCGACCAGCAGGCAGGACAGCAGGATCAGCAGGCCGAAGGCACCGCCGAGACGGCGTCCGACGTTGTAGCGTTGCAGAAAGGAATTCATGTCGACCTCTTCGTTGACGGTGTCCCTGGGATGTCCAGGTTCTTGTCCCTGCGGGCTCCGGCGGCATTTGCGCGATCGGAGGGTGGGCGTGGCGGTCAGAAAAGTGAAGAAAGGAAACCCAATGTCTTGCCGTACAACATGTCCGCCGCCGCTTGAATGTGATATCGGCGTGACGGCGTAGTTCTCGATGCGTCGTTGGTCGTAAGACGATTCCCGACGCTGTCTGATTCATTTCCCTACACGGCTCCTCAAGCGGTGAGCGGCTGCCACTGGGTGCCGATCGCGTCGGCGATGGCCTGCGCGTTCGGCTGGGGCGCCTGCGTGGCATGCGACGTTGCAGCGGTGGCCGAATGGCCGGCCACCACCGCGGCGACGAAGGCCGGGGCAGGGGTGGCACGCGCGGCGTGCTGTTCCAATCGGAACACCGCCACCGCATCGCTCAGCTGCGCCGCCTGGTCCTCCATCGACCGCGCCGCCGCCGTGGCTTCTTCGACAAGTGCAGCGTTCTGCTGGGTGCTCTCGTCCATCTGCGTGACGGTGCGGTTGACCTGCTCGATGCCGGCGGACTGCTCCTGCGAGGCCGCGGAAATCTCGCCCATGATGTCGGTGACGCGGCCGACCGAGGCCACGATCTCCTGCATGGTCTGGCCGGCGCGCTGTACCAGTTCCGCGCCGGTGGCGACGCGGCCGACCGAGTCGTCGATCAGACCCTTGATCTCCTTGGCGGCGTTGGCCGAGCGTTGCGCCAGCACCCGCACCTCGCTGGCCACGACCGCGAAACCGCGGCCCTGTTCGCCGGCGCGTGCGGCTTCCACCGCGGCGTTGAGCGCCAGGATGTTGGTCTGGAAGGCGATGCCGTCGATGACCGAGATGATGTCGGCGATCTTCTTCGACGCGGTCTCGATGCCGCTCATGGTGTCCACCACCTGGCCGACCACCGCGCCGCCTTGCGAGGCGACGGCGGCGGCGCCGGCGGCGAGCTGGTTGGCCTGGCGCGCGTGCTCGGCGTTCTGCTTGACCGTGGCGGTCAGCTCTTCCATCGAGGCGGCGGTTTCCTCCAGGCTGGCGGCCTGCTGTTCGGTGCGCTGCGACAGGTCGCTGTTGCCCTGGGCGATTTCGGTGGCGGCGCTGTGGATGTCGCCGGCGGCGCGCTGGATGCGGCCGACGATGTCGGCCAGGCGCTCGGCGGTGCCGTTGGCGTCGTCGCGCATGGTGGCGAAGATGCCGTGGAACTCGCCGTGCATGCGCGCGCCGAGATCGCCGTCGGCCAGCGCGCTGAGCAGGCGCGAGACCTCGGCGATGCTGATCGCGTTGGCGTCGAGCAGGCCGTTGAGTTGCTGCGCCAGCATCAGGAAGAAGCCCTGCTTGCCGGTGCGGTCGATGCGCTGCGACAGGTCGCCGGCGGCGGCGCTGCGCACCACCGCGGCCACTTCCGCTTCGACACGGGTCTCGGCGGTGCGGTCGCGCCATTCGCAGACGAAGCCCAGGTGCGCGCCCTCGGCATTGCGGATGGCGGAAATCTCCTGGGCGATGCAGACCTCGCGGTAGCGCACCTCGCGCTGCGCCGCGCCTTGCCGATCCAGCCGCTGGTAGATCTCCGCGTCCTGCGAATTGCCGACTTCCAGCAGCGCCACCGATTGGCCCAGCAGGGGCGCAGAGCGGTCGAACGCCGGCGCGCAGGCGCGGATGTCCTCGGCGTGGGTCTGCAACAGGGTCTGCAGCGCGGTGTTGGCGTAGATGATGGTCAGGTCGGGATCGGCGATGTACATGCCCGTGGACGCGTTGTCCAGGGCGGTGCGGATGCGCAGGTTTTCGGCGGCGACGCTGCGTTCGCGTTCGATGCGCTCGCGCAGTTCGCGCTGCATCCGCGCCAGCGCCGCCATCAGGCTGCGCCCGTGCCTGGCCGCGACCGGGATCGGCTGGTCCAGGCGGCCCTCGGCGATGTGCTGGGCCGCGTCCATCGCCACCCGCGGCTCGCCGCCGAGCAATTGCGCGACCGAGCGCAGGATCCAGGCTGCGGCGGCGGCCAGGCACAGCACGGCCACCAGCACCGCGCCGGCCTGCTGCCAGGTGGCGCGCTGGCTCTGCTGTTCGGCGGCTTTGCGGCTCTGCTCGTTCAGCGCCAGGATGCTGTCGCTGATCGTGTCCATCTCGGCTTCCAGCCGCGTGAACTGCGCGGTGAAGTCGGCATAGGCCGCACTGCTGTCGCCCTGCGACTCGGCCAGCGTCACCACCTTGTCGGCGGCGGCGATGTAGCGCTGCAGCGCCGGTCCCGCCGCATCCAGTTGCGCGCGCAGTGTGCCGTCCAGCGGCAGCTTCTGGTTGTCGTCCAGCGCCTTGCGGAACTCGCCGGCGTGTTCGCCCAGCGCCGCGCGCGCCGCCTTGACCCCGTCCGCATCCTGGTGCGCCGCCGCCAGCAGCGCCGCGGTGACGTCGCCACGCAGCGCGTCGTGCATCATGTCGGCCTGCATGTGGTTGCGCAGCGCGTCCGAGGACACGACCTGCGCGGCGACCGAGCGCAGCAGCCCCTGCTGCGCGCCGTAGCCGACCCCGCCCAGCGCGAGCAGGGCGAGCACCGCCACCAGCACCAGGATCCCGAGCATATGCATGATTTTCATCGGTGTGGCCCGATCAGAAACGGAAGGACAGGCCCGCGCCGAGCGCGTGGTCCGGCGAACGGTCGTTGAGGCCGCGGCTGTACACCACGTCCAGCTGCACGTCCTGGGTGAGCAGCCAGGCCGAGCCGATGTCGAGCAGGGCGATGGTGCCGCCGTCGTCGGCATGCGCGATCTGCGGCAGGGCCAGCTCCACGAACGAGCGGGTGCGGTCGTTCCAGGCCTTGCCCAGCACCACGCCGAAGATGCCGGCGGTGTAGCGATGTCCGCCGTCGCCTTCGTCGCGGATCACGCCCGGCATCATGCCCAGGGACACGCTGTCGCTGAGTTCCCATTCGGCCACCAGGCGGAACGAGGGGCGTGCACCGCTGCCGCGCACGTTGCGCGCGCCGCTGGGCAGGTCCACGTGCAGCAGCCAGGCCAGCGAGGCGCCGCCGATCTCGCTGGCCAGGTGGTGCTTGAGGCCCAGCGAGATGTCGGAGAAGCCGGAGACGTCGCCGCCGACGGGGACGTCGATGGTCTGCCAGCCGTCGGTCTCCAGGCGCAGTTCCCAGGTCGGGCCGATGCCGTAGCGGAACAGGGTGGGCGTGGCATAGCCGTCGACATCGCCGTCGCGTTCCCAGGCCACGCTGGTTTCCACCTGCAGGCGACGGTCGCCGACGGTGAGGCTGGATTCGACGAAGTCCGGTCGATCGGTGGCGATCGGCTCGGCCTCGGCATGGACATGGCCTGCGAGGCTGGCGAGGCCGCACAAGGTCAGACAGGTGGCGATAACGCGTCGCTTCATGGCGGCTCCCGTGGCGGTTCGGTCGGAACCGTGGATCCGGGCGCAGTGCGGCCGGCGCCGGGGCGCGCGTCGCGGCGCCCATGGCATGGCAGTTCCGCTTTCTATATCGACCCTGAATACACTTTCTTTACGAGCGTGACGCGCTAAGCGTTCTGTGGACGTCGTCACCCGGTGCCCGGCAGCCGCACCGCGAGACGCACAGCGCGCCTCGCGGTGGCAGCGGGGCGCTGCAGCGGCTCAGAACTCCTGCCACTGCCCGTCGTCGGTCGACGTGGTCGCGCGCGGGACCGCCCGCAACGGCGCCGCTGCCGGTCGCCTTGGTTTTGCCGCCGGGGCAGCAGGGGCTGGCGGAGCGGGGCGGCGCACAGGCGCCGGCGCGGCGCTCGTCACCGTGGCGCTGGTGTCCAGCTTGAACAGGGCCACGGCCTGGTTGAGCTGGCCGGCCTGGTCTTCCATCGAACGCGCGGCGGCCGTGGCTTCCTCGACCAGCGCGGCGTTCTGCTGGGTGGCCTCGTCCATCTGGGTGATGGTCTGGTTGACCTGCTCGATGCCGGCGGACTGCTCCTGCGAGGCGGCGGAGATCTCGCCCATGATGTCGGTGACGCGCTGCACCGAGGCGACGATCTCCTGCATGGTAGTGCCGGCCTGTTCGACCAGGGCGGAACCTTGTGCGACACGGCCGACCGAGTCGTCGATCAGGCCCTTGATCTCCTTGGCGGCATTGGCAGAGCGCTGGGCGAGGGTTCGCACTTCGCTGGCGACCACGGCGAAGCCGCGGCCCTGTTCGCCGGCACGCGCCGCCTCCACGGCCGCGTTCAAGGCGAGGATGTTGGTCTGGAAGGCGATGCCGTCGATCACGCTGATGATGTCGGCGATCTTCTTCGACGAGGCCTCGATCCCACTCATGGTCTCGACCACCTGGCCGACCACCGCGCCGCCCTGCGAGGCGACCGTGGCTGCACCGGTGGCGAGCTGGTTGGCCTGGCGGGCGTGCTCGGCGTTCTGCTTGACCGTGGAGGTCAGCTCTTCCATCGACGCAGCGGTCTCTTCCAGGCTGGCGGCCTGCTGCTCGGTCCGGCGCGACAGATCGTCGTTGCCGGCGGCGATCTCGGCCGCGGCGCCGTTGATGCTGACCGCGGCGGTCTGGATCCGCGCGACGATGGCGGCCAGCTGTTCGGTGGTGGCATTGGCGTCGTCGCGCATGGTCGCGAACACGCCCTGGAACTGGCCGTGCATGCGCGCGGTCAGGTCGCCGGCGGCGATCGCTTTCAACAGCGTGGACAGCGCCTGCAGGTTGCCATCGGCGGTGGCCATCAACTGGTTGAGGCTCTCGACCATCAGGCGGAAGTCGTACTGGAAGCGCTCGGCGTCGCCACGCACGCTGAAGTCGCCCGCCGCGGCGGCGACGGCCAGGTGCTTGATCTCGGTGTTCATCGCGGTGAGGTTGCGCTTGACCGTGTCCATGGTTTCGGTCAGCACCGCTTTTTCGCCGGGCAGCCGATCCATGTCCTCGGACAGGTCGCCGATGGCGTAGCGGCCCATGATCTGCGCCAGGCGCATCTTGACCGCGATATGCGAGGCGGCCAGGGCGTTGCTGTCGTGGACCATGCGCCCGTAGTCGCCGGGGAAGGCCGCTTCGTCCATGCGGTAGCTGATCTCGCCGGCGTCGTGGCGCTGGGCCATCTCCTTCTGTGCGTCGAGTACCGCGCGCAGTTGCTGCTGCATGCGTTGCAGCGATCCCAGCAACTGCCCCAGCTCGTCGTTGCGCGTGTATTGGATGCGGCTGTCCAGGCGGCCGCCAGCGACCGCGCTGGAGACTTCCACCGCACTGGCCAGCGGCTTGACCACCAGCCGGCGCAGCAGCAGGTAGAGGCCACCGCTGAGCAGCAGCGCCGCGCACAGGCCGACCGCGGCGATGGTCCACAGCAGGTTGCGCGCCTGCGCCATCAGCACCGCCTTGGGCACCGCCACGCCCAGCGCGAAGCGCTCCTGGGCCTGGCCGATCTGCAGCGGCACATACACTTCCACGTCGGTGGCGCCGGTCTGCGGATCGACGCTGTCGCGGCCGACGGTCTTGCCCTGGGCGATCTCGGCCAGCAAGGCGCGGGTGGCCGGATCCTGCAGCTTCTTGCCGACCAGTGCGGGATCGCGGTCGGCGACGACGGCGCCGCCCGGCGAGAGCAGGCGCACGCGGCCGGCACCGAGCGGACGCAGCTTGGCGACGCGCTGCTGCAGCGTGGCCAGGCCGAAATCGGTGGTGACCACGCCCAGGAACTTGCCGTCTTCCAGGATCGGCGTGCTGACCGTGGTCATCAGCACCTTCTTGCCGGCGATCTCGTAATCGTAGGGTTCGGCGACGGTCGGCCGCAGCAGCTTGCGCGGATTCAGATACCAGTCGCCGGCGCCGGCCACGTCGTAGTCGCGCAGCGGATCGCGCACGAGTTTCCCGTTCTGCCAGGACCAGTACACCATGTAGCGGCCGCTGGCGTCATGGCCCGCGCTGTTGACGTAGTCCGCGTCCTTGCCGTCCAGCGCCTGCGGTTCCCATAGCGTGCCCATGCCGGTCCAGTCCGGATGCTGCTGCAGTTCGCGGCGCAGGCTGTCGCTAAACAGCTCGCGCGCCTTGTCGTGGCCGCGCTGGGCGAGCAGGGCATTGGCCAGTGCCTGGTTGGAGACCGCGGAGGCGCCGATGGTGTTGCCGATGCGCTCCGATTCCAGGCGCGCGGTGTCGGTCATGCCGACCTTGGCGGAGGCGAGCAGGGCGGAACTGCTGCGGGCGTAGATGATGGCGGCGGTAATGCCGAAGCACAGCAGGGCGATCGCGGCCACGCCGAGCATCAGGCGGGTGGCGACACTGCTCGGGCGAGTGGAGGACGTCGTGGACATCGCGGTCGTCTCGATGGCGAGGAGGGAAAGATCGCGCTGTCGTGGACCGGAGCCTGTTGCCTGCGGGCACAGCAGACCGGAGCGGAGACGTGCGCGACCTTCCGGTTATCGGCACGGCGTCCCAGAAATGTAGGGCGTGTTTGTGGTGCAACGCCACACGCGCCCGGCACCGGCCCTGCGGCCGGAACCGGATGCTCTGTCGGTCGCGGTGGACGCCACCGCATCGCGATCGGTCCCCGATCACGGCATGTCGAGCGTCGGGCGCGGCGCCGAGCCGCACGACCAAGGCGGCTCGGCGGCCGACAGGACGATGACAACGAAAAAGCCCCGGGAGCGATCGCTCCCGGGGCCGTCGACGCGGACCGGCGGCGACGGCGCGTGCTCAGAACTCCTGCCAGCTGTCGTCGCCTGCCGCGACCGCGACCGGCCGGGCCGATTGCCGGACCGGACGGGCGGCGGGCTTGGCCACCGGCTTGGCCGCCGACCGGGCGGCCGGGCGGCTCGGTGCGCTGGGGACAGCCGGATGGCCGAGCGGGGCGCTGCTCGCCTCGATCTTGAACACCGCCACGGCCTGGCTCAGCTGGCCGGCCTGTTCTTCCATCGAACGTGCGGCGGCGGTGGCTTCCTCCACCAGCGCGGCGTTCTGCTGGGTGGTCTCGTCCATCTGGGTGACGGTCTGGTTGACCTGCTCGATACCGGCCGACTGCTCCTGCGAGGCGGCGGCGATCTCGCCCATGATGTCGGTCACGCGCTGCACCGAGGTCACGATCTCCTGCATGGTCTTGCCCGCCTGGTCGACCAGCGCCGAACCCTGGGCGACACGGCCGACCGAGTCGTCGATCAGGCCCTTGATCTCCTTGGCGGCGTTGGCCGAGCGCTGGGCGAGGGTACGCACCTCGCTGGCGACCACGGCGAAGCCACGGCCCTGTTCGCCGGCACGCGCCGCTTCCACCGCCGCATTCAAGGCAAGAATGTTGGTCTGGAAGGCGATGCCGTCGATGACGCTGATGATGTCGGCGATCTTCTTCGAGGACGCCTCGATCCCGCTCATGGTCTCGACCACCTGGCCGACCACCGCGCCGCCCTGCGAGGCAACCGTGGCTGCACCGGTGGCGAGCTGGTTGGCCTGGCGGGCGTGCTCGGCGTTCTGCTTGACGGTGGAGGTCAGTTCCTCCATCGACGCGGCGGTTTCTTCGAGGCTGGCGGCCTGTTGTTCGGTCCGGCGCGACAGATCGTCGTTGCCGGCGGCGATCTCGCTGGCGGCGCCGTTGATGCTGACCGCCGCGGTCTGGATCCGCGCGACGATCGCCGCGAGCTGTTCGGCGGTGGCGTTGGCATCGTCGCGCATGGTCGCGAACACGCCCTGGAACTGGCCGTGCATGCGCGCGGTCAGGTCGCCGGCGGCGATGGACTGCAGCAGTGCCGACAACGCCTGCAGGTTGCCGTCGGCGGTGGCCATCAACTGGTTGAGGCTCTCGACCATCAGGCGGAAGTCGTACTGGAAGCGCTCGGTATCGCCACGCACGCTGAAGTCGCCGGCGGCCGCCGCACCGGCCAGGTGCTTGATCTCGCTGTTCATCGCGGTCAGGTTGTGCTTGACCGTGTCCATGGTTTCGGTGAGCACGGCCTTTTCGCCGGGCAGGCGGTCCATGTCCTCGGACAGGTCGCCGATCGCGTAACGGCCCATGATCTGCGCCAGGCGCATCTTGACCGCGATATGCGAGGCGGCCAGCGCGTTGCTGTCGCGGACCATGCGCCCGTAGTCGCCCGGGAACACGGTTTCGTCCATGCGGTAGCTGATCTGGCCGGCGTCATGGCGCTGGGCCATCTCCGCCTGCGCGGCGAGCACCGCCTGCAACTGGCTCTGCATCTTGTCCATGCTCAGCAGCAGCACGCCGGCCTCGTCCTTGCTGCGCAGGTCGATCGCATTGTCGAGCTTGCCGCGGGCGATGGCGTCGGCCACGCCGATCGCGGTGCCGAGGCGCTTGAGCAACTGGCGGCGGATCACGATCGCCATGCCGACCGCGGCCACGATCACCAGCAGGTTGCCCAGCAGGACCGCCCACTTGTTCTGCGCGCGCACGGCGGTCAGGGTCTCGGTGCGCTTGGCCAGCAGGCCGCGCTCCTCGTTGCTGAAGTCGCCGAGCAGGCCGCGGATCTCCTGCATCGCCTTGCGATCGCGGGCCTGGCTGAACGCCGCGGTGATCTTTGCCGGGTCGTCGGATTGGGCGCGCAGCGCGATGATCTGCTTCTCGATGCCGACCAGGTCATCGAACGCCGCGTGCACCTTCTCCAGCCGCGCCTGCTGGCGTGGATTGTCCGCGGTCAGGCGCTTGGCCTCGGCGAAGTTCTTTTCGAATTCGGCGACGCCCGTGGTGAACGGTTGCAGATGCTGCTGCTCGCCCGCCAGCAGATAGCCACGCGAGCCGGTCTCGACGTTGAGGGCATCGATTTCCATCATGTCGCCGGTGGCCATCACCTTGTAGGTATGGTCGTTCATGTCGGCGGCGCTGTTGAGCGAAGACAGGCTGCTCAGGCTGATCGAGCCGATGACCACCGTGATCAGCACGATTACGGCAAAGCTGAGCGCGAGCCTGGCGGAGAGACTGAGATTCTTGAGCGTCATCGTCGGAGTCCTGGTGGAAAGGTGAAGCGTTGGGGATGGCGTACCCCCTTGCCTGAGTCGATGTCCGCGGAGGCGCTGGGCGGTGCCCTATCTGTTTCTGTTGCAAGTCGAAAAGCTCAGTTGATAGTTCTTGTCTTTTCAATAGGCATTGACGATTTAGACTTCCTTTACGATTTGGCTTGTCTTGCTTTGGTTGTTTTGTGGCAACTCTTGTTCAAATTTGTAGACAATTTGTGTGCGCTACCCCCGTATCGGCGTGCGCACTCTGTTCTTTAAGGCGGGATGGTGCGGATTTAGATTCGCTTCACGTTGGCTTCACTCCGACAGGGATAGGCGTCGCGCTTTTCCGGGCGCCACGCCCGTCGATTCGCCTCCAGCCGTGTGGAATGACTCAAAAAAAGAGCCCGGGAGCTGGCGCCCCCGGGCTTCGTTACCCGTGTCAGTGGGATGCGCGGTGAAGCGCGATCAGAACTCCTGCCAGTCGCCACCGCCCGCAACCAAGTCTGTGGTCTTGGCTGCAGCAACGGCCACCGGCCGGCGTGCGACCGCTGGTGGTGCAGGCATCTTGGCCGGTCGCTTGGCGCCGACGCTGGCGAGCGCGGCTGGCGGCGCGGCGCGGCGCGGCGCGGTGCCGTCGGTGCCTGCTGGTCGATCTTGAACAGGGCCACGGCCTGGCTCAGCTGGCCGGCCTGGTCTTCCATCGAACGCGCGGCGGCGGTGGCTTCTTCCACCAGGGCAGCGTTCTGCTGGGTGGCCTCGTCCATCTGCATCACGGTCTGGTTGACCTGCTCGATGCCGGCCGACTGTTCCTGCGAGGCGGCGGAGATCTCGCCCATGATGTCGGTGACGCGCTGCACCGAGGCGACGATCTCGTGCATGGTCTTGCCGGCCTGATCGACCAGCGCCGACCCGGTGGCGACGCGGCCGACCGAGTCGTCGATCAGGTCCTTGATCTCCTTGGCCGCATTCGACGAGCGTTGGGCGAGGGTGCGCACTTCGCTGGCCACCACGGCGAAGCCGCGGCCCTGCTCGCCGGCACGCGCCGCTTCCACCGCCGCGTTGAGCGCCAGGATGTTGGTCTGGAACGCGATGCCGTCGATGACGCTGATGATGTCGGCGATCTTGCGCGAGGAGGCCTCGATGCCGCTCATGGTCTCGACCACCTGGCCGACCACCGTGCCACCCTGCGAGGCGACCGACGCGGCGCCGGTGGCGAGTTGGTTGGCCTGGCGGGCGTGTTCGGCGTTCTGCTTGACCGTGGAGGTCAGCTCTTCCATCGACGCGGCGGTTTCTTCCAGGCTGGCCGCCTGCTGCTCGGTGCGGCGCGACAGATCGTCGTTGCCGGTGGCGATCTCGCTGGCGGCGGCGTTGATGCTGACCGCGGCAGTCTGGATGCGCGCGACGATGGCCGCCAGTTGTTCGGTGGTGGCGTTGGCATCGTCGCGCATGGTCGCGAACACGCCATGGAAGTCGCCTTGCATGCGCACGGTCAGGTCGCCGGCGGCGATCGACTGCAGCAGGGACGACAGCGCCTGCAGGTTGCCGTCGGCGGTGGCCATCAGCTGGTTGAGGCTCTCGACCATCAGGCGGAAGTCGTACTGGAAGCGTTCGGCGTCGCCACGCACGCTGAAGTCGCCCGCCGCGGCGGCGACGGCCAGGTGCTTGATCTCGCTGTTCATCGCGGTCAGGTTGCGCTTGACCGTGTCCATGGTTTCGGTGAGCACCGCCTTTTCGCCGGGCAGCCGATCCATATCCTCGGACAGGTCGCCGATGGCATAGCGGCCCATGATCTGCGCCAGACGCTCGGTCACCGCGATATGCGAGGCGACCAGCGCGTTGCTGTCGTGGACCATGCGCCCGTAGTCGCCGGGGAAGCTGCTCTCGTCCATGCGGTAGCTGATCTCGCCGGCATCGTGGCGCTGGGCCATCTCCTTCTGTGCGTCGAGCACCGCGCGCAGCTGCTGCTGCATGCGCTGCAGCGATCCCAGCAATTGCCCCAGCTCGTCGTTGCGCGCGTATTGGATGCGGCTGTCCAGGCGGCCGGCGGCCACTGCGCTGGAGACCTCCACCGCGCTGGCCAACGGCTTGACCACCAGCCGGCGCAGCAGCAGATAAAGGCCGCCGCTGAGCAGCAGCGCCGCGCACAGGCCGACCGCGGCGATGGTCCACAGCAGGTTGCGCGCCTGCGCCATCAACACCGCCTTCGGCACCGCGACACCCAGTGCGAAATGCTCCTGCGCCTGGCCGATCTGCAAGGGCACGTAAATCTCGACATCGGTATCGCCGGTCTTCGCATCGACGGTCTCGCGGTCGACGGTCTCGCCCTTGGCGATCTGGGCGAGCAAGGCATGGCTCGCGGCGTCATCGAGCCTCTTGCCGACCAGTGCAGGGTCGCGGTCGGCGATGATCGCGCCGCCAGGCGAAAGTAGCCGTACGTGTCCGACGCCGAGCGGGTGCAATTTCGACAGGCGTTCCTGCAACTTGGCGAGGCCGATGTCGGTATTCATCACCGCAAGCAGCTTGCCGTTCTCGATCACCGGGGTGCTCAATGTCGTAATGAGGACCTTGCTGCCGCCGATATCGTAGTAATACGGCTCGATCAGCGCCTGCCTGCGCTCCTTGCTCGGACGCAGGTACCAGTCGCCAGCGCCCGGCGTGGCGTAGTCGAGCTGTGGCTGGCGGATCAGCTTGTCGCCTTGCCAGGCCCAATAGACCATGTAACGGCCGCTGGCGTCATGCCCCTCGCTGCCCGCGTACTGCGTGTCCTTTCCATCGAATGCCTGCGGTTCCCACATGGTTCCCATGGCGGTCCAATCGGGATGTTGCTGCAGTTCCCTGCGCATGATCTCGCTGGCGTTCGCGCGCGCATTGCCGTCCTGGGTGCGCTGTACCAGCATGGCGTTCGCCAATGCCTGATTGGCGGAAAACGCGGTGTTCATGTCGCCTGCGATGCGCTTGGCTTCCAGGTAGGCGGCGTTGGTCATGCCGGCCTTGGCCGAGGTCAACAACGCCTGGCTGCTTTTTGCATAGATCAGGAGCGCGGTAATGCCGAAGCACAGGGCCGCGATTGCAGACACACCAATCATCAGGCGCGTGACGACACTGCTGGTGCGATGGGGGCGGGGCATAGTCATGTCTTTCCTCAGGTCAGGTGAGATGGGGAGGGGCATGTATTGGCGGGTGGTCATGTGCCATACGTAACGTGAATGCGACTTTGGTTTGCGTTTATCGGCAACGAATCACAAAACTTGATCTTTTTGGCGCGCAGATTGAGCGGCGCACACCGAGATCGGCTGGCATGCCAGGCAGAGGTGGATTGCGCGAGCCGCATGTCCCGGTCCAGGACGGGCAGGCGTACAGCGCCCGGGCCGTCGATTCGGTCGGCAGCCGGGGTGCGGAACGCGGATGCTCGGAACAGGCTGGTGGGGACATCGGCGGGACGAGGAAGCGCTTGCCACTGGCGGAGAAGCGCCGGAAGCGTCTTCCCCGAAGCAGTTGGCGGGTTCTTTGCGGGACGCTGCGGGTGTTTGACGCATTGCGGCCGATGCGCCATGCCGGTGCAAGGATCGCTTGCCGTTGAGTGATGACGCTTGGGCGCTTTTCAGCATGATCCAGGCTTGAACACTGGAGTGCAGGGCATGTGCCTGCGACGTCGGCAGACATCGGGACGTTCTGCGAAGAAGAACGCCGAGCTGCAAAAGCGCAAAGAAGGTGCGACGAGACGATACGGTGGCCACGCCGCTGTCGGCGTGGCCACCCGGCCGATCAGAACTCTTGCCAGTCGGTATTGGCGGCGACGGCGACAACGGCACGCTTGGGTGCGGTGCGCGCGCCCTGTGCGAGGGGTTTGACCGGTGCCTTGGCCGGTCGCTTGACGCTGGCGGTGGCGAGCGCGGCCGGCGGTGCGGCGCTGCGCGGTGCCGTCGGCGCCTGCTGGTCGATCTTGAACAGGGCCACGGCCTGGCTCAGCTGGCCGGCCTGATCCTCCATCGACCGCGCGGCGGCGGTGGCTTCTTCCACCAGGGCGGCGTTCTGCTGGGTGGCTTCGTCCATCTGCATGACGGTCTGGTTGACCTGCTCGATGCCGGCCGACTGTTCCTGCGAGGCGGCGGAGATCTCGCCCATGATGTCGGTGACACGCTGCACCGAGGCCACGATCTCGTGCATGGTCTTGCCGGCCTGGTCGACCAGTGCCGACCCGGTGGCGACGCGGCCGACCGAGTCGTCGATCAGGTCCTTGATCTCCTTGGCCGCATTCGACGAGCGCTGGGCGAGGGTACGCACTTCGCTGGCGACCACGGCGAAGCCACGGCCCTGCTCGCCGGCACGCGCCGCTTCCACTGCCGCGTTCAAGGCCAGGATGTTGGTCTGGAAGGCGATGCCGTCGATCACCGAGATGATGTCGGCGATCTTGCGCGAGGAGGCCTCGATGCCACTCATGGTCTCGACCACCTGGCCGACCACAGTGCCACCCTGCGAGGCGACCGAGGCGGCGCCGGTCGCAAGCTGGTTGGCCTGGCGGGCGTGTTCGGCGTTCTGCTTGACCGTGGAGGTCAGCTCTTCCATCGACGCAGCGGTTTCTTCGAGGCTGGCGGCTTGCTGCTCGGTGCGGCGCGACAGATCGTCGTTGCCGGTGGCGATCTCGCTGGCGGCGGCATTGATGCTGACCGCGGCGGTCTGGATGCGCGCGACGATGGCGGCCAACTGCTCGGTGGTGGCATTGGCATCGTCGCGCATGGTCGCGAACACGCCCTGGAAGTCGCCGTGCATGCGCACGGTCAGGTCGCCGGCAGCGATCGACTGCAGCAGGGACGACAGCGCCTGCAGGTTGCCGTCGGCGGTGGCCATCAACTGGTTGAGGCTGTCGACCATCAGGCGGAAGTCGTACTGGAAGCGCTCGGTATCGCCACGCACGCTGAAGTCGCCCGCGGCAGCGGCGCCAGCCAGATGGTTGATCTCGCTGTTCATCGCGGTCAGGTTGTGCTTGACCGTGTCCATCGTCTCGGTGAGGCGGGCTTTCTCGCCTGGCAGACGGTCCATGTTCTCGGACAGGTCGCCGATGGCATAGCGGCCCATGATCTGCGCCAGGCGCTCGGTCACCGCGATGTGCGCGGCGGCCAGCGCATTGCTGTCGCGGACCATGCGGCCGTAGTCGCCCGGGAACACGGTTTCGTCCATGCGGTAGCTGATCTGGCCGGCGTCGTGGCGCTGGGCCATGTCGGCCTGTGCGGCCAGCACGGCCTGCAACTGCTGCTGCATGCGGCCCATGGCGTTCAATAGGCGGCCGGTTTCGTCGCGGGCCTCGGTGCGCACGGCATTGTGCATGTCGCCATTGGCGATGGCCTCGGCGGTGCGGGTGGCCAGGCCCAGCGGTGTGGTCAGGCTGCGGGTGATGGTCAGCGCCAGCAAGGCGCTGAGCACCAGGGCCAGCACGGTACCGCCGATCAGCAGCATGCGGCCACGGTGCATCGCGTCCAGCGCCGCTTGATAGCCTTCGGCAGCCTGCGACTTCTGCCGATCGGCGAACTCGCGGATCTTGCTCTGCCACGCCAGGGTTGCCGGCAGCGCTTCGCGATTGAGCATCTCCAGCGCCTGGGCATTCTCGCCCTTTTCGCCCAGCGCGACGATGGCGTCGTTGATCTGTTTCGCAGCGGCGCGCTTGGCGTCCATGTCGGCGCGGATGACGCGGCCGCCGGCGGTGCTGGACAGCTTGTCGATCTTGGCGCGGGCCTCGGCGTAGCGCTCGCGCTGCCGATTGAAGGTCTCCAGCGCCTCTTGCCGCATCGTCGCGTTGGTGGAGGTGGTATAGGTGCTCAGCGCAACCAGCACGGAGGAGTTGGCGTCGAGCATCTGGTTGCTGAATTCGATCTTCGCCATGCGGTCCAGCACGATCATGTCCAGGTGCTTGCGCGCCTCGGCCATGCCGGACAGCCCGATGATCACCAGGACCACCGAAAGAAGAATCAGCACGCCGAAGGCCGCCGACAGGCGGACACCGACGTTGTAGCGTTGCAGAAGGCGGGTCATTTCACATCTCCAAGGGGCGAAAAGGCTGCTCGGCGCGCAGGAATGCGACGTCGGCGGTTGACACGGGCAGTCGCGGACGGCCTGCGCTGGGGGCGGCGACAGTCACATGGCGTGATGACTGGCGACGCGACAGGCGGGTCGTGCGAAAGCGCCGCACTCGCGACGGTGACCATGGCGTTGGCATGCCCGAGTTCCGCCTGCAATCGCCGATGCTGTCGGTCGATCACTCGGTGGATGCGTCTTCGGTGTCGCAAGACCGCGTGCATGATGGGCCCCCGTGTACGAATGAAGGAACGACGCGTGTTGTGGCGCGCCGGAGATCCCGGGTGTAGGCAAGCTGACGAAACGGACCAAGGAACGGCAAGTCGAAGCTGCGCGCGTGCCGAAGGCAGGCGCGAAAAGGAACAGTCGTCAGGGCTGCGGTTTCCCCGTTCGGTTTTGCGACTTCAGCGATCGGCGCATGCACCGAGCGATCCCTCTGAAGCGCCGACGGACCTCCCCAGGCCCTGTCGGCACGCACCGGTGTAGACAAAAAGCGTGCGCTCGATTTGGTATCGACAGGCGCAGGAGATTCTTGAGCGCCTCAGTGCGGTCGTGCCGGCAGTGGTTGCCGTACGCCGCGTCGATGGAGACGATGCGGGCGCCAGCCAGCCAGCCTGGCTGCCGCGCACCGACATCGCGGCATCGCCTATCGAGCGGCCGTGCAGTGCACGGCCGCGCATCGACGCGACTGGGGCGAGGACTCAGAACTCCTGCCAGTCGCTGCTGGCCGCCTGGGCAAGCGCAACGGACTGCGGCGCCGGCCGCGGCTTGCGTGGCGGCGCAGACGGCACGCTGCGTGGGGCGGGGCGGGCCGTCGACGCGACCGCGATCGATGCGATCGCCGGCAGGGTATCCAACTTGAACACGGCCACCGCGTCCTGCAACTGCGTGGCCTGTTCCTCCATCGAGCGCGCGGCGGCGGTGGCCTCTTCCACCAGGGCGGCATTCTGCTGGGTGGTCTCGTCCATCTGGGTGACGGTCTGGTTGACCTGCTCGATCCCCGACGCCTGCTCCTGCGAGGCCGCCGAGATCTCGCCCATGATGTCGGTGACGCGCTGTACCGAGGCCACGATCTCGGCCATGGTCTCGCCGGCCTGGCGTACCAGGGTCGAGCCATTGGCCACCTGGTCCACCGAGTCGTCGATCAGGCTCTTGATCTCCCTGGCCGCATTCGAGGAACGCTGGGCCAGGGTCCGCACCTCGCTGGCGACCACCGCGAAGCCGCGACCCTGGTCGCCGGCGCGCGCCGCTTCCACCGCCGCGTTGAGTGCCAGGATGTTGGTCTGGAAGGCGATGCCGTCGATCACGCCGATGATGTCGGCGATCTTCTTCGACGAGGCCTCGATGCCGCTCATGGTTTCGACCACCTGGCCGACCACGCTGCCGCCTTGCGAGGCCACCGAGGCGGCACCTGCTGCCAACTGGTTGGCCTGGCGCGCGTGCTCGGCATTCTGCTTCACGGTGGAGGTCAGCTCCTCCATCGACGCAGCGGTCTCTTCCAGGCTCGCCGCCTGCTGCTCGGTGCGGCGCGACAGGTCGTCGTTGCCGGCGGCGATCTCGGTCGAGGCCGCGTTGATGCTGACCGCCGCGGTCTGGATGCGACCGACGATGCCGGTCAGTTGTTCGACGGTGGCGTTGGCGTCGTCGCGCATGGTGGCGAACACGCCGTGGAACTCGCCTTCCATGCGCGCGGTGAGGTCGCCGGCGGCGATGGACTGCAGCAAGGCCGACAGCTTGCCCAGGTTGTGGTCGCTGACCTCCATCATCGCGTTGAGGTCCTGCACCATCAGCCGGAAATCGTGCTGGAAGTGCGCAGCATCGCCGCGGGCGCTGAAGTCGCCGGCGGCGGCGGCCGCGGCCAGACGCTTGATCTCGGTGTTGATCGCCAACAGGCTGGCCTTGGCCGCATCCATCGACTCGTGCAGCACCGCGCGGCTACCGGGCAGGCGCCGGGCGTCGCGGCGCAGGTCGCCGTTGGCGTATTCGTTGAGCACGCCGATGGCGTCGACGATGGCGTCCAGATGCTCGAACATCATGGTGTTGATGCCCTTGCTCAGCTCGCCGTACACGCCGGGGAAGTCCTGCGGCATGCGGTGGGTCACGTCCTTGTCGGCATGCAGTTCGATCATCAGCGCGGTTTCGCTGGAGAAGCGCTGCAACTGGGTCTGCATGCGGTCCATGGCCAGCAGCAGGCGGCCGGGTTCGTCGCGTGCCTCGGTGGCCACGTCGTTGTCCAGGCGTCCATCGGCAATGGCTTCGGCGGCGCGGGTGGCCTGGTTCAGCGGTCCGGTCAGGCTGCGGGTGATGGTCCAGGCCAGCAGGCCACTGACGATCAGCACGGCCAGGCCGCCGCCGAGCAGCATGTTGCGGCCATCGGTCATCGCCTCGGTGGCCGTGGCATAGGCCTTCTTCATCTGCGCGTCCTGGATATCGGCGTTTTCCCGAATCTTGGCCTGCCAGGCGGCGGTGGCCGGTCGCGCCTTTTCGTTCAATAGGGCTTGCGCTTCGTCGTTGCGATTGGCCGTGCCTAGCGCAATCACCTGATCGTTGAGCTTGCCTGCGACCGCCCGTTGCGCATCGATCTGCGCGCGCAGCGTGCGGATGCGTTCGCTGGTGGCCGGAAACGCATCGAGTTGCCTGCGCATCTCCATGTAGTGCGCGCGATGTTGCTTGATTTCTTCCAGTGCTTCCCGGTTGAGCTGTTCGCTGCTCACCGTTGCCAAGGTGCCGAGCGCGACCAGGATGTTGGCGTTGTCGTCCAGCATGCCGTTGCTGATGCGGATCTTCTCGACGTTGATCTTGACGATGCGGTCCAGCTCGTTCCGCGCCCGCGACATGGACAGCAGGCCGGCCGCGACCAGCAGGCAGGACAGCAGGATCAATAGGCCGAACGCGCCGCCGAGGCGGCGGCCCACGTTGTAGCGTTGCAAGAGCGACGTCATGTTGGAACCCCCTGAAAATGGACGAGTCACGGCGTGGTCGGTACCAGGGAAAACCGGTCGTAATGCTGGTTTCATCTGTGATGAAGTGCGTAAAACAGGCGAGAGGCATGCGAAAACTTGCGCTCAAGCCACGCAAACACGACACACGACCCGTTTTCCCCGTTGCTGCGGCACGGCTTCAGCGACCGGCAGCTCCTCCGATCGCTCCCCTGAAGCGCCGGTTCCACCTCCCCAGGTGTGACCGGCACGCACATGTAGACAAAAACTGTGCGCTCAATGTGCATCGGCAATCATGGCGTTTTCTTTAGGGCCGCGTTGCAGTGTGCAGGTCGGATGGCGGGCCGCTTGGAGGCATCTGCGTGCAGCGCGCGTCGCCCCGTTTTTGGCGGCGATGTACGCAGAGACGCCGATCTGCAGCGCGCACCGCAAACAAAAAGCCCCGGCATCGCTGCCGGGGCTCATGTGTGGTGTGACGCCGGAGGACGGGGCGGTCAGGCCGCCTGCTGCACCCGCAGCGAGCGGACCAGGCCACCGATGTCCACGATCAGGGCGACGCGGCCGTCGCCGAGGATGGTGGCGCCGGAGATGCCGCTGATGCGCCGGTAGTTGTTCTCGATGTTCTTGACCACCACCTGCTGCTGGCCGATCAGTTCGTCCACTTCCAGCGCCAGCTTCTGCCCGTCGGCCTCGACCACGACCACCAGCGGTTCTTCGCTCTGCTCGATGCGGCCGAAGCCGTAGGAGTCGCTGAGCGAGAGGATCGGCAGGTACTCGCCACGGACCCGCAGCACGCGGCCTTCGCCGGCCATGGTGCGGATGTCGTCGGCCTTGGGCTGCAGCGCCTCGATGACGTAGGCCAGCGGCAGGATCAGGGTTTCGCCCGACACCGCCACGGTCATGCCGTCGAGGATCGCCAGGGTCAGCGGCAGGCGGATCAGCACGCGGGTGCCACGGCCGGATTCGCTTTCCAGCTGCACTTCGCCGCCCAGGCCCTGGATGTTGCGGCGGACCACGTCCATGCCGACGCCACGGCCGGACAGATCGGTGACCGCGTCGGCGGTGGAGAAGCCCGGGGCGAAGATCAGGTCCCAGACCTGCGCATCGCTCGGGTTGTCCGGCACGGCGATGCCGCGTTCGGCGGCCTTGGCCAGGATGCGGTTGCGGTTGAGGCCGGCGCCGTCGTCGCTGACTTCGATGACGATGTGGCCGCCCTGGTGCGAGGCCGCCAGGGTGATGGTGCCGGTCTCGTCCTTGCCGGCGGCGCGGCGCGCCTCCGGCAGTTCCAGGCCGTGGTCGATCGAGTTGCGTACCAGGTGCACCAGCGGATCGGCGATCTTCTCGATCAGGCCCTTGTCCAGCTCGGTGCCCTCGCCGATCGTGCGCAGGCGCACCTGCTTGCCGAGGCGGGTGGAGAGGTCGCGGACCAGGCGCGGGAAGCGGCGGAACACCGCGTCCACCGGCAGCATGCGCACGCCGATCACCGCTTCCTGCAGGTCGCGGGTGTTGCGTTCGAGCAGGTCCAGGCCGGCGAACAGGCGCTCGGCCACGGCCTGGTCCAGGCCGGTGGAGACCTGCTTGAGCATGGCCTGGGTGATGACCAGTTCGCCGACCAGGTTGATCAGCGCGTCGACCTTGTCGACGCTGACGCGGATCGAGCTTTCCGCTTCGTGCGCGGCCGCGGCATTGCCCGCCGGCGCATTCGCGGCCACGGCAGCGGCCGGCGCCGCGGTGGCGGCGGTCGGCGGCGCGGTCAGCACCGGCGCCGGCGCGGTGGCCAGGCTCGGCGGAGGCACCGGACGGATCTCCAGTTCGCAATCGTCGATGACCCAGGCGAAGGTGTCTTCGATCGCGCTGCGCGGGATCTTGCCGACCAGGCCCAGGTCCCAGGCCAGGTAGGCCTCGAGCGGATCGAGTTCGGCGAAGCCGGGCAGGCGCGTGCTGCGGCAGGCGACCTGCAGCGGACCGAGGTGTTCGAGTTCGCGGATGATGCGCAGCGGGTCGTTGCCGCTCATGAACAGCGACGGCGCCGGAGTGAAGCCGATCTGCCAGGCTTCCGGCTCGGCCGGCTGGTTCGCCGCCGGGGTGGCGACGGTGGGCGCGGCCGGGCCGCCGTTCAACGCGTGCTGCAGGCGCTCGTGCACGGCCTTGACCGCGGCCGGATCGGCCGGGACGCCGTGTTCGGCTTCGCGCAGCAGGGCGCGCAGCACGTCCACCGAGCCGAGGATGGCGTCGATCGCGTGCGCTTCGACTTCGCGCTTGCCGGCGCGCAGCTCGTCGAGCAGCGTCTCCAGCACGTGGGTGAGGCCGGCCATCGCCTCGAAACCGAAGGTGGCGGCGCCGCCCTTGATCGAGTGCGCGGCGCGGAACACCGAGTTGATGGTCTCGGGGTCGCGATTGCCTTCTTCCAGCGACAGCAATCCGGCTTCCATCGCGTCCAGCCCTTCGCGGCTTTCCTCGAAGAAGGTGGCGTGGAAACGTTGCAGGTCCATGCTCATGGGGCGGGAATCCGGAAAAGGAGGGAAGGGATCAGCCCAGGACTTTCTGGACGGTGGCGATCAGCTGTTCGGGATTGAACGGCTTGACCAGCCAGCCGGTCGCACCGGCCGCCTTGCCCTCGGACTTCTTCTCCGCCGCCGACTCGGTGGTCAGCATCAGCATCGGGGTGAACTTGTAGTCCGGCAGCTGCCGCAGTTCGCGGATCAGGGTGATGCCGTCCATGTTCGGCATGTTGACGTCGGTGACCACCGCGTTGAAGCGCTGGCCCTTGGCGCGGCCCAGCGCGACCGCGCCGTCTTCGGCTTCTTCGACGGCAAAGCCGGCCGAGGTGAGGGCGAAGGAGACCATCTGGCGCATCGACGCCGAATCGTCCACTACCAAGATACGTGCGCTCATGCCGCGTTCTCCACAGATTTCAGATTGTCAGGGGTTGCAGGAAGGCCCAGCGATTCGCTGACCCCTAGCAGGCGTGCCGCGTCGCGAAAGGTGGCGTTGCAGGCCTCGAATTCGGTGCGCTTGCCGTCCTTGCGACGGGCATCGACGAATGCGCACAGCACCTGTACGGATGCGGTATGGATGCGGCGGACTTCGCCGGCGTCCAGCCGCAGCACGTCGTCCGACGCAAGGAACGCGGTCAGGCGTTGTTTCAGGTCGGCGCTGGTCTCGATACCGAGATCTTCGCCAAGGGGGACTGTGCTCATCATTGCTCCGCACCAATGGTTCTATGGCAGATAACGGCCGTGGCCTGAAAAGCTTTAGCGGCGGTTGGAAAGTGCGGCACCGTTCCCAGTTGCCGCCCGCCGGCCCGGGTCAGTGCAGCAGTTGCTCGGCGTCGAGCAGGATCATCGGCTGCTGCGCCAGCCGCGCCACGCCGCGGAACAGATGGTTGGAAATGCGGCAGATGCGGGCGTTATCCGGCGGCTCGATCTGCTGGTCGCTGAGGCTGGCCACGTCTTCCACCGCGGACACGCGCAGGCCCAGGGTCTCGCCATTCTCTTCCAGCACCACCACCCGGGTCTGCATGTCCATCTCGATCGGCGCCGCGCCCAGGTGCACGCCGAGGTCGAGCACCGGCACCACCTGGCCGCGCAGGTTCATGATGCCGAGCATGGCCGGCGGCGTGCCGCGCAGCGCCAGCAGCGGCACCGGCAGCACCACTTCCTGCACCTTCAGCAGTTCCAGGGCGTAGGCCTGCTCGCCGCAGCGCAGGCGCAGCCAGCGGGTGCGGCGCTCGGCCAGGCGTTCGGGGGCGATGGCCGAGCCATGCGGCACGGCCGGTGCCATGAAGGCCTGCAGGTTCGGCGGCAGCTTCGCGCCGGCGGCCTGGGCGCGGCTGGCTTCGGCGCGGCGTTCCGGCGGCACCGCCATCGGCGGACGCTTGACCGCGCGCGCGGCAGCGGCATCGTCTTCGGCGGCCAGATCGCGCGGCACGGCGGCACGCTGCCGCTCCATCGCCGCGACCGCGTCCAGGTCGGCCTGGCGCTCGGCCTGCTGGGCCGGCGTCAGCGCGGCGGGCGCCGGTGCTGCTTGCGACATGATGCCGGCCAGGGCCGGATCGGAATCGGCTTCGGCCAGCACCGCGGCAGCGATTTGCTCGGGCGTCGGGCCGGCCGGCGCAGGTGCGAGCGCCTGCTGCGACATGATGCCGGCCAGGGCCGGATCGGAATCGGCTTCGGCCAGGACCGCGGCGGCGATCTGTTCGGGCGTCGGACCGGCCGGCGCAGGTGCGAGCGCCTGCTGCGACATGATGCCGGCCAGGGCCGGATCGGAATCGGCTTCGGCCAGGACCGCGGCGGCGATCTGTTCGGGCGTCGGACCGGCCGGCGCGGGCGCCAGCGCCTGCTGCGACATGATGCCGGCCAGGGCCGGATCGGAATCGGCTTCGGCCAGGACCGCGGCGGCGATCTGTTCGGGCGTCGGAACGGCCGGCGCGGGCGCCAGCGCCTGCTGCGACATGATGCCGGCCAGGGCCGGATCGGAGTCGGCTTCGGCCAGGACCGCGGCGGCGATCTGTTCGGGCGTCGGACCGGCCGGTGCGGGCGCCAGCGCCTGCTGCGACATGATGCCGGCCAGGGCCGGATCGGAGTCGGCTTCGGCCAGGACCGCGGCAGCGATCTGCTCCGGGGTCGGTCCGGTTGCGGCCGGGGCGGGCGCCGTCGTCGCGGCGTCCGCTTGCACGTCGGCGACCGCGACCGGCGCGGGGCTCGGCGGCACGGCCTTCTGCTCCTCGGCGATCACGTCGTGGAGCAGGCCTTCCAGATAATCGTCGATGATCCCGGGGGTGCTCATGCGGCTTGCTCCATCGGCGTGGCGTCGCTGGCGATCAGCCATTCCAGCGCGCGGCGGTAGGCGGCCAGGCCGCGGCCCGGGTAGTCGCCCGGCACGCCGGCCACCGTCAGCGCCTTGACGTTGCAGATCTTGGTGTCGACCGGGATGGCGTCTTCCCACACCCGCTCGCCGTAGCTGTCCTGCATCTGCCGCAGGGTCTCGTTGCCGGCGCGGGTGCGCTTGTCGAACAGGGTCGGCAGGATCGAGGCGGGCAGCGGCCGGCGCCGCGAGCGCTCGACCATGTCCACGGTGCGGACCATGCTGGCCAGGCCGTGCAGGGCCAGCGGCTCGGCCTGGGTCGGGATGATCACGCGGTCGGCCGCCGCCAGCGCGTTGATCATCAGCAGACCCAGGGTCGGCGGGCAGTCGAGCAGGATGTAGTCGTGCTGGCCGGCGTGGCGGGCCATGGCCTGCTGCAGCGCCAGGCCCAGGCCGGGCTGGTTGGCGCTGCGCCGTTCCAGCGTGGCCAGCGCGGTCTGCCCGCAGACGAAGCTCAGACGCTCGACCGCGGTGTCGCGGGCCAGCGCGGCGAGTTCGCCCGGCGGGGTCGCGAACAGGTCGAGCACGCCCGGCGGCTGCGGTTCCTGCGGCACGTCGAAGGCCCGGGTCAGCGAGGCGTGCGGATCGAGATCGAGCATCAGCACGCGGTGCCCGAGCATGGCCAGCCCACGGCCCAGGGCCAGCGTGGTGGTGGTCTTGCCCACGCCACCTTTCTGGTTGGCGATCGCCCAGATGCGCATCAGTTGACTCCTTCAATGGCAGGTACTGCGCGGGGGCCGCCGGCGTTGCCGGGGGCCGCCGCGGCGGGGGGTGTCGGGGTGGCCGGCGCGGCGCCGGCGCTCAAACGATCGGAGGCCGACGGCGTCGCATCGCCGCTGTCGCCGGAGTCGGCCAGGATCACCAGCACCACGCGGCGGTTGGCGTTGCGGCCGGCCGGCGTGTCGTTGCTGGCGCGCGGGCGGAACTGGCCGTAGCCGATCATCGACAGCCGCGAGGGCTGCAGGCCCTGGTCGGCGAACAGGTGGACCACGCTGGCCGCGCGCGCCGCCGACAGTTCCCAGTTCGAGGGGAACTGCGCGGTGGCGATGGGGGTGTTGTCGGTGTAGCCCTCCACGCGCACCCCGTTGGGCACGCCGGACAGCACCTGCGCCAGTTCGGACAGGGTGGCGCGCGCGCTTTGGTCGAGCGCGGCCGAGCCGGAGCCGAACAGGATGTCGCTGTTGATCTCCACTTCGATCCACAGCCCGGCGCGGCGCACGGTGATCAGCTTCTTCTGGATCAGCGGCGCCAGCGCGGCGCCGAGGCGATCGGCGATGCTGTCGAGCTGGCGCTGCGCGCGTCGCAGCTGCTGCGCGTCGCGCAGGTCGTCGCCGCGCTGCGCGTTGCCCGAGGGCAGGCGGTTGGGATCGGGCAGGGTCAGCGCCGGGCTGGACTTGATCGGGGTCGGCCGCTCGCCGCCCTGGCCCTGCAGCGCGTGGTCGCCGACCTGCACCGGACGCAGGGTCGTCGGGGTGCCGCCGAACGCGGCGCTCATCGCGTCTGCCATGACCCGGTACTTGGCTTCGTTGATCGTGGACAGCGCGTACATCACCACGAAGAAGGCGAGCAGCAACGTCATCAGGTCGGCATAGGGGATGGCCCATGCCTCGTGGTTGGCGTGCTCGTCGTGGGAGTGCTTGCGGGCCATTCGGAACTCAATGCAAGAATCCGGCCAGTTTCGATTCGATGTTGCGCGGGTTCTCGCCCTGGGCGATGGCGATCAACCCTTCGATGATCATTTCGCGCTCGCCGCAGCTGTGCTTGATCACGCTCTTGAGCTTGGCGGCCATCGGCAGGAACAGCAGGTTGGCCGAGGCGATGCCGTAGATGGTGGCGGTGAACGCGGCGGCGATGCCGTGGCCGAGCTTGCTCGGGTCGGCCAGGTTCTTCATCACCGCGATCAGGCCCAGCACCGCGCCGATGATGCCCAGGGTGGGCGCGTAGATGCCCATGCCCTCGAACACCTTGGCCGCGGCCAGGTCGCAATGTTCCTGGCCTTCCAGGTCGATCTCCAGCATGTGCCGGATCGCTTCCGGCTCCACGCCGTCCACCAGCATCTGCAGGCCCTTGCGCACGAACGGATCCTGCTGCTGCGGCACCTGGTTCTCCAGCCCGAGCAGGCCCTGGCGGCGCGCGATGTTGCTCCATTCCACGATCTGCTTGAGCAACGCCTGGCGATCGCTCGGCGGCGGCCACAGGATCCACTTGGCGATCTGGAACGCACGGCGGAACACGGACGGCGGGGTATGCACCAGGATCGCGGCGACGGTGCCGACGATCACGATCACGAACGCAGCCGGCGACCACAGCGCCGAAATGCCGGCGCCCTTGAGGATGCTGCCGCCGATGAGCGACAGAATCGCCAACAGCAGGCCGATGAGACTGAGCTTGTCCATGCAGGAGGTATCGGCCAGGGGGCGGGGGACTTGATGGGTTGGCGGCCGGGAATGGGGAATGGGGAATGGGGAATCGATGAAGCCGGGATTCGGGAATGGCGATTCGGGAATCGCAAAAGCGCGCGCACGCCAACCGCTCATCCCGGCTCTATCGCGTCGCGGCTGAAGCCGCTCCCACATTGGGGGTGAGGTACACGGGAGCTGCTGTTGCGATTCCCGAATCCCAGCCTCACCGCGTCGCGGCTGAAGCCGCTTCTACGGCGGAATCAGGGGAAAACGAAGCGCCAGGGAACCCGCTCCTGCGATTCCCCATTCCCCATTCCCCAATCCCGGCCCTCAAGCCTTCAAGCCATCCACATCCAGGATCAGCGCCAGGCGGCCATCGCCGATGAGGGTGGCGCCGGCGTAGCCGGGCAGGCCGCGCAGCGAGCGCGGCAGCGGCTTGATCACCACTTCCTCGCGGCCGCGGACCTGGTCCACGACCAGGCCCATGCGCGATTCGCCGGCCTGCAGCACCACCACGGTGAGCAGCGGCAGTTGCGGGGCGTCGATGTTGAGCCACTGGCGCAGGTCCACCAGCGGCAGGGTGTGCGACTGCCGGTCGAGCACGGCGCGGCCGTCGAACCAGCCCAGCGAGCGGCGCGGGGCGTGCAGCACTTCCACCACGCGCGCCAGCGGCAGCGCGTAGACGGTATCGCCGGCCTGCACCAGCAGGGTCGGCAGGATCGCCAGGGTCAGCGGCACACGGATCAGGAAGCGGCTGCCGCGGCCCAGTTCCGACTGGATCTGGATCTGCCCGCTGAGTTCGCGGATGCGCGACTGCACCACGTCCATGCCGACGCCGCGGCCGGAGATGTCGGTGACTTCGGATTTGGTCGAGAAGCCGGGCAGGAACACCAGGTGCAGGCATTCCTCGGTGGTCAGGCGGGCGGCGGCCTCGGGGTCGATCAGGCCCTTCTCGCGGGCCTTGGCGCGCAGCCGTTCCGGGTCGATGCCGGCGCCGTCGTCCTGCACCTCGATGCTGACGTAGTCGCCTTCCTGCTGCGCCGACAGGCGCACGTGGCCGCCGCGCGGCTTGCCGGTGGCTTCGCGCAGCGCCGGGGCTTCGATGCCGTGGTCGATCGCGTTGCGCACCAGGTGCACCAGCGGATCGGCCAGCGCCTCGACCAGGTTGCGATCGAGCTCGGTGTCGGCGCCGATCAGTTCCAGCTCCACTTCCTTGTTGAGCGAGCGGGCGACGTCGCGCGCCACCTTGGGGAAGCGCGAGAACACCTTGCCCACCGGCTGCATGCGCGTGCGCATCACCGCCGACTGCAGGCGCGCGGTGGCGATGTCCAGGCTGCTGACCGCGCGGTCCAGCTCCTCGTCGCGCAGGCGCACGCGCAGGGTCTTGAGGCGGTTGCGCGAGAGCACCAGTTCGCCGATCAGGTTGACGATCGCGTCCAGGCGCTTGGTGTCCACGCGCACGGTGTGTTCGGGCTCGGCGGCCTTGGCCGGGGCGGCCGCGGCCTTGGGCGCGGCGCTGGGCGCGCGCGGCGCCGGCTGCAGCGCCTGCGGCGTGGCCGTCGGCGGCGCATCGCCGTGCAACTGGTCCAGCAGCGCTTCGAATTCGTCGTCGCTGATCAGGTCTCCCGCGGCCGCGGCGGTGGCCGGGACGGCGGCGGGCGCGGGCGCGGCGCTCTTCGCGGGTGCCGGCGCCGGTGCGTCGTCGCCGTGCGCGTCGAACTGCGCGATCAGCTCCGGCGGCGCGCGCGGCGGCTCCTGGCCGCTGCCGAAGGCATCGAGCATCGACTGCAGGTAGTCCAGCGACTGCTGCGCGGCGTCGAAGTGCCGCGCCTGCAGGGTGGCCTGGCCGGCACGGGCCATGCCCAGGGTTTCCTCCGCGGCGTGGCACAGCTCGACCATGGCGTTGATCGCCAGGAAGCCGGCACCGCCCTTGAGCGTGTGGAAGCCGCGGAACACGGCGTTGAGCTGGCCGCTGTCCTCGGGCGCCTGCTCCAGCGACACCAGCTGCTCGCCGAGCCGGTCCAGGATCTCCTGGGCCTCGATGATGAAGTCGGCAGCGATGTCGTCGGGTACGGCGCTCATGGCATTACAGTCCCAATCCGGACAGCAGGTCGTCGGCGTCGTGCTGCGATACGCCGTGGCGGTCCAGGCCGGGCAGGGCCGGGCCGGCCAGGCTGCCGTCGGCCTTCTTGTTTTCTTCCTTCGGCGGCAGACCCAGCGCGCCGAAGCCTTCGTGCACGCGGCGCACGATGCCGGCGACGCGACGGATGATCTGCCCGGTCAGATCCTGGAAGCTCTGCGCCAGGGCCATTTCGGTGAGGTTGTGGCGGATCTTGTCGAGGATCTCGCTCTGGTCGCCGCTGAGGCCGCCGGCGGCGAGCTGGTCGGCCAGCGCACGGCATTCCTCGGCCAGGTCCAGGGTGCGGTGGCTGGCCTGTTCGGTCATCTCCACCACGTGGTCCAGGCGCGAGCAGGCGTCGTCCAGCTCGCCGGCCTCGCTGGGCACCACCGGCAGTTCGCCGAGCGCCTGCCCCAGATCGCGCGCGAGCCGGCTCAGGCCCTGCATCATCGGCCGCGTGCGCCAGGCGGCGAGGGTGTCGATCTCCCTGCGCCAGCCGGCCTCGTCGCCGTTCTCCAGCGCGTCCAGCGCGCCTTGCAGGCGTTCGATCAGGGCGGTACGTTCGGCGGTGGCTTCCATTTAGGCGGTCGCTCCCAGGCGTTCGAAGATCTTGCCCAGCTTCTCCTGCAGCGTCTGCGCGGTGAACGGCTTGATGATGTAGCCGTTCACGCCGCACTGCGCGGCCTCGATGATCTGCTCGCGCTTGGCCTCGGCGGTGACCATCAGCACCGGCAGGTGCTTGAGCTTGTCGTCGGCGCGGATGTTGCGCAGCAGATCGATGCCGGTCATGCCCGGCATGTTCCAGTCGGTGACCACGAACTCGAACGGCGCCGAGCGCAGCGCGGCCAGGGCGCTGTTGCCGTCTTCGGCCTCGGCGGTGTTGGTGAAGCCCAGATCGCCGAGCAGATTCTTGACGATGCGTCGCATCGTCGAGAAATCGTCCACGATCAAAATCCGCATGTTCTTGTTCACCACTGACTCCTAAGGGTTCCTATTCTTCGTCTTCCAGACCGGCATCGGCGACCTCGAACGCCTTCAGGCGTCCGCGCAACCGTACCGTGGCCTGGCCATGGATCTGACACACGCGCGACTCGCTGACCCCGAGCACCGCGCCGATTTCCTTGAGGTTCAATTCCTGCTCGTAGTACAGCGACAGCACCAACTGCTCGCGTTCGGGCAACTGCGCGATGGCCTTGCCCAGCTCGCGGCCGAATTCGCTGCGCTCGAGCATCTGCTGCGGATTGGGTCCGCCCTTGGCGATGGTATCCAGCTCGCCATGGTCCTCGATGCGCGACTCCAGGCTCAGCACCTGGCCGCGGGCGGCATCTTCCATCAAACGCAGGTATTCGGGAAGCGGCATGTCCATCGCCGCGGCCACTTCGTTGGCGGCGGCGGCGCGGCCGGTGCTCTGTTCGATCTTGCGGATCGCCGAGGCGGCGTCGCGGGCGCGGCGGTGCACCGAGCGCGGCACCCAGTCGCCGCGGCGGATCTCGTCGATCATCGCGCCGCGGATGCGGATCGAGGCGTAGGTTTCGAACGAGGCGCCCTGTTCGGCGTCGTAGCTGCGCGAGGCCTCGATCAGGCCGATCATGCCGGCCTGGATCAGGTCGTCGATCTCGACGCTTGCCGGCAGCCGCGCGGCCAGGTGGTGGGCGATGCGCCGGACCAGGTCCGAGTGCTGGGTGATGTAGTCGTTGGCGCTGTTGCGCTGGACGGCGCGGTAGTGGGCGGCGGCGTTCATGCGGCCACCCCGCGCTGGATGATGCGTTCGACGAAGAACTCGACGTTGCCGCGCGGGGCGGTCGGCGCCTGCCAGCGTGCGGTGCGCCGGGCGATCTCGGAGATCGCCTGCGCCGACGGGCTGGACGGGTAGGCCTTGACCACCGGCTGCTGGCGCTGCACCGACAGGCGCAGCCAGTCGTCCTGCGGCACGCAGCCCAGGTAGTTCAGCGACACGTCGCCGAGGAACTTCTCGCAGACCCGGCTGAGCTTGTCGTACAGCAGGCGGCCTTCGTTGAGGTCGCGGACCATGTTGGCGACGATCTGCACCCGGTCCACGCCGCGCTCGCGCGAGAGGACCTTGATCAGGGCGTAGGCGTCGGTGATCGAGGCCGGCTCGTCGCAGACCACCACCACCGCGTCCTGCGCGGCCTGGCAGAAGGTCAGCACGCTGTCGGTGATGCCGGCGGCGGTGTCGACGATCATCACGTCCAGCTCGCGCTGCAGCTCGGAGAACACGTTGACCAGGCCGACGTGCTGGGCCGGCGGCAGCTCGGCCATGTAGCGGCGGCCGGAGGCGGCGGGCACCACCATCAGCCCGTTGGGCATGTCGATCAGCACCTCTTCCAGGGTGCAGCGCCCGGCGACCAGGTCGGCCACGGTGAACTTGGGGGTCAGCCCGAGCAACACGTCGACGTTGGCCAGGCCCAGGTCGGCGTCCAGCAGCAGGGTGCGCTTGCCCATGTCGGCCAGCGCCATGGACAGGTTGACCGAGATGTTGGTCTTGCCCACGCCGCCCTTGCCGCCGGTCACGGCGATGGTGCGCACCGGACCCAGCGGTTCGCTGCGCGTCGCCGACAGGGGGAAGGCATTGGTCAGATTGACGTAGTCACGCGACGGCATGGGTCTGCTCCGGAGTACAGGGCTTATCGGCAGCGCGCCGCAAATCTTCAAGGCGCAATACCAGGCTGGCGGCGTTGGCGCGGTGCAGGTCGTCCGGCACGCGCTGTCCATCGGTCACCCAGGTGATGGGGAGGCGGTGGTCCACGACCACCGACAAGGCACTGCCGAACCGCCCGGTCTCGTCCAACTTGGTCAGGATGACCCCCTGTGGGTCGGCGCCGGCGAACCGGCGCACCACCTCGTCCAGGTCGGAGAAATGGGCGTTGGCGGGGAGGACCAGCAAGGATCGGACCACCCGCGAGGCGCGCAGCCAGTGCAGCTGGGCGGCCAGGGCGCGGTCGCGCTGGCCCATGCCGGCGGTGTCGATCAGTACCAGCTTGTAGTCGGCCAGGCGCTCCAGCAGCTGCTGCAGCGCGGCGTCGCTGTCGGCCTCGTGCACGGCGATGCCGAGCTGGCGGCCGTAGCTGTGCAGCTGTTCGCGGCCGCCGACGCGGATGGTGTCGGTGGTGACCAGGGCCACGTCGCGGGCGGCATGGCGCTCCAGGAAGCGCGAGGCCAGCTTGGCGATGGTGGTGGTCTTGCCGGCGCCGGTCGGGCCGATCAGGGCGATCACGCCGCCTTCCTCGAGCGGGTCCAGCGCGGCGATCGGCAGGCGCTTGGACAGCAGGCCCAGCATCAGCCCGCGGCCGCGGTGCAGCTCCAGGTCGGCGGGGATCTGCATGACCACGTCGCGGGTGATGCCGCTGTCGAAGCCGTAGTCGTCCATCAGCTCCAGCGCCTGGGCGCGGACCGGCGAGCCGCGCAGGCGCTCGTCGGTGAGGCGGTTCATCTCGCGCTCGATCATCTGCCGCATCAGCGACAGTTCGTCGCGCAGCTGCGTCAATTGTTCGTCGTTCTGCGGGGCGGGGAAGGTCGGCACCGCCGCCAGCGCCGCGGCCGCCGGGATCCCGGCAGCGGCCGGCGCATCGGCGGTCGCGACGGGCGCGGCCGGGGCCGGGCTCGCCACCGGGGTCAGCGCCACCGCGGGCACGTCGTCGCGCCAGGCCGGCACGGCCTCGGCGGCCGGCGCCGCGGCGGCGGCGGCGAACGGACTGGGCATGGGCACGCTGATCGGGGCGTTGCGGAACACGTCCTCGGGGATGCTGAACTCGGCGCGGCCGGTGACCGGCGCTGCGGCCTTGGCCGGGGCGGCCTGGCGTGCGGCGGCAGCCGGGGCGGCCGCGGCGGGCATCGCCGAGGCGGCCAGCGCTGCCGGCTGGGTCAGCGGCCGTGCCGGGGAAGCGGCCGGGGCGGCCGGCGCGGCACCGCCGCGGCGCTCGCTGATCGCGGCCATCATCGCCATCGCCGGGCTGGCGGCGGCGTCGCCGCGTGCGGCACGCGGGGCCGCAGCGGCCGGCGCCTGGCTCGCCGCGGCGGCGCGCGGCGCCTCGTCCGGGCGCACCGCATCCAGCGCCCGCTGCACCAGGGCCTCGTCGTAGTTGCTGGCGGCCACGATCTCGATGCCCTCGTCGGTGCGCCGGTTGGACAGGATCACCGCATCCGGCCCGTGCTCGTCGCGCACCATCCGGAAGGCGGTGCGCATGTCGGGGGCGACAAAGCGTTTGATCTTCATGGGTGGGAGCCGGGAATGGGGAGTGGGGAATGGGGAATGGATGCGTGATCGGTGCCGATACGTGGCGGGCCGCGGTGTCGTGTCCGGTTTTTCGTGATCGTGTTCATTGCTCTCTCCGCTGCCGGGGCAAGGGTGCGATTCCCCATTCCCTGTTCCCGTTTCCCGTCATCTCAACTGATCGTGCCCACCAGCTTCAGCCGCTTGTCCTCCGGCACTTCGCTGTAGGACAGGACCGACAGCGCGGGGACGCTGTGGCGGACCAGGCGGGCGAGGGCGGCGCGGACCTGCGCCGGCACCAGCACCACCGCCGGTTCGTTGCGCGCCTCTTGCTTGCTCACGCAGTCCGCCAGACTTTGGTGCAAGCGTTCGGCCAGTCCGGGTTCCAGCGCCGCGCCATTGCCCTGGGTAGAGTCCTGCAAGACGCGTTCCAATTGCGGGGCCAGGGTGAACACCGGCAGTTCCGGGGCCATGCCGGCGATTTCCTGGACGATGAACCGGCCCAGGGCGTTGCGCACGGCGGCGGTGAGCGCGCCGGGTTCCTGACTCTGCGGGGCGTGCTCGACCAGGGCCTCGACGATCTTGCGCAGCTGCCGCACCGGGATCTTCTCGATGAGCAGGTTCTGCAGCACCCGCACCACCACCGACAGCGGCAGCGCCTTGGGGGTGAGGTCCTCGACCAGCTTGGGCGCGCTCTTGGCCAGGGTCGCCAGCAACTGCTGCACTTCCTCGTGGCCGAGCAGTTCCGGGGCGTGCTCGCGGATCAGGTGCGAGAGGTGGGTGGCGATCACCGTGGCCGGGTCGACCACGGTATAGCCCATGGTCTCGGCCTGGGCGCGCAGGTGCGGCTGGATCCAGATCGCATCCAGGCCGAACGCCGGGTCCTTGCCGGGAATGCCGTCGATCTTGCCGAGCGCGCCGCCCGGGTCCAGCGCCAGCTCGCGGTCCGGGTGGATGTCGGCGGTGGCCACCGGCACGCCGTGCACCAGCAGGCGGTAGGCGTTGGCCGGCAGTTCCAGGTTGTCGCGGATGTGCACCGGCGGCACCAGGAAACCGATGTCCTGGGTCAGCTTGCGGCGCACGCCCTTGATCCGCGCCATCAACTCGCCGCCCTGGGTCTTGTCCACCAGCGGGATCAGCCGGTAGCCGACCTCCAGGCCCAGCGGGTCGATCGGGCGCAGTTCGTCCCAGCCCAGTTCGGCATTGGCCTGAGCGGCGGCCGCGGCCTGCGGCGCCGCCTCGGCCGCGGCCGGCGGCGGCAGCAGGCTGCGCTTCCACATCTTCCAGGCCAGCAGGCCCAGGATCAGCGCCAGCGTCAAGAAAGCGACGTTGGGCATGCCCGGGATCAGGCCGACCAGGCCCAGGATCGCCGCGGCCACCGCCAGCGCCTTATGCTGGCCGAACACCTGGCCCATCATCGAGGCGCCCATGTCCTGCGAGCGCGAGGCGCGGGTGACCAGCATCGCCACCGCCGAGGACACCAGCAGCGCCGGCAGCTGCGCGACCAGGCCGTCGCCGATCGACAGCAGGGTGTAGGTGGAGGCGGCCTGCGCCACCGGCATGCCGTGCTGCAGCACGCCGACCGCCATGCCGCCGATCAGGTTGATGAACAGAATGAGGATGCCGGCGATGGCGTCGCCGCGGATGAACTTGCTGGCGCCGTCCATCGAGCCGTAGAAGTCCGCTTCCTCGCGCACTTCCTCGCGGCGGGCCTTGGCTTCCTCGCGGGTCAGCAGGCCGGCGTTGAGGTCGGCGTCGATCGCCATCTGCTTGCCGGGCATGGCGTCGAGGATGAAGCGTGCGGTCACTTCCGACACGCGCCCGGCGCCCTTGGTGATGACCACGAAGTTGATGATGGTCAGGATCGCGAACACCACGATGCCGACCGCATAGTTGCCGCCGATCACGAATTCGCCGAAGGCCTCGATCACCTTGCCGGCGGCGCCGTGGCCGCCCTGGCCATTGATCAGGATGACGCGGGTGGAGGCCACGTTCAGCGCCAGGCGCAGCATCGTGGTCATCAGCAGCACGATCGGGAAGATGCTGAACTCCAGCGGCCGCTTCACGTACACCACGGCCAGCAGCACCATCAGCGAGATGGCGATGTTGAAGGTGAACAGGGCGTCCAGCACCGGTGCGGCCAGCGGCACCACCACCATCGCCAGCATCAGCAACACGATCACCGGGGCGCCGAGCCCGTGCTTGATCATGTCCATGACTTTGCGCGTGTTCATCTGCGCGGCAGGCTGACTCATGGCTGGCTCCCCGGGGCGAATTCATCCACTTCCAGCGGCGGCAACGGCGGCATCGGCCCGCTGCGCCAGGCGCGCAGCGTGTAGACGTACGAGAGGACCTGCGCCACCGCGGAATACAGTCTCACGGGAATTTCCTTGCCGAGTTGGCCTTCCCTATACAAGGCGCGTGCCAAAGGCGGCGCCGAGATCACCGCCACGCGGTGCTGCTCGCCGACCTCGCGGATGCGGAAGGCGATCTCGTCCACGCCCTTGGCGACCACGGTGGGGGCGCGCATGCGCCCGCTCTCGTACTTCAGCGCCACCGCATAGTGGGTGGGGTTGACCACCACCACGTCGGCCTTGGGCACGGCTTCCATCATCCGCCGCTGCGACATCTGCATCTGCATCTGGCGGATGCGGCCCTTCACCTCGGGGCTGCCGTCGTTTTCCTTCATTTCCCGGCGCACTTCCTCGCGGGTCATCTTCAGTTTGCGGATGTAATTCCACTTCTGATAGGGCGCGTCGATCGCCGCCAGCAGCGCCAGCGCGCCGGCGGTGTACAGCAGCAGCCGCAGGGTGAAGCCCAGGCCGTGGCCGATGGCCTGCTCCAGCGGCTGCAGCAGCAGGCCGCGCAGGAAGTCGGTGCTGCCCCACAGGCACAGCATCGCGGCGCCGCCGACGAAGCCCATGCGCAGGATCGACTTGAGCAGTTCGACGATGGTCTCGGCGCCGTACATGCGGCTCAGCCCGTTCATCGGGTTGAGCCGGTCGAACTTGGGCATCAGCGCCTGGCCGGAGAAGCGCAGGGTGCCCATCAGCACCGGCGCGGCGAAGCTGGCCGCCAGGCAGATGCCGACCAGCGGCAGCACCACCCAGAGCAGGTTCAGCAGCAAGTCGCCGAAATGGCCGAACATCGCCTGCGGATGCTCGCGCAGCGACAGGTCCGGGCGCAGCGCCTGTTTCAGCCAGGCCACCGCCCCGGCGGCCATGGAGGTGGACAGGCCCATGAGGGCGAAGACGCCGGCGCTGAACACCGCGGCGGTCGCCAGTTCGCGCGAATGCGGGATGTTGCCCTGTTCGCGGGCTTCGCGCAGACGTTTGTCTGTTGGCTGTTCTGTGCGCTCTGCGCCTTCTTCGCTCTCGGACATCGGGGGTGCGCTCGGCCAGGATCGACCCTGCGCATTGCAAGGACCGTGCCGGTCCCTGGCCCGGATTCCGGGCGCTGCCGCCGCGCCTCTCGGCCGCGGCGGCGGCTAGGCGAGTTGCAGCTCGACCCGGTCGCGGCCCAGCCGCTTGGCCTGGTACAGCGCCGCGTCGGCGCGCGCCAGCAGGTGCTGCAGCGGTTCGCCCGGTCGATACCAGGCCACGCCGATCGAGGCGGTGATCGCCAACTGCCGCTCGCCGATGCGCAGCGGCTGCCCGGCGATGGTGGCGCGCAGGGCCTGCAGCCGCTCGCCGCAGCTCGGCGGCAAGCCCGGCAGCACCGCCAGCAGTTCCTCGCCGCCGTAGCGGCCGACCATGTCGGCGTCGCGCAGGTTGGCGCCCAGGCGCCGCGCCACCTCGATCAGCACCGCGTCGCCCACCAGGTGGCCGTGTTCGTCGTTGATCCGCTTGAAGTGGTCGAGGTCGATCATCGCCACTGCCAGCGGGGTCTGCTCGGCGTCGCTGCGGCGCATCTGCGCCGCCAGCGCCTCGAGGATGCCGGCGCGGTTGAGCAGGCCGGTGAGGGCGTCGTGCGAGGCCTTCACCGCCAGTGCGGCGCGGGCGATCTCCAGTTCGCGCTTGTCGTGTTCCAGCTCCTCGGTGCGCAGCGCCACCAGTTCGGCCAGTTCGCGCTGGCGCTGGTGCAGGCGGCGTTCGCGCCAGTGCAGCAGGGCCACCGCCAGGCCGCCGCCGAGCACCAGGTACAGCGCGATCATCGGCTGGCTGCGCCACCACACCGGCGCCACCGAGAACGCCACCCGCAGCGGCGCCGAGGCGCTGCGCCGGTAGGCGTCCAGCAACTGCACCTCCAGCACGTAGTGGCCCGGCGCCAGCGGCGGTTGCTCGAACTCGAAGTTGGGCGTGTGCAGCCAGCGGGTGTGTGCGCCCTCGAAGCGATAGCGGAAGCTGATGCGGTTGCGCTCGTCGTACAGGTCCGGCGAGCCGACCGCGATATGCAGCGGATCTTCGCTCCAGCGCAGGCGCGCGCCCGCGGCGATGGCGGCGCCGGCACGGCTGAACTCCTTGAGCGCCAGCCTTGGCGCCTGCGCCGGGAACAGCCGCGCCGGATCCAGCAGATGGGTGACGCCACGGCTGCTGCCCAGCCATACCGAGCCGTCGTGGTCTTCCAGGAAGGCCGATTCGGACATGTCGTTCCAGAGCAGCCCCTGCGCCTGCGTCAGCCGCGACCAGGCGCGGCCGTCGTAGACGTCCACGCCCTGGTTGTGGCTGATCCAGATCCACCCGTTGCGGGTGCGGCGCAGGCTGTACAGCTGCATGCCGCTCAACTGCGCATCGGCCGGCTGCAGGTACAGGGTGTCGCCGTCGAGCCGCCCTTGCCAGGCCCCGGGTCCATACAGGCTGGCCCAGGCCTGGTCATCGTCCAGGACCAGCAGCTTGCTGAGCACGGGTTGCGCCGGCGCACCATCCACGACCAGCCGGATCGGCGTCCAGGTCTCGCCACGCAGTCGGAACACGCCGGTCATACCCACCGCCAGCACGCTGCCGTCGCCACGCTGCTGGATGTCCGAATACTCGCCACCGGGCAGCGCCTGCACCTTCTGCGGCACCGCGTCGGCGTCGGCCGCCGCCAGCAGATACACCCCGCGGTTGCTGAGGATCCACACCCGGCCGCTCGCATCCACGAACAGCTGTTTGGCGATGCCGTCCAGCGGCGGGTAGGCGCGCAGCAGCCGGCCCTGCGCGTCGTATCGGCGCAGCGCGCCGACCGAGCCGATGCTCCACAGCGTGCCGTCCGCGGCGCGTTGCAGGCCGATCATCTGCGTGCCGTGGTCGCTGGGCCAGCGCTGGAAGCGGCCATCCTCGCGCAGGCGGTCGACGCCGCCCTCGTTACCGACCAGCAGGTCGCCGCGCTGGGTGCGCTGGATGCTCCAGGTCGGCGCCCGACTGATGCCCTGCGACACATCCCAGTTCTCGATCCAGCCGTAGCCGTTCCAGCGCAGCACGCCTTCGCCATCCATGCTCAGCCACAGGTCGCCGGCCTGGTCGAAGTGCATGGCGACGATGCTGCCATCGGGCAGGCCGTTGCGACGGTCGAAACTGCGCCAGCGTCCCTGTTCCCAACGCGCCAGGCCCTGGTTGGTCCGCACCAGCACGCGGTGCTGCGGGTCCAGCAGGATCGGCGTGCGCGAGGTCACCAGGGCCGGTCCGTCCAGCCCGGGGGGTGTCTGCTCCTGGAAGCGCGTCGCGCCGGCCTGCAGCCGCATCACCTTGCGACTGCCGACGACCCACAGGTTCCCGTCGCGGTCGCGCACCGCATTGCGCCAGAATTCGGGGGGCAGGCCCTGGGCCTGGTCGTAGCGGGTGGCGCGACCGTCGGCATCGATCCGGCACAAGGCCTTGGCGCAGCCCAGCCACAGTGTGTCGTCGACGACGAACAGGTCGTGGATGTCGGCCAGTTCCGGTTGCCGCGCCAGCGTCGCCGCATCGAACAGGGGTTGCAGTTCCCATCCCTTCGCATCGGCCTTGCGCACCGCGCGCAGCAGGCGGTGGTCGTCCAGCACCACCGTGCCCCAGGCCGGCGCGGCCAGGCGCGGGCGGTTGAGCGGGCGATGCGAGGGCAGGCTGCCGTGCTCCAGCGGCATCCAGCCGGCCGGCGAGCCATCGTCCACGTAGATCGCATCGAAGGTGGCCACCCACAGCCGCCGCTGGGCGTCCTCGGCGGCATCGGAGATGTAATGGCCGCCGTGGCCCTGCAGCTTCACTTGCTGGAACTGGTCGCCGTCGAAGGCATACAGGCCGCTTTCGCTGCAGACCAGCAGGCTGCCGTCGCGACGCTGCAGCAGACAGGTGCCGGCCAGGCCGAGCAGGCCTTGTTCCTGCGCATAGTGCCGCAACGGGATCACCTGGGCCTGTGTCGCCCCGGTGCAGGTCAGTGCCGACAGCAGCAGCCACAGCGGCCCCCACAGGCATCGACCCATGACCGTGCGCATGCGCGCTCAGCCGCCGCTGCACCGCCGTGGGACACGGCGATGGCAGGCACGAGCGGGCGCTGGCAGGCGATAGGGCATGGCGTACGACGAGCGATGGAAGGAAGGACGGACCGCGGCGATCGACGGGATCCGGGACGGTCGGCGCTGCCGCCGCCCATCCTGGCCCGCCAACGGTAGCCTGCCGTCGGTATCGGCCGCGTCGCGGCGCAGCTTGAGCGCCGGCTAGGCGGTCAGCGCGCGCGCGGCATTGAAGGCGGCATCGAACAGCCGCTGCACCGGCGCCCCCATCTCACCGACCAGCACCGCCAGCAGCGCCAGGCCCAGCACCACCGCCACCGGCAGGCCGAGCTGGATCGGGTTCAGCGACGGCGCCGCCTTGGCCAGCGCGCCGAAGGCCAGGTTCACCGCCATCATCGCCACCATGACCGGCAGCGCCAGGGTCACCGCCCCGCGCATGATGCTCATGAAGAAGTTAGGCGCGACCGAGGCCATGGCCTGCGCATCGGGCAGCGCGGTGCCGATCGGCAGCGCCTTGTAGCTGTCCACCAGCAGCGACACCACCGCCAGATGCCCGTTGGCGGTGAAGAACATCATGCCGAAGGCCAGGTAGAACCACTGGCCGATCACCGGCGAGTTGACCCCGCGCAGCGGATCGGCCATCTGCGCGAAGCCCAGGCCGGTGCTCTGCGAGACCAGTTCCCCGGCCATCGCCCCGGCCTCGAAGATCATCCGCAGCATGAAGCCCATGCTGGCCCCCACCGCCAGCTCCCGTGCCACGCTGAGCACCACCGCGGCATTGAACCCGTCCCAGTCCGGCACCGGCGGCAGGATCGGCGCCAGCGCAATCGCCAGCGTCCCGGCCAGGATCACCCGCACCCGCCCCGGCACCGCCTTGCTCCCGACCATCGGCATCACCGTCAACATCGCCCCGATCCGCAGCATCGTCCACAGCACCGCCCCGATCATCGCGAACGCCCGCGACCCATCGACGACCATTTGCGTGGCGGCATCCATCAGCCCGAGACCCCGTTAACCGCAACAAAAGAACGCCCGGTGGCGCCAGCGCGAAGCCAACGCCCCACCACCATCAATGGCACCCCGGCCGGCCCCTGACCAACCAAGGACACCGCACGACTGGCAACGACGCCAAAGCCAAAGCTGCGATAGCCGCAGCTGCCGCTTTTGCGGTTGCTGTTGCCGTTGCTGTTGTTTTGTTCTTGCTCCACCGGGTCCCCTCCGCAGCGGCGGAGCTGGCGGGCAAAACCCCCCGCAGGGGGGCGGCGCACAGGGATGTGCGCCGTTTTCGGCCGGGGCAGGATGCCCCGGCCGAAAATCCCGCTAGCGGAGCGGACCCGCGCAGCGGGCGCGAAGGCGGGGTGTGCTTTCTTTTGGTTACTTTTCTTTGCACAAGCAAAGAAAAGTGACTCGCCGCCAGGCGAAAGCTTTTGTTTTTCAAACGGCTCGCAGTAATGCGCAAGCCGTTGCTGATTCTGTCCAACAACGAAGGACATCAAAACGCTGGAAAGCGTAGCGGCAGACGCAGCCATCCCCGCTACCCAATCAAATGCGGAATACGCTGAAACAACATCGTCGTGTACTCCACCAGATGCGCCAGTAACATACTTCCCGTCGCGAACAACATCGCCGTCAACGCCACCACCTTCGCGATGAACGCAATGGTCGGCTCATTGAGCTGCGTCGCCGCCTGGAACACACCGATCACCACACCCACCGCCAACATCGCCAGCAACAACGGCCCCGCCACCCACAACACCGTGATCAACCCGCCACGCAACTCCGTCAGCGCCAGTTCCGGACTCATGGCCTCAGACCCCGTTGAAACTGGCAGCCAGCGTGCCGACCGTCAGCACCCAGCCATCGACCAGCACGAACAGCAGAATCTTGAACGGCGCCGAGATCAGCATCGGCGACATCATCATCATGCCCATCGACATCAGCACGCTGGCTACCACCAGATCGATGATCACGAACGGGATGAAGATCAGAAAGCCGATCTCGAACGCCGTCTTCAGCTCGCTGGTGACGAACGAGGCCACCAGCACCTGGAACGGCACCGCATCCGGGCCGCTGTAGGTGCCGTTGCCGGCCATGCCGGCGAAGGTCATCAGATCGGTCTCGCGCACCTGCGCCAGCATGAACGCGCGCAGCGGCTGCGTGGTCAGCGTCCACGCCGTCTGGAAATCGATCTGGCCGTTGAGATACGGGCTCATGCCCTGGCCCCAGGCCTTTTCCCACACCGGCATCATCACCAGCGCGGTCAGGAACAGCGCCAGGCCCATCAGCACCTGGTTGGACGGCGTCTGCCCGGTGCCCAGCGCCTGCCGCAGCAGGCCGAGCACGATGGTGATGCGGGTGAAGGCGGTCAGCACCAGCAGCAGCGACGGCAGCAGGGTGATGGCCGTCATCAACAGCAGGGTCTGCAGCGGCAGGCTCACCGGCTGCGCGCCGATCTTGCCGACGTTGACCTCCGGCAGCGAGGGCAGGGTGGGCGCGGCGTTCTGCGGGGCCTGCGCGGTCGGCGTGGCGGCCGGCGCCGGCTTGGCCTGCGCCCAGGCGAACGCGGGCAGCAGGCTCAGCGTCAACAGGATCAGCAGCAGGCGCAGGCGGCGGGCGTTGCGGTTCCAGAAAAACGGCATGGTCATTTGTCCTTGCGCAGCTTCTGCGCCAGAAGCTGGGCGAAATCGGGAAGCTGCTTGAACGGCTTGATCGAGGGCAGGGTCGGCGCAGGCGCCTGCGGCAGCGGCTCGGGCAGCTGATGCAAGGTGCGTACCCCGCCGGGCGAGACGCCGAGCAGCAGCTGTTCGCCGTTGACCTCGACCACCACCACCCGCTCCTTGGCGCCGACCGCCAGGCTGGCGACCACTCGCAGGCCTTGCGCCGGGCGGAAGCCGCTGCCGGGCAGGCGCTTGAGCACCCAGGCCATGGCCAGGATCAGGCCCAGCACCAGCAGCAGCGCGAACACCGCGCCGAGCAGGCTGGGCGCCGACGGCGCCGCGTTGCCGACGCCCGAGCCGTGCTTGGCGGTCTGCGTGGCGACGGCGAGCAGCAGGCTCACCGCAGTCTCCGGATGCGCTCGCTGGGGCTGACCACGTCGGTCAGACGCACGCCGAAGCGGTCGTTGATGGTCACCACTTCGCCGTGCGCGATCAGGGTGCCGTTGACGTACACGTCCAGCGCCTCGCCGGCGCCGCGCTCCAGCTCCACCACCGAGCCCTGGTTGAGCTGCAGCAGGTTGCGGATCGGGATGCGGCTGCGGCCGACTTCCAGCGACAGCGTCACCGGCACGTCCAGGATCACGTCCAGGTTCAGGTCGTTGGATTCGGCCACGGCGTCCGGCTGCAGGCTGTCGAACTGGGCCGGCGCCGGCTGGGTGGGATCGGTCTGGGTCATGGCAGGTCTTCCTGGGGAGCGGGGCGGCGGCGCAGCGCGCCGGGGGGATGGGTGGCGGTGATCTTCACCGCGTTCTGGCCGTGCGAGATGCCGAACTCGCCGGTGAACACCGGGATGTTCTCCACGCACAGCGGCACCTGCTTGGGCAGGTCGATCGGCAGCACGTCGCCGATCTTCAGCCGGGTCAGCTCGCGCAGGCTCATCTGTTTCTGCGCCAGCACGCTGGAAATGGTGACCTCCGAGCCGAACAGCTGCTCGCGCAGCATGATGTTCCAGCTCTCGTCGCGGTCCACGCGGTCGCTCTGGATGCCGGCGTCGAGCAGTTCGCGGATCGGCTCCAGCATCGAGTACGGCAGGGTCACGTGGATCTCGCCGCCACCGCCTTCCAGCTCCACGTGGAAGCGGCTGACCACCACGTACTCGCGCGGGGTGACGATGTTGGCGAAGTGCGGGTTGACCTCGGAATTGAGGTACTCGAACTCCACCTCCATCACCGGCGCCCAGGCTTCGGCCAGGTCGGCGAAGGTCTGCTTGAGCATCAGCTGGATCACCCGCATCTCGGTCGGGGTGAACTCGCGGCCTTCGATACGGGTGGGGTAGCGGCCGTCGCCGCCGAAGAAGTTGTCGACCACGGTGAACACCAGGGTCGGCTCGAACACGATCAGGCCGGTGCCGCGCAGCGGCTTGAACTTGATCAGGTTCAGGTTGCTCGGCACGTACAGCGAGTGCATGTAGTCGTTGAACTTGATCAGGTCGATGCCGCGCACCGACAGGTCGGCCGAGCGCCGGATCAGGTTGAACAGGCCGATCCGCCACAGGCGCGCGAAGCGTTCGTTGACCATCTCCAGGGTCGGCATGCGCCCACGGATGATCCGGTCCTGGCTGGAGAAGTCGTAGCTGCGCGCTTCGCCCGGCTCCGGCGGCGCCGGCTCGGTGTCCACCACGCCCGCGTCGACGCCATGCAGCAGGGCATCGATCTCGTCTTGGGAGAGCAGGTCGGTCATCGCGGCAGCGCCTTTACTGGGTGACGAAGCTGGTGAACAGGAGTTCTTCCACGCACTTCTTGCCGGTCTCGGCGGTCATCAGCTTCTGCGCGTCGGCCAGCGCCGCGGCCTGCAGCTTCTTGCGCCCATCGATGTTGGCGATGTCCTGCGCCTGCACCTGCGAGAACAGCATCAGCAGGTGCGCACGGATCGCCGGGGCGTTCTCGGTGATCAGCTTCAGTTCTTCCGGGTCGCGGGTCATCAACTGCACTTCCAGCTGCAGGTAATGCGGGCCGTCTTCCGCGCCGCCATTGAGATTGACCACGAACGCCGGGTCCATCGCGAAGTACTGCGCCGGCTTGGGGATCTCGGCGGTCTTTTCCTCGGCCTTGGCGTGGCCGCCTTCGGGCTTCTTCAGGAAGAAGAACGCGCCGGCACCGCCGCCGCCCAGCACCAGCACCGCCGCGACGACGATGATCAGCAGCTTCTTCTTCGACTTGCCGCCTTCCGGGGCGTCCTTGGCGTCTTTCTTGGATTTGTCGGCGGCTGACACTGAGCGGGCTCCTGAGGGGGTCTGCCCCTGAGGATGCAATCGCCGTGCCGAAACCGGGCGCCTGGCGCGCCGGGTGTTTGACGGCGCCGCCGCGCGCCATGCCGGCGCGGGCCGAGACCGTTGTGGGAGAGGGGATCGGACCCAGCGGAGGGGCCTCAACCCCGCCGTGTCCTTCCGACGAACGTCGAGGCCGAGACCCGTTCCACTCCCTCGATCGCCGTGAAGGGGCGCCTGGCGCGCCCCGGATCGTCAGGCGTAGGCGTCGAGCAGACCGCGCTGGCGCAACACCACTGCCGGAATCCCGACGCTGCCGGACAGGTCGTCGGCGAGCTCGCCGCCGTTGCGGCCGCCGCCCTGCGGCGTGCCCTGCGCATTGGCCTGCTGTTGCTGCGGCTGCTGCTGGCCGACGTCGGCCTGGCCGAGCTGGAAGCCGTGCTGGCCGAGCATGTCGCGCAGGCGCGGCAGGCTGTTCTCGAGGGCCTGGCGCACGTCGGCCTGGTTGCTGCTGAAGCTGGCGTTGACCTGGTCGCCGGCCATGTGCAGGCGCACTTCGACCGGGCCGAGCTCGGCCGGATTGAGCTTGATGTGGGCGTGGCCGATCTTCTGGTCGGCCAGCCAGCTGATGCGCGCGCCCAGTTCCTCGTCGAACTGGTTGCCGTGCAGGTTCGGGGTCGGCGTGGGCGAGCCGGTGAACGGCTGCGGATCGGCCAGGCGCGCCGTGGCGTGCAGCGGGGCCGCCGCCGCGGTCGGCACGATCGCGCTGGGATCGGCGGCGGGCGCGGCGTCGCCGCTCTCGCCACTCTTGCCGCCGGCCGCGGCGGCGATGGCGGCCAGCGCCGCCAACGGCGCCGCGGTGTCGGCGCCGCTAGCCTTGTCGGCGGACCCGGCCTGTGCCAACAGCATCGCGCCGAAGCCGCCGGCCGCAGAGGCCGGGGCGGTGCCGGCCGTTGCGGCAGTCGGATCGGTGGCGCCGGCCGCGGTCTGGGCCGCGGCGTCGCCGCCGAGCAGGGCGCCTACGCCGTTGGCCACGGCGCCGGCGACGCCGACCGCCAGCCCGGCCGCTGCGCCCAGCGGGGTCGCGGTGGCCGCCGGCAGCACCGCCGCGCCGATCGCCGGTAGCAGGCCCAGGCCGATGCCGGCCAGCCCGGCCGGCGGCCAGGCGCTGTCGTCGGGCTTGGCGTCCTCGTGCTTGTCTTCGGTCTTGGCCTTGCCCTTGTCGCTGCCCGAGGCCTTGGTCTCGGTGCTGCTCTTCTCGGCGTCCTGGGCGACCTTGTCGCCGGCCTGCGCGGTGCGCGCGGGGTCGCTGGCGGTGTCGTCCGCGGCGGCCGGACGCTTGTCCGCCTGGTCCTTGCCGGCGTTCTGCGCCGGCTTGGGCGTCTCGCGGGCGGCGGGCTTGGGCGCGGTGGTACGCGCCGAGCCGCCGCCGCCTCCGCCGAGCAGCTTGGCGAAGTCCTTGCCGCCGGCGCGGTCGGTGCCCTGCGTGTCGCTGCCGCCGCCGATCTGGCTGGCGCGGCCGCTGCCGCCCAGCGCGGAAAGCGCGTTGTTCATCGTCCGTCTCCGTCATCGTGTTCGTCGGCGGTGGCCGCCAGGCGCGCGCGGCGCGCGCCGAGGTCGTCCATCTCGCGCTGGCTGCGGCGGTCGTCGACCTTGCGTTCCTGCGCGCGGTAGCTGGCCGCGAGCTGTTCCAGCACCTGCTTGTCGCGGCTGGCCAGCAGCAGCCGGCTGCGTTCCATCTCCACCTTCTCGCGGTTGCGGTCCACGGTCTGGCATTGCTGCTGCACCGCGCTCTCCAGCCGGTCCAGGAAGGCGCGGCGGTTGGCCAGTTGCGCCAGGCTGGTCGCGGCCATCTGGCTGTTGGCGTACTCCTCGGCGTAGCGGCGCAGTTCCTCCAGCCGCGACTCGTGGGTGGCCAGGGCGCGCTGGCGCTCGGCGAGATCGCGGGCGACCTCGTCTTCGTGCTGCTGGGCGCGGCGGAGCAGGGGATCGAGACGTTGCGATTGCATCATGGCTTAGTTCTCGCGGTCGACCAGGCGCTTGAGGGCGGCCTGGCTGTGGGGCAGATCTGCGGCTTTGGCGACGTCCTGTCCGAGGAATTCCATGATCTCCGGCCAGCGCTCCAGCGCTTCGTCCACGGCCGGATCGTTGCCGCGCTGGTAGGCGCCGATGGTGATCAGGTCGCGGTTGGCCGAGTACGCGGCCACCAGCCGCTTAAGCGAGCGGATGCGCATCCGCCACGGCTCGTCGGCGATGTCCTGGACCACGCGGCTGACCGAGGACTCGACGTCGATGGCCGGGTACAGGCCGCTGTCGGCGACGCGCCGCGACAGCAGGATGTGGCCGTCGAGGATGGCGCGCGCGGCGTCGGCGATCGGGTCCTGCGGATCGTCGCCTTCGGTGAGCACGGTGTAGAAGGCGGTGATCGAGCCGCGGCCCTTGGCGCCGTTGCCGGCGCGCTCGACCAGGGCCGGCAGCTTGGCGAACACCGAGGGCGGGTAGCCGCGGGTGGTCGGCGGCTCGCCCACCGACAGGCCGATCTCGCGCTGGGCCTGGGCGAAGCGGGTCAGCGAGTCCATCAGCAGCAGCACGTTCAGGCCCTGGTCGCGGAACCACTCGGCGATGGCGGTGGCGCGGTAGGCGCCGTGCAGGCGCGCCAGCGGCGGGCGGTCGGCGGGGGCGGCGACCACCACGGCGCGGCGCAGGCCTTCCTCGCCCAGGGTGGTCTCGACGAAATCGCGCACTTCGCGGCCGCGTTCGCCGATCAGCCCGACCACGATCACGTCGGCAGCGGTGTAGCGGGTCATCATGCCCAACAGGGTGGACTTGCCGACGCCGGAGCCGGCGAACAGGCCCACGCGCTGCCCGCGGCCGATCGGCAGCAGCGCGTTGATCGCGCGCACGCCCACGTCCAGCGGGGTGGTGATCGGTTCGCGCGCCAGCGGGTTGATCGACACGCCGGCCATGCCCACCGAGCCTTCGGCGCGGATCGGACCCTTGCCGTCCAGCGGCACGCCGTCCGAGTCGATCACCCGGCCGAGCAGGCCTTCGCCCACTTCGACGCCGCCGCGGCGGTGCAGCGGCACCACCCGCGCGTTGGGCAGCAAGCCGTGGGTTTCGGCACTGGGCATCAACGAGGTGCGGTCGCCGGAGAAGCCGACCACTTCCGCGTCGACCCAGCCGCCGTCGACCTCGACCTTGCAGGTGGCGCCCATCGGCGCCTCGCAACCGACCGCTTCCAGGGTCAGGCCGACCGCGCGGCGCAGGATGCCTTCGCGGATCAGGCCGCGGCCGGCGGCCACGTCCAGATCGAGCTTGCCGAGGCGGCCGGCCAGGCGCAGGTTGCGCGCATCCAGCCAGTCGGCGGGGTGGGTGCCGGACAGCGCGCTCACAGGCCCGCTCCGGACTTGCGCATCACCGTTTCCAGGGCCGCGCGCAGGCGCGCCTCGAGGGTGCCGTCGATGCGCACCGATTCGGCGTGCACGCGCAGGTCGCCGCGGCTCAGGCTCAGGTCCGGCACCAGCCGGATGCCCTGATCCATCAGCGTCAGCAGCGGGGTCAGCGCGGCGATGTCGTCCGGGTGCAGGCGCACCTCGACATCGCGGCGCGCGCCGCCGACCGCGTCCAGCGCCTCGGCGACCAGTTCCGACAGCAGCACCGGGTCGGCCTGGTAGGCGCGGCCGACCAGGCTGCCGGCGATGCGCACGGCCAGCTCGCCGAGCGCGCCGACCACCTCGTTCTCCAGCCGCGCCAGCGGCCGCGAGAAGTTGTCCAGGATGCCTTCGATCTGTGCGGTGAGGCGGCGGATCTCGGCCTGGCCCTGGGCCAGGCCCTCGGCGTGGCCGCGTTCGAAGCCTTCGTGCTGGGCCGCGGCCTCGATCGCCTGGATCTCCTCCAGGCTCGGCGGACGCAGCACCGGCTCGTCCGGCAGCGCGTCTTCGTAGGGCAGCGCCGCCAGCGCGGACGGGGCATCGAGTTCCGGCGCCAGCCAGCGCACCACGTTGCCGTTCATACCATGGCCTCCGCACCGCTACCGCCCAGGCTGATCACGCCTTCGTCGGCCAGGCGCCGCACGATCGCCAGGATCTCCTTCTGCGCGGCTTCCACGTCGGACAGGCGCACCGGGCCGCGCGCTTCCATGTCTTCCAGCAGGATCTCGGCGGCGCGCTGGGACATGTTCTTGGTGATCTTGTCGCGCACCTTGATGTCGGCGCCGCGTAGGGCCAGGCCGAGACGGTCGCCGCTGACTTCGCGGAGCATGGTCTGCAGGCCGCGGTCGTCCAGCTCCACCAGGTTGTCGAACACGAACATCAGGTCCTGGATGCGGCTGCCCAGGTCGGCGTCGATCTTGCTGATCGCCGACAGCACGCCCTGGTCCGAGCCGCTGTCCAGGAAGTTGAGGATGTTGGCCGCGACCTTGACCCCGCCCACGTTGGACGACTTCAGGTTCTGGTTGCCGGAGAACTGCCGCTCCATGATCTCGTTGAGCTCGTTGAGCGCGTGCGGCGGGATGCCGTCGAGGGTGGCGATGCGCATCAGCACGTCGGCGCGGGTGCGCTCGGGCAGCAGCTTCAGCGCCTCGGCGGCCTGGTCGCTGTCCAGGTGCGCCATCACGATGGCGATGATCTGCGGATGCTCGTTGCGCACCAGGTCGGCGATGGAGCGCGGGTCCATCCACTTCAGGGTGTCCAGGCCGGTGGTGTTGCGGCCCAGCAGGATGCGGTCGATCAGGCTGCCGGCCTTGTCGGCGCCCAGCGCCTGCACCAGCACGTTGCGGATGTAGTCGTCGGCGCCCACGCCCAGCGAGGTCTTGCTGCCCAGCTCGGCGTTGAACTCCTCCATGACCTTCTCGACCTGGTCGCGCGAGATGCCGCTCAGCGTCGCCATGGCGATGCCGATCTTCTGCACCTCCTTGGGGTCCATGTGCTTGAGCACCTCGGCCGCGTCGGCCTCGCCGAGCGACAGCAGCAGCACGGCGGCGCGCTGGGTGCCATTCATTGCGTTCGCATCAGGCTTCACTGGCGACCCATCCCTTCACGACCTGCGCCACGCGCTTGGAATCCTGTTTGACCGCTTCGCGGGCCTGACGCAACCGTTCCTCGTAGGCGTCGGGCAGGGCGATGGCGGGGTTGCCGCCAGCGCCGCCGCTGAGGCTGGCGGTGTCCTCGCCCAGCGACGGCAGCAGCGGGTTGTCGTCGTCGAGCATCGACAGCTTGGCGTCGCGCGGCTCGTTGCCGTCGCGGTCGTGGCCCACCGACGCGGCCGGCGCGGGACCGGCGATCTGGCGCAGCGCCGGGCGCAGCACGCCGAACAGCAGCGCCAGCACCACCGCCGCACCCAGCACCAGGCGCGCGACGTTCATCACCCGCGGATCTTCCCACCAGCCGGGCTTGTCGGCCGCTTCCGGGGCCTGGCGGACGAACGGGGCGTTCATCACCGAGACGGTGTCGCCGCGTTCGGCATTGAAGCCCACCGCCTGCTTGACCAGGCCTTCGATGCGGGTCAGTTCGGCGGCGCTGAGCGCCTGCTCGGTCATCTTGCCCTTGGCGCCGGGACGCATCACGTGGTCCACCAGCACGGCCACCGAGACGCGCTTGATCCGTCCGGCCGGCTGCCGGGTGTGCTGCAGGGTGCGGTCCAGCTCGTAGTTGCGGGTGGCGCTCTTGGAGCTTTCGGTCGGGGTCGCGGCGGCGGCCTGCTGGGTGCCGGTGCCGGCGACGGGCGGGGCACCGGTGGCGCCCGGCTGGCCCGGCGCGCTGCCCGGCGAGTTGCTGGTCGCGCCGGGTGCGCCCTGCGGGCCGCTGGTGCTGGTGCTGCTGTCGCTGACCTGCTCGCTGCGCAGCTTCGGCGGGTCGCCGTTGTACAGCTCGCGCGCTTCCTCGACCACCGAGAAGTCCATGTCCACGTTCACTTCCGGGTTGACCCGGCCCGGGCCGGTCATCGGCTCCAGCAGTTCGCGGATGCGCTGGTTGTAGGCGCTTTCCTGGCGCCGCACCTGGTCGAACTGGGCGGCGTTGAGCGCGGCGTCGCTGTTGGGGTCGGCGATGGTCAGCATGCGCCCGCTCTGGTCGACCACGGTGACGCGGTCCGGCGCCAGGTCGGGGATGCTGGAGGCGACCATGTTGACGATCGCATCGACCTGGTTGCGTTCCAGGGTGGTGCCGCCGCGCAGTTCCAATACCACCGAGGCGCTGGCGGCCTCGCGCTGGCGGGTGAACGCGCTCGGCTTGGGGATGGCCAGATGCACCCGCGCCTCGCGCACCGGGCGCAGGCTGGCGATGGTGCGCGCCAGTTCGGTTTCCAGGGCGTGCTGGTAGCGCGCGTTCTCCACGAACTGGCTGACCCCGAAGCCGGGATCCTTTTCCATCACTTCGAAGCCCATGTTGCCGTTGTCGGTCAGGCCGGCGCCGGCCAGCTTCAGCCGCGCGTCGTACAGCTTGTCCTCCGGCACCGTGATCGCGCCGGTGGCCTGGTCGAGCTTGAACGGGATCTGCGCGGTGCGCAGCAGGTCGGTGGCCTCGGCCGTGCCCTTCTCGTCCAGGCCGGTGTACAGGGGAGTGTAGGCCGGCTTCTGCGACCAGAAGAACACGAACAGGCCGGCGGCCACGGCCACCGCGATCATCGCCATCAGGCCGATGCGCCGGGTGAGCTGCAGGCTCTGCAGGCGGTCGAACCAGGCCCCGGCCTTTTCGCTGTTGAATGTGTCTTTGCTGATCGCAAGCGCCATCGTCTTCTACCCTTACAGCGGCATGTTCATCACGTCCTGGTACGCCTGGACGAGTCGGTTGCGGACTTCCACGGTAGCGCGAAACGCCACCTGGGACTGTTGCGCGGCCAGCATCACCTTGGCCAGGTCGGCGCTGGGGTCGCCCAGTTCGAAGGCCTTGGCGAGGTCGCCGGACTTCTGCTGGGCCTCGTTCACGCCGCCGATCGCGTTGCGCAGGGTCTCGGTGAAGCTCGGGCCCTGCACGCCCTGGCTGCCGCCCAGGCCTTCGATCGCATTGCTGCGGCCGACATCGCCCACCCGCGTCTGCGCCGCCTGGCCGACCTGGCCCTGGTAGCTGCGGATCTGCGAAAGGATGGAGCTGATGGAGTCGCTCATACGGTGAAGTCCCTGCCGGGAGACGGCTTGCCCGTATGCAATGCAAGCGGTGTGCCGAAACGGCACTCACGTGTCGCGCAGCCTCCGGACAGGCATGCGCGGGGAAGGCCGGCACCCGGTGACGGGTTCCTGGCGCCGGCGGCACGGCCGGCACGGACCGCGCGCCGGCAAGGTGTCGGCAGGTTGACGCCGTGCGCCGCGTCACGGTCGGACGCGGGCGCCGCGCGGCGACCTCAAGGCCGGCGAGGGGACCGACTCAGTCCGGCAGCCAGGCTGCCCGCCACTCCTGCAGATTGGCGCCCTGCAGCAACCAGTCGCGCTGCACCGTCGCGCGCAGGGCAGTGCCGGCCGCAGTGCGCGCGTCGGCATCGGCCAGGTGCGCGCGGATCGCATTGACCCAGTCGCGAAAGCGATTCTTGACCAGGGTGACCGGCAGCGCGCCATCGCGGTAGGGCGGCAGGTCGCTGGCCACCACCGGATAGCCGCAGGCGCCGTATTCGAGCAGGCGCAGGTTGCTCTTGCAGCGATTGAACAGGTTGTCTTCCAGCGGCGCCAGCGCCAGGTCCAGGCCCAGTGCGGCCAGCGCCTGCGGATAGCGGGCGAAGTCCACGCCTGCGTGCACCTCGTGCACATGCCGGCGCAGCCGCTCCGGGCACAGGCCCATGAACACCCAGTGCACCTCGCCGGCCAGCGCCTGCACCACGTCGGCGATCAGTTCCAGGTCGCCGGTGTGGCTAAGCCCGCCGGCCCAGCCGACCCGTGGCTTGGCCGAGGCGGATGCCGCCGGCGGCGCCAGCGCGCCCCACAGCTGCGGCTCCAGCCGGTTGCGCACCACGCGGATGTCGCCGTGCAGGCCGGCCAGCGCCTCGGCCAGGTCCGGCGTGGAGACGGTGACCCGGTCCACCAGCGTGGCGGCGCGCCGCAGCGAGCGCAGCACGTCCTTGGGCATGTGCTCGCGATGCGCGCTCTTCAGCGGCAGGTTCGGCAGGTAGTCGTCCAGCTCGTAGACCATGAAGGCAGTGCCGAACCGGCGCATGCGCTCCATCCGCGCCAGTTCCGCGTCGCCGACCCGGCGCTGCAGCACCACCACGTCGGCACCGATGCGCTGCAGCTCCACCGGGTCGAGCAACCGCGCGTAGTACAGGCCGTCGATCTGCGCGGCCGCGGCCAGTGCCTGGAACGGCTGGATCACCCGGTACTGGCCGCTGCCGAAGGTGTCGCCGGGATGGGCCAGCACCCGCGGCAGCGGTTTCCAGGCCAGCGGCTGCCAGGAGAATTCGGACTCGGTCAACTGGAAACCGCCGGGCTGGTCCAGGCCCAGGCTCGGCGAATACGCCGGATCCTGCGCCAGCGCCGGCAGCCAGCGCTGCAGCAGCGCCTCGTCGGCCACCTCGCTGCGCGTGGCCGAGGCTGGTTGCAGCAGCAGCGCCTGCGGCGTCCACACGGTCCAGGCGCCCGTCGCCGCGGCGCGCAGGCACAGGTCCACGTCGGCGCCGCCGGCGGCGAAGCCCGCCGCGTCGAAGCCGGACAGGTGCTCGAACAGCGCCCGCCGCACCAGCAGGCAATGCGCCGACACCGCGCTGTAGCGGTGTGCCACCTGCAGCCGGCCCATGTAGCCCGGCTGCGCCATCGCCTCGCCGGCGAAGGCGTGGCCGGCGCCGGCCAGCAGGCCCGGCAGCAGGCCGGCATGGGTGATGCGGCCGTCGGCGGACACGCCCTTGGCGCCGACGATGCCGACTTCGGGCCGCTGCGCGTGGTTCATCAGCGCGTGCAGCCAGCCGTCCTGCACCGCGGCGCTGTCGGCGTCCAGGAACAGCAGGTACTCGCCTTGCGCCTGGGTGGCGGCGAGGTTGTGCGCCTCGGCCTGGCACACCCGCTGTTCCAGCGCGAACACGCGGATGCGGCCGTTGCCCAGTTCGGCTACCGCCTGCATCCACGCGGTGATCTCCGGCGCCTGGCTGGCGTTGTCCACCAGCAGCAATTCATAGGCGGGGTAGGCGGTCTGTTCGAGCAGGCTGACCACCGCGCGCTGCAACGCCGGCAGGTTGTCCTGCGCCAGCAGCACGATCGAGACCGGCGGCTGCGCGGGGTGGCCGTAGTCGATGCGGAACAGGCCGCCCGGCAACGGCTCGACCGTGGCCTGCGGATAGCCGCGGGCCTGCAGGTGCGCGGCGATCGCGCGCTGGCGCGCCGGACCGCCGGCCTCGGCGCTGGCCGGCGTGGCGACCAGCAGTGGCTCGGGCAGGTGTGCGATGCCGTCGCCGCCGTCGCGCAGGAACAGGCGCAGGATCAAGTCCAGTTCGCTGGCGCCGTCGTGGGCCGGATCGAAGCCGCCCAGCGTCCGCACCGCCGTGCGGCGGAACACCCAGTGCCCGGCCGTGGCCAGCGGATTGCCCAGCAGCAGGTCCAGGTCCGGGTCGGACCGCAGCAGCGGCGCCAGGGTGTCCGCGTCCACGGCCAGCCATTCGTCCGCATACAGTGCGTTGCACTGCGGTTGCTGCGCCAGTTCCAGCAGCAGCCGCAGCAGGCCGCCCGCGTAGAACCGGGTGCCCGCGACCACGCGCAGGCACCAGTCGCTGGCCGGCGAGGCATCCAGCGCGGCGGACAGCGCCGCGGCATCGGCCTCGGCCGGCAGCGGTGGCAGGATCCGGACCCGCGGGTCGGGCCACGCGGGGAGGGAGGCGTCGCCCAGCACCAGCGCCTGCACCTGCGCGAACGGCGTGCCCTCCAGCAGCAGGCTGTCCAGCGTTGCGTCCAGCGCGGCACGGTCGGCGCCGCGTGCGTCGACCAGCACGGTGAGCCGCGGCGCGCCGCCGAGGGCGTCCAGGCGCGCGTCGAGGAGGTCGCGTTGCGCCGGCGTCACCGTCCGCCGCGCCTGCCAGTCGCGCAGCGTCGCCTGTACGCAGACCCGCGCGTAGGCGTCCTGGATCGCCTGCAGCAGGTCCACCGGCGTGCCGGGGCCGCCGCCCAGCGGCGTCACCGTGACCTGGCGGACGTCGCCATCGCCGCGGTACCAGCCCATCGCGCGCACGCCCTGGCGGAAGTTGGCATGCCCCTGGTCGCCGATGCCTGGCTGGTCGCGGCCTGCCTGGCTGTATTGCTCTTCCGATACCCGGAAGCGGGTCAGCGGCTTTGCCAGCAGCGCCAGGTGGCCGCGGTGCAGCAGCTTGGCGTACAGCGCCAGGTCGCCGACCCAGTTGATGACCTTGCCGGCCAGCGTCATCAGCTCGTCGCCGATCTCCAGCAGGTCGCTGCGCCGGCACAGCACGCAGCTGGGCTCGCCGACGAAGTTGATGGTGTGGTCGGCCAGGAACGACAGCAGCTCCGGCCCGTCCAGCAGCACGTCGCCGGCGAACGGGAAGGCGGTGGCGTGGATGTCCTCCAGCGGCGCGCCGTGGCTGTCGATGCGCTGGCGGCGCGAGGACGCCAGCAGGACGTTCGGTGCACTCTGCATCGCCGCGACCAGCGCGGCCACGCAATCCGGCGCCAGCACGTCGTCGTCGTGCAGGAACTTGACGTACTCGCCCTGGGCCAGGGCGATGGCGCGCGCGGTGCTGCCGAGTTCGCCGTAGCGCTCCGGATTGCGGTGGTAGCGGATCGGGAACGGGGCCATCGCGGCGCGGCGTTCCACCACCTCGGCGATCGCCTCGGTGGGGTTGTCGTCGCAGATGACCAGTTCCAGCGCCGGATAGGTCTGGGCCAGCACGCTGTCGAGCGCCTGCTCGAAGTAGCGCAGCTTGTAGGCCGGCATGACCACGCTGACCAGGGGCGGGTGGGGCATGAACGATGGACCGTGTCGGGAGGGGCAGGTTCGGTCGCGAGCGAGGTCGCGATCAAGTGGGGCAGTTTCCCGATCATGCAATAAGCGTGCCGATGGATGTCGGCCCGGTGAAACGAAGGAAAGCGAGCTGGCGGGGCCTGAGTTGAAGAACGTGAAGCAGTGCTTCAAAGAGAAGACCGTTGAGCCCCGCCAATCGAGCGATGACCAGGCGTCTACATATAAGGAATCGTCGGCATAAGTGGCTTTGCGTCATCTCATAAGCCGGGATGACATGTCAGCAACAGCGAGCTGCGACATTGAGGTCGCTCAGACCGCAATTGAACACTCACGATTCGATGCAGTCGCAGGATTTGATCCTGCAACTCCCTACAGTGTCTACACGGCATGCGGTGGGAGTTAAAAGGATCACAAAAAGGCATCACATGGGCGGGCTTATCCCAGCTGCGAGCGTGAGCGTAATGATTCTTTGGGTTGAAAAACAACCTTCATGAAATGAGTTGATAGTTGGCGACTGCTATGCCTTCCATCCTGCCTGTAGTGAATTTACTGGAGTTATAGCGTCAATGTATATGTAAATTTGGTCGGGTAAAGTGATTCAATAAAAGGGGGGGTGATCAAATGAATTAGCTCATTCGGAAGTAAATTTTAAAGGCATAAATCACATTCAAGGAGGGTGCTATGGAAGCTGTCAAGATTGGTGCATTTTCGCGCTGTGTATTTCCGAATGGAAATGTGGTGCAAATTGTGCAGCCGTCGCAAAATAAGAACGGAATCTATCTGCGGACCGCAGGTATTCAGCCAGGGCATGGATGGGTGAACCTCTATGCCTCGGCGACGCCACCTCCTGGTCCGGGAGATATCGATACGCCAATTATTTTTGCGGGAAATGGATCCGCTCGTGCCGGTGAGCGTTCTCAGGTCCTCCTTCAATATCCTTTGTTCATCCCGTCCGGCCTTGGCTTGTGGGTTAGTAGCGGAAGTTTCCTCGATGGCGCGGCTGCTGATGGTGCGTTCTTCGCGACGTGGGATCTGCTTAGTTAGTAAGGGGGTAAATGTATTAATTCCCCTGTTTTTCACAATGAAGAGCGAATCTGTTGATTGTTTGAAAATCGTGAATTGGGGTTGCTGCGACAAACGGTAACCAAAGCCAGGAATTCGAAAATCATCATTGTGACTGCTGCGTTTTTGTCCGAAAAACTTCTTAACTAAATATCAAGGAATTTATTTATGTCGAATGCAATCTCGGGTGCCAATATCTACGTGAAAGCTGGTACGCGTGCGGATTTTGACGCTGCAGCGACGGCCGGTGAACTTGCGGCCCGTGAGCCATATTTCATCAGTGATGAAGGGCGGTTCGCGATGGGGACTAGCGCGAATGGCTACGTTACTTATGCCGTCGCATTGACTCAGGATTTGTCTTTGTATGTCTCCAATGCCGGCAGTGACTCCAATGACGGATTGAGCGCTGCGACGGCATTCCAGACCATTCAGCATGCTGTAGATGTCGCGCGGACTCGTTATTCGCTATGCGGCTATACAGTATTCATCAATGTCGCAGACGGGACCTATGTAGAAAACGTTGTGGTCGGCAATGTGGCCGGTGGCATCGTTCGGTTTGTAGGCAGTACGTCTGCGATTTGGCGTAATACTGCGGGATGGATCCTTACGGTGACTGACGCCAGCAGGGTACTCGTGTCTGGTTTTACGTTTGGCGGCGGCGCAACAGTAAACGGCATAGTGATTGGGAACAGAGCGTCTTGTAGTTTTTTGGGTGGTCACGTGTTTGCAGCGGTCACCGGTTCCCAAATCACAGTAGCGACCAATGGTGTCTGCTACGTGTCAGGTAATTATAGTATTACTGGCGGTGGTACCACCCATTATGGGGTGTACGATGGCGGTCAACTGATCCTTGGCAGTATCACTGTTAACCTGACAGGTACGCCGAATTTTACTATCGCCTTCGCTGACATTGGCCGGGTTGGTGGCATAAATGGCGGTGACAACACATTTACATTTTCTGGAGCAGCGACAGGAACGCGGTATAAAGTCTATGTAAACGGCGGTGTTTGGGTGAATGGAAAGGGGCAAAATGTGTTTCCGGGAAATTCGGCTGGAATTGTAAATACAGGTGGTAGTTACTATTGATATTTAGGTCCTGTGAGGCCATTTTTGGCGAACCCAGTAATCCGCCTTTTTCTGCCTGTTTTCTTATCGATGCCTCAGGGGAATATGCTGAGGCTGATATGAGGCTTGGGATCGGCGATGTCGTTGCGAAGTCGAAGTATGTCTATGCGATGCGCTGGTATGTCAACTGACGGTAGGTTGAACAATTTTTATTTAGTCCTGATTTTTGATTGAAATTTTCGTCGGAATTGAAGGCGTGGCGGCATCTCTAAAGAGATGCCGCCGCGTCCTCTCGATGCGGCGGGAGTCGCGCCATTTCCTATCTGTGTCATTCCACGTAAAGCACTGTGTCGTAGAAATATAGCGAGTACTGGCGCAGGCGCAGTCTGGCGTCCGGCAGGATCCGATTCAATTCGGCAACGATGTCCAATAGGTCAAGCGCGTGGTGATAGCCGGTAATGGCCATACGCGGACGGCAGCGCCGGATCAGCTCGGTGGCGCCGCGCAATACCTTGGCCTCTGCGCCTTCCACATCCATCTTCAGGACGCTGACGTGTTCGACCAGGTCGTCCAAACGCACGCAATCCACGCGCGCGTCGCCGCGTCCGTCTAACCGGCTGCCCATGGTGCCCTGGGCATCGAACGCCATGGTCCCGGCGACATCGGCGACCGCCGCGTTGTACAGGGTGGTGCGACCGCCGTCTTCTCCCAATCCATGCTGCAGTGCGGCGAAGTTGGCCGGATCCGGCTCAAACGCGTGGATGGCTGCATAGTCGTGTCGCGCCGCAGCCCGAAACTTCTTCACCGTGTCGCCGCGATATGCGCCGATGTCCACGTAGTGTTCGTCTGCGCCGATTCGCAGCGGATGCTCCACAGCCGAATACACCGAGTAGTACTCCTGCTCCACGGGGCAGAGCACGTCCAACAGTGGCCGTCGGTCCCCGTCCATGCGCATCCGCAGCACCGCATCCAGCGTACGAACGCTCAGCCCGTCGGCGAAGCGCGTGCGCAGGGCCTCGAACTGTGCGGCATGCGCCAGGGTCTGCTCCCGTGTCACCCGCCCGGTCTGATACACCAGCGGCATGTCCAGTGCGTACATCAGCTGCGGCAGATCGATGCCGCGGCCATGGCTCAGCCGCTGTAGTTGATCGAAGTGCAGCCAAGAGGCTGGCATGTACGCACAGTTGATCGAGGGTAACCCGGCCAAATCCGGATCGCGTAGGAACGCGCTGGTCGGCCGCACGTCGTCGAAACCCGCATTGGCGATGCGGCGTTCGTGTAGCAGATCGTCGAGAGCCACGATGCGAGTGCCGGGCGCGCGCTCGGCGATCAGGGCGGCCGCACGGGCCGCGAAGAGGCTGCCGAGGCTGGAGCTGGGAGCCAGGAAAATTGCGCCGCCGGCGCGCTTGCAGTCGTCGATCAGGTCCGCTTCGCGCTGAAGCGCGGCCACAGAGTCGTTCATGGGCTCACTCAAAAAGGGTGCGCTCACAGGCGCACATGTTGGGAAGACAGAGCAACGGGTGTCGCATCACTAGGGGCCACAGATTACGGCGCGAAGCACCCATCTTCGATCGTAGCGAAGCGCGCTAGGTGGGCGCCGTGCATACATCCCAGCCCTAAGTCACGGCATGACGCATGCTCTAGCGGTAGTCCACGAAACAACGCAGCCGCTTCGATTGCGCGGCACAGCAAATCGCTCAGTATCGGGATTCGCGGATGCTAGCGTAGCGGTTTACTTGCCGTAGACGTGGATGGGTTCATCGTAGCGGCTGTCGAACACGGTTCTTGGGGGGATGTCGTGACGGTACACTTGCGGCCACCCGAGTTCGCAGCCTCTGCCCACCTTGATTCCATGCTGCAGGATGACGCCACAGTGCAGCGTGCAATGGCTGCCGAGTTCGACGTTATCCGCCAGATGGACACCGTGGTCGAGCCAGCACGAAGATTTGATGCGGCTGCCGTAGCCGACGTGCGCACCGGACAGGATCACGGTGTTGTAGTCGATCTTGCAGTCAGGATCGACCACGGTGGCGGGACCGATGAAGCTGTTCGGTCCGATGCTGGTGCCTTTGTCGACGACCGCGGTCGGATGCACGAATGGATCCATGCGCCACCCACGTTCCATCACCGCCTGCATCAGTTCCATGCGTTTGAAGTTTCCGAAGCGTTGATCGAATGCCACGAAAACCCCACCGTTGTCCGCGGCAATAACGTCGAGAGCGGAAAAGTCGAAACGGTAGTCGGGGCCCTGTGGAACCTCCAGCCGTTGCAATGGCTGATCGGGCCGGGCCTGCTGCCACATGCGGAAAACCAGATCGAGAAAGGGGCCACCACCCACGATCCACTTAGATTCCATCGTTCTTCTCCATCATGGTGGTGTACCAGCGCTCGATCAGCCGATTGAACGCCTCATAGTCGCCTTGCTGAGGCACTGGCGCATCCGTGTGCAGCGCCGCCTGAACTTGTTCCATGATCTCGATGTCTTCGCCGACGACTAGCTTGCTGCCGTGCATCTGTGCGAGTAGCACCTGGTGCGATCCGGCATAGGCTTGTCTTTTTCGTGCCGTGAACCAGTAGATTTCGACATCCGTCTGGTTTGCGGAGATCGGAATGTGATTTTCCAGCGTGAACGAGTGCCCGCCGTTGGCGCTGGCGATGTGCATGTTCGGGAACGTCAGCCAGTTGTAGTAGACATCCTGATCGCCCCAGCGGTCCACTTTCTCGTGCCACCCGAAGTGCTTCATGCCATGAATGGCGGCGTCGGCGCCGCCGGTGCTGAATCGCGACATTTCCTTTCGCAGTCCGGCGACGGATGTGTCGGCCAGCGGCAACTTGGTTTCTTCCAGCAGCGCGCGGTCGACGTGTGCGACGAAGTCGACGGTCTTGGCAAGGCTTTTGGGGTGAACGAAGCGAGGGTGATTGGCGTCGCGCAAGTTTTCGTACGCCAGTTTCCAGTTGAAGCGGCCATGCCACGTGGTCACCATCACTTCGGTATCGTAGGCATTGGAGCTGCTCTCAAGCGACATCAAGAAGTCTGGAGAAAACTGCGATTCGAAAGGCAGGGGGGAGTCGTCGACGTTGACGAACAACAGGTTTCCCACCTCGCGCAGCGCGAACTCGCGTAGCTTCATACCGCGTTTTTCCGCGTCGCTGAAGCCGTACACTGCCTCGCAATCGGGAATGTTGGCGACACAGCCATCCGCATCGTACTTCCAGGCATGGTAAGGGCATACCAACGGCCGCCTTCCCACTGCCGCGGTCTGCAGCATCGCGCTTCGGTGTAGACAGACGTTCTCGAACGCACGCAGCCTCCCCTGGAAATTCTGGATGACGACCGGCACTCCGCCGATCTTGCGGGTGATGAAGCAGTTGTTCTCGGGAAGCAGCGTTTTCAGGCCAGCGAAGATCCACAGCTTGCGAAAGATCTTGCGTTGCTCGAGCGCGAAGATGTCCTGGGACAGGTAGTAGCGTGGCTGCATTCGTGAAAGCATCGGGGCAGGGTCTCTCAAGAATCTTTGCTAAAGATCAGCTTCGCAGGATTGCCGAACACGCTTGCACCGTCGGGGACGTCCTTCACTACAACCGATCCTGCGCCGATGATGGCGCCATCGCCGATTCGGATGCCAGGCAGAATGGTGGCATGCGGATGCACCGTGGCGTAGTCGCCAATGGATGCGCCTCCACCGACGAACGTCATCGCTCCGATCTGGGCATAACGCCCCACCTGCACGTCGTGCCCGAGCATGGTGTTGGCGTGGATGTTGGCGAAATCGCCCAGCCGTACGTTGGGGCTGAGCTGAACACGATGGCAGAGAATGCAACCCACGCCGATATGGACCTGCGGACTAAGGAAGGCCCCGGTAATGATCGGAATGAACTCTGCGTTTTTTTCCAGTAGCGGTGTTGCATACCGCTCGCGGGCGTGTGGATCTCCAATCGCGCAGACGAAGCGTTGTTCCGGGAGTGGATGGTGCGCGGCGGGCTCGCCTACGATGGGCAATTTGCAATCGGTGCCATCGAGAACATGTGGGCGGGTATCCAGGAAGCCCTGCGGCTGCCATTTCGTTCCGCAGTCCGGGTCGCCAAGCATCTGCGCCAGCACTTCGCGTCCCCAGCCACCTGCGCCGATGATGAGTACCGGGTGGGTCACAGGATGGACCCGCCATCCATGACCAGGCTCGTTCCAGTCACCCAACGGCTCGCGTCCGCTAGCAGATACACCGCTGCATTGGCCACGTCCTGGGGCTCGCCCAGTCCTAACGGATGCCTGGATTTCTGCGCTTCGAGTTGTTCCGTGCTCCACATGGGCGTGGCGACTGCGGATGGAGAAATCCCGTTGACGCGAATTCTGCGCTTGGCCTGCTCCAGCGCCAGGCATTTGATGATGCCGACCAGGCCGGCCTTCATGGCCGAGTAGGGGCCGACGCCACGTGTCCCAAGATGCGCCGCGGTGGACAGCATGAACACGATCGAGCCTTGCGGGACGATGGCATTGGCCTGGAGCAGGCGTTGCGTAAGCATCACTGGCGCCAGAAAATTGGTCGTGTAGATGTCGGTCATCGCGGCCTCGGTCAGTTGCCTGATCGGGCAATGCTTTTGCACGGCTGCACAATGCACAACGCCGTGGATGGCCTCGCCCGCCTCGCGTACCAGCGTTTCGCGCTGGTCGGAGTGGGTCAGGTCGGAGACGACGCGAAGATGGCCATCACCCTCAAGTTGGCCCAATGTCTCGTCGAGACGTTCCGCGTTGCGCCCGGTGAGGACCATGCGCGCGCCGCGTCTGGCGCAGGCGATGGCGATCTGCCGTCCCAGACCGGAGGACGCGCCGGTGACCAGAATGGTCTTTTCATGGAGCGAGAATGCAGCGAGCGTCGGATTCTTCATGCGTAGATGTCCATGGGGACGGTCAGGCCGCCATCGACGATGAAGTAGTTGCGGGTGATCCAGCGGCTTGCGTCGGCTAGAAAGAAGACTGCCGCATACGCGACGTCTTCCGGTTCCCCCATGTCCAATGGCGTCAGCTTGAACAGACCTTCCATGTTGCCTCCACTGCCCTGAAGTCCTTCCAGCAATGGCGTGCGAACGTAGCCAGGCGCAATGCAGTTGGCGCGGATGCCGTGCTTGCCGACCTCCTGGGCAAGCGATCGCACCATGCCGAGCAGGGCGCTTTTGCTGGAGGCGTAAGCGCTGCTGGCCATGGGGCCGATATGTGAAGCCACCGATGAGATGAACACGAGGGACCCGCCGGCGGCGATACGCTTCTTCGCCAGTAACCCCCGCGTCAACAGGGTAGGTGCGAATGTATTGCTTGAAAAGGTGTCTTCTAGGTGCGAACGATTGATCAATCGCACCGGTACCAAGCGAGAAATCCCGGCCGCGTTGACCACACCATGCAGGAGGCCGCACTCGGCCACCAGTCGATCGATGTCCTCTTGCCGGTCCAGATCCGCCTGGATCGATGCATGCCCGCCAGCAGGCATATCGTCCAGCGTGGATGCGAGCCGGTCCTGGTGTCTTCCCGTAATGAGGACCTGCGCGCCCATCTGCGCGCAGCAGAGGGCGACCTGGCGGCCGATGCCGGAGGAGGCACCGGTGACCAGGATGCGCTTGCCTTCGAGCGAGAATGGATCGGTCACAGGACTCACGACTCGATGAGATCCGGAAACACCGCGCCGTCGATATCGACCAGGCAGCTTCCCCAGGAGAGGCCGATGCCGAAGCCGCACAACAGCACGCGCTTGCCGCCTTCTTCCAGTTCTCTGTTGATCCGCGCGGTCATGGTCACCGGCAGCGAGGCGCCGCTGGTGTTGCCGAAATCGTGCAAGGTGGAGGGCACCTTTTCCGGCGGCAGGCCGAGCTTCTTGCGGATGGTCTCGTTGATCATCCGGTTGGCCTGGTGGAACACGAAGTAATCGACCTCGTCCTTGGACACGCCGCTGTAGTCGAGCAGCTTCTGCACCGCCGGCGGCACCCGCTGGGTGGAGAAGCTCAGTACCGCCACGCCGTCCAGTTGCAGGTCGGTACCACGGTGCCAGCGGTCGTGCTCGTCGGCTCGGTACGGGATCAGGTGCTGCACTCCGACCGGTTCGCGGTGGCCGCCGACCGGCAGGATGATCGCGCGGTAACCGCTGCCATCGCTATTGAGGTCGAAGTGCATCGGCGCGGCGTCGGCACTGAATTCCAGTGCGGTGGCGGTACCGGAGTCGGAGAAGATCGGGTCCTCGAGGTTGGCACTGCGGTCGCCGACCAGCAGCAAGCCTTTCTTGACGCCGCCAGCGGCGATCATCGAGCCGAGCAGGTTGATGCCGAACGGGTAGGCCGAGCAGCCCAGGTTGACGTCGAAGGCGATGGTGGCGTGCGACAGGCCCAGGCGGTCCTGCAGGATGATCGCCGTGGCCGGGATCGGGTAGTCCGGCGACTGGGTGACCACGATCAACGCATCGACCTCCTCACGCTGCCACTGCAGGCGCTCCAGCAGTACTTGCGCCGCGTCGAAGGCCAGATCGGAGAAGCACTGCCATTCGGCGGCCATGCGCCGCGTCTCGATGCCGATATTGCGCACCAGCCGCTCGCGCTCAGAGCGGATCTGCGGCCGGCAATCGGTGAGATTGGAGACGACGCGCTTGGGAACGCAGGTCGCCATGCCGGCGAAGCGTACGTTACGCAGCGTGGAGGTCGGCATGTTACGCCCCTGTCAGCTTGTACAGATCGCCCAGGGTGACCACGGCGGCCAGGTGCTCGCCGGTGATGGTCTTGCCGTAGTCCGTATCGAACATCACGATCACACCCAGTGCGGCCAGCGAATCCCATTCCGGCAGTTCGCGCAGCACCGTGTCCATGGTCACCTCGACCGGATTCTGAAAATCGGTCGCGGACAGGAAATTCTCGATAAACGTGTCTTGGCTCATGCTGCGGGTTCCACGGGTTGGGCGAAGGAGGGAGGGGCGGTGATGCTAGCGGAAGAGGAAGGGCGCGCGGGCATGACGCCGCCCGCCGCGGCGATCAGGTCGACGATGGCGTCCACCTGCTCGGCCGCCAGTCCGGGAAAGATCGGCAGGCACAGCACGCGCTCGGCCATCTGCCGCGCCACCGGCAGGCCGGCCGGGGCCGAGGAGGGCAGGCCGCGGTACATCGGGAAGTCGCTGATCAGCGGGTAGAAATAGCGGCGCACCAGAATGTCGTGGCTGCGCAGCAGCCGGTGCAGTTCGTCGCGCACCAGCGGGAAGGCGTCCTCGACCAGGATCGGGAACGAGGCGTAGTTGGACAGTCCCGGTTCCCGCGGCGCCAGGCAGCGGATCCCCGGCACCTGCGCCAGGCGCCGACGGTACTGCGCGTCGATCGCCCCGCGCTGCGCCAGTGCGTCGTCGATGTGCTGCAGTTGCAGCAGCCCGAAGGCGGCGTTGATCTCGCTCATCTTGCCGTTGATGCCGGTGGCCACCACCGTGGTCTCGTCGACGAAGCCGAAGTTCTTCAGGCGGCTGATGCGCTGGTAGGTCTTGGCGTCCGGGCAGACGATGGCGCCGCCCTCGAAGGTGTTGAACACCTTGGTGGCGTGGAAGCTGAGCACGCTGAGGTCGCCGTGGCGCAGGATCGAGCCGCCGGCGTCCTTGACCCCGAACGCATGCGCGGCGTCGTAGATGACCTTGAGGTTGTAGGTATCGGCGATACGCTCGATCGCGCTGGTGTCGCAAGGCGTGCCATAGCAGTGCACCGGCATGATCGCGGTGGTGTGCGGGGTGATCGCCGCCTCGATCTTGAGCGGATCCAGGTTCATGGTCTGCGGATCGATGTCCACGAACACCGGCTTGATGCCGCGCCACAGCAGCGAATGCGCGGTGGCGACGAACGAGTATGGCGTGGTGATCACCTCGCCGGTGATGCGCAGCGCCTGCAGCGCGGTCAGCAGCGCCAGGGTGCCGTTGGTCAGCAGTGCCAGGTGATTGACCCCCAGATATTCGGCCAGCGCCTTCTCCAGTGCGCGGTGCATGTCGCCGCCGTTGGTCAGGATGCGGCTGCGCCAGATCTGCTCCAGGTAGGGGACGAACGCCTCCAGGGGCGGCAGCAGCGGACTGGTGACGGGGATGGACATGGGACCTGCCTGGCGACGGGTGGAAGTCCCCGGTGCGGAACGTGCCGCCCGGTGCTGTGGAAACGTGAAGCAAGCCACATGCCAAAGGTGCCTGTCCACTGCCGGCGGTGCCGATCGGGATGCGGTGCAGGCGAAACCTGGCTTGGCCGCCGCGAGCGCGCGCGCTGCGACAGCGCCCGCGTCGGACCGGCAGGTGACGAGGAAAGGGAAGAGGGCGTGGCGTTCCGAGGGACAAGGGGCGCGTCGGGTGCGGCCGCACCCGACGCCGTGCGCCGGCTCAGCTAGCCAGTTCGGTCTGGTCGCGGTCGATGCCGTACTTGCGCAGCTTCTCGACCAGGGTGGTGCGCCGCAGGCCCAGCAGCTGCGCCGCATGCGCAACCACGCCCTGGGTGCGCTCCAGCGCCTCGTTGATCAGCGCCAGCTCGATGTTGGCCATGTGCCCGCGCAGGTCCAGGCCGCTTTCCGGCAGCGTCGCCGCGGCCTGGGCCGGGGCATCCGCGTCCGTTCCCGGCTTGCCGCCGACGTGCAGGTCGACCACGTTGGGCACCCGCCGCGGATCCGTTGCGATCGGCGCCGGCGGGGCCGAGACGTCGATGGACGAGGCGAAGTCGCCGCGGTAGCGTGCCGGCAGGTCCTGCACCCGCACCAGACCGCCCGGGTGCAGCACCGCCAGGCGCTCGACCAGATTGGTCAGCTCGCGCACGTTGCCCGGCCACTCGTAGCTGCGCAGCGCCTGCAAGGCCTCTTCGGAGAAGCGCACTTCGCCGCGTCCGGTCCGCGCCAGTTGCGCGGCGATGGTGTGCACCAGCGCCGGCAGGTCGTCGCTGCGTTCGCGCAACGCCGGCATCTCGATCGGGAACACGTTGAGCCGGTAGAACAGGTCCTCGCGGAACTGGTTGCCGGCGATGCGTTCTTCCAGGTTGCGGTGGGTCGCGGCGATCACCCGCACGTTGCAGCGGATGGTCACGTTGCCGCCGACCCGCTCGAAGCTGCGCTCCTGCAGGACGCGCAACAACTTGACCTGCATCGGCAGGCTCATGTCGCCGATCTCGTCGAGCAGCAGGGTGCCCCCCTCGGCCATCTCGAAACGGCCCTTGCGCGCGCTCAGCGCGCCGGTGAAGGACCCCTTTTCGTGGCCGAACAGTTCGCTTTCCAGCAGATCCGGCGGGATTGCGCCGCAGTTGATCGCCACGAACGGACCGTCGCGGCGCGGCGACTGCTGGTGGATCGCCCGCGCCACCACTTCCTTGCCGGTGCCGGACTCGCCCAGTACCAGCACGGTGGTGTCGAAGGCGGCGACCTGGTCGATCAGCCGGCGCAGGCGGGTCACCGCGGCGCTGGTGCCGGTCGGGCCGTTGTCCTGCGCGGCACCGGCCTGGTGCTCGGCGTCCAGGCGCTTGAGGCTGGCGCGGCGCAGCAGGGTTTCCAGCTGCGCGTGGCGCAGCGGCGCTTCCAACTGCCACACGTTGGCTTCGTGCAGGCCATGGCGCTGCGCGAAGGCCTGCGCATCGCCGTTGAGCAGCAGCACCGGCGGCGGCAGCGAACTGCGCGCCACCCAGCCGAAGAAGGCATCGGCCTGGTCCTGGTCGTCGAGCCCGCCGACCAGGATCGCCATCCACTCGGTCTGCCGATGCCGGCCGGGCTGGACGTCGGCCACGTCGGTGACCCAACGCGGGTTGAGGTCCATGAATTCGAGCAGGCTGACGGTCCGCTCGGCGCGCACCGCGTCGTCATCGATCACCAGGATCCGCGATTCGCTCATGCCGGCACTCCTTCGGTCCGAAGTCCCTCCAGGATCGGCATCACTTCCTGGATGTAGGACAGCTTGCTGACGAAGTTGTCGGCACCGGCGCGCATGGCGTGCTCGCGGTGCTCGGCATCGTCGAAATGGCTGGCGATCACGATGTAGGGTGCCTGATCCTGGGTCTTGATCAGGCGCGTGGCCTGCAGACCGCCCATCTCGGGCATGGCCAGGTCCATCAGCACCACCTGCGGGCGCAACGACTCGGACCGCTCGATGGCCTCCAGGCCATTGGCGGCGCTGCCGATCACTTCCATCCAGTCGAGCTTGCGGAAGTGGCGCATGGCGGCGTTGATGAAACCTTCGTGGTCGTCGACCAGAAGCACGGACAGTTTGTTCATATGCGTCGTTTTTCCTTAGCCCGCACGGGCCAGCAGCGGTTTGCTGCCGCGGCGGCGTTCGCGTGCGGGAGCGATGTCCAATTGTTCACGATACTTGGCGACAGTGCGCCTTGCCACGTTCACGCCCTGTCGCGACAGCAGCCCGGCGATGGCCTCGTCGGCCAGCGGCCGCCCCGCCGGCTCGGATTCGATCAGGCGCCGGACCATGGCGCGCACCGCCTGGCCGGACACCGCCGCGCCTTCCAGGCGCACGGCGAAGAAGTGCTTCAGCTCGAACGTGCCGCGCGGGGTCTGCAGGTACTTGCCGGTGGTGATGCGGGAAATGGTCGACTCGTGCATGCCGATCGCCTCGGCCACTTCCTTGAGGGTCAGCGGCGCCATCGCTTCCTCGCCCTTGACCAGGAACGCCGACTGACGCTCGACGATGGCGCGGGTGGTGCGCAGCAGGGTCTCGTAGCGCATCGACAGGCCGCGGGTCAGCCAGCGCGCTTCCTGCAGCATCTCGCGCAGCGGCTGCGCGGCGTCGCCGGCCTCGGCCAGGGCGCGCTCGTGCATCGGGTTGACGGTGACGCGGTGGGTGGTGGCCGGGTTCAGCGCGACACGCCAGGTGCCGTCGGCGTGCCAGGCGACCACGTCCGGCAGGACATGGCCCAGATCCTGCGGCTGCAGGCAGTCGCCGGGCCGCGGCTGCAGCGACAGGATCAGCCGCACCGCCTCGCGCACGTCGTCGGTCTCGGCGTCGAGCTGGCGACCGAGCAGGGCGTAGTCGTGGCTGGCGAGCAGGTCGAGGTCGCCGGCGAGGATGCGCGCGGCCAGGTGGCGGCCGGGCACGCGGCCGGGCAGGTCGCTCAGCTGCGCCTGCAGGCACTCGCGCAGGTCGCAGGCGCCGAGGCCGCCCGGGTCGCCGTGCAGCAGGCGCTGGCGGACGGCTTCGGCCTGCGCCACCGACAGGCCCAGCCGGGCGCTGGCCAGTTGCTGCAGGGTATCCAGCGCGCCGTCCAGGTAGCCGGCATCGTCGCAGTGTTCCAGCCAGAACGCGGCCGCCGCCAGTTCCGCCGCCGGCAGTTCCAGGGCCAGCCGCTGCAGCACGCGCAGGTGCGGATCGGTCGACTCGCCCGCGGCGATGCGCTGCATGCGGTCGTCTTCGCCGTCGTTCCAGCCGGCGGCCGGGATGTCCCACATCGAGGATTCGGGCAGTTCGTCGAATGCCGCGGTTTCCAGCGCCGCATCCTCGTGCTTGACCACCGGCTCGATCACGCCCTCGGGCTCTTCCAACTCAAGCAATGGATTGGTCTCCAGCGCGCGGCGGATTTCCAGTTCCAGTTGCATGCCATCGAGCTGCAGCAGCCGGATCGACTGCAGCAGTTGCGGGGTCAGATGCAGTTGCTGGCCCAGTTGGGCGGAAACGGTCGGCTTCATGCGGACTTCCTCGGTTCGGCGCCAACCCTCTGGCGCCCGTGGAACGCATAGTGCTTGTCGCCCGACGGTAACAGAATCGGGGTGTTCCTGAGTAGGGTAGTCAAATTCCCGACAGGGTGTCAGGGATTTCCCGACATGCGGCGCGTGGGCGCCGGACAGTCGACGGCGAAATGCCTGATGCAGCGGGGTCCGGCGGAAGCGTCACGCCTGCTGACCGATTAAGGCAAGCGCCATGCCAATGTCCCGTGTCGGGATGCCGTCCCCAGTTCAGCTCAGCTCGCCCTGGTGGCGTGCGGCCAGCAGGACCAGATCGTTGGCGCGGCGGCAGCCCAGCGATTCCATCATCCGCGCGCGGTGGGTCTCGACGGTCTTGACGCTGATGCCCAGGTCCGAGGCGATTTCCTTGTTGCTCTGGCCGCGGCCGATCTGGCGCAGGATCTCGCGCTGCCGCGGCGACAGTGCGGCGATGCCGACCGGGCGCTCGCGGCCGAGCATCGGCGCGATCATCTTGGAGGAGATCTGCGGGCTCAGGAACACCTGGTTGGCGCTGGCCGCGCGCAACGCCAGCTCCAGCTCCAGCGGGGCGGCGTCCTTGACCACGAAGCCGGTGGCGCCACGGTCCAGCGCATCGCGCACATGCACCGGGTCGTCGTGCATCGACATCATCACCACCCGGGTCTTGGGCGAGCTGTGCAGCACGTCGGTGAGCGCGTCCAGGCCGCTGCGCCCCGGCAGGGACAGGTCCATCAGCACCAGGTCGGGGCGGTGCAGGGTGGCCAGGTCCACGGCCTGTTGCGCGTTGCTGGCCTCGGCGACCACGTCGACGTCCGCAAACGTCTGCAGCAGCCGGCTCAGGCCGGCGCGTACCAGGGTGTGATCGTCGACGATGATGACTCGCACGGTGCAGGTCCTTCTATTCAGAGCCGCACATTAGCCGAGCCGCCCGCCGCCGCCAACCTCGCCGCGGCGGTCCGGGGGGCGGTGTGCCGGCTCAGCGCGCGCGCCGGCTGTCGGCGATCTGCCGGCGGTGCAGCCGGAACAGGTGGCGTTCCACGGCCTCTTCCAGGCCCGGCGGCTGTGTCTCGAACCGTAGCCAAAGTTGCACGACGCCCGCGGTGGCGGCCTCGGCCAGCACCCGTACCGGCAGTTCCAGGTGGTCCGGGAGCCAGTCCGAGGGCTGCAGGCGCAGCAGGCCGGCGGCGCCGGCCGCGGCGCCCGAGCGCGCGCCCAGCTCCAGCCGCACGCCCCGGCGCGACCAGCACAGCGGCCGCAGCGGCAGGGCATCCTCGTGCTGGCGGGCCAGCCGGCCCAGCAGCACCAGCATCAGGTCGAGCTTGGCCTCCATCCGCTGGGTCTGCGCGGTGGACTCGCTGCGGTCGTCGCTGCCGTCCTCGCCGCGCAGATCCTCGATCTGCGCCAGGCTGCGCAACAGCGCTTCGCCGGCAGCGAGCCGGCCGGCGCCGTTGCCCAGGCGGAAATCCGCCGGCAGCGCCAGTTCGCAACTGAGGGTGTCGTGGAACAGCTCGGCGTCGGCCGGGTGCTGCGCCGCGCCGTCCGAGCCGGTGTTCATCCCAGCATTCCGGCCTGCGAATAGAGCCGCGCGGCGTGGCTGGACTGGCGGCTGCTGCGCAGCCAAGCCGCGGCATGGTCGCGCTCCATGCGCATCTGCGCGGTCACCGCCTGCTGCAGGGCCAGCAACGGCTTCAATGCCTCGCGCGAGCGGTCGGCGCCGTCCTGCTGCAGATACGCCTGCAGGTGCCGCGCGTGGTCGGCGACCATGGCCTGGGCCAGCGCGTAGTCGTCGCCACGCAGGACCTCGCGCAACTCGTGCAGGTCGTTGTGCAGGTCGGCGAGCTGGATGTTCACGACGCGTTCGCCGTGGCCAGTTCGCGCTGCTGCGCGGGAATGGCGGCCCAGGCCGCGTCGATCTCGCTGAGCAGTTCCAGCGCTTCGGTCAGCGCGGCATCGTCGTTGTGCAGGTTGGCTTCGGTCAGCCGGTGCATCACGTAGTCGTAGAGCGCCGACAGATTGCCGGCGATCTCGCCGCCGGCCTCGTGGTCGAGCGAGCCGTTGAGATGGCCGACGATGGCGCAGGCCTCGCCGATCGCCTTGCCCTTGCGTGCCTGGTCGCCCTGCGCGAGGCAGGCCTGGGCCTGGCGGATGCGCTGGCAGGCGCCGGCGAACAGCATGGCGACCAGCTTGTGCGGATCGGCATCGGTGACGCTGGTGGAAATGCCCATCTTGCGATATTGCTCGGCGTACTGGCGGCTGGAACCGTACATGGAAAACTCCTCGGGTGGATCGGCTGGCCTCCGCGCCGCGCCGGTGAGCGGCGACGCTGCGGTTGCTGCGGCCAATCCGTAATGACTGTCGATACTCTTTCTATCGGCCGCCACGCGTCTCGACTTGAGCCGCGCGGCCGCCTGTGCGTCATTTGAACTGCTTGGCCAAACCGTCGCTCACGCTCTGCATCTGCGTCACCAGCGTCTCCATCGCCGTGAAGCGCGCGGTGTACTGGTCGCTCAGCGCTTGCATGCGCTTGTCGAGATCGCCGAGTTGGTCGGTCAGGTCGGCGATGTGCTTGTTGATCGCGTCGGTCCGCTGGGTCAGCGTGCCGCTGGTGCTGTCCAGGTTGCTCTTCAGCAGCGTGCTCATGCCGGTACCGAAACTGCCGTTGTTGCCGAGCAGGGTCTTGGCCGCCGACGGATCGGCGGCCGCCGCGGTGTCGAACTTGGCGCTGTCGAAGCTCATCACCCCGTCCTTGTCGATGGTCACGCCCATCGCCATCAGGCCGCTCACGTTGTCGCTGACCAGCCGGCGCAGCGACTGCTGCAGGCCGCGCACCATCGCATCGCCGGTCATCGGCGAGGCCTTCTTGTTGGTGGCGTCGTAGGCGCTGGACGACTTGAGCACGCTGTTGGCGGAGTTGTAGGCGCTGACCAGGGCAGTCAGATTGGCCTTCAGCGGGGTGTTGTCGTTGGTGATGTTGAGATTGAAGCTGGTGCCGGCCACGGCCTTGGTGAGATTGATGGCCACGCCGGGCACCAGGTCGGCGATGGTGTTGCTGCTGGAGGTGCGCTGGAAGCCGTCCACTTTCACCACCGCGTCGGCGGCGGCGATGGTCTGGGTCAGCCCGCCGTTGTTGCCGGGCGGGTAGGTGAGCTTGGCCAGGCCGCCGTCGCCGCCGGACGTGGTGATGGTCAGGGCGCCCTTGGTGCCGGTGTCGACCGCGTTGAGCACCAGATGGTCGCCATCGTCGGCGGTGACCACGCTGGCGGTCACGCCGGCACCGTTGGCGGCCTTGTTGATGAAGGCGGCCACGTCGCTGAGCTTGCTGCCGGCATCGACGTTGATGTTGAGCGTGGTGCTGCCGTAGGCGATGGTCAGGGTGCCGCCACCGACGACGGCGCCGCTGGCGTAGGCCGACGAGGTCAGTTTCTGCGACTGCGCCAGTTTCACCACCTCGATGCCGTATTTGCCGGCGTTGGCGCTGGAGGTCACGGTGGCGGTATAGCCGGCGCCGTCGTCGATGGTCGCCTTGTAGGCGCCCTTGTCGGCGCTGTCGGACACCGTGCTCATCGCCGTCTGCAGGTTGGACAGCGCGCTCTTGATCGTGCTCAAGGACGACAGTTGCGCGCTGGAAGCGGTACCGTCGCGGTTGATCCGGTCTTCCTGCGGCTGGCGTTCCTTCGCCACCAGTTTGGCGACGAAGCTGGGAATGTCCAGGCCTGAGCCGATTCCAGTGGTGGACATGGTGGCGGTCCTTGAGGTGGCCGGCACGCGGTGCGCCAGCGGCTGAGGGGAGTATCGGCGCGCGGGAGCGCTTCTTGAGCGGCGCCTGCGCGTTGCGACGGCTCCCCGTGCCATGCAAATCCTGTGCCGCATCCAGGGCGTCAAAAAAAGGCCCCTCCTTGCGGAGGGGCCCCGTGGTGCGTTGCGGTGCGTCCGTGCTTAGCCCTGGAGCAGGCTCAGCACGCTCTGCGGCGCCTGCTTGGCCTGAGCCAGCATGGCGGTGCCGGCCTGCTGCAGGATCTGCGTGCGGGTCAGCTCGGCGGTTTCCTTGGCGTAGTCGGTGTCGCGGATGCGGCTGCGCGAGGCCGACAGGTTCTCCGAGGTGGAGCTCAGGTTGGCGATGGTGGAGGTGAAGCGGTTCTGGATCGCACCCATGTCCGCGCGCGAGGAGTTCACCGAGGTCAGCGCGTTGTCGATGATGCTCAGCGCCTTCTGCGCGCCCTGGAAGGTCGAGATGTCCACGTCCTTCAGGAAGTTGGTGGTACCCGCGGCGGCAGTGGCAGTGGCGGCGATGCCGCTCTGGTCGAAGGTGATGCCGGTGGCGCCGGTGGCCGAGCCCGCGGTGAACGAGAAGTCCTGGCCGCCCTTGACCGATTCCAGCTTCAGCTTGTTGCTGCTGTCCACCGAGGCGTACACGCCGGTCTGGGCCAGCTTGTCGTTGATCGCCGAGGCGATCTTCTTGGCCACGCTGGTGTCCACGTCGCCGACGGCCACCGAGACCGAGGCGATGCTGACGCCGTTGACGACCATGCCGGAGAAGCTGCCGCTGGCGGTGGCGGTACCCGAGGCCAGGGCGTTGGTGGTGGTCTGGGTGGCGGCGAAGCCGGCCTTGCCCAGCGCGGCGGCGCTGGCGTTGACGATGCTGTTGATGCCGATGGTCTGGCCGGCGTCGGCACCGATCTGGAACAGGGCGCCGGAGAACGAGCCGTCCAGCAGCTTGGTGCCGTTGAAGTTGGTCTGGCTGGAGACGCGGTCGATTTCCGAGGCCAGCTGCTTGACTTCCGAGTTCAGCGCGCCACGGTCGGTGGTGGAGTTGGTGGCGTTGGCCGACTGCACCGCCAGTTCGCGGATACGCTGCAGGTTGTTGCCGATTTCGACCATCGCGCCTTCGGCGGTCTGCGCCAGCGAGATGCCGTCGTTGGCGTTGCGCGAGGCAACGTCCAGGCCGCGGATCTGGGTGGTGAAGCGCTCGGAGATCGCCAGACCGGCCGCGTCGTCCTTGGCGCTGTTGATGCGCAGGCCCGAGGACAGGCGCTGGATCGTCGTCGCCAGGCTGGCGCTGGTGGTATTGAGGTTCCGCTGAGCGTTCAGCGACATTACGTTGGTATTGATGACCTGTGCCATTTGTACGCCTTGGTTTTAACGTGTTTGATATCGTTTCCGCTCGAGGGCTCCTAATGGCGTAGAAGCCCTCGGCGGTGCGTCGCGGCTTGCCGCGCGCTTAGCCCTGGAGCAGGCTCAGCACGCTCTGCGGCGCCTGCTTGGCCTGAGCCAGCATGGCGGTGCCGGCCTGCTGCAGGATCTGCGTGCGGGTCAGCTCGGCGGTTTCCTTGGCGTAGTCGGTGTCGCGGATGCGGCTGCGCGAAGCCGACAGGTTCTCGGAGGTGGAGCTCAGGTTGGCGATGGTGGACGTGAAGCGGTTCTGGATCGCACCCATGTCCGCGCGCGAGGAGTTCACCGAGGTCAGCGCGTTGTCGATGATGCTCAGCGCCTTCTGCGCGCCCTGGAAGGTCGAGATGTCCACGTCCTTCAGGAAGTTGGTGGTACCCGCGGCGGCAGTGGCAGTGGCGGCGATGCCGCTCTGGTCGAAGGTGATGCCGGTGGCACCGGTGGCGCTGCCCGCGGTGAACGAGAAGTCCTGGCCGCCCTTGACCGATTCCAGCTTCAGCTTGTTGCTGCTGTCCAGCGAGGCGTACACGCCGGTCTGGGCCAGCTTGTCGTTGATCGCCGAGGCGATCTTCTTGGCCACATCGGTGTCCACGTCGCCGACGGCCACCGAGACCGAGGCGATGCTGACGCCGTTGACGACCATGCCGGAGAAGCTGCCGCTGGCGGTGGCGGTACCCGAGGCCAGGGCGTTGGTGGTGGTCTGGGTGGCGGCGAAGCCGGCCTTGCCCAGCGAGGCGGCGCTGGCGTTGACGATGCTGTTGATGCCGATGGTCTGGCCGGCGTCGGCGCCGACCTGGAACAGCGCGCCGGAGAAGGAGCCGTCCAGCAGCTTGGTGCCGTTGAAGTTGGTCTGGCTGGAGACGCGGTCGATTTCCGAGGCCAGCTGCTTGACTTCCGAGTTCAGCGCGCCGCGGTCGGTGGTGGAGTTGGTCGCATTGGCCGACTGCACCGCCAGTTCGCGGATACGCTGCAGGTTGTTGCCGATTTCGACCATCGCGCCTTCGGCGGTCTGCGCCAGCGAGATGCCGTCGTTGGCGTTGCGCGAGGCCACGTCCAGGCCGCGGATCTGGGTGGTGAAGCGCTCGGAGATCGCCAGACCGGCCGCGTCGTCCTTGGCGCTGTTGATGCGCAGGCCCGAGGACAGGCGCTGGATCGTCGTCGCCAGGCTGGCGCTGGTGGTGTTGAGGTTCCGCTGAGCGTTCAGCGACATTACGTTGGTATTGATGACCTGTGCCATTTTGATATCTCCTCTAAGCGATTTGTCCGGCAACCCATTGGTGCCTGGAGCCTCCGCAGGGGGCCATCAATTGGCCAGTGCCGCTGCTGGTATAAGTAACGGCAGTCGGTGCGCAACCTTTAGGGATTTACTGCCGAAAATTTGGCGTTTCGGCGATTTGCGTGACACCAGAAACGCGGCGAAAGGCTTGTTTCGGCCGCGCTTCGTCAAACTTTAGGCGTCTTGCACAAGTCGGGGAAAGAGCGGCCTGGATCGCGCCGAGGGCGATGCGCGCGATGTTCTCGATCGTGTGTCGCGTCGACGACGCGAACGCTTGACCTGCCGGTACGCAGCGCATCGCGACGCGAGGGCTTGGCCATCTCTCCCTCTACCTGTCTGATCGCCTTACGGCCGTCCATGACTATGAAGTAGAAGGAGCGTCGGTTGTCCGGCGATGTAGGCAATGCCGGCGCGCTTTCAGGTCGTGCACTGCGTTGATGACGCATGACAGGCGATCTTGAAGTGCGGCCACGGTCATCGCCAACTGCTGACCGCCATCCAGCCCACTGGTCACGTGTCGCGCGACAGCGCAGGCGGTCGGTGGCCATGGCTGTCTCCCGTCGATCCCGCATAACGGGTCGCATGCACGGGATCGCCGCGAATAGCGTGGCCACGCTGTCAGCTGGCCGTCGCCCTGCCAGTCATGGCAGCGCTCGCCTTCGGCGTCGAGGACCGGCAACGCGCGGAGATGACGCTTCCTCCGGGATGCGACGGCCCGTCGCGGGAAGAGGAAACAAAAAAGGCCCCTCCTTGCGGAGGGGCCTCGGTGGCGCAATGCGGCTGGCGACGCTTAGCCCTGGAGCAGGCTCAGCACGCTCTGCGGGGCCTGCTTGGCCTGAGCCAGCATCGCGGTGCCGGCCTGCTGCAGGATCTGCGTGCGGGTCAGCTCGGCGGTTTCCTTGGCGTAGTCGGTATCGCGGATGCGGCTGCGCGAGGCCGACAGGTTCTCCGAGGTGGAGCTCAGGTTGGCGATGGTGGAGGTGAAGCGGTTCTGGATCGCACCCATGTCCGCACGCGAGGAGTTCACCGAGGTCAGCGCGTTGTCGATGATGCTCAACGCCTTCTGCGCGCCCTGGAAGGTCGAGATGTCCACGTCCTTCAGGAAGTTGGTGGTGCCCGCGGCGGCAGTGGCAGTGGCGGCGATGCCGCTCTGGTCGAAGGTGATGCCGGTGGCACCGGTGGCGCTGCCCGCGGTGAACGAGAAGTCCTGGCCGCCCTTGACCGATTCCAGCTTCAGCTTGTTGCTGCTGTCCAGCGAGGCGTACACGCCGGTCTGGGCCAGCTTGTCGTTGATCGCCGAGGCGATCTTCTTGGCCACATCGGTGTCCACGTCGCCGACGGCCACCGAGACCGAGGCGATGCTGACGCCGTTGACGACCATGCCGGAGAAGCTGCCGCTGGCGGTGGCGGTACCCGAGGCCAGGGCGTTGGTGGTGGTCTGGGTGGCGGCGAAGCCGGCCTTGCCCAGCGAGGCGGCGCTGGCGTTGACGATGCTGTTGATGCCGATGGTCTGGCCGGCGTCGGCGCCGACCTGGAACAGTGCGCCGGAGAAGGAGCCGTCCAGCAGCTTGGTGCCGTTGAAGTTGGTCTGGCTGGAGACGCGATCGATTTCCGAGGCCAGCTGCTTGACTTCCGAGTTCAGCGCGCCACGGTCGGTGGTGGAGTTGGTGGCGTTGGCCGACTGCACCGCCAGTTCGCGGATACGCTGCAGGTTGTTGCCGATTTCGACCATCGCGCCTTCGGCGGTCTGCGCCAGCGAGATGCCGTCGTTGGCGTTGCGCGAGGCCACGTCCAGGCCGCGGATCTGGGTGGTGAAGCGCTCGGAGATCGCCAGACCGGCCGCGTCGTCCTTGGCGCTGTTGATGCGCAGGCCCGAGGACAGGCGCTGGATCGTCGTCGCCAGGCTGGCGCTGGTGGTGTTGAGGTTCCGCTGAGCGTTCAGCGACATTACGTTGGTATTGATGACCTGTGCCATTTTGATATCTCCTCTAAGCGATTTGTCCGGCAACCGGTTGGTGCCTGGAGTCTCCGCAGGGGGCCATCAATTTGGCCAGTGCGGCTGGTGATATAAGTAACGGCGACAGGCTCGCAACCTTTAGCGATTTACTGCAGAAAATTTGCCGTTCCGGCGATGCGCAAAACACCAGGAATACCGCGGAGAGCCTTTCTCGGCCGCACTTCGGCAAACTTTAGGGCTGCCTGCGCGTTGTCTACCTATCCAGCGGCGATGACGATCTTTGTATAACGCGAAAGGCCCGGAAGCGTTGCCGCGCTCCGGGCCTTTCTGTATATCCGGTATATCGCCGATCAGCCGAGCCGGTCGAACAGCGACATCCTTTGCATCTGGGTAAAGATGGTCTGTGCCGCTTTCAGCGCCGACTGTTCCAGTTGGTACTGGGAGATCGCCTGTGCGTAGTCGAGGTCGCGCAGCGAGGACAGGGTGGTCTTCAGGGTCACGTCGTTGGAGGCGCGCAGGTCGGTGGCGTTGTCGATCGCCGCGAGCTGGGCGCCGCCGGCGGCGCGCGCATCGATCATCTTCGACGAGGCCTGGGTGATGTCGCGCATCGACGACTGCAGACCATTCTGCAGGGCAGCCTTGGCGGCCGGGGTGATCGGATCGGTGTTGAGCAGGTTGACCAGGTTGCTGATGGTGGAGAACACGTCCTTGGTGGTCGAGGCGCCGATCTGGAAGCTGTCGCCGGCGGCGGGGGCGCCGTCCACACGCATCTTCAAGCCGGGCAGGCCGATGCTCTCGCCGGCGGCATAGGTGCCGGTGTTGACCACCGCGCCACTGCTGTCGCGCACCTCGTAGGTGGTGGCGGCGGTGAACACGACACTGTAGCTGCCGCCGTTCCAGGCGCTGCCGGAGCCGTCGCGGCTGAAATCCAGCAGCAGGCCGGTGCCGGTGTTGCCGGCGGCCGCATGCGCGTCCACGGTGCCGTCGCCGGTGGGTACGCGCATGAAGATCTCGCTGCCGGGCAGGGTGTCGGAGACCTTGGTGTCCGGTGCCACTTCCACGCTGCGCTGGGTCTGGTTGCCGCTGTAGACCACGTTGCCCGAGACCACGGCGAACGGGGCCGCATCGTCGGCGGTGCCGCCGAACAGGTAGCGGCCGGAGCCGTCGGTGCTGTTGGACAGGCTCAGCAGGCTGTCGTGCAGGGTCTTCAGCTCCGCGGCGATGGCCTTGCGGTCGGGCGTGGTCAGCGCCGAACTATTGGCTTCCACCGTCAGATCCTTGACCCGCGCCATCAGGTCGCCGGCCTGCGCCAGCGAGTTTTCCTGCAGGTTGAGCCGATTCTGCACGTTGTTGGCGTTGTCGCCGAAGCGCGCCAGCGCGGCCACCGTGCGGTCCAGGCTGACCGCGGTGCCCGCGGCGACCGGATCGTCGGCCGCACTGACGATGCGCTGACCGGTGGAGAGCTGTTGCTGCAGGTGCGAGATCGTCGCCTGCTTGCCGAGCATGGTGTTGAGCGACTGATTGAAGATCATGCCGCTGGAGATGCGATTGCTCATCGGACCGCGCTCAGGATGGACTGGAACAGGGTGTCGGCGGTGGAGATCAGGCGCGAGGCCGCCTGGTAGGCCTGCTGCAGCCGCAGCATGTCCGCCGCTTCCTCGTCGAGGTTGACGCCGGACAGCGAGTCGCGCGCGTCCTGTGCGCTGCTCTGGATCACGTCCTGCGCATCGGCCGCGTACTTGGCCTGGCGCGCCGCCGAGCCGACCGTGGTGGTCAGGCCGGCCACCGCACCGTTGAGGGTGATGGTGCCGCCGTTGAAGGCCTTGGCATCGTCCAGGTTGGACAGCAGCAGGGCGTTGCCGTTGTTGCTCGAGCCGACCCCGGTCGGGCCCACCGCGAAGCTGTCGCCGGCGGACGGGACCCCGTCCATGGTCAGGCTCCAGCCGTTGGCGCTGATGGTCTGGCCGGCGGTGTAGGTCTGCGGCGCGCCGCCGTTGATCGAGTAATGGGTGGAATCGATGAAGGCGATGTTCGCCGGCGTCAGCAGGTTGGCATTGTTGGCGTTGGTTGCGGTGACATTGCTGACCTTGCCGGTGCCCTGGTTGCTGAGCGTGGCGCTGGCCTGGATCGGCGTCGCCGCGGCGATGCGCGAGGGGTCGCTGATGGCCACGGACAGCTTGCTGATGGCATTGGCGGTGGGCTGCAGCAGGAACTTGTCGCCGCTGGCGGCGGTGCCGGAGACCTGCAGGGTCACGCCGTTGACCACGAACGGATCGGCGTTGGTGCCGGAGCCGCTCATCGGGACGCTGGCGCCGGTGTCGGCGCGGCTGGCGCTCCAGGCGGTGCCGTTGTAGGTCAGCAGCAGGTTCTGCCCGTCGAGCTTGCTCAGGTCGCTGACGTTGGCGGTGAACGCCGCGGTGCCGGTGTTGGCGCTGTTGCCGTCCACGGTCGGCGCCGGCAGGTTGAAGAAATCGCCGCCCATCTGGCCGTACAGGTCCATGCCGGCGTGGTGCTGCTGGTTGTAGCTGCTGGCCACGCCGGTGGCGATGCGGCCGAGTTCGGCCTTGGTCGGATCCAGAACGTTGCTGCGGAACTCCAGGAAGCCGCCGATCTGCCCGCCCAGTGCCTTGCTGGTGAGCGGCGTCGAGCCGCCCGGGGTCTTCAGCGCGATCTGCAGCTTTTCCGGTTGATAGGGATCGGGACTGGTGACCAGGGTCGACGCATTGGTGCCGACCACCATCGCCTGGCCGCCGGAGGTGTAGACGTTCATCATCCCGCCGTCCTGCTGGATGACGCTGCCGCCGGTGTAGCCGATGAGCTGGCCGATCATCTGGTCGCGGCGATCGAGCAGGTCCGGTGCGGCGGCATTGGCGTTGGAGCCGATCTGGCCGTTGAGCTTGGCGATCTCGGTGGCCAGGCGGTTGGCTTCGGCGGTGCCGGCCAGCAGACCGTTGTTGACTTCGCTGCCGAGCGAGTCGAGCTGGCCGTTGAGCTGCTTGAAGCGGGTGACCAGCGAATTGCCGGCGTCCAGCAGGTTCTGCCGGTTGGCGCTGGCCGAGGCGTTGGAGGACAGGCCGGTGGTGGCGTCGAAGAAGTTCGACCACTGTCCGGCGATGCTGGTGGCCTTGTCCGAGAACAGCCCGTCGACGCGGCTGGACAGGCTGGAGAGCTGCTTCAGCCTGGCGACTTCGCCGGTGCTGTCGAACAGGCGCGAGATCGCCAGTTGGTCGGCGACGCGGGAGACGTCGGTGATCTGGGTGCCGTTGCCGATGAACTCGCTGCCGTACTGGCTCGGGACCGTGGTCGCGAACGTCGTCCGCTGCCGGCTGTAGCCGTCGGTATTGATGTTGGCGACGTTGTGGCTGACCGTGGACAGGGCCCGCTGGAAGGCGAGCAGGGCGCCGGTACCGGTGGAGAGGATGGACATGGACGGCTACCTCAACGGCGCACGAGGCCGGACGGATCGACGGTGCTGGCCAGCACGCGCTCGATGCCGCCGGCGGCGGCGCTGCCGATCGCGGCCACCGCACGGCCGATGGTCGGGCCGCCGGCGATGGCGGCGATCTTGGCTGCGTAGGCGGGGTCGGTGGCGTAGCCGGCGCGCTGCAGGCCCTGGGCGAAGCCGCGGATGTCGGTGCCGGCCTTCAGCGCCTGCTGGTAGCGCGGATTGGTCTTCAGCAGGCGCACGTAGTCGGCGAAGCTTTCCGCCGGCGAGGAATAGGCACGGAAATCGGCGGTCTGCGACTGCTTGACCCCGTCCACGTACTCGTGGGTGCCGGTGGTCACGCGGTCGCCGTTCCAGCCGGTGGCCTTGATCCCGAACAGGTTGTTGGAACTGGCGCCGTCGCCGCGGGAAATGCCGCGGCGGCCCCAGCCGGTTTCCAGCGCGGCCTGCGCGACCAGGGCGCGCGCGTCCACGCCCAGTTCCTGCGCGGCCTTCTGCGCATGGTTCCAGATCTTGGCGACGAAGCCTTCCGGGGTGCGCTCGCCGAGGCTGGCCGCGGCGGCGTTGGCGGCCGCGGCGGCGCTGGGATCGATGGCGGTGCCGCTGTCGGCGGCCGCCTGCACGTTCGACCAGCGGTCGTCGGCACCGGCCCAGGACATGCCGGCGCTGCCGTCGGCCGGGCTGCTGCCGATGGCCTGGTGCATGGCGCTGCTCTCGCGGCCGGCGATCATGTCCAGCACCTGTTGCTGCGGGGCGGCGGTCGCCTCGGCGCCGCTCCACGGGCCGACGCCGGCGCCGGCCGTGGCACCGGCGGCAAGCGCGGCTTCGCCCTGCAGCGCCATCGGGCCGTTGCCGGACTGACCGGACACCAGCGAGTAGGCCTTGGCCGCCTTGGCCGCGCCCAGCGAGGTATTGGCCGGCGTGGTCGCCGCCGGCTGGCCGCCACCGAGCTGCTTGGAGATCATCGCCGCCAGGCCCAGCCCCTTGCCGTCGGTCAGGCCCTTGGCGAGCTGCTGGTCGTACATGTCGCGGAAGGTCTGGTTCTCGCCGGGGAACAGCGAATTGCCGAAACTGGCCTCGCGCATGCTTTTGACCAGCATGTTGGCGAACTGCCCTTCGAGCTGGCGCGAGACCTTGTCGATCTTGGCCGGATCGTTCTGGGTAGAGGCGTGCAGGTCGAAGGGAGCGGCCGAGATACGCATGTCAGATCACCTCCAGCTCCGCGCTCAGGGCACCGGCCTGCTTGAGCGCTTCCAGAATCGCGATCAGGTCGCCAGGCGCGGCGCCGACCTCGTTGACCGCCCGCACGATCTGATCCAGCGAGGTGCCGCCCTCGAACTTGAACATGCGGCTGCCTTCGTTGGTGGCGGTGATGGTGGACTTGGGCGTGGCCACGGTCTGGCCGCCACTCAGCGCATTGGGCTGGCTGACCTGGGTGCCTTCGCTGATGGTCACCGTCAGCGAGCCGTGCGAGATCGCCGCCGGGCTGACCCGGACCTGCGAGCCGATCACCACCGTGCCGGTGCGGGCGTTGACCACCACCTTGGCCGGTGCCGCACCCGGCGACAGCTCGACGTTCTCGATCCGTGCCAGCAGGCCGATCCGCGCGCTCTGGTCGGTGGGCGAACGCACCGCCACGGTGGAGCCGTCCACCGCATGTGCGCTGCCGGGGCCGAAGGTGCTTTCCAGCGCCGAGACCATGCGCGAGACGGTGGTGAAATCGGGCTGGTGCAGGTTGAGGGTGATCTCGCCGGTGTTGCCGAACACGTCCGGCAGCGCACGTTCCACCGTCGCGCCGTTGGGGATCAGGCCGACGCTGGGCACGTTCACCGAGATCCGCGAACCGTCCTTGCCCTGCGCGCCGAAGCCGCCGACCACCAGGTTGCCCTGGGCCACCGCATAGACCTGGCCGTCGGCGCCCTTCAGCGGCGCCATCAGCAGGGTACCGCCGCGCAGCGAGATGGCGTTGCCGATCGAGGAGACGGTGATGTCGATGGTCTGGCCCGGCTTGGCGAACGCCGGCAGCTGCGCGCTGATCGCCACCGCGGCCACGTTCTTCAACTGCGGGTTGACGTTGGCCGGCACGTTGACGCCCAGCTCGCCGAGCATGTTCTTCAAGCTCTGCACGGTGAAGGGCGCCTGGCTGGTGCGGTCGCCGCTGCCGTCCAGGCCGACCACCAGGCCGTAGCCGACCAGCGCGTTGTTGCGCACGCCGCCGACCTGGGCCAGGTCCTTGATGCGTTCGGCCGCGGCCGGCGCGGCCAGGCCGGCGCACAGGGCGACGGCGGCGAGCAGGCGGCAGGGCAGGGACAGGAGAGTCATGGCGGGCCTCAGTACGGCGAGATGCGCGAGTTGAAGAAGCGGCTCAGCCAGCCCATTGCGTTGGACTGCGCGACCGCGCCGCGGCCGCCGTAGGCGATGCGCGCTTCGGCCACCTTGCTGGAGGGAATGGTGTTGTCCGGGGCGATGTCGGCGGCGCGGACCACGCCCTGCACCTGCACCAGTTCGTCGCCCTGGTTCAGGCGCAGGTTCTTCTGGCCCTGGATCACCAGGTTGCCGTTGGGCAGGCGCTGCATCACGGTCACGGTGATGCTGCCCTGCATGGTGTTGCTCTGCGCGGTGTTGCCCTTGCCGGCGAAGCTGCGGTCGCCGCTGGTGGAGTTGTTGAGGATGTTGGTGCCGTTGACGGTGAGCGGCGCGCCCAGCAGCGTCGGCGTGGCCATGGTCACCGCATCCTTTTTGCTGATGCTGGTGTTGGCGGTGCTGCTGGCGTTGGTGCTTTCGACCAGGGTGATGGTCAGCAGGTCGCCGACGTCGCGGGCGCGACGATCGGAGTACAGCTGCAGGCCGGGGCCGGCGGCGTAGATCGCACCCGCGGTCGGCTGCGCCTGCGGCGCCATCACCGGCACGATCGGCGCCATCGGCGCGTACGGACGCACGTCGCCGGCGGCCACGCCCAGACCGGCGCAACCGCCGAGCAGGACCGGCAGCAGCAGCGCGGCGGAGAAGGAGAGAGAGGACAGGCGCGACATGGCGGATTCCGGAGGCGAGGGGATCAGACGTTGTTGTTCAGATAGCCGAGCATCGAGTCGGTGGTGGAGATGGCCTTGGCATTCATCTCGTAGGCGCGCTGGGTCTCGATCATGCTCACCAGCTCTTCCACCACATTGACGTTGCTGCCTTCCAGCGCGCCCTGCGCGATCTTGCCGAGGCCGTTGAGGCCGGGCGTGCCGTTCGTCGCCGGCCCGGAGGCGGCGGTTTCCACATACAGGTTCTGGCCCTGGGCCTGCAGGCCGGAGGGATTGATGAAGTCGGTCAGGGTCAGCGCGCCGACCTGCAGCGCCGCGGCGGTACCGGCGACCTGCACGCTCACCGTGCCGTCGGAAGCGATGGTCACCGACTGCGCGCCTTCCGGAATCTGGATGCCCGGCTGGATCGGGTAGCCGCTGTTGGTGACCAGTTGGCCCTGCGCATCGATCTGGAAGCTGCCGTCGCGGGTGTAGGCCGAGGTGCCGTCCGGCATCTGCACTTCGAAGAAGCCGCGGCCGTTGACCATCACGTCCAGGGCGCGATCGGTCTGCTGCTGGCTGCCCTGCTCGAAATCCTTGGCGGTGGCGACCACGCGCACGCCGGTACCCACCTGCAGGCCCGAGGGCAGCTGCGTCTGCGAGGAGCTGGCGCCGCCGGGCTGCCGCAGCTGTTGGTACAGCAGGTCCTCGAAGTTGGCGCGGTCGCGCTTGAAACCGGTGGTGTTGGTGTTGGCCAGGTTGTTGGAGACGACCGACATGCGCGTCTGCTGCGCATCCAGTCCGGTCTTGGCGACCCACAAAGCCTGATTCATGACCCGAGTTCCTCTGATGGTGGCCCCGGCACGACGCGCCGGGGGCGCAGGGAGTGATGCACGTGCCGTGCCAAACCGGCGCCGCTGGCGCCGCGGCGTGCCTTAGCCGTTCAGACGCAGCAGGGTGTTGGCCGACTGCGCGTTCTCGTCGCCGTTCTTGATGACCTTCACCTGCATTTCGAACTGGCGCTGCAACTGGATCATCTGCACCAGCGCACCGGCGGCATCGACGTTGCTGCCCTCGAGTACCCCGGTTCGCAGCGAATTGCCGGTGGCCGGCGCAAAGGCCTTGGCCGGATCGTCGCTGACATTGCGCATCAGGCCGTCGGGCCTGCGCGTGAGCTGGTCCGCCGGCGCCTGCACCACCTTCAGCGTGGCGATGGTGCTCATCGCGGTGGGAGCTTCGCCCAGCGGCACGATCGACACCGTGCCGTCGTTGCCGATCTCCAGCGACTGGTGCGGCGGAATCGCCACCGGATTGCCCTGGTCGTCGAGCACCGCATGGCCGCTGGCGGTGACCAGCTGGCCGTTCGGGGTCAGCGCCAATTCGCCGCCGCGCGTGTACGCCTCCTTGCCGTCGGCGGACTGCACCGCCAGCCAGCGATCGGCATCCAGCGACAGATCCAGCGGATTGCCGGTCTGGTGCTGCGCGCCGACGTCGCGGTTGAACCCCTGGTCGATGTGCAGCGCATCGATCCGCGACGGATAACCGGCGCCAGGAATCCGATAGGCCTCGGTATTGGCCAGCGCCGCCTTGAACCCGGAGGTCTCGACGTTGGCCAGGTTGTGCGACACGGTGGCCTGCGCCTGCAGCGACGCGCGGGCGCCGGTCATGGCGACGTAGAGGGCTTTGTCCATTGGAGGGAACCGGGAATGGGGAATCGGGAATGGCGGAAAGCGGGAGGTCGGTGGCGGGAACCGCGTTTACGATTCCCGATTCCCCGTTCCCGATTCCCGGCGGTCGTCAACGCATATTGATGATGGTCTGCGTGACCTGATCCTGGGTCGAGATCACCTGCGAGTTCGCCTGGAAGTTGCGCTGGGCCACGATCATGTTGACCAACTGCTCGGTCAGGTCGACGGTCGAGGATTCCAGTGCGCCGGACTGCACGCTGCCGAAGTCCGAGGTCGCAGGCGAGCCGGTGCGGGCGATGCCCGAGGCCGAGCTTTCCGCCCAGGCGTTGTCGCCGAGCGAACTCAGGCCCTGCGGATTGACGAAGTTGGTCACCGCGATCTGGCCCAGCGCCTTGTCGGCGTTGTTGGAGTAGCGCGCGTAGACGATGCCCTTCTCGTCGATGCTGATCGAGTTGAGCTTGCCGCTGGCGTAGCCGTCCTGGGTCGCGCCGCGCAGGGCGAAGGCTTCGCCGTACTGGGTCGAGCCGAACACGTTGAGGGTCAGCGACAGGGTGCCGGCGCCGGTGGCGGGGGTGAAGGAGCCCAGCGGAATCTTGCCGTCGGCCGGGCTGACCAGCGCGCCGCTGTTGGAGAACTGCAGCGTGCTGGCGCCGCCGGCGGCGACGCCGTCCACGTAGTTGTAGACGGTCCACTGGTTGGGCGTAGCGGTCTTGACGAAGTACGAGGTCTGCACGTGGGCCACGCCCAGCGAGTCGTAGACGGTGGTGCCGCCGCTGGAGTTGTTGTAGCTGTTGGCGTCGTTCGGATCGAACGTGGCCACCGTCGGCGGCTGGGTATTGCCGGGCAGGGTGAAGGTCAGGTTGACCGTGCTGCTCTGCTTGGGCGGGCTGTCGGTGGTCAGCAACTGCAGGTCGGTCAGCGTACCGGCCGCAAAGCCGTTGCCGTTGCTCGCCGGCGGGAACACCTGCAGCCGCGCGCCTTGCGGATTGACCACATAGCCGTTGGCGTCGGTCTGGAAGTTGCCGGCGCGCGAGTACACGCGAGCGCCGTTGTTTGACAGGGTGAAGAAGCCAGAGCCGGAAATGGCCAGGTCCAGGCTGCGCCCGGTCGGATCGATGGTGCCCTGCGAGAACTGCTGGGCGACGTTGCTGACGCGCACGCCCGACCCCACCGCGTTGCGCGCCAGGCCGTAGCCGTTGAGCGTGAACTGGTCGGCGAACTCGGCGCGCGAGCCCTTGAAGCCGGTGGTGTTGGCGTTGGCGATGTTGTTGGCGGTGACGTTGAGGTCGGTATTGGCCGCCCTGAGGCCGGACAGCGATGTATTGAAACCCATGGTGGACTCCTGTGGATGTCGGCGTGGCGTTAGCTGACGCGGAGGACGTTGGTCAGCGGCGTGGTGCCGAGCCCGGTCAGATCGAGATAGATGCCGTCCGATCCGATGATGGCGCTCTCGACCGGCGCCTGGACGTAGGTAGACAGGGACAGTTGGTTGCCCTGGGCATCGGTCTGCCCAGCGATGATGCTGTAGCTGCCGGCCGGCATGCGCTTGCCGCTGGCGTCGGTGCCGTCCCAGGCGAAATCGAGCTGGCCGGCCTTGTCGGCGGTGAGGCTGATCTTCTTGATCGGCTGGCCGGTGGCGTCGCTGACGGTGACGTCGACCACGCCGGCGGCCTTGGCCGCGACCAGGCCGCCGGTGCTGCCCTCGGCGCCCAGCGGCAGCGTCGCCGACGGCACCAGCACCTTGTGTCCGATCAGATTGGCGCCGCGCAGCACCTGGTCGGTGCTCATCGACGAGGACAGGGCGGTGACGGTCTTGTTGAGGTCGCCGATGCCCTGCACCGTGGACAGCTGCGCCATCTGCGCGACCATCTGGCTGTTGTCCATCGGCTTGAGCGGATCCTGGTGCTGCAGCTGCTCGGTCATCAGCTTCAGGAAGTCCGCCTGCTGCAGCGCCTTGTTCTTGGTGGTGCTGGTGTTGGCCGAGGCGCTCAGGCCCAGGCTGGAATAGGTGTCGGTGGAGGTGGTGACGCTGCTCATGAAAGCGGTCCTGGGACGTGACGCGGCGGAAGGAGGGCGGATCAGCGGCCCATGGTCAGAGTGGCCAGCGCCAGTTCCTTGGCGGTGTTGAGCACCTCCACGCCGGCCTGGTAATTGCGCGAAGCGGAGATCAGGTTGACCATCTGCGAGACCGGGTCCACATCGGGCGAATAGATGTAGCCCTCGGCGTCGGCGAGCGGATGGCCGGGTTCGTAGCGCTTGATCGGCGGTGCGTTGGTCTGGGCGATTTCCTTGACGTTGACCGAGGTCAGGCTGCTGTCGTGCGGGTTGCGCACCGCCTGGAAGATCGGCTCGATCGGCTTGTAGGCCGCCTCCGCCGAACCGGCCACCGAATCGGCGTTGGACAGGTTGCTGGCGATGGTGCTCATGCGCACCGACTGCGCCTGCAGCGCGGAGCCGGCGACGTCGAAGATCGGCAGGTTGCTCATGCTTATTGGCCCGTGATCGCGGTGAGCATGCTGCGCACCTTGGATTCGAGGAAGCTCAGCGAGGCGCGGTACTCCAGCGCGGCGCGGCCGTAGGCGGCGCGTTCGGCGTCCGGATCGACGGTGTTGCCGTCCATGCTGGGCTGGCTGGCGGCCCGGGTGATCTGGAACGGATTCAGGCCATCGCCGCCGACCGCGATGTGGCGGCTGTCGTCGACCGCGAGCTGGGTGCCTTCGCGCTGTCCCTGCGCGGCACGCATCGCCGCGTCGAAATCCAGGTCCTGGGCCTTGTACCCGGGCGTGTCGACGTTGCTGAGGTTGCTGGCGATCAGCTTCATGCGCTGCTCGCGCAGCGGCAGGGCGTCGCCATGGACGCCGAAGTAGGCTGTGATCGGATTGGACATGGCACGATCCCGCGGTTCGTTGCCGAAACCACAGGCAAGGCGCGTGCCAAAGGCGGGCGCGGGGCCCCGTGAGATCAGGGGGTTGCCTCGGGAGGCGGGGGACGCCCGCGCTCTATTAGAACGTCAGGCAGGCCACGCAGCGAGACGCGGCGCCCGGGTCAGGCGGCCGCTTGCGCTGCCGCGGCGACCACCCGCAGCCGGGTCAGCACGTACTCGGCCAACTCGTTGGGGCTGTACTTGGCCACGAAGGCATTGGCGCCCACGCGCTCGACCATCGCATTGTTGAACACGCCCGACAGCGAGGTGTGCAACAGCACGTACAGGCCGGCCAGCCCGGGGTGACGGCGGATTTCCGTCGTCAGCGTGTAGCCGTCCATCGCCGGCATCTCGATGTCCGAGATCACCATGGCGTAGCGTTCGGCCGGATTCTCGCCGGCGGCGTGGATCTGCAAGAGATGGTCCAGGGCCTGGCGGCCGTCCGACAGCAGGGTCGCGCCGACCCCGAGCTGGTCCAGCACGCTGCGGATCTGCTGCCGCGCCACCCGCGAGTCGTCGACTACCAGCACCTGCAGCTGCGGGCCGGTGAGCGCCAGCGACGGGTCCAGGTTGGCCTCGACCCGGGTCTGGGCGATGTCGGCCAGCACGCTTTCCACGTCGATCACCTGGATCAGCTCGCCCTGGAAACGGGTCACCGCGGTCAGGTAGCTGGACTCGGCGCCCAGTTCCGGTGGCGGATGGATGTCCTCCACCGCGATGTTGACGATGCGTTCCACGCCGCTGACCAGGAAGCCCTGGACCGAGCGGTTGAATTCGGTCACCACCAGATAGCCTGGGGCGGTGTCCGCGTTCGGCTCGCGCTCCGGATGGCCGATGGCCAGGCCCAGGTCGAGCACCGGCACCGAGCGCCCGCGCACGTCGGCGACGCCGGAGAATTGCAGCGGCAGCCCCGGCACCTGGAACAGCTCCGGGCGGCGCAGCACTTCCTGCACCTTGAAGACGTTCACGCCAAAAAGCTGACGACCGCCCAGCCGGAACAGCAGCAGGGCAAGCCGGTTGTGGCCCGCCAAGCGGGTGCGCTGGTCGATTCGGTTGAGAAGGTCATGACTCATGGCGTTCATATCGGCGCCTGCGCGGCGGAACTTGAGGGCGCGGTCCGGATCGGACGTGCGGTTTGCGGCACGGCCTTTGCATGGTGCCGGCGACCTTTCAGAGAGAGACGGCGATGCGCCCGATCCTATTGCTGGTCCTGCTGGCGGCGACGCCGGCCTGGGCCGCGGACTTCCAGCCGGTGGAGTCGATCCGTGCCGCGGCGTTGTCGCTGGCCGGGGCCGACGCCGATGCCGAGGCGACCCTGGACCCCTCGGTGCGGGTGCCGCTGTGCCCGGTGCCGCTGCAGGCGCAGCCGACCGGCACCACCACCGTGGAGGTGAGTTGCCCGCGCGAGACCGGCTGGCGGCTGTTCGTCCCGGTGAAGGTGCGGCGCATGCAGCATGTGCTGGTGCTGGCGCGCGGCCTGTCCGCTGGAGAAACCATCGGCGCGGCCGATATCGTCCCCGAGAAGCGCGACGCGGCGCGCATCGTCGGCGCCGCGATGACCGAGCCGGAAGCGGCGATCGGCAAGGTGGTGCGGCGAACCCTGCCGGCCGGCACCCTGCTGTCCGCCACCGACCTGGTCGCGCCGCGGCTGGTCCGGCGCGGCGACAATGTGGCGCTGGTGGCACGCAGTGGTGGCCTGGAAGTGCGCATGTCCGGCCGTGCACTGGGCGATGCGGGCGAAAACGAGCGGGTGACCGTCGAAAACCTGTCGTCCAAGCGCATCGTTCAGGGAACTGTGTCACAAAATGGCGACGTTTTAGTGACGCGCTAAGAATCCGGCTAAAGTTCTCCGACGCTGTGCCGTTACCTACACCGAACCCGTAACAGGATGTCCGTCATGACCCAGAAAATTGAAGGGAGTTTGCCGAGCCCGGCCACCCTTCGCACGTCGTCCGTCTCGACCAAGGCCGCCTCCGGCGCGTCCGAGGAAGGCAAGGAGCGTGCGGTCGGTGCGGCCGCAGCCACCGATAGCCTGCGCCTGACCGGCGAAGCGTCCGGTTTGCAGACCCTGCAGCGCCAACTGTCAGCCGCGCCGGCGGTGGACAGCAGCCGCGTCGATGCGGTGCGCTCGGCGCTGCAGAACGGCAGCTACAAGATCAACCCCGACGCGATCGCCAGCCGCATGATCGACATGGATCGGCAACTCGGCGCATGAACATGTCCGTGACCAACCCCCTGCAGCAGCTCAGCGACGCGCTCGCCGGCGAGCGCCAGGCGTTGTTGGATCACAACGTGGAAGGCCTCATGCAGGCGACCAGCGCCAAGCTGGCGGCACTGCGCGCACTCGAGGCCGACGTGCCCGCCGGCGCCGAGGCCGAACTGCGGCTGCGTGAGCTGGCCGACGCCAATCGCGCCAACGGCGCGCTGCTGTCGCGGCGCCGACGCGAGGTCAACTGGGCGCTGCGCCACCTCGGCCGCAGCGAGAGCGCGTCGTCCTACGACGCCAACGGCGAGTCCAGCACGCCGCTCTCCCAGCGTCCGCTGGCGGTCGCCTAAGCCGCGGCGCAGTCCCACTGCGGGACGCGCATCCGCCGGCGGCAACGGCGTATATTGGGCATCCATCGATCGCCCGCCGCCTGTCGTGAATTTCGCCGAAATCAATCCCAACGCACCGCTCGTCCTGCCCGCACGCGAGAACCTGCTCGCCCTGAGCGAACTGCTGTACGAAGGCGTGGTGCTGTTCCGCGCCGACGGCCAGTTGCTGCTCGCCAACAGCGCCGCGCGCCGCCATCTCTCCTCCAGCGCCGACACCGGCGCATTGGCCTCGCATCTGGCGCAGTGGCTGCCGGGCGACGCGCTGTCGCAGGCGCGCAGCAGTGGCCGCTGGAGCGGCAGCCTGCCGACCGAACAGCACGTGGTGCTGGCGCACCTGTACTTCCACGCTGACGCGGACGGCGGCCATTACCTGATGCTGATCCAGGGCATCGAAGGCCAGCAGGACTACGAACAGGAACTGCAGCAACGCCACGCCGAACTGCGCCAGGCCTACCTGCGCCTCAACGGCGCACAGGAAAAGCTGCTGCAGTCGGAAAAGATGGCCTCGATCGGCCAGCTTGCCGCGGGCGTCGCCCACGAAATCAACAATCCCATCGGCTACGTCCATTCCAACCTGGGCAGCCTGCAGGAATACCTGCGCAGCCTGTTCACCCTGATCGAGGCCTACGAGCGCGCCCTGCGCGCACCGGATCCGAAGGCGCTGATCCCGGAAATCGACGACATCCGCAACCGCTTCGACATCGACTTCATCAGCCGCGACCTGCCGCAACTGATGGCCGAATCGCGCGAAGGCATCGAGCGGGTCACCCGCATCGTCCGCGACCTGAAGGACTTCTCCTATTCCGGCCGCGAGGAGTCGTGGAAGCTGGTGGACCTGCATTCGGGCCTGGAATCGACGATCAACATCATCTGGAACGAGCTCAAGTACAAGGTCACCCTGGAGCGCCACTACGGCAACCTGCCGCTGGTGGAGTGCCTGCCGTCCGAGCTCAACCAGGTGTACATGAACCTGCTGCTCAACGCCGGCCAGGCGATCGGCGAGCGCGGCACCATCGTGGTCAGCACCGGCCAGGACGGCGAGGAGGTGTGGATCGAGTTCAAGGACTCCGGCGCCGGCATTGCGGCGGACCTGCTGCAGCGCATCTTCGACCCGTTCTTCACCACCAAACCGGTCGGCAGCGGCACCGGCCTGGGCCTGTCGATCTCCTACGGCATCGTCAACAAGCACCACGGCCGCATCGATGTCAGCAGCGTCGTCGGCGAGGGCTCGACGTTCCGGATCGTGATTCCGGTTAGGCAGCCCAAGTAGCTGGGAATGGGGAATCGGGAATGGGGAGTAGGAAAAGCGGGAGCGCTGACGCTGTTCGCTTTCCGTGTCGCCGATGTCGCCATATTGACCTGACCTGAAAAAAGAAAAGCCGCAATGCGGCTTTTCCCATTCCCGATTCCCCGTTCCCGATTCCCGGCTTCTCAGGGCCCCGCATCCCGCCGCTGTTCGTCGTGCGTGCGGAAGGCCTGGCGGATGTGTTCGCGCAGTTCGTCGTCGTTCCACGGCTTGGTCAGGAAGCGGTAGATCGCGCCGCGGTTGATCGCGTCGGTGACGGTGGCCAGGTCGGTGTAGCCGGACAGGACCAGGCGGATGGTGTCGGGGTAGAGCATCTTCACCCGGCCCAGGAACTCGGTGCCGCTCATGTCGGACATGCGCTGGTCGGACAGGATCACCTGCACGTCGTTGGTGGCGAGCAGGTCGAAGGCGTCGCGGACGTTGCCGGCGGCGAGAATGCGGTAGCCGTCGCGGCGGAACAGGCGCACCAGCGAGCGCAGCACGTTCTCTTCGTCGTCGAGCAGCAGCAGGGTGCGGTCCGGGCGGGTCTCGGTGAACGATTCCGGGCGCAGGTAGCGCCGGCGCAGGGCCATGCCCGCCGCTTCGGCCGACATCGGTTCGCCGAACAGGTAGCCCTGGAAGATGTCGCAGTCGTTGCGGCGCAGGAAGCCCAGCTGCGCCTGCGATTCGACGCCGTTGGCGATCACCACCATGCCCAGCTGGTGGCCCATGGCGATGATCGCGCGGGCGATCGCCGCCTCGCGGTTGCCGGCCGGTGCGCTCTTGATGAAGCTGCGGTCGATCTTCAGCTTGTCCACCGGGTAGCGCACCAGCGCGCTGAGGCTGGAGTCGCCGGTGCCGAAGTTGTCCAGGCTCAGGCTGATGCCTTCGCGGCACAGGTTGGCCAGGGTCTCGTGGACGAAGTTGACGTTGTTGGTCAGTGCGCTTTCGTTGATCTCCAGCACCACCATCTGCGGCGGTACCCCGGCCGCCTGCAGCGCCGACATCACCTCGTTGAAGAAGGTCGGGCGCAGCAGCTGCAGGGTGGAGACGTTGACCGCGATGGTGAAGTCGTCGAAGCCCTGGTCGCGCCACAGCCGCGCCTGGCGCAGCGCGCCTTCCATCACCCAGGTGCCGATCTGCACGATCACGCCCAGGCGCTCGGCGGTGCGCATGAAGCGCTCCGGCACCAGGATGCCCAGGGTCGGCGACTGCCAGCGCAGCAGCGATTCCATGCCGACCACGCGGCCGTCGCGGGCGCTGACCATCGGCTGGTAGCGCAGGCGCAGCTCGCCGTTGGGAATGGCGTCGACGATCTGCCGCGAGATGATGCTCTCGCTGTGCGCGCTGGGCGGGCCGTCGGCGGCGTACAGGCGCACCAGGTTGCCGCCTTCGCGCGCGGCCTGGTAGACCGCGTCCTCGGCGAAGTCGAGCAGGGTCGACAACCGCGTGGAATGCTCCGGGCACAGGCTCACGCCGATCTTGCCGGTCATGAACAGGGTGTACGGCAGCACCGACAGCGGCAGCTCGATCTGCTGCCGGATCTCCTCGGCGAAGGCTTCAGGCGGCGGCACGTCGGCGGTGCGCGGTACCGCCATCACCAGTTCGTCGCTGCCGTGGCGCCACAGCAGGCCGCGGCCGCGCAGGTGCGCCTGCAGCCGGTGCGCGAGCAGCGCCAGCGCCTGGTCGCCGACCTCCGGGCTCATGTTCTCGTTGATCGAGGCGAAGTGGTCGATGTCGATGTGCAGCAGCATCACCCCCGGCCCGCCGGCGAGCGCCTCGGCGATCATGCCGGTCAGGGCGGGATGGCCCGCACCCAGGCGCGACGGCAGTTCGTCGTCCACGGGTACGGCGCTGGCGGGATTCCACATCGGCTCAGGTTCCAGGCGGGGGCGACGGTGGTGCCGCGGTGGTGTAGGGCAGGCACAGCGTCACCCTGGTGCCGGCGCCGGGCGCGGTGTCGATCTGCAGGGTACCGCCGGCGCTCTGCGCGCGCTCGCGCATCACGATCAGGCCCAGGCCGCGCGGCCCGGCCGGATCGAAACCGTCGCCATCGTCGACCACTTCCAGGCGCAGGCGCTGGCGTTCCTCGTCGCCGAGGGTCATCCGCACCTCGCCGGCGCTGGCATGGCGCAGCACGTTGGTCAGGCTCTCCTGGGCGATGCGGAAGCAGGCCTGTTCGACCTCGCCGCTGGGGCGCTCGGGCAGGGTGGCGATGTCCAGGTGCAGGCGCACCGGCGACGCGCGGAACAGCATGCCGGCCTGCCAGCGCAGCGCCGCTTCCAGGCCCAGCGCGTCCAGCTGCGGCGGCCGCAGCAGCGTGGAGAGGTTGCGCAGCTTGGTGATGCTGCTGTCGGCCAGGCTCACGATCTCGCTGAGATCCTCGCGGCGGCGCTCGGCGTCGGTCTCGTCCAGCGCCGCGTGCGCCGACAGCTTCATCGCGGTGATCGCCTGGCCGATATCGTCGTGCAGGTCGCGAGAGATCGCACGGCGCTCGTCTTCCTGCAACGAGAACAGGCGCCGCGCCATCGCCTGCAGTTCGCGGTTGCTCTGCGCCAGCGCGTCGCGCATGCGTTCCGGTTCGCTGAGGTCGCGCACGATCAGCAGCTTGCAGTCGCGGCCGCTGTAGCGGACGTTGCCGAACGACAGCCCGGCATGGAACAGCGAGCCGTCGCGGCGGCACATGCGTGCGGTGGCGCCGCGTTCGCCCTTGGCCCCGGCCGCGCCCATCCGTTGCCGTACCAACGCCAGGTCGGCGCTGTCGACCAGACCCTGCAGCGGCTCGCCGAGCAGGTTCTCGCCCTCGAAGCCGAACTGCCCGGCGCAGGCGGCGTTGGCGTACAGCACGTGTTCCTGGTGCAGGATCGCCACGCCGTCCGGCAGCACCCGCACCAGTTCGCGGAACTGCTCCTCGCGCTCGTGCAGCAGGCGCCGCGAGCGCTCGTGCTCGGTCACGTCCTGCAGGGTGCCGTGCACGCAGGCGCCGCCTGCGTCGTCGCTGGACGATTCGGCGCGCAGATGCAGCATGCGCGCCTGGCCGTCGGCGGCCAGCACCGGCAGCAGCATGTCCAGTTGCAGCGGCGCGCTGCCGCACAGGTCCTCGATCACCCGCTGGATGCGCGCCTGCGAGGCCACGTCGGGCGGGACCAGCAGCTCTTCCAGGCGGTGCTGGCGCGGCTGGTCCGGCACGCGCCGGCCGAGCATCCGGTAGACCTGCTCGGAGTAACTGCCCAGGCCGCTGGCCCGGTCCAGTTGCCAGGAGCCCAGCCGCGCGATCGACTGCGCCTCCTGCAGATGCTGCAGGGCCTGGTCGCGGCGGCGCTGCGCGTCGTACTCGGCGCTGCGGTCGCTGATCACCACCAGCCGCGCCTGCCGGCCGTGGTAGTCCAGGCTGGTACTGCGGGCCTCGGCCATGCACTGGCTACCGTCGCGCAGGCGCAGCGGCTCGGCCACCACGCAGGTCTTGGACGGGGTCTGCCGGATCGTCTCGATCACCTCGGCCAGGCGGGCGCTGGCGCTGGGCGGCCACAGTCGCGCCAATTCCAGTCCGACGAACTCGTCGTGCGACCAGCCGAAGAAGGCGACCGCGGTGGGGTTCACGTCGAGGATGCGCAGGCTTTCCAGGTCGTAGACCAGCATCGGGCTGGGATTGGCGTGGAACATCTGTCGGTAGCCGGCCTCCGACAGCGCCAGCCGGGTGTGCGCCTGCACGGCGGCCCGCACCAGCGGGCGCAGCAGGTAGTACAGGGCGATTGCGGTCAGGGTCAGGAACAGGGCGTCGTTGACCAGCTGCAGGACGATCAACGTGCGGGGATCGTCTACGAAATGCGCCAAAACCAGGTCGCTGCCGATCGACAGCGCCAGCCCCAGCAGCACGTACAGCAGCACCACTCTCCAGATGCCACGGTCCAGGCGCTGCGCCAGGCGCATGCCGGAGGTCGCCTGATGGGGCAGGGAGCTGTCGCGTTGTGGTTGCATGCCCCGGCAGCCTGCTGCGGTGGTCCGTGTCCGGCGGACATCTTAGCCGCTGACGGCCGCCGCGGCCCATGGTCGGGCGGTGCGGGCGCTCAATTAATGCCGCCGGGTGCCGTTATCACCTTCGACCGCTGGCCTTCAGGGCGGCGAAACGGAGCATCTCGGCGTGGATCAAGGCGTCATCGCAAGCTTGCTGCAGCACCCGCTCACCTCGGCGCTCGTCCTGTTGGACGCCGATGGCAGGCCGCTGGCGGCGAACCGGGCAGCGCAGGCACTGGAGCTGCCGCGCACCGTGGAGGCGTACGCCGAGTTGTTGCGTGCGGCCCGCGAGCGCCTGTTCGGCGGCGAGACCATGCTGGCCTGCGCCTTGCCCGGCACTGCCGGGCGACGCCTGGACGGCTGGCTGCGCGCGGTGCGCGACGACAGCGGCGGCCTGCTGGCCTACACCCTCAGCGTGCCCGAACCGGTCGGCAGCGATGGCGCCACCCGCTGGGAGATCGCCCTGGACAGCGCCGAGCACGGGCTGTGGGACTGGGACATCCCCAGCGACACCATCTTCCGCTCCGAGCGCTGGAAGCGGATGCTCGGCTACGCCGGCGATGCCCCGGCCGACGGCCTGAACGCGTTGCTGCCGCTGGTCCACGGCGACGACCAGGAGCGCCTGCGCCAGGCGATCCGCGCGCATTTCGAGGGCCGCACCGAAACCTATATGTGCGAGTTCCGCCTGCGCCGGCAGGACGGGCAGTGGCACTGGATCCTGGACCGCGGCCGCATCGTCGCACGCACCGCCGACGGCAGCCCGCTGCGCATGATCGGCACGCACACCGACATCCACGAGCAGAAGCTGCTCGAGCAGCGCCTGCGCGACCAGCAGACCCTGCTGCGCGAGGCGCAGCGCATGACCCGCATGGGCAGCTGGTCCTGGGATCCGCTGCGCGACCGGGTGTGGTGCTCGCGCGAATTCCTGCGCGTCACCGGGCTGGACGAACAGCAGGCGCCGAGCAGCCGCGGATGGCTGCGCCTGCTCAGCCGCGATTCGATGGCGCAGCTGATCTCGGTCTGGCGGCGCATGGCCCGCGAGGCCAAGCCGGCCAACTTCGAGGTCGAGCTGGTGTGTGGCAGCGAGTCGCCGCTGCACCTGCGGGTGTGGGCGCAGCCGCAGGTGGAGGCCGACGGCCGCATCCAGCGCGTGCTCGGCCAGGTGCAGAACATCACCGAGCAGCGCCAGACCGACGCCCTGATCCGCTGGCGCACCGAACTGCTCAACCGCGTCTCGGCGCTGGGCAAGATAGGCGGCTGCGAGATCGAGGTCGGCACCCGGCGCATGCAGTGGACCGAGGAGTGCTACCGCATCCATGGCCTGCGCAAGGAGGCCATCGATCTGGATCACGCGCTGGCCTTGTACACCCAGGACTCGCGCGATGCGTTCGAGTCGGCGCTGGTGCGCATCACCGAGGGCGGCCTGCCGGAGCAACTGGACCTGTGCTTCCACCGCCCGTCCGGGCAGCGCATCTGGGTGCAGGTGCTGATCGAGCTGGACGAACGCGACGGCCTGCCGCCGCGCTTCGTGGTGCTGTTCCGCGACATCACCCGCGAACGCGAGGCCAGCGAGCGCATCGAGCTGCTGGCCCATTACGACCTGCTGACCGGCCTGCCGAACCGGCAGCTGCTGCGCGAGCAGGCCGAGAAGGCGATGCACGAGGCGGTGGAGCGCGGCACCACGCTGGCGATGCTGTTCGTCGACCTGGACGGCTTCAAGAGCATCAACGATTCCTTCGGCCACGCCACCGGCGACGCGCTGCTGAAGCTGGCGGCCACCCGCATGCATCAGCAACTGCGCACCAGCGACCTGTTCGGCCGTTTCAGCGGCGACGAGTTCCTGGTGGTGCTGCGCGACCTGGCCGAGCCGGGCGATGCCGGGCACGTGGCGCGCAAGCTGATCGCGGCGCTGGCCGAGCCGCTGCACAGCGGCGAGAACGTGATCAAGATCGGCGCCAGCATCGGCATCGCGCTGATGGAGGAGGGGCGCCAGGACTTCGACGGCCTGCTGCGCGCCGCCGACGCGGCGATGTACGCGGCCAAGGAGTCCGGACGCAACACCTGCCATTACTACAGCCAGGACGTGCTGCTGCGCGCGCAGCGGCGCCTGGAGATCGAGCATGCGCTGCATGGCGCGCTGGATCGCGAGGAGTTCTCGCTGGTGTACCAGCCGCTGGTGCACGCGGCGGGCGAGCGCGCGCCGGCGGTGGAAGCGCTGTTGCGCTGGCACCGCCCCGGCCACGGCCATTGCAACCCGGCCGAGTTCATTCCGATCGCCGAGGAATGCGGCGAGATCGTGCGCCTGGGCGACTGGGTGATCGGCGAAGCCTGCCGCCAGGCCGCGGCCTGGGATGCGGCGGGGCTGAGCTTCGACCGGGTCTCGGTGAACGTCTCGGCGATGCAGTTGCGCGACCGCGGCTTCGCCGAGCGGGTGATCGAGCTGTGCCAGCGCAATGGCTGGTCGCCGAAGCGGCTGGAACTGGAACTGACCGAGTCGGCGCTGATCCGCGACAGCGAATCGCTGCGCCGCTGCTTCGAACTGTTCGAGCAGGAAGGCGTGCTGCTGGCGGTCGACGACTTCGGCACCGGCTTCTCCAACCTGCATTACCTCAATCGCTTCCCGGTGCAGCGCCTGAAGATCGACCGCAGCTTCGTGCAGGACATGCTGCACGACAGCGGCACCGCCAAGGTCACCCAGGCGATCGTGCAGCTCGGTCACGCGCTGGGCATGCAGGTGGTGGCCGAAGGCGTGGAAACGGTGCAGGAAGAGGCCTTGCTGCGCGAGCAGGGCTGCGACGAGATCCAGGGCTATCTGCACTCGCGGCCGTTGCCGCCACGCGAGCTGGCCGCCTGGTTGCGCGCGCGCCAGCAGGTGGCGCCGGCCACACACCCGCGGCTGGTGCTGGCTGCGCAGTGAATGTGCGGCGCCGCGTGCGCCGCACGGACTTGCGGCGACGCAGCAGCTGGCTATACTGCGCGCGCCCATCGTTTTCCGGCCAGAGGCCACCTTCCTTGGACAGTCATCCTAGACCGACGCTGCAGCGACAGAGCTGACAGGACCGCCACGGTCTGGGTCGTCCCAGATGGGTCCCGTCCGCTCAGGACGGGATCGTTCGCCAGCCCCGCGCGGTGCTGGCCTTGATTCCGAGAGTGCGCAAGCCCGATCCGCGAGGACTCCGAGCGTAGCCCCTGGCGTTGCCCATCGTCGGAGCCGCCCATGCGCCTGCCATCGCCATCCTCCCTGAGCCGTCCGTCGCTGCGCGGTTGCGTCGTGTGGCGACGGCGTGCGTGCACCGCATTGTCTGGGGACACCCGCGCGGCCGGCAGCGGCTGACGCACGGCGTACATCTTCCCCGGTCACACTGGGCGGTCCGCTTCGCGACCCGCGCCAGCGTCCTTTTTCCTGCGGCGTTCGCTGCCGCTCCTGCCGGATCTTCCCATGCTGCCATTCGCCCGCGACCGCTCCGCGCCCGGACAGCTCGCCGCACGCCCCGGCGTGCTGCCCAACCTGCACGATCTTGCGGTGTTCGCGCTGCTGCTGGGCCTGGGTGCGTTGCTGCTGCACGGCGCATCCGACATGCGCGCGCCGCTGCCGCCGGCCGGCACCGCCGCGGTGTCGCTGGAGCTGTGGCAGCTCCCCGAATACGGCCTGCGCACCACCTTGCGCATGTTCGCGGCGATGGCCGCCTCGCTGGTGTTCACCTTCGTGGTGGCGACCCTGGCCGCCAAGAGCCGGCGCGCCGAGCGGGTGATCGTGCCGGCGCTGGACATCCTGCAGTCGGTGCCGGTGCTGGGCTTCCTCACCTTCACCGTGACCTTCTTCCTGGGCCTGTTCCCCGGCCGGCAGATCGGCGCCGAATTGGCTTCGATCTTCGCTATCTTCACCAGCCAGGCCTGGAACATGGCGTTCTCGTTCTACCAGTCGCTGCGCAACGTGCCGCGCGACCTGGACGAGGTGTCGCGCGGTTTCGGGCTCAGCGCCTGGCAGCGTTTCTGGCGGCTGGAGGCGCCGTACGCCACGCCCTCGCTGATCTGGAACATGATGATGTCCATGTCCGGCGGCTGGTTCTTCGTGGTCGCTTCCGAGGCGATCAGCGTCGGCGACCACACCCTGGAATTGCCCGGCATCGGCTCGTACCTGGCGCTGGCGATCGCGCAGCGCAACTTCGCCGCGGTCGGCTGGGCGGTGGTGGCGATGGCGGTGCTGATCGCCCTGTACGACCAGTTGCTGTTCCGCCCGATCGTGGCCTGGTCGGACAAGTTCCGCGCCGAACTCACCGCCTCGCAGGACAAGCCGCAGTCGTGGCTGTACGACCTGCTGCGGCGCACGCGCCTGGCCAAGCGCCTGGTCGCGCCGCTGGCCTGGGTCTGGCAGCGCGCCATGCTGGTGCGCTGGACGCCGCGGCGCCAGCCGCAACTGCAGGCCGCGCCGCAGGCACCCGGCCGCAGCGGGGTGTGGGGCGATCGGCTGTGGAGCGCGGCGCTGGCCCTGGCCGGTGCGGCCGCGGCGTGGTTCGCCTACGACTACGGTCGCCGTCACCTGGGCCTGCACGACCTGGCCGAGGCCTTCGGCGGCGGCCTGGCCACGCTGCTGCGGGTGGTGGTGCTGATCGCCCTGGCCAGCGTGGTGTGGGTGCCGATCGGGGTGTGGATCGGGCTGCGCCCGAAGGTGGCGCAGCGGGTGCAGCCGCTGGCGCAGTTCCTGGCCGCGTTCCCGGCCAACGTGCTGTTCCCGTTCGCGGTGCTGGCCATCGTCAGCACCGGCGCCGATCCCAACATCTGGCTGTCGCCGCTGATGATCCTCGGCACCCAGTGGTACATCCTGTTCAACGTGATCGCCGGCGCCAGCGCGTTTCCCACCGATCTGCGCGAGGCCGCCACCATCTACCACCTGCGCTCGTGGACCTGGTGGCGGCGGGTGATCCTGCCCGGCATCTTCCCGTACTACATCACCGGTGCGCTGACCGCCTCCGGCGGTTCCTGGAACGCCAGCATCGTGGCCGAGCTGGCCAGCTGGGGCCACACCCAGGTGCAGGCCTACGGCCTCGGTGCCTACATCGCCCGCGCCACCGCCGCCGGCGACGGCCCGCGGGTGCTGCTCGGGGTGGCGGTGATGTCGCTGTTCGTGACCCTCTTCAACCGTGCGGTCTGGCGACGTCTGTACGTCTTCGCCGAACGCCGCCTGCGTTTCGACTGATTCCTGGAGACCGACCATGAGCTATTCCGCAAGCGTGCCCGAGCGCGCCCCGCTGGTCCGCGTGCAGGGTGTGCGCAAGACCTACGACAAGGGCGGGGCGACGCCGCTGGTGGTGCTGGAGGACGTCGACCTGACCCTGCATTCGGGACAGATCGTGGGCCTGCTCGGCCGTTCCGGCTCGGGCAAGTCGACCCTGCTGCGCGCCATCGCCGGGCTGCTGCAGCCCAGCGCCGGCAGCATCGCCTTCCGCGATGCCGCGCCGGGCCAGGTCGCCGACGACATCGCCATGGTGTTCCAGAGCTTCGCCCTGTTCCCATGGCTGACCGTGCTGCAGAACGTGGAAGTGGGCCTGGAGGCGCGCGGCGTGGCCGCCGACGAGCGCCGCCGGCGCGCCCTGGCGGCGATCGACCTGATCGGCCTGGACGGCTACGAGGGCGCCTACCCGAAGGAACTGTCCGGCGGCATGCGTCAGCGCGTGGGCCTGGCGCGGGCGCTGGTGGTACGGCCGAAGCTGCTGCTGATGGACGAGCCGTTCTCGGCGCTGGACGTGCTGACCGCCGAGACCCTGCGTACCGACCTGCTGGACCTGTGGTCGGAAGGGCGCATGCCGATCGAATCGATCCTGATGGTCACCCACAACATCGAAGAAGCGGTGCTGATGTGCGATCGCATCGTGATCTTCGGCGCCAATCCGGGGCGGGTGATCGGCGAGATCGAAGTGACCCTGCCGCAGCCGCGCAATCGCCTGGCGCCGGCATTCCGCGCCCTGGTCGACGACATCTATGCGCGCATGACCGCCAGCCCGCAGCGGCCGCAGACCCGCGAGGGCGTGTTCCCGGGCAGCGGCATCGCCATGGTCTTGCCGCGCGTCTCGAGCAACCTGCTGGCCGGCCTGATCGAAGCGGTGGCGGCCGAGCCCTACCACGGCCGTGCCGACCTGCCGCCGCTGGCGGCCGGCCTGCAGCTGGAAGTGGACGAACTGTTCCCGATCGCCGAGACCCTGCAACTGCTGCGTTTCGCCGTGTTCGAACAGGGCGACCTGCAACTGACCCCGGCCGGGCAGCGCTTCGCCGAACTCGGGACCGACGCGCGCAAGCAACTGTTCGCCCAGCACCTGGCCACCTACGTGCCGCTGGCCGCGCACATCCGCCGCGTGCTCGACGAACGCCCGGCGCATCACGCACCGGCGCGCCGCTTCCGCGACGAACTGGAAGACCACATGTCCGAGGCCTACGCGGCGGAGACGGTCCAGGCGGTCACCAGCTGGGCGCGCTACGCCGAGTACTTCGCCTACGACAAGCAGGCGGACCTGTTCTCGCTGGAGAATCCGAGCTGATCGGGCGGGGGGTAGGCTGTGCGCAGTTTCGGCTTCAGCCGCGACCCCACGGCCAACATTGCAGGAACGGCGTCAGGCATGGCCTTGCTCGCCGCTCAATGCGCCTTGCAGCAACGATGTCGCAATCTGGTCGGAGTCGTTGTGGGAGGGACTTCAGTCCCGACTGCAGGCGCATCGAAGCGCCGGACGGCATCGCGCGTCGCGACTGAAGTCGCTCCCACAGCGACGCTTTTCCACGGCCGGGCGCTCGCGATTGGGAGAAGGGTTCAGGCGCGCGCCTGGATGCGACGCGGGTCGGTCGATGTGTCGTAGCTCGCCGCCGAATGCGCCTTTGCAGCAACGATGTCGCGATCTGATCGGGGTCGTTGTGGGAGGGACTTCAGTCCCGACTGCAGGCGGCCGGCCAGGCATGTGTCGCTCGCGTTTCGCGACCGAATGGCATCGCGCATCGCTGCCTTTTGGCTTGGTGTAGCGAGATTGGCTGTCTCCTTGCAGGAGCGCGCATGACTGGTTGGGCCTTATGCGTCAGGCGAAATCTACAATAACCAGCTGGGATGAAACGTTTGGCGACGCGCTGGACGCAGGCCTACACCAGGCCCCGCTCGCCGCGCGCGATCGCAACCGCCGCGATCGACTCAATCGCCGTCGTACAGCGGAAAGTGCACCAGCGGCGCCGGCGTGCCGGCAGCGGCGACCGCGCTGCCGTTGAGGCACATGTCCCAGGCCAGGCCGGCCCAGACCGGGTCGGCGATGCGCGCGTCCTGCTGCGCCGGTGCGCGTGCGATCAGCAACTGCCGCAGTTCGGCCTGGGCCAGCGTTTCCAGCCGTCGCAGGGCGTGGCCGGGCTGGCGCGGTGCGGTCACAGGCCGGATGCCGGGTGCGGCCACCGGCTCGGACGCAGGCACGTGCGCGCTGCTGCTGTCATCGCAGGACATGGCCGCAACTCGGGACAGGGACTGGAGATGCATCGACATCGACGGGGCCGGACGGGAAGGGCAGAGACGACAAGCCCCGGCAGGGGCCGGGGACTCGTCGGTTCATGGCGCGGAGCGCGACAAGGCGGACTTAGAACAACTCGACCGTGCCGGCACCCATGCTCTGCTGCGCCACCGGCTTGTGCGGCGGACGCTCCCACTCGGTGCGCATGTCGCGCAGGCGGTTGCCGACCCGCTGCAGGGCGTCGAGCAGTTCGTGGTCGAACACGCCGCCATTGCGGTGCAGCAGTTCCTGCAGCGCCACGGCCTCGCGGTTGATCGCGGTCAGGCGGTCCAGGTGGGTGTGCACGCCGCCCAGGGCCTGGGTGGCGATGTCCTCGAACTGCAGGGCGCGCACCGCTTCGGCGACGCTGCTGTCGATGGCGCGGCCGCACTCGGAGATCTCGCGCATGCCGTCGCCCAGCGAGTGGTTGATCGCGGCCACGTTGTCCAGCATCGCCGCGGCCTCGGCCCGCGCCTCGCGGGAGCGGTCCATGTCGCGGGAGGCCATGTTCGAGACCGTCTCGCGGACCTTGGCGATGGCGTCCTTGGAGCTGTGCGCCAGCTTGCGGATCTGCTCGTTGAAGGTGGTCGAGCGCTCGGACAAGTTGCGCACCTCGTCGGCCACCACCGCGAAGCCGCGGCCCGCCTCGCCGGCGCGCGCCGCTTCGATCGCCGCGTTCAGCGCCAGCAGATTGGTCTGGTCGGCGATCGACTTGACGTCCTCCAGCAGGGCGAAGATGCCGTCCAGGTGCTGGGACATGTCGTCGATGTAGTGCACCGTGGTGCTGCTCTGGCCGCTGACCTGCTCCAGCGCCTCGACCAGCTGCTCCATGCGCTGGCTGGCATGCTGGGCGAAGCGGGCCACGTCCACCCCGGCGCCGCCGTCTTCGCCGGCGCGGTCGACGATGCGGGCCAGCGCCACGCTCTGCTGCCGCGACTTGCGGTTCATCGCCTCGAAGCTGCCACCCAGGCCGCTGACCGCCTGGCGGATCAGTTCGCGGGCACGTTCGATCTCCGAGCGCGAGCCCTCGATCTCGTTGCCGACGAAGCTGCGCAGCTCGGTCAGCAGGTGGTCCTGCTCGCGCATGACCTTGGCCTGCTCCGGCGAGCGCCGGCTCTGGCTGTACGCGGTCCAGCCGGCGAAACCGAGCCAGCTCAGCGTCATGGTGGTGAGGATGGCCCAACGGACCGGGGCCGGCCAATCGAAGCCGGCGGCGATGGGGAACAGCAGCGTCAGGGCGAGCGGGGCGGCCAGACGGATCAGGAGGCGTGAGTACATGGAAGTTCTCGGCAGATTCACGATTGCTGTATCGGCCGCCCCCCCCGGGTCTTTAGCAACGCGGTGCGCGGATCATCGAAACCTGCCGACATTCGTACGATCCGCGTCGCAGAACCACCGCGGGCGGCGCGCTGCCGGCCCGGCGCCGGCACCCCGGGGACTCAGCGCAAGGCGCGGTCCACAGTCTCGCGCATGCGCCGCTTGGCCAGCAGGAAATCCCACAGGCTGCCGCCCATCTGCCGCCACAGCACCGCCGAACGCACCGCCGCCAGCAGCAGCGCGCGGATCTCCGCCACCACCCCGGCCTGACCGAGGTAATGCGGGTTGCCCTGCACCATCACCCGCGGGCGCAGGTGGCTGATGGTGTCGGCGTAGAGCTGGCCCAACGCCGCGATCACCTCGGGGTGGGTGCTGTCGGCATGGCGCTCCAGCAGCGGCGCGATCCGGGCCAGGCCGGCATCGACCTTGGCGTCGGTCTCGGCATCGCCGGCGAAGCGCCGTTCCAGCTGGATCACCGCCAGCGCCAGCCGCGGCAGCACCTCGTCCTGGCCCTGGTTGCGGAAGTAGTTGTGCAGCAGGCGCAGCCCCGGCGCCAGGTCGGCACGGCGGCCATAGACCGCTTCGGGGCTGGATGCGTCGATGCGGAACACGCTGTCGAGCAGGGTGCGCACCAGCGACGCCTCCGACTGGCCGGTCTCGGCAATGCGCCGCACCTGCTGCAGGGCCTGGGCCATGCCCGCCAGCGCCAGCATGCGCGCGTCCATGGAATCGGTCATCGAATCGGGTCCTCGTGTACGGCGGGGGCCTGCTGCGCCAGGCGGCGCTCCAGCGGGGCATCGGTGGTGGCGATCACGGCGCCGCCCAGGCATTCCTCGCCCTGGTACAGCACCAGCGACTGCCCGGGGGTGACGGCGCGCTGCGGGCGCGCGAAGCGGACCGACAGGGTGCCGTCGTCGCCGACCTCGACCGTGCAGGGCTCGTCGGCCTGGCGATAGCGGGTCTGCGCGGTGCACTCGAAGCGCTGCGCCGGCGGCGCACCGGCGATCCAGTGAGCGGCCTCGGACTGCAGCCCGTTGGCCATCAGGTAGGGGCTGTCGCGGTCCTGGTCGACGTACAGCACGTTGCGGGCGACGTCCTTGCCGACCACGTACCACGGCGCCGCGGCGCGGCCGCGCACCCCGCCGATGTTCAGGCCCTCGCGCTGGCCCAGGGTGAAGTAGAACACCCCCGGATGCTCGGCCACGACCTGCTCGTGCGGGTCGCGGATCTCGCCGCGCCGCGCCGGCAGGTAGCGGCCGAGGAATTCGCGGAAATCGCGTTCGCCGATGAAGCAGATGCCGGTGGAATCCTTCTTGGCGTGGGTCGGCAGGCCGGCTTCGCGGGCGATGCGGCGCACCTGTTCCTTGGGCAGTTCGCCGACCGGGAACAGGGTCGCGGCCAGTTGCGCCTGGCCCAGCTGGTGCAGGAAGTAGCTCTGGTCCTTGTTGCGGTCCAGCCCGCGCAGCAGCCGCCAGCGGCCGCCGAGGCTGTCCACCCGCGCGTAGTGGCCGGTGGCGATGCGCTCGGCGCCGAGTTCCCGCGCCGCGTCCAGGAAATGCTTGAACTTGACCTCGCGGTTGCACAGCACGTCCGGGTTGGGCGTGCGCCCGGCGGCATATTCGGCCAGGAAGTGCGCGAACACGCCTTGCCAGTACTCCTGCGAAAAGTCGCGGAAATGGAAGGGGATGCCCAGTCGCCCGCACACCGCCACCGCATCGCGGCGATCGTCGTCGGCACGGCAGTCGCCGCTGCCGTCGTCGGCCCAGTTCTGCATGAACAGGCCGGACACCGCCGCCGCGCCCTGCTGGACCAGCTGCCAGGCCGCCACCGACGAATCCACGCCGCCGGAGACCCCGACCATGACCGCTGCACCGCTCATGCCACCTGCCGCAGCAGATCCAGCGGGTAGCGGCGCCCGGCCAGGTAGTCGGCCACCACCTGCCACACCAGCGGGCTGCGCCAGCGCGGCGCTTCGGCCTCCAGTTCGGCCGGGGTCATCCACAGCGCGCGCACGATGCCGGTGTCCAGCGGCCGCTGCGCATCGTGCGCGACCGGATCGGCGGCGAAGGCGAAGCGCAAGTAGTGGCGGCCGGTGTCGGCCTTCCACTGGTAGGCGCCGATGAACGCGGTCGGCTGCACCTGCCAGCCGGTTTCCTCCAGCGTCTCGCGCACCGCGGCCTCGATCAGGCGCTCGTCCGGCTCCAGGTGGCCGGCCGGCTGGTTCAACACCAGCGCACCGGCGATGGCTTCCTCGACCTGCAGCAGGCGTCCGTCGCGCACCACCACCGTGGCCACGGTCACGTCCGGCTGCCAGGGTTCCGCGGCCGCCGTCATCAGAACAGGTCCTTGCCGCCGTTCAGTTCGGCGTCCATCGCATCGGCGCCACGCGCGGCCGCCTCCAGCGCCTCGCGCAGCGCCGCATCGTCGGCATCGGCGGGGATCTTGACCACGAACACCGCCGTGCCGCCCTGGCGCACCCAGCCGCCGAGGATGTCCGACTGCGCATCCTCCAGCAGCCGATTGGCGACCTTGGCGGGCAGGCTGTCGCCCTGCGCCTGGTAGGCCGGCGACCACACCTCGCGGATGCGGTAGCTGCCGAAGGTCTCCACCGGCGAGCGCACATAGGTCAGCTGCTTGCGCTCCTGCCCGTGGTCGCGCAGGCCGAACAGCACCTGGTAGTCGCCGTCCTCGTCCGCCTGTACGTCGTAGCCCAGCGCCTGCAGGCGCTTGCCCAGCGCCGCATCCGGCGTCTCGGCGGCGGCCGGCAGGGCGGCGGCGAGCAGCGCGGCGAGCAGCGGAAGCTTGGGGAACATCGTCGAATGCATGCGGAGCGCCATCGAAAGGAGGGGAATTGTGCGGGCAGGGCCGGCGATCGTCCAATCCTGGCCGGCGGCCCCCGTATATAATGGGCGGATGCCCCGCAAGAATTCCCCCGAGCACGATCATGGCGTCATGGTGGAGACCGGCAAGCCGGAAGTCGCCCGCCCGCCCATGTATCAGGTGCTGCTGCTGAACGACGACTACACCCCGATGGACTTCGTGGTGACCGTGCTGCAGCAGTTCTTCTCCCTGGACCTGGAGCGCGCCACCCAGGTGATGCTGCACGTGCATACCCGCGGCCGCGGGGTGTGCGGGGTCTATACCCGCGAGGTGGCTGAATCCAAGGTAGCTCAGGTGAACGAGTTCTCGCGGATGAACCAGCATCCCCTGTTGTGCACGATGGAAAAAGCCTGATAGTGGGAGGCGTCGGTCACCGGTTTGCCCGGACTAACGCGGTGTGAACACACTGATCCGATAGGGTTGTGGAAATTCGCAACTCAAGCCACATATTGTCGGCAACAGACGTCGGAGTACACCATGTTCAGCAAAGATCTCGAGCAGACCATCGGCCAGTGCTACAAGCGCGCCCGGGAAGCCCGTCATGAGTTCATGACGGTGGAGCACCTGCTGTTGGCATTGCTCGACAATCCCTCCGCCCAGGCCGTGCTCAAGGCCTGCGGCGCCGACGTCGACCGCCTGCGCGGCGACCTGGAACAGGCCATCGAAGCCTCGGTGGCGCGCCTGGCCGACGACGATGGCCGCGACACCCAGCCCACCCTGGGCTTCCAGCGGGTGCTGCAGCGGGCGGTCTACCACGTGCAGTCCTCGGGCAAGAAGGAAGTCAGCGGCGCCAACGTGCTGGTGGCGATCTTCGGCGAGAAGGATTCGCACGCGGTGTACTTCCTGAACCAGCAGGACATCACCCGCCTGGACATCGTCAACTACCTGTCCCATGGCATCGCCAAGATGGGCGAGGACGGCGAGCACGCCGCGCCGTCCGACGGCGAGCCCAAGGGCGAGGCGGGCGAGGGCGAGCCCAAGGGCGACGCACTGGCCGAGTACGCCACCAATCTGAACGAGCAGGCCCGCAACGGCCGCATCGACCCGCTGGTGGGCCGTGCCGACGAGATCGAGCGCACCATCCAGGTGCTGTGCCGCCGCCGCAAGAACAACCCGCTGTACGTGGGCGAGGCCGGTGTCGGCAAAACCGCCATCGCCGAGGGCCTGGCCAAGCGCATCGTCGAGGGCACGGTGCCTGAGGTGCTGGCCGACGCGGTGATCTTCTCGCTCGACCTGGGCGCGCTGGTCGCTGGCACCAAATACCGCGGCGACTTCGAGAAGCGCCTGAAGGGCGTGCTGACCTCGCTGAAGAAGGTGCCCAACGCGGTGCTGTTCATCGACGAGATCCACACCATCATCGGCGCAGGTTCCGCCTCCGGCGGCACCATGGACGCCTCCAACCTGATCAAGCCGGCGCTGTCTTCGGGCGAGCTGCGCTGCATCGGTTCGACCACGTTCCAGGAATACCGCGGCATCTTCGAGAAGGACCGTGCCCTGGCGCGGCGCTTCCAGAAGATCGACATCGTCGAGCCGACCGTGGGCGAAACCTTCGAGATCCTGCAGGGCCTCAAGCCCAAGTACGAGGCGCACCACGGCGTGACCTACGCCGACGACGCGTTGCAGGCGGCGGTGGACCTGTCGGTCAAGCACATCGGCGACCGGTTGCTGCCGGACAAGGCGATCGACGTGATCGACGAGGCCGGCGCGCGCCAGCGGCTGCTGCCGGAAGGCCAGCGCAAGGAACTGATCGACATCGAGGAGATCGAGACCATCGTCGCCAAGATGGCGCGGATCCCGGCCAAGCAGGTCAGCGCCACCGACAAGGACGTGCTGCAGCACCTAGAGCGCAACCTGAAGATGGTGATCTTCGGCCAGGATCCGGCGATCGAGACGCTGGCCTCGTCGATCAAGCTGGCGCGCTCGGGCCTGGCCAATCCGGAAAAGCCGATCGGCAACTTCCTGTTCGCCGGCCCCACCGGCGTGGGCAAGACCGAGGTCACCAAGCAGCTGGCGCTGCAACTGGGCATCGAGCTGGTGCGCTTCGACATGTCCGAGTACATGGAGCCGCATTCGATCAGCCGCCTGATCGGCGCGCCCCCGGGCTACGTCGGCTTCGACCAGGGCGGCCTGTTGACCGAGAAGATCGTCAAGACCCCGCACTGCGTGCTGCTGCTGGACGAGGTGGAGAAGGCGCATCCGGACATCTTCAACATCCTGTTGCAGGTCATGGACCGCGGCGTGCTCACCGACACCAACGGGCGCGAGGCCAACTTCAAGAACGTGATCCTGGTGATGACCACCAATGCCGGTGCCACCCAGGCCTCGCGGCGCTCGATCGGCTTCACCCAGCAGGACCACTCCACCGATGCGATGGAGATCATCCGCCGCAGCTTCACCCCGGAGTTCCGCAACCGCCTGGACGCGGTGGTGCAGTTCCAGCCGTTGGCCTTCAGCCACATCCTGCGCGTGGTCGACAAGTTCGTGATCGAGCTGGAGATGCTGCTGCAGGAGAAGCACGTGTCGCTGTCAGCGACCCCGACCGCGCGCGACTGGCTGGCCCAGCACGGCTTCGACCCGCTGATGGGCGCGCGGCCCATGGCGCGGGTGATCCAGGACAAGGTCAAGCGCCCGCTGGCCGACGAGCTGCTGTTCGGCAAGCTGGTCAACGGCGGCCGTGTCACCATCGACGTGCGCGACGGCGAGCTGGTGGTCGATACGCAGGCCGAGCCGGAGCGCCTGCTGCCGGCGACGGTGGACTGAGGCCGGACCAGGCGACGGGCACGACGAAAGGCGGCTGCAGAGGCTGCAGCCGCCTGGCGAGGTCACCGTGGTTCCATCGTTGCAGACGTGAAAGGCGGCCAGTGGCCGCCTTCTTCATGTCCGCCCGGGGCGGATTACTTCATGCGGTAGGTGATGCGACCCTTGGTCAGGTCGTACGGGGTCATTTCGACCTTCACCCGGTCGCCGGTCAGGATGCGGATGTAGTTCTTGCGCATGCGGCCGGAGATGTGGGCGATGATTTCGTGCCCGTTTTCCAGCTTGACCCGGAACGTGGTATTGGGCAACGTCTCGCTGACGGTGCCTTCGAATTCGATGGAGTCGTCTTTCGACATGTAATCCTGTGCGATTCGGAACGGCCAAAGGCCTGAAGAGCGAGGATTTTACTCGCCTGGGCCGCGCCATGCAAAGTTTGCGTTAATCCCGCTCAGCCCTGGGCCAGTTCCGCGGCCGCCAGGGTGCCGAAGCGCAGCGTCCACGGCGCGGTCTCGGCAGTCGCCGCCACCAGCGGCGCGATGGTGTCCAGGAACCGCGCACGCGGCCAGCGCTCGGCGCCCAGGCTGAGCAGGTGGTCGTTCTCCACCTGCGCGTCGATTAGCGGCCAGCCCCAGCCGTGCAGGCGCCGCGCCAGTGCCGCCAGCGCGACCTTGGAGCCGCCGCTGCGCGCACTGAACATGCTCTCGCCGAAGAACATGCGCCCGCGCGCCACCCCATAGATGCCGCCGACCAGCTCGTCGCCGTCGAACACTTCCACCGAATGTGCGTGGCCGGCCTGGTGCAGGGCCAGATAGGCGTCGCGCATCGGCGCGGTGATCCAGGTGCCGTCCTGGCCGCGGCGGGGGAGTTGCGCGCAGGCATCGATGACCTGGGCGAAGGCGGTGTCGGCGCGCACGGTCCACGGACAGTGGCGCAGGCTGCGGCGGAAGCGCGAGGACAGGCGCACGCCGTCGCTGCGGAACACGGTGCGCGGGTCCGGACTCCACCACAGGATCGGCTCGCCGTCGGAGTACCAGGGGAAGATGCCCTGGGCGTAGGCCGCGAGCAGGCGCGTCGGCGACAGGTCGCCGCCGACCGCGAGCAGGCCGTCCGGCTCGCGCAGGGCACTGGACGGCGGTGGGAACGGGGCGGCGGGATCGGCCGCGAGCAGGACAGGGAGACGACGCATCGCCGGCAGCGTAGCCGATGCCTCAGGCGTCGTGGCGGAACGGCGAGTGGCGCTGCAGCGCCGCCGCGTGCTGGCGCACCTCGGCGCGCTCCTGCGCGCACCAGTCGGCCAGCGGCACGCGGAAGCCGGGGTCGGCGATCCAGTGGCGGCTGCGCACCAGCCGCGGCAGGAAGCCGCGGGCGATCTTGTGCTGGCCCTGCGCGCCCGGCTCGAAGCGGGTCAGGCCCTCGCGCAGGCAGTACTCGATGCCCTGGTAGTAGCAGGTCTCGAAGTGCAGGCCGGGCAGGGGCTCGCCGCCCCAGTAACGGCCGTACAGGGTGTCGCCGCCGCGCAGGCAGAACGCACCGGCCACTGGCGTGCCGTCATGGATGGCCAGGAAGATCAGCAGGTTGCGCGGCATCGTGCGCGCAAGGTGCGAAAAGAAGTTCAGGGTCAGCGCCGGCGAATTGCCGTAGTCGTCGAAGGTGCGCAGATAGAAGCCGTACATCGCCTGCAGGTCGGCGGCGCTGGCCTCGTCGCCGTGCAGCACGCGGAAGCCGATGCCGGCGCGCTGCACCTTGGCTCGCTCCTGGCGGATGTTCTTGCGGTGTTTGTGGTCCATCGCGCCCAGGTAATCGTCGAACCCGGTCCAGCCGGTATCGTTGTGCCACTGGTACTGCACGTCGTTGCGTTCCAGCCAGTCGGCGTCGAACGCGGCGTCCTCGTCGGCGCGGTGGAAATTGACGTGGGCCGAGGACAGGCCGGTGCGCTCGGTCAGCGCCTGCATGGCCGCGAGCAGTTCCTGCTGCGCCGCCAGATCGCGGGCGAGCAGCCGCGGCCCGGTCACCGGCGAGTAGGGCACCGCGCACAGCCACTTTGGGAAGTAGTCCTGGCCGTAGCGCGCGTAGGCATGCGCCCAGGCATGGTCGAACACGAATTCGCCGTGCGAGTTGCTTTTGACGTAGCCGGGCGCTGCCGCGACCAGCGCCGCGCCGTCCCACACGGTGAGATGCAGCGGACTCCAGCCCCAGTCCGGGCGCAGGCAGCCGTGCTGCTCCAGGCCGGCCAGGAAGGCGTGGGCGACGAAGGGATTGCGACCGTCGTGCAGGGCGTCCCAGTCGGCGGCGGCGACCGCATCGAGCTGGTGCAGCCAGCGGATCCGGCTCATCGCCGGCGCTGCTCGCGGTGGAAGGCGGCGCAGCGGCCGCCGGCGCCACCGGCCGCGCGCGCGGGCGCACGGCCGCTGCCGGCCTGACGCCGGCAGTTCAAGGCGTGCGCGGACTCAGGCACCCTTGTCCAGATAGCGCTCGGCGTCCAGCGCGGCCATGCAGCCGAAGCCGGCCGAGGTGATCGCCTGGCGGTAGTGCTGGTCGGCGACGTCGCCGGCGGCGAACACGCCCGGCACCGAGGTCTCGGTGGCGGCGCCGCCGAGGCCGGAGCGGATCTCCAGGTAGCCGTTGTGCATGGCCAACTGGCCGTCGAACAGCTGGGTGTTCGGGTGATGGCCGATGGCGACGAAGAAGCCGTGCGCCTCCAGGTCGCGGGTGCTGCCGTCCTGCACCGACTTGACCCGCACGCCGGTGACGCCGGCCTCGTTGCCCAGCACCTCGTCCACCTGGTGATGCCAGACGGTCTCGATCTTGCCGGCGGCGACCTTGGCGAACAGCTTGTCCTGCATGATCTTTTCCGCGCGCAGGGTGTCGCGGCGGTGCACCAGATAGACCTTGCGGGCGATGTTGGACAGGTACAGCGCCTCTTCCACGGCGGTGTTGCCGCCGCCGACCACGACCACGTCCTGGTCCTTGTAGAAGAAGCCGTCGCAGGTGGCGCACGCGGACACGCCGCGGCCCTTGAACGCCTCTTCCGAGGGGATGCCCAGGTACTTGGCGGTGGCGCCGGTGGCGATGATCAACGCGTCGCAGGTGTAGTCGCCGCTGTCGCCGCTGAGCCGGAACGGGCGCTGCGACAGGTCGGCGGTGTGGATGTGGTCGAAGATCACCTCGGTCTCGAAGCGCTCGGCATGCGCCTGCATGCGCGCCATCAGGTCCGGGCCCATCAGGCCGTGCGGGTCGCCGGGCCAGTTGTCGACCTCGGTGGTGGTCATCAGCTGGCCGCCCTGCTGCAGGCCGGTGATCACCACCGGCTTGAGGTTGGCGCGCGCGGCGTAGACCGCGGCGGTCCAGCCGGCCGGGCCGGAACCCAGGATCAGCAGGCGGGAATGCTTGGCGGAATTGGCGGCAGAGGGGCTCATGTATACTCGCAAACAGGGTGAAATGGCGGCGGAAACGCGGCATTGCGCGGGTTCCGGCGAAGGCGCATAGAGTGGCGGCCGGCCTGGAACGAATCAAGCCGCGTGGCGGAAACGCTGCGGCCCGCGGCGACAGACTTCGGGTTTCGCGCGTCGTTGCCCGCCTCGATCGGGCGCTGCCAGCATCGGCCTGCGCAAGTCCGGACGATTCAGGTACCGCCTGCTGAAATGCAAGGGCGATTCGTTTATTATCAATCACTAACGATGCATTTCTAAGGTCTGGTCATAGCGTGGCGAAGCAGGTTCCGGAACGCGGCAAAACCCAGGGCGCCAATGCGGCGGCACGCAAGCAGGGCGCCGCGCCCAACCCACGCCGGCAGAAGCTGTGGCGCGATCTGGCGCTGATCGCGATCGCGCCGCTGCTGCTGTACCTGCTGGCCAGCCTGGCCACGTACTCGGCGACCGATCCGGGCTGGTCGCATACCGGCAGCGTGGTCGCGCCGGTGCACAACATGGGCGGCAAGTTCGGCGCCTGGATCGCCGACGTGCTGCTGCAACTGTTCGGCTACGTGGCTTTCCTGCTGCCGGTGGTGATCGGCGCGATCTCCTGGATCGCGCTGTTCGGCATGGACCAGGACGGCGACGGCGAGGCCGACCTCGGCCCGGCGCTGCGCCTGGTCGGCATCGTCGGCTTTTTGATCGCCGCCACCGGACTGCTGCACCTGCGCCTGTTCGCCGGCGACGTGGCCGGGGCCGGCGGCATCCTCGGCAAGCTGGTCGGCAATTCGCTGGGCGCCGGGTTCGGCGCGCTCGGCGCCAACCTGTTCGTGCTGGTGCTGTTGCTGGTGTCGGTGACCCTGGCCACCGGGCTGTCCTGGTTCGCGGTGATGGAGCGCATCGGCAAGGCGGTGATGACCCTGCCGGCGCTGGCCCGGCGCGGCACCCAGCAGGCCAACGAATGGCAGCAGACCCGCGCCATGCGCGAGGAACGCGAGGAAGTGCGCAAGGTCGACGCGGTGCAGCGCGCCAAGCGCGAGCCGGTCAAGATCGAGCCGCCGCCGGCGCCGGTGGTGGAGAAGAGCGAGCGCGCCAAGCGCGAGCAGCAGATCCCGCTGTTCCACGGTACCGGCAGCGACCCGTCCGGGGTGCCGCCGCTGGCCCTGCTGGACGACCCCAAGCCGCAGGCCAAGGGCTATTCCGAGGAGACCCTGGAAACCCTGTCGCGGCAGATCGAGTTCAAGCTCAAGGACTTCCGCATCGAGGCGCAGGTGGTCGGGGCCTATCCGGGCCCGGTCATCACCCGCTTCGAGATCGAGCCGGCGCCGGGCATCAAGGTCAGCCAGATCAGCTCGCTGGACAAGGACATCGCCCGCGGCCTGTCGGTGAAGTCGGTGCGCGTGGTCGATGTGATCCCGGGCAAGTCGGTGATCGGCCTGGAAATCCCCAACGTCAGCCGCGAGATGATCTATCTCAGCGAGCTGCTGCGCTCCAAGGAATACGACAAGTCGGCCAGCCCGCTGACCCTGGCGCTGGGCAAGGACATCGCCGGGCGTCCGACCGTGGCCGACCTGGCGCGCATGCCGCACCTGCTGGTCGCCGGTACTACCGGCTCGGGCAAGTCGGTGGCGGTCAACGCGATGGTGCTGAGCCTGCTGTACAAGGCCTCGGCCAAGGACCTGCGGATGCTGATGATCGACCCGAAGATGCTCGAACTGAGCGTCTACCAGGGCATCCCGCATCTGCTGGCGCCGGTGGTCACCGACATGAAGGAGGCCGCCAACGGCCTGCGCTGGTGCGTGGCGGAGATGGAGCGCCGCTACAAGCTGATGAGCGCGGTCGGCGTGCGCAACCTGGCCGGCTTCAACAAGAAGGTCAAGGATGCGCAGGACGCCGGGCAGCCGCTGATGGACCCGCTGTTCAAGCCCAATCCGGACCTGGCCGAGGCGCCGCGGCCGCTGGACACGCTGCCGTTCATCGTCATCTTCATCGACGAATTCGCCGACATGATGATGATCGTCGGCAAGAAGGTCGAAGAGCTGATCGCGCGCCTGGCGCAGAAGGCCCGTGCCGCCGGCATCCACCTGATCCTGGCCACCCAGCGCCCGTCGGTGGACGTGATCACCGGCCTGATCAAGGCCAATATCCCGACCCGCATCGCCTTCCAGGTCAGCTCCAAGATCGACTCGCGCACCATCCTCGACCAGTCCGGCGCCGAAACCCTGCTGGGCCATGGCGACATGCTGTACCTGCCGCCGGGCACGGCGATGCCGGACCGCGTGCACGGTGCCTTCGTCAGCGACGAGGAAGTGCACCGGGTGGTGGAGCACCTCAAGGCCAGCGGCCCGGCCGACTACATCGAGGGTGTGCTCGACGAGGTGCAGACCATGGGCGACGGCACCGTGATCGGCGCCACCGGCCTGCCCGAGGCCGGCGGCGGGGGCGGCGACGAATCCGACCCGCTGTACGACGAGGCCCTGCGCATCGTCACCGAGACCCGCCGCGCCTCGATCTCCGGCGTGCAGCGGCGGCTGAAGATCGGCTACAACCGCGCCGCGCGGCTGATCGAGGCGATGGAAGCCGCCGGCGTGGTCAGCCCGCCCGAACACAACGGCGACCGCAGCGTGCTGGCGCCGCCGCCGCCGAAGTGAGCCGCACCGCGCCGCCCGCCGGCCATGGCCGGCGTCTGCCTGGCCGGAGGCCTGTGCACACCGCGCGCTGGCTGTTCGGCGCGGCGCTGCTGGCGCTGTCCGGCCTCGCCGGCGCGCAACCGGCGCCGGCCGCGCATCCCGAGGCCGACCAGGCCGCGGGCGCGGCGACTGCCCCCGTGGTCAGCAACAACTACAGCTACGTGCGCTACCGCGCCGACTACGAGGTGCGCGAGGACGCCACCAGCGTCGAGACCGACGAGTACGAGTTGCTGCTCAAGACCAAGGCCGGCGTCGACCAGTTCAGCCAGGTGCGGCTGGGCTACAGCGAGAAGCTGGAGACGCTGGAGGTGCTGGCCGCCTACACGCTGACCCCGGACGGGCTGCGCCACGACGTGCCGGCCGACAAGATCTATACCCAGGAGAGCTATTCCAGCGCGACGGCGGCGATGTACGCCGACCGCAAGGTCAAGGTAGTGGTGTTCCCGAACCTGATGCCCGGCGCGCGCCTGGTGTACCGGGTGCGGCGCACCCAGACCGTGCCGTACTTCCCCGGCTACTTCAGCCTGTGGGAGACCTTCAGCGTGTTCTCCCAGTACGACGACGCCACCGTGACCCTGGTGGCGCCGCGGCGCCTGCAGATGCACCTGTACACCCGCGGCGTGCAGGGCAGCGATACGCCGACGATCGCCGGCGAGCAGGCGCGCTGGGAGTGGCGCTACAGCCGCCGCGAACCGATGAAGAGCCAGAACTGGTCGGCGGCCACCTGGGAATTCAGCCCGACCATCATGGCCAGCAGCTTCCGCCGCTGGTCGCAGATGGCCCAGGCCTACCAGCACAGCAGCGCGGCCGCCGCACAGGTCACGCCCAAGGTGCGCGCCCGCGCCGAGCAGATCACCGCCGGCATCGGCGATCGCCGCGCGCAGGCCGCCGCGCTGTACGAGTGGGTGGCTCGCAACATCCGCTACGTGGCGGTGTACCTGGGCAACGGCGGCCTGCAGCCGAACAGCGCCGACAGCATCCTCGACAACCACTACGGCGACTGCAAGGACCACACCGTGGTGCTGGAAGCGCTGCTGGCGGCCAAGGGCATTGCCAGCACGCCGGTGCTGCTCGGTGCGCAGGGCGGGCCGACCCTGCCCGAGGTGCCGGTGCTGGGTCGGTTCAACCACGCCATCACCTATCTGCCCGAATTCAAGCTGTACGTGGACTCGACCAGCCCGTACGCGCGCTTCGGCCAGTTGCCGGCCGGCGACCTCGGCGTGCCGGTGCTGCACACCGCCGACGGCACCGTGGCGCGCACGCCGCCGGACGACGCCAGGCGCAACCGCTATCTGGTCGAGACCGACTACCGCTTCGCCGCCGACGGCAGCGTGAGCGGGATCACCCGGCTGGACAGCGGCGACGTCGGCGAGGTCGGCCTGCGCACGATGTTCGTGCAGCTCAACGCGCAGAACCGCACCCGCATCGAGGAGTCGATCGTCGCCGCGTCCGGCTTCGACGGCAGCGGCGCGTTGCTGCTGCAGGGCACGCCGCAGGACCTGAGCCGGCCGTTCGGCTACGCCTACCGCTTCCAGGCCCACGACTACGTCGACTTCGGCGTGGTCGGCGGCATGAGCCTGCCGTTGATGCCCGGCGCCGATTCGGTGCGCGGGGTCTACAGCACCGCCTCGGCCGAGCGCAACCTGACTCCGTTCTACTGCAACGACAACGCGCGCAGCGAAACCTACCGGCTCACCTTCCCGGACAGCGTGCCGATCATCGCGATCCCGGCCGACACCCATTTCCGCAACGCCGCCGGCGAGTACGCCGCGACCTGGGTGCGCGACGGGCAGACCGTGACCGCCACGCATACGCTGCACCGGCGCGCGATCCACGGCCCGGCGGCGCTGTGCCAGCCACAGGACTACGCCGCCTTCCGCGAGCTGTACCAGCAGGTGCGGCGCGGCTTCCGCGGCCAGATCCTGTACGGCGACCTCGGCCGGATGCAGACCGGGCCGTAGACCTGGCGCGGCCGGCCATCCTCTGATCGCCTATTCAGGCGCGGCGCGTCACACTTCCCACACTCCATCCGGAAATCCATCCGCATGCTTCGCACACTCCGCTACACCATCCTCGCCACCGCGCTGCTGGCCGGCTCCGCCTTCGCCGGCGCCCGCGAGGACCTCACCGCCTTCACCCGCGGGCTGAAGGGCCTGGACGGCCAGTTCGCGCAGAAGGTCTACGACGGCAAGGGCACGCTGAAGGAAAGCTCCAGCGGCCGCGTCGCGCTGTCGGCGCCGCGCCTGTTCCGCTGGGAGTACCGCAAGCCCTATACCCAGCTGATCGTCGCCGACGGCAGCAAGGTCTGGGTCTACGACCCGGACCTGAAGCAGGCCACGGTGCGCGCGCAGGGCAGCGAGGAACAGAACAGCCCGCTGACCGCGCTGATCGACCCGGGCAAGCTCGACCGCCAGTACGACGTCAGCGAAGAGGCGGTGGCCCGCGACGGGCTGCAATGGCTGACCATGACGCCGAAGGTGGACACCGAGGCCAGCTTCCAGATGGCCAAGCTCGGCTTCGACCGCAACGGCCTGGCGCGCATGGAAGTGGTCGACCCGGTCGGCCAGCGCACCGACATCAGCTTCAGCGACTGGAAGCGCAATCCGGCCTTCGCCGCCGGCACCTTCCGCTACGTCCCGGACAAGGACGTGGACGTGGTCGGCGACCGCTGAGCCGGCCGCCCCGCCGCCGCGCGCCGGGTCGGTGCGCGGCGGCCTTTCCGCTCAGTTGGGGCAGGTCTGCACTTCGATACTGACGTGGCCCAGCGTGGCCACGCCCTGCAGGCGTGCGTGGTAGAACGCCGCCGGCCGCGGCTTGTGCGTCACCAGCGACACGATCGCCGCATGCTGGCCGGGGCCGACCCGCCACACGTGCAGGTCGGCGATGCGCTCGTCGTCCTGCTGCAGGCGGTCGCGGATCTGCGCCTGCAGCGCCGCCGGCGCCGAGGCGTCGAGCAGCACCGCGCCGGTGTCGCGCAGCAGCGCCAGCGACCAGCGGGCGATGACGATGGCGCCGACGATGCCCATCAACGCATCCGTCCAGGTCCAGCCCAGGTACTTGGCCAGCAACAGGGCGACGATCGCCATCACCGAGGTCAGCGCGTCGGCCAGCACGTGCATGTAGGCCGAGCGCAGGTTGTGATCGGCGTGCGCGTGGCGGTCGTGGCTGTGCGCGGGCGCGGCATGGGCGTGCGCGTGACCGTGGTGATCGTGAGGGCGGTGATGGTCGTGACCGTGCGCGTGATGGTGGTCATGCCCATCGTGGTGCGCGTGCGCATGGTCGTCATGCCGATGCGCGGCGTGGGCATGGCCGTGATCGTGGTCGTGATGATCGCCGTGCCCATGCCCATGATCGTGATGGTGGTCGGCGCCCAGCATCCAGGCGCTGAGCAGGTTCACCAGCAGGCCCAGCGCCGCGATCCACAGGGCCTCGTCGTAGGCGATGTGCACCGGCTGCGCCAGGCGCAGTGCCGACTCCACGCCGATGCCCAGGGCGATCAGCGCCAGGATCAGCGCGCTGGAGAAGCCGGCCAGGTCGCCGACCTTGCCGGTGCCGAAGGTGAAGCGCGGGTTGTGCCGGTGCCGGCGCGCGAACCAGTAGGCGAAGCCGGCCAGCGACAGCGCCCCGGCGTGGGTGGCCATGTGCAGGCCGTCGGCCAGCAGCGCCATCGAGCCGGTCCACCAGCCGGCGACGATCTCCACGACCATCATCGCGGCGGTCAGCGCCACCACCGACCAGGTGCGGCGCGCATTGCGCTCGTGGCGCGTGCCGAGGAAGTCGTGCTGGTGGGTAAAGGTGTCCAGGGTGTCGTGGTGGCTCATGGCGGGGTCGGCCAGGCAGGGGGATGCCGCGGATTCTAGCGCCGGCGCCCTACGGCGCGGCGGCGGGCGCGTCGAGATGGCGGCCGCTCCGCATCGCCACCGCCCACTTCGATGCCGGCTCTGCCGTTCCGCACTGGACACGACCGCGGCACGCAGCCTAATAAGGGCTGTTGGAGGATAACTAAGAATATAGCAAAATATCCGCTAAGGCACTGATAATTCGGTAAATTCTGAAATTTTACGCATCTCAAATGGCGTGCTAATCGTGGTGCGAACGGACATCGCTGCTACCTCTAGGTCACAACTGCTCATACTTGTGCCGGATAGGAAGGAGTTCCCCTATTCCGAGGATATCCATGCGTTCAATTTCCAATGCGTTCTTTTACCAGGCCGAAATTACCCAGATAGATCGATGGGAGCACGGTCCACTCGAGCTCGCGTTCCTATCCGAGCCGGCGACAGGTCGCCTGGAATGGACGGCTCACCTACACGATTGGAATGCCACGCAAAGGGCAGGATTTGTGCGGTCGGGAAAAGCCATCGAAGGGTTGAAGCCGTTCGTGCCTTATCTTGAAGAGCGGCGCAACCCGAACATGATCCTGGTGCCGACCTACGGCGGGAACTCCGAGCTCGACGTCATGCTGGCCGGCCTGTTGCCCGATGACATCCTGGCCAAGGCTGGTCTCGAACGCCGACGCTCCATGATGGGCCTGATGTACATGCACAACGACTTGCCGGCGGACTACGGTCCGCGGGCACGAACTGCATTTGCGCACTACATCTGGACGCGTTTGTCTCCGCGAGCGCGTTTGGGTAAAGGCGCCTTCAACGCGCGCTCGCCGCTGCGACTGCTCGCCGGCGACACCCTGTACTGGGCACACCGCCTATATCGCCTAGCACTGGCAAGGCGTGATGAGTTCTTCGCTCCCACTACGCACGAAGACGAGACCTGGAGGCCGCTACCAGAGTTACGCGCCGGTATCTTGGCCGACCTGCCTGAAGAAGAGAGACACCTGTTCGATATCCAGCGGCCACTAATAGGCGGCGACATCTGGGACGAGTTTGATGCCGACGAGCGCGAGGAGGTGCTTCAAAGCGCGATTGACGGCGACGGGGTCCTTGAGTCGCTCGATCCGGTGATTGAGTTGCTGCACCGCCACCGGATGCACGAGGACTTCTCGGGCGCGAACTCCTGGATCAAAGAGGATTTCGAGCGCAGCTTCTATTCCAAGCGGGCCAAATTGAAAGTCGATCTAGTCGAGACCATCGACGATGCCCCGGCTTACGCGCTGGAGCCCAACGAGCCGTACGAGCAGGTTCTATTCCGCGATGTGATCGCAATGCTCGATCAAAAAGAGCGTCGCTTGATGGTAGCTCTGCGGCTTGGCAAGAGTGCTTCCACCATCGCGCGCGAGTCGGGTCTGCGCGGCCACGCGTCGGTTTCGCGGCGCATTGCCGCGCTCAAGGCGAAGGTCGCCCGACTGCTAAAATGAGCTAAAGCGCTAGCGCCGAGATAGCACCGTCGAGGATGCGCGCGGCCGCAGAGCGCGTTCCCCAAGCCGTTTGGCCTGGGGTTCCGCTCCGCGGCTTTGGACACCGGAGAAACCTTGTTTTTCACACACCGGTGTGAATGCAGGCTATCGCGCGATCTATGGAATAAATGCGCCGCGTTGCCAGGGCGTAGTGGTGATGACCAACAGGGACAACGGCACCGGCCTGGAACCGTCGATCCTGCGCGACATCGCACGTCTGTATCACTGGCCGCTCCTTCGCATCCTGGTCGGCTGAACGCCGACTGCCGGCCGCAGCACGGCGTATACGGGCCGCGGCGATAGAATGGGCAGATGGCCAAACGCAGACCCTTCGCTTCCGATACCCCAGACCTGTTGAGCGTCGACCGCGAGGCCATGCGCCCGCTGGCCGAGCGCATGCGACCGCGCACGCTCGACGAGATGGTCGGGCAGAAGCGCCTGCTGGCGCCGACCAGCGCGTTGCGCCGCGCGGTCGCGTCCGGACGCGTGCATTCGATGATCCTGTGGGGGCCGCCCGGCTGCGGCAAGACCACCCTGGCGCTGCTGCTGGCGCAGTACGCCGAAGCCGAGTTCAAGGCGATCTCGGCGGTGCTGTCCGGCCTGCCGGAGGTGCGGGGGGTACTGGCCGAGGCCGCGCAGCGTTTCGCCGATGGCCGCCGCACGGTGCTGTTCGTCGACGAGGTGCACCGCTTCAACAAGGCGCAGCAGGACGCGTTCCTGCCGCACATCGAGCGCGGCACCATCCTGTTCGTCGGCGCCACCACCGAGAATCCCTCGTTCGAGCTGAATTCGGCGCTGCTGTCGCGCTGCCGCGTGCACGTGCTGGAGGCGGTGTCGCCGCAGGACATCGCCGAGGCGCTGCAGCGGGCGCTGCACGATCCAGAGCGTGGGCTCGGTGCCGAGCACCTGCAGGTCTCCGATGCGGCCTTGCTGGAGATCGCCGGCGCCGCCGATGGCGACGTGCGGCGCGCGCTGACATTGCTGGAAATCGCCGCCGAGCTGGCCCAGGACGAGGGCGGGGAGATCACCGCGCAGACCCTGCAGCAGGTGCTGGCCGACCGCACCCGCCGCTTCGACAAGGGCGGCGAGCAGTTCTACGACCAGATCTCGGCGCTGCACAAGTCGGTGCGCAGTTCCAATCCTGATGCGGCGCTGTACTGGCTCACACGCATGCTCGACGGCGGCTGCGACCCGTCCTACCTGGCGCGGCGGCTGACCCGCATGGCGATCGAGGACATTGGCCTGGCCGACCCGCGTGCGCAGTCGATGGCGCTGGAAGCCTGGGACATCTACGAGCGCCTGGGCAGCCCCGAAGGCGAACTGGCCTTCGCGCAACTGGTGCTGTACCTGGCCAGCACCGCCAAGTCCAACGCCGGCTATGCCGCGTTCAACCAGGCCAAGGCCGAGGTGCGCGAGACCGGCACCCAGGAGGTGCCGCTGCATCTGCGCAACGCGCCGACCAAACTGATGAAGACCCTGGGCTACGGTGCGGATTACCAGTACGACCACGACGCCGAAGGCGGCATCGCCCTGGACCAGACCGGCTTCCCCGATGCGATGGGCGAGCGCGTGTACTACCGGCCGGTGGAGCGCGGCCTGGAGATCAAGCTCAAGGACAAGCTCGACCGCCTGCGCGCCGCGCGCGAGCAGGCGCGGGCAGAGAAGGCCGGGACGCGCGGCTGACGGCCACCGAACCGCGGCGCGCGATGCCGCTGGACACCCGCGCGCAACGCCCCGCATACTCGCGGCAGGAGATGGCGTTCCTCCTTTAACCACCACGCGCTCGGCGTGGTTGATGACGCCTACAGTCGCCCGACCAGGTCGGGGCTGTAGGCGCGCGCGTCCGCATCCCTCGCTCCGGTCGGCCCAATCCGTGGCTGAGGAGAGGACCGATGCCCAAGTTGCAACGCCTGGAACAGTTCGAATTGCTGCCCTACCTGGGCAAATGGTTGGTTATTGCCCTGATCGTCGGCACGCTGGCAGGCAGCGCGTCGGCGTTGTTCCTGTTTTCCCTCGACGGCGCCACGGCCTGGCGCGAAGCGCATCGCTGGGCGATCTGGTTGCTGCCCGTCGCCGGATTCGGCGTCGGCCTGGTCTACCACCTGCTGGGCAAGGCGGTCGATGGCGGCAACAACCTCATCATCGACGAGATCCACGATCCGAAGAAGGTCGTGCCGCTGCGGATGGTGCCGCTGGTACTGGGTGGGACGGTGGTGTCGCACCTGTTCGGCGCATCGGTGGGTCGCGAAGGGACCGCGGTGCAGATGGGCGGGGCCTTGGCAGACCAGCTCACGCATGTGCTGCGTCTGCAGCGTCCGGACCGGCGCATGCTGTTGATGGCCGGCATCAGCGCCGGTTTCGCCTCGGTGTTCGGCACGCCGCTGGCGGGCGCGGTGTTCGGCCTGGAAGTGCTGGCGATCGGCCGCATGCGCTACGACGCGCTGTTCCCCTGCGTCGTCGCCGCGATCGTCGCCGACCAGGTGTGCCGCGCCTGGGGCGTCCAGCACACCGCGTATGCGATCGGCCAGGTGGTGCCGGTAAGCGGCGCCAGCGTGATGGCCGTGGTCGCCGCGGGCATCGTGTTCGGCCTGGTCGGCATGCTGTTCGCCACCGCGACGCACCACGTCGGTGGACTGGTCAAGCGCACGGTCGCGTATGCGCCCCTGCGACCGGCCCTTGGTGGCATCGTGATCGCCACGGCAGTGTGGGCGCTGGATGCCTACCACTATGTCGGACTGGGCATTCCCGACATCGTGCGGTCCTTTCGGCAGCCGATGGCGCCGTGGGATTTCCTGGGCAAGTTCGCGTTCACCGTGGCCTCGCTGGGCAGCGGCTTCAAGGGTGGGGAAGTGACGCCCTTGTTCTACATCGGCGCGACCCTGGGCAATGCGCTGGCGCCGCTGCTGCACCTGCCGTTCCCCTTGCTTGCCGGCATCGGCTTCGTGGCGGTCTTCGCGGGAGCGGCCAACACGCCGATCGCCACCACGTTGATGGCGATGGAACTGTTCGGCGCCGATATCGGACCGCTGGCGGCGATCGGCTGCGTCACCGCCTTCCTGTTTTCGGGGCACACCGGCATCTATCACGCGCAACGCGTCGGGCACGGCAAGCATCGTCGCGCCGCAGGTCCGATGCCGGAGGCGCTGCGGATCGCCGACCTGGGGCAGTTGCGGCGCCGGCCGTTGCCTGTGCAGGACACGGCGGTGGACGCCGACGCGGAGCGGTTGCCGTGAACCGGCCGCTTCCAGCGCAGATGGCGGCCTTGCGCCTGTATTTTCCGTTCTCCACCAAGGCCGGGCGGCCCACGCGCTTCTGGCATCGGCTGACCGCGCCGGCGCTCGCCGATCACCTGCTGGCGATGGCGCGCCGCAGCCGTATTGCCCAAGCCATGCTGCATCCGGTCGAGCGTGGCTATCTGCCCGGCGCTGGTCTGTCGCAGCGGCATCCGGAGTTGAGCGGCATGCGCCATCCGCATTGCCTGGAACTGCTGGACACCGAGCAGCGCCTGCGCGATTTTGTGGCCGACCATGCCGAGGAGTTGCGCAAGGTCCACGCCGTGCTCTTCCTCTGCGAGCTGCCGCTTGCGCACAATGGGGGCTCTCACTCCGCCTTCCGCGCCCAGGGTGCCGCTCCATGAACACGCTCCAGACCATTGTCGCGATCGGGATCGGCGCGATGATCGGCGCCTTGGCGCGCTACGCCTTGAGCCTGGCGATGAACGGCGTGGTGCCGCAGATCCCGATGGGAACGCTGGCGTCCAACCTGATCGCGGCCTACATCGTCGGGGCCGGCATCGCCTTCTTCGCGGCGATGCCGACGCTGTCGCCGGCGTGGCGCCTGTTCGTGATCACCGGGCTGGCTGGGGGGTTGTCGACGTTCTCGACGTTCTCGGCCGAGCTGTTATTGCTGTTGCGCGATGGCCGTCTGGGCTGGTCGGCGGCAATGCTGGCGATGCATGTGGGCGGCTCGCTGCTGATGACGTTGCTGGGCATGTTCACCATCTCACTGGTCCGCAACGCATGAGCGAGGCGAGGACGATGCAAGGCTATCAACTGACGTTCTTCACCGAACAGGAGCGGCGGCACCGACATGCGCCGATCGGCGAATGGTTGCTGCAGTTCGCCAAGGCGCATGGCGCCTGCGGCGGCACGGTGATCGGCGGGCTCGAAGGCTTCGATCACGGCGGCCACCTGCACGCCACGCACTTTTTCGAGCTGGCCGAACAGCCACTCGCGGTCACCGTGTCGGTGGACGAGGCCGCCTGCCAGCGGCTGATGCAGGCCTTGGCGGAGGAAGAACTCGATCTGAGCTACGTGAAAGTGCCGGTCGAGTATGGACGCGTGGGCAAGGCGGTCGCCTAGGCGACCTGCGGCGCATCATCGCCGACGGTGCATGGTCGAGGTCAACCCAGCAGGGCGGCGCCGACGCCCAGCGGCGGCGCCAGCAACGCCAGCGGCACGATCAGCCGCGGCCGGTACGGCAGCAGGCCCAGGGTCAGCAGCGCCGCGCTGGCGCTGAGCGAACCCACCCACAGCACCGGGCCGATGCCCCAGCCGCGCGCGGCCACGCAGCAGGCGAACGCCGCGCTCAACAGCAGCCAGCCGGCGGCCTGCAGTTGCCGCAGGCGCGGCGCGGCGGCGCGGCGTGCGCCGTACAGGTCGAGCTGGTGCTTCTCCATGCCCAGGCACAGCGCGACGAAGCCGGAGAAGGCCAGGCACAGGCCGAGGACGGTCATGCGCCCTCCGTGACCAGGACCGGCTTGCCGGATCCGCCGCGGTCGCGGGCGCGGCGTTCGGCCGCCGACAGCGGCGGTTGCCAGCGCTGCATGCGCCGCGCGGCCAGCGCCAGCGCGATACCGAGGAACAGGCAGACCAGGTCGAATCCGGCCAGCGCCCAGTCTCCGGCCAGCAGGCTCACGCCCAGGTGCGCATCGGTGGTGACGGCGTTGAGCAGCGGCAGCAATCCGAACAGTGCCGCGCCCACATACAATTGCCAGGCCCACATCGCGCGCTTCGGCCACACCTGCGCGGCGACCAGGGCCGCGGCCCAGGCCAGGAAGAACACCGCCGCTTCGCTTTCCGGGCGCGATTCCAGGTGCAGCGGCAGCAGCCGGTTGCCCCAGAAATAGGCGGCGAAGGCGATCGGCAGCCCGGCCACGGTGCCGATGTTGAGCGCGTCGACCAGGCGCAGGCCCAGACCGATGCGCCCGGCCTTGGCGTGCTTGGGCCGCTCCTTGACCGCCCACAGGATCGCGCCGCTGGCCACCATCAGGCAGCCGAGCAGGCCGCAGCCGAAGAACAGCCAGCGCAGCCAGGGACCGGCGAAGTGCGCCAGGTGCAGGCCGTACAGGGTGCTGCGGGTTTCCGCGGCGGCGCCGAGTTCGCCGCTGCGGCCCAGGATCTGCCCGCTGGCCGCGTCCAGCAGCAGCGAGGGCGTGGTGTAGCCCAGGCGCTGGCCGTCGCCCTGGCGGATCTGGATGGCGGCGGCAGCGTCGCCGGCGTTGTAGACAGTGAAGCCGGCGATCGGCGCCTGCGCGCCCCATTCGCGGCGCGCCACGTCCAGCAGTTGCGCGATCGGCAGCATGTGGCCGGGCGTGCCGCTGGCTTCGCGCAGGTTCTGCGGCTCCTGGAAGGCCTCGGCGTAGAACGCCTGCTCGGCGTCCGGATAGGCGGTCTGGATGCCCCAGGGCAGGTACATCAGCATCAGCGTGACCAGCCCGGTGTAGGTGATCATCGCGTGGTAGGGCAGGGCGAGCACCGCGCTGGCGTTATGGAAGTCCAGCCACGAGCGCTGGCCCTTGGCCGGGCGGAAGGTGAAGAAGTCCTTGAAGATCTTCTTGTGGGTGATCACGCCGCTGATGATCGCCACCAGCATGAACATCGCGCAGAAGCCGACGATGTAGCGCGCCCACAGCGCCGGCATGTAGTGCAGGTCGAAGTGCAGGCGGTAGAAGAAGTCGCCGCCGCGGGTCTCGCGGGTCTGGCTGGCCTCGCCGCTGACCGGGTCGAGCAGGGCGCTGCCGAACAGTTCCTTGCGACTCGGGCGGGTGCCGTCGGTCGGCGGCGGATTGCGCCAGAACAGGTCGGTGAACGGCGCGCGCGGGTTGGCCAGCGACACGAACCACTGCGGCGACCGTGGCGCCTCGCGCTGCAGCAGCGCCACCGCGCGTGCGGCCACCACGTCGGTGCTCGGCTGCGTACGCGGCAGTTCCGGACGCATCCACTGGCTGATCTCGTTGCGGAAATAGCTGGCGGTGCCGGCCATGAAGATCAGCAGCAGCACCCACGACACCAGCAGGCCGCTCCAGGTGTGCAGCCAGGCCATCGATTGGCGGAATCCCTGCTTCATGGCGCGTGCTGCTGCAGCCAGGCGATGGTCAGCGCCATAGGTGCCAGCAATGCCGCGATGCCCAGCCAGGCGCGCCCGGCACTACGGGCGGCGAACGCCCACAGCGCGGTGCAGGCGCAGACCAGGATGCCCAGCATCATGCCGCTCAACACCGCCTGCGCGCGCGCCGATGGCCACAGCATCGGCAGCAGCACGGAGGTGGCCGCGGCCAGCGCATAGCCGCCGACGATCGCGGCCAGGGTCCGCGCCAGCACGCCCAGCCAGGGCGGCAGCCCGCGCGAGGCGGCGGTGGGCGGCGTGGAGAGGCGCGGCGGCGCTGGCGGAACTGGATGCATGGGGGCCCGTCGGGAGAGGCACCGGCTTGGCGACAGGGCTAGGCGGAGCGGAATGGCAGCGAGAGCTACCGGTTAGTTAATGATACGCATTCCTATTTTCGGCGCAATGTGCAGGTGGATCGGCACTGCGGCGTCTGCAGGGCGAGCCCGGTATGCCCGGCTTGGTCGGTGGCATCGGGGGCAGGACTCCTGCACCATCGGTCCTGCCATCGGACTGCCTGGGGACGTCATGAAGATTCTGGTCGTCGACGACTACCGCACGATGCGGCGCGTCATCCGCATGCTGTTGGGCCAGCTCGGCTATGACGACGTTGTCGAAGCCGCCGACGGCGAGGCGGCGCTGGCCGCGATGCGGGCGGAGAAGATCGGCCTGGTCATTTCCGACTGGAACATGGCGCCGATGACCGGTCTGGAGCTGCTGCGGGCGGTTCGCAGCGACGCACAGCTGAAAGGCACGCCGTTCCTGATGACGGTCACCGAGGGGCGCAGCGACAAGGTGATCGAGATCCGCGAAGCCGGTGTCAGCGGCTACATCGTCAAGCCGTTCAATGCGGACATGCTGAAGGAGAAGATCGCGTCCGCGCTGTGAGTGGACCGCCGAGCGCAGGTGCGATCTGGTGCTCGCATCAGTGTGGCGTGGCGGCCGCTGCGCCTGTTTTTGCGACCATCGCTTCGGCGGCGGCGATCTTCTGCGTCACCGCCTCGCGCAGTGGCGATGCGGCGGGCAGCAGGGTCGACAAGTGGCGCCAGTCGCCGGCCGCATCGGCATAGCGCTGCTGCTGGAAGGCGGCGATGCCGTGCATCCACAGCGCCCGCTGGTTGTCCGGCTGCTGCGCCAGCACCCGGTCGAGCATGGCGCGTGCGGCGCTGCCCACCGTGAGATCGGTGCGTTGCGCCATGTCGGTCTCGGCCCAGCCGAGCAGGGCCTCGACGTTGTCCGGGGCGATCCGCAGCGCCTGCGCATAGGCCTGCTGCGCTTCGTGTGGGTGCTGCGCCTGTTGCGCATCCCAGGCCTGCTGCAGCCAGCCTTGCAGCAGTTGCGCGGTCTGGTCCGGCGCGGGCGGCGGCAGCGGTTGCAGCGGGACGCCGGCCAGGGCAGCGGGTGTGCCGATGCGCCAGTACAGGCCGGCGCCCAGCAACGGCAGCAGCAGCGCAAGCAGCAGCGCGACGCCGCGTTGCCGACCTGCGCCGGAACGCTGGACGAGCAACGGGCGCAACACCGCGAACAGGGCAATGCCCAGCATCGCGGCGGCGGCGAGCAGAAAGCCGGGCGTCACCAGGCGTCCTCCGCTTCCGTCGTGACGGCGCCAAGGGCGCGGCGGCGTTGCCGCAGCGTCGCCAGCACCATCGCGGCACCGCCCAGCAGCAACAGCGCCGGCCCGAACCACAGCAGCCAGGTGCCCGGCGCCAGCGGCGGGTCGTACAGCACGAAGGCCGAGTAGCGATCGACCATGTACTGCTTGATCTGCGTATCGCTGCGCCCGGCCTGCAGTTGCGCGAACACCTGGTGGCGCAGGTCGCGCGCCAGCGTCGCGTCGGAATCGGCCAGGTTCTCGTTCTGGCACACCAGACAGCGCAACTGCGCGGTCAGTTGCTGGAAGCGCTGCTCCTGCGCGCGGTCCTTGAAGGGGAGTGGGTCCACCGCCTGGGCGAAGGCCGGCACTGCACCGCCCAATAGCCACAGCAGCACCAACAGCCGCCACCACGGCGTGCGCCTGCGCGTCCGTGCGACCAGCACGCTCATCGACGTGCTCCCTTGAGCGCGGCAATCGCCGGACGCAGTTCGTCGGCCAGCACCTGCGGCGTCAGTACGCCGACGTGCTTGTAGCGGACCACGCCATCGGCATCGATCAGGAAGGTCTCAGGCGCGCCGTACACACCCAGGTCGATCGCCTGCTGGCCATCGACGTCCACCAGCACCAGCGCATACGGATTGCCGCGCTGCGCCAGCCAGGCGGCGGTGTCGTGCGGATCGTCGCGGTAGGCGTAGCCGACCAGGAGCACACCGAGTTGCCGGGCCTGCGCCATCAGCAGCGGATGCTCCTCGCTGCAGGCCATGCACCAACTGCCGAACACGTTGAGCAGATACGGGCGGCCGCGCAGTTCCTGGCTGCCGCTGCGCAGGTCCGGGCGGTCCAGGCGCGGCAACGCGAATGCCGGCACCGGCTTGCCCAGCAGCGGCGAAGGGACCTCGCGCAGGTCGTGGCTGCGGCTCCACCACAGGCCGAATCCGAATAGCGCGGCCAGCAGCACGAACGTGGCCAGCGGCAGCAGCCGGCTCATGGCGCGGCTCCGGCGAGCGCGGCCGGCGCGGTAGCGCTTGTCGCAGCCGGCTGCGCACGCAAGCGGCGCGCGCCGGCGCTGACGAAGCCGCCGAGCATCATCAGCAGGCCGCCGGCCCAGATCCAGCGGATGAACGGCTTGTCGTACAGGCGCAGGGTCCAGCCGTACTCGATGTGCTGGTCGTCCACCGGTTCGCCCAGGGCGACGTACAGGTCGCGCAGCACGCCGGCGTCGATCGCCGCCTCGGTCTGGATCCGCTCGCTGCTGTACAGGCGCTTCTGCGGATGCAACACCGCCACCACGGCGCCGTCGCGCAGCACGCTCACCGTGCCTTGCTCGGCCTTCCAGTTGGGGCCATCGATCAACTGCACGCCATCGAATCGAAAGCTGTGCGCGCCGATCTGCGCGCTCTGGCCGGGATCCAGGCGCACATCGCGTTCCACCGACAGGCTTTCCGACAGCAGCACGCCGGCCACGAACACCGCAACCCCGGCATGCGCCAGCAGCATGCCGGCCAGTTCGGCGGGGAAGCGGCGGCCACGCGGCGCGCTGCGCCAGCGGGTGAGTGCATACAACGCGGTGCCGACGCCGACCCAGGCCGCGGCGGCGACGCCGGCCACCGCACGCAGCGTGCCCGCGCTCAACAGCCAAGCCAGCAGCGCGCAGCCGAGCGCGGCCAGCCCGGCGCGGGCGGCGACCGCGCGCAGTGCGCCGGGTTCGGTGCGTCCCCAGCGCAGGTAGGGGCCGAACGGCAACAGCAAGACCACCGGCAACATCAGCAGCGGGAACAGCAGGCCGAAGTAGGGCGGCCCCACCGAAATCTTGCCCAGCCGCAGCGCATCGCCGAGCAGCGGGAACAGCGTGCCCAGCAGCACCATCGCCGCGGCCACGCTGAGCATCAGGTTGCCGACCAGGATCGCGGTCTCCCGCGACAGCGCGGCGAACGGCTTGCCCGCGGCCAGACGCGGCGCGCGCAGTGCGTACAGCAGCAGCGAGCCGCCGACCACCAGTACCAGGAAGCCGAGGATGTACAGGCCGCGACGCGGGTCGGCGGCGAAGGCATGCACCGAGGTCAGCACGCCCGAGCGCACCAGGAAGGTGCCCAGCAACGACAGCGAGAACGCCAGGATCGACAGCAGCAGGGTCCAGGCGCCGAGCGCGCCGCGCTTCTCGGTGACCGCCTGGGTGTGGATCAGCGCCGCGCCGACCAGCCACGGCATGAAGCTGGCGTTCTCCACCGGATCCCAGAACCACCAGCCGCCCCAGCCCAACTCGGCATAGGCCCACCAGCTGCCGGCGACGATGCCGGCGCTGAGGAAGCCCCAGGCGACATTGGTCCACGGCCGCGCCCAGCGCACCCAGGCCTGCTGTTGCTCGCCGCCGAGCAGGGCGGCGATGGCGAAGGCGAAGGCCACCGAGAAGCCGACATAGCCGGTGTACAGCACCGGCGGATGCAGCACCATGCCCGGGTCCTGCAGCACCGGGTTGAGTTCGCTGCCGTCGCGTGGCATTGGTGAGAGCCGCACGAACGGATTGGAGGTGAACAGGACGAAGGCCAGGAAGCCGCTGGAGATCAGCCCGAGCACGCCGAGCACGCGCGCGGCGAAGGCCTCGGGCAGATGCCGGCCGCTGCGCGCCAGCGCCACCGTCCACAGGTTGAGGATGGCGATCCACAGCAGCAGCGAGCCTTCGTGCGCGCCCCACACCGCGGCCAGCCGGTAGTACCAGGGTTGCGCCAGGTTGGCGTTGGCAGCGACATAGCGCACCGAGAAATCCAGTTGCAGCAACACGTAGCCGAGCAGGCCGAAGGCCAGCCAGGCGAAGCCGGCCTGGGCGTAGGCGGCCGGCCGCGCCACCGCCATCCAGGCGCGCTGGCCGCGCCAGGCGCCGAGCAGCGGCAATACGGCCTGCACCAATGCCAGCAGCAGGGCCAGGATCAGCGCGCACTGGCCGAGTTCGGCGCTCATCGCGCGGCGCTCCCGGCGCGGTGGGGCGCGATCGGCCTCATGGCCGTGCCGTCGCTGCGGCGGCCGCCGCGGTGTTGCCGACGTGGGCGCGCCCAGCATGCGCCTGCGCCATCGCGTCCTTCAGTTCCTGCGGCATGTAGGTCTCGTCGTGCTTGGCCAGCACCTCGGTGGCGACGAAGCGCGCACCCTGCATTGAGCCGGTGGCGATCACCGCCTGGTTGTCGCGGAACAGGTCGGGCAGGATGCCGGTGTAGGCCACGGCGGTGGCACCGGCCTTGTCGATCACGGTGAACTGCACCTGCAGCGCATCGGCGCTGCGTGTGATCGAGCCGGCCTTGACCATGCCGCCGAGCCGAAACACCCGGTAGTCCCGGGCCGCGCCGGCCTGCACCTGGCTGGGGGTGAACAGGTAGCTGACGTTGTGCTGCAGGGCCAGCACGAACAGGCCGGTGGCCAGCGCCGCGGCGCCGAGCAACAGCAGCACCAGCAGCAGGCGGCGCTTACGGGTGGGATGCATTGCGCGCTCCGTTGGTCGCAACGTTGCCGCGGGCACGGCGTGCCTGTTCGCGCGCCACTTGCGCACGGATGTCGGCGAGCAGGCGGCGCTGGCGGCGGCGCGGCAGCAGGCTGTCCAGAATCAGCACCAGCAAGGCCAGCGCGTACGCGCTCCATACGTAGACGGCGTAGCCGCCCATCGCCCAGAACCCGCTCATGCCGCGTGTTCCGCGGGCAGCGGCACGACATCGGCGGGCGTCGCCGGCACCGGCGCGGCCTGCAGCGCGATCGCACGCACCCAGGCCTTGCCGCGCTCCAGCGCCAGCAGGTCGGTGCGCAGGCGCCCGCACAGGCTGGCGACGTAGTAGCACTTGCTGGCGACCACGCCGATCAGCAGCGGCCACAGCATCGACAGCGGCATCTTCGACGGGCCCAGCACGCGCACCGTGGAGCCCTGGTGCAGGGTGTTCCACCAGACCACCGAGTAATGCACGATCGGCAGGTTGATCAGCCCGACCAGCGCCAGCAGCGCGGCGGCGCGCGCGCCCTGGCGCGGATCGTCGATGGCACGGTGCAGGCCGATCACGCCCAGATACAGGAACAGCAGCACCAGTTCCGAGGTCAGCCGCGCGTCCCAGGTCCACCAGGTGCCCCACATCGGCCGGCCCCACAGCGAGCCGGTGCACAGGGTGACGAAGGTAAAGGCCGCGCCGATCGGCGCCGAGGCCATGCAGGCGATTTCCGCCAGTTTCACCCGCCACACCAGCGCGACCAGGCCGGCCAGGCCCATCGCGGCGTAGACGAACAGGCTCATCCACGCGCACGGCACGTGCACGAACATGATGCGGTAGGCGTCATGCTGCTGGTAATCCGGCGGCGCCAGCACCAGCCCGCCGTAGGCGGCCACGGCACCGAGCAGCATGGCCGCGGTCAGGCTCCACGGGCGCACCGCGCCGGCGACGCGATAGGCTGTCGGCGGCGCGCCGAGCCGGTGCAACCAGAGCGGGATCCAGGAACGCATGGCGATGACCTCAGCGGGCGAGGGGCGCGCTGCGCGGCAACGCCTGTACCGCGGCGGCGGCGTCGACCTGCAGCAGGCCGTCGCGCGTGCGGCTGGTGCGCAGCAGCAGCTCGTGCACGCTGCGCGCGTCCAGTTGCGGGGCCAGCGCCAGCAGCAGCGCGACCACGCCGCTGACGTGGGCAGTGGCCATCGACGAGCCGGAAGTGAAGTCGTAGCCGCCGTTGGGCTGGGTGGTGAGGATGTCCTCGCCCGGCGCGCTGAGCACGCCCGCCGGCGCCGGGGCGGCGGCACTGCTGCGCACCACGATCACTCCGGGAATGCCGTCGGGAAACCCGTCCAGGCGGCCGTTGGGCGGCATTGCCGCGACCACGATGCGGCCATCGCGCAGCAGCTGTTCCAGCAGCTTGCGCAGCAGCGGGTCGGCCGGGCCGCCGAGGCTGAGATTGATGATGCGGGTGCGGGTGTCGCCGATCGCCGCCAGCGCCTTGGCCAGGGTGAAGGAGTTGCAGCCGGCGCCGGCGCCGGGGCGCTGCGGATACCAGCAGGCCTTGTACACGTCGAGCATCGCCTTCGGCGCGATGCCGACGATGCCCAGGTGGTTGTTGCTGCCGGCGGCGATGATGCCGGCGACCTCGGTGCCGTGGTGGTCGCGATTGAACGCCCCCGGGTCGGCGGCGACCAGATCGCGGGTGTTGCGCAGGCGCCCGCGCAGGTCCGGGTGCGCGGTGTCCACACCGGTGTCGACGATCGCCACGTCCACGCCCTGGCCCTGGCTCAGCGCCTGCGCGGTGGCCGCGTTGGTCGCGGCGAAGCCGCGCTGCATGTCCACGTAGGGATCGTTGTAGCGCAGCGGCTGCGCCGGTGCGGCCGCAGCCTGGCTGTCGGTCGAATAGGTGCCGAAGTCCTGCAGCGGCTGCGACAGCGCCACCCGGTCGTCCTTGGCCAGTTGCGCCAGCAGCGCGGCGCGGTCGCTGCCCGGCGCCGGCTCCAGCACCACGCAGTACAGCCCCAGCGCCTTGATCGGCCAGCCGGCGACCTGGCGCAGGCCGTAGCGCTTGTTCAGCGCGTCCAGGGTGGCGACCGCCTGGGTGCCGGCGCCGTAGTAGCGGGCGGAGGCGTAGCCGAGCAGGTTGGAGCCGGCGTGGCGGCTCGGCGCGGCCATTGGGTTGGCCACGGCGAGGACGATCTGGCGTTGGCTGTCCAGCGCCGGCGACGGATCCAGGCTCGGCGCCTTGGCGTCCGTGGCGGGCGCCGGATCGGCGACGGCCGCCGGCGCGGCCTGGGCGCAGGCGCCCAGGCCCAGGCAGGCGAGGAGCAGGCTGGCGAGACGCAGCTTCATGGCGCGGCGATCGGCTCCGCCAGGCGGATGCCGGCGGTGGCGCGCAACTGCTGCACGCTGCGCTGCGGCTGCGCCGGCGACCCGGCCTGGATCGGCACCACGGTGTAGGCGCCGGCCGCGTTGGGGCCGCCGATCACCCGCAACTGCAGCTTGCGCAACAGCGCGTCCCAGTCGGCCAGGGTCATGCGCGCGTCCGGCACCACCCGGATCGCGTCGGCCGCCAGCGGCTGCGCGGCATCGCTGAGGGTGCGGTAGGCGGTGCTGCGCTCGTGCTCGGCGGACAGGCGCATGCCCAGCACGCCCAGGCCCACCGCCTGCAGCAGCGCGGCGGCGACCAGCGCCCGCGTGGTCCAGCTGGCGCGGCTGCGCTGCGGCGGCGCCTGCGGAACCGGCGCGTCCAGGCGCTGCAGCAGGCGCTGCAGCCCGGCCTCGGCGTCCACCGGCACGTCGCTGGGCAGGGTCATGGCCATGCGCAGACGGCTCTGCTGGGCGAACTCGGCGCTGCAGTGCCGGCATTTGGCCAGGTGCGCGACCAGCCACTCGTTTTCGGCTTCCGTGGCGCTGTCCTGCAGCACCCACGGCATCAGGTCCCAGGCATGCGCGCACTCGTTGCCCGGCTCGTTGAAGCCCGTTTTCATCACGCGCTCTCCGTCAGCGTGGACGCATCGCCGGCCAATCCCGGCAACACGTTGCGAAGTTTGACCCGGGCATGGAACAACCGGGCTTTGATGGTGCCCACCGGGCACTGCATGATCGCGGCGACCTCTTCCAGCTTGTGGCCGAGGCCGTAGACCAGTTCCACCACCAGGCGCTGGTCGGCCGACAGGCGTTCCAGGCCCTTGCCCAGCCAGTCGCGCAGCTCGCGGTCCTCGTCCGGGTCGGCCGCCGCGGCGTGTTCCTCGGCGGCCACGCCGTCGTCGATGGCGTCGTCGCTGTGGTGGCGGATCGCCTTGAGCCCGCAGCGGTAGGCGATGCCCATGATCCAGGTCGAGACCTGCGAATCGCCGCGGAAGTCGCCGGCCTTCTGCCAGACGATCCAGAAGCAGTCGTTGATCGCTTCCTCGATGATGTCCGGGCGCCGGGTCAGCCGCGACAGGAACCGGCACAGGCGCCCGTGGTAGGCGCGGTACAGGCGGGTCAGCGCCTCGCGGTCGCTGGCGGCCATGCGCCGGAGCAGCATGCGGTCGGTGGCATCGCCGAGCAGGTCGGTGTCGTTCATGGGGGCAGGTGTGGCAACGGGCGCCGGTATGTGCCGGGGCGGCACGGAAAGGTTGCGCTCGCCTCAGAAGCTGCGGGAGACGCTGGCCACCCACGGCCACAGGCCGCGGTCGGCATAGCCGGTGCGGGCGTTGCTGAACACACGGTCCACCTCCAGGCTCCAGCGCCCGGCGTTCCAGATCAGCCCGGCGTGGCCGTAGCGATAGTGCGCCGTGTACTCCAGTCCGTACAGGGTCGGCGGCGCCTGGCTGACGCCGGCGCCCACCGACAGCGACAGTGGGCCGGTCAGCGGCTGGTGCGCGGTCAGGTCCAGCGCCCCGTACCAGCGCTGCTGCAGGCCGCTGTCGGGCATGCGGAAGGCGGCCAGCGACAGGCTCAGGCGGTCGCGGTAGCTCCAGCCCAGGCTGACCTCGTCGCGGTTGAACAGGCGGTTGGCGCGCGCGCCGGGGTAGCGGTACAGCAGCACCTCGGCCTGCAGTAGCCAGCTGTCGGACACGGTCCAGCTGCGCGACAGGCCGAGGCTGCTCATCAGCACCGTGCCCGGCGCGTCCAGCGCCACGCTGGCCGAGCCGCTCAGCGACCAGCCCGGCGCCGGCAGCCAGAACAGCGCGCCCTGCAAGGTCGGGGTCGCGCGGGTCACGGCGATGCCGCGGTCGACCAGTTGCGAGCTGATCCCGGCGGCGCCGCCGATGTCGCCGGCCGTCGCCGCCGGGGCGTGCAGGGCGGCCAGCGCCAGGGCCAGCGCCGCGCCGGCGCACGGATGCGCTGACCGCCGGGCCGCGGTGCCCGTCCTGCAACGCTGGGCGACGGCGGGTGGCCGGGACGAGGCACCGCGGACGGCAGGCAAAAAACGCACGGTGACTCGATGCTCGCAGGTCAGGAATCGGGCACGGGCGCGGCACGCTGGCCGGCCCGTCGGGCGCCGAATATGACCGGATCGGGCAGCGAGTTCAATGCAGGCTGTGCAGGTAGGCGATCAGGTCCTGCAACTGCTTGGCATCGTCCAGGCCGTCGTACTTCATCTTGCCGCCGGGCAGCGCCTTGGACGCCGGTTGCGAGAGGTAGCTGCGCAGCTTGTCGTCGCTCCAGGTCCACTGGCTCTGCTTCATCGCGTCGGAATAGGCGTAGTCCGGCACGCTGCCGGCGCGACGCCCGGCCACGCCGAACAGGGTCGGGCCCTTCTTGTTCTTGGCCGGCGCGGCGCTGTGGCATTCGGCACATTCGCTGGCGAACACGCCGGCGCCGGGCATGCCGCCGGCGGCCCGTGCGGACGGCGCCACCACGGCGGCCAGCGGCAGCAGGCCGGCCAGCAGGGTGCACAGGGAGAGGGCATGGGTGCGTTTCATGGGGGAAGCTCCGTGCGGGGGAATCAGAAAGCGAGGCTCAGGCTCAGCGCGAACTGGTTGAGGTCGCGCGGGCGGGTGACCGGGGTGGCCCCGAACACGTTGCCCGTGCTGCCGTTGAACTTGCTGAAACGGAACCAGGTCGCGGACAGGCGCAGGTTGGAGATCGACGAGTAACTGTCGTCCTTGCCGAACGGTGCCCACGAGGCGCTGATCAGGTTGCTGGTGGTGTCCGGCGCGCCGTACGGGCGGTAGCGGAACGGATCGTCCGAGCCGGTGTTGATGAAGTGCGCCAGCAGCAGGCTGTAGCTCTGCTTGTAGGTGTAGTTGAGGCTGATCGACTGGTCGCGCACGCTGGCCCGGCGCGGGCCGGCCAGGGCCGGGTTGGTCGGGTCGATCAGTGCGCTGCCGTAGCGGCGGCGCTCGTAGATGTTGAGGTAGCCGAGCTTGAGGATGTGCTCGCGGGTGCCCAGGAACTGGTAGTTGAGGTCGTAGCCGAGATCGGTGAAGTCGTCGCGCGGGCCGGTGCTGCGCGGCAGCTGCCGGCGCGTGGTCAGCGCGACCACGCCGGCGGAGAAGAACTGCCGCTTGAGGTCCTTCATGTAGCTCAGGCGCAGGTAGCCGGTGTCGCTGAGCTTGCCCGGATCGCCGCCGATGGCGTAGCCGAGATCGTCCTGGGTCGACACAGGCAGGGCGGTGTAGGTGCCGAGTTCGCCGTACCAGTTGCGGTCGTACAGGCCGTAGACGCTGGTGCCGATCACCCGGTTGGACAGCGACGACTGGTTGAGCAGGGTGGTCGAACTGGCATAGGCCGAGGCCGGACCCAGGCCGGAGGCGTTGGGCAGCATGCCGATCGGATCCTGGCTGCCGGGATTGTTGTTGACGCTGACGCCGAGCAGGGTGTCCTTGCCGCCGAGCTGGAAGCTCTTGACCACCGCGCGCAGGTCCACGTTGTCCAGGCGCGTGGTGTAGTCGTTCTTGCCGTTGTTGGTCCTGGCGACCTTGACGTAGCCGCCGACGTTGTCGGTGATGCGTCCGGCCAGGTACAGGTCGGCTTCGCTGAAGCGGGTGCGGCTCTCGCCGCGCGCCGGCACGCTGCGGGTGGCGGTGAGCTGGGCGGAGACCGGGATCTTGGTGCCGTTGCCGTCGCTGTCGGTGTAGCCGCCGAGCTTGAAGCGCATGCCGTACGGGGTCAGCGCTGGGCCGTAGGCGCCGATGTGGCAGTCGGCGCAGGACGAGCCGGTCTGCCGCGCGAATGCCGGCACCGCGGCCGCGCGCGGGCTCAGCACCAGCAGCAGCGAACCGAGCGCCGACCACAGCAGCGCCTGCTCGGCGCCGCGCGTCCTATCGCTGCGGGAGAAGGTGGAGGGGGACGACGGGGCCTGGTGCATGCGGAAAGTCCTTTGGCGGGCGGGTGGGGGCGGCGACGGACGCAAACGGGGAAGGGAGACGTGGCTCAGCGGCGGCGCAGGAACGGCAGCATCCGTTGCAGCACCGCGTCGCGGCGGACGAGGTGGTGCCACAGCGCCGCGCCGATGTGCAGCAGGATCAGGCCGAGCAGCAGCCAGGCCGCGTCCACGTGCCAGGCGCCCAGGGTGTCGGCGAGATCGGGATCGGGCGCGACCAGCTCCGGCAGCGTCGCGCCGAACAGATGCACCGGTTTGCCCATCGATTGGCTCAGCGCCCAGCCCAGCACCGGCAGGGTCAGCAGCAGCGCGTACATCACCACGTGGGTGGCGCCGGCCAGCAGGCGCATCAGCGCCGAACCTGCCTCCGGGTCGTGGCGCTTGCCCAGGCGCATCCGCAGCACGACGCGCAGGCAGAACAGGCCGAGCACGAACAGACCGAAGTGGCGGTGGCCTTCCAGCAGCCACTGCCGCCACATGCGGCCTTCGACCTCTTCGCGCAGCAGGATCAGCCCCGCCGCCAGCACCAGGCACAGCACGGTGAGCCAGTGCAGCCACACCATCGGCCGCGGCAACGCGGCCGATGCGGCAGCGGGGGACACAGGTGGTTTCGGAGCGGCCGGCGTGGGCGAGGTCATGGCGGTACGCGGTGTCCTTGGGGCAACGAAGTGGGGCGCAGCCCGACGCCGGCGGGGCATCGCGGCAGCGGTGGTCGTCGATGGGTGCCGGCGCTGCGGCGAAAGGTTGCGTCGCGCGGCGCGTCGGCTTCGCGCAACCTTTCCGCAGACCCGCGGCACTCAGCCTGGACACTCCGATGTGGAGCCCGGTCGGGCACTCTGATGGCAATCGAACGAATCCAGTTGCGGACGCACGGCGATGCGCGCGGACAGCTCGTGGCGCTGGAACAACAGCGCGACGTGCCTTTCGACATCCGCCGCGTGTACTACCTGTTCGCCACCCGCAACGGCGTGCACCGCGGCCAGCACGCGCACCGCCATCTCAACCAGTTGGCGGTGGCGCTGCACGGTTCGGTGTCGTTCCTGCTCGACGATGGCAGTGGACCGATGCAGGTGGTGCTGGACGATCCGCGGCAGGGCCTGCTGCTCGGCAGCATGGTCTGGCGCGATCTCTACGACTTCAGCGAAGACTGCGTGCTGATGGTGCTCGCCGACCAGGCCTACGATCCCACCGACTACATCTTCGACTACGACGAGTTCCTGCGCGAAGCCGCGGGCCTGCGCCGGCAGGAGGCCTGAAGCCATGGCACGTCCCCTGGTCATCGTCGGCGCCGGCGAACTGGCGCAGATCGCCTGCGAATACTTCACCCACGACAGCGACTACGCCGTGCTGGCCTTCAGCGTGGAGCGCGACTACCTGTCCACGCCCACCCTGGCCGGCCTGCCGGTGGTGGCCTACGAGGAACTCGAGCAACGCTATCCGCCGTCGCAGGTGGAGGTGTTCGTGGCGATTCCCGCCAGCGGCCTCAACCGGTTGCGCACGCGCTTCTACCTGGACGCCAAGCGCCGCGGCTACCGCATGGCCAGCTACGTCAGTTCGCACGCCTTCGTCTGGCGCAACGTGGAACTGGGCGAGCACTGCTTCGTGTTCGAGCACAACGTGCTGCAGCCGTTCACCCGCATCGGCTCCAACTGCATCCTGTGGAGCGGCAACCACGTCGGCCACCGCACGGTGATCCACGACCACGTGTTCGTGGCCTCGCACGCGGTGATTTCCGGCTACTGCGAGATCGGCGCGGGCAGCTTCGTCGGGGTCAACGCCACGCTGAGCGACCGGGTCAAGGTGGCCGCCGACAACGTGATCGGCGCCGGCGCGCTGCTGACCCGCGACACCGAGCCGGGACGCGTCTACGTCGGTGCGCCGGCGCGGGCGGTGGCCGGCAAATCCAGCTTCGACGTGGACCTGTGAGGCACATGTTCGCCTGGCACAAACGTGGTCTTGTCTTCGATACCGCACGCGATGGCGTCGGCGGCTGGATGCGGCATTCGGCGCTGACGCCGACGCCGCTGCGGCTGGATGCCGAGCGTCTGCGCATCTACGCCGGCTTCCGTGACGACGCGGGGGTCAGCCGCATCGGCTACGTCGACGTGCGCGCCGACGATCCGACCCGGGTGCTGGGCGTCAGCGCAGCACCCGTACTGGACATCGGCCGCGCCGGCTGTTTCGACGACAACGGCATGATCCTCGGCGACGTGGTGCAGGGGCCGGACGGTCTCTACATGTTCTACGTCGGCTTCCAGCAGGTGGCGAAGGCCAAGTTCCTGGCCTTCACCGGCCTGGCGGTGTCCACCGACGACGGCGACACCTTCCAGCGCCGCCAGGACACGCCGCTGCTGGACCGCGCGCCGGGCCGCAGCACCATCGCCGCGGTGCATTCGGCGCGCTATCGCGCTGGCCGCTGGCAGCTCTGGTACGCGGTGGGCGACGACTGGGAATGGCTCGGCGGCACGCCGTATCCGCGCTACCACATCCGCTGCGTGGAGACCGACGACCTGCAGGCGGTCCCGCGGCAGGACACCGTCTGCCTGCAACCGCAAGGCGACGAATACCGTATCGGCCGCCCGCGGGTGTACCGGCACGGTGGCCGCTATCTGATGTGTTTCACCCACGGCAGCCGCGATGGTGCCTATCTGCCAGGCATGGCCGTCAGCGACGACGGCCGCCACTGGCAGCGCTGCGACACGGCGCTGGGCCTGCCGCTGTCGGCCGAGGGCTGGGATGCGCGCACGCTGTGCTACCCGGCGCTGCTCCGCCACGACGAGCGGCTGTTGCTGTTCTACAACGGCAACGACATGGGCCGCGACGGCTTCGGCGTGGCCGAGGCGGTGCTGCCCGCTGGCACCGTCTGGGAGGATGACGATGCTGTCGGTTAGGGCCTACACCGCGGCCGACGCACCGCTGTGGGATGCCGTGGTGGAGGCCTCACGCAACGGCAATCTGCTGCACCGGCGCGGCTACATGGACTATCACGCGGCGCGCTTCGTCGATGCCTCCTTGCTGGTCGAGGACGCCGGCACGCCGGTGGCGGTGTTCCCGGCCAACCGCGACGGCGACGTGGTGACCAGCCATGCCGGACTCAGCTATGCCGGTCTGGTGTCGACCCACGCGCTGCGCGCGACGGCCACGCTGGAAGTGTTCGAGCGCATCGCGGCGCATTACCGCGACGCCGGCGTGCGCATACTGCTGTACAAGGCGGTGCCGCATCTGTTCCACCGCAGTCCGGCGGAGGAGGATCTGTACGCGCTGCATCGGTTGGATGCGCGCCTCTACCGTCGCGACCTGTCCTCGGCGGTGCCGCTGCGCGTGCCGCCGCGCTTCGCTGCCGCACGCAAGCGCTCGGTGGCCAAGGCGCGCCGCGCCGGGCTGCGCGTGCAGCGTGTGGACGACCCGGCGCCGCTGCATGCGCTGCTGGGCGAGGTCCTGCAACGCCACGACGCGCGTCCGACCCACAGCCTGGACGAACTGCGCCTGCTGTGCGCGCGCTTCCCGGCGCAGATCGTGCCGTATGAAGTCCGCGACGGCGTGGACCTGCTGGCCGGCACGCTGGTGTACGACTTCGGCCACGTCGTCCACACCCAATACCTGGCCTGCTCGGAGCAGGGCCGCCGCGCCGATGCGCTGAGCCTGCTGCTGGCCGAGCTGATCGAGCAGGTCTACGCGCAGCGCGACTTCCTCAGCCTGGGCATTTCCACCGAGCAGCAGGGCCAGGTGCTCAATGCCGGCCTGGTCGAGCAGAAGGAGCGCTTCGGCGCGCGCGCGGTGGTTCACGATTTCTACCGTTGGGAGTTGCAATGAGCCTGCCGCCGGCCAGCGTGCCGTTCCTGGATCTGCGGGCAAGCAATGCACGCTATGCCGATGAGCTCAAGGCCGCAGCGGCACGGGTGATCGATTCGGGCTGGTATGTGCTCGGCGAGGAGCTGGAGGCGTTCGAGCGCGAGTTCGCCGCCTACTGCGGCACCGCTCACGCCATCGGCGTCGGCAACGGCATGGACGCGCTGACCCTGATCCTGCGCGGCTACCGCGCGCTGGGCCGGCTGCACGAAGGCGACGAGGTGCTGGTGCCGGGCAACACCTTCATCGCCAGCTTCCTGGCGATCAGCGAGAACCGGCTGCGGCCGGTACCGCTGGAGCCGGAGGCGGCCAGCTTCAATCTGGATCCGGCGCAGGTGGAGCGGGCGATCGGCCCGCGCACCAGGGCGATCCTGGCGGTGCACCTGTATGGACAGCTGGCCGACATGACCGCACTGCGTGCCATCGCCGAACGCCATGGGGTGCTGCTGCTCGAGGACGCCGCGCAGGCGCATGGCGCGCGCCGCAACGGCCGCCATGCGGGCAGCTTCGGCCACGCCGCCGGCTTCAGCTTCTTCCCTGGCAAGAACCTGGGCGCGTTGGGCGACGCCGGCGCCGTGACCACCGACGACGCCGAACTTGCGGCGCAACTCCGCGTGCTGCGCAACTACGGCTCGGACATCAAGTACCGGCATCTGGTGCAGGGCGTGAACTCGCGCCTGGACGAGCTGCAGGCGGCGCTGTTGCGGGTCAAGCTGCGTCACCTGGATGCCGATATCGCCGCGCGCCGCGCGATCGCCCATTGCTATCTCGACGGCATCGCGCATCCGCAGATCGCCGTGCCGCAGGTGGCCGACCCGGCGGCGCATGCGTGGCACCTGTTCGTGGTGCGCTGCGCGCAACGCGACGCGCTGCAACGGCATCTGCAGGCTCAGGGCGTGCACTGCCTGGTGCATTATCCGACGCCGCCGCATCGGCAGCCGGCCTATCCGGAACTGGCCACCCTGCAGTTGCCGCTGTGCGAGCGCTTGGGCGCCGAGGTGTTGAGCCTGCCGATCGGCCCGACGCTGGACGCTGCGGCAGTGGCGCAGGTGATCGATGCCTGCCAGCGTTTCGGGGGTGTGGCGGCATGAACGTGCTGCGCAGCGGCGTGTACAGCGGCGTGGCCACCGCGGCCAAGCTGCTGTCCGCATTGCTGGTGCTGAAGCTGGTGGCGGTGTACGCCGGCCCGGCCGGGGTCGCCCGGCTCGGCCAGTTCACCAGCCTGATGTCGCTGCTGGCGGTGGTGGCCGGCGGCGGCATCGGCGCAGGCGTGGTCAAGTACGTGGCCGAGTACCGCGATGATACGGCTGCGCTGAACCGATTGCTCGGCAGCGCACTGGGCTACGCCTGCGCCGCCGCGATCGCGATGGGCGTGGCCGCGCTGCTGTGCAGCCGCCTGATCGCCGAGCGCCTGCTCGGCGACGCGCAGTACCAGCCGCTGATCTGCGTGCTGGCGGTGGCGCAGCTCGGCATCGCGCTGGCCAACTACATCCTGGCGGTGGTCAACGGTTTCATGGACGTGCGTCGGCTGGCCTTCGTCCAGGTCAGCGGCGCGGTGCTGAGCGTGCTGCTGGTGGCCGCACTGGCGCACGGCATGGGCCTGTCCGGGGCGCTGCTGGGCCTGGTGCTGGGGCAGGTGGCCTGGCTGTGCGCCGGCGTGCCGGCGCTGCGACGCAGCCCGTATTTCCGCCGCGAGATGCTGCGCATCCGTTTCGATCCGGCGATGGTGCGGCGACTGGCCGGCTTCTCGGTCATGACCCTGGCCTCCGCGCTGCTGCCGCTGCTGGTCAACATCGGCGTGCGCGATCATCTGGCCGGCCAGTTCGGCTGGCAGCAGGTCGGTTACTGGCAGGCGGTGAGCCGCGTGTCCGATGCCTATCTGCTGTTCTTCACCACCGCCATCAACGTCTACTACCTGCCCAAGTTGGCGGCGTTGCATACGCGGCAGGCGCTGTGGCAGGAACTGCGCGGTGCCTATCGCTACGTGCTGCCGGCGGTGCTCCTCGCCGCAGCGGCGGTGTACCTGTGCCGCGACTGGATCACCCGGCTGCTGTTCTCGGCCGATTTCGCCGCTGCATTGCCGCTGTACGCGCCGCAACTGCTCGGCGACGTGCTCAAGATCGCCTCCTTCGTGCTGTCCTACCTGATGCTGGCCAAGGCGATGACGCGGCTGTTCGTGCTCTCCGAATGCCTGTTCGCCGCCAGCTACCTCGGCCTGGTGGTGCTGTTCACCGCGCGCATGGGCCTGATCGGCGCGGTCTACGCGTTCGCCTGCAACTACGCGCTGTACCTGGCATTCAACATGCTGGTGGTGCGCCGCTACCTGCGAGGACTGGGCTGATGGACGCAATGTATACCCTGACGACGCTGCCGCTGGTGTCGGTGCTGATTCCGGCCTACAACCACGCGCGCTTCGTGCAGCGCTGCCTGGACAGCGTGCTGGAAGACCCGTACCCGAACAAGGAGCTGGTGATCGTCGACGACGGGTCCAGCGACGGCACCGCCGAGCGCATCGCCGAGTGGATCGCGCAGCACGGCGACAGATTGCACGTGCGCTTCTGGCCGCGCGAGAACCTCGGCATCGCCGCCACGCTCAACCACCTGGTGGCGATGGCGCGCGGCGAGTTCCTGCGCCTGGGGGCCAGCGACGACTATCTGCTGCCCGGCGGGCTGGGCGTACAGGTGGCCTACCTGAGCGCGCATCCGCACAAGGCCGCGGTGATCGGCGACGCCATCGTGGTCGACACCCAGGGCCGCACCGTGCACCAGAGCAGCATGCGCGACCTGCACGGCGTGGACAAACGCCTGTACCTGAGCGAGGCCGGCATCCGCCGCGCGGTGATCCGGCACTGGGCGGTGAGCGGGGCGGTGGCGCTGGTCCGGCGCAGCGCGCTGCAGCCGGGCGCCGAATGGGACGAGGGCCTGCGCATCGAGGACTGGGACTTCTTCCTGCGCCTGGTCGCGCGCGACGCCCTGGGCTTCCTGGATGTGGCGGTCTGCGCCTACCGCGTGCACGACCACAACGCCAGCCGCACCCGGCATCTGCCCAGCCGCCTGGCCAACCTGGCCGAGTCGCGGCAGGTGGCGTTGCGCCGCGCACGCTTGTTCGATCCGGCCTGCCGCACCCTGCTGCACGCGCAGGCGCACTACATCGCCGCCAAGATCGCGTTCCTGCGGCGCAGCCCGCTGGCGCTGGGCGGGCATCTGCTGGCGCATGCGTGGCTGTCGCTGTTGGCGCGGCTGCGCCAGGGCGGCCAACCGACGCTGGCCCAGCGCGGATGAGCCGGCTGCTGCGCCTGCCGTCGGCGTATTTCGGCCTGCCGCTGCTGCTGAGCTGCGCGCTGACCCTGCTCACCTTCGACCTGCCGCCGGGCTATCTTGCCGGCATCGCACTGCTGGCCGCCGTGGCGCTGGCGACGCTGGGCCTGGATGCGCTGCTCGGCATCCGCCTGCCGCCGCTGGCGGCGTTCCGGTCGCGCGAGTACGCCGGCACGCGCGAGGCCTTCGTCGCGCTCGGCCTCGCCGCGGCGGTGGGGCTGTTCTGCCTGCTGGACCTGCTGCTGTTCCCGATCCCGTTGCTGCACAACCCCTCCGCCTACGCCGACCTGAGCCCGCTGCAAGCGCACGTGCGGCATGTGTCGAACATATGCTGGATCCTGCCGCCGATCGGCCTGCTGTGCGTGCGCGAGCGCAGCGTGCGCAATGCGCTGCTGTTGGCCGGCTTCGCGTTCCCGGTGTTGGTGATCGACCGCAACCGCCTGTTCGCGGCAGTGTTCAGCGTCGGCCTGTTGCTGTTGCTGCGCCGCGACCCGGCACGGCCGCTGCCGTGGAAACGGGTACTGGCGCTGCTGTGCGCCGGCGCCGCCGCGTTCTCGCTGTTGGGCACGCTGCGCTCGGGCTCGCTGGATTCGGTGGCGCTGCCGTTCGGTGCGCTGTACCGGGCCGCGCCGCAGGGCATCAAGTGGCTGCTGCTGTACATCGGCGCCGGCCCGTACAACTTCGGCGCGCTGCTCAGCAAGGGCTACGCCAACGCCAGTTTCCTGATCAACCAACTGGTGCCGCTCAGCGGTTCCATCGCCACGGCAGGGACCGGCATCCCGTTGGATGCGCCGAACATCAATGTCGGCACCGAGTTCCTGCCGTTCCTGCTGGCCGGCGGCCCCGGTGCCGCGCTGGCGGCGATGCTGGCGCTGTACGCGGCGCTGCTGTGGAGCGTTCGCCTGCTCGGACGCGGCGTGGCGCTGTTCAACCTGCTGGTGTTCCTGCGCATCGCCTACGCCTGCGTGATGTCGCCGTTCGCGCCGCAGGCGTTCACCTGGACCAATGCCGGCTTCGTCGCGCTGTGCCTGCTGCTGCACGCCTGCAGCGCCTTGCTGCCGAACCGCCGCGAGCCCGCCGCGGACGCGGCCCTGCCTTCCGTTTCCCCGAGATCCCCGCTGCCATGACCGACACCGCCATGCCCCAAGACGAAATCTACCTGCTCGACCTGTGGCGGATCCTGCGGTGCGAATGGCGCTGGTGCCTGCTGCCGCTGCTGCTGGCATTGGCGCTGGCGGCACTGTTCCTGCACGGCGCGACCCGCCAGTGGCAGGCCACCGCCTGGGTGCAGGTCGGCGAGTTCGGCCCGACCCCGGCCGGGCGCGACCCCAAGCTGGAGCCGTTCCAGCGGGTGATCGACCGGATCAAGACCCGGCAGTTCCAGGAACAGGTGCTGCACAGCGCCGGCGTGGCCCTGGACAGCCGCCAGGCCGCGCTATACCGCGACAGCCTGAAGCTGGACCCCGACCCGTACGCCAACCTGATCCAGTTGACCCTGCGCGCGCAATCGCCGCAGCAGGCGCGACAACTGGCCACGGCCACCATCGCACAGTTGCAGGCGCTGCACCGGCGCATCCAGGCCGGTCCGCTGCAGCAGGCCACCGCGCGGCTGCAGGAGCTGGCCGCGGACATCGCCGCGACCCAGGCCGAGCGCGACCGCCTGCTGCAGCAGCAGCGCGAAGGCCGCGGCAGCGTCGAGCAGCAATTGCTCGGCAACATGCTGTTGTCGGAGAAGACCACCACGCTGCGCGGCCTCAAAGCCGAGCGCGAGGATCTGCTCGGCCGGCTCGGCACGCGCTACACCTACGACACCTCGGCGCCCTGGGAGACCTACGTGCCGCCGCGCGCGGCGTTTCCCAACCCGGTGCTGGTGCTGGCGGCGGCGCTGCTGGCCGGGCTCGGCGGCGGCGTGCTGGCCGCGGTGGTGCGCAATGCGCTGCGCCGGCGGCAGGCGCGGCCGACAGAGGCAAGCGTCGCCGCCGCATAACAGCAGCTCGTCGATTCAACCAAACGGCGCTGCCGCCGCACCTACCTGCAGTACCGCGCGCTCGATGCGCGCGGATTCCGACAAGGGCAGGGCAGTGGAGAGGTGCAGGTGACAGCGAATGGCAAGGCGGGTGCAACGGCGCACACGACCACTCTGGACCCGGTGCGGTTGCTGGACACGCAGCGCGCCTTCGACAGCGTGGCCGCCGATTACGACGGCCCGCGCGGCAACAACGCGCTGATCCAGCGCATGCGCACCACCCTGTGGGACACGGTGGCGACGCAGTTGCCGGTCGGCTCGCGGCTGGTCGATCTGGGCTGCGGCACCGGCCTGGATGCGCACGCCTTCGCCCAGCGCGGCTACCGCGTACTGGCCACCGACTGGTCGCCGCAGATGGTGGAGCGCACCCGTGCCCGCGCGCAGGATCCCAGTCTGCGCGGCCGGCTCAGCGTGGCCCATGTCGGCATCCAGCAACTGGATCTGCTCGACGGCGAGTTCGACGGCATGTACTCCAACTTCGGCCCGCTCAACTGCGCGCCGGATCTGCCCGACGTCGCGCGCCACTGCGCACGGCTGCTGCGCCGCGACGGCCGCCTGGTGTTCTCGGTGATCGGTCGCCTGTGCCCGTGGGAGCTGGGCCACTACCTGCTGCGCGGCCGCGTTCGCCGTGCCGCCGTCCGCGCCGCACGTGGCGCCACCGCCGTGGGCATGAACGGGCACACGATCTGGACCTGGTACTACTTCCCACGCGAGTTCTACCGCGCGTTCGCGCCGCATTTCGCGCTGGAGTCGTATCGCGCGCTCAGCCTGTGCCTGCCGCCGCCGTACCTGGTCGACCACTACCAGCGCCATCCGCGCCTGGGCGAGGCGCTCGGCCGCCTCGATGACCGCGTCGGCGGCTGGCCGCTGCTGCGCGACATGGGCGATCACTTCCTGATCGTGATGCGCAAGCGCTGAGCATGGCCGCGTCTGCCGCCCCCATCGACCTCTGCCTGGAGGGTGCGCGCGTCGCGCACGCCTGTGGGGCGGTGCACGCGCCGCTGGCGCTGCGCGCCGGCCGGATCGCCGCGGCGGCCACGCCGGCCGCGCTGCGCATCGATCTGCACGGGCAATTGGTGCTGCCCGGCTTGATCAACGCCCACGAGCATCTGCACGTCAATGCGGTGCCGCCGCTGCCGCAGGCCGCACCATTCGCCAACAGCTACGCCTGGATCGGCGCCTTCGCCGCGCATTTCCGCACGCCGGCGGTGACCGCCGCGCTGGCCCTGCCCAAGTCGCTGCGGCTGCGCCATGGCGGGCTGAAGAACCTGCTGGCCGGGGTGACCTGCGTGGCCCACCACGATCCCTGGCATGCCGCGCTGGACGCGGCCGACTTCCCGGTGGCGCTGCTGCGCGAGTTCGGCTGGAGCTACACCTTGCACGGCCCCGACTACGGACCGCCGCTGGCACGGAGCTTCGCCGCGGCGTCCGCCGCCGGCTGGCCGTGGATGATCCACCTGGCCGAAGGTACCGACGCGGTGGCCGCCGGCGAACTCGCCGAGTTGGAGCGGCGCGGCTATCTGGCGGACAACACGGTGCTGATCCACGGCGTGGGCCTGGGCGCGGACGACGTCGCCCGCGTGCTCGCCTGCGGCGCGGCGGTGGTGTGGTGCCCGAGCAGCAACCTGACCCTGCTCGGACGCACCCTCGATCCGCAGCGCCTGAGCGCGGCCGGGCGCCTGGCGCTGGGCAGCGATGCGCGGGTCAGCGGCGGACGCGACCTGCTCGAGGATCTGCGCCTGGCTGCCGCCCACGGCCTGGACGCGACCCAGGCACTGCGCCTGGCCACGACCGCCGCGGCCGACATCCTGCGCGTGCCGGATCGTGGGCATCTGGCGCCGGGCGCACACGCCGATCTGCTGATCGTCGCCGACCGTGGCGGGGCGCCGGCGCAGAGCCTGGTCGGGCTGCCGCGCAGCGCGCTGCGCGCGGTGGTGCGCGATGGTCGTCCGCGCATCGCCGATCCCGATTTCGCCCCATGGTTCGCCGCGTCCGGGGTGGATACGGTGCCGGTGACGCTGGACGGCGTGCCGAAGCTGCTGGCCACAGATCTCGCCGACCCGGCGCTGCTCGCGCTGGAGCCGGGCCTGGAAGTCCAGATTGCGCCGCCGCGTTCACGACTGACCCATTTGTCGCAGGAATGCCCCGCATGAGCGCCGTCCCGACCCTCGATCCGCTGACCGCCTATGCGCTGTGGGCGGACAGCTACCCGGCGCAGGCGCACAACCCGGTGATGCAGGCCGAGCAGCGCGCCATGCTGGCCTTGCTGCCGCTGTCGTTGCGCGGCCAGCACGTGCTAGATGCCGGCTGCGGCAGCGGCCGCTACCTGCTGCATGCGCTGCAGCGTGGCGCCGGCCACGTCACCGGCGTGGACCTGTCGCCACAGATGCTGACACGCGCCGCGCAGGAACTGGGCGACGTCGATACCGGCCGCTACACGCTGCGCGAAGGCCGCCTGGAGGCCTTGCCGCTGGCCGACGCCAGCGCCGATCTGAGCCTTTGCGCGCTGGCGCTGGGGCACCTGCCGCAGCTGCCGCCGGCCCTGGCGGAACTGCGCCGGGTCACCCGTCCCGGCGGCTGGGTGCTGTGCAGCGACGTGCACCCGATCGGCCCGGCGCTGGGCTGGCGCCGCGACTTCAAGGCCGGCGGCCAGCGCTACGCGGTGCGCCACACCCAGCACCTGTACAGCCACTGGCACGCCGCCTGCGCCGCGCTCGGGCTGGCTATCGACGCAGTCAGCGAACCGATGCTCGACCCGGCGGACATCCCTGCCGGCGCCCATTTCGATCCCGCTGCATTGGAGGTGCCGGTGGCCCTGGTGCTGCGCCTGCGGCGCCTGCCGTGACCCCCGTCCTGCGTTCGCCCCGTATGTCCTCCACACCCAACACGCTGCTGGTCAATCCCACCATCACCAAGCCGTCCAGCGCCCGCTTTCCGCTGTCGCTGCTGAACCTGGCGGCGGCGCTGGATCGCACTGGCGACAGCCGCATCATCGACGGCAATGTCGACCGCGACTTCATCGACCGCAGCCTGCAGGCGCTGCAGGAGCAGCGCTTCGATGCGGTCGGCATCAGCGTGATGGGCGGGCCGCAACTGGCACCGTCGATCGCACTGTCGCAGGCCATCCGTGCGCGCTTCCCGGCACTGCCGATCGTCTGGGGCGGCTATTTTCCCACGCTGTACCCGGACACCGCGCTGGCCGCGCCGTACGTGGACTATGCGATCCGCGCGCAGGGCGAGGACACCTTGCCGGAACTGCTGGCCGCCTTGCGTGGCGAAGGGCCGACGCTGGCGCAGGTCGACGGGCTGTCCTGGAAGCAGGACGGGGCGGTGGTGCACAACCGCAACCGCGCGTTCCAGCGTGGCGATGCACTGCCGTCGCTCCCCTACGAGAAGCTGGGTGAGCCGCGCCGCTACCTCGGCCGCACCTTTCTCGGCCAGCGCACCGCCTCGCACCAGGCCGCGCTGGGTTGCCGCTTCCGCTGCACCTTCTGCGGGGTGGCGGCGATGTTCGGCGGCGCCACCGCCTTGCCGACCGCGGCCCGCCTGGAACGCGAGCTGGGCTATCTGAAATACGGCCTGGGCGCGGACTCGATCCAGTTCTTCGACCACAACTTCTTCGACCGCGAAGCCGACATGATCCCGCTGCTGGAGGTGATGGCGAAGCTGGAACTGCCGTGGTGGTGCTACGCCCGCGCCGACGCGCTGCTCAACCTGTCCGAGAGCACCTGGAAGCTGGTGCGCAAGAGCCGCCTGCGCATGGCCTACATCGGCGCCGAGTCGCCGAGCGGGGCGATGCTCAAGGAGATCCGCAAGGGCACGCGGCCGGACCAGACGCTGGAAGTGGCCGAACTGTGCCGGCGCAACGGGGTGATCCCGGAGCTGTCGTTCATGGTCGCGCCGCCGCAGGACAGCGAACGCGAGACCGAGCAGACGTTCGAGTTCATCCGCGAGCTGAAGCGGATCAACCCGCAGTCGGAAATCATCGTCTACGTGTACACGCCGCTGCCGGACAGCAGCCGCCACGAGAAGGACCGCGGCCGCCGCGCCGGCACGCCCTTGCTCGACCGCGACGGCGTGCCGGTGCAGTTCCCGCGCACGCCGGAGGAATGGGCCCAGCCGCAGTGGGTGGACTACGCCTGCCACGCCGATGCGCCCTGGCTCACCGATGCGCTGCGCCAGCGCATCCGCGATTTCGTCACCGTGCTCGGCTGCCGCTATCCCACCGCGCAGGACCAGCGCTCGCCGGGCTGGGCCAAGCGCGGCCTCAGCGCGCTGGCCGCGTGGCGCTACCGCTACCGGCGCTACGACCGGCCATGGGAACTGAACCTGGCCAACCGGCTGGTGCGCCTGCACCGGCCGCAGGTGTCCGGGATCTGAGCATGGACGGCAACGTCGACCGCGCCGTGCATGCCGTGCAACTCAACTTCGTGCCGTTGCCGGACGGGGTGACGCCGGAGCAGGCGTTCGCGCTGTGGCCGTCGCTGGTCGACATCGCCGAGGCGGTGGCCAGCGCCGGCACCCGCGTTTCGGTGATCCAGGCCGCCGCGGTCGATGCGCACCTGCAGCGCAACGGCGTGAACTATCACTTCGTGCGCCGTGCCGAGAGCGGGCGCCGGCGCCATCTGCGCCGCATCGCCGCGCTGCTGGCCGAGCTGGAGGCCGACGTGGTGCACGTGCATGGCCTGCAGTTCGCGCGCGAGGCGGCGACGCTGGCGCGCTGGCGGCCGTCGCGGCCGATCCTGCTGCAGGACCACGCCAACCGTCCGCCGCGCTGGTGGCGGCGGCCGCAGTGGCGGCGCTGGTACGCCGCCGCCGCCGGCATCGCCTTCACCTCGCTGGAGCTGGCGCGCGGTTTCGTCGGCGCCGGACTGTTCGCCGGATCCACGCGCCTGTTCGCCATTCCCGAATCCAGTTGCCGCTTCACTCCCGGCGAGCGCGATCAGGCGCGCCGCGACAGCGGGCTGCATGGCGCGCCCTGCGTGCTGTGGGTCGGCCATCTGAGCGAGGGCAAGGATCCGCTCACCGTGCTCGACGGCGTGGCCCGCGCCAGCGAGCAACTGAGCGGGCTGCAGCTGTTCTGCGCGTTCGGCGATGCGCCGCTGCTGCCGGTGGTGCAACAGCGCATCCAGGCCGATCCGCGGCTGGCCGGCCGCGTGCACCTGCTGGGCCGAATGGAGCACGCGCAGATCCAGACCCTGATGCGCGCGGCCGACCTGTTCGTGTCCGGCAGCCTGGGCGAGAGCTGCGGCTACGCGGCGCTGGAGGCCTATGCCTGCGGCACGGTGCCGGTGTTGACCGACATCCCGGCGTTCCGTGCGCTCAGCGACGGCGGCCGGGTCGGCGCGCTGTGGCCCTGCGGCGACGCCGAACGCCTGGCCACCGCGCTGCTGCGGGCCTCGCGCGACGGGCCGTCGCGGGCGCTGGTGCGCGCGCATTTCGATGCGCAGCTGTCGTTCGCGGCAGTCGGACGGCGCTGGGCGCGCGCCTATGCGCAGTTGCTCGGTGCCACGTCGCGGAGCGCGGCATGAAGCTGGCGCTGGTGGTGCCGGGCGGCGTCGACCGCAGCGGCGAGTACCGGGTGATTCCGGCCTTCCTGAGCCTGATCGAACGCCTGGCGCGCATGCATGAATTACACGTCTTCGTGCTGCACCAGGAACCGCTGCCGGCGCAATGGGACCTGCTGGGTGCGCGGATCCACAACATCGGTGCGGCGCGTACGCGCTGGCGCGCGATCGCCGCGATCCGCGCCGAGCACCGCCGCGCGCCGTTCGACGTGGTGCAGTCGCTGTTTTCCGGCCACTGCAGCCTGATCGCGGTGGCGGCAGCGCGCTGGCTGCGGCGGCCGAGCCTGGTGCACATCGCCGGCGGCGAACTGGTCGCACTGCATGCGATCGGCTACGGCGGCCGGCGCAAATGGCAGGGGCGGCTGCGCGAAGCGCTGGTGTTGCGCCTGGCGAGTGCGGTGACCGCCGCCAGCGCGCCCATCCTCGACAGCTTGCGGGCGTTGGGCATCGCCGCCGAACGCGTGCCGCTGGGCGTGGACCTGCGCGCCTGGCCACCGCGCCCGCCGCGCCCGCGCGGGGAGGGTCCGGCGCGGCTGTTGCACGTGGCCAGCCTCAATCCGGTGAAGGACCAGACGACCCTGTTGCGCGCACTCGCTGCGCTGGCCCGCGCCGGGGTCGACTTCCGCATCGACTTGGTCGGCGTGGACACCCTCGACGGCGCGATGCAGCGCCTGGTCGCCACGCTGGGCCTGAGCGCGCGCGTGCGCTTCCTCGGCTTCAAGACCCAGCGCGACCTGCGGCCGCTGGTGGAGGCGGCGGATCTGCTGGTGTTGTCGTCGCAGCACGAGGCCGGGCCGCTGGTGTTGCTGGAAGCGGCGGTGGCCGGCGTGCCGACCGTGGGCACCGCGGTCGGGCATCTGCAGGAGTGGGCGCCGTCGGCGGCGCTGGCGGTGCCCGTGGGCGACTGGGCCGGGCTGGCCGATGCGCTGCGCCAGGTACTCAGCGACGACGACCTGCGCCTGCGCCTGGCCTGGGCGGCGCAATGCCGGGCCTTGCGCGAGGACGCCGACTGCAGCGTGCGCGGCTTCACCGCGCTGTACCAGCGCCTGTGCGCACCGCGCCGCACCGATGAGCGGCGCGCGGCGCAGAACGGTTGACGCGCAGCGCGGCGTGCCGGCGCTTCGCCTTTAAGAGGGCATCGCGTTTTGTCGTAGGAGAGGCTTCAGCCGCGACAGCCATTCCTGTGGCGTGTGTCGCGGCTGAAGCCGCTCCTGCGACGGTCGTTTACTGCGCGCTCTAGGAGGGCGTGCGTCACTCCGACGACGGCGCATAGCCCTGCAGCGCGGTGCGCACCGCGTACAGCGTGTCCATCCGCGGCACCGGGCGCAGCAGGCGCTGCAGCACGCGGCGGCGCTGCGGCAGGCGCACCCAGTCCTGGCCCTGCAACCACAGTTGGGTACGGATCATCTCGGCGCGTTCCTGGCGGCTTTCCGCCGAGGGCTGCAGGCGCTGGCGCAGATAGTCCAGCACCTCGCCGCCCGAACGCGCCCATTCGATGCCCGGCAGCGCCGGCAGCCACAGGTGCGAGCACGACGCCGCGGTCAGGTCCAATCCGCGCGCGCGCAGACGCAACAGCGGCGGACACTGCGCGCGCAGTTGCTTGAGCACCGCCGACGGAATCGCCGCGCGGTAGTAACGCAGCATCAACCGCAGCGGCGGCCATGCCCACCAGGCGTCGGTGCCGGTCAGCATCTGCCAGTCGCTGGCGCGCATGCGCGGAGCGAGCAATGCCAGGTCGTGCAGGTGCATCAGCCGCAGGCTGCGGCTGCACAGTCCGCCGGCCGCGTGCAGCAGCAGGTGACGCATCAGCGCGCCGTTGCTGGGGTAGGGATTCAGGCCGGGCCTGCCGTCGCCCGGCAGGAGCTGCGTGCCAAGGTCGACCGTGCGCAGCGGCAGGCGCTCCTGGATGCGCACGTGCAGTTCGATGTTGATCGGCGTGTCGCGGTGCTCGCCCAGGCCACCCACCGCCTGCGCCTGCGCTGGACGGAAGGTCTGGTGCTTCCACTGCGCGAACTCGGCCACGTAGCCCAGCGCGGCGAGCAAAGTCGCGGCACGCTCGGCGTCCTCGGGGCGCACCAGCAGGTCGATGTCGGCCATCGGCCGGTCGCCCGGCCGATACAGGCCTTGCGCATGCAGCGCCGCGCCTTTCAGCGGCACGATCGCCAGGCCGGCGGTCTGCGCCAGGGCGTCGATTCGCTGCAGCAACGCGGCGATGCGCTGGTAGCGCTGCGCCACGTGCTCGCGTTGTCCCTCCAGGAACGCGCGCCACGGTCGGTCCGGCCATTGCGAGCGCTGGCTCAGCAGTGGCGCCACGCCGTGCGCGACCGCCGCGGCTGCGGCCAGTTGCCAGTGCAGGCCGCTCCAGTCCGGCATCGGCGCACCGGGGCGTGCCAGCTCGTGCGCCAGGGTTTCGGTGGTCAGGCGCAGGCCACGGCCGATGCGCCGCAACGGCAGGTGTGCCGGCGTCGCCGCGGCTGCCGCTGTCGGCAGGTCGGCCGCCACGGCCGGAGACGAGGGCGTCGCCAGGTCGCTCATGAGCGCTGCACCAGCGGGATGCGGCGGCTGCCGCCGGCGGCGACCGCCTTGGCCGCCGGCGCTGGCGGCGCGTCGGTCCGATGCTCGGCTTCGCGCGCGATCAGCGCTGCCCAGTCGGCGTCCAGCGCCGCCCAGTCCTGCGCGTGCGTCGGCGCCGGGCGTGCATCCTCGCGGCATTGCAGGTCCACCTGCCGGTGCAGCAGATCGCGTACCTGGCGGTAGAACGCCGAGTCGTAGGCGCCACGGAACATCATCGCCAGGTCGTCGCTGTCCTGCCAATGGGTCTTGCGCCCGAGCTGGTCCTTGACCTGCTGGTAGAACACGGTGCCGGGCAGGGGATAGGACACGCTGACGCCGATGTCGTCCGGGCGCGCCTGCGCCACCAGCCGGCGCGTGGCGAGGATGTCGTCGAGTTGCTCGTCCAGGTAGCCCAGCTGCAGGAAGAAGCCGACGCGGATGCCCTGCGCGCCAAGTCGCTGGCGCGCGGCGATCACGCCGTCCACATCGGTGCCCTTGGTCATCTTGTCGAGGATGCGCTGGCTACCGCTCTCCGCGCCGATCCAGGCCTCGCGGCAGCCGGCTCGCGCCAGGGCGGCGGTCATGCGCTCGCTGCATAGGTCGGCACGGGTCTGGATGGTGAAGGGCACCGCGCCGTCGGCGGCGGCCAGCGCATCGGCGAAGTCCTCCACCCAGTCCACGTGGAAGCCGAAGATGTCGTCGGCCATCCACACATGGTCGGGCGCGAAGCTGCGCTTGAGCTGGGTCATCTCCGCGGCCACGTCCTGCGCCTCGCGGCGCTTGTAGTGATTGCCCCAGATCGGCTTGGCGCACCAGTTGCAGCGGAACGGGCAGCCGCGCGAGGCGGCCATGTTCAGGCTGAAATGGCCGTGTCGCTGCTGCCAGAACGCGCGGTAGCGCGGGATATCCAGCAGGTCCCAGGCCGCCGTCACCGACAGCCGCGGATCCGGCGGCCGCGCGCCGATCTGCGCGCGCTTGAGTTGCGGCAGCACCGCGCTGGCCACCTCGGCGAGGCCGGCCACCCAGCGCGCCGGGTCGATGTCCGGTTCCGCCTGCAGCCGCGCCACCAGGTCCAGCAAGGCCGCGATGCCTTCGCCGATCAGCACCGCGTCGGCACCGGCCGCAAGGAACGCCTCCGGATGGTCCGAGGCGTCGGAGCCGGCGACGAGTACCCGGCTGCCGCCGGCGCGCGCCTCGGCGATCATCCGGCACGCGGCCTCGCGCATCCGGCTCAGGCACATCTTGGTGAGGAAGTTGAAGTTGTCCTCGTAGAACACCACCAGGGCCGGCCGCTGCGTGCGGACGGCGTGGTCGTAGTCCTCCACGCCCTCGGCCAGCATCGCGTCGAACAGCGTCACCTGGTGTCCGTGCTGACGCAGCAGTGCCGCCACCTGCAGCGTGGCCAGCGGCGGGTACGGCTTGCCGCGTTCCCATTGCTTGGGGTCGTAGCGCAGGAAGTAGGAGTGGCTGACCTGGATCTTGAGCATCGGCGAAAGGTCTCGTTCGGCGCCGCGGGGGAGGGGCGCATGCAGCGATGGCCGCGCGCAGGTGGCCGTGGCGGTAGGTGCCGTGGCTGCGCCGTTTGGTTGCGCGAAACACCGGCATGACCCCGCGCAACCTTTGGCCGCGGCAGGCGCACCCACGCTGCATCCACCCAAGCGACTCTTCTCCGATGCAGCGATCGACCGTGCGTGTTCTGGACGTGGCAACAAGCGACCACGCCACGCCAGTCGTCGCTGCGGGCGGTGCCTGCGATCCGTTCCACACCCAGCTGCGGCGCCCCCACACCCTCAGCAAACAACTGCTCGGTGGACGCTTCCACTTCGAGAGCAACAGTCCGTCGCTGCTGGCCTTGGTGGAAGCGGCATTCGGCGCGGTGCCGGCGCATCGTCTGCCGGAGAGCGCCGCGTTCCGCATCGAACTGACCCTGGTGGACCGTGGCGACGCGCCCTACGCGCTGGCAATGGAGCCGCCGCCGGTGCAGACCCATTCCGGCGCGGGTGTATTGAGCGGGGTGATCGATGCGCACAACTACGTCGTGCTGGTGCCCGAGCAGCGCAGGGCGCTGGTGGTGGTGTCCGAGGACATGCTCGCGCACGCCTACCACGTGCGTTACGAACTGATCGAGTTCGCCGTGTTCGTGCTTGCCGCGCACGGCATGCGCCTGGTGCCGCTGCACGGCGCCTGCGTCGGCCGCGACGGCCGCGGCGTGCTACTGCTCGGCGGCAGCGGCGCCGGCAAGTCGACCCTGGCGCTGCACAGCCTGCTGCGTGGGCTGGAGTTCCTTGCCGAGGACGCGCTGTTCGTCGCCCCGCACTACCTGCTCGCCACCGGCATCGGCAACTTCCTGCATCTGCGGCCGGAACTGTTGCACCTGCTCGATCCGCAGACCCGCGCCTGGATCGCCGCGGCGCCGATGATCCGCCGCCGCAGCGGCGCGCTGAAACACGAGGTGGACATCCGCCAGGGCGAGGGGCGCCTGGCACAGGCACCGTTGCGGCTGGCCGCGGCCGTGTTCGTCTCGGCCACCATGGCCGCCGATCCGCAGCGGCTGCTGCAACCGATGCCCGACGCGGACGTGGCGGCACGCCTGGCCGCGGACCAGCCCTACGCCGCGGGCCAGCCGCACTGGCCGTTGTTCGCGCGCCAGTTGCAGCGGCTGGGCGTGTACGAACTGCAGCGCGGCACGCATCCGGAGGCCTCGGTCGATGCGCTGCAGACACTATTGGCCTGATCCCGTGCAAAACGTGACGGTGCCGGCGACGTGCATCGCCGGCGCAGGGGAGTGCGGATGGCGCACCGCGTCGATGGTCCGCCGCATGGATACCCATCGATGAGCACACGTCCGGAACCGGCATCGCACTTGCTGCGCGCCTTCGTCGCCGTGCTCGGCCGCGGCGAACGCCTGCGCATCGCCGGGTACGTGCTGCTGTCGCTGCTCGGCGCGCTGGCCGGCGCGCTGGCCGCGGTCGCGCTGGTGCCGCTGGTGCAACCCGGCCACGTGCTGACCCTGGCCGGCCACGCATTGCCGTTGCCGACCGGCTTCCTCGCGCAGACCCTGCTGTTCGTCGCCGCCAGCAGCGGCTTCGCCCTGCTGCGTTGGTGGGGCACACGACAGGCCGCGGACCTGGCCAGCCGCCACGCGCTGGACCTGCGCCGGCAGGTACATGCGCGGCTGCTGCAGGCGCCGCTGCCGGCCCTGGCCGACGCCAGCTCGGCGGAAATCGCCAACCTGCTCACCTACAACGTCGAGATCGTGGTGCAGGGCTTCAGCGCGCTACTGCAACTGCTGGTGGCGGCGATCACCGCGGCGGTGAGCCTGGCCGCGGCGTTCCTGGTCTCGCCCATGCTGGTGCTGGCGCTGCCGCCGCTGCTGGCGCTGGGCCTGCTCGCCTTCCGCATCGCCGGCCACGAACAGGCCCGGGTCAGCCGCCAGTACGTCGCCGACATGACTCGGCTGTTCTGGCTCAGCGAGGATTTCCCGCGGCGCCTGCGCCACGTGCGCTCGTTCGCCCGCGAGGCGCGCGAGCAGGAAGCCTACGAGGCGATCGCCGGTCGGCTCGCCTATGGCTACGCGCGCCAGCAGGCGCTGGTCGCCTCCGGCCGCCTGTTGCTGGAACTGGCGGCGGTGGCGGCCATCGCCGCGATCATGCTGCTGGCCGGAGTGTGGCACGGCATCGACCGCGGCGCGCTGATCACCGTCGGCCTGCTGCTGGGGCGGCTGCTGCCGTACTTGGTCTCGACCCGGCAGAGCGTGCAGCAACTGCGCTCGGCCGCGCCTGCGCTGGAATTGTGGCAGCGCTACGTCGCGCTCAGCGCGCTGCCAACGCCACCTGGCACCGTGGCGGCACAGCCCAGTGCGGCGACAGAAGCGACGGCGCCGATCCAGATCGAACGCATCGGCCTGGCGCCGCCGCTGGCCGCGGTGGCCTTGACCGGTCTGGTCCTCGCACCGGGCACGCTGACCCTGATCAGCGGCCCATCCGGTGTCGGCAAGAGCAGCCTGATGGACGCGCTGGCCGGCATGGTCGCGCCACCGCAGTTCGCCGCGCACTGCGACGGCCGTGCGCTCGACTTGGCCGGCTATCGCGCCGCGCTGCAGCCCTTGGCCTATGTCGCCCAGGGCGTGCGGCCCTGGCAGCACAGCGTGCGGCAGTGCCTGGCCTGGGCGGCGCCGGCGGCGAGCGAGGCGGCGATGTGGGAAGCGCTACGCGACGTCGGCCTGGCCGCGCGCCTGCAGGGCGGCGCCGGCCTGGACACCGCCGCGCACGGCGCCGGCGCGCGCCTGTCCGGCGGCGAACTGCAGCGGTTGCTGCTCGCCCAGGTGCTGCTGCGGCAACCGCGCGTCGCCTTGCTCGACGAAGCCACCAGCGCGCTCGACGCCGCCGCCGAACAGCAGGTCCTGAGCACGTTGCGGCGGCGGCTGCCGCAGACCGCCCTGGTCGCGGTCTCGCACCGCCTCGGCCTGACTGCCATCGCCGACCAGTGCGTGATGGTGCAACGCGGGACCGTGTCGCCGCTGCTGTTGGCTGATCGGGCTTCCTGAGCCGACAGCATTCCCTCAGCGTCGCACTCATCAGCAGGGGCCGAACTCCGCTCAGCCCGCTACAGCCTACTGCTTCGTATGCGTCAGGCAGTCCGATATTTGGGACCAGCAGAAAAACAAAACCCCGCAAGCGGGGTCTTGTTCCTAGGCCATGCCATCTGGACAGGCAAGGCTAAATGGCCACACGCCCCCTACGGGATGTCGCACTTCATCTTTCCATCCACGTAGTACGGCTTGGGGACGTCCGGATTCTGGCTGGTCTTTTCGAACACCACCTCGAACGAGTTGGGGTCCGGCTTGCCCTTGCGTTCGGTGCAGGCGTCCTGCAACTTCTTCTTGACCGCGGCGATGCCGGCGTCGCGGTTGGCACCGTCGGCGCTGTTGGTGAGATTGGCGACCTCGGCGAAGGCCGGCGAGGCGAGGCCCAACAAGCTTCCTGCGAACACGAGTGCGTGCAGCGTCTTCATGGCGTCTCCTTGTTTTGATGTCCGTACGCGGTGGGAGGCGTGCGTTGCGGCGCATGCGGCAATGCCCGGCGCCGCGGCCGCCCTCCAGCGCGGAGCTAGGATAGGGAGCGCTGGTTAAGGCTTCGTAGGGATCGGCGCGCAAGACCGTCGCAGCAACATTCGACGGGTCAACGCAGCGCATTGACGCGGCGCTGGATCTTCGGGCCGAGCACATGCTTTGACACGCGCCGGCTCGCCCATGGACGCACAGGCCGCGCAGGACGACTCAGCGACTACTCGGTACGCGGCGCCTCGTAGTTCTGCCCAGGCTGCAGCGTGGTGACGTAGGGGCCGTTCCAGTCGCGGTCGAAGATGCGCGTCAGCGTCTCGGCTGGCCCCTTGCCCTTGACGAACACCGAGGCGTCCACCGCGGTATTGAAGTAGCTCCATTCCCAGTTGCCGGTGCCGATCACGCTGCTGCGGTCGTCGGCCACCGCGTACTTGGCGTGCTCGACCCGCGCATACGGAATGAAGCCCTGTGGCGCCGGTGGCAGGCGGCTGAACTTCACCGCGATGTTCGGCAGTGCGGCCAGGCTTTTCAGATAGGCCTGCATCGGTTCGCGCAGCGCCCAGTCGGCGACGATGATGTGCACCTGCACGCCGCGGGCGGCGGCGTCGCGGATGGCGCCGTCGACCGGCGCCCACCAGCCCTTGGGCCCGAAGCTGCGGATCGCCGAGAGCGTCATCACCTGGATGCGCAGCGCATGCTGGCTGGCGCGGATCATCTCGACCAGGGCCGGCTCCTCGGCGCTGACCCACGCCGGCTGCAGCGCCGGCGGGCTGAACGCGGGGAAGGCGACCAGCGGCGCATCGCTGCCGGCATCCAGCAGCACCGGATCGGTGGCGGTGACCGGAACGAAATCCGGCGGCTGCACACCGCGCGCCTGCGCCTTGGCCAGATTGCCTTCGTCGGCCAGGCGCCAGCTGTAGTCGAAGCTCGCGGCGAAGGTCTTGGCGAAGCGCGCGTCATCGATACGCGCGCCGATCTCATGGATCTGCTCCAGCGCCCGCCAATCCCAGTTCTGGCTGCCGACGAACACGCTGGCGTCGTCGACGATCATGTACTTGGCGTGCAGCACGCCGCCGGTCAGCGTATCGACCGGCAGCACCCGCACGGTGATGCCCGGCACCTTGCCCAGCCAGGCGACGCTGTCCGGGTTCTTGGCCAGGAAGGTGTGGTCGACCAGCAGGTGGACCGCCACCCCGGCGCGGGCGCGGGCGGCCAGTGCGTCCAGTACCGGCGTCAGGCCGGTGCCGGGCTTCTCGGAGATGTAGAACGCGGCGATGTCGATGCGCTGCCTGGCCCCGTTGATCATCGCCAGCCAGGTCTGCTGGGTGCGCGGCACGCCGGGTTCGCCGTAGACGCTGGCCTCGGGCACGCTCTCGACGATATGGAACTGCGAGGGCTGCGGCCGGGCCTGGGCGCCGGTGGCTGCCGACAGCAGCAGGCAGGCCATGGCGGTGGACAGGAGGCGGCGTGCGGGATGCACGCTGGCGATGGAAACGAGAGGCACGTTGGGTGTCCTTGCGGGAGCGTGGGAAGTGGATGCCGGGCGGCGATGCGCGTGCATGCTACCGGCAGCTGTCGTAGCTTGGCAGCCTGCTTTGCAGCGCATATGTCAGTCAGATGGTGACGGCTAAGTTGGCGTTCCCGTCCAGGGGCGTCAGCGCTTCAAGGCAGAGCGCGCCACCAATGCGCACGCAGGCCGCGGCCGACCTTCATCGCTTGACCACTCACGGTCCTGATTGGATCAGGACGTCGCCATGCCGCGCCGTGCGGCGTTCGCAGAAGGAATGCATCGCCGTCCAACGGCACCGGCGACCACGTCGTGCCGTGCGAGAAGATTCATGCCCGACCGTCGGCGAATGCGGCCTGCGCCTGCGCAAACCACTGCAGCACCTGCTGGCGATGCGGCTCGCCCCAGCAGCGCACGAACTGCTGGGTGTGGTGGTCGGTGAGGTCGTTGAGCGCGGCGATGCGTTGCGCGACGTAGGCAGGCTCCAGTCGCAGGCCGCAGTCGACCTCGATGCAGTGGCGCCAGGCGGTGTAGCTGTCGGGAATGATGGATGAAGACATGAAGATCCCTGGAGTTCGGCGCCCGTCGCGGCACAGGGCCGCCGTGCGAGGCGCGTCGGTGGTGGCCGGATGCGAACCGCGGCTGACTGACGGCAACGGCAGGCTTGCGCCCGCGCTCGATAGTTCACTACTGTTATAGTGTAACTCAACCGATGCGCTGCATATGCGACCTGGCATTCCCCTAATCCTGTTGCTCCTCTCCGCCAGTTCGCCAGCCACCGCTGCGATCCGCCACCATGGCCCGCACGTGCACGGCCAGGCCAACCTGGAGGTCGCCGTCGACGGCACCGCCGTGGACGTGCAGCTCAGCGCGCCCGGCATCGGCATCCTCGATTTCGAACACCCGACGCGCGATGCCGGCGAGCGCCAGCGGCTGGAGGCCGCGGTCGCCACCCTGCGCGGTGCGGGCTGGTTGCAGTTCCCGGTCGCGGCGGCCTGTTCGCTGCGCAGCGCGCAGGTCACCACCGAGGGCTACGACGTGGCGATGGCCGATCCGGACGAGCCCGGCCACAGCCACGCCGAGTTCCACGCCCGGTACGCGTTCAACTGCGCCCAGCCGGCGCGACTGGATCACCTGCAGGTGCTGTTGCCGCAACGTTTCCCCGGGCTGCACACGGTGCTGGTCGATGTCGCCACCGCTGCGGGCCAGGGTCGAACCGAGGTGGTGCCTGGGCAGACCCGGGTGAAGCTGCCGGAATGAACCAGCACCACGTCGTCGAACTGACCGAGGTGCGCTTCGGCTATCCCGGCGCCGCCGCACCGGTGCTGGACATCGCATCGTTTGCGCTGCCGCGTGGGCAGCAACTGTTGCTGCGCGGCGCCAGCGGATCGGGCAAGAGCACCTTGCTTGCCTTGATCGCCGGCGTGCTGCAGCCCACGGCCGGCTGCGTGCGCGTGGCCGGGCAGGACCTGGCGGCCTTGCGCAAGGCCGCACGCGATCGCTTTCGCGCCGACCACTGCGGCGTGGTGTTCCAGCAGTTCAACCTGCTGCCGTTCCTGAGCACCCGCGACAATATCGCGCTGGGCCTGCAGTTCTCGGCGCGCCGCGGCCGGCTGGCGGTGGGCACGCAGGCGCTGGACACCGAGATCGAGCGGCTGATGGTCGCGCTGGGCCTGGACGTGGCGGCGCTATGGTCGCGACCGGCTGCCCGCCTCAGCGTCGGCCAGCAGCAACGCGTGGCCGCCGCGCGCGCGTTGATCGCACGGCCGCCGCTGCTGCTCGCCGACGAGCCCACCTCCGCGCTCGACCCGGTCGCGGCGCAGGCCTTCCTGCAGTTGCTGTTCGCCGAGTGCCGGCAGGGCGGCACCAGTTCGATCGTGGTCAGCCACGATCCGTCGATCGCGCCGCTGTTCGACGCCCAGGCCGACCTGGCCACGCTCAACCGCGCCGGCGCCGGAGGTGCGCGATGAGCCTGTTGAAGCTGGCCCTGGCCAGCCTGCGCAGCCGGCGCCTGGGCGTGGCCTTGACCGTACTGGTGATCACCCTGAGCGTGACCCTACTGCTGGGCGTGGAGCGGATCCGCACGCAGGCGCACGAAGGTTTTGCCAGCACCGTGTCCGGCACCGACCTGATCGTCGGCGCGCGCTCGGGCCCGGTGAACCTGTTGCTGTACTCGGTGTTCCACATCGGCGACGCCACCAACAACGTGTCGTGGAAGAGCTACCAGGACCTGAGCGCGATGCCCGAAGTGAAGTGGGCGGTGCCGCTGTCGCTGGGCGATTCCTACCGCGGCTACCGGGTGGTCGGCACCAGCGCCGGCTTCTTCGAGCACTACCACTACGGCGCCAAGCATCCCCTGGCGTTCGCGCAGGGCAGGGCGTTCGACGATCTCTACGATGCGGTGATCGGTGCCGACGTCGCCGCCGCGCTCGGCCGCCACCTCGGCGACGAGATCGTGCTGACCCATGGCACCGGCCGGATCAGTCTGGCCACCCATGCCGACAAGCCGTTCCGGATCGTCGGCATCCTGCGCCGCACCGGCACGCCGGTGGATTCCAGCGTGCTGGTCTCGCTGCAGGCGATCGAGGCGATCCATATCGATTGGCACTCCGGCGTGCGCCTGCCGGGCCACCACGTCAGCGCCGCGCAGGCGCGGGCGATGGACCTGACCCCGGACACCATCACCGCCTTCATGCTCGGCCTCAAGACCCGCATCGCCACCTTCTCGGTCCAGCGGCGGATCAACGAGTACCCGGAGGAAGCGATGCTGGCGATCATGCCGGGCGTCACCCTGCAACAGTTGTGGGGCACGCTGGGCACGGCCGAAGGCGCCTTGCGGATGATCGCCTCGCTGGTGGTGCTGCTCGGCCTGGTGTCGATGGTCGCGCTGCTGGTGGCCACGCTGCAGGAGCGCCGGCGCGAGATGGCGATCCTGCGCGCGGTCGGCGCACGGCCGCGCGACATCGCCTGGCTGCTGCTGTTCGAGGCCGGCCTGGTCACCGTGGTGTCGTGCGTACTGGCGCTGCTGGCGGTGACCGCGGCCAGCTGGCTGGCGCGCGGCTGGGTGCTCGATCATTTCGGCCTGGCGATCAACCGCATCGCACCCAGTGCGGCGGAGTGGGGCTGGCTCGGCTGCGTGCTGCTGGCCGGCGTGCTCGCCGGCATCGTGCCGGCCCTGCTGGCCTATCGCCGCACCCTGGCCGATGGCCTGTCGCCGGAGCTGTGAGCATGACCCGCTGGATCCTTCCCTTGCTGGCGCTCGCACTGCTGTGCGGCTGCGGCCGCCAGCAAGCCGCTGCCCCGAAAAAGACGCAGGAGACTCCGGCGGCGCAGCCAGCACCGGCCAACGAAGCGGCGATCAACCCGCCACTCGGCGAGCCCGACGCCGACGGCTATCGTGAGCTGGACTGGAGCGCGATGCTGCCGCCGGCCGAGTTGAAGGCCCTGGAAAACAGCGACGAAGCGCCGGTCGACCACACCGGCAAGCGTGCGATGCCGCAGACCGGCACCTACAACACCGTGGCCGCCGTGCTGGCGCGCAAGGTGCGCCTGCCGGGCTACGTGGTGCCGCTGGACAGCGACGACGCCGGCCGCGTGCGCGAGTTCCTGTTCGTGCCGTACTACGGCGCCTGCATCCACGTGCCGCCCCCGCCACCGAACCAGATCGTGCATGTGCGCCTGGATACCCCGATCGACCCGCCCGACATGTACAGCCCGTTCTACCTGAGCGGCCAACTGCGCGCGGAAACCCTCCACGGCGAACTCGCCGGCACCGCCTACACGATGGAGCAGGCGCACCTGCATCCCTATGAAAAAGGCTGATCGCCATTTCCTGCTGACTGGAGTGCTGTGCCTGCTGGCGGGCTGCCACGGTGATGGCGGGAAGCAGCCTGACACGACGCCGGCACCATCGCCGGCAGCGACGCATGCGACCGCAGCCGCCGACGCCGTCCCGGACACAGTGGAGCGCTGGGAACAACTGGCACCGGCCAACGACATCTACCAGCGCCCGCCGCCGCGGATCGGCACCGCGTGGCGGGGCGACGCCGCGGTGCTGGATCAGCCGGCGCCGGTCGACGATGGCCCCTCGGTGGTCAATGGCATGCCGATCGACCATTCCGGCACCCAGCGCGCCGCGCAGTTCGGTTCATCGCAAGTGGTGAAGGGCCTGGAAGGCAAACGCTTCGCCCTGGACGGCTACGTGGTGCCGCTGGAAAGCGACGACCAGGGCAAGGTCAGCGAACTGCTGTTCGTGCCGTTCTATGGCGCCTGCATCCACGTACCGCCGCCGCCCCCGAACCAGATCCTGCACGTGGTGCTGCGCACCCCGATCGACGTGCCGGAGTTGTGGGACCCGTTCCACCTGCAGGGGCGGCTGCATCTGGCCGACTTCAAGGCCGATATCGCCAATGCCACCTACGAGGCGGAGGACGCCACGCTCACCCCGGTGCAGGGCTGAGGGCGCGGTCCGATGCGCCTGAAGTCGCCGATGCGTTTGGCGATCGCGATCGCCGCCTGTGGCGTCGTCGTTGCCGGCGGCGTGCTGTTGGCATTGCGCACGCACGGGCATGTGGCACCGACACCGCGTGCCGCTGCGACCACCGCGATCCACCCGCCAACGGTGCCCGCATTTCATGTCGCACCATTGTCCGAAGATGCAGCCGACAAACGCATCACCGCACTGCTGCACAGCGATCCCGCATTCGCGCGCGACGCCACATTCCTGATCGTAGCCAGCGTCCGCGAACGCTGCGCACCGGCCCATTCTGGTGAACTGGCGAAGATGGCCAACCGCGCGCGCCTGCCGGTACTGGTCGCAACATCCGAGGTGACGACGCGCGAACCCGACCTGGACCATCCGATCTACCAGGCGATCCAGCGCACCGCCGCCGCTGCGCCCTGCGGGCGCGCGCTCGACCTGACAGCGACCGGCCTGCCGCTGCAACTGGACCCGGAACGCTACGCGGCGGCGTTCCCCGACAGCTACTACCAACCCACGCTGGACACCGTGCCGCACGAGTACGCCGGCCAGCCGCTGGGCACCCGCGCGGCACAGGAATGCCAGTCGATCGCCTACGCGGTGCTGCCGCTGGGCCGGGATGGCTGGCAGTGCAGAGCGCTGTGGTCCGGCATGCGCCCGCGGATCGTCAAAGCCTGCGAACAAGCCCGTAGCGAAGGCGGGCAGGGGGCAGGTGAGGCGATTCCGCCGGAGGTCGCGAAACGGCTGACGCCGGTGGTGGCGGGCTTGCTGGAGAAGTTGCCGGAATCCTGTCGCTGAGCATGGTTATTTCGTGTTTTGCGCTGCGAAAGCAAACCGCTGCCAACAGCAAGAGTTGAGCAAGACAGAAACTCGCGCGGGGGAAGGGGGCAAATTCAGGCTTTGATGCGGAAATTTATTCGACCGTTATCGATGATCTTCTGTACCAAATTACCGACAGTCGTCGATGGGCAGCCGTTAGGGCAGCCCTCATTCTCTCTTGAGATATTTAGGTGTGCGGCTCTGGAAATTGCCGCACCGACATGACTCTTCATCATCTCAAAATCGACGCGCGCGTTATTTGTGTGATGATAGCCAGGCATCACAAGGTTGAGATGTCGTTGAACTTCATGCCTCCCCTCCTGCGCCCCGTACTCCTGGTTTAAATGCAAGAGCGGCCACAGTTCAAAACAAGGATTTGAGAACGCCAGGCCAATTTTGTTGGTCCGTGCAAGCGCAAATGCTGGTTCAACGTCGTGTTCGTCACGATCAAACACTGCCCATACGCTAAACGGAATACGGTCCGCTAAAGGCGCCTTCCGCGCCTTTAACTGGAGCTTCTCTTTCTCAGCAACTGCGGCTTTCACAACAGTCATCGGGACCCCAGTTCTGGGGAGGATTCGAAGCCTTACGAGGCCCGCGCCGTAATAGCCAATGCACTTCTGAAAGTAGTCAGGCTCAGTAACAGTTCCTTCACAAGCAATTACAACCTCAACTTTGGATTCAAGATGAGGAGATCTTCGCTTAAGTGATGGCGGGCTTGGGATGCGACTCATTTTTCGTCTATTCCGAAACGTAAAGTGGAGAGTCTTCAAAGCCGAAGAATGGAATCGCACCAAATCTGCCCCTAAGGTATCCAGCTTCGAAGTTATCGTCCGCTCGAATTCTGATATCGCTTAACGAATAGGTATGAGTAGCGCCCTCACGATCCTTCTCTGCAAACCAAATCTGGTCTCTTCTAAGAATTCTTCCAGAAAGCAAATTAGTGTCATGGGTGGAGAAAAGGAGCTGGGCCTTCCCTGGGTTTGTCTCAGGATGCGAAAAAAGTCCAATGATCTCGCGCGAAACGAGTGGATGGAGTGTACTATTTAATTCATCAATAATCAGCACGCCACCTTCCATCAGCCTCTTAAGGACTGGACCGAGCAGCCCCAAGAGTGCAATGGTTCCGGCGCTCTCCCAGGTCATTTCGAGCGAGTAGCTTTTTCCTGCAGCCCCGACGTGCTTCACTCCAACCTTTGCCTCCTCCGTTCTCTTGGGAAGGTTGATTTTCTCCTCATCAAGATGACTATTAAGGACGCGTTCAAATTCCTGCACTAGTGCCTGACGTTTTTCATCTATTGGAACTTTTGAGAAGTCTATTCCGACTATGCCAGTGTCTGCAGAAGACAAAAACTGGATAGCCCTGGATCTTAGTTCTTCGTCTTCGCCAAAATAGGCCAGAAGCTGCTCCGGCAAGAGAATCTCAGAAGTCTCCTGCATTCTATTAGTAATTTTTTGCGCAAAAAACTTGAAAATAGGAGAAAGCTGAGAGTGTGAATTCTGAGCGGCCGCGGAAAGAAATAGGCTATTTGGACGAACAAGTTTCGATATGACGCGATTCTCGCCTTTTAAATTTTTCCCAAAATAGAACTCTTCGTCCGCTTCGAAGTCTCGGGTGAACAAGGTCGTTCTAACATTTCGCGACCCATCTACCGGAAACGAGTAAAGCCACTCGCTGCATACGCGCTCGTTGGATATGATGTAACCATAATGATAGCGCACGCCGCTTAGAACTATATCGACATCATACCGTGATGGCTTCTTTCGCCCCTCTTCGTCTAGCAAAAAAGGCCTATGCGGAACTTTTCGTGTGGCAGAGCGCGCATGGGAAGATACGATTTCACCGACAAAGTGCTGCAATGCATCAAGTAAGGTTGTTTTTCCGGAAGCATTGGCGCCATAGAGTGCAAGAACTGGAACTACTTGAAGCTTTTTTCGCACCGTAACATTGGTCGCTAGCTCGACCGCCTCGAGAAGACCGTGCTCAGCGTCCTTCAGGGGAGTCGCGACTAACGAAATCTCCTGATAAGTCTTGATGGATTTGTGGTTTTCAACGCCAAATCGGAGCAACATGACTAGCCTTCAGGGTGTTCATTTGAGAAATTATCGCACAATTTCTCACTAGAGGGAGGCGTACGAGTCCTCAACGGCATCCACACAAGGTGGGGGGAGCCACACGAGTTCGTGAGCGGCATGATGATCCAGGCCGAGACTGTCAGCCCAAAAGGGTCCCCGTTTCTTTCAGCACACTGAAGACCTTCCTTGATGGAATACCGATGCCTGCCTGCCATGCGGTGAGTGCGTTGTAAGGAAACTGCACAGCCACCATGACGACGAGGCCAACAACCACCAGCACCACGTTATTTCGCATAATGTATCTTATGTAAGATCAACCAGGCCAGAGGTGGCCCCGCAACCCAAGACGCTATCAGTCCCACCAACCTCACCGCACTGTCACCAACCCCTGCGCCCCCGCCCACTGCTGGATGTCGTCACGGCGGATCGCCGCGGCCATCAGGCCGGGGAATGCGTCCGGGGTGCAAGCGAACGACGGCACGCCTAGCGCCGCCAGCTTGGCGGCCAGGGCGCGGTCGTAGGACGGTGTGCCTTCGTCGCTGAGGGCCAGCAGCACGATGAACTGCACGCCGGATTCGACCAGTTCGCGGGCACGCGCCAGCAACCGCTCCTCGACGCCGCCTTCGTACAGGTCGGAGATCAGCACCAGGATGGCGTTGTGCGGTTCGCGGATGATGCTCTGGCAATAGCTCACGGCGCGGTGGATGTCGGTGCCGCCACCCAGTTGCACGCCGAACAGCAGGTCCACCGGATCGTCCAGTTGCTCGCTCATGTCGACCACTTCGGTGTCGAACACCACCAGGCGCGTGGACACCGCCGGCAGCGAGGCCATCACCGCGCCGAAAATGCTGGAATACACCACCGAGGCGGCCATGGAGCCGCTCTGGTCGATGCACAGCAGGACTTCGCGTTGCGGCTTCCTGGCCTTGCGGCCGTAGCCGACCAGGTCCTGCGGTACCACGGTGCGCAGGTCGGGTTGCCAGTGCCGCAGGTTGCTGCGGATGGTGCGGTGCCAGTCGATCTCGGCCAGCCGCGGGCGGCGGTTGCGGCGAGCGCGGTCCAGGGCGCCGGTCACCGCCGAGCGCATCGGTTCCTCGAGCTGGCGCAGCAGGCTCTCCACCACCTGGCGCACGACCATGCGCGCGGTGTCCTTGGTCTGCGCCGGAATCACCTGGCTCAGGCCGATCAGGTTGGCGACCAGGTGCACGTCGGGCTGCACCTGCTCGAGCATTTCCTTTTCCAGCAGCATCTGGGTCAGATCCAGGCGCTGCAGGGCGTCGCGCTGCATCACCTGCACCACCGACGAGGGGAAGTAGCGGCGGATGTCGCCCAGCCAGCGGGCCACATTGGGCGAGGAGGCCCCTCGCCCGCCGCGGCGCCCCAGGCCGCCTGGGCCGTCGGGCTCGTACAGCGCGGCCAGCGCCTGGTCGATGCCCTGCAGCGGCTTGTGCAAGGCGCCGCAACTGGATTCGGCCTCCTGCCCCAGGATCAGGCGCCAGCGCTGCGCGCGCGAGGTGGGCGTGTCGGGTGTGGATGGCATGTCGGTCATGCGGGCAATCCCAGCAGTTCGCGCAGCGTCGGCACCGCGCGCTCGGCGCGGGCCAGGTTCCAATCGGGGACGACAGCGGCCTCGGTTTTCTCCACCGGCGCCTGGCGCACGCGCGTTCCCAGGTCGCGGCGGTCGGCGGGCTGGAAGGCGGCGAAGGTGCGCCGCACCAGCGGCAGCACGCGCACCAGTTGCGCCTCGTCCAGCGCCACGACCCAGGCGTCGATCATCTGCCACACGGCATCGTCGTGCAGCAGCACGGTGGCGTTGCGGTTGAGGAAGCCGTCCAGCCATTGCGCGGCCTGCAGCGGTTCGGCACCCGGCGACAGGTGCTGCTGCAGTTGCAGGTACACGGTGGTGCCCTGCACCGCCTGGGTGTCGAACAGCAGCCGCAGCGCAACGCCCTGCAGCAACGCGTTGCATGCCGGCGACAGCGCCACGCGTTGCAACGCCTGTTGCCAGTTGGCGCTGCCGTCCGCATCGCCGCGCAGGCCGATGGCGCGATCGGCGTCCAGGACGATGCTGCGCGCCTGCTCGGCGCGGGCCTCGTCGAGGCTGGACAGCGCCAGGGTCAGGCCGATGACCGCGCGCGCCAGCATGCTGTCGAACAGGTGCGCGACCTGGTGGCCCTCGGTCTGGCGGACATTGCCGTAGCGGTACACGTTGGCCAGTGGCGGCAGTGCGCCGAGCAGCGCCAGCGGGTCGGCATCGGTGGCGGCGCGGGCCTCGAGCTCGGCGGCGATCGCGCTGACCGCCTGCGGCAGATCGGCCAGCAGCACTTGGTCCACCAACGCGGACAAGGCCGGCAGCGCCTCGGCCTTGCGTGCCTGTGCGGTGGCCATGCTGGACGCGGCATCGGCCAGGGTCTGCCCGTGGCGGCTGGCTTGCACCAGGTCCACCAGGAACTGCGGCTGCCAGGCCAGTTGCCAGATTTCGTGGAAGGTGCCGCGTGCGGACTGCCCGGTGCGCGCCAGCCGGCCCCATTCGATGCCGATCAGGCGCAGCCGATGCAGCAGATGGCTGCGTGCCAGGTCGGTGTCCTTGCGCAGATCCAGATCCAGGGTTTTTTCCAGCGCTTCGGGTTTCAGGCGCAGGCGCTTCTGCTGCGCCTCCAGGTCGCGCTGCAGCGGCACCGCCGGCACGCTGTCGGGTACCTGACCCAGGGCGTCGCCGACCATCAGGCGCTCGCGGATGAGCCGCATGGGCGCGTCGTCGCCGTTGCAGATGACCGCGCGGCTGGCCTCGGCGATGTCGTCGAGGCCCGGGGCCGGATGACCACGCAAGGCGGCCAGGGTGTCGGCCAGGCGTGTGGCCTCAATCAGATGCGCCGACGAGCAGTCGAGTCCGTGGTCGCGCAACAGGCGCCCCACCCGCGCATACCAGCCGACAGCGCGTTGGTCGTGGACGCCATTGCTGCGCCACAGGTGGTCGTACCAGCCCGGCGCTTCCACGCCGGCGCCGTAGCCGCTGTCCATGCTCAGGTGGCGATAGGTCCATGGCACCCAGGTGCTCTGCGTCTTGCGCTTGGGCATGGCCTTGAGCACGCGGCTATCCGCGGTGGCGCTGTTGGCGCGCAACGCGGCCGGCTGCAACGCCGGCACATGCCAGGCGCCACAAACCACCGCGACACGCGCGAACGCCTTGCTGGCGCTGCGCAGCGCGCTGCGCATGTGGGCTTCGCGCACGGCCTCGTGTTCGCCGCGCAGGCCGGGAGGCTCCGGCGTGTGTTCGCGCACGGCGGCCATGGCCTCGGCGATGGCATCGAACAGCCCCTGCCCGTCGCCCCGCTCTTCCACCATGTGGTTCCACCAGGCCTCGCCGTCGGCATGGCCGGCGGCGCGCGCCAGCCAGTCCAGCGGATCGGACGGGCGCACCTCGGCGCGCTCGTCCCCGGCTGCGTCGGCGTCGTCCTGCGCCGGTGGCGGCGTGTCCGCCGGTTCCGGCATTTGGTCTGCAGGCGCAGCCATGCGCTCGGCACGCGCCTGCGCCTGCCATTCCAGGGTCAAGGCCGGCGGCACGTCCATGAAGCGCACCGCCACGCCGTTGCGCAGCGCCCAGTGCATGGCCTGCCATTCCGGGGAGTACGCCGCATACGGATGGAACACGGCCAACTGCGGGTCGTCGACGCAATAGGACAGCAGGGCCACCGGCGGCTGCATGCCCTCCTCCAGCACGTGCGGCAGCAATGCCTCGTTACCTGCCGGCCCTTCGATCAGCACGCAGTCCGGCTGCAACGCCGTCAACGCGGCCACCAGGCTGCGCGTGCAGCCGGGACCGTGGTGGCGAATGCCGAACAGGGAGATGGCTTCGCTCATCGAGGCCGGCTCGCTCAGGCCTGCTCGCGGAACGCGCGGTACAGGTCCTTCCAGTCCTCGCGCTCCTTCACCACGGTTTCCAGGTATTCCTTCCACACCAGCGCGTCCTGCACCGGATCCTTGACGATGGCGCCGATCATGCCGGCGGCCATGTCGCCGGGGCGCAACACGCCGTCGCCGAAATGGCCGGCCAGGGCCATGCCGTTGTTAATCACGGAAATGGCCTCGGCGGTGGAGAGCGTGGCGGTCGGGCTCTTCAGCTTGGCCTTGCCGTCTTCGGTCACGCCATTGCGCAACTCGCGGAAGATGCGCACCACCCGCGCCACTTCCTGCAGCGCCGGCGGCTCGGCCGGCAGGTCCAGCGCCGCGCCCATTTCGGCCACGCGCTTGCGCACGATCGCCACTTCGTCCTCCTCGCTGGACGGCACCGGCAGGATCACGGTGTTGAAGCGGCGCTTCAGCGCGCTGGACAGTTCGTTGACGCCCTTGTCGCGGTTGTTGGCGGTGGCGATCACGCTGAAGCCGCGCACCGCCTGCACTTCGCTGCCCAGCTCCGGGATCGGCAGGGTCTTTTCCGACAGCACGGTGATCAGCGCGTCCTGCACGTCGGCCGGAATGCGGGTGAGCTCCTCGATGCGGGCGATCTTGCCCAGGCGCATGGCCTGCATCAGCGGGCTCGGCACCAGCGCCTTCTCGCTGGGCCCGTTGGCCAGCAGCTGCGCATAGTTCCAGCCGTAGCGGATCTGCTCTTCGCTGGTGCCGGCGGTGCCCTGCACCAGCAGCGTGGAATCGCCGCTGATCGCCGCGGTCATGTGTTCGGACACCCAGGACTTGGCGGTGCCCGGTACGCCGAACAGCAGCAGGGCGCGATCGGTGGCGATGGTCGCCACGGCCACTTCCATCAGGCGGCGGTCGCCGATGTACTTGGGGCTGACCACGAAGCCGTTCTCCAGCGTGCCGCCGAGCAGGTAGGTCACCACCGCCCAGGGCGACAGCTGCCAGTTGGCAGGCCGCTGGCGGTTGTCCTGGCGGCGCAGTTCCTCCAGTTCCTCGGCGTATTGATGTTCGGCGTGCTGGCGCAGGACGGCAGTGCTCATGAGGTCTCCAGTGGAAGGCGTAAGGATCAGGATGCGGCGTGCAGGGTCTGGCGCAGGACCAGGAGCTGGCGGGCCTGCTGCACGCAATCGAGCAAGGCGGCGCTGGCGTCCGCCGGCGGATCGGCCACCTGCACCCGCGGCAATGCGGATGGATGCAGGACGGCGAGCAGTTCCAGCAGCGCGTCGCGCAGCAGATAGTCGTGGCGCAGCATCGGAGCGCCGAACAGCGAGCCCAGGTCTGTCGCCAGCGACTGCGAATAGGCGGCGCTCAAGTGCTGGCCGTGGGCGGTGCCGGCCAGCACCTCGCCGAGCAGCGCCTGTCGCTGCAGTTGCGCGGTACTCGGCGGCCAGTAGCGCTCGCGCTGCTCCGGCGGCAGCAGGGCCAGCAGCTCGCTCGGGCTGCGCTGCCGTTGCTCCACGTCGAGCAGGGCTTCCACCCAGGCCGGCTCGCTGGCGTCCACCTGCTCAAGCCAGGCACGCAGCAGGGCGGCGTCCCACTCCGTGGTGCGGGACCAGGCCAGCACCTCTTGCGGGGTCTTCTCCAGCGTGCGGCACCACCAGGCGAGCGGCAACTGCCGCGCCAGTTGATAGAGCCACCAGGCGCGCTCACCGAGCGCGTCGCTGCCGGGCCGCTTGCTGTCGATGGCCGCCTCGTTCCAGCCGGCATCGGCCGCCCTCGGCGCCTCCAGGGTCCAGCTCACCCGGCGCAACAGGCCCGTGCGCTGCTGTTGCAACACCGCCGACATCTGCGCTTGCAGGTACTGCGCATGTGCGGTGGACGGCAACCGCGCCAGCATCGGCCCGGCCAACTGGCGGACCTCGCGGCTGCGGTCCTTCAGCAGTTGCTGCAGGAACGGCGCATCGGCCTCGCACAACTGCGGCCGCAACGCATCGACGCAGGCGGCGCGTTCACGTGCGGACAGTTCATTTTGCGCGTCCTGCAGGCGCTGGCGCGCGCCGTCGGGGTCGGACGCGCGCAACTGCCGCAAGGCCAGCAGGCGCGCATCGAACGTGCCCTCCTCCCAGATCCGCGCCAGATCGGCAGGCGTCTGCGCCGCCGCTACCGCATCGGCGGCGTAGGTCCACTCCGCGTTGCGCGCCGCGAGCCAGCGGCCACGCGCGCCCAGCACCGGGCGCAATGCGCCCCGCAACGCGCTCAGGCGCGCCCCCGCGTCCAATGCCTGCGGCAGTACTGCGACCGGCAGATGCTGGCCGCGTGCGGCCAGTTGCAGGCAGGCTTCGTGGCGAAGGCGTTTCAGCCACGCTGCGGGCTGCGCGCTGGCGAACAGCGCCCGCAACAGCGGCACCCAGGCATGGTCTGCGGGCAGCGCTTGCGGATCGGGCGGCGCGGGCGGCGGTAGCGGCAGTGGCGCGCCGAGACGCAGCGCCGCACGCCGGCAGGCGGCCAACGCGCCCACCTGCAGGCTGTAGCCCAGTGCGGCATCGTCCTGCGTGGCGATGGCGGCGAGCACCTCGCCGAGTGCGCCATCGAGGGCAATCCGTTGCGGGCGATCGATACCCAGCAGCGCCGGTTTCAACCAGGCCTCGTTCATGCCGCGCTCCTTTCCCAACGCTCGCCCTGTGCGTTCCACGCGCTGAGCGGCGACAGCGTGTCGCCGTCCCACTCGCCCATCAGGCAGACAGGATGACCGCCGGCGAACGCGAGCAGCGCCCAACCCTGCATCGCGGGCAGCTGCAACGGCAGGCTGCCTTCGCTGTGCTGCGCCCGGACGCTGCGGCCATCGTGCGCGATCTGCGCCTCCTGCAGGCGCATCGGCACCTGCGGCAGCCATGGGTTGAGCGCATGCGCACGGGCGGCGGCGTCCAGGGTGTCGGTGCGTGGCAGCGCGGCGCCGGCCTCCACGCCGGCATCGAGTTCGCCCGGCACGGCGCGCAACGGCACCGTACCCGGATGGAAATGCAGGCAGCCGGCATGCACATGACCGTTACGCCAATGCTGCTCCCATCCGCGCCCCCCGTGGCTGTACTCCTGCAGCAGCGCGGGGCGGCCACTGTCCAGGCCCTGCAGCCACACCCGGCGTTCCAGCAGATTGCCCGGCTGCTCGATCAGGTGCTGGCCCTGCACATGCCAACGATCGTGCACCGCCTCGCCTTCGCGCAACACGGTGTCGCGCTCCAGCGGCCAGCCCAGCGCGGCACGCAGGTCCGCCTGGCGCGCGGCGCTGAAATCCCCTGCGTGCGGCACCGCCTGTGCCAACAGTTGCAGCAGGCCGAGGCGTTCGCCGAGGTCGGCGAGCTGCGCGAGATCGCGGCCGCCCTCGCCCACGGCGCGCTCCAACTGCGCGGCCAGGCCGGGAGCCTGCGCATCGACCATGCGCGCCATCATGCGCCGCGCGTCCTGGTCGAATTCCGCGCCCAGATTGGCCAGGCCCTGGCGGAACTGGTCGGCGATCCAGCGTTGCAGTTCGGCCGCGCCGGCCTGCATGCGCGCCCAACGCGCCTGTTCGCGCCTGGCCGCCGCCGCGGCCTGGACCTGCGGATCGGGCGGCGGCTTGCTGGCGGCGACTTCCTCCTTGCGCGCCGCGCGTTCGCGACGTCCCTGCATCCATTCCTCGACCCAGGCCGGGCGGGTGCCCGGCACGCAGCGTGGGTTGCCGTCGGCATACAGCAGCAGCATGGCCAGCCCGTGCTTGCACGGAAACTTGCGGCTGGGGCACGAGCAACGGCTGACCAGTGCGACTAGGTCCACCTGGGTCTGGTAGGGCTTGGCACCACTGCCCTGGCATTCTCCCCACAGCACCTCGGCGTCGGCGCCGAGAAGGCCCCACTTCCCGTCCGTGGCCAGGCCGGCGGCCGCCTTGGCCGATGCCGCATCCGGCGCAAGCGCGAGGACCTGCTCGCGCGTGAGTCGCACTTCCATATCCTTACTCATCTCAGCGTCTGGCCGATGATAGCCGAGGTCGTGTGGCAATCAGCGACATGGTCGGCGCCGGACACGCGGCACGTGGGCGGCTGCGTCGTTGGCCCACCGACCGCGTGTGCCTTTGCGCTGACAACTGGGCATGCGACGCCGGTCGATGGCGCCTGTCATTCCCTCGCTGGCTGCGGCATCACGCACCCCTCGCATGTCGCACTGCCGCACCTGCGGCCGCGGGATTCAGCCGCCCCGCGCCAACCGCCGCCGGATCTGGGCGCGCTGTTTAGCGCTGAACGCAGCGGCGTGGGTCTGCAGCAGCGCGATCACCGCCGTATGCGCCGCCTCGGTGCGACGTTGCAGTTCCCGGGTGGCGGCGTGCTCGATGGAGCGCCATTCGGCGGGGGTGGTTCCAGTTGGGAGGGCGGTGCTGTCTGCGTGCATTGCGGGATCCGATTTGCGGCACGGGCGGGCCGATGCAGGTGTCGACCTTGATGCACTTTACCGCCAAGCCGGTCATCGGTGGTTCGTGCCGCGTGGACAGCCAGATGAAGAACCGCATCTGCGCTCCGCAGTTCGGCGCGTGGACGTGCCGCGGTCGACGGGTTCATCGACGAGGCGCCGTTCGCCACGACATCGAGCATGGGCACTGCGATGGGGCGAATTGTGCGCCACTCCCGCTGGCCAAGCCCCCGCCACATCCCACAGTCGTTAAGAGCCTCAGGCCAGGCGCTTGCGTGGGTTCGCCGCGGACGCACCTGTGACCAGCGCATCCGCGTCGCCGGCAGGCGCATGCGGCAGGCGCACCCGCGCGCACAGCCCACCGCCCGCGCGGTTGGCGAACTCCAGCGTGCCGCCGTGGGCCTGGCAGATGGCCGCGGCGATCGACAGGCCGAGGCCGCTGCCGCCGGAATGGCGTGCCCGCGAATCGTCGGCGCGCCAGAAACGGTCGCCCATCCGCGCCAGCGCTTCCTCGTCGACGCCGGGACCGCGATCGGCCACGAGGATCAGCACGCCATCGGCATCGGCCTGCGCCTCCAGCACCAGTTCGCCGCCGGTCGCGGCGTAGCGCAGCGCATTGTCGATCAGCACCGACAGCACCTGGCCCAGGCGGTCGCGGTCGGCGCTGATGTGCAACTGCTCGGGAATGCGCACCTGCACCTGCATGCCGGCCTCCTGCAGCGGCTGCGCCGCCCAGGTCAGGCGTTCGCGGACCAGGGCGCCGAGTGCGAACCGCTGCGGCTCCAGCATCAACTGGTTGGCGCGGGCCATCGACAGCAGGTGCAGGTCGCCGACCAGGCGATTGATCTGCTCCAGCTGGCGCTGGACCATGCGCAACTGCTCCTCGCTGCTCGGGAACACCTGGTCGAGCATGCCCTGCACCCGCCCCATCGCCGCGTTGAGCGGGGTGCGCAGTTCGTGCGCCAGCATCGCGCTGGACTCGCGCACCTCGCGCTCGTACCGCTGCAGCTGCGCGCTCATGCCATTGAAGTCCGTCGCCAGCCCCGCCAGCTCGTCGGGGGCGCCAGGCACCACCCTGGCGCGTGCGGCGAAATCGCCATCGCTGATCCGCCGCGCCGCCTCGGCCACATTGGAGAACTGCCGCGACAATGGCCGCGAAGCGAGCAGGCCGCAGACCACGATCACCGGGATCGACGCCAGCACCATGCCGGCCAGCAGCCACCAGTCGCGGCTGGCCAGCCCGGGCAGGAAGTCGGCCACGTCGTAATAGGTTTCGAACAGTTCCCACAGGCGCCGCGCATTGCTGTGCGGATCCTCGCGCAGCTGCAGCATCTCCTGCCGGGCCTGCGGCGGCAGGCGGCTCAGGGTGGAGACGTCCCAGATCGCGAAGCGCAGCACCATGCCCAGCGCGATCGCGATGATGGTCAGCACCGCCAGCGCGCTCATGCGCAGGCCTACCCATTGCCACAGCGGCGCGTGGCGTTTGCGGCGGAACCAGGCCCAGTTCATCGGAAGCGGTAACCGATGGCGCGCACCGTCACCAGCAGCCCGGTGACCTGCTCGTGTTCCAACTTCTTGCGCAGGTTGTGCACGTGCGCATCCACCACCCGCTCCAGCGCATCGCTGTCGGGCAGGCAGATCTCCAGCAGTTCGCTGCGGGTGAAGGCCTTGAACGGCGTCTTCATCAGCGTCGCCAGGATGTTGAATTCGGTCGGGGTCAGTTCCAGCGCCACCTCGTGGCCGTCGGCATTACGCACCATGGCGCGCACCGCCGCGGTGTCCACGGTGAGGCGCTCGTGGCGCAGCGGTTCCTCGCTGGCGCGCGCCGGCCCGGCGCGGCGCAGCACCGCATACACCCGCGCCACCACTTCCTTGGGGCTGTACGGCTTGACCACGTAGTCGTCGGCGCCGTAACGCAGCGCGCCGAGCTTCTCCGGTTCGTCGCCCATCGCGGTGACCATGATCACCGGCGTGTCGCTGCTGCGGCGGATCGTGGACAGCACCTCGGTGCCACTGAGCCGCGGCAGCATCACGTCCAGCAGCACCAGGTCCGGCTTCCACTGCGCATGCACCGCCACCGCCTTCTGCCCGTCCTCGGCGATGGTGACCTCGAAGCCGTCGCGGCGCAGGTAGGCCTCGAGGATGCTGGCGCTGTCGGCATCGTCTTCGACCAGCAGGATCTTCTTCGCGTGCATTGCCCGGTGCCCGTGTTTGGCGTCTTGATGGAATCTTGAAGATTCCTAGAAGGCGGCTTGAACATGCCCGCCGATGCTGGCAGTCGAGTTCGATCACCCGACCGCTGCCATGATTCTACCGTCCCTGCCGCTTCGCCCGTGTCGCACCCGCGCCCTGCTCGGGCTTCTCGCACTCGCCTTGGGTGGCTGCTCTTTGGCGCCGGTCTACCAGCGCCCGCAAACCGCACTGCCACCCACCCTGGGCGCGGCCACCGCAACCGTGGCCGCGGCACCTGGCCGAAGCGATAGTGCGCTCACCGAGCAGGAGCAGCAGTTCGTGCGCACGTTCTCGCCGCAGCACGACCTGACCCCACTCGTCACCCTGGCGCTGGCACACGACCCGGACTTCCGCAATGCCGTGCTGACCGTGCAGCAGGCGCGCGCCCAGTACCGCATCGAACGCGCGCAGCAGCTGCCGCAGCTGGGCCTCGATGCCCAGGGCGCGCGCCGCAGCTACGACGACGCGGCCACGCAGGCGCGCTATGGCCAGAAGCTGAGTACCGTCGCGGTCGGCGTGGATGGCTTCGAACTGGACCTGTTCGGCAAGCTGGCCTCGCTGTCGGCTGCGGCGCAACAGCGTTACCTGGCCTCCGAAGAAGGCCGCCAGGCGGCGCGCGGCGCGCTGATCGCCGAGGTGCTGCGCGCCTACACACTGGAGCGTGCTGCCCTGCAGAGCCAGCAGCAGGCGCAGACCATCGCCGAGCGCAGTGCCGCACTGCTTGCGATCGCCACGCGCCAGCAGACGGTCGGGCTGATCTCCCGCGATGCGCTGGACCGCCAGCGCCACGACGACGACCAGGCGCAGGCGCGCGCGCAGCAGGCCACCAGCGATCACGCCGCCGCTCGCCGCGCCCTGCAACTGCTCGCCGGCTACGCTACGCCGGACGGCGCCGGCACCTTGCAGGACCTGCTGCCGGGTGCCGGGCAGGACGACGGCCGCACCTGGCGCGACCTCGACTCGCAGTTGCTGCTGCAGCGCCCGGACATCCGCCAGGCCGAGGCCGAACTGCGCGCGCGCAATGCCGACATCGGCGCCGCACGCGCCGCGTTCTTCCCGTCGATCCGCCTGAGCACGTCGCTGGGCACCGCCAGCGAGGCGTTGAACGGCCTGTTCATGCCCGGCAGCCGCACCTGGAGCTTCATGCCGCAACTGGTGCTGCCGCTGTTCGACGGCGGCCGCAACCGCGCCAACCTGGACATCGCACAGCTGCGCAAGGACGGCGCGGTGGCCGACTACGAGAAGACCGTGGAGGCCGCGTTCCGCGAGGTCGCCGATGCGCTGGATGCGCTGCCGGCACTGCAGCAGCGCGAGCGCGGCGAACGCTCCAATGTCGAACGCGAACGCCAGCGTGTGGCGCGCCTGCAGCAGCGCGTCGCGCAAGGTCTGCAGGACCGCCCCGAGCTGTTGACCGGCGACATCCAGGCCGCGCAGGCCGAACTGACGCATCTGCAGGCGCGGCAGGACCTGTTGCTCGATCGCATCGCGCTGTTCCGCGCGTTCTACGGCGTGCCGTTGTCGCACGCGCCCTGAACTTCCCCCCGCACGAGGTTGCCCCGATGAAACATCTCCTGTCCGTTCTGTCGCCCACGCTGACCGTGGCGGTGCTGGCGCTGCCGCCGGCCGCGCACGCCGCAGACCCCGATCCGGCCCCCAGCGCCGGCCTGTTCGGCGACCGCACCCAAGTGAGCGTGGGCGCCGGCGCCATGCTGACTCCGCGCTATCCCGGCTCCGCCGACGACCGCGTGCAGGCGGTGCCGGTGTTTTCGATACAGCGCGGCATCCTGTTCGCGGACACGCTGCGCGGCGCCGGCGTCCAGTTCCAGAACGCGCACGGCTTCTCCGCCAGCCAGTCGTTCGGCTACGACCTGGGCCGTCTGCAGCGCAACAGCAGCTGGCGCCCCGGCTCCAAGCGCCTGGCCGGCATGGGCGACGTGCCCGGCGCGATCACCGCACGCAGCCTGGTCATGCAGCAGCTCACCCCGTACCTGGCGCTGGACGCCGAGGCGGAGTTCGCGCTGAAGGACGGTGCGCGCCGCAACCGCTACCGCGCCGGCGCGCGCTTCACCCTGCTGCAGGCGGCGGCCGACAACGTGACCCTGGACCTGGACGCGCACGTCGGCGACCGCCGCTTCAACCAGGCGTACTTCGGCGTCACCGAGGCGCAAAACCTGACCAGCGGATTCCAACCGCACCGCGCCGATGCCGGCGTGTACGCCTACACCGTCGGCGCCGAATGGGATCACACCCTATCGCCGCACTGGACCGCCTCGCTGCTGCTCAACGCCACCCGCTACGTCGGCCCCGCCGACGGCAGCCCGGTGGTGCGTCGCCGCGCCGCTGCCGGCGGCGGCGCCACCGTCACCTACACCTTCTGAACGTTCCCGGGACACCGCCGATCATGACCCTGCGCCCCACCCTGCTTCTTTCGCTGTGCCTGCCGCTGGCCGTGCTGGCGCTGTCCGGCTGCGGCCGCGAGGCCGCACCGCCCGCCGACGCGCCGCGCGCGGTCAAGCTGGAAACCGTCGGCAGCGATGCCGCGCGCGACAGCACCCGCTACCTCGCCCAGGTGCGCCAGCAAGAACGCGCCGATCTCGGCTTCGAAGGCGGCGGCCGCATTGCCGCCATCGCCGTGGACGTGGGCGACCGCGTGCGCGCCGGCCAAGTGCTCGCACGCCTGGACCCGGAACCGAACAACCTGCGCCTGCAGCAGGCCGAGGCCGGCGTCGGCATCGCCGCGGCAGACCTGCAGCAGCAGCAGACCCAGCTCGCCCAGCAGCAGGCCATGTTCGACGACGGCGCCGCCTCGGCCGCGACCCTGACCGCGGCCAAGAGCGCCTTCGCCGCGGCGCAGGCGAAGGTCCGCAGCGCGCAGTCGGACCTGGCGCTGGCGCGCCGCGCGGTGCGCCAATCGGAACTGCGCGCACCGTTCGACGGCAGCGTGGTGGCACGCCTGCAGCAGCCCGACAGTCTTGTGAGCGCGGGCCAGCCGGTCCTGCAACTGGACGGCGCGGATCGCGCGCAGGTGCTGGCGACGCTGCCGGCCGATCGCGCGGCGGCGCTGCAACCGGGCCAAAGCGTCCTCGCCTACCGCAGCAGCGCACCGCAGCAGGCGCTGCCGCTGCGCCTGCGCAGCGTGTCCGAACGCGTGGACGGCGGCGCCACCGTGCAGGCGCTGTTCGACAGCACCGGCGCCGACGCGGCGCAGCCGCGCAGCGGCGAATCGCTGCTGCTGGCCCTGCCCGACAGCGCCGCCGATCAGGCGCCGAGCGTGCCGTTGAGTGCGCTGATCCCGAGCATGGCCGACGGCCAAACCATGCTGTTCGTGTACCGCCAGGACAGCGGCAGCGTGCGCCGTCGTCAGGTCGTCACCGGGCACGCCGAAGGCGGCCGCGTGCAGATCCTGCATGGCCTGGCCCCGGGCGAGCGCATCGTCGCCGCCGGCGCCGCCTTCCTCCACGACGGCCAGCACGTCGTGCCGTTCCGTCCCACCACCCGCCTCGGCACCACCTCGCCATGAACCTGACCCGCGCCACCCTGCAATCGAGCCGCCTGGCGCTGTTCAGCGCCGCCCTGATCCTGATCGGCGGCATCGTCACCTTTCTCGGTTTCCCCTCGCAGGAGGAACCCAGCGTGACCGTGCGCGATGCGATCGTGCAGGTCGGCTACCCCGGCATGCCCAGCGAGCGCGTGGAGAACCTGCTCGCACGTCCGCTGGAGGAACGGCTGCGCGAGGTCAGCGGGCTGAAGAAGATCGTCACCACCATCCATCCCGGCAGCGCCATCGTGCAGGTCACCGCGCAGGACAGCGTCAAGGACCTGCCGGCGTTGTGGCAGCGGGTGCGCAGCAAGGCGGCCGAGGCCGGTGCCGAGCTGCCCGCGGGTACGCAGGGGCCGCTGGTCGACGACGACTTCGGCCGCGTCGCCATCGCCTCGATCGCGGTCACCGCGCCCGGCTTCAACACCGCCGAGATGCTCGGACCGCTGCGGCAGATGCGTGCGCAGCTGTACGCCGTGCCGGGCGTCGAGCGGGTCACCTTCCACGGCCTGCAGGACGAGCGCGTCTATGTCGCCTTCGACCGCACCAGGCTGGGCGAGGCCGGCCTCACTCCGGCCGCGGTCGCGCAGCAACTGCGCGCGCAGAACGTGGTCGCCGGCGGCGGCCTGGTTGCCGCGTCGGGCATGGCGATGACCGTGACCACCTCCGGCGAGGTGCGCGATCTCGACGACCTGCGCAATGCCCCGATCGCCACGCAGGGCGCCGACGGCCCACGGCAGATCCCGCTGGCGCAACTGGCGCGGATCGAGCTGATGCCGGTGGATCCGCCGGAGGCCGGCGCCATCTACCAGGGCCAGCCGGCGGTGGTGGTGGCGGTGTCGATGGCGCCGGGCAACAACGTCGCCGAGGTGGGCAAGGCGCTGCGCCGCACCCTGGGCGAGACCGCCAAGATGCTGCCGGTGGGTTTCGCGCAACACGTGGTCACCTTCCAGGCCGACGTGGTCGAGCGCGAGATGGGCAAGATGCATCACGTGATGGGCGAGACCATCGTCATCGTGATGGCAGTGGTGATGCTGTTCCTCGGTTGGCGCACCGGCCTGATCGTCGGTGCGATCGTGCCGCTGACCATCCTCGGCGCGCTGATCGCGATGCGGGTGTTGGGCGTGGAACTGCAGACCGTGTCCATCGCCGCGATCATCCTGGCGCTGGGCCTGCTGGTGGACAACGGCATCGTCATCGCCGAGGACATCGAACGGCGCCTGGCCGCCGGCGAGGAACGCCGCGCCGCCTGCGAGGCCGCCGGCCGCAGCCTGGCGATCCCGCTGCTGACCTCTTCCCTGGTGATCGTGCTGGCGTTCTCGCCGTTCTTCTTCGGCCAGACCAGCACCAACGAATACATGCGTTCGCTGGCGATCGTGCTGGCGGTGACCCTGCTCGGCTCCTGGCTGCTCAGCATCACCATCACCCCGCTGCTGTGCATGTACTTCGCCCGCGCGCATGTCGCGCCGGCCGATGGACATGGCGACAGCTACACCTCCAAGCCGTACCGGCTGTACCGGCGCACGATCGAGGCGCTGCTGGCGCACAAGGCGCTGTTCCTGGGCAGCATGCTCGCCCTGCTCGCCCTGGCGGTGACCGTGCTGGCCTCGGTGCCGTACAGCTTCCTGCCCAAGTCCGACCGCCTGCAGTTCCAGATGCCGGTGACCCTGCAACCGGGCAGCGATGCGCGCGAGACCCTGCGCACCGTGCAATCGATCAGCCAGTGGCTGGCCGACCGCCGGCAGAACCCGCAGATCGTCGACAGCATCGGCTACGTCGCCGACGGCGGCCCGCGCATCGTGCTCGGGCTGAACCCGCCGCTGCCGGCGGCCAACATCGCCTACTTCACCGTCAGCGTGCGGCCGGGCAGCGACATCGATGCGCTGATCGCCAAGGTGCGCTCCCACCTGCGCCAGGCCTACCCGGCGGTACGCGCCGAGCCCAAGCGATTCTCCCTGGGCTCGACCGAATCCGGCGTGGCGATCTACCGGGTGATCGGCCCGGACGAAACGCAACTGCGCCGGATCGCCGCCGGCATCGCCGACGCCTTGCGCGGCCTGCCCGGTACGCTGGACGTCAGCGACGACTGGGACAGCCGCATTCCGCGCTACGTGGTGCAGGTGGACCAGGCCAAGGCGCGCCGCGCCGGCGTCGCCAGCGAGGACATCGCCCAGGCGCTGCAACTGCGCTACAGCGGCGTGGACGCCTCGGTGATCCACGACGACGGCAGCAACGTGCCGATCGTGCTGCGCGGCGACAGCGACCCGCGTGTACGCAGCGGCAATCCCGGCGACACCCCGATCTACCCGTCCTCCGGCGCCGCGCCGCTGCCGCTGTCGGCGATCGCCGACATCCAACTGAGTTCGGAACCCTCGACGATCCAGCGCCGCAACCTGAGCCGCGCCATCACCATCACCGGCCGCAACCCGGACCTGACCACCGACCAGGTGGTGGCCGCGCTGGCCGACAAGGTGGCGGCGCTGCGCCTGCCGCCGGGCTACCGCATCGAGATGGGCGGCGAACTGGAGGACGCCGCCGAAGCCAACCAGGCGCTGCTGCAATACATGCCGCATGCGCTGGGCGCGATCCTGCTGCTGTTCGTCTGGCAGTTCAATTCGTTCCGCAAGCTGTTCATCGTGGTCGCCAGCATTCCGTTCGTGTTGATCGGCGCCACCCTCGCCCTGCTGGTCACCGGTTATCCGTTCGGCTTCATGGCCACCTTCGGTCTGCTCGCGCTGGCCGGCATCATCGTCAACAACGCGGTGCTGCTGCTCGAACGGATCGAGGCCGAACTGGCCGATGGCCTGAGCCGGCACGAGGCGGTGATCGCCGCCGCGGTCAAACGCCTGCGCCCGATCGTGATGACCAAGCTGACCTGCATCGTCGGCCTGATCCCGCTGATGCTGTTCGCCGGGCCGCTGTGGACCGGCATGGCCATCACCATGATCGGCGGCCTGGCCCTGGGCACGCTGGTGACCCTGGGGGTGATTCCGGTGCTGTACGACCTGCTGTTCGCACGCCGCGCCGGCAAGCCGGCGAAGGTCGCGGCATGAAGCGGCGGCGCTGGCACCGCGCGATCCTGGCCTGTGTCGTGCTGTGCATGGCGCTGTGCACCGGCGGCTGTGCCAGCGTCACCCTGCAACGCGTGGATGCGGCGCGCTACATCCAGGCCAAGCGCGGCGACGCGCTGAGCACCGCGCGCCCCAGCGATGCCGCGCTGCAGACGCTGAACGTGGCCGGCCTCGACGCGGCACGTTGCACGGCGACGGTGCCGCCATGCATCGACCGGTTGCTCGGCAATGCCGACATGGATCAGGAGCGTACCCTGGCGACGGCGGCGGAACTGTCGCTGCTGGCCGCGCAACGCGCCGCCAGGCAGCACCCGGCCAGCGATGCCACGCTGGCCGTCTGGCTGCAGACCGCGCGTTACGCCTACGCCTACCTGTTCTTCAGCGCACGCACGCCCAGCGAACGCGCCTTCGAGGAACGCCAGACCCAGGTGCGCGACTACTACAACTACGCCGTGCAGCAGGCGGTGACCGCGTTGTTCGCCCGCTACCGGCGGCATCCGCCTGCCACGCACGAGGCCGGCGCGCAGATCGCCGCCCTACCCGAGTGGACGGTGACGCTGGATGCCAGCGGCGTCGGCAACCCGCAGGACATGCCGATGCCCGAGACGATGCTGGCGGCCAGCGGCCTGCGTTTCGACGGACTGCGCAGCGTGTATCGGCGCGATGGCTTCGGCGCGGAGATGGTCGCGGTCCTGCCGCAGCCGGCGGCGGAGGCCATCCGCAGCACCGACGCCACTCCTGTCTACAGCGACATGCCCACCCCCAACCTCACGGTGTTGCTGCGTTTCGATGGCCGCACGCTCAAGCAGGTGCTGGCCAGCCACAGCGCGCACGTGGAAGTCCACGACCCCTCGCTCGGCGATCGGGTCACGATGGGCGGTGTCGACGTGCCGCTGGCGGCCAATTTCAGCGCCGGCTACGGCGTGTGGATGGCGCGCGCCGGTTTCGCCGCGCAATCGCTGCGCACCCTGCTCGGCCTCGGGCACGGCATCGACCGGCCGCACGTGTTCCTGACCCAGCCCTACGATCCGAACCGGCGCGTGCTGGTGCTGCTGCACGGGCTGGCCAGCAGCCCGGAAGCCTGGGTCAACCTGGCCAACGACCTGCTCGGCGATCCGCAGGTCCGCGCGCGCTATCAGATCTGGTTCGTCTACTACCCGACCAACCTGCCGATTCCCTACACCCACCTGCAGGTTCGCAACGCCCTGGAGCAGACGCTGGACCAGTTCGATCCGCAACGCCGCAGCGTCTCCGCACATAACATGGTGCTGATCGGGCACAGCATGGGCGGCGTGCTGGCGCGCTTGATGGTGTCTTCCAGCGACGGCGAGCGGCTGTGGCGAACCCTGTTCGACGGGGCGGCGCTGGATCCGCAGGCGCGCCAGGCACTGCACGCCAGGCTCGGACCGATGCTGCAGTTCGCACCGATGCCGGAAGTCTCCGAGGCGATCTTCCTGGCCACCCCGCAGCGCGGCACGCCCGAAGCCGCCGGCACGGTGGGCGAACTGGCACGCGCCGTGATCGGCCTGCCACGGCGCGTGCTCGACCAGTTCCAGGACATCGCGGGCAAGAACATGCTCGACGGGCTGCCCAACAGCATCGACAGCCTCAGCGACCACGACCCTTTCATCCTCGCCGCGGCGCAGTTGCCGATCTCACCGCAGGTGACCTATCACTCCATCATCGGGCAGGAGGATCCGCGCGTGCCGCTGGCGCAGTCCAGCGACGGCATCGTGCCGTACTGGAGCGCCCACCTGCCCGGCGCCGCCTCGGAAACGGTGATCGTCTCCGGACACAGCGTGCAACGCACGCCGCAGGCGATCCTGCAGATCCGCCGGCTGCTGCATTGAACTGGTGCAGCGTCAGCCCTTCATCGATGCAGCACCAGCCCCACCAAGCCCCTCTCCCTCCGGGAGAGGGGTTGGGGTGAGGGTCCGGGGCGCACAGCGCCTGCACCAATCTGGCCATGCGAGGCGACGCCCGGACACTCATCCGCCCCTGCGGGGCACCTTCTCCCGGAGGGAGAAGGGAGCGGCCAAAGCCCCTCTCCCTCCGGGAGAGGGGTTGGGGTGAGGGTACGGGCGCCCTCGCACATCCTGGATACACGCAGACAAGGAACAGCAGCACCACTCGCTCGAAGAAGCCAGCGATCCACTCGGCTTCCAGCGCATGCTTGCCGCATCTCGCAGCCGCCGCACACGGCGGCCGCACGCACAAAAAAACACCCGGCAGTGCCGGGTGTTTTCGAAAAGTGGCGTCCCCACGGGGATTCGAACCCCGGTCGCCACCGTGAAAGGGTGATGTCCTAGGCCTCTAGACGATGGGGACGCGGATAACGATGTTGCTTTGCGGACGGCCTATGTCCGAAAAGTTGGTGGAGCCAGCCGGGATCGAACCGGCGACCTCTTGCATGCCATGCAAGCGCTCTCCCAGCTGAGCTATGGCCCCACATGTGCTGGCAGGAGCGGAATCATAGCGACGGCGGGGTCCGTACGCAAGCAAATTTTGACCAGACCGTGGTTGGGGAGCGGAAGCGTCGCCGGGGCCTGGCAGGATGCGCGCATCGACAACAGCGCCGCCCTCTGCCAGGCGCATCTGCGATCAACAGACAAAGCAGCAAGGCGCACACCTGCCAAGACCTGGTCCAGACGCGTCGATCAGGACCGGAGGCGTACAGGCATCTGCATGATGCCCTGCGATGAACGACCGCACTATCAGTCGACGCAGCCTGTTTCCCTCCAACGCCATGCGCAACAGATCCCGACCGGCGGTATCCGATGGGAGCAGAACGTCGGCGAGTGGCAAACGTTCGAAAACAATGGCCGTTTTGCCGGCTTGGCTCACTGGCAGGCCGGACCAGGCCGCGATGCTCATAGGGCGAGGCTTGCACGCGAAGCGACTGCAACCGAGGTTGGTTGCGTGGCGCATCGAAAGACCTGGAACGCCGTAGGGCATCGCTCTGTCACCCCGATTCGATCTAAGCATCGCGCCGCCGCCGAAAGACAGCGGCATGCGGACCACGGCTCGCGCATGGTCGGCCTTCATCAGGTGAAAAAAAGCGAAGAAGGAAGCTCCGTCTTTGTTTGACTCGTCGACTGGAAATGCCGGCATCGCCCCCGGCATCTTCGATGGCGTCGAAACATCGTGTTTGAGATTCGCTAAAGAACGGATGTGGGGCTTGCAAATCGCAGGACCAGATGAATCAAGCGCGAACAACACCTTAGACGAGGACGTCACCCTCGTCCCCATCTCTGCAAGCGGCCTTCGGCCAGCTTCTGACAGGCTTTCACGCGCGCGCGAGGACCGGGGCTGAATAGCACACATTGAAGAAAATTTTTGCGCACCAAACAAAGATAATTGTCTACATCGCGAGCCAAAGACGACAGGGCGGGTCGTGTATGCTGCGTGAAGTCGAGAAAATTCGCGCTCCATCGGAAGTGCGCATCTTCATTTCAGGAAGAAATGCAATCGAAGGATCTTTATGCACATGGAACTTCGTTATTTCTCAAGAATGCAACAATCCAGCAGCATTGTATCGACTCGACGCGATAGCAGGCTTGATGCGTGAACCTGCTTTGGTATCTCTATCAGCAATCTCGAAAGTTGCTGTTCTTCGCCGTAGTGACTGGAATTGCCGGCGGCATCAGTGGCGCCGCGATCGCGACAGTCATAAGCAAAAGCGTTTGGAGCCATGAAAACCCGTGGATTCTTGCGGTCGCTTTTTTTGCGCTCTGCCTCGTGTCGGTTGCGTGCAAATCGGCATCTGAAATTGCATTGCTCGACATCACCCAGCAGGCCATTCTAAAACTGCGCATCGACCTGAGTCGAAAGCTTTTGAAAACCCCTCTCAAGAAATTGCAGGGAATGGGTGCGCATAGCTTGACCGTCATCCTGACCAAGGATGTGGATACGTTCATTCAGGCATTTCAGCTGATCCCCCTCGCCTTTGGGAATCTGATTCTTATTCTGGCGTGCCTGGTATATCTTGCATGGCTTTCCTGGAAAATATTTGCAGTATTCGCCGGCTGCCTTTTGGTAAGCGTCACCTTGTATCGTTGGGCCGAACGCCATCCGATGGCGCAGCTCCCACTGATTCGAGAGCACATCAATGTCCTGCACGGGCATTTTCGTGACTTGATCGAAGGCAGCAAAGAGCTTCAGCTGAATGAGGATCGCGGCCGGCGATTCGTGAACGACGTGATAGCACCTACCTCGCATAAGTTCATGCATTCTTTTCGCAAGGCGATGAAGGGCTACACCTGGGTCAACAATCTGGGGGCAATGCAGTTCTACCTGGTGATCGGCACGATTTTGTTTATTGCAACGCCCGTGCTTGGCGAATCGGCACAGACCGTAACCGCCGTAACATTGGTGCTTCTATACATGATTCAGCCGATAAGCGCATTAATGGTAAGTCTGCCGTCAGTGCGCCAAGCCGCTGTTTCTCTAAAGCGGATAGAGCAGTTAGAAGGTGACCTAGAGCCGCTACAGGATAAAGCCTCCGAAGAGAAGCGGCCGGCTGCCACTCACGTCGCAAGTCTTGAGCTCAGGGGCGTTTTTCATAAATTCCCTTCAGATCATGGAGATCGGCACTTCATGCTTGGCCCCATAGATCTGAAGGTTGCCGAGGGCGAAGTCATCTTCATCGTCGGCGGCAACGGCAGCGGTAAAACCACACTCGCAATGCTTTTGCTTGGCCTCTATCCACCGGAGCGGGGCTCAATCTGGATGAACGATCAGGAAGTCACGGACGAAAACAGACTTCATTATCGCAGTCATTTCTCTGCTGTTTTCGCTGATTTCCATTTATTCGAACAACTACTGGATGTCGATGATGCCACGTTAGAAGCGCGCGCGATGCGCTACATCGAGACCATGGGGATTTCGCACAAGGTTTCGGTGGAACATGGAAAATTCTCCACGATCAACCTGTCTACCGGACAAAGAAAACGTTTGGCGCTGGTGTCTTCATATCTAGAGGATAGGCACATATATCTATTTGACGAATGGGCGGCAGATCAGGATCCGGTGTTCAAGCGAGTTTTTTATCGGGAGATCCTTCCGGAGCTCAAACGCCGCGGCAAAATGGTCTTTGTCATCAGTCATGACGATGCTTACTTTGATAGTGCCGATCGCATCATCAAGCTCCAGGATGGGGAACTCCGGCAAGAAGCCGTCAAAGCTTCTCTAGATATCGAAGAAATGGGGCTTGGAGGAACAGTCAACTCCATACCCACACCGTCGATGGTGCCGATCGGAGGTGGCGAATAGAGATGGCCGAGCCCATGACTGAAACGCAAAAAATCAAAAAATTGATCATGCATGGATCGATATGAAGTTCATATCCCTTCCCTATGCCAATCTTAATTCCACTATCGCCATTCAGCCGGCAAGGACCAGGACCTGAACATGCAAGCAGCCACAGCCATCATGCCTGCGAAAGCTTATCCGCTGATCAGCAAGTCCGAACATCTTCTCGAAGACATGGATCTTACCGACCGTGCTGGCGATTCCCTCCTGGTGACCGATCAGGCAGGGGCTTGCGCGGCCGAATGGGTGGGCGAGCATCGCAATGCCATTCTTTCGCGCGTGTCAGATTCGGGCTGGGTTCTGCTGCGCGGCTTGAATGTCATGGATACAAGTGGCTTTCGTGCCTGCATAGACGCACTGGACATTCCTTTGGTCGACCACTACGGGGATCTGCCAATGATGCCGACAGATGATGGCATCACCGGCGTGTTCAATGTCACCAAGTATCCGGCAAAAAATTCCATTCTTTTTCACAATGAGGGTTCGCACACCAGTGCACCGCCTCGCCATATTTTCTTTCAATGTACGCAAGCTGCACCGCAGGGTGGCGAGACTCCATTGAGCGATTGCAATAAAGTACTGACCGCTCTTCCTGAAGAGATAAAAGAACAGCTATCGAAGCGCGGCCTTCTCTACAAACGCAATTTCATCGCCGGCCTTGACGTAACGTGGCAAAAATACTTTGGAACCTCCGATCGTGAGGCCGTCGAGTCGCTCTGCGCTCGGCAAGGAGTGGTGGCGCACTGGCGCAGCGGTGACCGATTGAGCACAGAATATTTCCGCCCAGCGGTGATAAGTCACCCGGACAGGGACATGGATGTTTTCTTCAACCAGGTGCTATTGCACCATCCGGCCTGCCTGGAGCCTTCGGTACGCAGTGCAATGAACAGCATGCTAAAGGGCGAGGACTTTCCTCGCAATGTCTGCTTTGGCGACGGCACGCCAATTCCGGATGACTGGATCGCCGAAATACTGCGTGCGCATTTGCGCGCGGCGATGGTATTCCATTGGATGCCGGGCGACATCATCGTCGCCGACAACTACGCCGTTGCGCATGCTCGGAGACCATACGTTGGCTCTCGACAGCATCACGTGATCCTCGGTCGAGGATGATCATGCAGGTTTTCCATGCCGACATGGCGTTCTCCAGGTCGGCCTAAAGCGCGCGATCGTGCGTTTTAATTAATTTGCAGAGACCCCTCTTGCCATGAATGTCCTTACGCCTGTTTTCCACCACCTCTTCGATATTGCTCGTTTCCAGGCCTCCTCCCCGGAAAATGCCGGACGCATAGCATTTACTTATATTAGGGATGGTGAAAAATCAAGCGAGGAAGTTAGTTTTTCTGAGCTCGATTCGCGGGCCAAAAGTCTTGCCGCGAAGATTCAACAACTCACTAATCCAGGCGATCGTGTTCTCCTTGTCTACCCGCCGAGCCTCGACTACATCGTGGCTTTCTACGCTTGCGTCTATGCGGGAGTGATAGCAGTGCCCGCGTTGCCGCCTGCAAGCGTCCGCACGTTGCCGCGACTTCGCTCAATCGCGGAAGACTGCGAACCCGCGCTTGCAATGACACTCGCGGGCATACGGCAGTCCATGGAAGAGATGCAACAAGTTCCGCAACAGGAATATGCCCGCAACGATGCACTTGGCGACACGCTGAGCTGGCTCTCCACCGACGATCTGGCCGAAACGGATGCGTGCACGTGGGTAGAACCCATGACTCATGCAGACGATATCGTTTTTCTCCAATACACATCCGGCTCTACCGGCAGGCCAAAGGGTGTGATGGTCAGCCATCGCAACTTATTAGCTAACGTAGCACTCATCAAGCAGACCTATGGCGTCACTGCCGATGACACGGTGGTCTCTTGGTTGCCGCCGCATCACGACTTCGGCTTGATCGGAACGATCATTGCTCCCGTTGTTATCGGCTGCCATTGCGTCCAGTTCCCGCCGGCTGCGTTCTTGATGCGTCCGCATCGCTGGCTGAAGCTCATTTCGCAATACCGCGCACGCATTACTGGCGCTCCCAACTTCGCCTATCAGCTTTGCACCCAGCGTATTACAGAGGGCCAGATCGAAGGTGTCGACCTCAGTTGCCTTGAGGTCATCATCAACGGTGCCGAACGCATCCGCTATGAGACGATCAAGCGATTTGCAGACGCGTTTTCCTCATGCGGCCTCGTGCCACACGCGATGAAGCCGTCCTATGGCTTGGCAGAAACTGTACTACTGGCCTCTGCAAGCATTGAAGTACGCCCTGGTGAAGTTGCGCGATTTCAAAAAATCAGTAAATCAGCACTTGAAAGTGGTCGGGTCGAAACGGGGCACAAGGATGCAGACACGATCGAAGCGGTATCAAATGGCGTCGCTTGCGCTGGCGCCGATCATCTCCTCATCGTGGCTCCTGATTCGCTGAAAGCCTGTCAAGAGAAGGAGATCGGGGAGATCTGGATCTGTGGTGAATCCGTAGCATGCGGCTACTGGGGAGCGGACGAGGCGAGCACGCGCGAGGTCTTCTCTGCACAGCTGCCAGGCAGCGATCGATCATGGCTGCGCACCGGTGACCTGGGCTATCTGCATGACGGTCATCTTTACGTCACTGGTCGCATCAAGGAGATGATGATATTCAACGGGCGCAATGTCTATCCGCAAGATGTCGAAATGACTGTCGAGCGACTTGACTCTGCTTTCCGCGCCAACGGTTGCGCCGCATTCTCGGTGGAGGAAGGCCAAGTAACACGCCTGGTCATCGTGCAGGAAGTCGAAGGCCGCCGATCGCCCATCACAGAGACCCTTGTCGCCAAGCTGCGCGGCGAGCTCGCCGATCGTCACGATATCGTCGACCTCGCTTCTGTTCTTCTTGTCAAGGCTGGCCGCATTCCGCGGACCTCCAGCGGGAAAATTCAACGATCGCGTTGCCGCCAAGCGTTTGCCGAAGGAGCTTTCGACTGCCTTTGGCGTTGGGACTCGAAGAGCGAAGCGGTAGGCGAAAGGTGGCGTGGCCCGACTACGTCTACCGAAGCATCCCTGCTGCACATCTGGCAACAATTGCTTGGGCGGAAAGAGATTTCGATAGACGACGATTTCTTTTCGTTAGGTGGACACTCTCTGCTGGCAAGCCAGCTCGCTTCTCATGTGCGATCGACCTTTAACATGCAACTATCGCTGCGCGATCTGTTTGCATCACCGACGATCGTTAGCCTCTCGGCCGAAATCGACAAAGCGGCGCTGGAGCCCTTACAGCAGCTCCCGATGGTTGTCGCTGGACGTCGCGACCGAGCTTGCCCTGCCTCCTTCGCGCAGCAGCGACTATGGTTCCTGGATCAACTGCAGCATTCTGCGAGCGCCGCATATCACCTGCCGATCGGCATGGCGTTGCACGGCAGCCTAGACACGCAAGCATTGACTGCTGCACTCGATGCGATCGTCGCACGGCACGACGCACTTAGGACAAGGTTTGTCGAGGTCGACGGTGAAGCTTTGCAAGTTGTTGACCCCGTCACCACCGGCTTCCTCCTGCAACTTCGCGATATAAGCGCAACGTCCGAAGTGCAGCGAACAGCAAGTGTCCGGAGCATCGTTGCCGCAGAAGCGGCGGCTCCCTTTGATCTTGCGAATGGACCGTTGATCCGCGGCCAGTTGCTGCGCCTGTCGCCTACCGAGCATGTGCTGCTGGTCACCCAGCACCACATCGTCTCCGATGGCTGGTCCATCGGCGTGCTATTGCGGGAGCTCGGCGCGTTGTACACGGCCTTCCGCCTGGGCCAGCCCGATCCGCTGCCCCCACTGGCCTTGCAGTACGCCGACTACGCCGTCTGGCAGCGCCAGTGGCTGCATGGCGAGGTCACCGCCCGCCAGCTCGCGTTCTGGAAACAGCACCTGGAGGGCGCTCCGGCTCTTCTGGAACTGCCCACCGACCGGCCGCGTCCGCCGGTCCAGCGCCATGCCGGCAGCCGTGTTGCCTTGACCGTGCCGGCCGAGCTGACCGCCGGCCTCCGCCGCTTCGCCCGCCAGCACCAGGCCACGCTGTTCATGACCGTGCTGGCCGCCTGGTCGGCGCTGTTGGCACGCCTGAGCGGCCAGCACGAGGTGGTCGTCGGCACCCCGGTGGCCAACCGTCAGCGCACCGAGGTCGAGCCGCTGATCGGCTTCTTCGTCAACACCCTGGCCGTGCGCGTGCGCCTGGACGAAGACCCCACCGTCGCCGACCTGCTGACCCAGGTCCGGCACACCACCCTGGCCGCCTACGAGCACCAGGACCTGCCCTTCGAGCAGGTCGTCGAAGCCCTGCAGCCGGCGCGCAGCCTCAGCTACAGCCCGATCTTCCAGAGCATGCTGGCCTTCAACGACCTACCGGCCGACCAGCATCTGCAGTTGCCGGAGTTGACCATTGCGCCGGTGCCGTACGCTGGTGCTACCGCGCAGTTCGACCTGACGTTGTGGCTGGACGATTGCGGCGACACGCTCCAGGGCAATCTGGAGTACGCGCTCGACCTGTTCGAGCGCGCCACCATCGAACGCATCGGGGCGCAGTTGCTGACCCTGCTGGAGGGCATGCTCGCCGATGCGGCGCAGCCGGTCGCCGCCGTGCCCTTGCTGGACCGCCACGAGCGCGCGCGCGTGCTGCATGGCTTCAACCCGGCCGCCACTGCCCTGGCAGCCGAACGGCACGTTCATCAGTTGTTCGAAGCCCAGGCGCAGCGTACGCCCGAGGCGATCGCTGCAGTCTTCGCGCAGCAAGCACTGTGCTACGCCGACCTCAACGCGCAGGCCAACCGACTGGCCCACCACCTCATCGACCAGGGCGTCAGGCCGAACGATCGCGTGGCGATCTGCATCGACCGTAGCCTGGACATGCTGGTCGGGGTCCTGGCCATCCTCAAGGCCGGCGCGGCCTATGTGCCGCTGGACCCGGCCTACCCGCGCGAGCGCATCGCCTACATGCTGCAGGACAGCGCACCGGTGGCCGTGCTCACCCACACCGGCGTGCGTGCGGCCCTGCCTGCCTCCCCTGTTCTCACCCTGTGCATCGACCAGGTGCCGGAACTGACGCAGTGGCCGGCGTCCGACCCCCAGGTCGGCCCCTCGACCGTGGCCTATGTGATCTACACCTCCGGCTCGACTGGCATGCCCAAGGGCGTCCAGGTAACGCATCGCGGCGTCGTCAACCTGCTGCACTCGATGGCGCGTGCGCCAGGCATGCAGGCCGACGATACGTTGCTGGCCATCACCACCCTGTCCTTCGACATCGCGGTGTTCGACCTGTTCCTGCCGCTCAGTTGCGGTGCCTGCCTGGTCATGGCCGCCCAGGCGGACATGACCGATCCGCAGCGGCTGATCGCCCTGATCGAGCACCACCGCATCAGTGTCCTGCAGGCCACCCCGGCCACCTGGCGCATGCTGCTCGATGCCGGCTGGCAAGGCCGGCCCGGACTCAAGGCGTTGACCGGTGGCGAAGCCCTGACGCCCGCGCTCAGTGCCGCGTTGGGCACGCGGGTGGCGCAACTGTGGAACGGCTATGGTCCCACCGAGACCACCATCTACTCGAGCGTGGCCCGGATCGATCCGCAACAGACCTTCGTCCACTCCTGCATCGGCACGCCGGTGGACAACACCCGCATCTACGTCCTCGATGCGGCACGACGCCTGGTCCCCATCGGCGCCGTTGGCGAGATCCACATCGGCGGGATCGGCGTGAGCCTGGGCTACCTCAACCGCCCCGAGCTGACCGCCGAACGCTTCCTGCCCGATCCCTTCAGCGACCAGCCCGATGCGCGCATGTACCGCACCGGCGATCTCGGCCGCTGGCGGCCCGATGGCACCCTGGAGTACCACGGCCGCAACGACTTCCAGGTCAAGCTGCGCGGCTTCCGCATCGAACTGGGCGAGATCGAGGCCCAGCTCAGCGCCTGCGCCGGCGTCCGCGATGCGCTGGTGGCCGTGCGCGAGGACACCCCCGGCGACAAGCGCCTGGTCGCCTACCTCATCGCCCAGCCCGAGGCCGAGCTGCACGCCGCCGAACTGCGCGAACACCTGGCGCACGTGCTGCCCGAGTACATGCTGCCGGCCGCCTTCGTCACCCTGCCCGCCTTCCCGCTCACCCCCAACGGCAAGCGCGACCGCAAGGCCTTGCCCGCACCCGACCACACCGCCCTGGCCACCAAGCCCTACGAGGCCCCGCAAGGGCCGACCGAACAGGCCATCGCCGAGGTCTGGCAAGACCTGCTCGGCGTGGAACGGGTCGGCCGGCACGACCACTTCTTCGAACTCGGCGGTCACTCCTTGCTGGCCGTGCAGCTCATCGCCCGCCTGCGTCAGTCCCTGGCCGTGGACGTGCCCCTGCGCGAGCTGTTCGCCCACCCCAGCCTCGCTGCCTTCGCCGCCCAGGTCCACACCGCCGCCCGCGCCGAGGCCGGCACACTCCCCCTGGCCGACCGCACCCAGCCCCTGCCGCTGTCCTGGGCGCAGCAACGCCTGTGGTTCCTCGACCAACTCGACCACGCCGCCGGCGCCGCCTACCACATGCCTGCCGCCCTGCGCCTGTCCGGACACCTGGACCGCATCTCCTTGCAGCGCACCCTGGACCGCATCGTCGAACGCCACGAGAGCCTGCGCACCACCTTCGCCCTGCACCAGGGCGAGCCGATCCAGGTCATCGCCCCGCCCCAGGTCGGCTTGCGCCTGGCCGAACACGATCTGTCCCATCTGCACGACCAGGTCCAACAGCAGGCCGTGGCCGAACGCGCCGCGGCCGAGGCCGCCGCCCCCTTCGACCTGGAACACGATCGGTTGATCCGCGGCCAGCTGCTGCGCCTGTCGCCCACCGAGCATGTGCTGCTGGTTACCCAGCATCACATCGTCTCCGACGGCTGGTCCATCGGCGTGCTGATCCAGGAAGTGGCGGCGTTGTACGCGGCCTTCCGCCTGGACCAACCCGATCCGCTGCCGCCGCTGGCCCTGCAGTACGCCGACTACGCCGCCTGGCAACGCCAGTGGCTGCATGGCGAGGTCACCGCCCGCCAGCTCGCGTTCTGGAAGCAGCACCTGGAGGGCGCTCCGGCTCTTCTGGAACTGCCCACCGACTGGCCCCGTCCGCCGGTCCAGCGCCATGCCGGCAGCCGTGTTGCCCTGACCGTGCCGGCCGAGCTGACCGCCGGCCTCCGCCGCTTCGCCCGCCAGCACCAGGCCACGCTGTTCATGACCGTGCTGGCCGCCTGGTCGGCGCTGTTGGCACGCCTGAGCGGCCAGCACGAGGTGGTCGTCGGCACCCCGGTGGCCAACCGTCAGCGCACCGAGGTCGAGCCGCTGATCGGCTTCTTCGTCAACACCCTGGCCGTGCGCGTGCGCCTGGACGAAGACCCCACCGTCGCCGACCTGCTGACCCAGGTCCGGCACACCACCCTGGCCGCCTACGAGCACCAGGACCTGCCCTTCGAGCAGGTCGTCGAAGCCCTGCAGCCGGCGCGCAGCCTCAGCTACAGCCCGATCTTCCAGAGCATGCTGGCCTTCAACGACCTACCGGCCGACCAGCATCTGCAGTTGCCGGAGTTGACCATTGCGCCGGTGCCGTACGCTGGTGCTACCGCGCAGTTCGACCTGACGTTGTGGCTGGACGATTGCGGCGACACGCTCCAGGGCAATCTGGAGTACGCGCTCGACCTGTTCGAGCGCGCCACCATCGAACGCATCGGGGCGCAGTTGCTGACCCTGCTGGAGGGCATGCTCGCCGATGCGGCGCAGCCGGTCGCCGCCGTGCCCTTGCTGGACCGCCACGAGCGCGCGCGCGTGCTGCATGGCTTCAACCCGGCCGCCACTGCCCTGGCAGCCGAACGGCACGTTCATCAGTTGTTCGAAGCCCAGGCGCAGCGTACGCCCGAGGCGATCGCTGCAGTCTTCGCGCAGCAAGCACTGTGCTACGCCGACCTCAACGCGCAGGCCAACCGACTGGCCCACCACCTCATCGACCAGGGCGTCAGGCCGAACGATCGCGTGGCGATCTGCATCGACCGTAGCCTGGACATGCTAGTCGGGGTCCTGGCCATCCTCAAGGCCGGCGCGGCCTATGTGCCGCTGGACCCGGCCTACCCGCGCGAGCGCATCGCCTACATGCTGCAGGACAGCGCACCGGTGGCCGTGCTCACCCACACCGGCGTGCGTGCGGCCCTGCCTGCCTCCCCTGTTCTCACCCTGTGCATCGACCAGGTGCCGGAACTGACGCAGTGGCCGGCGTCCGACCCCCAGGTCGGCCCCTCGACCGTGGCCTATGTGATCTACACCTCCGGCTCGACTGGCATGCCCAAGGGCGTCCAGGTAACGCATCGCGGCGTCGTCAACCTGCTGCACTCGATGGCGCGTGCGCCAGGCATGCAGGCCGACGATACGTTGCTGGCCATCACCACCCTGTCCTTCGACATCGCGGTGTTCGACCTGTTCCTGCCGCTCAGTTGCGGTGCCTGCCTGGTCATGGCCGCCCAGGCGGACATGACCGATCCGCAGCGGCTGATCGCCCTGATCGAGCACCACCGCATCAGTGTCCTGCAGGCCACCCCGGCCACCTGGCGCATGCTGCTCGATGCCGGCTGGCAAGGCCGGCCCGGACTCAAGGCGTTGACCGGTGGCGAAGCCCTGACGCCCGCGCTCAGTGCCGCGTTGGGCACGCGGGTGGCGCAACTGTGGAACGGCTATGGTCCCACCGAGACCACCATCTACTCGAGCGTGGCCCGGATCGATCCGCAACAGACCTTCGTCCACTCCTGCATCGGCACGCCGGTGGACAACACCCGCATCTACGTCCTCGATGCGGCACGACGCCTGGTCCCCATCGGCGCCGTTGGCGAGATCCACATCGGCGGGATCGGCGTGAGCCTGGGCTACCTCAACCGCCCCGAGCTGACCGCCGAACGCTTCCTGCCCGATCCCTTCAGCGACCAGCCCGATGCGCGCATGTACCGCACCGGTGATCTCGGCCGCTGGCGGCCCGATGGCACCCTGGAGTACCACGGCCGCAACGACTTCCAGGTCAAGCTGCGCGGCTTCCGCATCGAACTGGGCGAGATCGAGGCCCAGCTCAGCGCCTGCGCCGGCGTCCGCGATGCGCTGGTGGCCGTGCGCGAGGACACCCCCGGCGACAAGCGCCTGGTCGCCTACCTCATCGCCCAGCCCGAGGCCGAGCTGCACGCCGCCGAACTGCGCGAACACCTGGCGCACGTGTTGCCCGAGTACATGCTGCCGGCCGCCTTCGTCACCCTGCCCGCCTTCCCGCTCACCCCCAACGGCAAGCGCGACCGCAAGGCCCTGCCCGCACCCGACCACACCGCCCTGGCCACCAAGCCCTACGAGGCACCACAAGGGCCGACCGAACAGGCCATCGCCGAGGTCTGGCAAGACCTGCTCGGCGTGGAACGGGTCGGCCGGCACGACCACTTCTTCGAACTCGGCGGTCACTCCTTGCTGGCCGTGCAGCTCATCGCCCGCCTGCGTCAGTCCCTGGCCGTGGACGTACCGCTGCGCGAGCTGTTCGCCCACCCCAGCCTCGCTGCCTTCGCCGCCCAGGTCCACACCGCCGCCCGCGCCGAGGCCGACACACTCCCCCTGGCCGACCGCACCCAGCCCCTGCCGCTGTCCTGGGCGCAGCAACGCCTGTGGTTCCTCGACCAACTCGACCACGCCGCCGGCGCCGCCTACCACATGCCTGCCGCCCTGCGCCTGTCCGGACACCTGGACCGCATCGCCTTGCAGCGCACCCTGGACCGCATCGTCGAACGCCACGAGAGCCTGCGCACCACCTTCGCCCTGCACCAGGGCGAGCCGATCCAGGTCATCGCCCCGCCCCAGGTCGGCTTGCGCCTGGCCGAACACGATCTGTCCCATCTGCACGACCAGGTCCAACAGCAGGCCGTGGCCGAACGCGCCGCGGCCGAGGCCGCCGCGCCCTTCGACCTGGAACACGATCGGTTGATCCGCGGCCAGCTGCTGCGCCTGTCGCCCACCGAGCATGTGCTGCTGGTCACCCAGCACCACATCGTCTCCGATGGCTGGTCCATCGGCGTGCTGATCCAGGAGGTGGCGGCGTTGTACGCGGCCTTCCGCCTGGACCAACCCGATCCGCTGCCGCCGCTGGCCCTGCAGTACGCCGACTACGCCGCCTGGCAACGCCAGTGGCTGCATGGCGAGGTCACCGCCCGCCAGCTCGCGTTCTGGAAGCAGCACCTGGAGGGCGCTCCGGCTCTTCTGGAACTGCCCACCGACTGGCCCCGTCCGCCGGTCCAGCGCCATGCCGGCAGCCGTGTTGCCCTGACCGTGCCGGCCGAGCTGACCGCCGGCCTCCGCCGCTTCGCCCGCCAGCACCAGGCCACGCTGTTCATGACCGTGCTGGCCGCCTGGTCGGCGCTGTTGGCACGCCTGAGCGGCCAGCACGAGGTGGTCGTCGGCACCCCGGTGGCCAACCGTCAGCGCACCGAGGTCGAGCCGCTGATCGGCTTCTTCGTCAACACCCTGGCCGTGCGCGTGCGCCTGGACGAAGACCCCACCGTCGCCGACCTGCTGACCCAGGTCCGGCACACCACCCTGGCCGCCTACGAGCACCAGGACCTGCCCTTCGAGCAGGTCGTCGAAGCCCTGCAGCCGGCGCGCAGCCTCAGCTACAGCCCGATCTTCCAGAGCATGCTGGCCTTCAACGACCTACCGGCCGACCAGCATCTGCAGTTGCCGGAGTTGACCATTGCGCCGGTGCCGTACGCTGGTGCTACCGCGCAGTTCGACCTGACGTTGTGGCTGGACGATTGCGGCGACACGCTCCAGGGCAATCTGGAGTACGCGCTCGACCTGTTCGAGCGCGCCACCATCGAACGCATCGGGGCGCAGTTGCTGACCCTGCTGGAGGGCATGCTCGCCGATGCGGCGCAGCCGGTCGCCGCCGTGCCCTTGCTGGGCCGCCACGAGCGCGCGCGCGTGCTGCATGGCTTCAACCCGGCCGCCACTGCCCTGGCAGCCGAACGGCACGTTCATCAGTTGTTCGAAGCCCAGGCGCAGCGTACGCCCGAGGCGATCGCTGCAGTCTTCGCGCAGCAAGCACTGTGCTACGCCGACCTCAACGCGCAGGCCAACCGACTGGCCCACCACCTCATCGACCAGGGCGTCAGGCCGAACGATCGCGTGGCGATCTGCATCGACCGTAGCCTGGACATGCTGGTCGGGGTCCTGGCCATCCTCAAGGCCGGCGCGGCCTATGTGCCGCTGGACCCGGCCTACCCGCGCGAGCGCATCGCCTACATGCTGCAGGACAGCGCACCGGTGGCCGTGCTCACCCACACCGGCGTGCGTGCGGCCCTGCCTGCCTCCCCTGTTCTCACCCTGTGCATCGACCAGGTGCCGGAACTGACGCAGTGGCCGGCGTCCGACCCCCAGGTCGGCCCCTCGACCGTGGCCTATGTGATCTACACCTCCGGCTCGACTGGCATGCCCAAGGGCGTCCAGGTAACGCATCGCGGCGTCGTCAACCTGCTGCACTCGATGGCGCGTGCGCCAGGCATGCAGGCCGACGATACGTTGCTGGCCATCACCACCCTGTCCTTCGACATCGCGGTGTTCGACCTGTTCCTGCCGCTCAGTTGCGGTGCCTGCCTGGTCATGGCCGCCCAGGCGGACATGACCGATCCGCAGCGGCTGATCGCCCTGATCGAGCACCACCGCATCAGTGTCCTGCAGGCCACCCCGGCCACCTGGCGCATGCTGCTCGATGCCGGCTGGCAAGGCCGGCCCGGACTCAAGGCGTTGACCGGTGGCGAAGCCCTGACGCCCGCGCTCAGTGCCGCGTTGGGCACGCGGGTGGCGCAACTGTGGAACGGCTATGGTCCCACCGAGACCACCATCTACTCGAGCGTGGCCCGGATCGATCCGCAACAGACCTTCGTCCACTCCTGCATCGGCACGCCGGTGGACAACACCCGCATCTACGTCCTCGATGCGGCACGACGCCTGGTCCCCATCGGCGCCGTTGGCGAGATCCACATCGGCGGGATCGGCGTGAGCCTGGGCTACCTCAACCGCCCCGAGCTGACCGCCGAACGCTTCCTGCCCGATCCCTTCAGCGACCAGCCCGATGCGCGCATGTACCGCACCGGCGATCTCGGCCGCTGGCGGCCCGATGGCACCCTGGAGTACCACGGCCGCAACGACTTCCAGGTCAAGCTGCGCGGCTTCCGCATCGAACTGGGCGAGATCGAGGCCCAGCTCAGCGCCTGCGCCGGCGTCCGCGATGCGCTGGTGGCCGTGCGCGAGGACACCCCCGGCGACAAGCGCCTGGTCGCCTACCTCATCGCCCAGCCCGAGGCCGAGCTGCACGCCGCCGAACTGCGCGAACACCTGGCGCACGTGTTGCCCGAGTACATGCTGCCGGCCGCCTTCGTCACCCTGCCCGCCTTCCCGCTCACCCCCAACGGCAAGCGCGACCGCAAGGCCCTGCCCGCACCCGACCACACCGCCCTGGCCACCAAGCCCTACGAGGCACCACAAGGGCCGACCGAACAGGCCATCGCCGAGGTCTGGCAAGACCTGCTCGGCGTGGAACGGGTCGGCCGGCACGACCACTTCTTCGAACTCGGCGGTCACTCCTTGCTGGCCGTGCAGCTCATCGCCCGCCTGCGTCAGTCCCTGGCCGTGGACGTACCGCTGCGCGAGCTGTTCGCCCACCCCAGCCTCGCTGCCTTCGCCGCCCAGGTCCACACCGCCGCCCGCGCCGAGGCCGACACACTCCCCCTGGCCGACCGCACCCAGCCCCTGCCGCTGTCCTGGGCGCAGCAACGCCTGTGGTTCCTCGACCAACTCGACCACGCCGCCGGCGCCGCCTACCACATGCCTGCCGCCCTGCGCCTGTCCGGACACCTGGACCGCATCGCCTTGCAGCGCACCCTGGACCGCATCGTCGAACGCCACGAGAGCCTGCGCACCACCTTCGCCCTGCACCAGGGCGAGCCGATCCAGGTCATCGCCCCGCCCCAGGTCGGCTTGCGCCTGGCCGAACACGATCTGTCCCATCTGCACGACCAGGTCCAACAGCAGGCCGTGGCCGAACGCGCCGCGGCCGAGGCCGCCGCGCCCTTCGACCTGGAACACGATCGGTTGATCCGCGGCCAGCTGCTGCGCCTGTCGCCCACCGAGCATGTGCTGCTGGTTACCCAGCATCACATCGTCTCCGACGGCTGGTCCATCGGCGTGCTGATCCAGGAAGTGGCAGCGTTGTACGCGGCCTTCCGCCTGGACCAACCCGATCCGCTGCCGCCGCTGGCCCTGCAGTACGCCGACTACGCCGCCTGGCAACGCCAGTGGCTGCATGGCGAGGTCACCGCCCGCCAGCTCGCGTTCTGGAAGCAGCACCTGGAGGGCGCTCCGGCCTGCCTGGAACTGCCCACCGACCGGCCTCGCCCGCCGGTCCAGCGCCATGCCGGCGCCAGCCTGCCCATCGTCCTGCCGGCCGCCTTGGTCGACACCCTGCAGGCCGTCAGCCGCCGCCACGGCGTCACCCCGTTCATGACCCTGCTGGCCGCCTGGTCCCTCGTGCTGGCACGCCTGAGCGGCCAGCACGAGGTGGTCGTCGGCACCCCGGTGGCCAACCGCCAGCGCACCGAGGTCGAGCCGCTGATCGGCTTCTTCGTCAACACCCTGGCCTTGCGCGTGCGCCTGGATGAAGACCCCACCGTCGCCGACCTGCTGGCCCAGGTCCGGCACACCACCCTGGCCGCCTACGAGCACCAGGATCTGCCCTTCGAGCAGGTCGTCGAAGCCCTGCAGCCGGTGCGCAGCCTCAGCCACAGTCCCCTGTTCCAGGTCATGCTGGCCCTGGACAACACCCCGCTCGCACAGCCGCTGGCCTTGCCCGGGGTGACCTTGATTGAATGCTCGCCATTGCCGACCACAACGCACTTCGATCTGAGTCTCTCTCTGGCAACGGCAGGCGCTCGCCTTGAGGGACGATTGGAATACGCGACCGATCTCTACGATGCAGACCGCATAAAGCGCTTGCTGGGGGCCTTCCAGACATTGCTGGGGGCCATCCTTGACGACCAATCGCAACGAATCGGCAGTCTGCCGTTGCTTTCCGCAACAGAACGTCGGCAATTGCTATCGGAGTTCAATGCAGGTGGCTTTCCTGCGCCCACCTCCGCACTCGTTCATCACGCGTTCCAGGCACAGGCCGTGATGCAACCAGACGCGATTGCTGTCGTCGATCAAACCAGCAAGCTCAGCTATGCAGTCCTAAACCAACGTGCCAACCAACTGGCGCACTACCTGCGCGGGCTTGGAATTTCCCCAGATGATCGCGTTGCGATCTATTTCGAGCGCAATATCGACCTGCTGGTCGCCATCCTGGCGATCCTCAAAGCAGGCGCGGGATACGTCCCCATTCCCCACACGGCCGCTCGAGACCAGCTGGCTTACATCATCGAGGACAGTTCGCCAGTAGCCGTCCTGACCCAGTCAGCATTACGTGGACAATTGCGCGACCTGCCGATGCCCGTTTTGGTCTTGGAGGATTTGGCGCAAGCGCTAGCGGGGTTGGCAGGCACAGATCTCGATGACAAGCAGATTGGACTGCAAACCCAGCATCTGGCTTACATCATCTATACATCTGGCTCTACAGGAAGACCGAAGGGCGTGATGGTGGAACACGCGAGCGTGGTCAATCTTGTCCACGATCACGCGCGCATCTGCGAACTTGTAGCGAGCGACAACATTCTGCAATTCGCGTCGATTGGTTTCGATGCTCATGTCGGCGAGATATTTCCAGCATTGTCGGTTGGCGCCACCTTGGTCATTCGCCCCTCCGATATTATTGCCCCCGATGCTGCATTTGTTTCATTGCTGCAGCAACATCGCATCACCGTCAGTGATCAGCCATCGGCTTTTTGGCACCAGTGGGTGCAGGAAATGACGACAAGCGATCACGTACCCGATACTTCATTGCGATTGATCATCGCAGGTGGTGAAAAGGTCGAACACCGGTTCCTGCGTCGCTGGCTCGCAGAGCCTCGGCTAAGCCGCTGCCGCTGGATGAATACCTATGGCCCTACCGAAGCGACGGTGGTGATGACGGCCATTACCTACGATAGCGACTCTGTTTTGCCTCCAATCGACGTACCCATTGGTCGTCCAATCGCCAACGCTCGCGTTTACGTTCTGGACCAAGCGCAACAACTCCTGCCGATCGGCGTAACCGGCGAACTGTACATCGGTGGACCGGGCGTGGCGCGCGGCTACCTCAACCGCCCCGAGCTGACCGCCGAACGCTTCCTGCCCGATCCCTTCAGCGACCAGCCCGATGCGCGCATGTACCGCACCGGTGATCTCGGCCGCTGGCGGCCCGATGGCACCCTGGAGTACCACGGCCGCAACGACTTCCAGGTCAAGCTGCGCGGCTTCCGCATCGAACTGGGCGAGATCGAGGCCCAGCTCAGCGCCTGCGCCGGCGTCCGCGATGCGCTGGTGGCCGTGCGCGAGGACACCCCCGGCGACAAGCGCCTGGTCGCCTACCTCATCGCCCAGCCCGAGGCCGAGCTGCACGCCGCCGAACTGCGCGAACACCTGGCGCACGTGTTGCCCGAGTACATGCTGCCGGCCGCCTTCGTCACCCTGCCCGCCTTCCCGCTCACCCCCAACGGCAAGCGCGACCGCAAGGCCCTGCCCGCACCCGACCACACCGCCCTGGCCACCAAGCCCTACGAGGCACCACAAGGGCCGACCGAACAGGCCATCGCCGAGGTCTGGCAAGACCTGCTCGGCGTGGAACGGGTCGGCCGGCACGACCACTTCTTCGAACTCGGCGGTCACTCCTTGCTGGCCGTGCAGCTCATCGCCCGCCTGCGTCAGTCCCTGGCCGTGGACGTACCGCTGCGCGAGCTGTTCGCCCACCCCAGCCTCGCTGCCTTCGCCGCCCAGGTCCACACCGCCGCCCGCGCCGAGGCCGACACACTCCCCCTGGCCGACCGCACCCAGCCCCTGCCGCTGTCCTGGGCGCAGCAACGCCTGTGGTTCCTCGACCAACTCGACCACGCCGCCGGCGCCGCCTACCACATGCCTGCCGCCCTGCGCCTGTCCGGACACCTGGACCGCATCGCCTTGCAGCGCACCCTGGACCGCATCGTCGAACGCCACGAGAGCCTGCGCACCACCTTCGCCCTGCACCAGGGCGAGCCGATCCAGGTCATCGCCCCGCCCCAGGTCGGCTTGCGCCTGGCCGAACACGATCTGTCCCATCTGCACGACCAGGTCCAACAGCAGGCCGTGGCCGAACGCGCCGCGGCCGAGGCCGCCGCGCCCTTCGACCTGGAACACGATCGGTTGATCCGCGGCCAGCTGCTGCGCCTGTCGCCCACCGAGCATGTGCTGCTGGTTACCCAGCATCACATCGTCTCCGACGGCTGGTCCATCGGCGTGCTGATCCAGGAAGTGGCAGCGTTGTACGCGGCCTTCCGCCTGGACCAACCCGATCCGCTGCCGCCGCTGGCCCTGCAGTACGCCGACTACGCCGCCTGGCAACGCCAGTGGCTGCATGGCGAGGTCACCGCCCGCCAGCTCGCGTTCTGGAAGCAGCACCTGGAGGGCGCTCCGGCCTGCCTGGAACTGCCCACCGACCGGCCTCGCCCGCCGGTCCAGCGCCATGCCGGCGCCAGCCTGCCCATCGTCCTGCCGGCCGCCTTGGTCGACACCCTGCAGGCCGTCAGCCGCCGCCACGGCGTCACCCCGTTCATGACCCTGCTGGCCGCCTGGTCCCTCGTGCTGGCACGCCTGAGCGGCCAGCACGAGGTGGTCGTCGGCACCCCGGTGGCCAACCGCCAGCGCACCGAGGTCGAGCCGCTGATCGGCTTCTTCGTCAACACCCTGGCCTTGCGCGTGCGCCTGGATGAAGACCCCACCGTCGCCGACCTGCTGGCCCAGGTCCGGCACACCACCCTGGCCGCCTACGAGCACCAGGATCTGCCCTTCGAGCAGGTCGTCGAAGCCCTGCAGCCGGTGCGCAGCCTCAGCCACAGTCCCCTGTTCCAGGTCATGCTGGCCCTGGACAACACCCCGCTCGGACAGCCCCTGGCCTTGCCCGGGCTGACCTTGAGTCCAGTCGAACAGGCCATCGGCTCGGCCCACTTCGACCTCTCGCTCTCGCTGCACACCGTCGGCGAGCGCATGGAAGGCCAACTCAACTATGCCAGCGACCTGTTCCAGCCCGCCACCGCACAGCGTTGGATCGGCTATTTCCTGCGCCTGCTCCAGGCCATGCTGGATGCCCCGCAGCAGCAGCGCCTGTCCACCCTGGACATGCTCGACGACGCCGAGCGCCGGCAGGTGCTGGTGGAGTTCAATGCCACGGCACAGCACTACCCGCACGATCGCCTGATCCATCAGCTGTTCGAGGAACAGGCCGCACGCACGCCACAGGCCATCGCCCTGGTCTGCGACACCCAGACCCTCACCTACGCCGAACTCGATGCACGTGCCAACCGCCTCGCCCACTCCCTGATCGGCCTGGGCGTCGGTCTTGAGGATCGGGTTGCCATGCTCCTGCAACGGCGCATCAGCTCCGTCGTGGCTATGCTCGCTGTCCTCAAGGCCGGCGCCGCCTATGTTCCGCTGGATGCGACCTATCCCCCGGAGCGTGTGGCGCAACTGCTCGCCGACTGTGGTCCGATCGCCATCCTGACCGAGCCAGGCCTGCACGATCGCCTGCCTACAGACGCACCCTCGCTCATCCTGATCGAGGACGACGCCACCCAGTTCGCCGACCTGCCGCATACCGCCCCATCTGTCTCGGGCCTCACCGCTCATGCATTGGCCTACATCATCTACACCTCCGGCTCGACCGGCGTGCCCAAGGGCGTCATGGTCGAACACCGCAGCGTCCTGCGGCTGGTCATGCAAACCCGCTACGCCGCCCTGGAACCCACCGACGTCGTCGCCCATGGCGCCAATCCCGCCTTCGATGCGGCAACCTGGGAAGTCTGGGCGCCCTTGCTCCATGGCGCAGCCCTGTGTGTCGTCCCGCACGAGGTCATGCTCGATCCGGCCCAATTGCGCGCTTGCCTGCAGCGTCACCGCGTCACCGCGCTGTGGCTGACTGTGGGCTTGTTCAACCAGTACGTCGACATGCTGGACGGGGCCTTCGCCCAACTGCGCTACCTGTTGATCGGCGGCGATGTCCTCGACCCGCGCCGCGTGGCCCAGTTGCTCTCCCAGCCGCAACGCCCGCAACAGGTGATCAACGCCTATGGTCCGACCGAGACCACGACGTTCGCCACGACCTTCCGCATCGACGCGGTGCCGCACCACGCCCACAGCATCCCGATCGGCCGCCCGATCGCCAATACCCAGGTCTACGTGCTCGACGCCGCCAGGCACCCCGTGCCGCTGGGCGCTATCGGCGAGCTCTACATCGGCGGGCCGGGCGTGGCGCGCGGCTACCTCAACCGCCCCGAGCTGACCGCCGAACGCTTCCTGCCCGATCCCTTCAGCGACCAGCCCGATGCGCGCATGTACCGCACCGGCGATCTCGGCCGCTGGCGGCCCGATGGCACCCTGGAGTACCACGGCCGCAACGACTTCCAGGTCAAGCTGCGCGGCTTCCGCATCGAACTGGGCGAGATCGAGGCCCAGCTCAGCGCCTGCGCCGGCGTCCGCGATGCGCTGGTGGCCGTGCGCGAGGACACCCCCGGCGACAAGCGCCTGGTCGCCTACCTCATCGCCCAGCCCGAGGCCGAGCTGCACGCCGCCGAACTGCGCGAACACCTGGCGCACGTGTTGCCCGAGTACATGCTGCCGGCCGCCTTCGTCACCCTGCCCGCCTTCCCGCTCACCCCCAACGGCAAGCGCGACCGCAAGGCCCTGCCCGCACCCGACCACACCGCCCTGGCCACCAAGCCCTACGAGGCACCACAAGGGCCGACCGAACAGGCCATCGCCGAGGTCTGGCAAGACCTGCTCGGCGTGGAACGGGTCGGCCGGCACGACCACTTCTTCGAACTCGGCGGTCACTCCTTGCTGGTCATCTCGTTGATAGAAAAACTTCGTCATCGCCAACTCCATGTCGATTTTCGTTCTATTTTCACCATGCCGACGCTAGCGGGCTTTGCCACGATGATCGGCACAACGCCGGATGAGAAAGAGCTCGAAGTTCCAGAAAACTTGATTCCTCATTTTTCCGAGCGGGCGAGCGAGGCCGAGGAGATCGAAGAATTACGCCTATGAACTCCATTTTTGCAGTTCACGAAATACAAGATTGCAGGCAAATCCCGTCATGGCAGACGCAACAATCTCCATGTTTGTTCGAAGAATGTCGCGAATGAAGAATTGCGTTTGATGGAATCGCCGCGCACGCGACAACACAATTAAGGAAGCTACGTTATGAGCCTGCAATCCCTCATCGCCCGGCTGCTCGAAAAAGAAATTTCCGTTAGTACGGACGGCATCGAACTGACCGTACGAGCTGCGCCTGGAGTGCTCGACAATGACACGGTCGCGCTATTAAAGACGTGGAAGCAAGCATTGATTGCTGCCTTGCAGGATGGGACGGTGACGTTGTCAGGCAGCGCGTCTGCCGCCACGAAGATCACGCCCTCGATGCTGCCGCTGATAGCGCTGGAGCAGGAGGCGATCGATCGCCTGGTGGGCCAGGTGCCCGACGGCATGGGCAACGTACAGGACATCTACCCGCTCGCCCCGCTGCAGGAAGGCATCCTCTTCCACCACATGCTCGACACGACGGGCGATGCCTACTTGCTGCGCACCGTGCTCGGCTTCGAGGCGCGTCCACAGCTAGATGCGTTTCTGCACGCGCTGCAGATCGTCATTGATCGCCACGATATCCTGCGCACCGCCATCCATTGGCGCGACCTGCCCCAGGCCGTGCAACTCGTGCAGCGTCGTGCACCGTTGCCGCGACACGAACTGGGGTTCCTGTCGTTGCAGGAACTACTCGCACATACCGATCCCGCCACCCAGCGCCTGGATCTGCAGCGCGCTCCTCTGCTTGCGGCCTACATCGCCCGCGATCCGCTGACCCACCAATGGCGGTTGTCGCTCTTGACCCACCATCTGGTCTGCGACCACATCACCCTGGAAGTGATCATCGCCGAGATCCAGGCGGTGTTGCAGGGGCACGCCGACCAGTTGCCGCCATCGCTTCCCTACCGCAACTTCATCGCGCACATGCGCGCGGTGTCGACCGAGGCCCATGAGACCTATTTCCGCCAGCAACTGGGCGACCTGAGCGAGCCGACCGCACCGTTTGGGTTGCTCGCGATCCGCGACGACGATACAAGCCCGATCACCGAAGTCAAATCGGTCTTGCCGCCAGTGCTTTGCGCACAGCTACGCCAACTGGCGCGGCAACATGGGGTCTCCCCCGCGGTGCTGTTCCACGTGGCCTGGGCGCAGGTATTGCACAGCAGCGACGGCGGCCGCGAAGACGTGGTGTTCGGTACGGTCCTGAGCGGGCGCATGCAAGGCGGGGCGGGCGTCGGCACCGCGGTGGGCCTGTTCATCAACACCTTGCCGCTGCGCATCTCCCTGACGGGACTGAGTGTGCGCGACGCAGTGACGCAGATGGCCGTGCAATTGGGCGAGCTGTTGCGCCACGAGCAGGCACCGCTGACCTTGGCGCAGCGGTGCAGTGGCGTACCGGCCACGCAGCCGCTGTTCGGCGCCTTGCTCAACTATCGCCATAGCGCGCCAGCCAATACGCATCCGGGCGCGCTGCTAGGAATGGAATTGCTGCTTAGTGAGGAAAGGACCAATTATCCAGTCTCGATGTGTGTGGACGACTTCGGCGAACAGTTCGGATTGAAAGCGATCTGCCAGGGCATCGCTCCGGAACGGATGCTGGGATATTTCCAGAGCGCCATTGAGGCGGTGGTCCAGACGCTGGAGCAGACGCCGGAACGGCCCTTGGTCGAACTGGATGTATTGCCTGCCGCTGAGCGCCAAACACTACTGGTTGACTTCAATGCCACGGCACGGGACTACCCGCACGATCGCCTGATCCATCAGCTGTTCGAGGAACAGGCCGCACGCACGCCACAGGCCATCGCCCTGGTCTGCGACACCCAGACCCTCACCTACGCCGAACTCGATGCACGTGCCAACCGCCTCGCCCACTCCCTGATCGGCCTGGGCGTCGGTCTTGAGGATCGGGTTGCCATGCTCCTGCAACGGCGCATCAGCTCCGTCGTGGCTATGCTCGCTGTCCTCAAGGCCGGCGCCGCCTATGTTCCGCTGGATGCGACCTATCCCCCGGAGCGTGTGGCGCAACTGCTCGCCGACTGTGGTCCGATCGCCATCCTGACCGAGCCAGGCCTGCACGATCGCCTGCCTACAGACGCACCCTCGCTCATCCTGATCGAGGACGACGCCACCCAGTTCGCCGACCTGCCGCATACCGCCCCATCTGTCTCGGGCCTCACCGCTCATGCATTGGCCTACATCATCTACACCTCCGGCTCGACCGGCGTGCCCAAGGGCGTCATGGTCGAACACCGCAGCGTCCTGCGGCTGGTCATGCAAACCCGCTACGCCGCCCTGGAACCCACCGACGTCGTCGCCCATGGCGCCAATCCCGCCTTCGATGCGGCAACCTGGGAAGTCTGGGCGCCCTTGCTCCATGGCGCAGCCCTGTGTGTCGTCCCGCACGAGGTCATGCTCGATCCAGCCCAATTGCGCGCTTGCCTGCAGCGTCACCGCGTCACCGCGCTGTGGCTGACTGTGGGCTTGTTCAACCAGTACGTCGACATGCTGGACGGGGCCTTCGCCCAACTGCGCTACCTGCTGATCGGCGGCGATGTCCTCGACCCGCGCCGCGTGGCCCAATTGCTCTCCCAGCCGCAACGGCCGCAACAGGTGATCAACGCCTATGGTCCGACCGAGACCACGACGTTCGCCACGACCTTCCGCATCGACGCGGTGCCGCACCACGCCCACAGCATCCCGATCGGCCGCCCGATCGCCAATACCCAGGTCTACGTGCTCGACGCCGCCAGGCACCCCGTGCCGCTGGGCGCTATCGGCGAGCTCTACATCGGCGGGCCGGGCGTGGCGCGCGGCTACCTCAACCGCCCCGACCTGACCGCCGAACGCTTCCTGCCCGATCCCTTCAGCGACCAGCCCGATGCGCGCATGTACCGCACCGGTGATCTCGGCCGCTGGCGGCCCGATGGCACCCTGGAGTACCACGGCCGCAACGACTTCCAGGTCAAGCTGCGCGGCTTCCGCATCGAACTGGGCGAGATCGAGGCCCAACTCAGCGCCTGCCCCGGCGTCCGCGATGCGCTGGTGGCCGTGCGCGAGGACACCCCCGGCGACAAGCGCCTGGTCGCCTACCTCATCGCCCAGCCCGAGGCCGAGCTGCACGCCGCCGAACTGCGCGAACACCTGGCGCACGTGCTGCCCGAGTACATGCTGCCGGCCGCCTTCGTCACCCTGCCCGCCTTCCCGCTCACCCCCAACGGCAAGCGCGACCGCAAGGCCCTGCCCGCACCCGACCACACCGCCCTGGCCACCAAGCCCTACGAGGCACCACAAGGGCCGACCGAACAGGCCATCGCCGAGGTCTGGCAAGACCTGCTCGGCGTGGAACGGGTCGGCCGGCACGACCACTTCTTCGAACTCGGCGGTCACTCCTTGCTGGCCGTGCAGCTCATCGCCCGCCTGCGTCAGTCCCTGGCCGTGGACGTGCCCCTGCGCGAGCTGTTCGCCCACCCCAGCCTCGCTGCCTTCGCCGCCCAGGTCCACACCGCCGCCCGCGCCGAGGCCGACACACTCCCCCTGGCCGACCGCACCCAGCCCCTGCCGCTGTCCTGGGCGCAGCAACGCCTGTGGTTCCTCGACCAACTCGACCACGCCGCCGGCGCCGCCTACCACATGCCTGCCGCCCTGCGCCTGTCCGGACACCTGGACCGCATCGCCTTGCAGCGCACCCTGGACCGCATCGTCGAACGCCACGAGAGCCTGCGCACCACCTTCGCCCTGCACCAGGGCGAGCCGATCCAGGTCATCGCCCCGCCCCAGGTCGGCTTGCGCCTGGCCGAACACGATCTGTCCCATCTGCACGACCAGGTCCAACAGCAGGCCGTGGCCGAACGCGCCGCGGCCGAGGCCGCCGCGCCCTTCGACCTGGAACACGATCGGTTGATCCGCGGCCAGCTGCTGCGCCTGTCGCCCACCGAGCATGTGCTGCTGGTTACCCAGCATCACATCGTCTCCGACGGCTGGTCCATCGGCGTGCTGATCCAGGAAGTGGCGGCGTTGTACGCGGCCTTCCGCCTGGACCAACCCGATCCGCTGCCGCCGCTGGCCCTGCAGTACGCCGACTACGCCGCCTGGCAACGCCAGTGGCTGCATGGCGAGGTCACCGCCCGCCAGCTCGCGTTCTGGAAGCAGCACCTGGAGGGCGCTCCGGCCTACCTGGAACTGCCCACCGACCGGCCGCGTCCGCTGGTCCAGCGCCATGCCGGCGCTAGCCTGCCCATCGTCCTGCCCGCCCCCTTGGTCGACAAGCTGCAGGCCGTCAGCCGACGCCACGGCGTCACCCCGTTCATGACCCTGCTGGCCGCCTGGTCCCTCGTGCTGGCACGCCTGAGCGGCCAGCACGAGGTGGTCGTCGGCACCCCGGTGGCCAACCGCCAGCGCACCGAGGTCGAGCCGCTGATCGGCTTCTTCGTCAACACCCTGGCCTTGCGCGTGCGCCTGGATGAAGACCCCACCGTCGCCGACCTGCTGGCCCAGGTCCGGCACACCACCCTGACCGCCTACGAGCACCAGGACCTGCCCTTCGAGCAGGTCGTCGAAGCCCTGCAGCCGGTACGCAGCCTCAGCCACAGCCCTCTGTTCCAGGTCATGCTGGCCCTGGACAACACCCCGCTCGGACAGCCCCTGGCCTTGCCCGGGCTGACCTTGAGTCCAGTCGAACAGGCCATCGGCTCGGCCCACTTCGACCTCTCGCTCTCGCTGCACACCGCTGGCGAGCGCATGGAAGGCCAGCTCACCTATGCCAGCGACCTGTTCCAGCCCGGCACCGCACAGCGTTGGATCGGCTATTTCCTGCGCCTGCTCCAGGCCATGCTGGATGCCCCGCAGCAGCAACACCTGTCCACTCTGGACATGCTCGACGACGCCGAGCGCCGGCAGTTGCTGGTCGACTTCAATGCCACGGCACAGGACTACCCGCACGATCGCCTGATCCATCAGCTGTTCGAGGAACAAGCCGCACGCACGCCACAGGCCATCGCCCTGGTCTGCGACACCCAGACCCTCACCTACGCCGAACTCGATGCGCGCGCCAACCGCCTCGCCCATTTCCTGATCGACCTGGGCGTCGGTCTTGAGGATCGGGTTGCCGTCTGCCTGCAGCGGGGTCCAGCCCTGATCGAGGCGATGTTCGCGATCCTAAAATCGGGGGCTGCTTACATCCCGATCGATCCGGATTATCCCGAAGACCGTATTCGCCACCTATTGACCGACAGTGCACCCAAATTGGTGCTGACACAGTTGCAGCTACGTGATACCGCAGCCCATGCACTGGCAAAGGTAGTCGTGATAGATGCGGCGGACACCGTTGAACAAGTTCAACGCTGCCCGGCTTCAAATCCACTTGCGCACGGTGCCACGTTCACGGCATCGCACCTGGCGTACGTCATCTATACCTCCGGCTCAACCGGTTTGCCGAAAGGCGCGATGAACCACCATCGCGGCATAGTCAACACGGTCCACGACCTGATCTCCCGATTCGCGATAGGTTCCGGGCACCGCATGCTGCAATTCGCATCAAGCAGTTTCGATGCCAGCATAGTGGAAATCATGGTCACGTTATGCAGTGGCGCGGCGCTACGCCTGATACCTACAGATACGCTACTGGCCGGCAGAGCGTTGCGTGAGGTACTTGCCGACGGCATCACACATGCATTGCTCTCGCCGACGTCGCTCTCCAGCCTATCGGAAGAGAGCAAAATCGGCGAGCTACAGACTCTAATTGCCGCAGCAGAGACACTGCCTCCGGCATTGGCCATGCGATGGGCCGCCAACTACCGCCTCCTAAATGCTTATGGCCCAAGCGAAGCGGCGATCTGTGCAAGCACCTTCGATTGCACAGGCATAAGCGGAAAAGAAAGCACGATGCCAATCGGCCGCCCCGTTGCCAATACGCGGTTCTATCTGCTCGATGCAGCGCAATCAGTGGTTCCTCTTGGCAGTATCGGCGAAATATTCATCGGTGGCATTGGCGTAGGAAATGGCTACCTCAATCGCCCCGATCTGACCGCCGAGCGCTTCCTGCCCGATCCCTTCAGCGACCAGCCCGATGCGCGCATGTACCGCACCGGCGATCTCGGCCGCTGGCGGCCCGATGGCACCCTGGAGTACCACGGCCGCAACGACTTCCAGGTCAAGCTGCGCGGCTTCCGCATCGAACTGGGCGAGATCGAGGCCCAGCTCAGCGCCTGCGCCGGCGTCCGCGATGCGCTGGTGGCCGTGCGTGAGGACACCCCCGGCGACAAGCGCCTGGTCGCCTACCTCATCGCCCAGCCCGAGGCCGAGCTGCACGCCGCCGAACTGCGCGAACAGCTGGCGCATGCGTTGCCGGACTACATGCTGCCGGCCGCCTTCGTCACCCTGCCGGCCTTCCCGCTCACTCCCAACGGCAAACTCGACCGCAAGGCCCTGCCTGCGCCCGATCACACCGCACTGGCCAGCAAGCCCTACGAGGCCCCGCAAGGGCCGACCGAACAGGCCATCGCCGAGATCTGGCAAGACCTGCTGGGCGTCGAACGCGTCGGCCGGCACGACCACTTCTTCGAACTCGGCGGCCACTCGATGCTGGCAATCGCCATCGTCGACAAGCTGAATCAACGTGGCGTCATGACCGACATCCGCGCTTTGTTCAGTACACCGACACCGGCTGGTCTAGCGGCGGTAGCAACGTCCATGGCGCCCATGGCTGCGCAGACATCCGTGAATTTGATTGCTGAAGACGCAGTATCGATCACGTCCGCGATGCTGCCGCTGATAGCGCTGGAGCAGGAGGCGATCGATCGCCTGGTGGGCCAGGTGCCCGACGGCGTGGGCAACGTACAGGACATCTACCCGCTCGCCCCGCTGCAGGAAGGCATCCTCTTCCACCACATGCTCGACACGACGGGCGATGCCTACTTGCTGCGCACCGTGCTCGGCTTCGAGGCGCGTCCACAGCTAGATGCGTTTCTGCACGCGCTGCAGATCGTCATTGATCGCCACGATATCCTGCGCACCGCCATCCATTGGCGCGACCTGCCCCAGGCCGTGCAACTCGTGCAGCGTCGTGCACCGTTGCCGCGACACGAACTGGGGTTCCTGTCGTTGCAGGAACTACTCGCACATACCGATCCCGCCACCCAGCGCCTGGATCTGCAGCGCGCTCCTCTGCTTGCGGCCTACATCGCCCGCGATCCGCTGACCCACCAATGGCGGTTGTCGCTCTTGACCCACCATCTGGTCTGCGACCACATCACCCTGGAAGTGATCATCGCCGAGATCCAGGCGGTGTTGCAGGGGCACGCCGACCAGTTGCCGCCATCGCTTCCCTACCGCAACTTCATCGCGCACATGCGCGCGGTGTCGACCGAGGCCCATGAGACCTATTTCCGCCAGCAACTGGGCGACCTGAGCGAGCCGACCGCACCGTTTGGGTTGCTCGCGATCCGCGACGACGATACAAGCCCGATCACCGAAGTCAAATCGGTCTTGCCGCCAGTGCTTTGCGCACAGCTACGCCAACTGGCGCGGCAACATGGGGTCTCCCCCGCGGTGCTGTTCCACGTGGCCTGGGCGCAGGTATTGCACAGCAGCGACGGCGGCCGCGAAGACGTGGTGTTCGGTACGGTCCTGAGCGGGCGCATGCAAGGCGGGGCGGGCGTCGGCACCGCGGTGGGCCTGTTCATCAACACCTTGCCGCTGCGCATCTCCCTGACGGGACTGAGTGTGCGCGACGCAGTGACGCAGATGGCCGTGCAATTGGGCGAGCTGTTGCGCCACGAGCAGGCACCGCTGACCTTGGCGCAGCGGTGCAGTGGCGTACCGGCCACGCAGCCGCTGTTCGGCGCCTTGCTCAACTATCGCCATAGCGCGCCAGCCAATACGCATCCGGGCGCGCTGCTAGGAATGGAATTGCTGCTTAGTGAGGAAAGGACCAATTATCCAGTCTCGATGTGTGTGGACGACTTCGGCGAACAGTTCGGATTGAAAGCGATCTGCCAGGGCATCGCTCCGGAACGGATGCTGGGATATTTCCAGAGCGCCATTGAGGCGGTGGTCCAGACGCTGGAGCAGACGCCGGAACGGCCCTTGGTCGAACTGGATGTATTGCCTGCCGCTGAGCGCCAAACACTACTGGTTGACTTCAATGCCACGGCACGGGACTACCCGCACGATCGCCTGATCCATCAGCTGTTCGAGGAACAGGCCGCACGCACGCCACAGGCCATCGCCCTGGTCTGCGACACCCAGACCCTCACCTACGCCGAACTCGATGCACGCGCCAACCGCCTCGCCCATTACCTGCGCACGCAACGGGCAGTCAGTTCGGACACGCTGGTCGGCCTATGCTTTGAACGCTCTATCCAGATGGTGGTAGCAATCCTGGGCATCCTCAAGGCTGGCGGTGCTTATTTGCCAATCGATCCGGACTATCCGGAAAGTCGTATCCGGCACATGCTGGACGATGCCACCCCGGCAATCGTGCTCATCTCGCGTTCGCTGCACATGCAGGTCTCCCTGCCGGACCGCTTGGCACTGTGCCTGGACGATCCGACGATCGAACACGAAATCGCCTTGCAGCCTGCAACTGCTCCCGATTCCCAGTTCGTCAGTTCGCGCAACCTCGCCTATGTCATCTATACGTCCGGTTCTACCGGCATGCCCAAGGGCGTCATGGTCGAACACCGCAGCGTCTTGCGGTTGGTGATAGATAATCCTTTCGCTGAAATCGGCGCGAATGACTGTGTCGTGCACTGCGCCAATATCGCTTTCGACGCGGCCACCTGGGAACTGTGGTCCGCGCTGCTCAATGGCGGCAGAGTACTACTCGTGCCGCAGGATGTCGTGCTGGATGCGCCACGCTTTGCCCGCCTACTACAAAGTAGTGGCGCGACGGCAGCATTCCTGACAGTCGCACTGTTCAACCAATATGCCGATGTCCTGTCGTTGGTGTTGCCAAAGATGAACTACCTGCTGTTCGGGGGCGAACAGACCGACATCCAACACATCCGGAAGATTTTCTCCAGCGCTGCGCCGCGTCACCTGGTGCATTGCTACGGTCCGACCGAAACCACTACATTTGCGACAACCTACGACATCGTTTCCATTTCGGAGCGGGCCACTACGCTGCCGATCGGCGCGCCGATCGGCAACACCTCTATCTATCTGTTGAACAAGCACCTGCAGCCAGTCGCTCTTGGCGCCATCGGTGAGCTTTACATCGGCGGGCCGGGCGTGGCGCGCGGCTACCTCAACCGCCCCGAGCTGACCGCCGAACGCTTCCTGCCCGATCCCTTCAGCGACCAGCCCGATGCGCGCATGTACCGCACCGGCGATCTCGGCCGCTGGCGGCCCGATGGCACCCTGGAGTACCACGGCCGCAACGACTTCCAGGTCAAGCTGCGCGGCTTCCGCATCGAACTGGGCGAGATCGAGGCCCAGCTCAGCGCCTGCGCCGGCGTCCGCGATGCGCTGGTGGCCGTGCGCGAGGACACCCCCGGCGACAAGCGCCTGGTCGCCTACCTCATCGCCCAGCCCGAGGCCGAGCTGCACGCCGCCGAACTGCGCGAACACCTGGCGCACGTGTTGCCCGAGTACATGCTGCCGGCCGCCTTCGTCACCCTGCCCGCCTTCCCGCTCACCCCCAACGGCAAGCGCGACCGCAAGGCCCTGCCCGCACCCGACCACACCGCCCTGGCCACCAAGCCCTACGAGGCACCACAAGGGCCGACCGAACAGGCCATCGCCGAGGTCTGGCAAGACCTGCTCGGCGTGGAACGGGTCGGCCGGCACGACCACTTCTTCGAACTCGGCGGTCACTCCTTGCTGGCCGTGCAGCTCATCGCCCGCCTGCGTCAGTCCCTGGCCGTGGACGTGCCCCTGCGCGAGCTGTTCGCCCACCCCAGCCTCGCTGCCTTCGCCGCCCAGGTCCACACCGCCGCCCGCGCCGAGGCCGACACACTCCCCCTGGCCGACCGCACCCAGCCCCTGCCGCTGTCCTGGGCGCAGCAACGCCTGTGGTTCCTCGACCAACTCGACCACGCCGCCGGCGCCGCCTACCACATGCCTGCCGCCCTGCGCCTGTCCGGACACCTGGACCGCATCGCCTTGCAGCGCACCCTGGACCGCATCGTCGAACGCCACGAGAGCCTGCGCACCACCTTCGCCCTGCACCAGGGCGAGCCGATCCAGGTCATCGCCCCGCCCCAGGTCGGCTTGCGCCTGGCCGAACACGATCTGTCCCATCTGCACGACCAGGTCCAACAGCAGGCCGTGGCCGAACGCGCCGCGGCCGAGGCCGCCGCGCCCTTCGACCTGGAACACGATCGGTTGATCCGCGGCCAGCTGCTGCGCCTGTCGCCCACCGAGCATGTGCTGCTGGTTACCCAGCATCACATCGTCTCCGACGGCTGGTCCATCGGCGTGCTGATCCAGGAAGTGGCGGCGTTGTACGCGGCCTTCCGCCTGGACCAACCCGATCCGCTGCCGCCGCTGGCCCTGCAGTACGCCGACTACGCCGCCTGGCAACGCCAGTGGCTGCATGGCGAGGTCACCGCCCGCCAGCTCGCGTTCTGGAAGCAGCACCTGGAGGGCGCTCCGGCCTACCTGGAACTGCCCACCGACCGGCCGCGTCCGCTGGTCCAGCGCCATGCCGGCGCTAGCCTGCCCATCGTCCTGCCCGCCCCCTTGGTCGACAAGCTGCAGGCCGTCAGCCGACGCCACGGCGTCACCCCGTTCATGACCCTGCTGGCCGCCTGGTCCCTCGTGCTGGCACGCCTGAGCGGCCAGCACGAGGTGGTCGTCGGCACCCCGGTGGCCAACCGCCAGCGCACCGAGGTCGAGCCGCTGATCGGCTTCTTCGTCAACACCCTGGCCTTGCGCGTGCGCCTGGATGAAGACCCCACCGTCGCCGACCTGCTGGCCCAGGTCCGGCACACCACCCTGACCGCCTACGAGCACCAGGACCTGCCCTTCGAGCAGGTCGTCGAAGCCCTGCAGCCGGTACGCAGCCTCAGCCACAGCCCTCTGTTCCAGGTCATGCTGGCCCTGGACAACACCCCGCTCGGACAGCCCCTGGCCTTGCCCGGGCTGACCTTGAGTCCAGTCGAACAGGCCATCGGCTCGGCCCACTTCGACCTCTCGCTCTCGCTGCACACCGCTGGCGAGCGCATGGAAGGCCAGCTCACCTATGCCAGCGACCTGTTCCAGCCCGGCACCGCACAGCGTTGGATCGGCTATTTCCTGCGCCTGCTCCAGGCCATGCTGGATGCCCCGCAGCAGCAACACCTGTCCACTCTGGACATGCTCGACGACGCCGAGCGCCGGCATTTGCTGGTCGACTTCAATGCCACGGCACAGGACTACCCGCACGATCGCCTGATCCATCAGCTGTTCGAGGAACAAGCCGCACGCACGCCACAGGCCATCGCCCTGGTCTGCGACACCCAGACCCTCACCTACGCCGAACTCGATGCACGTGCCAACCGCCTCGCCCACTCCCTGATCGGCCTGGGCGTCGGTCTTGAGGATCGGGTTGCCATGCTCCTGCAACGGCGCATCAGCTCCGTCGTGGCCATGCTCGCCGTCCTCAAGGCCGGCGCCACCTATGTTCCGCTGGATGCCACCTATCCCCCGGAGCGTGTGGCCCAACTGCTCGCCGACTGCCGGCCGACCGCCGTCGTGACCGAGGCAGGCCTGCATGATCGCCTGCCCACAGACGCACCCTCGCTCATCCTGATCGAGGACGACGCCACCCAGTTCGCCGACCTGCCGCATACCGCCCCATCTGTCTCGGGCCTCACCGCCCACGCATTGGCCTACATCATCTACACCTCCGGCTCGACCGGCGTGCCCAAGGGCGTCATGGTCGAACACCGCAGCGTCCTGCGGCTGGTCATGCAAACCCGCTACGCCGCCCTGGAACCCACCGACGTCGTCGCCCATGGCGCCAATCCCGCCTTCGATGCGGCAACCTGGGAAGTCTGGGCACCCTTGCTCCATGGCGCGGCCCTGTGTGTCGTCCCGCACGAGGTCATGCTCGATCCGGCCCAATTGCGCGCTTGCCTGCAGCGTCACCGCGTCACCGCGCTGTGGCTGACCGTGGGCTTGTTCAACCAGTATGTCGGCGTGCTGGACGCGGCCTTCGCCCAACTGCGCTACCTGTTGATCGGCGGCGATGTCCTCGACCCGCGCCGCGTGGCCCAATTGCTCTCCCAGCCGCAACGGCCGCAACAGGTGATCAACGCCTATGGTCCGACCGAGACCACGACGTTCGCCACGACCTTCTGCATCGAAGCGGTACCGAACCAGGCCCACAGCATCCCGATCGGCCGCCCGATCGCCAATACCCAGGTCTACGTGCTCGACGCCGCCAGGCACCCCGTGCCACTGGGCGCTATCGGCGAGCTCTACATCGGCGGGCCGGGCGTGGCGCGCGGCTACCTCAACCGCTCCGATCTGACCGCCGAGCGCTTCCTGCCCGATCCCTTCAGCGACCAGCCCGATGCGCGCATGTACCGCACCGGCGATCTCGGCCGCTGGCGGCCCGATGGCACCCTGGAGTACCACGGCCGCAACGACTTCCAGGTCAAGCTGCGCGGCTTCCGCATCGAACTGGGCGAGATCGAGGCCCAGCTCAGCGCCTGCGCCGGCGTCCGCGATGCGCTGGTGGCCGTGCGCGAGGACACCCCCGGCGACAAGCGCCTGGTCGCCTACCTCATCGCCCAGCCCGAGGCCGAGCTGCACGCCGCCGCACTGCGCGAACACCTGGCGCACGTGTTGCCCGAGTACATGCTGCCGGCCGCCTTCGTCACCCTGCCCGCCTTCCCGCTCACTCCCAACGGCAAACTCGACCGCAAGGCCCTGCCTGCGCCCGATCACACCGCCCTGGCCACCAAGCCCTACGAGGCCCCGCAAGGGCCGACCGAACCGATCATCGCCGAGATCTGGCAAGACCTGCTGGGCGTCGAACGCGTCGGCCGGCACGACCACTTCTTCGAACTCGGCGGCCACTCCTTGCTGGCCACTCAGTTCGTGGCACGCGTACGCGAATGCATGGAAATCGAACTTCCGCTCAAAGCACTCTTCATGCAGCCAACCTTGATTGATATCGCCGATGTGATCACCGAGCTTCAACTTGCCCTGTACGAAGAAGACGACATTCATGACATCGACAGCGATCTCGCCACACTTGTCGAGAGCGAACTGTTGGCAATGCTAAAAGAGAATCACAATGCAAAATGAAGCCACGCTGGAACAACTGAAGCGCGCCGTCAAACTGCAGAGACTTCTGCAGCAGGGCATAATCGCAAAGAAGAAAGCGGCGCGCCCGCTGCTATCTCTGGCCGACCGGACCAAGCCGCTGCAGCTGTCTTGGGGGCAGCAGCGCCTATGGTTCGTTGATCAGTTGGACAGTTCCGCAAGTGCGGCATATCACATGCCCTCGGCCCTACGGCTGTCAGGTCTTCTGGACACTGGTGCATTGCGTAGCGCGCTGGATCGAATCGTTGCGCGCCATGAAATTCTCCGGACTACGTTCAAAATTAACGAAGACGGTCCGGTACAGTCCATCGCACCCGCAGATATCGGCCTGGAGTTGCTTGAACACGATCTATGCAATCTCATGGGTGCCGACCTGGAAAATGAAATAGAACTCCTCAGCAAACAAGCGCATGGTGCACCTTTTGACCTGACCAAAGGCCCGCTGATCAGAGGCAGATTGCTGCGCATCGACAAAGACCAGCATATTCTTTTTCTGACCCAACATCACATCATTTCCGATGGCTGGTCGATTTCGCTACTGATCCAGGAAGTCGGCGCCTTATACGCCGCTTTTCTCGCAAATCAACCAGATCCACTTCCACCACTGACGATCCAATATGCGGATTATTCCACCTGGCAACGAGAATGGCTGCAAGGGGATGAGTTGCAACAACAACTGAGCTTCTGGACGCAAGAACTTTCCGGCGCCCCTGAGCTGTTGCAATTGCCCACCGACCACCAGCGCCCGGCAACTCAAAACTTTGCGGGTTCGACCATCGCCGTGGAAATGTCAGCCACGCTGGTCTCCGAACTGAACGCACTGAGCAAACGTAACGGCGCCACTCTGTTCATGACACTACTGGCAGCCTGGGCAGTAGTGCTGGCGCGACTGGTCGGCGGAAATGACATCGTGATCGGCACACCTGTGGCCAACCGCCAACGCGCAGAGGTCGAGAGGCTACTCGGTCTATTTGTGAACACCTTGGCTCTGCGGGTGCGACTGGAAGGTGATCCAAGCACGAGCCAACTGCTACAGCAAGTAAAGGCGTCGACGCTCGCCGCGTACGAGCATCAGGATCTTCCCTTCGAGCAAGTGGTGGAAGCGCTGCAGCCGACGCGCAGCCTGAGCCACAGCCCACTGTTCCAAGTCATGCTGGCGCTGAACAACACGCCTGAGCGCGGCGAACTGACGCTGCCGGGTTTAACTCTGGAAGGCATCGAACAATCACTGCAAACCTCCCACTTGGACCTGACCCTTTCGCTCAACGAGGTCGGCGGGCGTCTGGTCGGAACCCTCAACTACGCCAGCGACCTGTTCGATCGAGAAACTGTCTGTCGTTGGGTCGGATACCTGCATCGCACACTTGCCGAGATGGTTTCGGATCCAGACAGGCCGATCAGTGAAATCGAGATGTTGAGCGATGCGGAACGGCGTCGGCTGATCACCGACTTAAATGCCAACTGCGCGCCGTACCCTGACACTGTTTTGGTTCACCAATTGTTCGAAATGCAAGCAAGGTCGCAGCCTGACGCATTGGCGATCTCTTACCAAGGAACGCATCTTAGCTACGCTGAACTCAATGCCCGTGCCAATCGTGTTGCACACGCCCTGATCGCGCTTGGCGCACGTCCGGATACGCTTATCGCGATTTGCATGCAGCGAAGCGTGGATATGATCGTGGCGGTGCTTGCCGTCCTCAAGTCCGGCGCCGCCTATGTACCGCTGGATCCTTCCTATCCAGTCGAGCGTCTGCAATTCATGTTGAATGACAGCAGGCCGATGGTGCTACTAACCCAATCGGCCCTGGCTGCCACTATGCCGGCGATCCACGCACCTGTCCTGCTCCTCGACGAAGAGGATGCATCCTGGGCTATGCAGCCCTGTACCGATCCTGACACGCGCGAAATCGGGCAGACGCCGGACCAGCTCGCTTACATGATCTATACATCCGGCTCGAGCGGGCTACCGAAGGGCGTGCTGGTCGAGCACCGCAGCCTGTGCAACTTGGTTGCAGCGCAAATCGACTCGCTCCTGCTAACGCCGCAGAGTCGCGTGCTGCAGTTTGTCTCTTTCAGCTTCGATGTCTGCATCTCAGAGATCGCCATGGCGCTTTGTAGCGGGGCCAGCCTGCACCTCGCGCATCCGGACGCGCTGATCCCCGGGCAGCCATTGATAGAGACGCTGAGGCGCAAGCGCATCAGCCACGTCAGCCTGCCGCTGCCGGCGCTGGCCGCGTTGCCGACAGATGTGCCATTGGATGATTTGCACACCATCATCGTCGGTGGGGACGTCTGTCCGTCGTCCCTTGCCAGACAGTGGTCTTCCGGGCGCAAGTTCTTCAACGTATACGGTCCAACCGAAGCCACCGTCAGCGCCACCTCGTTCGCCTACGTCGACACCATCGGCAACGCTTTGCCCATCGGCACACCGTTGCCGAATGTTCGGATCTACATCCTGGATGACATGCTGCGCCCCGCGCCTTCTGGAGTCGTTGGCGAAATATACATCGGTGGCGTGGGTGTCGCGCGTGGCTATTGGGCACGACCGGAACTAAACGAAGCGCGCTTCCTGCCTGATCCGTTCGGCCTAGACGCCGATGCACGCATGTACAAGACGGGCGACCTGGGACGCTGGCTGGCGGACGGCAACCTGGAGTTCTGCGGCCGCAATGATTTTCAGGTCAAGATTCGCGGCTTCCGCATCGAACTAGGCGAGATCGAAATGCGGCTGACACGGTGCGAGGGGGTCCGCGACGCCATCGTGGATGCGCGCAACGATGTACATGGGCAAAAACGGCTGGTGGCTTATGCGAGCGCACAGCAAGGCAAGACGCTGACGGCGGCGGCTTTGCGTGGCGAACTGGCACAGGCGCTCCCGGATTACATGTTACCCAGCAGCTACGTCGTAATGGAGCGTTTTCCGCTCACGCCCAATGGCAAGATAGATCGCAAAGCCCTGCCTGCACCAGAAGCAGCCGACCAGGCTGCCTCTGAGTATCTACCGCCACAAGGCGATATTGAACAGGTGGTTGCCAACATCTGGCAGCAGCTGCTTGGGTTGGCGAGGGTCGGCCGGAACGATCACTTCTTTGAGCTGGGTGGACATTCGCTGCTTGCCGCGCAGGTGATCTCGCGGCTCCGCCAGATGTTAAGCGTCGAGGTCCAGCTCCGCGAAATTTTCGCACGGCCGATACTGTCGGATTTCGCAACGGCAGTCGAAACAGCGCGAAGTGCAAGCATCTCCGAAATCTTGACCGCCGACCGAACTCGTCCACTCCCGTTGTCGTGGGCGCAGCAGAGGCTCTGGTTCCTCGATCGGCTGGACAATGCCGGCACCGCCTATCACATGCCGGCAGCAATGCGCCTAACTGGAAAACTCGACCGAGCCTCGCTGCGCAAAGCTCTAGATCGGGTCGTCGCGCGCCACGAGATACTACGTACCCGCTTCGAGTTGGCCGATGGCGAGCCCACACAGATCATCGCACCGGCGGATAGCGGCTTTACCCTATTCGAACACGATCTACGAGCGCTGCCAGAGCACCTGAAAGCAGAAACGGTGCAAGAACTGAGCACGCAGGAGATGCAGGCGCCGTTCGATCTACAAACCGGCCCGTTGATACGCGGCCAACTTTTGCAACTCTCCGAATCTGAACACGTCTTGCTGTTGACGCAGCATCACATCATCTCTGATGGCTGGTCGATTCCGTTGTTGGTGAACGAAGTCGGCGCCTTGTACTCGGCATTCCACACCGGCACCGACGATCCACTCCCTCCCTTAGCGCTGCAGTATGCAGACTATGCTGTCTGGCAACGTGATTGGCTTCGCGGCGCCGCACTTGACAAGCAGGTCGCGTTCTGGAAAACACAGCTTACCGATGCGCCGACGCTACTGGAATTGCCGACCGATCGTCCGCGACCGGCGCTGCAGACCCACCTAGGTGGGACCGTACCGCTTGAACTGCCGGCACCGCTTGCACAAGCGTTGAGGGCACTGAACCAGCGCCATGGAACCACGATGTTCATGACGCTGCTGGCCGGCTGGTCGATCGTATTGTCCCGATTGAGCGGCCAGGAGGATCTGGTGATCGGCGCTTCGATCGCAAATAGGCAGCGCGCAGAAATCGAGCCATTGCTTGGCTTTTTCGTAAATACTCTGGCGCTACGGATGCGGCTGCACGAGGATCCGACCGTCACAGACCTGCTCAGCTACACCAAAGCGACAACCCTCGCCGCCTATGAACATCAGGATGTTCCGTTCGAGCAGGTCGTGGAAGCAGTACAGCCAGTACGCAGCATGAGCCACAGCCCGCTGTTTCAAGTGATGCTGGCACTGAACAACAACCACGACGAAGGCGAACTTGTAGTTCCAGGCTTGTCGATCAGCGGTATTGCTCAAACGCAGAATGTGAGCCGCTTCGACTTGACGCTGGCGCTGCGCGAGTCCGGTGACACCCTGGAAGGCAGCCTCACCTACTCAAGCGACTTGTTCGATCGCGCCACGATCGAACGCTGGGCTGAGCACCTGGTACAGGTTCTGTCCGACATGGCGGACCACGACAAACGCCACATCAGTCAGCTCAACCTGCTGTCTTCGGAAGATCAGCGACGGCTGATCTTCGAGTTCAATGACACAGGCAGAGACTTTCAGCAGACGGATCTTTTGCATCGCCTGTTCGAGGCTCGGGCGCACGAGCAGCCCGATGCGGTCGCCGTGGTCTACCAGAATACCCAACTCACGTATGGAGAACTGAACCGTCGCGCCAACCAGGTAGCGCACGCGCTGCTGGAGCTCGGCAGCAAGCCCGATGCGCGGGTCGCTATCTGCTTGGAACGCAGCGTGGAAATGGCAGTCGCCATTCTCGGCGTGCTGAAATCCGGTGCTGGCTACGTACCTCTGGATCCGACCTATCCGAGCGAACGCCTTGCGCACATGCTAGCCGACAGCTCTCCGTTGGCGCTGCTGACGCAGAACACACTGCAACCATCCCTTCCGGCAACCGCGATTCCAGTCATCGTGCTGGACGTCGCCACAGCAGCAATTGCCGGGAAGCCGGAGACCGATCCCGATCCGAACGTTCTGGGTTGCCATCCCCGACAACTGGCCTACGTGATCTACACCTCTGGTTCCACCGGTTTGCCAAAGGGAGTGATGATCGAGCACCGATCTGCAGTCAATTTCTGGAACGTCATGCGCGAGACGACACATCGTCCATGTCCGCCGCATGCGCGCATCGCAGTTAATGCGTCCTACACTTTTGATATGTCGCTGAAGGGATGGCTGCAGTTGCTCTCCGGCCATACGCTACACCTGATTCCTCAGCACTTGAGGGCCGATGCGAAGGCATTCTGTGGATTTCTGGAGGCTCATCGCATCGACGCCTTTGATTGCACCCCCTCGCAGTTGGAGGCTTTACTCTCCGCTGGCCTGATGGAGAGCCCCGACTATCGCGCATGCAGTGTACTGATCGGTGGTGAGGCAATCGGCAATACGCTTTGGGAACGTCTGCGACAGTCGGTCACCACCCGCTTCTTCAACATGTACGGCCCCACCGAAGCGACCATCGATGCCACAATCTGCGAAATCAACGGCTCGACGTCCTCCGCACATATCGGCGGTCCGATCCACAATGTACGCACGTACCTGCTTGATACGCACGGCAAGCCGGTTCCGCTGGGAATACCAGGTGAGATACACATCGGTGGCACCGGCGTTGCCCGTGGCTATCTGCAGCGCCCGGAGCTAAGCGCCGAACGTTTCCTGCCCGATCCGTTCGGGACGGAAACGGATGCCCGAATGTACAAGACCGGTGACCTCGGCAGTTGGCGTGCTGATGGCACCATCAAGTACCTCGGCCGCAACGACTTCCAGGTGAAGATCCGTGGCTTTCGTGTCGAGCTCGGCGAGATCGAGGCGCGGCTACGTGATTTCCCCGGAGTACGCGACGCCGTGGTGGTGGCACGCGAAGACGTCACCGGTGGCAAACGCCTGATCGCCTATCTGGTCGCTCAAGGCCCAACTTCGCCAGGCATCGCCGAATTGCGCGAGCATCTGAGTTCATCTCTGGCCGAATTCATGGTGCCCAGCCTATTTCAGATACTCGGAGCTTTCCCGCTCAATGCCAATGGCAAGCTCGACCGCAACGCGCTGCCCACTCCGGACGGCGATGCGATGCTGTCCGGCACCTACGAAGCGCCAACAGGCCCAACGGAGATAGCGTTGACCGAGATATGGAAGGAGCTGCTGGAGGTCGATCGAATCGGCCGAAACGACGACTTCTTCGAGCTGGGAGGTCATTCGTTGCTCGCGATCCAATTGATCGCACAGATCCAGCAGCGACTTGCCACTGAGCTGGGCCTGCGCGAACTATTCAGCGGCTCAAAACTGCGCGACTTGGCAGCAACTGTGGATCATCGCCGCACATGGCATCCAAATCTTGCGCCGATCCGAACGTCAGGTGATGCGCGTCCATTGTTCCTGGTGCATCCCGGTGAAGGCGAGGTCGGCTACGCGCATGCGCTTGCACCATGGATCGACACAGACATTCCTGTCTATGCCCTCGCCGCGAGCGGCTTCCTGGAGGAGGAGCCGCCCCACGCCACGGTAGAGGAGATGGCGGATTGCTACATCGGCGCGATGCGCGAAGTGCAGCCGACAGGGCCTTACCGGATCGCGGGCTGGTCCGCAGGCGGCACCATCGCCTATGAAATAGCCCACCGTCTGATTGCGGCCGATGAGCAGGTGGATTTCCTTGGCTTGCTCGATACCACCGCGGTCTACCCGCCCTTGCCTGCAATAGCGGCAGGTGCAATGGACGGCACGTCGGCACAAGCCGCCACGGTACTCGCCTGGCTCTCTGCCACGGTATCTCCGCAGCTACTCGAGCGGCTTGAGCCGTTGGCCGCTGCGGGCAGCATCGAAGAAATGCTTGCATGCTGCCAGGACGCAGACGAACTGCCCCCTGGCATCCCGATCAGCATGCTGCACCGCCATGCGTTGGTTCGCTACTCGATCGCTGCCGCGGTTCGCCGCTACGTACTGCCGTCGATCCCGGTCGAAGTCCATCTTTTCTCGGCGCAGGATCAATATCGCGAAGATCCATCGCTGGGCTGGACTCAATCGATCGGCCGCCGCCTGCGGCAGTATCCGGTCGGCGGAGACCACCGTACGATGGTGGAGCGGACGCACTTGCCCTCGCTGGCAGGCGCATTGTGCAAGGCGATGCACCAAGCGCAGGCGCAGCACCTCCCCGCTTCCGAGGCGGCTTACGAGCCCTGCATCGTCCTGAGGAGCGGAACGCGGCGCGAGAGCACCGTGCTATGCATCCCAGGCGCAGGCTCCAGCGTAGCGGTATTCGCTTCGCTTTCGCAGGCGCTGCCTGCTGGCACGGCGATGCATGGCATGCAGGCTCGCGGGCTATGCGGCACCCTTGTACCGCATCTGAGCGTCGAAAGCGCCGCTCGTGCCTATATACGAAGCCTGCACCGCGCATCATTGCGGGCGCCATATCGCCTGCTGGGTCACTCTTATGGCGGCTGGATCGCCTGCGAAATGGCATGTCAGCTGCAGGCGGCAGGCGAACACGTGTCGGCACTGGTCGTACTCGACACCGAAGCGCCGCAGGCTACGCCGTCGGGCAATGCGCGCTGTTCCCGACTAGACAGTCTGTTGCGACTGGTGGAGCTCTATGAAATGCGGCTCGGTCGCCCGTTGCCCTTGAGCGCCGTAGACCTCGTCGGATTGGACGAAGAAGCACAACTTGCCTTGCTGCTTTCACGCCTAGTCGCGGCCGGCATCGTTCCGGCCAAAACCAGGATCGAGGTCATGCGGGGCATCGTGCGTGTTTTCTGTGGCAATCTCGCCGAGCACTATGTCCTGCCAACAACCAGCCTGCCGCGCGTCCATGTCGCCATCGCCAGTGATGACGACAACGCTGCCGCACAACGCGATGCCTGGCACGGTCTTACGCCCAGCGCGGCAATTTGGTCCGCCCCTGGCAACCACATGACAATGCTGGAAATGCCGAACGTAGAAAAATTGGCCGCTTGGCTGCACCCCATCCTTTCTTCGAACTGAACCTTCAACCCCAAACCGAGAACCCGCGTGTCCAAATCCGACACCAATCCGCGATCACCGTCGATTCCCTCAATATTGTCGATCCTCTGCTTCTTGGCAGCATGCGCGTGGATAGGATTGCTGAGTACGAGCATTCCGTCCTACCAAGAAGAATCTAACGATCCCAAAGGGTTTTCGGTAGAACGGGTGATGCGGACAACGGAACAGATCGCATCGTCCCCCCATCCGATCGGGAGTGCGGCCAACGCAGCAGTACGCAAACGACTGATGGATCAACTTGGTCAACTGGGGGTGCAAGCGGAGGTGCAACAGGGCCTGGGAGTAGATGTCGCCGCAAATGGCAGCCGCGCCGGCTTTGCCCATAACATCATCGCTCGCTTGCCAGGCCGTTTGCCAGGCAAGGCACTGATGCTGGTCGCACACTACGACTCGGTGGTGAATGGCTCAGGTGCCGCAGACGACGCTGCATCGGTGGCGGCGATACTGGAGACACTGCGGGTCTTAAAGGCCGGTAAGCCACTGCGCAACGATGTGGTGGTATTGCTCACCGATGGAGAAGAGGCAGGGAGCCTCGGCGCCAGAGCCTTCCTGGACGCGCACTCCGCCGACGGGAAAATTGGCCTGGTACTCAACTTCGAATATCGCGGCAACGCCGGCCCGGTCTACATGTTCCAGACCAGCCGCGACAACGCGACATTGATCGACGGCTTTGCGACAGCGCCGCGACCAGTCGGAACATCACTGATGTCGGAGATCTATCGGCTAATGCCGAACGATACCGACCTGAGTGCATTCCTCGACGCCGGCGTGCCGGGGCTCAACTTTGCGGCGATCGGCGGCATGAGTGCATATCACACTCCCCTTGACCGCCCGGAGAACATCAGCAAGGCGACACTGCTGCATCAGGGTCAGACCATGCTGGCCATGACCCGTCATTTCGGCAACGCTGACATCAGCGCGCTGCAGACCGGTGACGCGATTTACTTCAACCTGCCTGGCCTGGGCCTTGTGCGATACTCAACCGCCTGGACCTGGCCGCTGTCGATAATCGCACTTGCGCTGCTTGCGCTTGCGTTCCATCGCGGCGTGCGTCGCGGCGAATTGCGCCCTGCGAGGGCAGTATTGGCGCTTCCCGTATTGTTGCTGCTGGCAACGATACTTGCCATCGCCGTGCTGTTGTTATGGCTGGGCATTTGCGCAATCCAGCCGGCGTACCGCAACTTGGGCGAAGTCTACAACCCAGGCTGGTATTGGCTCGGCTTCGTCGCATTCGGCATCGGCGGGTTCACGGTCCTTGCAGGAAGGCTCGGCAAGCGCATCACACCGGTGGAACTTGGCATGGGTGCCCTATTGGGCTGGAGCCTCGCTTTGTTGGCAAGCGCGGCATGGGCTCCTGGGTTCAATTTTCTGCTCGTGGCCATCGTCGTGCCTCCGTTGCTTGTGATCAATGCCGGCCTATGGCCGCATCAGGCGCTGGATACCTACCCAACGACCAGATCGCTAGCCTGGGCGACTCTCGCCGTCATTCCGGGCACCGTGCTGGCTGCTCCATTGCTGCAAGGACTGTTGCAGGCAGTCACGACGCATGCGGCGGCGTTGGCCATCTTCGTCCTGGCGCTATTGCTGGGGCCGACCACACCATTGCTGGCTGCGCTCCGCCGACGTTGGCTGATACCCGCGATTCCTTGCGTCGCCAGCGTCGTGCTAATAGTCGCTGGACTGCTGACCACTGGCTTCGACCGCGCCCACCCGATACCCGACAGTCTGATCTACGTCCAGAATGGCAACGACGGCAAGGCATTCTGGATATCGCCCGACGCTACATTGGACGCATGGGCCGGCGCCGTGTTCGGATCGCACCCGCAAAGGCGCAAGCTCACAGAAGTGTACGGCCCCCAGGCCCGTGACTACTGGGTCTCCTCCGCGCCAAGCTTCGGCCTCCCCGCGCCAGCGATCGACGTGCTGCACGATACTGTGGCCGGAGACATTCGCACGTTGCAGTTGCGAATCCGTTCGTTGCGTCGCGCGCCGGAAATCAGGGTATTTCCCGAAGGGGCGGAACTGCTCGGGGTACGAGTCGGCGGCAAAGACGCTGGAGTCAGGACAAGCAATCGTTGGGGACTGATTCTCTACGCGCTCCCCGCCGAAGGCATCGATGTGGAACTGCGCGTGAAAGCCAACAAATCGTTCGGCTTGAGGGTCATCGATCGAACCTACGGACTCGGCGGCCTCGGAGCGCCCGAGCGGGCCAGTGACCGGATGGCTGAAGGAAACTCGGCAGGCGACACCGTACAAAGCGTGAATTTCATCAAATTCTAACGCTCCAGCTTGCCGTTTTATGCAAGGTACCTTGCATTGCAAGGTACCTTGCAATACATTGCTTGCACCAGTTCGCTCTGAACCGGAAGCGCCAGGGTGGCAAGCATGAACTCGCAATTGAAGAAAGGTGCGTTGGAAATGTGCGTACTCGCGCTTTTGGCGGTCGAGAGCAACTACGCCTACGACCTCGTGGCCCAGTTGGCGAATCATCTCGACATCAGCGAAGGCACTATCTATCCGCTGATGCGTCGTCTGCAAAATGACGACTACGTGACGACATATCTTGTCGAAGCGGCAGGTAGTCCAGCTCGCAAGTATTACAAGCTGACAGCCGCCGGTGAGCAGGAGTTGAATCGCTTGCGCAAAGAGTGGCTCGAATTCTCCGGTGCGGTAAACAGCCTTCTTGAGGAGACCAGGACATGACGCGCGATGCCTATTTGAACACGCTGAGGCGTGGCCTGCGAGGCCTTCCTTCGGAGATGCAGCAGGAATTTTTGGAGGAGGTCTCTCAGCATTTCAGCGATGGACTCGCCGAAGGCCGTAACGAGGCGGAAATCGCCATCGGCTTGGGGGATCCAGAGAAACTGGCCGCCGAATACCGCACAACGGTGCGGCTGGATTCTTTTCGGCGACGTAGCAGTCTCGGAAACTTCTTTCGACTGCTACGCGCGATCTTCGGGCTCGCGGGACTCAACATGGCACTCGGAGCACCAGCAGCGGTCTTGACTCTGCTATGCATGGCACTGCATACGGTCGCCATCAGCGTTTATCTGACCGGCATACTACTCGTCTCCAGCGGAGTGAGCGGCGTGGACCGCATTGCGATCCGCGCCGCCACTGCGCCTACAATCGAAGTGCAGCAACCAATGGAGGGGCAAGACATGCCGCAGCGCGGGCTCGAACTGGAAATCGTGCACACGGGCCTACGCGTCGTCGAGTCGACAGCGGATTTGCGGCGACCTGCGCCGGATTTGGCGGAACGCTGTTTAAGTGCCTTGCTTGGCATCTTGTACGTTCTGATCGCGATTCCCATCTGGAACCTATGCATTCGCCTAGACCGTCGCGCCATTCTTTGGCTGGCAAGCTACGCCCGCACCAATCTCAGAATCGCCCGCAGCGCACGGACTGCCGATGCAGTTCAGCTTTGAGCCATCGCTCACGCTCTACGCCATCCATTCACCGCCAATGATCACTGAAGGAACCTGTCGATGATCCGGCTCTCCCGACTGCGGCATGCACTAGTGCTCGCGCTTCTTACGTCCACTCTCGTCGCAGCGGCCAGTCTGTTCCTAGCCTATTCGGCAGACACGCCGACAGCCACGGACACCGTTCGGCCCAGCCGAGCGGACCGGTGAGCGACAAGACTCCAACGAATTTTCCAGGCCGATCGAAGTACGTCTGGCCACAAGTGCGCACTTGACGGCAACCGCAAGCAGCCGCGGCATCACCGAAGCAACCGAACGGACTTCTGATGAAAAACAAGAAAAGGATTGCCGCCGTTGTCGCTCTGCTAGGTATCGGTCTGTTGGTCGTCCTAACGGCCATGCGCGGCGGCAAGCAGACGCCAAAGGGAGACACGACCACCGAAGCTGCCCCCTCCGTCCTCACCGTCAGCACGGTCGTTCCGGAGATGCAGCAATGGCCGGTCAGCGTAAAGGCCAACGGCACCGTTGCCGCGTGGCAGGAGACAATTATCGGAAGCGAGCTTTCTGGCGTACGCCTCGTTGAAGTCTTGGCAAACGTCGGCGATATCGTCGCCAAGGGCGATGTCATCGCGCGACTTCAAAGCGACAGTATTGCGGCGGAGTATGCGCAGCAGGAGGCAGTGGTGGATGCTCAAAACGCCGCCGCAGCGGAAGCCAGAGCCAATGCCGTGCGCGCTCGTACACTTAGCGAAAGCAAGTTGATGAGCGCACAGCAGGCAAACCAATACATCACGGCAGAACGCAGTGCCAACGCCAACTTGCAGGAAGCGATGGCGCGCCTTGAAAGTCAGCGCATCCGCTTGCGCCAGACAGTCTTGCGCGCGCCCGACGCCGGCGCCATTTCTGAGCGGGCCGCAACGGTAGGTTCGGTTGTTTCGCAAGGCGACCCATTGTTCAAGCTGATCCGTCAGGCTCGCCTTGAATGGCGCGCCGAAGTTCCGGCCGACATGATGTCGCGCATCAAACCCGGCCAGACCGCGCATGTGCAACTCACCGACGGTACGACCTTGGATGGGACGGTAAGAGCCAGAGCCCCTACCGTGGATCAGAGCACGTTCACTGCACTCATCTACGTCGATCTACCTAGATCAGACATGATCAGAGCCGGCATGTTCGTGAGCGGCGGGTTCGAACTTGGCAACAGCCAGGCATTGACGGTGCCGCAGAGCGCGGTGGTCTTTCGCGACGGAGCGAGCTATGTCTATTGCCTGGGACGCAACAACAAGGTCGTGCAGACAACGGTAACCATCGGGCGCCGTGCAGGCCAACGCATAGAAGTGACCCGCGGACTTCATGCCGGGACACGCCTCGTCGAACAAGGCGCAGGATTTCTCGCTGATGGCGACGTCGTACGCGTGTTGCAAGCGAAGCAAAGCACTTCGCAAACGGACCATGCGCTGTCAAAATCCGGAGGGGAAAAGACGTGAACCTCTCCAGCTATTCGATACGACACCCTATTCCGGCAATTGTTTTATTCATTCTTCTTGGTGTCGCCGGGTTTTATAGCTTTCGCGAATTGACGGTACAGCAAGATCCGGACATTGACTTCCCGATTGTGACGGTCACCACCAGCCTTCCCGGCGCCTCGCCCAATCAACTGGAAAATGAAGTCGCGCGAAAAATCGAGCACTCCCTCTCATCGGTTTCGCAGATCCGCCATGTTACGACATTGATCCAAGACGGCGTGGTGGTGACGGATGTCGAGTTCCGCTTCGGAAAGGACATCAGCGAAGCGATGAACGATGTGCGCGATGCAGTCAATGAAATCAGGACCACCCTTCCCTCGGAAATCAACGATCCGATATTCAGCAAGGCGACCACGACCGGGCGCCCCATCTTGACGTATGCGGTGTCCTCCGATCATCTGAATGAATCCGATCTTTCCTGGTTCGTCGACGAAACGATTTCAAAGAAGTTGTTAGCCCTGCCTGGAGTAGGCCGGGTCCAGCGTGTTGGCGGAGTCGAGCGTGAGGTGCTGGTCGAGCTTGACCCCGTAAGAATGACCGCAGCCAACGTATCGGCCCCTGATGTCTCGCAGCTCCTTCTGCTGGTTCAACAGGAGGCATCCGGCGGCAAAGCCGGCATTGGCGGCGGCCGTCAGAGTGTACGTATCCTAGCCACCGCCCGCAGTGCGACAGACATCGCCGCGTTGCCCATCACCCTGCCTGATGGACGCCAAGTGCAACTACGGCAAATTGCAACAGTCAGCGATAGCACTGCCGAACGCAAATCCATCGCCTTGCTTGACGGGAAGTCCGTGGTTGGCTTTGAGGTTTCCCGCAGCAAGGGAGCCGGTGAATTGGACGTCGCTGCAGAAGTGCGTGCTGCAATAGCGCGACTGAATGCGAGCGAGCAGCACATTGTCGTGACCGAAGCGTTCGACGCGATCTCTGGCATCCAGAAGAACTATGCCGAGTCCATGCGGCTCATCTACGAAGGAGCGCTTCTCTCTGTATTGGTGGTAGGCCTGTTCATGCGTGATTGGCGGGCGACGCTGGTTGCGGCAGTTGCGCTTCCGCTATCGATCATTCCCACGTTCTTCGCCATGCTCGCCCTAGGCTTTACCTTGAACATGATTACCTTACTGGCACTGTCGCTGGTGGTGGGCATTCTAGTGGACGACGCGATCGTCGAAATCGAGAATGTGATTCGTCATCTACGCATGGGGAAGACACCTTATCGTGCCGCCATGGATGCTGCCGAGGAAATTGGCTTGGCCGTTGTGGCGACCACATTCGCCCTTGTTGCAGTTTTTTTGCCGACTGCATTCATGCAAGGCTATGTCGGCCAGTATTTCAAGCAGTTCGGCTGGACTGCTGCCACAGCAGTGCTTTCGTCATTGTTGGTTGCACGCCTACTGACCCCAATGATGGCTGCATATCTGATCAAACCAGCGCTGACGAAGGAAGAGGACAAGCCAACACCGCTCACAAATCGCTATCTTGGGCTAGTGTCATGGTGTCTGAGTCACCGTCGCACCACCGTCGCTCTGGCCATCGCGCTGTTTGTCGGTTCGTTGGGCTTGATTCCTCTGCTACCGACCGGCTTTCTACCACCGAGCAACGCCAATCAAACAAAAGTTTCGCTGGAGCTTGCACCGGGCGCCACGCTCCAGCAGACCCACCTCTCGGCAGAGCGAGCGCGTGTCCTGATGCAACGCGTTCCGGACGTAGCAAGTGTCTTCAGTGTCGTCAGCGCGAGCGGCCAGGCTGACCTTACCGTCAACCTGAGGAATGCCGAGCAGCGTACGCGTAGAAAGACCGAGGTCGACCAGGCGCTGCGCGCCGCACTGGTGGATTTGCCCGGCGCACGCGTCACGGTCGGCAATAGTGGCAATGCCGAGATGCTTGACCTGACCTTGCTTAGCGAGGACGGTCCGGCGCTGGAGAGAACTTCCCAGGCGATCGTGCGCGAGATTCGCGGCATTCGTGGCATCGGCAATGTCAATTCCAGCTCCAGCCTGGTCAAGCCAGAACTGGTGGTCACTCCGGATTTCGTTAAAGCGGCCGAGCTCGGCGTCAATGCCGCGACGATCGGTGAGACTTTACGCATTGCGACGGCGGGCGATTACGACATCCGCCTCGCCAAGCTCAATCTGCCAGAGCGCCAAGTGCCTATCCGTGTACGTTTGCCGGAAGGCGTGCGCCAAGACCTCGAGCAGATTGCACAGCTGAAGGTCAGGGGCAACAACCAGATACAGATACCGGTAGGCGTGGTTGCCAACTTGCGCATTGACGGCGGTCCTTCACGCATCGAGCGTCTCGATCGCATGCGCCAGGTCACGATCACAGCCGAACTCAATGGTTTGCAGCTCGGCGATGTCATGGAGCAAGTCGATGCTTTGCCGTCCGTAAGGATACTGCCGCCCAATGTGATGATCGGCGAGTCTGGAAACGCCGAACTGATGCACGAACTGTTTTCTGGCTTTGGCATCTCGATGCTGGCGGGATTGCTTTGTGTTTATCTCGTACTGGTGCTTCTTTTCAAAAATTTCTTGCATCCCCTCACCATTCTCGTGGCTTTACCTTTGTCGTTCGGGGGGGCCTTCACAGCGCTTCTGCTCACCAACAGCGCATTTTCGATGCCCGCCTTGATCGGTATCCTGATGCTGATGGGCATTGCCAGCAAGAACTCCATCCTTTTGGTGGAATACACCATCCTCGCCAGGCGCGATCACGGCATGTCTCGCTTCGATTCACTCATCAGCGCCTGTAGATATCGCGCACGCGCGATCATCATGACCAGCATCGCGATGGTGGCCGGAATGCTGCCAACCGCGTTAAGTATCGGAAGCAGTTCAAGCTTTCGCGCCCCCATGGCGATCACGGTCATTGGTGGCATTGTGACGTCCACGCTATTGAGCCTCATCGTGATTCCCGTGATTTTTACCTACATCGATGACCTTGTGAGTTACTTGATGCGCCTCACCGGCCTGGGCCGTCCGGTCGGCATGGCGCCCAACTAGGCATCGGCGAGCTTTGCTTTGATAACATTCCGCCCCCCACTCCGTCCGGAGAACCGTCATGTCCCAGCGCCAGATTGCCATCGCTCTTTTCCTGATATTCGGTCCCGCTCAGGTAGCGCTTGGCAGCGATGCGACCCAGGACATTTCCATAAGCATTGCCGACAATGACGACTCGACGCCAAGATCGGCCCAATGCACGGCGAGCAACAAGTTCGGTACAAAGCAGTTGGTCGTGCCCGGCACTATCACGGTGCATACCAGCGATGACGACCTAGTCATCGCATGCACTAGCAATGGCTACTCAGCACGAGAGACCTATGGAGCAAAAATGACGGGCAAGGCTTGCACCAGCATCTTGCATTGCGGTGGCTTCGGCTTCGTCATCAACAGCCGCACCGGCGCAGGCTATAGCTATCCGGCCAAGATCGAGATCATGTTGCGCGCAGATTCCTCCATACAATGATCGAGCAGGCCTCCGCCGACCTTTGGCGGGATGCGGAGGAACATGCCAGCGATGGTGAGAGCAGACCGTCCCCCCCCCCCCGAGCGATGGACGGGAAGTTGAAGAATTTGCGTTTCACCCCTTGCGTCATCGTGTAGGCATCGCTAACATCTCGCTCCTCGCAGCACGTGGGGCCATAGCTCAGCTGGGAGAGCGCTTGCATGGCATGCAAGAGGTCGCCGGTTCGATCCCGGCTGGCTCCACCAACTTTTCGGACATAGGCCGTCCGCAAAGTGACATCGTTAAACAGCGTCCCCATCGTCTAGAGGCCTAGGACATCACCCTTTCACGGTGGCGACCGGGGTTCGAATCCCCGTGGGGACGCCAATTTTTGCAGTGCATGAAAGCCCGATCTGAGCATCGGGTTTTTTTGTTTCGGCAATTGTCTTCCCTTGCCCCGCCGACTCAGGCGATCGGTTCAGCTCAGAAGGCTCGGCAACCAAGCACCTTGAAAAAGCCAGAGCTGCTCACGCTCAGGCGCGCCACCGGCGCGATACACGCGCAGAATCTCTGAAAACGCAAACGGCAGCCGAGGCTGCCGTTTGGACTTGGTGCCGAAGGTGGGACTCGAACCCACACGCTTTTAAGGGCGGCGGATTTTGAGTCCGCTGCGTCTACCGATTCCGCCACTTCGGCGCGGCTGGCGAGTATAGACGATTGGAAGCGCCTGCGACAGGATTAAATGCTTCATGTTCGCTCGGATCTCTGCTTGGTCGACTCCAAGTTCGCTACCGCTATACTCCTCATTCCCAAACCTTAACGAGCAAGCGATGTCGGCATTGCGGGGCCTGCGTATCCTGGTGGTCGAGAACGACGAAATGAACGCCACGCTGCTGGAGTTGCAGCTTGCCCAGGCCGGTGCCGAGGTGGTCGGCATCGCCGCATCCGTGCAGCAGGCCCTTGCGCTGATCGACAGCGAGCGCCCGGACCGGGCGGTGCTCGACTTCCGCCTCTCCGCCGGCGAGACCAGCGAACCGGTGGCCCGGGCGCTCAGCGAACGTGGCACCCCCTTCGTGCTCGCCACCGGCGTGGCCGCCGACGCGCTCCCTCCCGGTTTCGCCGCCGGTGTGGTGCTGACCAAGCCGTACCTGTCCGAACAGCTGATCAAGGCATTGCAGGACGCTCACGCCAAGACGACCGCGCGCCCCTGAGAATCCTCGGCCGTAAGCCCGCCGCCTGGCGGGAACGCTTCGAGGAACTCCGCCATCAACGCCAAGGACTGTTCGCCGCCTCCTGTCCGGTTTCCTGCCGGCAGCGCCACGGGGGCCTTGCTGCGCGCCATCGATTGGCGTGAGCACGAACTGGGCCCGATGGAGCACTGGCCGCGGAGCCTGCTCACGGCGCTGTCGATCTGCCTGAACTCGCGGTTCCCGATGGCGGTGCGCTGGGGCGAGCGCCAGTTCAACCTGTACAACGACGCCTACGTGCCGATCCTCGGGTTGCGGCACCCGCAAGGGTTCGCGCGGCCGATGGAAGAGGTATGGCCGGACGTCTGGCCCGAGGTGCGGGCGCAGGCCGACCAGGTGATGGCCAGCGGCGAATCGACCTGGAACGAACATATTCCGTTGACGATGATGCGCAACGGCTACGGCGAGCAGGTGTATTTCACCTTCTCCTACAGCCCGCTGTTCGACGACGAGGGCCGCATCGCCGGCGTGCTGTGCGTGTGCACCGAGGATACGGCGCGGATCACCCTGGCGCGCGAACGCGACACGCTGCTGAAGGCGCTGGACGCGCAACGTGCGCAGATGGCCGATGCCTTCGAGCAGTCGCCGGCGGCGCTGGCGATCCTGCGCGGCCCGGATTACGTGATCGAGACCGTCAACCGGCGCTACCAGCAGCTGGTCGGACCGCGCGAGGTGGTCGGCCGGCCGCTGACCGAGGCCATCCCCGAAATCCAGCATCAGGGCGTCATTGGCCTGCTCGACAACGTCCGCACCAGCGGCGTGCCGTTCATCGACGAGTCGATGACCTTCCAGCTGTGCCGCAGTCCGCACGAAGCGACCTCGGACACCACGCTGGAATGCGTGTACCAGCCGATGCACGACGCCGAGGGCCGGGTCAGCGGAATCCTGGTGCATGGCATCGACCGCACCGAACAGGCGCGCGCGCAGGCGCACGACAGCTTCCTGCTGATGCTCGAGGACACCCTGCAGAACCTTCACAGCACCGAAGCCATCTGCGAGACCGGTGCCGCCCTGCTCGGCCAGCACCTCGGCGCCAATCGCTGCGCCTACGCGATCGTCGAGGCGGACGAGGACGTGTTCGACGTGCGCGCCGACTACGTCGACGGCGCCTCGCACCTGACCGGGCGCTCGCGCTTCAGCGATTTCGGCAGCGACCTGCTGGACTGCATGCGCGAAAACCGGCCGTGGGTGGTGCAGGACACCGAGACCCACCAGCCGCCGATGCGCCTGGACGACCAGAACTACCGTCGTCTGGGCATGCGCGCCGTGCTGACCGCGCCGCTGCACAAGGCCGGCCGCCTGGTGGCCGCGATCGGCGTGCACCAGGCCCAGCCGCGCGTGTGGACCTCGGCCGAGATCGAGCTGGTGCGGCTGGTGGCGGCGCGCTGCTGGGAATCGATGCAACGCGCGGGCGCGCAAAGCGCACTGGCCAGCAGTGCCGCGCGCCTGAGCGAACTGGCCGATGCGATGCCGCAGATCGTGTTCACCGCCATGCCCGACGGCCACGTCGACTACTTCAACCGCCGCTGGTACGAGTACACCGGGCTGCCGGTCGGCGAGGCCGGCTACGACAGCTGGCGCCATGTGCACACCGAGGAAGGCCTGGCACGGGTCATGGAGGTGTGGCCGGAAGCGCTGCGCAGCGGCAAGCCGTACGAGATCGAGTACCCGCTGCGCCGCCACGACGGCGAGTACCGCTGGCATCTCGGCCGCGCCCTGCCGATCCGCGACGACAGCGGCCGCATCGTGCGCTGGATCGGCACCAACACCGACATCCACGACCGCCGTCTGGTCGAGCAGCGCCTGCAGGAAAGCGAACTGCGCTTCCGCCAGCTGTGCGACAACGCGCCGGTGATGATCTGGATGTCCAATGCCGACGGCGACTGCGAATACATCAGCCGCCAGTGGTATCTGTTCACCGGGCAGAGCGAGCAGGAGGCGCTGGGCAGCGGCTGGCAGGAAATGATCCATGCCGACGACCTGGCCACGGTCGGCCGCACCCTCGCGCGCGCCTGCGCCGACCGCCGCGCCTACACCGTGGAATACCGCCTGCGCCGCCACGACGGCGAGTACCGCTGGTGCGTGGACACCGCCACGCCGCGCTTCAGTTCGTCCGGCCAGTTCCTGGGCTTCATCGGCTCGCTGCTGGACATCGCCGAGCGCAAGCGCATCGAGAATGCCACCACCGCCGAGCGTGCGGCGCTGGAGATGATCACCACCGGCAAGCCGCTGAGCACGGTGCTGGAGGCGATCGCGCGCGGCATCGAGTCGCAGAGCGATGTCGGCCTGCGCTGCACCATCATGCTGGTCGACGAGCACCGCCAGTGCCTGCTGGAAGGCGCCGCGCCGAGCATGCCGCCCGCCTTCCGCAAGGCGGTGCAGCGCCTGCCGATCGACCCCAACACCGGCTGCTGCGGGCGCGCCGCCTATCTGCGCCGGCAGGTGCTGTGCAGCGACGTGCGGGTGAACCCGCATTGGCAGGCGTATCTGGCGACCGCCCTGGAGGCGGACATCGTCGCCTGCTGCTCGACGCCGATCCTGGCCAGCGACGGCGAAGTGCTGGGCGTGGTCGCGCTGTACTACCCGTTCGTGCACTACCCCAACCCGCACGAACAGGATCTTGCGCGCTCCGCCTCGCACCTGGCCGGCATCATCATCGAGCGCCGCGGCACCGACCTGCGCCTGCAGCAACTGCTCGCCGCCGAGCAGAGCGCGCGCAGCGAGGCCGAACGCGCCAGCCGCATGAAGGACGAGTTCCTGGCCACGCTCAGCCACGAGCTGCGCACGCCGCTGAACGCGATCCTGGGCTGGTCGCGGCTGATGCAGGACGATGCGGTGCGCCAGAAGGACCTGACCAAGGGCCTGGAGGTGATCGAGCGCAGCGCGCATTCGCAGGCGCAGATCATCGACGACCTGTTGGACATGAGCGCCATCCTGTCCGGCAAGGTCCGCCTGGAGGCCGGCGAGCTGGACCTGCGCGCACTGCTCAGCGAGACCATCGATGCGGCGCGCCCCGGCGCGCAGAACAAGGGCATCGACATCGCGCTGGTCGCCGACGAAGCGACCGCCCTGCCCTATCTGGGCGATCGGGTGCGGCTGCAGCAGGTGCTGACCAATCTGATCGGCAACGCCATCAAGTTCACCCCCAGCGCCGGCACGGTCACGGTGACCCTGGACAGCACCAGCACCCACGTCCGCATCGCCGTCGGCGATACCGGCATCGGCATCGACCCGGCGTTCCTGCCGCACGTGTTCGACCGCTTCCGCCAGGCCGACGCCAGCAGCACGCGCAGCGCCGGCGGCCTCGGCCTGGGCCTGGCGATCGCCAAGCAGCTGGCCGAACTGCACCAGGGACAGTTGTCGGTCAGCAGCGACGGCGTCGGCCTCGGCGCGACCTTCACCCTGCTGCTGCCGCGCAACGACGTACAGAGCCTGGATCCGATCCGCCGTGGCAACGATACCGCCCTGTCCGGCGGCATGCTGCGGCGTGACGGCATTCGCCTGGATGGCGTGCGCGTGCTGGTGGTGGACGACGACATGGATTCGCGGGGCGTCACCCAGCGCTTCCTGCAGGAAGCCGGTGCCGTGGTCGAGGCCGCGGTCTGCGCCGACGATGCCGAAGCGCTGCTGCGCGAACGGCCCTATGCGCTGCTGGTCAGCGACGTCGGCATGCCGCGCCGCGACGGCCACAGCCTGATCCGCAGCATCCGCGCCCGTGGTGTCGGCGCAGCCAGCCGCATCCCGGCCATCGCGCTGACCGCCTACGTGCGCAGCGAGGATCGCGCGCTGGCCCTGGAGGCCGGCTTCGATGCGCACCTGGGCAAGCCGGTGGATCCGGTCAAGCTGCTCGGGCTGGCCGCATCGCTGGTGGCGCCGGCACCGGCCGCGCTCGCCACCGACCAGAGCCAACGCGCCGAATCGGCCTGAGTCGGCGCTGCGCGGCTGCACCGTGCGGCCGGCACTGGATGCACCGGCGCGAGCGCGCCGGATTTTTTCTGCTGGAACCTCAGCTGCGCTTGGCGCGCGCGAACGCGTCGGCCAGCGCGCTGTTGACCGGCGCCGCGGCAGCCGGCCGCGGCTTGGCATTGCCGCCGCCCGCATTGCCACGCCCGTCGCGCTCGCGCCGCGGCGGGCCGCCGGCGCCACGTGCGTCGCGGTCGCGGTCGGTCGGACGCGCCGGCGCCGGCGTGTCGTCCAGGCGCCGGGTCAGCGCGATGCGCTTGCGCGCCACGTCCACTTCCAGCACCTTGACCTTGACGATGTCGCCGGCCTTGACCACGTCGCGCGGATCCTTGACGTAGCTGTCCGAGAGCGCGGAGATGTGCACCAGGCCATCCTGGTGCACACCGATGTCGACGAACGCGCCGAAGGCAGCGACGTTGCTGACCACGCCTTCCAGCACCATGCCCGGCTTGAGGTCCTTGATGTCCTCCACGCCGTCGGCGAAGCGCGCCGCCTTGAACTCCGGGCGCGGATCGCGGCCCGGCTTCTCCAGTTCCTTGAGGATGTCGCGTACCGTCGGCAGGCCGAACTTCTCGTCAGTGAACTGGTCCGGCTTGAGCCCGCGCAGGAAGCCGCCATCGCCGATCAGCGCCTTGATCGGCTTGCCGGTGGCACCGACGATGCGCTCCACCACCGGATAGGCTTCCGGGTGCACCGCCGAAGCGTCCAGCGGTTCCTCGCCATCGGCGATGCGCAGGAAGCCAGCGCATTGTTCGAACGTCTTGTCGCCCAGCCGCGGCACCTTGAGCAGATCCTTGCGGCGCTTGAACGGGCCGTTGTCGTCGCGGTGGCGCACGATGTTCTCGGCCACGCTCGACGACAGCCCGGACACGCGCGACAGCAGCGCCGCCGAGGCGGTGTTGACGTACACGCCGACCGCGTTCACGCAGTCCTCCACCCGCGCGTCCAGCGCCCGCGCCAGGCGGTACTGGTCGACGTCGTGCTGGTACTGGCCCACGCCGATCGCCTTGGGCTCGATCTTGACCAGTTCCGCCAGCGGATCCTGCAGGCGCCGCGCGATCGACACCGCGCCGCGCAGCGACACGTCGAGCTGCGGGAACTCCTTGGCGGCGAACTCGGACGCCGAATACACCGAGGCACCGGCTTCGCTGACCACGATCTTTTCCAGCTTCAGCTGCGGATTCTGCTTGATCAAGTCCGCAGCCAGCTTGTCGGTCTCGCGGCTGGCGGTGCCGTTGCCGATCGCGATCAGCTCCACGCCGTGCTGCGTGCACAGCTGCCGCAGCGTGTGCAGCGACTGGTCCCACTGCCGGCGCGGCTCGTGCGGATAGATGGTGTCGGTGGCCAGCAGCTTGCCAGTGGCGTCGACCACCGCGATCTTGCAGCCGGTGCGGATGCCCGGGTCCAGGCCCAGGGTCACGCGCGGCCCGGCCGGCGCGGCCAGCATCAGGTCCTGCAGGTTGTCGCCGAACACCGCGATCGCCTCGGCCTCGGCCTTTTCGCGCGCCTGGTTGAACAGGTCCAGCAGCAGGTGCATGTGCAGCTTGGCGCGCCAGGTCAGGCGACAGGCATCCAGCAGCCAGCGGTCGCCCGGACGGCCCTGGTTGGCGATGCCGGCGCGCAGCGCGACGCGGCCTTCGGCGTACTGGTGGCCGGCTTCGGCCTCGCTGCCGGGATCCAGTTCCAGATACACGATCTCCTCGCGGCGCGCGCGGAACAGCGCCAGCAATCGGTGCGAAGGAATCTTGGCCAGTGCTTCGGCGTGATCGAAGTAGTCGCGGTACTTGGCGCCTTCCTGCTCCTTGCCCTCGGCCACGCGGGCGCGGATGACGCCCACCTCGCCCAGCCAGGTGCGCAGTTCGCCGACCAGAGCGGCATCCTCGCCCCAGCGCTCCATCAGGATCGCGCGCGCGCCTTCCAGCGCGGCCTTGACGTCGGCCACGCCCTTGTCGGCATCGACGAAGCCAGCGGCGAAGGTTTCCGGCACCTGGCCCGGATCGGCCAGCAGGCCATCGGCGAGCGGTTCCAGCCCGGCCTCGCGGGCGATCTGCGCGCGCGTGCGCCGCTTGGGCTTGTATGGCAGGTACAGGTCTTCCAGCCGCGACTTGGTGTCGGCGGCGACGATCTCCGCACGCAGTTCGTCGCTGAGCTTGCCCTGCTCGGCGATGCTGGCGAGCACCGAGGCGCGGCGCTCTTCCAGTTCGCGCAGATAAGTCAGGCGCACTTCCAGGTTGCGCAACTGGGTGTCGTCGAGCCCGCCGGTGACTTCCTTACGGTAGCGTGCGATGAACGGGACGCTGGCGCCCTCGTCGAGCAAGGCGATGGCGGCGCGCGCCTGCGCCGGCTGCGCGCCGATCTCGGCGGCGATGGTGTTGGCGATCTGCTGGGCGAGCTGAGTGTCGTGCATTGCGTCCGGCCGAAGCCGCCTTGCGGAAAACCCGCATTTTCGCAGTGCGCGCGCCGCCGGGGAACCCGTTGACAGGCGCGCGCCAAGCTGGCGGCGTCAGGTGACGCCGTTCGGCCCGTCCAGCACCATGCGCACCTTGCGGATCAGCTCCTGGCGGTTGTACGGCTTGGCCAGCACCTCGAACTCGTTGCCGCCGGCATCGGTACGCTCGATCGAGGACTCGGCATAGCCGGTGGTCAGCAGCACCTTGATCTTGGGCCGGCGCCGCCGCGCCTCGCGCGCCAGCATCACGCCGTTGAGGCCGCCGGGCATGATCAGGTCCGAATACAGCAAGTCCACGTGCACGCCGGTGTCGAGCAGCTCCAGCGCCTCGCGCGCGTTGTACACCACGTGCGTGGCATAGCCCTGGTCGCCCAGGAACAGCCGCGCCAGTTCGGCGATGTCCGGCCGGTCCTCGACGATCAGGATGGTCTCGTCGCCTTGGCGATCGAACGGACGGCGCGTGCGCGAATCGCGCGGGGCCATGTTCTCGACGTTGTCGTCGATCGGGAAGTACAGGCGTACGGTGGTGCCGTGGCCCTCCTCCGAATACAGGCGCACCGCACCGCCGGACTGCTTGGCGAAGCCGTAGACCATGGACAGACCCAGGCCGGTGCCCTTGCCCTCTTCCTTGGTGGTGAAGAACGGATCCAGCACGCGCGCCAGCACCTCCGGCGGCATGCCGCTGCCGTTGTCGGTGATCGACACGCACACGTAGTGGCCGGGCAGCAGGTTGTCGTAGGTGGTGGGTTCGTCCGCGCGCACCGAGACGTTGCGGGTCTGGATCACCAGACGCGGCGCCGCCTGGTCGGCCATGGCGTCGCGCGCATTGATCAGGATGTTGAGCAGCGCCACTTCGGCCTGCGTCGGGTCGATCCGGCAGTTGCGCAGGTCCGGCGACAGCTCCAGCGAGAACGCGATGCCGTCGCCCAGCGTGCGCTCGGCCACATCGCTCATCCCGGCCACCAGGGCATTGAGATTGAGCACGCGTCCTTCCAGCTTCTGCTTGCGCGCGAACGCCAGCAGCTGCTGGGTCAGGCGTGCGGCCTGGCCGGCGGCATCGCGTGCGCGGTCCACGCTCTTGCGCAGCAGCGACGGATTCAGCGGGTCGCTCTCGACCGCGTGCTCGATCAGTTCCAGATACCCGGACATGACCTGCAGCAGGTTGTTGAAGTCGTGCGCGATGCCGCCGGTCAGCTGACCCAGCGCCTCCATCTTCTGCGCCTGGCGCAGCGCGTCCTCGGCATCGCGGCGACGGCTGACGTCCAGCTGCGAACCGAAGAAATACACCAGCTCGCCGCGGTCGTCATACACCGGGGAGATATACAGCGCATTCCAGAAGCTGGAACCGTCCTTGCGATAGTTGAGGATCTCCACCGCCACTTCGTCATGCGAGGTAATGGCGTCGCGGACGCTGCGTACGGTCTCGCGATCGGTGTCCGGCCCCTGCAGGAAGCGGCAGTTATTGCCGATCAATTCCTCGCGACCGTAACCGGTCATTTCCAGGAACGCGCGGTTGACGAAGATGATCGGATTGTCCGGCTGCCGCGGATCGGTCACGATCATCGGCATGCGCGTGGTCTGCACCGCAGCGAAGAAAATATCGCTGCGCTGATTGGACATGTCGGTGGGTGCGTTGGGGTCGACGGTCGTCGGCGGCGCCGAGGTGTTGCTGGTTTCTGGTGCGGGCATGGTCGGTGGCAGGTCGATGCGAACCGTCGCTGGCCCGCCTAGGCGGGCGGCCACACCGGGGTTCGCACGCCGGCGTCAACGCGAATAATACCTGTGCAGGCGTTCTACCACGATATCGTCCTGCAGCGACTCCAGCGCCATGATCCGCACCTGCCGATCGCTCAATGCCAGCACGCGCTCGACATAGATCTCCGGGCCTGCCTCGGTTTCCTTCATGGACTTGCGGAACCCGTAGGGCACGACGCCCTTCTCTCCGTCCTTGCTGCCACCGATATACAGAACGACCGACATGACGCTTCCTCTACAGGGAATTCGTGGAACTGGCGCGCACCATACACAGCGCCATGTGAGGGACTTCTGCACCGAGATTAATCGCGGCTGTTTGCCCGAACATGACGTCCGCGGCGGCTCACGCGGACTTAACCGGACCTGCGCCTAAGTCGCACATCCTTTCTGCGCCGGGGCGTCATGGATCTCAAGAGCGGTTATCCCTTCTGGTCGGTCCGCAACGGCCTGATGCAGAGCTTTCCGCAGCTGCGCGACGACGTGCGCTGCGATGTCGCGGTCGTCGGCGGCGGTATCACCGGCGCCTTGATCGCCGAAGAACTGAGCGCGCACGGGCATGCCGTGACGGTCCTGGAGCAGCGCGACATCGGCTGGGGCAGCACCGCGGCCAGCACCGCCCTGCTGCAGTACGAGATCGACACCCATCTGATCGATCTGGCCAAGCGCTATGGCGAACCTGCCGCCGCCCTCGCCTACGGCGCCTGCGCCCAGGCGCTGGAGCAGTTGCGCGACCTGGTCCGGCCGCTGCGCGATGTCGACTTCGGCTGGAACGACAGCCTGTACTACGCCAGCAAACGCCGCCACGTGCGGGTGCTGCTGGAAGAGCTGGAAGTGCGCGCGCGACACGGCCTGGACGTGGAATGGCTGGACGCGCAGACGCTGGACGCGGACTACGGCCTGCAGGCGCACGGCGCGATCCTCAGCCACCAGGCGGCACGGGTGGATCCGTACCGCCTCACCTATCGCCTGCTCGGCCGCGCCTTCCGACGCGGCGTCGGCGTCTACGACCGCACCCGCATCGCGCGGATCGTGGTCACTGGCCGCGGCGTGACCCTGCACACCGATCATGGCGCGCAGGTGCGCGCCGGCCATGTGGTGATGGCCGCCGGCTACGCCAACCAGCACTGGCTGGATCAACGCGTGGCACGCAACCGCAGCAGCTACGCCTTCGTCAGCGACCCGCTCGAGCCTTCCGTCCTCGGCCCATTGCGCGACACCATGATCTGGGAAAGTGCGCGGCCGTATCTGTACCTGCGCAGCACCGGCAACGGCCGCATCGTCGCCGGCGGCGAGGACGACAGCGTGGACGTGCCGGCGCGCCGCGACGCGCGCGTGGACAGCAAGGCGCGCACGCTGTCGCGCAAGATCGCCAAGGTGATGCCGGGACTGGATTTGCAGCCGACCTTCGCCTGGGCCGGCACCTTCGCCGAGACCGAGGACGGCCTGCCGTTCTTCGGCCCGCACCCGCAGCACGGCCCGCGCGTGCAGTTCGCCATGGCCTACGGCGGCAACGGCATCACCTACAGCATGATCGGCGCCGGCCTGCTGCGCGCCCAGATCGAGCGGCATGCGCACCCGCTCAAGCGCCTGTTCGGTTTTTCCCGGCTCGACTGACCCGAGCCACCAACAAGCGCCTCTGGTACATCCGTACGAGTGGCTTCAGCCGCGACCGGGGCGTTCCCGGGAAAGCCCGTCGCGGCTGAAGCCGCTCCTGCGCGGCAACGTCGTGCATTGCGAAAGCAGCGGTTTGCGGACGCCACGCGCTCAACCCGTCCCCGGCCACCAACCCCGACCGTACAGCGCATAGCGATCGGCGGCGCGTTCCAATGGATTGCGCACGCTGACCCCGCCGCAGGCCAGGTACACCGGCAGGAACAGCGGCCCGAGCAGCATGTACTGCAGCACGTGCGCACGTTCGTGGTCGCCGAGCCGTACCGCAGGATGCCGGCAACGACCGGCAGCGTGTTCGTAGGTGGCGCAGGCCACGTCCAGATCGTCTGCGCTGAGCAGGATCACGTTGCCCAGCGTCATCGCCCCGCGTGGCCGCATCGGCACGCGTTCGAACACCAGCGCCAGTTCGCGTCGGCTGAAGCGCAGGCGCGCACCGAAGGCCAGCGCGATGGTCCCGACGAGCATGCCCAGGACAGTGTTCGGCGAGGTCCAGAGGACGCCGACGGCGATGCCGGCACGGCGCCAGACCCGCGACAGCGGCCGCGTCAATCGGCTTCGTTGGGAATCAGCAGCCACAGGATCAGATAGACCAGGATGCCGGGGAAGGCGGCCGAGACGATCGACCCGACCACGTACAGCACCCGCAGCAGAGTTGCATTCCAGCCGAAGCGGTGGGCGATCCCGCCCATCACGCCCGCGATCATGCGGTCGTTCAACGAGCGCGACAGCGAACGGGGTTGCGACATGGCAGCGGCTCCAGCGACGGCGGCTGGCTCACTCTACGCGCGCCGGCGCGGGCGCGGCGTGACGGCGCAACGCCGCCAATTGTTGCTCGAACCAGGCCGCCGCCTCCTGCTCCGGCCGGCCAGGACAGGCGACACGGTAGGCGCTTCCGCTGACGCTGCTGCGGCTGGCGCCTCGCGCGATGAACTGCTCGGCGCTGTCCACCAGGTCGCGCGAACGCAGTGCCGCATACTTGCGCTGCAGATGCGCCTCGGCCTCGCGACCGGAGTACCAGGTCCCGTTGCGTTGGAACCGGCACGGCGAGGACTGCAACGCCGCCAGCAGTCCGCGGATTTCACGGTCGGCCGCGGCCGCAGGCGCAGCGATGCCGCGCTCCACGCTCAGCCAGGCCAGCGCCACCGCCAAGACGACGCCAGCAAGACGCGCCCCTGGCGGCACGACGCGTCGCCGCTGGCGCTCAGTGCCCGCCATCGCGCTCGGCCAGCCACTGATGCAGCGCCGCCGGCACTTCGCGTTGGGCGCGGCCGGAGACGTAGATACCGATATGGCCGCCGCGGAAACTCAGTTCGGCGTAGTCGCGGCTGCCGACCACGCCGCGCAGCGCCCGCGACGCATCCGGCGGCACCAGGTGGTCCTGCTCGGCATAGACGTTGAGCACCGGCATGGTGACCCGACCCAGGTCCACCGTGTGCGCACCGATGCGCGCGCGCCCGTGCATCAGCGCGTTGTCCTGATAGAACTGCTTGACGAACTCGCGGAAGGTCTCGCCGGCCAGATCCGGCGAATCGAAGATCCATTTCTCCATGCGCAGGAAGTCCTCCAGCGCCCGCGGATCGTCGAGGATGTCGAGCAGGCCGACGTACTTCTGCAGGTTCAGGCGGAACGGCTTGAGCATCAGGTAGCTGACGTTCATCAGGTCCGCCGGCACGTTGCCCAGCGTGTCCACGAACAGGTCGACGTCGACCTGGCGCGCCCAGTTGGACAGCATGTTGTCCGGGGTGTGGAAATCCACCGGGGTGACCATGGTGATCAGGTTGCGCACTTTCTCCGGCTGCAAAGCCGCGTAGCACAGCGAGAACGTGCCGCCCTGGCAGATGCCGAGCATGTTGACGGGGGCGCCGCCGCCGGCGGAACGCAGATGGTCCACCGCGCCGTCGATGTAGCGCAGCAGGTAGTCCTCCAGCGTCAGGTAGCGCTCGGAGCGGTCCGGGTAGCCCCAGTCCAGCACATAGACGTCCTCGCCCAGCGCCAGCAGTCCCTGCACCAGCGAGCGGTCGGCCTGCAGGTCGACCATGTACGGGCGGTTGACCAGGGCATAGACGATCAGCAGCGGCACCTTGGCGGTGGGCGGGCGTTCGCCGACGAAGCGGTACAGCACCACCTTGCCGTCGCGCCACACTTCCTGGCGCGCGGTGGCGCCGTAGTCCACCGTGTCCAGGCCCGGCAGCACGCGCAGGCCCTCAAGCAGCTTGCGCTGCAGCTCCAGGGTTTCCTGGACCAGATCGTCGCTGCTGAAACTCAGCGGTCCCTTCATGCGCGACTCCGGCGTGCCGCCGGCGTGGTCCCGGCCCGCCGCGACTTGGCGGCGGGCGTGGCCTTCGCTGGCGTGGCGGCGTTGGATTTGGACTTGGATTTGGGCGCGGCGGCTGCCGCCCGCGCAGGGGCCGACTTGGCCGCGGTCTTCCGGGGGCTCTTCTGCGGCGCAGCCGGGACCGGAGCAACCGGTGCAGGTCCGGCCTCGGCAGTCGCGCCCTGCCCTTCGCCGCGCTCTAGTCGTCGCAGCCGCCGTTCCAGGTCGGCGATGCGCCGATGCGCGGCATCCAGTTCGGTACGCGTGGGCAGGCCCACCTGCTCGCACACCTGCTCTGTCTCGCGCTGCAGCAGGGCGCGCAGGCGCATCTGCGCGTTCGCGACGTCGGCGTAGACCTGGCGGAACTCCGGCGACAGCGCGGCCGCCGCGTACGCTTCCTCGGCCGCGTCGATCCACAGATCGAACATCGCCCGCGCGTTGGTCAGTTGCCGGCCCGGATCCTCGTGCGCGCGCAGCTTCTCCTCGAACAGGCCGAAGGCGCGGTCGATGGCAACCTGCAGCAGCCCCAGATAGGCCTGCAACTGCGCCTGATAGTCCTGCTGGGCCTTGGCCAGCGCCCGCCATCGCGCCTGGTGGTTGCGCGCCGGGCCGAACCCGGGCATCTGCAACCATGGGCCACTGTCGCGTTGCAGGCCCTGCAGCCACTGCGCCGCCTGCTGCAGCCACGGGTCGATCCCGGCCTGGCCGGCCCCGCGCACCGCACCCAGCAGCCACTGCAGCAATTGCTCGCGTTGACCCTGTACCTGTCGCTTCCAGGCGTCGGCGACGTCGGCACTGCTGGCGTCGCGACCGGCGAACTGCGCTGCCACCTGCTGCATCGCGCCGAGCCAGTCGCCGGCCTGCTGCTGGAACTGCGCCAGCGCGTCCTCGGCCTGCGGCGCGCTGCCGCGCGGCAGCCACTGGCTCCAGGCCGCGATCGCCTCGCGCCAGGAACCGGCGCCATCGCCAGCTGCGTGCGACGCGGGGGCCACTGCGCCCTGGCGCAATGCGGCGCTCCAGGCGTCCCAGTACTGCCGCGTCATCGCCTCGAAATCGCCGGCGCCACCGCCGCTAGCCTTCATCGCCACTCTCCAGACCTGGCCCGCGATGATAGCAACCCGCTGCGATCAGGGCTTGGGGATGCGTAGCGTCTTGCTGATCATCAGCGAGCCGGACAGCGCGAACAGCAGCGCCAGCGGGTGCAGCAGCCACGGCCCCAACCGCCACTCGCCCCACCACAAGGCGTCGCCGATATGGCCCAGGTGCGCGGCGATCGCCAGCACGATGACCAGGCCGAGGCTGCTCGGGATCGGCGTGCCCTCGAAGTACGGCACCTTGTCGCCGTCGCCGGCGATCTGCTCGGCGGTGACGTTGTAGCGGGCCAGGCGGCTGACCCCGCAGCAGACGAAGAAGCTCAGCACCAGCCAGTCCCAGCCGCCCTGCATGCCGCAGGCGTAGGCCAGCGCCGCCGGGGCCACGCCGAAGGAGATCACGTCGGCGAGCGAGTCCAGCTCGCGGCCCAGGGTCGAGGACGACTTGCGCCAGCGCGCCACCCGCCCGTCCAGCGCGTCGAACACGAATGCCAGCGGGATCAGCGCCATGCCGAACAGCAGGTCGCTGCGGCGGCCGTCCTGCAGGAAGCGCATCGCCGCGAACACCGCGCCGGTGCCGCAGAAGGCGTTGGCGAGGGTGAACCAGTCGGCCAGCTGGAACTCGCGCAGCATGGAGAAGTGGCGTTTCATCGGCATAACGTGGCGGATCCGGCGTGAGCGGCGAGCGACGGCACAGGGTAGCGTGGCGCCGCCGCACTGGCGAGCGGCCGCTGCCAGGCGTCGCGGCGCGCTGCTACGCTGATCGCCCCCCACTCCGCGCAGGTACTCCCCATGCAGACCGTCCTGATCACCGGCGCCGCCAGCGGCATCGGCGCCGGCATCGCCCACGCACTGGCCGCCGACGGCCGCCACATCGTCGTCAGCGACCTCGACCTCAAGGCCGCCGAAACGGTCGCCGCGCAGGTGCGCCAGGCCGGCGGCTCGGCCGAGGCGGTGGCGCTGGACGTGGCCAGTGCGGACAGCATCGCCGCGGCGCTGGCCGCCGTCAGCCGGCCGGTGGACGTGCTGGTCAACAACGCCGGGCTGCAGCATGTGGCGCCGCTGCAGGAGTTCCCGATGGACAAGTGGAGCCTGCTGGTGGAGGTGATGCTGACCGGGGTCGCCCGGCTGACCCAGGCGGTGCTGCCGGGCATGCGCGAACGCGGCTTCGGCCGCATCGTCAACATCGGCAGCATCCACTCGCTGGTCGCCAGCCCGTACAAGAGCGCCTACGTCGCCGCCAAGCACGGCCTGGTCGGCTTCTCCAAGGTGATCGCACTGGAGACCGCCGACACCGACATCACCATCAACACGCTCTGCCCCAGCTATGTGAAAACGCCGCTGGTGGACAAGCAGATCGCCGACCAGGCGCGCACCCGCGGCATTTCCGAAGCCGACGTGATCGCCCAGGTGATGCTCAAGCCGATGCCCAAGGGCGTGTTCATCGCCTACGACGAACTGGCCGGCTGCGTGGCGTTCCTGGCCTCGCCGGCGGCGCGCAACATCACCGCGCAGACCATCGCCATCGACGGCGGCTGGACCGCGCAGTAGCGCTGCGGCAAGCGCGCACGTGCGCCTGCTGGGTCGCGCGATCGACGCTGGTCAATTTTTCGCCATTGCGGCGGCTGCCGTTGTGGCACAACGCCACTGGCATCTTATCCACAGCGTTCGTGCGCTTTCATCCACACCAGCTGTGGAGAAGCGCGACCGGGACTGATGAAATTTTCGCCACACGGCAGAATCGGGCAGCCATTTCAGCGACTTGGCCAGTTTGCCCACAGGCTTGTGCAGGATCGATCCACAGCCGCTGTGGACAAAACGGAGGCGGTGTCGCGCGAGCGTTCGACCGAGCGGCGCGCCGGCCCCTCGCCCATCCCCCGACGCGAAAGGCAGAGGCTGTTCCTTCTCCCGACGTGAGAAGGTGGCCCGAAGGGCCGGATGAGGGTACGGGCGAAACCTGGTGCAACCAAACATCGCGAGACGCTTGGCGCCGCACCCTCGCCCCCCCAAACTCCGCGAGTCGCTTTCGCGCCATACCCTCACCCCAACCCCTCTCCCGATGGGAGAGGGGCTTTACGGCAGCGCGAGCGCGTCAGACCCGCGAGTAGCGCCAGGACTGCATGCATCCGTCGCGGTACGGCATGACCCCGTGGAACGGGCGTGGGTCGCCGTCGAACGCCAGCGGCAGGAATAGGCTGTTCCTTCTCCCGTCGGGAGAAGGTGGCCCGAAGGGCCGGATGAGGGTACGGGCGAAGCCTGGCGCAATCAAACTCCGCGCGTCGCTTTCGCGTCGTACCCTCACCCCAACCCCTCTCCCGATGGGAGAGGGGCTTTACGGCAGCGCGAGCGTGTCGGACCCGCGAGTCGCGCCAGGACTGCATGCGTCCGTCGCGATACGGAATGACCCCGCGGAACGGGCGTGGGTCGCCGTCGAATACCAGCGGCAGGAACAGGCTGTTCCTTCTCCCGTCGGGAGAAGGTGGCCCGAAGGGCCGGATGAGGGTACGGGCGGAGCCTGCTGCAACCAAACTGCGCGCGTCGCTTTCGCGCCGTACCCTCACCCCAACCCCTCTCCCGAGGGGAGAGGGGCTTTACGGCAGCGCGAGCGCGTCAGACCCGCGAGTAGCGCCAGGACTGCATGCGTCCGTCGCGGTATGGCATGACCCCGTGGAACGGGCGCGGGTCGCCATCGAACACCAGCGGCAGGAAATGGCGATCGCCCTCCCACAGCGGCAGCGTGTCCATCTGCGCGATCGGCACCCAGGCCAGCGTGCCCTCGGCGTTCTCGGCGAACGGCTCGCCCGCGTAGGCCTCGATCAGGAACACGAAGCCCAGCCAGTCCTCGCCGTGCTTGCCGAAGCCCGGCCAGCTGATGGTGCCGCGCAACTGCAACGCCTCGCAGGTGATGCCGGCCTCCTCCAGGATCTCGCGGCGCATGCCGGCCAGGACGTCCTCGTCCGCCTCCACCTTGCCGCCCAGGCCGTTGTACTTGCCCAGGTGATGGTCGCCGGGCCGGGCATTGCGATGGACCAGCAGCACCTGGCTGCGATCGGGCGAGAGCACGTAGCCCAAGGTGGCGACGATGGGGGTGTAAGGCATGCGACGAAGGCAGAGGACGACGGGCGCGCAGTATGCCGTAACCGCGCCGTCGCCTGGTCCAGCCTGTGGCTAGACGGCGGGCGTCGCCGCGTCCTGCGCCGCGCGCGGCAACGGCGGCGCCGATCGCAGCGTGGCCACGCCGTGGCCGCGCTCGGCCAGATATTCCAGCCATTTGCCGAGGAAGGTGTTCATACGCATGCGATGGCTGATCAGTTCCGCCGGCGGCGGGTACAGCCCCATCACGTCCTGCCAGCGGCGGCCGACATAGCAATGCGTGGTCTCGGCCTGGCGCGCGTCCAGGTACAGGCGCACGTAGGCCGACGGGTCCGGCTCGCCGGTCAGCGGGTCGCACAGATCGTAGGTCAGGCGCAGTTCGACGGTGTAGCGGTGACGCTCGATCACGTCCAGGCGCAGGTCCAGGCCGTCGCCGATGCTGGACACGTAGCTGCCGGCGGCCAGGTCGGCCGGCACGAACAGGCGATTCAGGTGCAGATAGTTCTCGGCGTACAGCCCCATCAGCCAGCCGAAACGGCTGAGCCGGGGGATGCGTTCGCTGCGGGTCATGGCGTGCTGCATGGACCGATCCTACACGCTGGATCGCGCCGGCGGCAGCATTGACGGATCGGCGCCAGCGGCCTACCGTGGAAATCCCTGCGAGGACGTGCGGAAATGCCGTCGCCGCCAGGAACGGCCCCGCCCGACCGGCGCGCGCTGGCCAGTCACACCCTCTCTCAGAACATCTCGCGCTGCAGTCCCAGCGTCGCCAGCACCTTGCTGGAAATCTCCTCGATCGAGGTATGCGTGGTGCTCAGGGTCGGAATCCGCTCCATGCGGAACATGGTTTCGGCCGCCGCCACTTCGCGCCGGCAGGTCTCGGCGTTGGAGTAACGCGAATTCGGCCGCCGCTCCTGGCGGATCTGCTGCAGCCGCTCCGGATCGATGGTCAGCCCGAACAGCTTGTTGCGATACGCGCGCAGCCGCGGTGGCAGCCGATCGCTCTCCAGGTCCTCGTCGGTCAACGGATAGTTCGCCGCGCGCACGCCGTAATGCAGCGCCAAGTAGATGCAGGTCGGGGTCTTGCCCGCGCGCGACACCGCCACCAGGATCACGTCGGCTTCGTCGTAGGTAAGCGCGATGCCGTCGTCGTGCGCGAGCGCGAAGTTCATCGCGTTGATGCGGCGGTGGTAGGTCTCGAAGTCGACCAGACCGTGCGCCTGTCCCACCCGCGAGTGCCGCGGCGCGTTCAATTCGCGCTCCAGCGGCTCGATGAAGGGCGCGAACACGTCGAGCATCAGCGCCCCGCTCTCGGCCAGCAGCATGCTCAGTTGCGGATCGACGCAGGAGTTGACCACGATCGGCCGAACCTGATAGCGCTCCCCTGCCGCATGGATCCGCTGCGCGGCGTCGCGGGCTTTTTCCGGATCGTCGACGAACGACATGCGGTCGGTGACGAAGCTGAAACCGCTGAACTGGGTGAGCAGGCTATGCCCAATGGTTTCAGCGGTGATACCGGTTCCATCGGACACGTAGAACACCGGTCTGATCGTCGACATTGCCTGCATTCTCCTGGCTGAAACCCAACGGATGCGCCCGCTTCGCTTGTGCCGGCTCGGGTGCGCACTGCATCATATCGGCTTCTTCCCTCACGGACGCGGCCATTCAGCCCGCCTCGGGCGATGGCCTAACGGAGCATCGCGCTTGAACGAGAACATCCTGTGGTTGCATGAGCTGCGCCTGGCCGACCTGGCTCGCGTCGGTGGCAAGAATTCCTCCCTCGGCGAAATGATCGGCAATCTGGCGGGGCTCGGCGTGTCCGTGCCGGGCGGATTCGCCACCACCGCCGAAGCGTTCAAGGCCTTCGTCGCCCACAACGATCTGTACCAGCGCATCTTCGACAAGCTGGCCACGCTGGACGTGGAAGACGTGGGCGCGCTGACCGCCGCCGGCAAGGAAATCCGCGGCTGGGTGATCGACGCGCCGCTGCAGCCGGAGCTGGACCAGGCGATCCGCGACGCCTACGCACAGCTGTGCAACGAGAACGGTGGCGGCGACATCGCGGTCGCGGTGCGCTCCTCGGCCACCGCCGAAGACCTGCCCGACGCCAGCTTCGCCGGCCAGCAGGAGACCTTCCTCAACGTGACCGGCGCCGACGACGTGGTGCACAAGGTCAAGGAAGTCTTCGCCAGCCTCTACAACGACCGCGCCATCGCCTACCGCGTTCACCACGGCTTCAAGCACGAGGACGTGTTCCTCTCGGCCGGTGTGCAGTTGATGGTCCGCTCGGGCGTCGGCGCCTCCGGCGTGCTGTTCACCCTGGACACCGAGTCCGGCTTCCGCGACGTGGTGTTCGTTACCTCGAGCTTCGGCCTCGGCGAAATGGTCGTGCAGGGCGCAGTCAATCCCGACGAATTCTACGTCTACAAGCCCACCCTCAAGGCCGGCAAGCCGGCGATCCTGCGCCGCTCGCTGGGCAGCAAGCTGATCCGCATGGTGTATTCGGACGTGCCGGGCGAGCGCGTGCGCATCGAGGACACCCCGGCCGAGCTGCGCAACACCTTCTCGATCAACGACGAGGACGTGCAGGAACTGGCCAAGCAGGCGCTGGTGATCGAGCAGCACTACCAGCGGCCGATGGACATCGAATGGGCGAAGGACGGCGTCAGCGGCAAGCTGTTCATCGTGCAGGCGCGCCCGGAGACGGTGAAGTCGCGCGGCCACGCTACCCAGATCGAACGCTTCGCGCTGCAGCAGCGCGGCGAGGTGATCGCCGAAGGCCGTGCGATCGGCCAGAAGATCGGCGCCGGCGTCGCCCGCGTGGTGCGCAGCCTGGAGGACATGAACCGAGTGCAGCCCGGCGACGTGCTGGTCGCGGACATGACCGATCCCGATTGGGAGCCGGTGATGAAGCGCGCCTCGGCGATCGTCACCAACCGCGGCGGCCGCACCTGCCACGCGGCGATCATCGCCCGCGAGCTGGGCGTGCCGGCCGTGGTCGGCACCGGCAACGCGATGGAACTGGTCCAGGACGGCAAGGAAGTGACGGTGAGCTGCGCCGAAGGCGACACCGGCTACATCTATGGCGAGCGCCTGCCGTTCGAGCGCACCACCACGGACCTGGGCAACATGCCGCCGGCGCCGCTGAAGATCATGATGAACGTGGCCAACCCGGAGCGCGCGTTCGACTTCGGCCAGTTGCCCAACGCCGGCATCGGCCTGGCACGCCTGGAGATGATCATCGCCGCGCATATCGGCATCCATCCCAACGCACTGCTGGAATACGCCAAGCAGGACGCGGCGACCAAGAAGAAGATCGACGAGAAGATCGCCGGCTACGCCGACCCGGTGAGCTTCTACGTCAATCGCCTGGCCGAAGGCATCGCCACGCTGACCGCGTCGGTGGCGCCGCACCCGGTGATCGTGCGCCTGTCGGACTTCAAGTCCAACGAGTACGCCAACCTGATCGGCGGCAGCAACTACGAACCGCACGAAGAGAACCCGATGATCGGCTTCCGCGGCGCCAGCCGCTACGTCGATCCGAGCTTCGCCGCCGCGTTCGCGCTGGAATGCAAGGCCGTGCTCAAGGTCCGCAACGAGATGGGCCTGGACAACATGTGGGTCATGATCCCGTTCGTGCGCACCCTCGAGGAAGGCCGCAAGGTCGTCGAGGTGTTGGCCAGCAACGGCCTGCGCCAGGGCGAGAACGGCCTGAAGATCATCATGATGTGCGAGGTGCCGTCGAACGCGCTGCTGGCCGAGGAATTCCTGGAGATCTTCGACGGCTTCTCGATCGGCTCCAACGACCTGACCCAGCTCACCCTGGGCCTGGACCGCGACTCCTCGATCGTGGCGCACCTGTTCGACGAGCGCAATCCGGCGGTCAAGAAGATGCTGTCGATGGCGATCAAGGCCGCGCGCGCCAAGGGCAAGTACGTGGGCATCTGCGGTCAGGGTCCGTCGGATCACCCGGACCTGGCGGAGTGGCTGATGCAGGAAGGCATCGAGTCGGTGTCGCTGAACCCGGACACCGTGGTCGACACCTGGCTGCGCCTGGCCAAGCTCAAGAGCAAGGGGTGATGCCGATGCAGTCGTGGCTGACGGCACTGACGGCGGCCACGACCGCTGCGCCGGCGACGCGCGCGGCGCGTCCGTTCGACTGGCGGACCCTGGACTGGGCGCAGTACGCGCTCAACTGGGGCGTGGCGATCCTGATCCTGGTGGTCGGGATGTGGATCGCCAAGCGCCTGAGCGAATGGCTGCGCAGCGCCCTGCTGCGCGCACGGGTGGAAGCCACGCTCAGCAATTTCCTGCGCAACGTCGCCTATGCGTTGATGCTGGTGCTGGTGCTGGTCACCGCGCTGCAGAAGATCGGCGTGCCGCCGACCTCGCTGTTCGCCGTGCTCGGCGCTGCCGGCCTGGCGGTGGGTCTGGCGCTGAAGGACTCGCTGTCCAACATCGCCTCCGGGGTCATGCTGATCGTGCTGCGGCCGATGCGCGACGGCGACCACGTGGTGGTGGCCGGCCAGGAAGGCGTGGTCGACGAGATCCGGATCTTCCAGACCCGCATCCGCACCTTCGACGAGCGCATGGTGACCCTGCCCAACAGCACCATCACCACCGCGCCGATCGTCAACTACAGCACCCTGCCCAACCGGCGCCTGGAGATCACCGTCGGCGTCGGCTACGGCGACGACCTGAAGAAGGCGCAGGAGCTGTTGCTGAAGATCGCCCAGGACAATCCAAACATCCTGAAGACGCCCGCCCCGTTCGTGCAGGTCACCAACCTGGGCGAGAGCACGGTGGACCTGATGCTGTTCGGCTACGCCAAGAACAGCGATTTCGGCGCGGCCAAGAGCAGCACACTGGAGCAGATCCGCAACCAGTTGCTGGAGAACGGACTCAGCATTCCGTATCCGCAGCGCGACCTGCACGTGTACCACCACGATGCCGACGGGCGCCCGATCGCGGAATTGTTGACCAAGGGCGTCACCGACGACGGCGAGACCAAGCCGGGACCGCCGCTGGCGCGCTGAGCGGCGGCGTCATTTCCTGTGCTGCCTGTGCATCCGCCCGACGATCGTCGGGCGGTCTCCCGCATGCGCCTCGACGGCGTCTGGATCGCGGATCAGCCCTCGCCCTGCCCGCCCAACGTGCCCATGAACGGACGGTAGTAACGCAGTTCGTCGATGGAATCGTGCACGTCGCTGAGCGCGGTGTGCGAGGAGGTCTTGGTCAGGCCGGCCGACACCGTCGGCGCCCAGCGCCGCGCCAGTTCCTTCAGCGTCGACACGTCCAGGTTGCGGTAGTGGAAGAACCGCTCCAGCCGCGGCATCTGCCGGTGCAGGAAGCGCCGATCCTGGCAGATCGAGTTGCCGCACATCGGCGAGGTGCCGGGCTTGCACCACTGGGTCAGGAACGCCATGGTCTCGGCCTCGGCCTGGGCCAGCGTGACCTGGCTGTCGAGCACGCGCTGCCACAGGCCGGAGTGGCGGTGCTGGTTGCGGTTCCACTCGTCCATCGCCTCCAGCGTCTGCAGCGAATGGGCGATGGCGAACTCCGGGCCCTCGGCCAGCACGTTGAGTTGCGCGTCGGTCACCACCGTGGCGATTTCGATGATCGAATCGCGATCGGTATCCAAGCCGGTCATTTCCAGATCGATCCAGATCAGCCGATCGTTCGCCACGTGCGCTTGCGCCATATCACCGTCCTGTCGTTCGCGGCGGCGAGGCCGGCGCGGAAGTGTCGTATCAGACTTCAATGATACCGCGCGGCCTGCGCAACCGGCAGGGGCTGGCCGCTCACGCGCCCAGCGGCGGCTTGCCGCGCTTGGCGCGGAAATAGTTGGTCAGGCGCGTGCTCGCCTCCGCCGCCAGGACCCCGCCGCGGACCTGCACGCGGTGGTTGTGGCGCGGGTCGGCGAGCAGGTCGAACACGCTGCCGCAGGCGCCGGTCTTGGGATCGGTGGCGGCATAGACCAGTTCCGCCACACGCGCGTGCACCACCGCCATCGCGCACATCGCGCACGGCTCCAGGGTGACGTACAGGCGGCTGCCGACCAGGCGGTGATTGCCGATCCGGCGGCCGGCCTGGCGCAGCGCGACGATCTCGGCATGCGCGCTGGGATCGTGTTCGGCGATGTTGAGGTTCCAGCCCTCGCCCAGCACCTCGTCCTCGGCCGAGACCAGCACCGCGCCGACCGGAATTTCGTCGAACTCGCGCTCGGCACGCTCGGCCAGGGCCAGCGCATGGCGCATCCAATGTACGTCGCGCGCCAGTTGCGCGTCGTCGCCGATGCTCATCGCGACGCGCCGTGCTTGCGCACGAACTCGGCGAAGACCGCCAGCGTCGCTTCGCTGACGTGATGCTCGATGCCCTCGGCATCGCGGCGCGCGGTGTCGGCGTCGATGCCCAAGGCCAGCAGGAACTGCTCCACGGTCTGGTGGCGCTGCCGGCTGGCCGCGGCCAGCGCCTCGCCCTCGGCGGTCAGGAACACGCCGCGATACGGACGCTGTACCACCCAGCCGCCCTTGACCAGGCGCTTGAGCATCTTGGCCACGGTCGGCTGGGCCACGCCCAGGCGCGCGGCGATATCCACCTGCCGCGCTTCGCCACCGTCGGCGAGCAGGTCGGAAATCAGCTCCACATAGTCCTCGATCAGCTCCAGGCGGTGCGCCTCGCGCACCTGGCGGAAGCTTTCGACCTGCACTTCGGCGTCGAGCAGCACCGCCGGCGGCGCCATCGACTTCCCGCTTTTCTGCATCGCAACGCCCTTGTCCTGTGCCGGCGCCCGCCGGCCACCCGCCTATTCTGGCCGAATCCGGGCTATCGCAGCGATCTGAATTGCCAATGCTAATCCATATAGCACCTGCTATATACTCATTCGCACCCCGCCCCACGTGTCATTGCCATGGCCGCCCCCCTGCCCCTGCCGAGTTCCGCTGCCGAACACGCCAGCCGTGGCGAGGCGCGCCCCAGCCTGGGGGCGATGAACGCCAGCGTCGCCGTGCCGCGCAGCGGCCTGGGCTGGCGCCGCTTCCTGGCCTTCCTGGGGCCCGGCTACATGGTCTCGGTCGGCTACATGGATCCGGGCAACTGGGCGACCGACATCGCCGGCGGCTCGCACTTCGGCTACCTGCTGCTGTCGGTGATCCTGCTCTCCAACCTGATGGCGATCGTGCTGCAGGGGCTGGCCGCGCGCCTGGGCATCGCCACCGGGCTGGATCTGGCCCAGGCCTGCCGCGCGCATTACTCCAAGCCGGTGAACTTCCTGCTGTGGCTGGCCTGCGAAGCGGCCATCGTCGCCTGCGACCTGGCCGAAGTGATCGGCACCGCGATCGCGCTGAAGCTGCTGTTTGGCATCCCGCTCACCGCCGGCGCGATCATCACCTCGATCGACGCGCTGCTGGTGCTGTTCCTGATGCGCCGCGGCTTCCGCGCGCTGGAAGCGTTCGTGATCGCCCTGCTGACGGTGATCTTCGCCTGCTTCCTGGTGCAGATCGTGCTGGCCGCGCCGCCGCTGCGCGAGGTGCTGGCCGGCTTCATCCCGCGTGCGCAGGTGGTGACCGACCCGGCCGCGCTGTACCTGGCGATCGGCATCATTGGTGCGACGGTGATGCCGCACAACCTGTACCTGCACTCCTCGATCGTGCAGACCCGCGCCTACGAGCGCACCGACCAGGGCCGCCGCTCAGCGCTGCGCTGGGCGCTGGCCGACAGCACCATCGCGCTGAGCCTGGCGCTGTTCGTCAACGCCGCGATCCTGATCCTGGCCGCCGCGGTGTTCCATGCGCATGGCCGCACCGACGTGCAGGAGATCGAACAGGCCCACGAACTGCTCGCGCCGATGCTCGGCGTCGGCCTGGCCTCGACCCTGTTTGCGGTGGCGCTGCTGGCCTCCGGCATCAATTCCACCGTCACCGCCACGCTGGCCGGGCAGATCGTGATGGAAGGCTTTTTGCACCTGCGGCTGCCGCCATGGGCGCGGCGCCTGCTGACCCGCGGCCTGGCGATCGTGCCGGTGGTCGCGGTGACCTCGCTGTACGGCGAACAGGGCACCGCCAAGCTGCTGGTGCTGAGCCAGGTGGTGCTGTCGATGCAGTTGCCGTTCGCGGTGATCCCGCTGGTGCGCTTCGTCACCGACAAGCAGCGGATGGGACCACTGGTGGTGCGCCGAGGGCTGGCCGGGCTGGCCTGGACGATCGCCGCGCTGATCGTGGTGCTGAATCTGAAGCTGCTGACGGACAGCTTGCTGCACTGAGCGATTCCGCCGCCGACGCAGTGCGCAGACGCGGACAGGATGGCCGCGCTGCGAACGGACATCCGAGGCGCATGCGCGTCGCTAGCCGTCCTGGTCTGCAGACAGCGGCACCACGTACGCCTCCAGTTCCGCCATCCGCCCATCGCGAAACCGCCAGACGTCGCAGTAGGAGAACAGCGCCGTCCCGGCGTCGCCAGTCTCGAGCGTGATCTGGCCGAGGGCCACGACGTGGCCGTCGCCGATGATGTACTTACGGACGTCGAATTGCGGCGGCTGCCGGTAGGCCTCGGCCATCCACTCCCTGACCGCCTGCTTGCCCCGCAATGTGCGCTCGCCGATGAAGTGCCAGGTCGTATCTTCGGTGCAATGGGCGAGAAAGCCTTCGTAATCGCCGGCGGCGATGGCGGCGTTCGCGGCCTGCAGGACGTGCTGGTTCGCCTCGGTCATCGGATGGCCTCCTCTGGCTGGGAACGGTCGAGATGGCGCCAACCTAGCGTCGCCCGTGTCACACCTGCGTACACACCTCAGCGGCTCGCCGCGCGAGCGACCGGCGACGCACGCAAGCATTGCAACGACCCGATACAGAAATCTCATGCATCGGCAGTGATGGCGAAACCTGAGTTCTCGCTGGCACGCACCGGCATGCACGGGCGCTGACGATCTCGCGCCCTCTCAGGTTGTCGTTGCTTTCGCGAACAGCGCCGTATAACGCCGCTGCATTTCCTCTGGCGTCACCGACTCGATCGCGTGGCCGATCAGCCAGCGGTGGCCGAAGGGATCGCGCACGGTGCCGGAGCGTTCGCCGTAGAAGTGGTCCTGCATACCGCGCTCGAGCGTGGCGCCCGCCGCGACCGCGCGGGCGACCAACGCGTCGGCATCGTCCACGTGCAGGTGCAGCGTGACCGGCGTGGCACCGAGGTGTTCGGGGCTGCGTACGCCCATGTCCGGATACTCCTCCGACAGCATCAGGGTGTGGCCATCCAGATCCACCTCGGCATGGCCGATCCGTCCATCGGGCTCGGTAAGGCGGAACAGTTCGCGCGCACCGAACGCGCGGGCGTAGAACGCCATCGCAGCAGCGGCGTCGCGCACGCACAGATAGGCATACAGTTCGTGGATCGCCATGGCATGTCCTCGTGTGGGCCAGGTGCCGATTGTGGAACCCTGGGTGCGCCGCGTCTTGCAGGAAATTGACCTGCGCCGCGATCAGCGCGGCACATGCCGGGGGGCGGCGGGATCGGCCGCCCGCCGCCAGGCGGACGGGGTGACACCGGCCACGCTGCGGAAGGTGTTGGCCAGATGCGCCTGGTCGGCGAAGCCGCTGGCGGCGGCAATGTCGGCCCAGCCCAGCGAGCGGTCGCACGCCAGGTCCAGCGCGTGCGAGAAGCGTTGCAGCCGCAGCCAGGCGTTCGGTGCCAGACCGGTCGCCTGCCGGAACAGGGCGATGCAATGCCGATGGCTGAGTCCGCTGGCGCGCACCAGGGTCTCCACGCGCACGTCCGGATGCCAGCCACCGGAACGCAGCACGCACAGCGCCGGATGCCGCACGGGCGGGCGGCCGCCGGCGCGGTCGACCAGCCACCGTTCGAAGGCAGCCAGGCGCGCCGACGCCTCGGCGCATGCATGCAACCGCTCCAGCAGCGCATCGACCTCGCCGGCAGGCAGCAGCAGTTCCAGCGGCGTGTGATGCCCGGCCAAGGCGGATTCGGGCACACCGAGCAACACGCTGGTGGCGCCTGGACGCAACATCGCACCGACCGAGACCGCAGGCTGCGTGACATCGCGCACGTGATACGCCGTGCGTACCCCACCCACCACCGCGTGGCCGAGGCAATGGCCGCACAGGTCGTCCGCGTGGTCGAACACCCGCAACGGTGCACCGCCGATCCGCACGGCGAGATGCGTGGCACCGGTCGGCAGCACGTGCTCGCGCGCAGGCAGCCGCACGGCTGCCGACACCGGTGCGGGCTCGTGCGCCCATACCGCTGTCACCAGACCGCGCAATGCGGAAACGGGAGGTCGATGCATGGACGCCATGGCGCGATGCTACGCCTGTCACCGGCTCCGTCGGTAGTCCGCCCGACGACGCGATGATCGAACGCTGCCGCACAGGCTCGGCCGCACGTCGCCGGCATCAATCCGATTCGGTCACGCAGGAGTATCGGACGCCCTCGGAATGCCTCCGCGACGCACCTGCAGTGATCATGCCGCATCCGTTGTGGCAGGGCGTTTCAGGTTTGCTGGCGCACATCCTTGCCCTGCTGTCGCAGTCACTTTCGAGGAGCACGTGGCCATGCATCATCGCACCAGCCATGTTCGCGTGGCTCGACATCGAAGCGGTCGAAGACGTGCTGCCGCCTGCACGAGCGACGCGCAGCATCACGCAGACGAAACAGCGGCACGACTGCAAGCGCCCCCTTGCCGGCTCGCGAATCCGCGCGAAAGAACACCCGGCATTCGCCTGCATGCGTCGCGCACCTGCGACGTATCTCACACTGTCGTCGACACCGCCAACTGTCTACCCTCGCCGCCGATCCGGCTTATACAGTAGCCGCGACATACCACGGATGGCGGGAATGGCCGCGGCAAGAGATATCGCCAAAGGCGTTCTACTGAGCGCCACTTACTGCGCCGCCTTCCTGCTGGCCTGGCGGTGTTCCGTGGACCAGTGGTATCTGCCGGCCGGCGTGCGCGTCGCCAGCCTGCTGTTCCTGCCCGCACGGCGCTGGCCGTGGTTGCTGGCCGGCGATGCCGCCGCGCTGCTGACATTGCGCATTCCCATGAGCGAGACCTGGGGCGCGAGTGCCACCTGGGCATACCTGAGTCCGTTCCTGCTGATGCCCGCCGTGTCGCTGCTGCCGGTCCTGGCGCGTCAGCGGGTGCCTGACCTGGCACGCCACGATCACTGGCTGCTGCCGCTGACGCTGGCGACCGCGCTGTGGAGCACGCTCTGCAACATCGCGATCAACACCGCGCTGGGCGGCCCCGCCGGGCCGGCGCCGCTCGATGTGCTGCTGCGCTACTGGCTTGGCGACTACCTGGGCACCTTGATGTTCGTGCTGCCGGCGTTGCTGTGGCTGCGCCGGGACGAACCCAAGCGACTGCGAGCCTCGCTGTTGCGCGAGGGGCTGGCGTCCATCGCCGTGGTCGTCGTGCTGTCGGCGTCGATCGCCGTGGCCGGCGACGCGCTGCTGCGACAGTTGCTGATGGTCCTGCTGGTGGTCCCGGCGATCGTACTGACGCTGCGCCATGGCTGGCGGGGCGCGGCGCTCGGCGTGGTCATGGCGAACGTTGCGGTGGCCCTGTCCATGCCCAAGGTCGTCGCACCGGGCATGCACGATGCCGATGCGTTCGTGGTGCAGATCCTGCTCGCCGCCACCGCCACGGTGATGTTCGCGTTCGGATCACGGATTTCCGCCGCCTATCGGCACATGCGCGACGACGGACGCCTGCGCGAACAGGCGCTGGCCTTCGCACAGGCCGGCTACCTCTCCGCCGAACGCACGCTGCGCCGACGGGTGGTCGACTACACCGACCTCAGCACCCAGATCAACAAGCTGCGCCGCGATGTGGTGGAGGATCTGCGCGCACGCGGCCATTACGCCGCCGCCATGCAGATGACCCGCACCGGCGTGATCCAGGCGCAGTTGCTGGACGAATACGTCACCGCGCTCTACCCGCTCGGCATCGAGACGCACGGCCTGTACCACACGCTGCACTCGCCGACCTTCGCCAACCTGTGCGCCACGGAGTTCCGCTGCCGCCTGCATGGCGATCCGCGACGCCTCTCGCTGGGTCTGCAACTGGTGGCCTATCGCTGCATCCTCGACGCCATCGAGACCCTGCCCGTGGCCCATACGCATCTGCTGCGGGCACGGGTATGGCGTGCGCAGGGACGACAGGGCATCGCCATCCGCATCACCGCCGATGCGGCGATGCTGAGCGCGTTGCGGCGCCGTCCGGAAGCGCCCGAGCGGGAACTGGCGGTCCGCCTGCAGGCGCATGGCGGCACCTGCCGGCGCCGCCATGCGTTGAGCTTCAGCTTTCTGGTGTCCGAAAGCCCGGCCTCCGGCAGCCTCACTCCACCGCCGTGACCTCCCACGCGTCACCGCGTGCATCCGAGCGCAGGCGCACCACCACATCGGCCGTCCGGTAGATCACGCGCGACGGCATCGCAGGCGATGCCGTCAACGAGACCCGCCCCACGTCGCTGCCCATCGGCAGCACCCACAAGGTCTTGCCGATGCGGCCGACCGCGGCACGGACCACGCCGCTGGCGTCGTTGATCTGCAGGTAGTTCACGCCATCGCGCGAAAACTCATAGACGCGCCAGGCCGAATCCGTGGCGAGATTCAGCGCCTTGGGTACGCTTTCGCCCAGTCCCTTGCCCACGACCCCATGCCCGCCGGAGGGGCAGCACGACTGCGCCTGCGCCTGAAATGACAGCGCCAACCCCGCTGCGACCACGATTGCCAAGCCCTTCGCCTTCGTTTCCATTGCATCGATCCTTTCCCACCCGGGGAATTCCGCCTGCATCTCAGGCGGGATCAAGGTACGTGGTCCGGGCCGGGAAGCGGTCGACAAACAGCATCGCCGCCATGGCGAGAGATCAGGTCGTTGCCTGTCCACGATGAACAAGCGTCGTGCCGGAGCTCGCGGCTGTTTCGATCGCACTCGCCGTGCGTTGCGGGCGCCAGACGCGCACATGTTCGCGGCACACCCCGTTGAACGCGATCGACAGCGCCGGGACGCAACCACGCTTGACCTGTCGCAAATTTCGAAACATCATTAGTTACATGAAACGCGACAGCCGCCTGTCCTCTGTCCTGCATGCCCTGCTGCACATGGCCGAGCACGATGGTCCCATGACCTCCGACGCCCTGGCCCAATGCCTGGGTACCAATCCCGTCGTGGTCCGGCGGACCATGGGGTATTTGCGCGAAGCAGGCATCGTGACCTCGGACCGCGGGCACGCGGGCGGATGGCGCATCCACGCCGACCTGGCCACGGTCACCCTGCGCCAGTTGCATGAAGCGCTGGGCGAACCGGCGCTGTTCGCCATCGGCAATCGCCACGAATCCCCGGAGTGCCTGGTTGAGCAAGCGGTGAATGCCGCACTCGAAGGCACGTTCGCAGAGGCCGAGGCGTTGCTGTTGAAGCGGCTTTCGGACATCACCCTTGCCGACCTGGCCGCCGACTTCGCGCGCCGGCATGCGGCGGCACGACGCACGAGGAGTTAGGCATGCACCACGACATCATCGTCATCGGCGGCAGCTATGCGGGGATGGCCGCCGCCCTGCAACTGCTGCGAGCGCGGCGTTCCGTGCTGGTGATCGATGCGGACCAGCGCCGCAATCGCACGGCCCACCATGCACATGGCTTCCTCGGCCAGGACGGCGTGCCGCCCGGCACCATCGCGGCGACCGCGCGCCAGCAGCTCAGCGCCTATCCGACGCTGACGTGGCTGGACGCACACGCCCTGACCGCCACTGGATCCTTGGACGCCTTCAGGGTGACCACCTCCGATGGCGGCACCCACCAGGGTCGCCGGCTCCTGCTCGCCACCGGCGTGGCCGACCAGCTTCCGGCCGTCGACGGCCTCGCCGAACGCTGGGGCACGGCCGTCTTCCACTGCCCGTACTGCCACGGCTACGAGCTGGACCAGGGACGCATCGGCATCGTCGGTGCCGGCCCGCTGTCCGTGCACCAGGCCGAACTGCTCACCGAGTGGGGCAATGTGACCTTGCTCGTCAACGGCGCACTGCAACTGGACGACGCGGCCAGGGCTCTTCTGAGCGGCCGCGGCGTGGCGATCGAGGAGGTGCCCATCGACAGGATCGAGGGGCATGCCGACGTGGTCCTGGCCGACGGTCGGCGGCTGGTCTTCGCCGGCCTGTTCACGGCGACACGCACCACCCCGTCCGGTCCCCTAGCCGAGGCCATGGGCTGCGTGCTGGAGGAGACGCCAATGGGCACCCAGGTCCGCATCGATGCCGAGCATAGGACCTCGGTCGCCGGCGTCTTCGCCTGCGGCGACCTGGCGAAAGCGCCGCATTCGCTGTCACTGGCCGTCGCCAGCGGCGCCATGGCAGGCTCGCAGGTTCACCGCTCGCTGGTATGGCCGGAGACCTTCGCCGCGCCGCCAGCATAAGCCTGCACGGGATGATGTCCTGCTCAGATCTGGTGGCCATGTCGGGCCACGCCAAGCGAACCACGTAGATACGGTCATGCCACGTGTAGCGGTTCAGCCGCGCTGCACATCACCCGTAGGCTCCACACACTGGACGCTGCAGACGCCGAACCTGACCAGGTCAGTCCAGCCCGGCAAACAGGCCATGCAACTCGGCAAATCCCACCGGTTTGACCAGGTGCGCGTCGAACCCGGCCCGCGCCGAATCCTGGCGATCGCCGTCCTGCCCCCAGCCGGTCAGCGCGACGATGGTGATGTCCCTGCCCCAATCGCAGTCGCGGATGCGGCGGCACGCTTCGTGCCCGTCCATGCCGGGCATGCCGATGTCCATCAGGATCACCTCGGGGCGCACGCGTGCGCCCAACGCCAGCGCTTCCTCTCCGCCTCCCGCGGTGCGCACGTCATGTCCGTCCAGTTCCAGCAGCGCGGCCAGCGCCAGCGCGATGTCCGCATTGTCGTCGACCACCAGGATCCGGCGCACGGTTGGTGCCGGCCTGACATCTCCCGTGCCCGACACTGCGGCAGGCGCGGCGTCGGAGGGGAGCCGCACGACGAACGTGCTGCCCTTCCCTGCCCCCTCGCTGCGTGCCTCGACAGTGCCACCATGCATCTCGACCAGTTGCCTGACCAGCATCAGGCCGATGCCAAGCCCGCCTTGCGCACGCTCCAGCGTGCGGTCCACCTGGGTGAACAGTTCGAAGATGGCGTCGATCTTGTCCGGTGGGATGCCGGAACCGTTGTCCTGCACCACGACTTCGGCGCTGCCCTCGATCGCGTCGACCCGAACCTCGATGTCTCCCCCGGGAGGCGTGTACTTGCACGCATTGGTGAGCAGGTTTCCGAACACCTGGGTCAGACGAATCGGATCGCCCTGCAGCGGCAGCGGCGCCTCCGGCAACACCACACGCAACCGATGCCGCTGCTGGTCCAGCGCAGGACGGCAGACCTCGACCGCCTGCTGGATCACCTCTGCCAGCAGCAGCGGCTCGCGCCGCAGCTCCAGCTTGCCCTGCTTGATGCGGTTGACGTCGAGCAGATCGTCCACCAGCCGCATCAGATGCCGCACCTGCCGCTCCATGACCTCCTGCGCCTTCCGCGACAGCGCTTCGTTGCCATGCGAGCGCTTGAGCACTTCCAGCATGTTGCGCAACGGCGCCAGCGGGTTGCGCAGTTCGTGCGCAAGCATGGCCAGGAACTCGTCCTTGCGTCGCCGCTCCTGCGCCAGCTCCGCCTCGATCTGATGGCGCTCCACCAGTTCGGCGGCCTGCCGGGCGAGCAGGTCGATGTAGCGCAGCGCGTCCGGGTCGGGGCCGCCCGGCCAGCGGTAATGGTTGTTGAGCATGCCCAGCAGCCGACCATCGCGGCTGAGCAATGGCGTGCACTGGATGGAACGGATCTGGTCCTCCATTACGATCTCCAGACCCAACGTCCCCTGCAGACCTTCCAGCTTCTCCACGTCGGCCACGACCAGGCGCTGCACCTGCTTTGCCGCTTTCCCGCAACTGGCGTCCCATCCATCCTCGCGGAAATGCTCGACCAGCCGCGCCCCCAGGCCCTGATGCACGACGATCCGCAGGGTTTTCTTGACCGGATCGAAGATCTGGATATTGCCCTTGTCGGTGCCCGAGATGTCGGCGGCCGCGGCAAGGATCTTCTGCAGCAGCGGCTCGAACTCCCCTGGCCCGACCAGTTCGGCACTCAGTTCCTGCAGCCGGGCGAGCGCGGCCATTTCCTTGCGCAGATGCGCGGCTGCCCGTTCCCGCTCCACCACGATGCTGGTCGCCAGTGCGCCGAATTCGGCGACCTTGCGCTCCCACGCGTTGGCCTGCCGCGCCTCGGAAAGACACAGGAAGAACGATCCGACCGCCTTGCCGCCCTGCCCGATCGCCGGGTGCGAATAGCACGCCAGAATGCCGTTTTCCAGGCAAAGCGAGCGCCAGGGTGCGGCCCACTGCGACGCATGTTCCACGTCCTCGCACTCGACCGGATGCCCCTCGTGGATGGCGGTGCCGCAGGTGCCGATGAGCGCCTCCCCGATCGGCAGGCCGCGGATGGCCGCGGCGAATGCAGGAGGAAAGTGCGACGAGTAACCATCGCCCATCGTGCGGCGGTCCCGGCTCGCCAGCAGCACACAGGCGCGGGCGTCGGGAACAAGCCGGCCGACGGCATCGGTGAGCGCATCCAGGCACTCGGCCATGGGCGCCCCAGACGCGATCATCAGCAACGCCTTACGCTGCTCCGCATCCAGTTGCGCATCACGCTGGGCCTGAGCCAGTTCTCGGTACACGTGCACCTATCTACGATCGCCGCAGCGGTGTTAATGGATAACACTGGAGACGATTCGTCATGAATGACACCGAGATCCGCCGAAAGCACGGCCGCCACGGTCCGTCGGAAGGCCATGTTGGCATAGGTGCCGCGCGAAGCGTGTGCGACGTGCATCAAGGTCTGCAGCCGAAGCTGCGTTTGGAATGTCTTGGGACGCAGCCCTCGGCGCCAGCGCTCCGCGCCGGCACCGATCCCGACCCTACTCACGCGAGGTCCAGCCCCTGCACTATCCGGCGCCATGCGATCTGCAGATCTCAGGACACGCGGCGCACCTGCTCCACGTCAGCGCGAGCCGCCGCCTTGGACGGCACCCACGCAACACGGTCATGCGCAAGAGGATCGTGACGAGGCACGTCAACGAACAGAATCATCAGGCTGTCGGCTTCTACGAAAGGATGGGCTTCAGGCGCACAGGCCGGTCCCCGCGCGACCACCAGGGCAAGCCCTATCCACTCATCCACCTTGAATACGCGCCTTAGGCGCACTGTGGCATAGCGCTCGCGGCCTACGCACGGGGCGACAGATACGGAGAGCGTAGGTGCTCGCGCTACTCTCCAAAGATCCTGGCGCAGTACGCGCGCAGCCGTTGCGGCGCGTCTAGCGGGCCGCGGAAGGCGATATGACCGTCGGGCCGCACCAGCACCATCGCGGGATCGCCTTCGATGCCGTAGGCGCCATGTGCCACCCCATCCAGGTCGAACAGCGCCGTGGCGTCGCCGGCCTGCGGTACCGTCTTGCCGAGGATCAACCGGGGCCGGATCCACTCCCACGCCTGGAGCTGCGCCAACGCATCACGCATCGCCATCAAGGCGTCCTGCTGCCGGGCATCGAACAGCAGCAAGGCCCAGCCCCACGTCACGCCATCGGGGTTGTAGAGATGCGCGAACAGCGTCGTGGACGCACCGTCCTGGGCGATGACGGCCGCATCCGGTGCGCGGTCGCCAGGATGCGGAACGCGTCGGTGCACGATCTCCCGCAATCCCTTGAGGTGGTCTTCGTTCAAGGGGCTGTCGGGATAGGCGACGGACAGTTGCTGGAGATCGTCGGTGCCCTGAATCAGGGCACCGATGTTGGGCAGGAAACTGGCGGCGATCCCCATGGCCGTATCCTTGATAACGCCGCGATACACGCTGTTGCGGAAGCCCTTTTCCTGCTGCGCATCCAGCCGGCGGTGTTCGCCGCCGCGCTCCAGCCCGTAGGATTCCAGCAGCACCGGTGCGGCCTTGCCGTCGAGCGCCATCGCCAGCCGCCATGCCAGGCCGACCGCATCCTGCAGCCCGGCGTTCATGCCCTGGCCGCCCGCGGGCAAGGTGAGATGACCAGCATCGCCGACCAGGAACACGCGTCCATCGGCGTAGCGCGAGGTCACGCCATGCTGGAAGCGGCTGTGGGTGATCCAGATCGGATCGCTGAGCTCCAGCGTCTCGTCCTCGGTGACCTCGCGCGCGATGGCCTGCAGTTCTTCCAGGGTCGGATCGCGATCGGGGATGCCCGCGTCGTCGGACAGGAAGAACAGCCGGTGGTAGCCCTCCCACACCGGCAGCACGCCGCAGAAGCCCTTGGGGTAATAGAAGAACCAGAGGTGATCGAAATCGGTGGAGCGGCGCCAGCGCAGTTTCGCGTCGAGCTGGCGGTTCATGCAGTGGGGCAGCTTTTCCGTCGCGAAGTCCGCGCCGATCTGCTTGCGCACGAAGCCTTCGGCGCCGTCTGCGCCCACCAGGTAGCGGCAGCGCAGGCGCTCGACCGGGCGCCCTTCGACCGGCTCACCGTCGTCGTTCACCGTCGCGATCGTCACGCTGACCCCGTCCGCATCCTGCTCGAAGCCGACCACCTTGCGGCCTCGTTCGAGCGCTGCGCCGCCGGTCTCGATCCGCCGGGCAAGCACGTTCTCGATGACGTCCTGGCCGCTGTACAGCACCTCCGGATACGGACTGGCGACCTGCGCGATGTCGATCGGATCCACTGTCTTGCCGTTCAACAGGGTGTTGATCCGGGTGATCCGGTACGCCCGCTCGGCCAGGGCATCGCGGATGCCGATGCTCGCCAGCAGCTCCTGCGGGCGCGCCCAGAGATTGTTGGCGCGCGAATGCGGCTTGGGCTGCGTACGTTGCTCGAAGATGCGGAATCGCACCCCGTGGTGCGCCAACGCGCAGGCGGTGGTCAGGCCGACTGGCCCGCCACCGATGATGATGACGTCCGTATCGAAGCCGTCGGGATGCGGGGCAAGCGCCATGGTCTCTCCTTGGGTTGAATCCTGCCGCGCGCAGGCTTGCGCGCTTCATTCGGCCAGCGACTGGTCGAGGGCGTCGCGCATGTCCAGGAGCACCGCGATGGCGGTCCTGACGCGCTCGGCACCCAGTCGGTCGATCAGGTGCTGGTCGAGCGACGCGACAGCGGCTTCGGCGGCGCCCAGGGCTGCGCGTCCTGCCTGCGTCAACACCACCAGCTTGGCGCGCGCATGGTGCGGATTGGTCTCGAATACGACGAACCCGTGTTCGGCCAGCAACTCGACCACACGCTGCACCGCCTGCCGGGTCAGGCCCATGTTGCGGGCGATATGCGCGACCGGCAGCGGCACCGGCGAGTAGCCCAGCGCACCGAGCACCTGCCACCAGGCGGTGGTCAGCCCGATCGGGCGCACCAACCGGTTGCCCATGTCGACCAGGCGGCCGTTGGTGGCGAACACCGCCAGCACCAGCTCGCGAACCAGCAAGGGAAGGTTTTCCGCAGCCATGCATCATCCTGTCTATTTGACAGCATATTGTCAAATAGCCCGCGCCACGTCGTGTCCCTCGACCTGCCCCCCAAGGCTCCGCACGACGTGACTGCTGAACTTCGGCATGTGCTGTCGCGGTGCCTTGGGCGGGTCGGCCGCCACCCAGCGACCGCCGGCGACGGATCGGCGGCGGCATTGCCACGTCCGTCGCTGGCGCTAGGAATCTGCTGGCGCAGCGGTGGGCTGCAGCAGGAGCCGCACCAACGGATTGGGAAACCGCCGCGCCATGGTCACGGCGTGGAAGGTCTCCACGATGTCCGGCAATTGATCGCCCTCCACCAGCACGCCCGCGGCGATCTCGTCCTTGACCACGATCGGCGGGAGCACGGCCAGGCCGATGTCCTCGCGCGCCAGCAGGCGCATCATCGCCATGTCCTCCACTTCCGCCACGATCTGCGGGCGCACGCCCAGGCGATCGGCCAGGGCGTCGAATCCCGCGCGCACGCTGTTGTCCACCGTCGGCAGGATGATGGGATGCTGGCGAAGCCGATCGGCGATGCTGGCGGCATGACCCAACCGGTCCGGCGTGCCCACCAAACTGACCGGACGCTCGGCGAGCCGATGGGTCACGAACGGGGTCAGCGCGTCGGTGGCCGGCGCCTGGTTGAGCAGGACCACGTCGAGATTGAGCGCCTCCAGCGCCCGCAGCAGTTCGCCGGCGCTGCCCGAGCGCAGGATCAGGTCGATATCGGTTCGGCCGAGCAGCGGCCGCAGGAACTCCAGTTGGAAGTTGCGCGACAGCGTGGCCAGCGAGCCGACCCGCAGCGCCTGTCGCGCGGCGCCGGTCTGCCGCAGCGTGCCCAGCAGTTCGTCGCCGGTGGCGAAGATCGCATCGGCGTGGTCCAGCGCGATCTGCCCCGCCTCGGTCAGGTGCAGTTGCCGCCCGCGCCGCTCGAACAGTGCATGGCCCAAACGCTCCTCCAGCTTGCGGATCTGCACCGACAAGGCGGACTGGGTGAGGTTGAGCCGCTCGGCGGTGCGGGTCAGGTTGCCGTCGTGGGCCACGGCCCAGAAGTAACGCAGGTGGTTGTAGTTCAAAGCGGCCATTGTTCGATAATAACGAACGATATAGTGAAAACAATGAATTTTTGTTCGACCCCGCCGATCGCTATCGTGGCGCCGCCCGCCACTGCGCTCGATCCAAGGGGATTGCCTTGTCGCTCTATCTGCTGCCGCTCTCTGCCCCACTCCTGCTGCTGGTCGCGGCCGTGTTCGGCTTTGTCCGCAGCGGCCGACGCCCCCGCTTCCTCCCCGCCTTCGCCGAACGTGCCGCGCTCGGCGCACTGCTCGTCGGCATCGCCTCGCTGGCGCTGCTGATCGCCCGCGGCGCCGGCGGCAGCGAACTGCTCGGAGCGAACGGCATCGGCCTGTCGGTCCGGCTCGATGCGGTGAGCACCACGATGCTGCTGCTGGTCGCCTTCGTCGGCTGGATCGTGGTGCGCTACACCCGCACCTATCTGGATGGCGAAGCGCGGCAGGGCTATTTCACCGGCTGGCTGTGCGTCGCGCTCGCCGCGGTGCTGCTGCTGGTGCAGGCCGGCAACCTGGTCCAGGTCGTGGTGGCCTGGATCGCCACCAGCATCGCGCTCAATCGTTTGCTGCTGTTCTATCCCCAGCGTGTGGCCGCGCAACGCGCCGCGCGCAAGAAGCGCCTGTTCTCCAGCATCGGTGCCATCGCCCTGGTGAGTGCGGCCGCGCTGGTCTGGAACAGCATGGGCACCACCGACATCGCCACGATCAACACCCTGGCCCGCAGCGGCCAGCACGGCTGGTCGCTGACCGCGGCCGCCGCCCTGCTTGCGCTGGCCGCGGTGCTGAAATCGGCGCAGTTCCCGACCCACGGCTGGCTCACCGAGATGATGGAGGCGCCCACGCCGGTGTCGGCCTTACTGCATGCCGGCGTGGTCAACGGCGGCGGCTTCCTGCTGATCCGCTTCGCGGACCTGATGCTGGCGGCCCCCGGCGTGCTCGCCGTGCTGGCGATGCTCGGCGGGTTCACTGCGCTGTTCGGTGCGCTGGTGATGCTGACCCAGCCCGCGGTCAAGACCTCGCTGGCCTGGTCCACGGTCGCGCAGATGGGTTTCATGATCCTGCAGTGCGGGCTGGCGCTGTTTCCGCTGGCGCTGCTGCACATCGTCGCGCACTCGCTGTACAAGGCGCATGCCTTCCTGGCCTCCGGCGGGGCGGTCGAGCAGGTGGCGTCGATTCGCCGACCCGGGCCGGTGGCGGTGCCCGATGGGGCCGCGGTCAGCCGCGCCTTCCTGATCGCGCTGGCGATCTATGTCGGGATCGGCGCCGCCTTCGGGTTCGCCTTCGGCTTCGGGCACAAGTCGCCGCAGGCGCTGGCCCTGGGCGCCATCCTGATCTTCGGTGTGGCGTATCTGCTGGCCCAGGGTCTGGCCGATGCCGCGCCGCGTCCGCTCACCCGAAAGACCGCGCTCTACGCCAGCGCCGCCGCGGTCGGCTATTTCGCGCTGCAGACCGCCGCCGAATGGCTGACCGCAGGCGTGCTGCCGGCGACGCCGGCGCCGGGTCGGCTGGAGTGGACGCTGATGGCGCTGGCGGTGCTGAGCTTCGGCCTGGTGGCGGTGGCGCAGGCGCTGTTCCCGCTGTGGGCGACGCACCCGGCCGCCGCCGGACTGCGCGTGCATCTCGCCAATGGCCTGTATGCCAACGCCACGCTCGATCGCCTGCTCGGCGGCTGGTCCGTCCGCAAGACCTCATGACCCTTCACCGCCAGGACACCCCCCATGTTGATGACCACCACCGACGCACCGTCCTTGTCTCACGAGCTGATCATCGCCGCCGCCGCGCGTGCGGCGCGGGCCATTCCCCCGCTTTGGCCGCTCGCCTCGAGCGTGGCGGTCAACCCCTTCCTCGGCCAGACCGGCGAACCGCTGCCGATCGCGGCGGCGCGGCTGCGGCGCGCCGCCGGCATCGCCGTGACCATGCCGCGCGCCTGGTATGCGCAGCGACTGCAGTCCGGCGACATCGCCGAAGAGGATCTACAGGCGGCCTGGCACAACGCGCCGACGGCGCTGCGTCCGCCGAGCGTGTCCGCACTGAAGCTCGTCATCGAAGCCACGCGCCCTGCCCCGCAGGCGATCCCGACCGTCGCCGATCTGGCACGCGATGCGTCGCTGGTCGACTGGCCGGGCATCGTCGAAGAGCGCATCGGACACTGGGCCGCCAGCTACTTCGACCAGGGCCAGGCGCTGTGGGTCGCCGGGCAGTCCGGCGGCGCCTACAACGCGTGGCGGCTGGTCGCGACACACGATCTGACACCGGAAATCGCCGGACTCACCCGATTCGCACAGCAGGTGGCGGACGCGCCAGCGACTGCCGAAGAGGCGATCGTCGAGGGCGTCGCCCGCCTCGGCCTCGCGCCAGACGCGCTGGAGGACTATTTCCACCGTCTGCTGACCACGCTGGGCGGCTGGAGCCAGGTTGCGCGGTATCGGCTCTGGCAAGCGGAGTTGAGCGGCGGAACCGATGCCTGCGTCACCGATCTGCTCGCCATCCGCATCAGTTGGGAAGCCGCCCTGCTGGGCAAGTTCGGTGCGGAGATCGCGCCGCAGTGGCGGAGCGCCATCGACGCCTACAGCGCGCCGGTGGCGGCGACACCGGACGATGTCGTCGACAGCCTCCTGCAGGAAGCAGCCGAACGAGCCGCACAGCGGCGGCTCGGCAGCGTGCTTGCAGCGCCCGCCTCGGCCCCGGTCGCCCCCGACCGGATGACGTTGCAGATGGCCTTCTGCATCGACGTACGCTCGGAAGTGTTCCGCCGCGCGCTGGAAAGCCTCGATGCCGGCATCCAGACGCTCGGATTCGCCGGCTTCTTCGGGCTGGGCATCGGCCATCGGCGGTTCGCTTCGGACGTGGTCGAGGCACGCCTTCCGGTGCTGCTGACACCAGCGGTGCACACCTGCACGGGAGCGACGACGTCATTGATGTCCGAGGCGGACCTCGCCGCGCGGATCGCGGCCCGCGCGAAGCGGGCCTGGGGGCGCTTCAAGCTGGCCGCCATTTCCTCTTTCGCCTTCGTCGAGGCCACCGGCCCGATCTACGTCGCCAAGCTGCTGCGCGATGGCTTGGGACTGACGCGGCACTCGGCGCCGAACGATCCCGCGCCGCGCCCGGCCGAGGCGCTCGACCTCGACACACGGCTGACCATGGCCACGCGCATCCTCACCGCGATGTCTCTCACCACTGGGTTCGCGCGACTTGTGGTGATCGCCGGCCACGGGGCAAACGTGGTCAACAATCCGCATGCCAGCGCCCTGCACTGCGGCGCCTGCGGCGGCTACTCGGGCGAAGTGAACGCGCGGCTCCTCGCCGCGCTGCTCAACGACCCGGAGGTGCGCGTCGGTCTCGCCGAGCGCGGCATCGCCATTCCCGCCGACACGCTGTTCGTCGGCGCCCTGCACGACACCACGACCGATGCGGTCACGCTCTACAGCGCCGACCATGCTTCGCCCGCGCATGCCACCGACCTCGACCAGGCGGCGCGTTGGTTGCACGCCGCCGGCGCGCTGGCCCGAGGCGAGCGCGCGCTGCGCCTGCCACGCGCGCAGCGGAGCCAGGACATCGCGCCTCGCGCCCGCGACTGGGCCGAGCTGCGCCCGGAATGGGCCCTGGCCGGCTGCCAGGCTTTCATCGCCGCGCCGCGTGCGCGCACGACCGGACGCGACCTGGCGGGACGCGCCTTCCTGCACGACTACGATTGGCGGCGCGACAAAGGTTTCGGCGTGCTGGAATTGATCCTGACCGCCCCGGTGGTGGTCGCCAGCTGGATCAGCCTGCAGTACTACGGCTCGACCGTCGCGCCCGAGGTCTTCGGCGCAGGCAACAAGCTGCTGCACAACGTCACCGGTGGCATCGGCGTGGTTGAGGGCAACGGCGGCCTGCTGCGCGGCGGACTCCCCTGGCAGTCGGTCCACGACGGCGAACGGCTGATCCACGAACCGTTGCGGCTGTCGGTGCTGATCGAAGCACCGACCGACGCGATCACCGACATCCTCGAACGCCATCCGCAGGTTCGCGCGCTGTTCGACAATCGCTGGCTGCATCTGTTCGCGCTGGACGACCAGGGCCGCATGGCGTCGCGCTACACCGGCGAGTTGCGCTGGGAGGCGTGTCCTGGCGATGCGCCGCCCAAGCGCAGCGCCGTGCCGGCACACGCGTGACCGGATGTCACCTGGTCACATCGACCCACCTGTCGACGTCCCTGCACCTGATGCGGGCGGCTGTCTGGCGACGCGTCAGATCCTGGATCGCATCGGCGACAAGTGGAGTCTCTACATCGTCGCCATGCTGGCGAACGGCCCGCAGCGCTTCAACGCATTGAAGCGTGGCATCGACGGCATTTCCCAGCGCATGCTGACGCTGACCCTGCGCGGACTGGAATGCGATGGACTGGTCACGCGGACGCTGTATCCGACGATCCCTCCGCGCGTGGATTACGCACTGACCAACCTTGGACGCACGCTATTGAAGCCGGTCATGGCGCTGGTCCATTGGGCGAACGAGAATCAACGCGCCATTGCCGAAGCGCATCGACGTTTCGACGAGGCGCCGGAGCAAGATCAGGTCTTGGTTCAGGGCGTCGTCTACCAGCGTCGCTAGTCAGAGCGCGTTTTCGTGGGGCGCGGCTGGAAGAAGCAACTGCCAGTACACGACATCCACCCAACGGCCGAGCTTGTAACCGACCTCCTCGAAGTGCGCGACCTTCTTGAACCCCAGCGCCTGGTGCAGCCGGGCACTTGCATCGTTCGGTTGAGCGACACCGCCGATGACCACGTGCAACTCCAGCCGTCGCAGTGTTTCCAGCAGCGCGCCATACAGGACAGCGCCCAGCCCTCGCCCCCGATGCCCATCAGCCAGGTAGATCGTGGATTCCACCGAACGCTGGTACGCCTTTCTCGCTCTCCATTGTGTGGCGTAGGCATACCCGGCAACCTCGTCGCCCACCAGCGCCACCAGCCACGGAAGGCCGACGCTCTGGACGTCTGCAATGCGCCTGGCCATGTCGGCCGACGTCACGGGATCCAGTTCGAACGTGACGCACGTGTTGGCGATGTAGTGGTTGTAGATGTCCGCGATGCGCTGGGCATGCACGGGACTGGCCGAAACGATGGTCGCTGTCACGGTCACCGGCTTCCTTTAGTGATGAAAAGGCAGCGCCTGGATCACAGGAGCTTCGACATGCAGACGGCGCTGGACGGACAGAGGCGTTCGAACTGGCTCGACGCCACGACCAGCGGCGGCACCTGCCGTCGGTCGCACTGTACGTAGCCCATGGCGGCGAACACATCCTGCGCCGTCGTGGTCAGCAGATACAAGGCAAGCACCTCACGCTGCACAGCCAGGCGCTCTGCCTCCCGAACCAGCCGACGCCCGAGGCCATCACCGCGATGCCCCTCCGCGACGCACAACGAACGCAGCACGCCATGTTCGCCATGGAATTCGACAGCCACCGTGCCGACCAACCCACCCCGACGCGCGGCAAGGAACTGTCGCGACGCGTGATCGGCGATCAGGTCGGAGGTCGGCAACCCCGAAGACTGCAGCAGTTCTTCCATCTGCGGATCGAACTGCGCCAGGCTGATCACGACGTCCATGACATCACCTCGATATGTGCAGAAGACCGAAACGACGGTTGGCGGCAGCCTGGTGATGCGCCGTCGGCGCCGCATGAGCCGTGCCCACGCTCATGTCGCAGCCATCCCGCATCGAATGGCAAAGCGTCAGCAAGTCCGTCCCTCTCCGCAACGCACGTCGCCGCCACAGCAGTTCTCGGTCAGGTAATCGAGCAGACGCGTCATCGTGTCGAACTCGGCGCGATAGCAGACCGTCCTGCCCCGTTGCTCGGCGCGGATCATTCCGACAGCCGCCAGCTCCTTCAGGTGGAAGGACAGGGTCGGCCCCGGCAGGGTCAGCGCGCTGGCGATCTCGCCCGCCAGCTTGCCCGCCGGTCCGGCCTGGACGAGCAGCCGGAAGATGGCCAGACGGGTCTCGTGGCCCAGTGCCGACAAGGCCTTGGTTGCGGTCAAATGTTCCATTATTTTAGAATAATAGAATTAATGAACCCAGGCAATCGATCATGGACCTTCCCAATCTGGATGCAACGCTTGCGCCCGCAGCGGATCGCGCGCGCCTGGCCGCCGGCGATGCCGAGCACAAGCCGCGCATTCTGATCCTGTATGGATCGCTGCGCCCGGAGTCCTACAGCCGAAAGCTGGCACTGGAAGCGCAACGGCTGCTGGACTACTTCGGCGCCGAAACCCGCGTCTTCGATCCGCACGACCTGCCCATGGTCGATGCCGTCGGCCCGGACCATCCGAAGGTGCAGGAACTGCGCGCCGCTTCGCTGTGGTCGGAAGGCCAGGTCTGGGTGAGCCCCGAACGTCATGGCGCGGTGTCGTCGGTCTTCAAGAACCAGATCGACTGGCTGCCTCTGCAGGAAGGCAGCGTCCGCCCGACGCAGGGACGCACGCTCGCGGTGATGCAGGTTTGCGGCGGATCGCAATCCTTCAACGTGGTCAACGCGCTGCGCATGCTTGGGCGCTGGATGCGGATGGTGACCATCCCGAATCAGTCGTCGGTCCCGAAGGCCTGGCAGGAGTTCGACGCCAATGGCCGCATGAGACCATCGGCGTACTACGACCGCGTGGTGGACGTCATGGAGGAACTGGTGAAGTTCACCTATCTGGTGCGCGGCCGCAGCGACTACCTGGTCGACCGCTACAGCGAGCGCAAGGATACGCAGACCGCCGCTGCACTGGCGGCGGCCGCAGGCGCGGTCGAAGCCACCCAGGCGGCAAAGACCGCGCCATGAAGGCCGTGATCTGCCACAACCCGGAATGCGGCACCTCGCGCAACACCTCGCTCTGATCCGCCACGCGGGAGCACACCCACAGGTCGTCGAATACCTCAAGACACCTCCAAGCCGGAAGCGACTTGTGGAGCCGATCGCAGCATCCGGGCTGACGGTGCGGGAGGTTCTTCGAAGAAAGACACGCCGTATCAGGCGCTGGAGCTACGCAGTACCAAGCTGACGGACAGCGACCTGCTGGACTCGATGCTGGAAGGCGAGCGGGAACACTACCGAAATGCCAAGCCTGCTTCAGGGCGCGCCGATCAGCCAGCGCCGCCCACGAAGGAGGTCACCTCACTCCCACTCGATCGTCGCCGGCGGCTTCCCTGAAATGTCGTAGACCACCCGCGAGACCCCACGCAGTTCGTTGATGATGCGGTTGCTCACCGTGCCGAGGAAGTCGTACGGCAGGTGCGCCCAGTGCGCGGTCATGAAGTCGATGGTCTCCACCGCGCGCAGTGCGATCACCCATTCGTAGGCGCGGGCGTCGCCGACCACGCCGACCGACTTCACCGGCAGGAACACGGCGAAGGCCTGGCTGGTCTTGTCGTACAGGTCGGCCTTGCGCAGTTCGTCGATGAAGATCGCGTCGGCCTTGGCCAGCAGTTCGGCGTACTCGCGCTTCACTTCGCCGAGGATGCGCACGCCCAGGCCGGGGCCGGGGAACGGGTGACGGTAGACCATGCTGCGCGGCAGGCCGAGTTCGACGCCGAGGCGCCGCACTTCGTCCTTGAACAGTTCGCGCAGCGGCTCGACCAGGCCCAGCTTCATGTGCTCGGGCAGGCCACCGACGTTGTGGTGGCTCTTGATGACGTGGGCCTTGCCGGTCTTGCTGCCGGCCGACTCGATCACGTCCGGGTAGATGGTGCCCTGTGCCAGCCACTTGGCGTTGCGGAGCTTGTTCGACTCTTCGTCGAAGATCTCCACGAACAGGTTGCCGATGATCTTGCGCTTGGCTTCCGGATCGCTGACGCCGGCCAGCGCCTGGAAATAGCGGTCGGCGGCGTTGACGCGGATCACCTTGACGCCCATGTGCTCAGCGAACATCGCCATCACCTGATCGCCCTCCTGCCAGCGCAGCAGGCCGGTGTCGACGAACACGCAGGTCAGCTTGTCGCCGATCGCCTTGTGCAGCAGCGCGGCGACCACCGACGAATCGACACCGCCTGACAGGCCGAGAATCACCTCGTCGTCGCCGACCTGGGCGCGCACGCGGGCGATCTGGTCGTCGATGATGTTGGCCGCGGTCCACAGCGTGGCGCAGCCGCACACGTCGACCACGAAGCGGCGCAGCAGGGTCTGGCCCTGCAGGGTGTGGGTGACTTCCGGATGGAACTGCACGCCGTACCAGCGCTTGGCCTCGTTGGCCATGGCCGCGACCGGGATGCGGTCGGTGACGGCGGTGATGGTGAAGCCCGGCGGCACCTGCGACACGTGGTCGCCGTGGCTCATCCACACGTTCAACCGCGACGCGCCTGCGTGATCGGTCAACCCGGAGAACAGCGCATCGGCAGCGACCACCTCGACCTCGGCGTGGCCGAACTCGCGTTGGTCCGCCGCTTCGGTGGCGCCGCCGAGCTGCGCGGCCAGGGTCTGCATGCCGTAGCAGATGCCGAAGATCGGCAGGCCGCTGTCGAACACTGCCTGCGGCGCGGCCGGCGCGCCCGGCAGCGTGGTCGATTCCGGGCCGCCGGAGAGGATGATGCCTTTCGCCCCGAAGCCGGCGATCTCGGCCGGATCGTGGTCCCACGCCCAGATCTCGCAATACACGCCCAGTTCGCGAATGCGCCGCGCGATCAACTGCGTGTACTGCGCACCGAAATCGAGGATGAGGATCTTGTCGCTGTGGATGTTGGTCATTGGGGCCGGGAATCGGGAACGGGGAATCGGGAATGGGCAAAGCGGTGCAGACGCTGGTTCATCGATTCCCGACTCCCGATTCCCCATTCCCGGATGGGCGTCAGCCCATCCTGTAGTTCGGCGGTTCCTTGGTGATCTGCACGTCGTGGACGTGGCTTTCGCGCTGGCCGGCACCGGTGATGGTGACGAACTTGGGCTTGGTGCGCATCTCTTCGATGGTGGCGCAGCCCACGTAACCCATGGTCGCGCGCAGGCCGCCGATCAACTGGTGGATGATGCCGCTGAGCGGACCGCGGTACGGCACGCGGCCTTCGATGCCTTCCGGCACCAGCTTGTCGGCGTCGGAGGCGTCCTGGAAGTAACGGTCCTTGCTGCCCTTCTCCATCGCGCCCAGGCTGCCCATGCCGCGGTAGCTCTTGTAGCTGCGGCCCTGGAACAGTTCGACCTCGCCCGGCGCTTCCTCGGTGCCGGCGAACAGGCCGCCGACCATCACCGTGGAGGCGCCGGCGACCAGTGCCTTGCCGATGTCGCCGGAGTAGCGGATGCCGCCGTCGGCGATCAGCGGGATGCGGTCCTGCAGCGCCTCGGCGACCATGTCGATCGCGGTGATCTGCGGCACGCCGACGCCGGCGACCACGCGCGTGGTGCAGATCGAGCCGGGACCCACGCCGACCTTGACCGCGTCGGCGCCGGCGTCCATCAGCGCCAGCGCGGCGTCGCCGGTGACGATGTTGCCGCCGATCACCTGCAGCTGCGGGTAGGTCTTCTTGACCCAGGCCACGCGGTCGATGACGCCCTGCGAATGGCCGTGCGCGGTGTCGACGATGACCACGTCCACGCCGGCCGCGGCCAGCAGTTCGATGCGCTGCTCGGTATCGCCGCCGACGCCCACCGCGGCGCCGACCAGCAGCCGCGTGGCGGCGTCCTTGGCGGCGTTGGGGTTGTCGGTCTTCTTCTGGATGTCCTTGACCGTGATCAGGCCGCGCAGCTCGAAGCCGTCGTTGACCACCAGGATCTTCTCGATGCGATGGCGGTGCAGCAGCTGCAGCACTTCCTCGTCGCTGGCGCCTTCGCGCACGGTGACCAGGCGATCCTTCTTGGTCATGATGTGGCGGACCGGATCGTCGAGCTTCTTCTCGAAGCGCATGTCGCGGCTGGTGACGATGCCGACCAGTTCGCTGCCGTCGACCACCGGCACGCCGGAGATGTTGCGGGCGCGGGTGAGTTTGAGCACCTCGCCGATGGTGGTCTCCGGACCGACCGTGAACGGCTCGGTGATGACGCCGGCCTCGAACTTCTTGACCTTGGCCACTTCGGCCGCCTGCTGCGCCGGGGTCAGGTTCTTGTGGATGATGCCGATGCCGCCGAGCTGGGCCATGGCCACCGCCAGGCGGTGCTCGGTGACCGTGTCCATCGCGGCCGACAGGATCGGCAGTTTCAGGCGCAGGTCGCGGGTCAGCCGGGTTTCCAGGCTGACGTCCTTGGGCAGGACGGTCGAATGGGCGGGGACGAGCGAGACGTCGTCGTAGGTGAGAGCTTCAGCCTGGATGCGCAGCATCGGCGGACCCGAGTGTGGGGAAGCGCGGCATTTTAACGCATTTGGGGCGGGGATTGGGGATTCGGGATTCGGGATTCGCAAAGGCGGCGCCCTGCGCGGTCAGGCCGTTTGCCTGTCTTTCAGCAGGGCGATCTCGACGGACTGCCGATCCCGCATGCAAACCGGAAAGGCCGCGCATGCGCTTTTGCTCCGCCTTTAACGAATCCCGAATCCCGATTCCCAAATCCCGCGCAGCCTTCAACGAATCCCGAATCCCGAATCCCGACTCCCAGCCGCCTCAGCGGCCTCGATCGTGTTCTGCATCAGCGTGGCCACGGTCATCGGCCCGACCCCGCCCGGCACCGGCGTGATCCAGCTGGCGCGCTGCGCCGCCGCGTCGAAGCCGACGTCGCCGACCAGGCGGCCGTCGTCCAGACGGTTGATGCCGACGTCGATCACCACCGCGCCGGGCTTGACCCACTCGCCCGGGATCAGCCCCGGCCGGCCCACCGCCACCACCAGGATGTCGGCGTCGCGCACCCGCGCCTGCAGCACCTCCGGCGGGGTGAACTTGTGGCAGCAGCTGACCGTGCAGCCAGCGATCAGCAGTTCCAGCGCCATCGGCCGGCCGACGTGGTTGCTGACGCCGACGATGGTGGCATTGCGCCCGCGCACCGGCTGGTCGGTGTGCGCCAGCAGTGTGACGATGCCGCGCGGCGTGCACGGGCGCAGGCCGAATTCGCGCAGCGCCAGGTGGCCGACGTTTTCCGGATGGAAGCCGTCCACGTCCTTGCGCGGATCGATGCGATGGATCAGCCGGCTGGCATCGGGGATGCCCGGCAGCGGCAGTTGCACCAGGATGCCGTGGATCTTGGGATCGGCATTGAGCCGGTCGATCAGCGCCAGCAGCTCGGCTTCGCTGGTGCCCGCCGGCAGGTCGTAGTCGAACGCCTCGATGCCGACCTTTTCGGCGGCGCGGCGCTTGTTGCGCACGTACACCGCCGAGGCCGGATCGCCGCCCACCAGCACCACCGCCAATCCGGGCCGCGGTTGCCGGGCCGCCAGCCGCACGTCGACCCGCGCCTTCAGTTCGTCGAGCAGGTCTTCGGCGATGCGCCGCCCGTCGAGGATGCGGGCCGGGACGGAGGAGACGGGCGCGGAATCGGTCATCGGGGCGGGCGGGTGTAGAGTCGGGGGATGTCCATTGTCCCCGATTCCGCCATGACCGACACCACCCGCATCGAGGCCGCCGCCTTCCGTCGCCTGCTGCAGCACCTCAATCAGGTCCGCCCTGACGTGCAGAACATCGACCTGATGATCCTGGCCGGGTTCTGTCGCAACTGCCTGGCCGACTGGTATCGCGAGGCGGCGGCCGCCGAAGGCGAAGACCTCAGCAAGGAACAGGCGCGCGAGCGCGTCTACGGCATGCCGTTCGCCGACTGGAAGGCGCAGCACCAGGCCGAGGCCACACCTGAGCAACTGGCCGCCTTCGCCGAGGCGCAGCGCAAGCACGGCTAGCGCGATGCTGCGTTACACCGCGATCGCGGCGGCCATTCTCGCCGCGGCCTATGTGCTGGTCTGTGCCTTGCTCTACCTGGGCCAGCGCGACCTGCTGTACTTCCCGCAGGGCACGCGGGTGGCACCGGCGCAGACCGATTTCGCGCTGCGTCGCGGCGCGGACGTGGAGCTGCGCGGCTGGCAGGTCAATCCCGGTCGCGACAAGGTGCTGCTGTACTTCGGCGGCAATGCCGAGGATCTGCGTTTCGCACGCGCGCAGTTGCAGGCCGCCCTGCCCGACCACAGCCTCTACCTGCTCGCCTACCGCGGCTACGGCGCCAGCGACGGCAAGCCCAGCGAGACCGCACTGGTCGGCGATGCGATGGCGCTGTACGACCACGTCCGCGCCGCGCAGCCGCAGGCACAGATCGCGGTGCTGGGACGCAGCCTGGGCAGCGGCGTGGCCAGCCAACTGGCGGCACGCCGCGCGGTGGCGCGACTGGTGCTGGTCACACCGTTCGATAGCCTGGTGTCGGCGGCGCAGGCGCACTACCCGTGGGCGCCGGTGCGCTGGCTGCTGCGCGATCGCTACGACTCGGCGCGCGCCTTGCGCGCCTATCGCGGCCCACTGCTGATCCTGCGCGCCGGCCGCGATCAGGTGGTGCCGCCAACCAGCACCGATGCCCTGCTCGAGGCCCTGCCGCAGCATCCGACCGTGGTCGCCTTCGCACAGGCCGACCATAACGACATCAGCGACGATCCGGGCTACGTGCTGGCGCTGCAGGCGTTCCTGCGCTGAGGCGGCATCGCTCGGGCGGGGTACTCGAAAGGTACGCGGGAGTCGACTGTCATGCAGCCACGACGCGCAAAGTGGTGCGTGCTTCCGAAAGCGCAATGCGTCGGGACTGAAGTCCCTCCCACGGTGCATCCGGCGGGCTCGCCGCAAGTCCCTATCGGTTCCCACACGGGCACCGCACACAATGCTGCCTTGCCGTGGCTAATCGCCGCGACGCGGCTCGCCGGGCTCGACCGGCACGCCTTCCGGATTGAGCGTGCGGCTCTCGCGCCGTGGCGGCGTGAACGGAGTCGGGGTCGGCACCACTGGGGTGATGTTGCCGTACATCAGGCCCCTGCCAGCACGCACGTCGCCGGCAGCGATCTCCAGTTCCAGCCGCTCTGCATCGCGGCGACGGATCTCGCGGGCGATGGAGCGCGCTTCGCTCTCGTCCATGCCCAGTTCGATCAGCGCGGCCTGGCCGAATTCCACCGCCGATTCGAAGGTCTCGCGGATGTGGTAATCCACGCCAGCGGCGATCAGCTCCAGCGCGTGCTCGCGGTCGTAGGAGCGCACCAGCAGCTTGGCCTGCGGAAACTCGGTGGTGGCCAGTTCGACGATGCGGTTGGCCGCTTCGCGGTTGTCCACGCACACCGCGATGGCACGGGCGCTGTGCGCACCGGAAGCGTGCAGCACGTCCAGACGCGTGCCGTCGCCGTAGTAGATCTTGAAGCCGAACTTGGCCGCGCTCTGGATCATCTCGATGTCGTTGTCGATGATGGTCACGTCCACGTCGCGCGCCAGCAGCGACTGGCTGGCGACCTGGCCGAAGCGCCCGAAGCCGATGATCAGCACGCTGCCGGTGAGGCCGTCGGCCGCATCCACGCCTTCCATCGACGGCGCCTCCACCGGTGCCCAGCGCCGGTACAGCAGCACGAACAGCGGCGTCAGCGCCATCGACAGCACCACGATGGCGGTCAGGTTGGCATTGATCTGCGCGTCGATGACGCCGGCAGCGCTGGCGGCGGCAAACAGCACGAAGGCGAACTCGCCGCCCTGCGCCATCAGCACGCCGCGATCCAGCGCCTGCGCATGGCCGCTGCCGGTGAGCCGCGCGACCAGGTAGATGCACGCGGCCTTGGCGGCCATGAAGGCAAGCACACCGCTGACGATCAGCGTCCAGTTGGCCGCCACCACCGCCAGGTTCAGCGCCATGCCGACACCGAGGAAGAACAGCCCCAGCAGGATGCCGCGGAACGGTTCGATGTCGGCTTCGATCTGGTGACGGAAGGTCGATTCGGACAGCAGCACGCCGGCCAGGAACGCGCCCATTGCCATCGACAACCCGCCGAGCTGCATGAGCAGCGCCGCGCCCAGCACCACCAGCAGGGCGGCCGCGGTCATCACCTCACGCGCCTTGGCCGCCGCCAGCAGCCGGAACAGCGGGTTGAGCAGCCAGCGCCCGGCCGCCAGCAGGCCGACGATCGCCGCGGCGCCGATACCGATGCCGATCCAGCGCGACGGCGCAGACGCGTCCGCCGGCACCGGCGCCATCCACGCCACTACCGCCAGCAGCGGCACGATCAACAGGTCTTCGAACAGCAGGATCGCGACGATCTTCTGCCCCGCCGGCAAGGCGATGTCGCCGCGCTCGCCGAGCAACTGCATCACCACCGCGGTGGAGGTCAGCACGAAGCCGGAGGCCGCGATGAAGGCCACCGGCAATGGAAAGCCGAAGGCCAGTCCGACCCCGGTCAGCACGCTCGCGCAGACGATGATCTGCGCGGTACCCAGGCCGAAGATCTGCTTGCGCAGGCTCCACAGGTGCGAGGGCCGCATTTCCAGGCCGATCACGAACAGGAACATGACCACGCCCAATTCGGCGACGTGCAGGATCGCCTGCGGATCGGAGAACCAGCCCAGGCCGAACGGCCCGATCGCCAGGCCGGCGGCGAGATAGCCGAGCACCGACCCCAGGCCGAGCCTGCGAAACACCGGCACCGCCACCACGGCCGCGCCGAGCAGTGCTACCACCTTGATCAATTCGCTGCTGTCGGCTGCACTGGTCATGCGCCGATTCTACGCACAAGGTCCGGACATCCCCATGGAGCGGACTGCGACATGAGACGCGGCGCACTGCGTGCTGCGCGCAAGGAACCTTTTGTGCGACATGCAAGCGGTCGCGCGCTGTGCGCCGCACCCTCACCCCAACCCCTCTCCCGCAGGGAGAGGGGCTTGAGCGCGCACGGCGCTGCTTCCGCCATCGAGACCGCATCTCCCTTCTCCCACCGGGAGAAGGTGCCCCGTAGGGGCGGATGAGGGTACGGGTGCCGCCGCATACAACGAAAGCCAGCGCTGCCCTGCATCGCGAGTCGCCTCGCGCCGTACCCTCACCCCAACCCCTCTCCCGCAGGGAGAGGGGCTTGAGCGTGCGCGACGCTGCTTCAACCATCGAGAGCCCTCCTCCCTTCTCCCACCGGGAGAAGGTGCCCCGCAGGGGCGGATGAGGGTACGAGTGCCGCCGCGTACAACGAAAGCCAGCGCTGCCCTGCATCGCGAGTCGCTTCGCGCCGTACCCTCACCCCAACCCCTCTCCCGCAGGGAGAGGGGCTTGAGCGTGCGCGACGCTACTTCACCCATCGAGACCCCGCTTCCCTTCTCCCACCGGGAGAAGGTGCCCCAAAGGGGCAGATGAGGGTACGGGTGCCGCCGCGTACAACGAAAGCCAGCGCTGCCCTGCATCGCGAGTCGCCTCGCGCCCTACCCTCACCCCAACCCCTCTCCCGCAGGGAGAGGGGCTTGAGCGCGCACGGCGCTGCTTCCGCCATCGAGACCGCATCTCCCTTCTCCCACCGGGAGAAGGTGCCCCGCAGGGGCGGATGAGGGTACGGATGCCGCCGCGAACAACGACAGCTAGTAGCAGCTAACCCTCAGCCCCACAGAACCGCGCGTAGTCGATATAGCCAGGGAACGGCCGCTCCGGCGCACACAAGGGACACTGCGGATCGGCGGACAGGCGGGTTTCACGGAAGCGCATCGCCAGGGCATCGAAGTGCAGCAGGCGGCCGCGCAGGGGTTCGCCGATGTCGAGCAGCAGCTTCAAGACCTCGTTGGCCTGCAGCAGGCCGACGATGCCGGGCAGCACGCCGAGCACGCCGGCGTCGGCGCAGTTCGGCGCGAACTCCGGCGGCGGCGGCTCCGGGAACAGGCAGCGGTAGCACGGTGCCTGCCCGCGCCGACGGCCGGCGTCAAACACACTGACCTGGCCCTCGAAGCGCTGCACCGCGCCGTACACCAAGGGCTTGCCCAGCTTCACGCAGGCATCGTTGAGCAGGTAGCGCGCGGGAAAGTTGTCCGAGCCGTCCAGCACCACGTCCACGTCCTGCAGCAGCCGCTCGACGTTGTCCGCGGTGACCCGCTCGCGCACCGCCTCCACCCGCACGCCCGGGTTCAACGCGCCCAGGCTCGCCGCGGCCGACTCCACCTTGGCCTGGCCGATCCGCGCATCGCCGTGCAGGATCTGCCGCTGCAAATTGCTGCGCTCGACCACGTCGTCGTCGGCGATACGCAAGTGCCCCACCCCGGCCGCGGCCAGATAGAAACCGGCCGGCGAGCCCAGGCCGCCGGCACCGACCAGCAGCACGCGCGCGGCCTGCAGCCGGCGCTGGCCATCGACCCCGACTTCGGGCAGGCGCAGATGCCGCGAATAGCGGTCGAAGAAGTCTTCCTGCGCCGGTTCCAGCGCCGGCCGCTGCAGCGGCAAGCCTTCGCGCTGCCAGCGCGTGGTGCCGCCCAGCACGGAAGCGACCTCGGTGTAACCGGCCTGCTCCAGGAACAATGCGGTGTCGTGCGAGCGCTTGCCGCTCTGGCAGATCAGCAGCACCTCGGTCTCGGCGCCAAGATAGGCCGCCGGGTCGGCCTGCAACTGCGCGCGGGCCACGCCCTGCGCGCCCTCGGCCATGCCGGTGACGCGCTCGTGCTCCTCGCGGATGTCGATCAGGCGCGCGCCCTGCGCCTGCCGCGCCTGCGCCTGTGCAGGAGTGAGTTCTCGAATGCCCATGCGCGCATTATCGGCGCAAACCGGGCGCGCGTCCGCCGTCCGCGGCGCGGCTCAGTACGGCACCACCTCGACCACGTCGCCGGCCTGGAACTGGCGTGCGCCCTCCTCCAGCCGCAGCAGCACGTCGCTGTCGGCGGCGCCGCGCAGGCGATGCGAGCCGTCCGCGGGATTCGGCTCTGCCCACAGCTGACCGTGGGCGTCGCAGCGCATGCGCCCGCGCAGAAACTCCAGCCGGTCGTGGCGTTTGTCCCAGCCGGCCGCCAGCCGGGCGCGCCAAGCCCGATGCGGTTCGCTGCGCCGCTGCAGCGCATCCAGCAACGGTCGCCCGATCGCCAGGAAGGTCGCCAGCACCGACACCGGATTGCCCGGGAGACCCAGGAACAGGGCGCGGTCCCACTCACCGAACAGCAACGGCATGCCCGGGCGCATGCGCACCTTCCAGAACAGGATGCGGCCGTGCTCGGCCAGCAGCCGCGGCAGGTAGTCCTTCTCGCCGGCAGAGACGCCGCCGCAGGTCAGCACCACGTCGAACGCCGAGGCGGCGTCGGCGAGCATGGCCTGGATGCGTTGCGGATCGTCCGGCAGGGTCGGCCACGCGGTCGGCGCCAGGCCGAGCAGGCGCAGCTGCGCCATCAGCATGTCGCGGTTGCTGTTGTAGATCTGCCCCGGCTGCAACGGCAGGCCCGGCTCGACCAGTTCGTCGCCGGTGGCGAACACCGCCACGGTCGGCCGCGCCGCCACCATCAGCTGGTCCACGCCCAAGGCCGCGGCCAGGCCGATGCGCGAAGGCGTCAACAGCATGCCGGCCTCGAGCACACGCTCGCCGGCGCGCACGTCTTCGCCGCGCGCCCGCACGTGTGCGCCGACGGCGACGTCGGCGGGGATCTGCACCACGCCGTCATGCTCGTGCACGTTCTCCTTGATGACCACCGTATCGGACCCGGCCGGCAGTGGCGCGCCGGTCGTGACCCGCAGGCATTCGCCGGGCGCGAGCGCCTGGTGCCGATCGGCGCCGGCGAACTGCTCGCCGGCCAGCCGCAAGTCGGTCGCCGCCCCCGGGGTCAGATCGGCATGGCGCAGCGCGAAGCCATCCATCGCGCTGTTGGCGAACGGCGGCAGGTCGATCGGCGCATCCAGCGGCTCCAGCAGGATGCGGCCATCGGCACGCGACGCTGCAAGGCGCTCGCTGTTGACGGGACGGGCACGCGCCGCGGCAGCGACGATCGCCAGCGCGTCGGTGTAGGCGATCCGGGAGGGATAGTCGGTCATGATGGCGGCAGGATACCCGCTGCGGCCAGATCCTGCGGCGTGTTCAGATTGCCCAGCACGATCTCCGGCAGCGGCACCGGCCGCATCCGCAGGCGCTGCTGCAAGGCACGCGGCGCATACCGACCCGCCGCCAGCCCCTCCTCCAGCGCCGGGCGCAGCGCGGCCAATCGGTACAGCGCCACCAGCGGCTGCGCGCCGGCGGCATCCTCGACCCAGGCGCCATCGCACTCGTCAGCGGCTGCGGCTGCGGCCAGCACCGCAGGCAGATCACGCGGCAACACGCAGATATCGACCGGCACGGTCAGCAGCCAGGGCGTGGCACAGGCGGCGGCAAGCGCGTCAAGCCCGGCGATCGGCCCCAAGGAACGTTCCGCCCCGGCCGGTGCCGCGACACGGTCCGGCACGGCCTGCAGGCCGATGGCGGCATAGCGCGGCAAGCTGCGGTTGGCGCTGACCAGCACTTGGGCGACCTGAGGCGCCAGCGCCTGAACCAGCCATTGCACCTGCGCCTGCCCGTCGCGCTGCAGCCAGGCCTTGTCGCAGCCGCCCAGGCGTTGCGCGCGGCCGCCGGCGAGAATGCCGAGGGTGATCGCGCGCCGCTTGTCCATCATGCGGCTACTTGCCGCGGACGTGCTTCATCAGGCGCCGCTTCTTGGCGATCTGGCGCTCGGTCAGCACGTTCTTCTTGCCTTCGTACGGATTGGCGCCTTCGCGGAACATGAAGCGCACCGGCGTGCCGACCAGCTTGAAGCGCTTGCGGAAGAAGTTCTCCAGGTAGCGCTTGTACGACTCCGGCAGCACCTTCAGGCGCGTGCCGTGGACGATGAAGGTCGGCGGATTGCTACCGCCCGGATGCACGTAGCGCAGCTTGGAGACGTGGCCGCGGATGCTCGGCGGCGGATTGCTCTCGTAGGCGATTTCCAGCGCCTGGTTGACTTCGCTGGTGCTGAACTCGCGCACCGCCGAGGCGTGCGCGCGATGGATCGCCTGGAACAGTTCGCGCATGCCCGAGCCGTGCTTGGCCGAAATGCGCACCGCCTCGGCCCAGGCCACGAAGCCAAGCTTGCGCGACAGCAGGTCTTCGGCCTGGGCACGCTGGTAGTCGCTCTGCCCGTCCCACTTGTTGATCGCCACCACCAGGGCACGGCCGGCATCGAGGATCGCGCCGAGCACGGTCGCGTCCTGATCGGTCACGCCCTCGCCGGCATCGAGCATCAGCACCGCGACCTGGCATTGCTCGATCGCCTGCAGCGTCTTGAACGCGCTGAACTTCTCCACTGCCTCCTCGACGCGGCCGCGGCGACGCAGGCCGGCGGTGTCGATCAGCCGGTACAGGCGGCCGTCGCGCTCCAGATCCACCGCGATCGAGTCGCGGGTGGTGCCGGGCACCTCGGAGGCGATCATGCGCTCCTCGCCCAGCAGGCGATTGACCAGGGTCGACTTGCCCACGTTCGGGCGGCCGACGAAGGCGATGCGCATGCGCGCCGGATCGGTGTCCAGGGTCTCGCCGGCGCCCTCTTCCGGCAGCCGCTCCAGGACCTCGTCAAGCAGGTCGTCGATGCCGTGGCGATGCGCGGCGGAGACCGCGATGGCGTCGCCGAGACCGTAGCGCGCGAATTCGGCGCGCACCTGGTCCTCGTCGGTGCCGTCGATCTTGTTGATCAGCAGCAGGGTCGGCCGCGCCAGCTTGCGCAGCCAGGCCAGGATCTCGTCGTCGAGCGCGGACGATCCCTCGCGACCGTCGACCACGAACAGGATCAGGTCGGCCTCGCCGGCGGCGGCGCGCGCCTGCTCGGCAGTGGCGCCGGCCAGGCCTTCCTCTTCGCCGGAGATGCCGCCGGTGTCGACGATCACGAACGGGGTTTCCGGCTGCAGCCGGCATACCCCGTAGTGGCGGTCGCGGGTGACGCCGGGCTGGTCGTGGACCAGCGCGTCACGGCTGCGCGTCAGCGCATTGAACAGCGTGGACTTGCCGACATTCGGCCGTCCAACCAGGGCGACCAGCGGCAGCATCGCGACATCCTTCTCTTGTTATTGACCCAACCGGAACGCGGTCAGGTCGCCTTTCGTGTTCTGCATCAGCAGGATCCCGTCCGCGACCACCGGCTGCGCCACCAGCGGCTTGCGGCCGACCCGCTCGCGCGCGGCGAACTCGCCGTTGTCGAGCCGGAGCCAGTGCAGATAGCCCTTGTAGTCGCCGACCACGGCGTAATCGCCCTGGATCGCCACGCCGGTCAGCGACCGGCGCGCCAGCCCCGGCTGCGACCACATGGCCGATCCGGAGGCCTTGTCCAGCGCCCACACGGTGCCGGCGTTGTCGGCCACCACCACGTTGCCGGAACTGACGCCGACACCGCCGGCGCCGCCATGATCGCGGTTCCACAGCGGGCGGCCGCTCGGGCCTTCCAGCGCCACGGTCTCGTTCTTGAAGCTGGTCGCATACAGCGTGGTGCCGTCGAGCACCGGAGCGCCGTCGACGTCGGCCATGCGCTCCAGCTCGGTGCGGCCTTCCGGCACGCCGATGGTCTGCTCCCACAGCACGCGACCGTCCTGCATCGCCAGCGCGGCCAGGGTGCCGTCGTCGTTGCCGATGAACAGCACGCCCGGACCCGCCACCACCGGCGCATTGCCGCGCACGGTCAGGCTCGGCAGTTCCTGCGCATTGAACCAGCGCTGCTGCCCGGTCGCCGCATCGAAGGCGGTGGTGCGGCCGTCGTTGCTGCGCACGAACACCATGTTCTGCGCGATCACCGGCGCAGCGATCACTTCGTTGGGCACCTTGGCGCGCCACTTCTCGGTGCCGTTGGCGGCATCGAGCGCGATCACGGCGCCGTCCAGCGCACCGACGACCACCAGGCCGTCGCCCACGCCCGGACCACCGGCAAAACGCGGCAGCGGACGCTTCTTCTCGAGCCGCTTGCGCTCCTTGGCCTGCTGCTTCTCGTTGCGCAGGCGCTGCTTGTAGGCGGCGCGCTCGTCCTTGGACAGGTTCTTGCCGGACTCGCTCTCGACCTGGCTCTTCGGCTGGTCCTCGGCCTGCGACAGCTGCTGCTTGCGCGCCTGCTTGGCGTCGTATTCCCAAATGGTCTTGCCGGTCTGCAGATCCAGCGCGTACACCGTGCCGGAGGTCGCGGCCGCATACACCTTGCCGTCGGCGACTACCGGGCGCTGGCGCACGCCGATCTGGCGCTCACCCTTGCCGGCGTCGGTGGACCACAGCTTCACCACCTTCACCGACGGGGTGAACTTCACCAGTTCGGCCGGCTCGGCGGCTTTCTTGGCGGCCGCATCCTTGCCGGCGAACCAGCCCTTGACGGTGGTGCAGCCCGACAAGGCCAGACCCAGCAGGGCCACGGTGGCGACACGCTTGAACATGACTACCTTCATCAGATCGGCTCCGCGGCATTCGGCACGCTGCCGCCCGCATCCATCAATTTCGTTTCGACCACGCGCCGCTGCGGCGAGGCCACGTCCAGGCTGGTCAGCGCCTTGGCGTACGCATCGCGCGCCGCCTCGCGCTTGCCCTGCGCGATCAGCGCATCGCCGCGAATCTCCAGACCTTGCGAATCGGTGGCCGAGGCCACCAGCGCCAGCGCGTCCTGCGGCTTGCCGCCGGAAATCAGCAACCGCGCCACGCGATGGTCGACCAGCACCTTCATTTCGCCGTCGGCCTTGAGCGCGCGCAGCGTGGTCAACGCGGCATCGGACTTGCCGGCATCGACCTGCGCCTTGGCCAGGCGCAGCGCCGCCAGTTCGGCGTAGATGTTGGTCGAGCCCTGCTGCAGTTCGGCCATGTCCTTGGCCGCCTTGTCCAGCTGATTGGCTTGGATGCTCTTGAGCACCGCTTCGTAGCGGACGTTGGCCTGGGCCAGATCGTTGGACCGCTGCTTGGTCCACCACTGCCAGCCGATGATCGCGCCAAGGCCCAGGACGATGCCGCCGATCAGGCCGGCGCCGTTCTTCCTGAGCCAAGTGCGGACGCGTTCGCTTTGTTCGTGCTCGTCGAGCAGGTCGTCAATCGCCATGCGTACTCTCGCCCCGCCGCTGCGACGGGACATGAAATGTTGAAGATGAGGAACCGCGCCGCCGTCACTCGGAGGCGGGCACCACGGAACCGTCAGAGGATACCGCAAAGCGCGCCACGTTCGCGCGCCTGAACGGAGTCAGATCCACGGTACTCCCGGATTGCTGAACCTGGACCGCCGAGGCATTGCCCAGCACCACACGTCCGACCTGCCCCGGCGCGTACGTGCGGGTCTCGCCGGCCTTCAGCAGTGCCTTCTCCACCGGCGTGCCGTCGGGCGCGAGGATCTGCACCCAGCTATCGCCCTGGAACGACAGGCTCAGACTGTTCTTCTCCGGCTCCGCCGCCGGACGCGGCATCGGCGTCAGCGACGCGATGTACGGCGCCGCGGCGCTTGGCGCCGGACGCGCGGTCGCCGACGTGGTCGGCACCGAAGCAGCAGCGCCGTTGGCCGGCGTCGCCGTCGCGGCAGCGGTCGTGCCCGGCGTGCCCGGCACCACGTCCAGCGAGGCGGTGCTGGGGCCGCCTTCGTCGGCGAAATGGCTACGGGTGGCGTACCACACCGGTACCGCCAATCCGGCGGTGATCACCACGTAGACCATGCGCCGCGTGGCGCTCTCGAGCATGCGCCGCAGCGGCGGCGTGTGCGTGTGGCTGATCAATTCGACCGGCTGCACCGGCGCGATCTGCGCGGTCTGCAGCAAGGGCTCCAAGTCGACGCCGAGCAGGCGCGCGTAGCTGCGCAGCTGCCCGCGGACAAAGACCGGCGCGCCAAGGCGCTGCCACTGCTCCGACTCGAGTGCCTGCACCACATGCACCGGCATGCGCAGTCGGCTGCCGACGTCGTCGATGCTCAGGCCGGCCGCTTCGCGCGCTTCGCGGAGCTGTTGCCCGCAGCCTTTGGCGCCATCGAAAGCGTTCGGATTGGAATCACTGATCACAATGCACTAGCCCCGGGTGTCGTGGTCGCGGCGTCGGGAAACTCCTTGCGCAACCGCTGTTGGTAACGGCCGGCGGCAGCCTTGTCGCCCAGCCTTTGCTCAATCTGAATAGCAAGTTGTAACACGGAAGCGGTGGCAGGCGCAGCCGCCAGACGCCGCTCGGAGAAGGCCCGCGCCTCGAAAAAGCGCCCTTGCGCGACCTCGTTGCGGGCCATCGCCTCGAGTGCGTACGCGTTGTCCGGATCCAGCTCCAGCGCCTTGCGCAGGTCGCGCTCGCCACGCTCGCGCTGGCCGACCTGCAGTGCGCAGCCGCCGGCGTTGGCCAGCGCCGAGGCCGGCGTGGCGTAGTCCTGCAGCGCGAGCGCGCGGTCGAACCAGGCCAGCGACTCCGCCGGCGAGCCGTTCGCGCACAGCCAGGCACCGTAGTTGTTCAAGGTCGCGCCGTTGCTCGGCGCCAGCTCGGCGGCCTTGCGGTAGTACCCGCCGGCGGTCGCGGCATCGCCCTTGCGATCGGCGACCACCGCCAGCACGGTCAGTGCGTCGACCGAGTCGGCGTCCACTGCCAGCGCCTTGCGCGCGTGCGTCTGCGCAGCGTCCAGGTCGTTGGAGGCGAGCCCGTTGGCGGCCAGGCCGAGTTGTTCCTGCAAGGCCACGCGCGACTTCACCGCGCGGCTGTCGCGGAAGGAATAATGCGGCTGCACCTGTTCGGCGGTGCGCACGGTGCCGGTCTTGGCAGCGATCCAGTTGCAGCCCGGCAAGGCCAGCACTGCGATCGCCACCACCGCGATGGAACGCCCTTGGCTACGCCGCCGCATCCCGATCCGCCCGCGTCTGCAATTCGCGCTTGAACTCGGCCTGCCGGCGGGTACGGTCCATGACCTGCCCCTTGAGCTGCCCGCAGGCCGCATCGATGTCGTCGCCGCGCGTGCGCCGCACCATGGTCAGCACCTGTGCGTCCAGCAGGATCTTCTGGAATGCACGGATCTCGGTCTCGCCGGAGCGCTCGTAGCGCGTGCCCGGGAACGGATTGAACGGGATCAGGTTGACCTTGCCGGCGTTCGACGCCTGCACCGCGTTGTCGAACTGGCGCATCAGCCGCGCCAGCTGCCGCGCATGCTCGGGCTGGTCGTTGATCCCCTTCATCAGGGTGTATTCGAAGGTCACCGACTCGCGGCGCTTGTTGGCGCGCAGGTAGCGCGCACAGGCGTCCATCAGTTCGGCGATCGGGTACTTCTTGTTGAGCGGGACCAGGGTCTCGCGCAGCGCGTCGTTGGGCGCATGCAGCGACACCGCCAGCGACACGTCGCTCTCGCTGGACAGGCGGTCGATCTGCGGCACCAGGCCCGAGGTGGACAGGGTCACGCGCTTGTTGGCCAGGCCGTAGCCCAGGTCGTCGCGCATCACGCTCATCGCGCGCACGACGTTGTCGAAATTCATCAGCGGCTCGCCCATGCCCATCATCACCACGTTGGTGAGGCGGCGCATCTGGTGCGGCACGTTGCCCAGGTGCCGCGCCGCCACCCACACCTGGCCGATGATCTCGGCGGTGGAGAGGTTGCGGTTGAATCCCTGGGTGGCGGTGGAGCAGAAGGTGCAGTTGAGGCCGCAGCCGACCTGCGAGGACACGCACAGCGTGCCGCGGGTCTTGTCGGGGATGTAGACGGTCTCGATCGCGTTCTTGCCGTCCACGCCCATCGCCAGCAGCCACTTGTGGGTGCCGTCGGCGGAAGGCTTGTCGAACACGATATTGGGGACGACGACCTCGGCATGCTGCTGCAGCTTGGCGCGCAGCGCCTTGCCGAGGTCGGTCATCTGGTCGAAGTCGGTGACGTAGCGGTGGTGGATCCACTTCATCACCTGGTGGGCGCGGTAACGCGCTTCGCCGAGGGTCTCGGCGAAGAAGCGCTCCAGCCCCTCGCGATCGAGGTCGAGCAGATTCTGCTTGGCCGCCGCGCCGGTCCGCACGGGATCGGCGATGGCCAAGGGAGGATGGACGACCTCGTTCACGACGACCTCGCTTAGCGCGAAACCACTTCAGTGGCGGCGAAGAAATACGCCACTTCGTTGGCGGCGTTCTCGACCGAATCCGAGCCGTGCGCGGCGTTGGCGTCGATCGAATCGGCGAAGTCGGCGCGGATGGTGCCCGGCGCGGCGTCCTTCGGGTTGGTGGCGCCCAGCAGGTCGCGGTGCGCGGCCACGGCGTTCTCGCCTTCCAGCGCCTGGATCATCACCGGGCCGGAGATCATGAACTCGACCAGCGCGTTGAAGAACGGACGCTCGCGGTGCACGGCGTAGAAGCCCTCGGCCTCGCGGCGCGACAGCTGCTTGTACTTGGCGGCCACGACCTTCAGGCCGGCCTTCTCGAAGCGCGAGTAGATTTCGCCGATGACGTTCTTGGCGACGGCATCGGGCTTGATGATGGACAGGGTGCGCTCCAGCGCCATGGGAAGTTCTCCGTTGGGCGGGCCACTGAAGGCCCGAGGTTAACATGAAAAAAACCCGCGTCAAAACGCGGGCTTAGCCAGAATTGCGATGGACAATTCTATCCAATCGGCGCCGGCTTTGCACGGCCAGGCTGAATCGTGCTGCAAAGCAGCATGACGCGCCCACCGCCCGGGCCTAGACTCAAACAATCGTTTGATTGATTCTGGCGGCCGCATGGCAAAGCAAGCGCACTTCTCGACCAAGGACCGCATCCTCAGTGCAGCCGAGGAACTGTTCGCGCAACACGGCTTTTCCGGCACCTCGCTGCGCCAGGTCACCAGCCAGGCCGACGTCAACATCGCCGCGGTGAACTACCACTTCGGGTCCAAGGAAAACCTGGTCAACGAGGTGTTCCGGCGGCGCATGGACGAAATGACCGCCGCGCGCATGGCGCAGCTGGAAACCGCGCAGCGGCAGCATCCCGGCCAGCTCGGCCCGGTGCTGGCGGCCTTCGTCGAGCCGGCCCTGGCGATGGCCCAGGAGCGGCAGAGCGGCGGCGCCTTCGTGCGGGTGATCGCCCGCGCCTATGCCGAGAACAACGACAGCCTGCGCCAGTTCCTGTCCGACCACTACGGCCATGTGCTGCGCGAGTTCGGCAAGGCCATCGCCGCCTGCGTGCCCGGGCTGAGCAAGCAGGAACTGTACTGGCGCCTGGATTTCCTGGCCGGCGCCCTGACCTACGCCATGGCCGACTTCGGCCTGATCAAGCGCCCCGCCGGCGTCAGCGAGGGCGCGCACCGTGCCCACGCCGCCCGCGAACTCATCCGTTTCGCCGAAGCCGGCTTCCTCGCCCATTCGGTTCCCTGATCCCGCAAACGTTGACCCACAGAGGCTGATCGCTATGTCCAATCCCCTGCTCGTCCGCCGTGCCGCCGTCCTGGGCGCGGGCGTGATGGGTGCGCAGATCGCTGCGCACCTGACCAACGCCGGCGTCGACACCGTGCTGTTCGACCTCCCCGCCAAGGAAGGCCCCGCCGATGGCGTGGTGCTCAAGGCGATCGCCAACCTGACCAAGCTCAGCCCGGCGCCGCTGGCCAGCACCGCGCTGGCCGAGGCCATCACCCCGGCCAACTACGACTCCGGCCTGGAGCAGCTGCGCGGCTGCGACCTGATCATCGAAGCCATCGCCGAGCGCATGGACTGGAAACAGGACCTCTACAAGAAGATCGCGCCGTTCGTGGCCGACCATGCGGTGCTGGCCTCCAACACCTCCGGCCTGGGCATCAACGCCCTGTCCGACGTGCTGCCGGAACAGCTGCGCCACCGCTTCTGCGGCGTGCACTTCTTCAACCCGCCGCGCTACATGCACCTGGCCGAGCTGATCCCGGCCAAGCACACCGAGCCGGCGGTGCTGGAAGGCCTGGAGAGCTTCCTGGTCACCACCCTGGGCAAGGGCGTGGTCTACGCCAAGGACACCCCGAACTTCATCGGCAACCGCATCGGCGTGTTCTCGATCCTGTCCACCATCCACCACACCGAGCAGTTCGGCCTGGGCTTCGACGAGGTCGACGGTCTCACCGGCCCGCTGGTCGGCCGCCCGAAGTCGGCCACCTACCGCACCTCCGACGTGGTCGGCCTGGACACCATGGCCCACGTCATCAAGACCATGGGCGACACCCTGCCGAACGATCCGTGGCATGCCTTCTTCAAGGCGCCGAAGTGGCTGGAGGCGCTGATCGGCAAGGGCGCGCTGGGCCAGAAGACCGGCGCCGGCATCTTCCGCAAGGTCGGCAAGGACATCGTGGTGCTGGACCTGCAGAAGCAGGACTACCGCCCGGCCGACCGCGCCGCCGCACCGGAAGTGGTCGAGATCCTGAAGATCAAGAACCCGGCCGAGAAGTTCGCCAAGCTGCGCGAGAGCCAGCATCCGCAGGCGCAGTTCCTGTGGGCGACCTTCCGCGACCTGTTCCACTACAGCGCCTACCACCTGGCCGACATCGCCGAAACCGCGCGCGACGTGGACCTGGCGATCCGCTGGGGCTACGGCTGGGCGCTGGGTCCGTTCGAGACCTGGCAGGCCGCGGGCTGGAAGCAGGTCGCGCAGTGGATCGCCGACGACATCGCCGCCGGCAAGAGCATGAGCAGCGCGCCGCTGCCGAACTGGGTGTTCGATGGCCGCGACGGCGTGCACGCCGCCGAAGGTTCGTACAGCCCGGCGCGCGACGCCAAGCTGCCGCGCTCGGCGCTGCCGGTGTACAAGCGCCAGCGCTTCCCCGATCCGCTGCTGGGCGAGAAGTTCGCGCAGGGCGAGACCGTGTTCGAGAACGACGGCCTGCGCATGTGGCACGACGGCGACGACATCGCCGTGGTCAGCTTCAAGACCAAGATGAACACCGTCTCCGACCAGGTGCTGGACGGCCTGCAGGAAGCGGTGGGCCGCGCCGAGAAGGACTTCAAGGGCCTGGTGCTGTGGCAGCACAAGGAACCCTTCTCCGCCGGCGCCGACCTGGCCGGCGCGCTGGGCCTGCTGCAGGCCGGCAAGGTCGATGCGTTCGAGGCGATGGTCGCCAACTTCCAGGCCACCAGCCAGCGCATCAAGTACTCGCTGGTGCCGGTGGTCGCGGCGGTGCGCGGGCTGGCGCTGGGCGGCGGTTGCGAGTTCCAGATGCACAGCGCCAAGACCGTGGCCGCGCTGGAGAGCTACATCGGCCTGGTCGAGGCCGGCGTGGGCCTGCTGCCGGCCGGTGGCGGCCTCAAGGAGATCGCGGTGCGCGCGGCGCAGGCGGCGGGTCCGGGCGGCGACGTGTTCGCCGAGCTGAAGAAGACCTTCGAGACCGTGGCCATGGCCAAGGTTTCCACCTCGGCGGTCAACGCCAAGGAACTGGGCCTGCTGCGCGGCACCGACAAGGTGGTGTTCAACAGCTACGAATCGCTGTACATCGCCAAGGCCGAGGCGCGCGCCCTGGCCGAGGGCGGCTACCGCCCGCCGCTGCCGGCCCGACGCATCCAGGTCGCTGGCGACGTCGGCATCGCCACCTTCAAGATGCTGCTGGTCAACATGCTGGAAGGCCGCTTCATCAGCGAATACGACTACGAGATCGCCACCCGCATCGCCACCGTGCTGTGCGGCGGCGAGGTCGACCGCGGCGCGCTGGTGGACGAGGAATGGCTGCTCAAGCTCGAGCGCAAGCACTTCGTCGAACTGGCCCAGCAGGAAAAGACCCAGGCGCGCATCGGGCACATGCTGAAGACGGGCAAGCCGCTTAGGAACTGAGAATCGGGAATGGGGAATCGGGAATGGAAACGCATTCCCGGCTCCTCCTTCTCCCCCTAATTTTCTGCCGGAAATAGGACTGCTGCAGATCGCGCGAATCGCTTCACGATTCCCGACTCCCCATTCCCCATTCCCGGCTTTCGGAGAAAGCCATGAGCAAACAGATCCAGGAAGCCTACATCGTCGCCGCCACCCGCACCCCGGTCGGCAAGGCGCCCAAGGGCATGTTCCGCAACACCCGTCCCGACGACATGCTGGCGCACGTGCTGCGCGCGGTGGTGGCGCAGGCGCCGGGCATCGACACCTCGCGCATCGACGACGCGATCATCGGCTGCGCGATGCCCGAGGGCGAGCAAGGCATGAACGTGGCGCGCATCGGCGTGCTGCTGGCCGGCCTGCCGAACTCGGTGGCCGGGCAGACCATCAACCGCTTCTGCTCCTCGGGCATCCAGGCGGTGGCGCTGGCCGCCGACCAGATCCGCCTGGGCAACGCCGACCTGATGCTGGCCGGCGGCACCGAATCGATGTCGATGGTGCCGATGATGGGCAACAAGGTCGCGCTGTCGCCGAGCGTGTTCGCCGACGACCACGTGGCCATCGCCTACGGCATGGGCATCACCGCCGAGAAGGTGGCCGAGGAATGGAAGGTGTCGCGCGAGGACCAGGATGCCTTCGCCCTCGCCTCGCACCAGAAGGCCATCGCCGCGATCGCCGCCGGCGAGTTCCGCGACGAGATCAGCCCCTACGAGATCCTCTCGCACCAGCCCGACCTGGCCGGCAACGTCATCGCCCTGCGCAAGAAGCTGGTCGACACCGACGAAGGCCCGCGTCCGGACAGCTCGATCGAAGGCCTGGCCAAGCTGCGCCCGGTGTTCCGCAACGGCCAGTTCGGCGGCAGCGTCACCGCCGGCAACTCCTCGCAGATGAGCGACGGCGCCGGTGCGGTACTGCTGGCCTCCGAGCAGGCGATCAAGGACTACGGGCTGACCCCGCTGGCCCGCTTCGTCAGCTTCTCGGTGGCCGGCGTGCGTCCGGAAGTGATGGGCATCGGCCCGATCGAGGCGATTCCGAAGGCGCTCAAGCAGGCCGGCCTGAGCAAGGACCAGTTGGACTGGATCGAGCTCAACGAAGCCTTCGCCGCGCAGTCGCTGGCGGTGATCCGCGACAGCGGCCTGGATCCGTCCAAGGTCAACCCGCTGGGCGGCGCCATCGCCCTGGGCCATCCGCTCGGCGCCACCGGCGCGATCCGCACCGCGACCCTGGTGCACGGCCTGCGTCGCCACAAGCAGAAGTACGGCATGGTCACCATGTGCATCGGCACCGGCATGGGCGCGGCGGGGATCATCGAAGCACTGTAAGCATGCGCTCCCCTACCCTCGTCCGTTTCTGTGGGCCACCTTTCCCCAAAGGACACCATGGTCCCGATGGGAAAAGGGAACAGCTATAGCCCCTCTCCCACCGGGAGAGGGGTTGGGGTGAGGGTCCGGCACCAAGCGTTGTTGTCAGACCAGCGCAAAAACAGAAAAAGGCAGCCTCACGGCTGCCTTTTTCTGTTTGTCACCTGATTCGCCTATCTGGATCGGATCAGTGCCTGAAGCTCATTGACCCGTGCGCCACCCACAGCGGCGCACGGCACCAGGCTTACTCCTCGGCGAGCATCTGGGTCAGCTTCTCACGCGCCGGCTTGGCCAGCTTCTTGTTCTCCAGCGCAAACCGGATGGTCGCCTCGACCAGGCCCAGGTGGGTACCGCAGTCGAAACGGGTGCCCTCGAAACGGTAGGCGTCCACTTCCTCGCTCTTCAGCAGCGCGGCGATGGCGTCGGTCAGCTGGATCTCGCCGCCCGCACCGGTGCCGGTGCTTTCCAGCAGTTCGAAGATCTTCGAGCTGAGCACGTAGCGCCCGACAACCGCCAGATCGCTCGGCGCGTCTTCCGGCTTGGGCTTCTCTACGATCTGCGCGATGCGGCCCTTGCGGCCGTCGAAGGCCTCGGTAGCCACGATGCCGTAGCTGGCGGTATTCTCGTGCGGCACGTCTTCCACCGCGATCACGCTGGCGCCGCTGCGTTCGTTGAGATCGGCCATCTGCTTCAGCGCGCCGTCGCCACGGTTCCAGATCAGGTCGTCCGGCAGCAGCACCGCGAACGGCTCGTCCCCGATGACCGACTTGGCGCACAGCACGGCGTGGCCCAGGCCCAGCGCTTCGGCCTGGGTCACGAAGACCGCGCGCACGCCGTCCGGCAGCACGTGGCGGATCATTTCCAGCTGCTCGTGCTTGCCGGCACGCTCCAGCTTCTGCTCCAGTTCGTAGGCCTTGTCGAAATAATCCGCGACCGCGTGCTTGTAGCGGTTGGTGACGAAGATCAGGGTGTCGCACCCGGCTTCGATCGCCTCATCCACGGCATACTGGATCAGCGGCCGATCGATGATCGGCAGCATTTCCTTGGGAACGGTCTTGGTGGCGGGAAGGAAGCGGGTACCCAAACCTGCCACCGGGAATACTGCCTTGCGGATTCTCTTGCTCATCAGAGCCTTCTGGCCTCGCGTGCGGGGAATGGAACGATGGTAGCGGAGCCGTCGTGACCGTCTTGCTGACGCAAGGGCGCGAACTCCGGCATGGTCATGCGCAACACCTTCTCGATGGTGTCGCTGTCGTAGTCGGCCACGGCGGCGCGCAACTGCTGCACGCCGCGCAGCACGTCCTCGCGCGAGAAGCTGCGCACGCCGGCCTCGAGGATCTTCGGATGCGAGGTGGGCCGGTAGTTCTCGTCGGCGTAGAACAGCGTCTCGTGCAGCTTCTCTCCCGGACGCAGGCCGGTATAGACGATAGCGATGTCGCGCCCGGGCTGCTTGCCCGCCAGGCGGATCATCTGCTCGGCAAGCAGTCGGATCGGAACCGGCTCGCCCATATCCAGCGTATAGATGGCGCCATGCGACGCCGAGGCCGCCGCCTGCACGATCAGCTGGCTGGCTTCGGGAATGGTCATGAAGTAGCGCGTCACCTGCGGATCGGTGACCGTCACCGGGCCGCCCTGGCGGATCTGCTCGCGGAACAGCGGCACCACGCTGCCGGCCGAGTCCAGCACGTTGCCAAAGCGCACGGTGACGAAGCGCGTGCTCACCGCCTGGTCGTCCAGCGACTGGCACACCATTTCGGCGTAGCGCTTGGAGGCGCCGAGCAGGTTGACCGGATTGACCGCCTTGTCGGTGGAAATGAACACGAAGGTCGAGACCTTGGCCGCGACACAGGCGCGCGCCACGTTCTCGGTGGCCAGCACATTGTTGCGCACCGCCTCGCGACACTGCCGCTCCAGCAGCGGCACCTGCTTGTAGGCGGCGGCATGGAACACCGCGTCCGGCTCGGCCACCTGCATGGCGTGGCGGATCACCGCCGGATCGCCGCAATCGCCGAGCACGCAGTCGATCTCCAGATCGGGGAAGGTCCGGTGCAGGTCGGCATGGATGGTAATCAGCGCCAGCTCGTTGATCTCCAGCAGCACGATCTTATGCGCACCGTGACGCGCGCACTGACGGCACAGTTCCGAGCCGATCGAGCCGCCCGCGCCGGTGACCAACACGGTCCGCCCGGACAACCAACCCTTGATCAGCTTCCAGTCCGGGGTCACCGGCTTGCGCCCGAGCAGGTCCTCGATCGCGACCTCCTTCAGTTCGCCCGGCAGGTAATGGCCGTCGAGCACATCGAGCAGGCGCGGCACGGTGCGGAACGGCAGGCCGGTGCTTTCGCAGATCGCCACGACGCGCTGCATGCCGGCCGCGTCCAGCGACGGAATCGCGATGACCAGCAGCTTGGCCGCGGTTTCCTTGGCGATCGCGCCGGCTTCGTCGATGCGGCCGAGGATCGGCAGGCCCTGCAGCTTGGCGCCGTGCAGATGGCCGGCGTCGTCGACGAAGCCGACCGGATGATAGGCGCCGGAACGGCGCAGGTCGCGTACCAGCGCCTCGGCCGCGCGGCCTGCGCCGACGATCAACACCCGCCGCGCCGTATCGTCCGAGTGCGCGATCTGATAATCCTTCCAGGCGCGGTACAGCAGGCGCGGTGCGCCCAGCAGCGCCGACAGCGCGAACGGATACACCATCAGCACCGACAGCGGGATCGCGTCGAAGCGGCTGTAGGCCAGCCCCAGCACGATCGCCACCAGGCCATAGAAGCTGGCCTTGAAGATATTGAGCAGGTCGGGAACGCTGGCGAAGCGCCACAGGCCGCGGTACAGGCCCACCTTCCAGAACACCAGCCCCTGGGCCACCAGCACGATGGCGGTGTTGAGGTTCCACAGCGGCAACGGATGCTCGCCGGGAAGCATGGTGTAGCGCGCGGCGTGCAGCAATTGCCAACAGACCCAGACGATGGCCAGATCGTGGAGGACCACGGAGGCCTTGGGAAACAACTCGGTGACTCGGTCGCGCGTGGAAAGCATCAGTGATCCGTGAGAGTTCGGCGCATCCGGTTGCGCAAGGCCAGCCAAAGCACACCTGCCGAACAGAACCAGGCGATCGTCAGACCAGCCTGCGTGCCCGCATCCAGGGGCCTGCCCAGCCGCGCAATTGTAATCGCGACAATGCTGAACAGACCGTAGGCGAGCGTGACGACAGTATGGCTACTGCCGGTGTGTACCCAACGCTGGTAAAAATGTTGCGCGTGCGGTTGCCACCAGCGTTCGCCGGCGAGCATGCGCGAGACGAGCGTGAAGCCTGCGTCGATGGCAAAGGCCGACAGCGGCAATGCCGGCAGCCAGGGCGCCTGGCCGCCGGCGACGAGGCACCAGGCGAACAGCGCGGCGATCAGGTAGCCAAGCGCGCCACTGCCGACATCGCCGAGGAAAATGCGCGCCCGGGGGTAGTTGAACGGCAAAAATCCCGCGCAGGCCACCAGCAGCACCCAGCACGGCCAGCGCAGCGGCGCCGGCAGCAGGCAGGCGAATCCCAGGGCGGCGAGCATCGCCTGGCTGCTGGCCAGGCCATTGATGCCGTCCATGAAATTCCAGATATTGATTAGCGAAACCGTCGCCAACCACACCAGCGCGACGATCCACAGCGGTTGGCTCGCCTTGTAGACAAGTGCAGCCAGCAGGGTCGCGGCGACCGCATGCACCAGCAATCGCAGCGCCGCCGATAGCGACCGGTGGTCGTCCCACCAGCCGACGCCAGCGACCAGCACCAGGCCGGCGGCGACGGTGGCGATACCCGCGCCGTGCTGCGGCCATTGCAGGGCCGCCCAGCCGCAGGCCAGCAGCACCGCCGCCACGATCGCCGCGCCACCGCCGCGCGGCGTGGCCACGGTGTGACTGCGCCGCTCGCCCGGCGCGTCCATCAGCTTGCGTTTGAGTGCGTACTGGCGCGACAGCCAGGTGCCGGCCGCGCTGAACACCCCGAGCGCCAAGAGCAGCGCGGCTCCTGCGATGGGCACTACACCACCGCGTAGTTGAGCAACGGCTTGACCGTGCCCCACTCCTTGCAGCTGGGGCATTGCCAGTGGTGGGTGCGCGCGCCGAAGCCGCAGCGGGTGCAGCGGTAGCTGGGATTGCGCACCAGCAGCTGGTCGGTGATGTGCTTGAGATCCTGCAGGGTCGCGGTGGAATCGGCGCCCTCGGCCAGGGTCAGGTCGATCAGCGCGGACTCGCCGCGCACCGACGGCCGGTCCTTGAGCTGCCGGCCCAGGTAGGAACGCGCGGCGGAAATGCCTTCCTGCGACTCCATGAGCCGGGTCAGCGCCAGCACCGGAGCGATACCGCGGTAGTGCTCGGTCATCTCCGACAGGAACGCGCGCGCGCCGCTGAGATCGTTGCCGCGGCGGTAGCACTCCATCAGCGCCGGCATGATCTCCGGCAGGTAGTCCGGGTCGTGGCGCGCGGCGCGCTCGAAGGCGCGGATGGCGGCCTCGTCGTTGCCGTCGTCGACGTCGATGCGCCCTTCCAGGATGCCGGCACGCACCGACTTGGCATCGGCCTGGTAGGCGCGCGCGATCGCCTCCCGCGCCAGATCGTTCTTGCCGGAGGCGCGGTAGCGGTCGGCCAGCTCGCATTCGAACTGGGCGATCAGCTTGCCCATCGGCTCGCCGGTCACCTCTTCGTAGCGGGTGGCGTTGTCGATGGCCTTTTCCCAGTCGCGTTCGGCCTGGTAGATGCCGATCAGGTGCTTGAGCGCCTGCGGCGCACGCTGGTCGATCTGCGCCAGCTCGGTGAACACGGTTTCGGCGCGGTCCAGCAGCCCCGACTTCATGTAGTCCTCGCCCAGCGCCAGCAAGGCCTGCACGCGCTGCGCGTCGCTCAGATCGCCGCGCTGGACCAGGCCCTGATGCAGGCGGATGGCGCGGTCGACCTCACCGCGGCGACGGAACAGGTGGCCCAGCGCGACCTGGGTCTCGAAGGTTTCCTTGTCCAGTTCGGCGATGTGCAGGAACAGCTCGATCGCCTTGTCCGGCTGCTCGTTGAGCAGGTAGTTGAGGCCGCGGAAATAGGTGCTGGACAGCCGGCTGACCTGGGTATCGCCATGGCGCTGGCCGCCACGGCGGCCGATCACCCAGCCGCTCAATGCCGCCAGCGGCAGGAACAGGAAGAACCAGAACCACTCGGTCAGAAAGTCCATCGAAGATCAGCGTCCGTCCAAGGGCTGGTGGGCATGGGGGGAGACCGGCGCGACGGCCGGGGCAGCGGCGTTCGCGGCCTTGTTGGCGCGACGCAGCTTGGCATACAGGGGGATCACCAGGGCCGCCAGGACCAGCGAGGCGCCGATCAGCACGCCGGCGAACAGCGAGACGATGATGGCGATGCCGGAGGTGGTGGCGATGCTGGAGAACACGAAGTTGATCTGGATCGGCTGCGAATTGAGCGACCCGATGACCAGGCCGGCCAACAGCAACACCAGCAGGATCAGCAGTCGTGCGATCTTCATGAGCAACTCCAGCGTCGGGAGACACTAGATTAGCCGAACAGGCGTGGATTCCGGCAAGCGCCGGACGCCGGGCTCAGGGCGTGTCGGATTCGACCGGGACGACGCCGCTCACGCGCTCGCGCAGCTCCTTGCCGGGCTTGAAATGCGGCACGTGCTTGCCGGGAAGCGCGACGGACTCGCCGGTCTTGGGATTGCGTCCCAGGCGCGGCGGCCGGTAATGCAGGGAAAAGCTGCCGAAGCCGCGGATCTCGATGCGATCGCCGCCGGACAGGGCGCCGCCCATCATTTCCAACAACGACTTCACCGCCAGATCGACGTCGTCCGACTTCAGATGCGCCTGCTTGCGCGCCAGGATTTCGATCAGCTCGGATTTGGTCATTTACGGATGCGTGCAGTGGGGTCGCAACCTGGCACGGCCCGGGAACACCGGGCCGTGCCAGTAACGCTGCGTGTGGCGGATTACTCGGACTTGTTGCCGTTCAGCTGCGCACGCAGCAGCGCGCCCAGCTGGGTGGTGCCGCCCGACGCGGACTGGTATTCCTCCAGCACTTCGCGCATTTCGGCATCGTCCTTGGCCTTGATCGACAGCTGCAGGGTGCGGCCCTTGCGGTCCATGCCCACGAACTTGGCTTCGATCTTGTCACCGACCTTCAGGTGCTGGCTGGCGTCGTCGACGCGCTCGTTGGCGATGTCGCGCGCGGCGACGTAGCCTTCGATGCCGTCGGCCAGGTCGATGGTGGCGCCCTTGGCGTCCACTTCACGCACCACGCCCTCGACCTTCGAGCCCTTCGGGTTGGCGGCCATGTACTGGCCGAACGGATCCTGCTCCAGCTGCTTGACGCCCAGGCTGATGCGCTCGCGCTCCGGGTCCACCGCCAGCACCACGGCTTCCAGCGTGTCGCCCTTCTTGAAGTTGCGCACGATGTCTTCGCCGGTGGTGTTCCAGCTGATGTCGGACAGGTGCACCAGGCCGTCGATGCCGCCGTCCAGGCCGATGAAGATGCCGAAGTCGGTGATCGACTTGATCTGACCGGACACCTTGTCGTTCTTCTTGTGGGTGGCGGCGAAGGTCTCCCACGGATTGGCGGCGACCTGCTTCATGCCCAGCGAGATGCGGCGACGCTCTTCGTCCACGTCCAGCACCATCACTTCGACTTCGTCGCCGACCTGCACGACCTTGGACGGGTTGACGTTCTTGTTGGTCCAGTCCATCTCGGACACGTGCACCAGGCCTTCCACGCCCGGCTCGATCTCGACGAAAGCGCCGTAATCGGTGACGTTGGAGACCTTGCCGAACACGCGGCTGTTGGCCGGGTAACGGCGCGCGATGTTGTCCCACGGATCCTCGCCCAGCTGCTTCAGGCCGAGGCTGACGCGGTTACGCTCGCGATCGAACTTCAGCACGCGCACGTCCAGCTCGTCGCCGACGTTGACCACTTCGGACGGATGGCGCACGCGCTTCCAGGCCATGTCGGTGATGTGCAGCAGGCCGTCGATGCCGCCCAGGTCCACGAACGCGCCGTAGTCGGTCAGGTTCTTGACCACGCCCTTCAGGATCGCGCCTTCCTGCAGCTTGTCCATCAGCTGCTCGCGCTCTTCCGAGTGCTCGCTCTCGACCACCGCACGACGCGAGACCACCACGTTGTTGCGCTTGCGGTCCAGCTTGATCAGCTTGAACTCCAGTTCCTTGCCTTCCAGGTAGGCCGGGTCGCGCACCGGGCGCACATCCACCAGCGAACCGGGCAGGAACGCGCGGACATCCTTGATGTCCACGGTGAAACCACCCTTGACCTTGCCGCTGATGCGGCCGGTGATGGTCTCGTTCTTCTCCAACGCTTCTTCCAGCTCGTCCCACACCATGGCGCGCTTGGCCTTCTCGCGCGACAGCACGGTCTCGCCGAAGCCGTTCTCGAGCGAGTCGAGCGCGACCTTGACCAGGTCGCCTTCGGCGACGTCGATTTCGCCAGCGTCGTTACGGAACTGCTCGATCGGCACGATGCCTTCGGACTTCAGGCCGGCGTTGATCACCACCACGTCGCCGCGGACTTCCACGACGGTACCGGTGACGATGGCGCCGGGCTTCAGCTTGGCCAGGTTGGCTTGGCTGGCTTCGAACAGTTCGGCAAAAGATTCGGTCATTTGAAATTACTCTAGTGGACACACGGACAGGGCGTTTTCTTCTGGAAAACAGCGACTGTCCACCTGTTAGTCGGCCCGAACAGCGGCCGGGTGTGGAATGGAAAAACCGCAGCGCGGAATTGCGCAGCGGAGCCTTTGACGCTATCGGTGGAACATGGATGTTGCGGGTGTAACGAGGAACCGGTGGCGTGCATGACGCCACCAAACTGCTGCCCTGCCCTGCGTGCCGCTCAGACCGGCAGCAACTGCAGGACGCGGCCCACCACCTGGTCGATGTCCATGCCGGTGGTATCGAGGAGGACGGCATCGTCTGCCGGCCTCAGCGGGGCCACCGCGCGTTGCGCATCGCGTGCGTCGCGGGCCATGATCTCGCGCAGCAGGTCGTCGAATATAACCGAAACCCCTTTTTCCTTCAACTGCTTATGCCGGCGCTGGGCGCGCTCCTCGGCGCTGGCGGTCAGGAACACCTTGTACGGGGCGTCCGGAAAAATCACCGTCCCCATGTCGCGGCCGTCGGCGACCAGCCCCGGCGGGGTGCGGAAGGCGCGCTGGCGCTGTTTCAGCGCCGCACGCACCTCGGGGATGGCGGCGATCGCCGAGGCCACCGCACCGGTGGTCTCCAGGCGCAGCTCGTCGGTGGCATCGGCGCCGTTGATCCGCACCCGCAGGCCGCCATCGGCGACCTCGTCGAAATCCACTCGGGTGTCGAACGTGCAGCGCACCAGGGCGGCGGCGTCGGAAATGTCCAGATTGGCCCAGCTGGCCGCCACCCCGACCGCCCGGTACAGCGCACCCGAATCCAGGTAATGCCAGCCCAGGCGGGCGGCGACGATGCGGCTGACGGTGCCTTTGCCGGCCCCGGAAGGGCCATCGATGGTCAGGACGGGAGCGGGCTCGTTCATGCGGTTCCTCGGACGGGGGGCGGCGCATTGTAGCGCCGACGCCGGCCGGGCTGGCGCAAGCAGTTGAAACCATGAAGAAAACCAGGCTACAATCGCCGGCTTACTGATCCCGCGCCATGGTTTCGGCCGTGCCGCCCTCCTTCGAATCCACAAGTTTACGCCGAGGTGTGCCATGAAAGTCCTGTCCTCCCTGAAGTCGGCGAAGGCCCGTCACCGCGACTGCAAGGTGGTCCGCCGCCGCGGTAAGGTCTTCGTGATCTGCAAGTCCAATCCCCGTTTCAAGGCGCGTCAGCGCTGATCCGACCCGGCCTGCCCTGCCGCGCCGCGCGCAGCGGTGGCCGGTCGTCGACGAAAGCCGCCTTCGGGCGGTTTTTTGTTATCGAAGTTTGCTGTAATCGGCGTTCGTCCTCTGGGGAGTACACGTGATGAAGCATCGTCTGTCCGTCCTGCCGCTGCTGGCCGTGTTGGGCCTGGCCGGCGGCGCCCACGCCGAGACCCTGCTGGTCGACCGGGTCAAGGAAGAGCCCGCCGCGGCGCTGCCGACCCGCGGCCTGAGCATGGCCCAGGTGCAGGCGCGCTACGGCGCACCGCAGCAGAAACTGGAGCCGCGTGGCGGCCAGAAGCGGCAATGGCCGACCATCAACCGCTGGGTCTATCCGGCCTTCACCGTGTACTTCGAGAAACAGAAGGTGGTGGACGTGGTCGCCAACAAGGCCGACGCCAACGAGATCGGCCCGAAACCCGCGATCCGCTGACGCCGCCCCTGCACCCGGTCGCGCGTGCGCCTGGCCGAGCACCCCAGCACTGCCGCGTCGCGGTCGCCCAGCCGCGGCGCGGCGCAAAGCTCCCGCGCCCCGTCGGTGCGGGATACGAACGACACACACCCTGGCGCGATGCCGGGCACAACCTGAGTAGTGGTCGCAATGACTGATCGTCTTCGCCTTCCCGCGGAATGGGAGCCCCAGTCCGCCATCCTGATCGCCTGGCCGCATGCCGGCACCGACTGGGCCGAGCGCCTGGCCGAGGTCGAGGAAACCTACATCGCCCTGGTCGCGGCGATCGTGCGCTTCCAGCGGGTGCTGATCTGCGTGACCGACGCCGACCTGCAGATCTACGCCGAGGCGCGCTTACGCTCGGCGCGGGTGGACATGCAGCGGGTGCGCTTCGTCGAGGCCGAGTACGACGACACCTGGCTGCGCGATTCCGGCCCGATCACCCTGGCGCGCGCCGGCGGCGGCTTCCAACTGCTGGACTTCCGCTTCACCGGCTGGGGCGGCAAGTTCCAGGCCAGTCGTGACGACCAGTTGGTGAGCGTGCTGGCCGAGCAGGGCCTGTTCGCCGACAGCGACGTGCGCCGCATCGACTTCGCCCTGGAAGGCGGCGCCATCGACTGCGATGGCGCCGGCACCCTGCTGACCACCTGGCAGTGCCTGCACGAGCGCCACCCGCAGCGCAGCCGCGAATCGCTCAGCCACGACCTGGCCGACTGGCTGGCGCAGCAGCGCGTGCTGTGGCTGGACCACGGCTACCTGGAAGGCGACGACACCGACGCGCACATCGACACCCTCGCCCGCTTCGCCGGGACCGATGCGATCGTCTACCAGGCCTGCGACGACGCCGGCGATTCGCACTACGCCGAGCTGCAGGCGATGGGCGCCGAACTGGCCGCATTGCGTACCGCCGAGGGCGCGCCCTATCGCCTGTTCCCGCTGCCGTGGGCGCAGCCGGTGATCGATCAGGGCCGGCGCCTGGCCGCGTCCTACGCCAACTTCCTGATCGTCAACGGCGCGGTGCTGATGCCGGCCTACGGCGACGCGGCCGATGCGCAGGCGCAGGCGGTGATGGCGCAGGCCTTCCAGCAGCACGAGATCGTGCCGATCCCCTGCCGCGCGCTGATCTGGCAGAACGGCAGCCTGCACTGCATCACCATGCAGCTGCCGGCCGGACTGCTGGCGGACTGAACCGCCGCGCCTGCGCCGCACGCCGGCGCAGCACCGAGCACCCGCGCCGCCGCCACGCGTGGCGCGGGATTCATCTCCCCGGAACCTGCCGCGCGGCCATCCGCGCTACCATGCCGGTTTACCGCGAACCTTGATTCCGCAATGAGCCGAAACACTCTTTCCGTCGCGCTGATCCAGGAGCGCAACCACGGCGACGCCGCGGCGAACCTGGCAGCGATCGAATCGCGTGTGGCCGAGGCCGCCGCGCAGGGCGCGCAGCTGGTGCTGCTGCAGGAACTGCACAACGGCGCGTACTTCTGCCAGCACGAATCGGTGGACGAATTCGACCTGGCCGAGCCGATTCCCGGCCCCAGCACCGAGCGCCTGGGCGCGCTGGCCAAGCGCCATGGCGTGGTCCTGGTCGGCTCGCTGTTCGAGCGCCGCGCCGCCGGGCTGTACCACAACACCGCGGCGGTGTTCGAAAAGGACGGCAGCCTGCTGGGTAAGTACCGCAAGATGCACATCCCCGACGATCCGGGTTTCTACGAGAAGTTCTACTTCACCCCGGGCGATCTGGGCTTCACCCCGATCCAGACCTCGGTCGGCCGCCTCGGCGTACTGGTGTGCTGGGACCAGTGGTATCCGGAAGCGGCGCGGCTGATGGCCCTGGCCGGCGCCGAACTGCTGCTGTATCCGACTGCGATCGGCTGGGACCCCAGCGACGAACAGGCCGAGCAGGAACGCCAGCGCGATGCCTGGATCCTCAGCCATCGTGGTCATGCGGTGGCCAACGGCGTACCGGTGCTGAGCTGCAACCGGGTCGGCCACGAGCCGTCGCCGCTGGGCGCGTCGGGCATCCAGTTCTGGGGCAACAGCCACGTGCTCGGGCCGCAGGGCGAGTTCATCGCCGAGGCCGGTGGCGAGCCGACCGTGCTGGTCTGCGACGTCGACCTGCAGCGCAGCGAGCACGTGCGGCGGATCTGGCCGTTCCTGCGCGACCGCCGCATCGATGCCTACGGCGACCTGCTGAAGCGCTACATCGACTGACCCGCAGCGCCGTGCCGGGTCTTTGCTAATGCTGCGCCGTTGACTGCGGCGCGGCGCGACCCGGCCGCAGGCGCCCATGCCGATCGCGGCCGATGCCCTCACACCCCCATGCCCGCTGAGCCCCGGCGCTGCCGAGGCGCCCTCCGATGAGTGATGGAATGAACGAACTTTCCCAGGCCGACGGCGACGATGCGCTGTTCGACGGCCAGCCGTACCGCATCGTCGAACGCGATGGCATCCGCTACACCCTGCTCGGCACCGCGCACGTGTCCCTGGCCAGCGTCGCCGCGGTGGAACGGGCGATCGGCAGCGGCCGTTTCGATGCGGTGGCGGTGGAGCTGGATCCGCAACGCCTGCAGGCGCTGACCGACCCGGACGCACTGACCAAGCTGGACCTGGTGCAGGTGATCCGCAAGGGCCGCGTGGCCCTGTTCGCCGCCAACCTGGCGCTGGCCGCCTACCAGCGGCGCCTGGCCGAGCAACTGGGCATCGAGCCCGGCGCCGAACTCAAGCGCGCAGTCCTGCTGGCGCGCGAACGGCAGTTGCCGGTGTACCTGATCGATCGCGAAGTCGGCCTGACCTTCAAGCGCGCCTCCAGCCGGCTCGGCTTCTTCGGCAAGCTGAAGCTGGCCAGCGGCCTGCTCGGCGGCTTGTTCGCGTCCGACGAGGTCGGCGAGGCGGAGATCGAGAAGCTCAAGCAGGGCGACATGCTCGAAGCCAGCTTCGGCGATTTCGCCAGCGAGAGCCCGGCGCTGTACGACACCATCATCGCCGAGCGCGACCGCTACATGGCCACGCGCCTGCGCGAGGAACAGGCGCAACAGCGCGCGCTGCCGCTGGCCGGCAATGCCGAACCGCTGGATGGCGCCCCCGGTGCCGGCGTGCGCGACGTGCTGGCGGTGGTCGGCGCGGGCCACCTGGCCGGCCTGGCGCGGCACCTGCAGGGCGACCAGGACGACCCGGCGACGCTGCGCAAGGCGCTGGAAGAGGTGCAGACCAAGAAGAAGGTGCCGTGGATCACCCTGACCCTGACCGCGCTGGTGCTGGGCGGCGTGGCCTGGGGCTACTGGCACGGCGGCTTCGCCCTGGGCACCGACCTGCTGCTGCAGTGGGTGCTGTTCACCGGCGGCCTGGCCGGGCTGGGCTGCATCCTGGCCGGCGGGCATCCGCTGAGCGTGATCGCCGGCGCCATCGCCGCGCCGCTGAAGCCGTTCCGCCCGGGCGTGCCGGCCGGGGCGTTCAGCGCCCTCGTCGAAGTGCACATGCGCAAGCCGGCCTATGGCGATTTCCTGGCGCTGCGCGACGATGCGCAGAACCTGCGCGGCTGGTACCGCAACCGCGTCTCGCGGGTGGTGCTGACCTTCCTGCTGACCAACCTGGGCAGCATGCTCGGCGTGTGGCTGGCCGGCTTCCGCATCTTCGGCAAGCTGGCGGGTTGAGTACCCGCCGCGCGGCGGCGGCAACTGTCACCGCGCGGGTTCGCCTTTGTGGGAGGGGCTTCAGCCCCGACGACTCAGCAGTACGGCGTCGGGGGCTGAAGCCCCTCCCACAGGTCGTCTGAAGCCTCCGGATCAGGACACCATCTGCGCGGCCATGCCGCGACGCCCACGCGCGCGCCGCACCAGGTTGGCCACGCCGTTGCTGAGATCGTCCAGGACCGCGTAGATGGTCGGCAGGAACAGTAGGCTGACCACGGTCGAGAACGCCAGGCCGCCGGCGATGGCGCGCGCCATCGGGTAGTAGGCCGGGCCGTCGCCGAACATCTGCGTGGTGGTCAGCGAGATCGGCACCATCGCCAGGATCGCCGTGCCCATGGTCATCATGATCGGGCGAAGGCGCTCGCGCGAGCCTTCGATCAGCGCCTCGGTGCGGCCCAGCCCACGCCGGCGCAGGTTGTTGATGTGCTCGATCATCACGATGCCGTTGTTCACCACCACGCCCATCAGCACCAGGATGCCGATGAAGGCCATGATCCCGAAGCTGGTGCCGGTGATCCAGAACAGCCAGAACACGCCGAACACCGAGAACAGCACGCCGCTCATGATTGCCACCGGGAACAGCAGCGATTCGAACATCGCGGCCATGACCACGTAGATCATCACCAGCGCGATCAGCAGGTTGAACAGCATCTGCTTGCTGGCCTGGTCGTCGTCCTGGCCGTCCGCGCCGTCGAAGCTGTAGCGGTAGCCGACCGGGAAGCTGACTGCGTTGAGGGTGTCCTCGATCGCCTGCCTGGCTTCCGGCGCGGTGACCTTGGCGCCGAGGTTGGCGGTGATGGTCAGCGTGGTCTGCCGGTTGGTGCGGGCGATCTGGGTCGCGGCGGCGCGCGGCTGCGTCTCGACCAGGCTCAGCAGCGGCACGCTGCGCCCGTCCTGGGTGCGCACGTTGAAGCTGTCCAGGTCTTCCGGCGAGGTCTGCTCGGCACCGGCGAAGCGCACCCACACCGGCACCTCGTTGTCGCCGTGGCGGAACTCGCGCAGCGACGCGCCGCGCAGCGCCAGGCCGACGAAGCTGGCGACCTGCTCGGCGCTGAAGCCGAACGCGGCGGCGCGCTCGCGGTCCACCCGCACCGCCAGTTCGGCGCTGCGATCGCCGCTGTCCACGCGCACGTCGCGCAGCTCCTTGCGCCGCGCCAGCAGCGGCACCACGTCGTCGGCGAGCGCGCGTAGCGCCTCGGTGGAATCGCCGACCAGTTGCACCTGCACGGTCTGCCCGCCGCCGTTGCCGCCATCGCCGCCGTTGCTGTTGCCGACGTGGAAACCCACCCGCGCCGAGCGCGGCAGTTCCTTGCGGATGCGTTCCATCAGCGTGGGCAGGTCGCGGACCTGCTTCAGATCGACGGTCAGCGTGGTGCTGCTGCCCTCCTCCTCGCTGAACCAGGAATACACCTGGGTCACGTGGTACTGCGCGCGGCGCGCGTCGATGAAGCGTTCCAGCCGGGTCACTTCCTCGGCCATCTGCTCGCGCGTGTAGGCGCCCTTCCATTGGTAGCCGATGAAGACCTGCTCGCCGCCGTCGCCGCCGAACATGTCCTTCTTGGTCTGCAGCATCGGGATCACGCTCAGCGCGCTGATCAGCAGGATCGCGCACACGCTCCAGCCGCGGTGCGCCAGCGACCAGGCCAGCACCCGCGCGTAGCGGCGCTGCAGGCGCGGGATCAGCCCATGCGGGGAATGCAGCAGCGCCGGGGTGCGCATGCGCGCCGACAGCATCGGGATCAGGCTCACCGCCACCAGCCACGACGCCAGCAGCGACACCGAGATGGTGATGGCGATCTGCGACATGAAAATGCTGATGTTGTTGGTCTCGCCGAACAGGTTCGGCAAGAACACGATGCAGTGGCACAGGGTGCCGGCCGACAGCGCGATGGCGACATTGCGGGTGCCGAGGATGGAAGCGCGCTGCGGCTGGTCGGGCATGCGCTCGCGCTCCTGGTAGATGCTCTCCACCACCACCACCGCGTTGTCCACCAGCATGCCCACCGCCAGCAGCAGGCCCATCATGGTCAGGATGTTGAGGGTGACCCCGGCGAAGTACATGAAACCCAGGGTGATCGCGAAGCAGATCGGGATCGCCAGGGTCACCATCAGTGTCGATGGCCAGTGGCGCAGGAAGAAGAACAGCACCGTCACCGACAGCAGCAGGCCGACCGCGCCGGCTTCGGCCAGCTCCGCCAGCGACGAGGTCACCGCCTTGCCCTGGTTGTCGATGACCTTGATCTGCACGTCGCTCAGCGCCGGCTGCTTGCGGATCTGCTCGACCTCGGCCAGCACCGCGCGCGAGACCTCGACCAGATTCGCGCTGCGCTCCTTGAACACGTCCAGGCCCACCGCCGGGCGCCCGTCCAGGCGCCGCCCGTAGCTCATCCGGGTCGGTTTCAGCCGCACCTCGGCGATGTCGCCCAGGCGCAGGCCCTTGGCGTCGATGACCAGGTCGCGCAGCTCCTGCAGGTCGCGCAGTTCGCCGACCGGCTGCACCCGCAGGCGCTGGCCGTTGTCGTCGATCTGCCCGGCCGACAGCGAGAAGTTGAGCTTGCCCAGACGCTCGCTGAGCTGGTTGAGGCTGAGGTTGTGCGCGCTGAGCCGGTCCGGGGCGATGGCGATCTCGACCTCGTTCGGCGGCGCGCCGGACACCGACACCTTGGCCACCCCGGGAATGCGCTCCAGGCGGCGCTTGAACTCGCGGTCGAGCATGTCGTACGCGCCGGTCAGGTCGGCTGCGCCGGCCAGGCGCACCTTCAGTACCGGCTGGTCGCTGCTGGACCACTTGAACACGTTGTAGCGCCGCAGGTCGGCCGGCAGGTCGGCGCGGATCGCGTCGATACGCTCGCGCGCATCGGAGGCGGCGATGGCGATGTCGCGGTCCCAGTCGGAGAACTCGATGAAGATGTTGGCGCCGTCGGCGGTGGCGGTCGAGCGCATGCGCTTGATCCCAGTCATCGTCGCCAGCGCTTCCTCGGTCGGCCGCACCAGGTTGCGCTCGACCTCGTCCGGGGTCGAGCCGGTGTACGGCAGCTGCACGAACAGGAACGGCGCGGAGATGTCCGGCAAGGCCTCCAGCGGCAGGCGGAAGGCGGCGATCAGCCCGACCACCACCAGCGACACGAAGCACATGATGGTGGTGACCGGACGGCGGATGCTGAACTCGGCGACGCTCATGCCGGCGCGCCCTCGCCGTCCTGCAGGCGCCGCTCGCCGTTTTCACGTTGCCGCGCACGTCGCCCGCGTTCGGCGTAGTACGCGTCGGCGCGGCGGTCCAGGCGGTCGTAGACCACCGGGATCACCAGCAGGGTCAGCAACGTGGACACCAGCAGCCCGCCGATCACGGTGATCGCCATCGGCGCGCGCACCTCGGCGCCCTCGCCGCTGGCGATCGCCAGCGGCAGGAAGCCGAACAGCGTGCACAGCGTGGTCATCACGATCGGCCGCAACCGCGAGCGTGCGCCTTCGATCAGCGCCGCGCGCTTGGCCACGCCCTCCTCGCGCAACTGGTTGACCTTGTCGATCAGGATGATCGCGTTCTTGGTCACCAGGCCCACCAGCAGGATCAGGCCGATGAACACCACCACCGACACCGGCTTGCCGGTCAGCAGCAGCGCCAGCACCGCGCCGACCAGCGCCAGCGGGATGGTGAACAGGATGACGAACGGGTGCAGCAGCGACTCGAACTGCGAGGCCATCACCAGGTACACCAGGAACACCGCCAGACCGAACGCGAACAGCAGCGAGCGCGCCGACTGCGCCAGTTCCTCGCCCTGCCCGCCGATGTGCATGCCGACGCCGGCGCCGAGCGGGTCGCGCGCCACCATCTCGCCCACCTCGCGCACCGCCGTACCCAGGTCGATGTCGCGCAGATTGGCCGAGACGATCGCCACACGGATCTGGTCGGCGCGGTGGATCTCGCTGGGGCCGGTGGTGGCGACCACGTCGGCGACCGCGTCCAGGGTCACCGGCCGGCTGCTGCCCGGATTGACGATCAGCCGGCGGATGCTGTCGACGCTGGCGCGGTCGCTCTGCTGCGCGCGCACCAGCACGTCGATCTTGCGGTCGCGGAAGCTGTAGCGGGTGGCGACGTCGCCGCGCACCTTCTTCACCACCACGTCGGCGATCTGCCGCGTGGTCAGTCCCAACGCGCCGGCACGCTCCTGGTCGAAGCGGATCTGGATCTCCGGGAAGCCCTCCTCCACCGTGGATTTGACGTCGGCGAAGTGGCCGTTGCCGCGCAGCAGCGCCGCCAGCTTCTGCCCGGCGTGCTGGATGGTCTGCAGGTCCTGGCCGCGCAGTTCGATCTCCAGCGGCGTGGAGAAACTGAACAGCTCCGGCCGGCTGAAACCGACCTGCACGCCCGGATGGTTGCGCATCGTCGCGCGCATGCGCTCGCTCTGCTGCGCCTCGAACTGCGCGCTGCCGCCGCCGGCCATGGCAATGGTCAGCTTGCCGATGTTCTCGCCGCTCTCGGTGGGGTTGGCGTCGAGCCGGGTGCCGCTGCCGCTGACCCCGTACAGCGCCTGCACGCCCGCGTCCTTGCCGTGCACCTCCTGCAGTTCGCGCACCAGCGCATCGGTCTGCCGCAGCGGCGTGCCGGCCGGCAGCTTCACCGTCATCTCGAAACGATCCTGCGCCAGCTGCGGGATCAGGTCGGCGCCCAGCAGCGGCGCCACCGCCAGGGTCGCGGCGAAGGCCAGCGCCGCCAGTCCCAGCACCCAGCCCGGACGCGCCAGCGCGCCGGGCAGCAGCCGCAGGTAGCCGCGCTCGGCCAGCGCGTACGGCGCCATCGCCAGGGCGCTGGCCTTGCGCATCACCGGGGCGACCACCGCCACCGCACCGCGCCACAGCCGCACGCACAGCCAGGCCGCGCCGAAGAACACGCCGCGCACCACCGCACCTGCGCCGCGCCGGCTCCAGGCCAGCGGCTTCAGCCAGCCGCGCCGCGGCTGCCAGTGCGGCGGCGCCGGTTCGACCGGGAACGCCAGCGGCGCACGGCCCTTCAGCGAGCTGAGCATCGGGATCAGGGTCATCGACACCACCAGCGAGATCGCGATGGCGATCGCCACGGTCAGCGCCTGGTCGCGGAACAGTTGCCCGGCCACGCCTTCCACGAACACCAGCGGCAGGAACACTGCGATCGTGGTCAGGGTCGAGGCGACCACCGCCATGCCCACCTCGCGGGTGCCGACGATCGCCGCATCGAGCACGCTCAGCCCGCGCTCGCGCGCCTTGGCGATGCTTTCCAGCACCACGATCGAATCGTCCACCACCAGGCCGGTGGCCAGCGCCAGCCCGCCCAGCGACATCACGTTGAGGCTCAGGCCGAGCCGATCCATGAAGAAGAACGTGGTCACGATCGACACCGGCAGCGACAGCCCGATCACGAACGTGCTCCAGCCGTCGCGCAGGAACAGGAAGATGATCAGGATCGCCAGCAGGCCGCCGATCACCGCATCCTTCTTGACGTCGCCGATGGCGTGTTCGATGAAGCGCGACTGGTCTTCCAGCGTGGTCAGCTCGGCGTCGGCGGGAATCTGCGCCTGCAGTTGTTCCAGGCGCTTGCGCAGCGCCGCCGCGGTGGCCACGGTGTTGGCGTCGCCTTCCTTGTAGATGGCCAGTTCCACCGCCTCCTTACCGCCCAGGCGGATGATCGCCTCGCGCTCCTTGTAGCCCTGCCGCACCTGCGCCACGTCCTTGAGTCGGATCGGCATGCCGCCGGCGACGGTGGTGGTCGTGCTGGACGTCGCGCTCTGCGCCGCCGAGGCCGCCGCGATCGCGGCTTCCGAGCCGGTGGAGGCGGCGATCGCATACATCTGCTGCAGGGCAGCGTCGGCCGCGTTGCCGCCGGCGCCCTGGGTGGTCAGCAACAGGTTGCGAATCTCGTCCAGGTCGGCGAACTGGTTGACCGTGCGCACCAGGTAGCGCTGCGTCCCCTGCTCCAGGCGTCCGCCGGAGAGATTGACGTTCTCGTCCTTGAGCCGCGCGATCACCGTGTCGATCGGCATGTTGAGCTGCGCCAGCCGCTGCTGGTCGATGTCGACCTGGATCTCGTCCTCCAGCCCACCGCCGACCTTGACCGCGGCCACGCCCGCCACCGGCTCCAGCTTCTTCTTCAGGTCCTCGTCGGCGTAGCGACGCAACTGGGTCAGCGCGCGCACCGCCTCGGCGTCGCTGTGCGCGGCGGTCTTGCTCGACAGCACCAGGCGCATGATCGGTTGGGTGGACGGATTGAAGCGCAGCAGCACCGGCGCCTTGGCCTCCAGCGGCAGCGACAGCGCCTCCATCTTGTCGCGCACCTCCAGGCTGGCCTGGTCCATGTTGGTGCCCCAGGCGAACTCCAGCACCACGTCGCTCTGCCCGGTGCGCGAGACCGACTTGAGCTTGCGCAGGTTCTTGACCACGCCGACGGCTTCTTCGACCGGCTCGGTCACCAGCGTCTCGATCTCCGACGGCGCGGCGCCGGCGTACTCAGTGCGCACGGTCAGGGTCGGATAGCTCAGGTCCGGCAGCAGGTTGACCTTGAGCCCGTGCAGCGCGATCGCGCCGAACAGCAGCATGGTCAGCGTGATCATCGCGATGGTCACGCGGCGGCGGGTGGCGAACTCGACCAGGCCGCCGCCGTGCGCGGTGGCGGGCGCAGGCGGTGCGTGCGCGTCGGAATCGGCGCCGTGCATCAGCGCGCTCCGGCGGTGGTGGCCGGGGCGGCGTCGGCAACCTCGCGCTGCGGCGCGATCACCTGCACGCGGCTGCCGTCGCGCAGCGCGACCTTGCCGGCGGTGACCACCTGGTCGCCGGCCTGCAGGCCCTGGCGGATCTCCACCCACGGCCCTTCCGCATAGCCCAGCGTCACCGGCACCCGCGCGACCTTGCCGGCGACCACGCGGAACACCGCCGGCTCGCCGTCGTCGAGCAGCGCCAGCCGTGGCACCACCAGCGCATCGGCGCGCTGGTCGTAATCGATGCGGATGCGGCCGAACATGCCCGGCTGCAGCGCCTCCGCCCCTTCGTCGAAGGCGCAGACCACGCGGAAGGTGCCGCTGCCGGCATCCACCACCGGCGCGATGCGGTCGACCCGGCCGCGGAACTGCTTGCCCGGCAGCGCGTCGGCCAGCAGGGTCACCGGCTGCCCGGTCTTGAGCGTGGCCAGTTCGCGCTCGGGCACGTTGAGCGTGGCCTCCAGCCGCGAGTCGTCGACGATGCGGAAGATCGGCGTATTGATCTGCACGAAGTTGCCGGTCTTGATCGAACGCGAGGCGATCACCCCGGAGATCGGCGCCACCACCGTGGCATAGGACAGCTCCAGCGCGGCCAACTGGTGTTGCGCGCGCACGTTGGCCAGGTCGTACTTGATCTGGTCGACGTCGGCGGCGCTGACCAGTTGCTGGCCCACCAGCTGCTGCGAGCGGCGGTAGTTGTTCTCCAGCTTGCGCAGCTGCGCCTCGCTCTGCGCCAACGCCAGCCGCGCACGGTCCGGGTCCAGGCGCACCAGCGGCTGCCCGGCGCGCACCTGCTGGCCTTCCTCGGCCAGCACCGCCAGGGCCACGCCGGAGGTCTTGGCCACCACCTGCGATTCGGCGCGCGCCTCCAGCGCCGCGGTGCCGCTGTAGCTGGCCGCCACCGCACGGCGGCTGGCCGCCGCCACCTCCACCGGCACCGCCTCCGGCGCCTTCTCGCTGTCGGCGGCCTTGGCCTTGGCCTCCGCCGCCGGCTTGCAGGCGCTCAGCAGCAGCGTGGTGGTGACCAACAGCGCGGCAGCGCAAGTGGCAGTGCGGCGCGTGAGCGGTCGCGTCATCGTCGTGTCCTTGGTGGATGGCGTGAATGGTGTTGTAGATAAGTAGATCACCAATCGACGTCGTGCCGAATGCCCCAAAGGTCACGGGTCGTCCACCGCCGCCAGTTTCGGAGCCGCGAAAGGTGAGGCTATACTCGGGCCGTTCCGTGTTCCCCCACGCCGGAACCCCAATCCGTCCTCCGGACCACGAAACCATGCGCACGCAGCCGCTAGCCGCTTGTTTTGCTCTGGCCGTACTCGTTTCTGTTGGGGCCGCCCCGGCGATGGCGCAGACCGCGCCGGCGCCCGCCGCTCCCGCTGCCGCAGCCGCGGCACCTGCGCCTGTTCAGGGCAACGCGGCCAACGGCCGGGTGCTCACCTACACCTGCCAGGGCTGCCACGGCGTCACCGGCTACAAGAACGCCTATCCCAGCTACCGCATCCCCAAGATCGGCGGGCAGTCGGCGCAGTACCTGACCCAGGCGCTGACCGAATACCGGCTCGGCAAGCGCAAGCATCCGACCATGCAGGCCCAGGCGGAAAGCTTCTCCGACCAGGAGATCGCCGACATCGCCGCTTTCCTGTCCACCCTCAAGTAGGCCTCCCATGCCGAACGCCGCGCACGCCTTGCGTCCCGCCCTCGTCCTGCTTGCCGCCCTGTGCCTGGGGGCCTGTTCGCAATCGCAGGTGGAATCCACCAGCAAATCCGCCGGCGACCCTGGCCACGCCAGCGGCGAGCACGGTTCCGGCTCCTCCGCCGGCCTGCCCGGCGGGCGCATCGACGCCGGCGACAAGCTGGCCCACGCCAAGGGCAAGGCCACCGGGCAGAGCTGCATCGACTGCCACGGCGCCGACGGCAACGCGCCGATCGACCCGACCTATCCCAAGCTCGGCGGCCAGTACGGCGACTACCTCGCGCACGCGCTGCAGGCCTACCGCGGCGGCACCCGCACGCATCCGCTGATGAGCCCGCAGGCAGCGCAGCTGAGCGACCAGGACATCGCCGACCTGGCCGCCTACTTCGGCTCGCGCAGCAGCCAGTTGCGCGATTTGCACGGCGTGAACTGAGCGCCTTGCGCGCAGGGCACCACGCACGCCGTGTGACGCGCGTGGCCGCCTGCACCAGGCTGCGCCGAGCAGCGGCGACGGGACTGCGCACAGCGCGCGCTCCGGATGCGACACCGTCGACGCATGACCAGCTCGCCGCCACTTTCGCGTGGTGCGCGATCCGTTGACGCTTCGACCCTATCCAACGACGTGAGGCACACACGCAAGAGCGGCTTCAGCCACTCCTACGAAACAGCATGTCGTGCGCGACGGGTTGTTTGATGCTGCCTTTCAGTCGCGATGAGCCCTCGCAGGCAACGCCGTGCTAGCTGAAGCCATCCACTTGGACCAAACCGCGCCCGGTCCGCGTGTGCCGCAGCTGGTGATGTGCGGCGCCCGCATGTGTGAGCGGGCGGGTACCCCGCCACTCAGCGACTGCCGTTGTCTTCCTGCAACTCGCGCTTGAACGGCACGTTCGGCGGCGGCCGCGCGCCAGCCGGCTGCTCGTTGAGATTGGGGTCGGTGATGCTGCAGCCGCCGCCCACCTGCAGGATCGAGACCACGCAGGAAATGCTGCTGGTGGTGCCCGGGATCGGGATCTTCACCGACTTGATGCCGCGCCGCACCCACTCTTCCAGCAGCGTCGCGTTCGGCAGCCAGTACTTGTCGAACGACGTCGGCGTGTAGTCGTAGGGCGGACGTTTGAGCCATTCCCCGGCCTTTTCGATGCGCTCGCGCGTCCAGGTGTCGGTCTCCGAGCCAGGCGCGCTGCGCGCCGGTGCCTGGTCGTTGCCGCGGCCATCGGCCAGGCGCACGCTGCCGTCGGCATTGAACAGGCCGCCGCCCTTGCTGGCGCCGGCACCGACATCGCCGGGGCGGTTGCGTGCGGCCGCGCCCCAGTCGTCGCCGCGCTGCGGCGTGGCCCAGCCACCGTCACGTGCGACCGGCGCCGGACCGCTTCCCGGGCTCGCGGCCTGGCTGCCGGGCGGCGCGGTGCCGGCCGCGGGCGCGGTCGGCTTGGCGGTCGCACTGGCCGCAGCGCCGGCCGGCGCCGGCTGCGGGGTCTGCGCGCTCGCCGGCGTCGTGTCCGGGCTTGCGGCCGGGGCAGCCGGCGGTGCCGGCGTGGGTGCGCTCGCGGTGGCGGTGCTCGGCGTCGGCACTTCGATCTGCCGCACCTGCGGCACGTCCGCACTGCGCAACACCGGCGTGGGCGTCGGCGTGCGCAGCTGTGGTGCGGGAACCTGCACCTGCGGCAGCGGTGCCGGCACTTCGCGTTCGCGCACCTGTACCTGCGGTGCGACTGGGCGCGGCACCGCGATGTCGCGCGACCGCAGTTGCGCCACGGTCGGCACGTCGGTGACCACTTCGACCTCGCGCACCGGCACCTGCACGTCGGGCGGTACCACCGCGCGCGGTGTCGGCACCGCTACACGCACGCTCGGTGGCGGCGGCAGTACGAAGTCACGGGTGGGCGTCGGCGTTTCGGTCACCTGCAGCGGCTGCTCCGCCGGCGGCGGCGGTGCACTGGCCGTGGTCGGCGTGGGCGCCGGCGCTGCCGGCGTCGGCTCCGCAGGCTGTGTAGGCGCAGCAGCGGCGGGCGGCGTCGGGCGCGGCCGCGCGGACACGGCGCGCTGCGCACGCGGCGGGGTCGGCGACGTCGCCTCCGCGGATGCGGCCCCCTCGGCCGGCGCCCCACCGCCGCTCTCGGCGGGCGTGCCGCGGCCGACGAATTCCACCTGCACGCGTCCGGCCTGGTCCGCATCGGTCAGCGGCGGCAGCCAGCGCACGAACGCCACCCACAGCAGGAAGATGGCGAACAGCAGATGCAGCAGCAGGCTGAGCAGCACGGCGATGCGCCGCCACCAGCGCTGGTCGTACGGCGCCGGATCCCAGTGCTGCCACCACAGCCGGCGGAACGCCTGCCACAGCGGCAAGGCCGGCAGGCGCAGGGTCGCCGGCGGCTGCGCCGGCGGCATCGCCGCGATCAGTTCGGGGGCCGCGAACGGCCTCGGCAGCGCAGTCTGCGCCGCGATCCAGTGCGCCCATGCATACGGCAGGCCGGTGCGGCGATCGCGCAGCAGCTTGCGCGGCGTGCGCGCCAACAACACATCGAGGATGTCGGCGGCGCGCGTCACCGGCAGCGAAACGTCAGGCGGCCGAATCGCGCGGGATGTAGGGAGCGCTGCCGCTGTCGTGGTCGGTGGCGTCGCGCACCGCGGTCACCCCCGGCACGCGGCCCATCAGCGTCTTCTCGATGCCCTGCTTCAAGGTCACGTCGGCCATGCCGCAGCCGTGGCAGCCGCCGCCGAAGCGCAGCAGCACCACGCCGTCGGCGGAGACTTCCTGCACCGCCACGCGGCCGCCGTGCTGGGCCAGCTGCGGATTGACCTCGTTCTCCACCACCCAGCGCACCCGCTCCACCAGCGAGGCCGCCTCGCCCGGGGCTTCGCCCTTGATCTTCGGCGCCTTGATGGTGAGCTGCTGGCCGGTGCCCTGGGTGACGTAGTCGATTTCGGCGCCGTCGAGCCAGCCGACGCTGTCGGCCGCCACGTACAGGGTGAAACCGTCGCAATCGATCGCCCATTCGTCGCCGGCCAGGTCCGCCGGCTCGGCGAACTCCAGCCGCGCATCGGCACGCGGGGTGCCGGCATCGACCGCGCTCAGGCGCACGCCCATGCCGGGCACGGCCTCGCGTTCGAGCAGCTTGCGGAAATGGGCCTGTGCGTTGTCTGAGATCTGGATCATGCGGGTATTCTAGACCCTTCCACGCCCTGCGCTCATCGCGGGCGGTATCTTGACCGGCCCTGTCCGTTCCACCGCAGAGACCTTCCATGAACGACCTGATCCCGCTCGCCCAGGCCCATTGCTCGCCCTGCAAGGGCAGCGAATACAGACTGACCCAGGCGCGCCTGGCCGAACTGCTGCCGCAGGTGCCCGGCTGGGAAGTGGTCGAGAACGGCAATGCGATCAGCCGCACCTTCCGCTTCCCCGACTATTACCGCACCCTGGCCTTCGTCAACGCGCTGGCCTGGATCGCGCACCGCGAAGACCACCACCCCGACCTGGGCGTGCACTACGACCGCGTGGTGGTGCGCTATTCCACCCACGACGTCGGTGGCCTCAGCGAGAACGACTTCATCTGCGCCGCCAAGGCGTCCGCTCTTCCGGAATGACCCACATGACCGTTGCCGCCCGCCGTCTGCTCCCCCTGGCCTGCCTGAGCGCCGTGCTGCTCAGCGCCTGCGGCCAATCCCAGCAATCCCAGCAACACACCGTGACCCAGCCGCCGACCGAGGTCGCCGCGGTGAAGACACCGCCGCCGGACTACCCGATCGACGTGGCCTGCGCCGGCATCGGCGGCACCGTGGTGCTGAAGGTGGTGGTCGGCGTGCAGGGCAAGCCCACCGAAGTCGACGTGGTCACCGGCAGCGGCCAGGCCAAGCTCGACGCCTCGGCGCAGGAAGCGGTGCGTGGCTGGACCTTCAATCCCGCTACCCGCAACGGCCAGGCGGTGCCGTGGACCATCCAGGTGCCGGTCAACTTCAATCCGCCGCAGCCACGCCCGGACCGTTGCTTCGCGCTCGACGCGCAGGCGCACAAGGCCGGCTGAGCCACAGGCGCGCACCGCGCGCCTTCACGCGACACCCGCACCGCGCCGGGTTTGATCGACGCCTCTTCCTCGGAGCCGCCGGCGCATGCTGGAGATCCCACTGCACAATGTCCTGGTCGCGCTCGCCGTGACCCTCGGCGCCGGTCTGGCTACCGGCCTGGGCAGCGTGCTGGTGTTGTTCAGCAAGGGACCCAATCCACGCCTGCTCGCCTTCGGCCTGGCGTTCTCCGCCGGCGCGATGGTGTACGTGTCGCTGACCGAGATCCTCGGCAAGTCGATCGCCGCCTTCAGCGCCGCCTTCGATCCGCGCCTGGGCCAGGCCTATGCCACCCTGGCGTTCCTGGCCGGCATGGTGCTGATCGTGGCCATCGACCGGCTGGTGCCCAATCCGCACGAAAGCCTCAACAGCCGCGATCCGCTGTTCCGCGACGACAACCGCGCCTACGTCAAGCGCGTCGGCCTGCTCACCGCGGTGGCGATCACCGCGCACAACTTTCCGGAGGGTCTGGCCACCTTCTTCGCGACGCTGGAGAGTCCGGCGGTGGGCATGCCGCTGGCCTTCGCCATCGCCGTGCACAACATCCCCGAGGGCATCGCCATCGCAGTGCCGGTGCATTACGCCACCGGGCGCAAGTCCTATGCCTTCGCCGCCAGCCTGCTGTCCGGCCTGGCCGAGCCGATCGGCGCGCTGATCGGCTACGTCGCGCTGGCGCGCGTCCTGTCCGAGGCGGTGTTCGGCGCGGTGTTCGGGCTGATCGCCGGGGTGATGGTGTTCCTGGCCCTGGACGAATTGCTGCCGGCCGCCAAGCGCTACGCGCAGGGGCACGAGACGGTGTACGGCCTGGTCGCAGGCATGGCCACGCTGGCGCTCAGCCTGGTGCTGTTCCGCCTGTCCGCGCCGGTCTGATGATGGCGGCCGACGCCGGCTGAACGCGCGCTCGCTGGCCTGCGCGACAGCGCTGCGCAGAAAGGTCGCAGACACCCAAGGCGGCGCATGCTGCGGCCACCTTCGCCCCGCTCGATGAGGTGTCGCATGGATCTCCGTCCCCTGCCCCCGGCCAGGCTGGCCCTGTTCACCGCACTGAGCGTGGTGGCGCTGGGCGCCTGCCAGCGGCAGGACACGCCCACTCCTGCGGCCCAGGCCGATGCGCCCGCCCCGGCCGCGGCACCCGCACCTGCCCCCTATGTGGCCCCGACCGCCGACCAGCTCTATCAACTGGTCGCGCCGATCGCGCTGTTCCCGGACAAGCTGCTGGCGCAGACCCTGGCCGCCTCGGTGTACCCGGACCAGGTGGTGTCCGCGCAGGATTGGCTGCGCAACAACCGTACCCTGTCCGCCACCGACCGCCTGCAGGCGGCCGCGGCGCAACCCTGGGACCCCAGCGTCAAGGCGCTGACCGCCTTCCCCGACGTGGTCGACCAGTTGGCCGGCAACGGCGACTGGACCCGCGCGCTGGGCGACGCCTACGCCCACGATCCCAACCAGGTGCTGGACGCGGTGCAGGTGATGCGCCAGCGCGCGCAGGCGCAGGGCCACCTGCGCAGCACCCCGCAGCAACGCGTGCAGGTGGTGCAGCGCACCGTGGTGGAGCCGGCCCCGGCCTATGCCGACGCGGTGCCGCCGCCGACCCGCACCATCGTCATCGAACCGGCGCAGCCGGACGTGGTCTACGTGCCGCGTTACGACCCCGACGTGGTCTACGGCGCACCGGTCAACGTCTACCGCGAGTACCGCTATCGCCCGCCGCGCCCCTACTACGACACCGGCGACCTGGTCACTGCCGGCATCATTTCCTTCGGCGTCGGCGTGCTGGTCGGCGACGCGCTCGAACACCACCACCACAGCGTGTTCGGCTGGCTGGAACCGGCGCCGCCGTGGCACAGCTGGGGCTGGAACAACTGGGGCGTGAACTGGAACGCGCCGCCGTCGGCGCCGAACTACGTGGTCTACCGCAACAGCGTGTACGCGCCGCGCACCACCATCATCAACAATCACTACGACAACCGCAGCTACGTGCACAACGACTACCGCGGTGCGCCGCCGCCGGTCGCGCCGATGGGCGGTCCGGGTGGGCAGCAGGCCTTCGCTGGCGCGCGTGCGCCAGGAGCGGAGATGGCGGCGCGCACCCCGGCAGCCGCGTTCGGGCCGGCACGCGCGCAGCCGCCGGCGATGCCGCAGACCATGCCGCATTTCACCAACCAGATGCTGCAGGCCGGCCGCCCGGTGGCGGCGATGCCACCGCCGGTGCAGCGCCTGCCGGCCCCAGGCACGCCGGCGGCCATGGCGGCCGCGCGCGATCCGCGCCTGCTGCCCGGTTTTGTGCAGCATGCCGCGGCTCCGCAACGCACCGTGGCGATGGCCCAGCCGAGCGCGCCGCGCGCGGCTCCGGCGATGCCGGTCCCGCAGTTCCATGGCCGCCCGGTACCGCAGGCGCTGACGCCCAGCCAGGCGCCGCGCGAGGCCGTCGCCAATCGCGGCATGCCGGAAGCGCGCTTTGCCGAACCGCCGCGGCGCGGCGACCCGGGCATGCAGCCGTCCGGTTTCGCCCGCGAGATGGCACGCACGGAGCCGCCGCGCCAGGCACTGCCGAGCGAAGCCCCGCGCGCGCAGGCCTGGCATGCGCCGGCGCCCGAGCGCGAGGCGCGCGCGCCGCAGATGCCGCGCGAGGCGATGCGTGCGCCGATGCCGGAACCGCGCCAGGAGCAGCGCGTGGCCCACTTCTCCCCGCCACCGCGCATGCCCGAGCCGCGGCCGGCCGAGTCGCATCCGGCACAACGCCCGGCACCCGCCCACCACGACGGGCACCACGATCACGACCATCACGAAAGCTGAGCGCAGCGCGGGGGCGGGAGCATGCCGCTCCCGCGGGCCTCGCCTCAGCCGAGGCGGTTCAGCGCTTCGGCCAGTTCGTCGGCCAGCGGGGCATTCAATAGATAAGGTGTCTTGCCGTCGTCCAGGCTGAACTCCAGCGAGGCGGCATGCAGGAACAGGCGCTTGAGCCCGATCTGTTCGCGCAGGCGCTTGTTGACCGCCGGATCGCCGTACTTTTCGTCGCCGGCGACCGGATGCCCGAGGTGCTGGGCGTGCACGCGGATCTGATGGGTGCGACCGGTCTCGATCCGCACCTCGCAATAGGAATGCCCGCCGCGCCGCTCCAGCACCCGGAAGTGGCTCAGCGACGGCTTGCCGGCCGCGTTCACCTGCACGTGGCGCTCGCCGCCCTGGCGCAGGCCGATGTGCAGCGGCGCGTCCACGCTCATGGTGCCGTCGGGCATGCGCCCGACCAGCAGGGTCAGGTAGCGCTTGCTGATGCCGCGGCCCTGGACCCGGTCGTCCTCGCGCATCAGTGCCTGCAACTCGGTCAGCGCCGAGCGCTTCTTGGCCACGATCAGCAGCCCGGAGGTGTCGCGGTCGAGCCGGTGCACCAGCTCCAGCGACTGATTGGGACGCAGCGCACGCAGCGTCTCGATGGCGCCGAAACTGATCCCGCTGCCGCCGTGGCTGGCGACGCCGGATGGCTTGTTCAGCGCCAGCAGCCGCGCGTCCTCGTAGACGATCGCCGCCTCCAGCCGGGCCATGAACGCGTCCGGCGGCGCGCTCTTTTCGCCCTCCTCGGTCAGCCGCACCGGCGGGATGCGCACCTCGTCGCCGGCCTCGAGCTTGCGCTCGGCCTTGGTGCGGCCGCCGTTGACCCGCACCTGGCCGCTGCGCATCAGCTTGTAGATCAGGCTGCGCGGCGCGCCCTTGAGCTGGCCGAGCAGGAAATTGTCTACGCGCTGTCCGGCCCTGTCTTCCGGGACCTTGAGAATGCGCACCGCGCTGGTCGCGACATCGCGAGGCTTTGGAGGGATCGGGGGGGAAGTCATCAGGCAGTTTATTCTGTTACACTCGGGGGGCGAGATAAGGGTTTGATTTCGTTGGAAGTTAGTTGAGGGCCAGAAGCCCGGCTTACGACGATTCCGGCACAGTGCGCGACCACCGCCCCCGGGGCGGCCATGTTAGCGGCTCACCGGCCTACCCGGCCATCGCCGGATGCCGCAAGCGTCCGCGCTGAACATGCCCCGTGCGGCGCCCAGCCTGGCTGGAGTCGCCGCCGGTCCTGAACCACCTAAAAGCAAGAAGCGCTCCCGCGGCTCGCCGTGGTGTCGTAGCGCTGGAAACCCAAGACGCCCACCCCGCGCCTGCGCGATGGGCGACGAAGCGTGACCAGAAGCGAAACCCCATGGCGTTCCGCGCGGTAGCAGCGCGAGGAACGCAACAATGAAGCGAATGCTGATCAACGCCACGCAGGCAGAAGAACTGCGTGTGGCCATCGTGGACGGCCAGACCCTGTACGACATCGACATCGAGCAGCCGTCCAAGGAACAGAAGAAGTCCAACATCTACAAGGGCCGCATCACCCGGCTCGAACCCTCGCTGGAAGCGGCCTTCGTCGAATACGGCGGCGAGCGCCACGGCTTCCTGCCGCTGAAGGAAATCTCCCGCGATTACTTCCAGGCCGGCGTCGACCACAACAAGGCGACGATCCGCGAACTGCTGCGCGAGGGCCAGGAAGTCGTGGTCCAGGTGGACAAGGAAGAGCGCGGCAACAAGGGCGCGGCCCTGACCACGTTCATCTCCCTGGCCGGCCGCTACATGGTGCTGATGCCGAACTCGCCCAGCGCCGGCGGCGTCTCGCGCCGGATCGAAGGCGAGGACCGCGCCGCGCTGAAGGAAGCGCTGGACAAGCTGAACATCCCCGACGACATGGGCGTAATCATCCGCACCGCCGGCGTCGGCCGCGATGCCGAAGAGCTGCAGTGGGACCTGGACTACCTGCTGCAGGTGTGGAAGTCGATCGCCGAGGCCGCCCTGGCCAAGCCGGCGCCGTTCCTGATCTACCAGGAGTCGCGGCTGATCATCCGCGCCCTGCGCGACTACCTGCGCGCCGACATCGGCGAGATCCTGGTCGACACCGCCGAGATGTACGGCGACGCCCAGGAGTTCATGCAGCAGGTGATGCCGCAGAGCCTGCGCAAGCTCAAGCACTACACCGACGACATCCCGCTGTTCAACCGCTTCCAGATCGAGTCGCAGATCGAGGCCGCCTACGAGCGCAGCGTGCGCCTGCCGTCCGGCGGCTCGATCGTGGTCGACCAGACCGAGGCGCTGACCGCGGTGGACGTCAACTCCTCGCGCGCCACCAAGGGCAGCGACATCGAGGACACCGCGTTCCAGACCAACCTGGAGGCGGCCGAAGAGGTCGCGCGCCAGCTGCGCCTGCGCGACCTCGGCGGCCTGGTGGTCATCGACTTCATCGACATGGCCTCCAACAAGCACCAGCGCGAGGTCGAGAACCGCCTGCAGAACGCGCTCAAGTACGACCGCGCGCGGGTGCAGATCGGCCGCATCTCGCGCTTCGGCCTGCTGGAGATGAGCCGCCAGCGCCTGCGTCCGTCGCTGGGCGAATCCAGCCAGATCGTCTGCCCGCGCTGCGACGGCCACGGCCGCATGCGCAGCGTCGAGTCGCTGTCGCTGTCGATCATCCGCGTCGCCGAAGAGCACGCGATGAAGGAGAACACCGGGCAGGTGCTGGTGCAGGCCCCGGTGGAGATCGCCAACTACCTGCTCAACGAGAAGCGCCGCGCGCTCAGCGAGATCGAGAAGCGCCACGACGCGCCGATCGTGATCGTCGCCGACGAGCAGCTGCACACCCCGCACTACGAAGTGACCCGCCTGCGCGAGAACGAGCTGGGCGAGGAAAGCACCAAGCCCAGCTACCAGCGCGGCACCCCGCGCAAGCTGCCGGTGCACGCGCTGACCAAGGCGCAGTTGAACATCCCGGCGCCTGCGGTGACCAATGTGAAGCACTCGCAGCCGGCCCCGGTGCGCGAAGTGGTCGAAGAACCGGTGGCCGCACCGGCACCGGCGCCCGTGGTTGCGCCGGCCCCGGTCGCGCCGCCGGCCACCGGCGTGGTCGGCTGGCTGAAGCGCATCTTCGGCGCCGGCGAGAGCCCGGCGCCGGCCCCGGCCGCCGCCGAGCCGGCACAGCGCCAGCGCCCGCAGGACGGCAATCGCAACCGCAACGACCGTGGCGATCGTCACGACCGCAATGCGCGCCGCGACGGCAACCGCAACGGCGGCCAGGGCGGCAATGCCGCGCGCGGCAACGGCAACAACGGCGGCGGCAACGCGCGCCGCGACGAGCGCCGCGCCGGCAACGGCGCCGCCGCGCCGGCCGGGCAGCAGAACCAGCAGCCCAAGGCGCCGCGCAACGAGCAGGCCACGCAGCAGGCCAAGCCGCAGCAGCAGCCACAAACGCCGAAGCCGCCGAAGCAGCAGCCGCAGAACCCGCCGCGCCAGCCGAAGCCGCAGCAGGAGCCGGCGCAGGCCACCGCGCAGGGCGACAAGCCGCCGCGTCAGCCGCGTGCGGAGGAGGCCGTCGCCAAGCAGCAGGCCGCACCGCTCGCCACCGCACCGGCGACGCCGGCGCAGGACGCCACCACCCTGGCCGCCGCCGCGGTCGCCGGTGGCGCGATCGCCGCGTCGCAGGAACCGGCAGCCGCCGTCGAGGCAGCCATCCCGGCACCGGTGCAACCGGCACCGGCCGCCGCAGCAGACAGTATCGATGCGCGCGAAAGCGCCGCCGAAACCGCGCAGGCCGTGCCCGCCGGCGAAGGCGCCGAGGGCGAGGACGGTACCGGCGACGCCGGCGGCCGCCGCCGTCGTGGCCGTCGCGGTGGCCGCCGCCGTCGCCGTGGCAATGGCGAAGCCGGTGCTGCCGGCGATGCCGCAGGCCTGGACGATGCCGACCTGGATGCCGGCGACAGCGACGGCGAAAGCGCGCCGGCGCCGAGCCGCAGCCAGCCGGAGTTCGACTTCGACGACGACGGCACCACCGATGCCGCTCCGGCCAAGTCGCAGCCGCCCGTGCAGGAAAAGCGCGAGCCGCAGGAGAAGCGCGAGCCGCGTCGCGAGCGTCCGGCTGCTGTCGGCGCACCGGCACCGGCCGACGGCGCTGCCCAGGCCCCCGCGCCGATCACCGCCGACCCCGTGCCTGCGCCGGCCACCGCACCGATGCAGCCGGCCGCCCCCGTCGAGGCCGTGACCGCATCGCCTGCGCCGACCGCGCCGGCCACTGCAGCCCAGGGCGTCAGCGATGCCGCCGTGGCCCACGCCGACACCGTGGTCGCGGCCACACCGGTGGCGGCCGCAGTCGCCGAGACCAAGCCGGTCGCGCAGGAAACCGTCGCCACCGAGCGCACCGCGGCACCGGCCGAACCCGCAACGCCGGCCGTCGCGCCGCAGCCGCAGGCGGTCACCACCGCCATCGAGCAACCGACTGCCATCGCCGCCAAGGCGCCGGTCGCCGAGCCGGACGCGGCGGATGCCAAGGCCACCGTCGAGGATCCGGCGGGCGTGACCACGACGGCGGCAACCACCGTCGCGCCGAGCGCAGCGCCGGCCGCCACGCCCACCGCTCCCGCGGAACCGCGTGCGGAAGACGCTGCCCCGGCCAAGCCGGCCTACGCGCCAGTGCAGACCACCCTGCTCGACGCCTTCTCCGAGGCACCGGCGCCGGTTCCGCACAGTGGTGAGGCAGCGGCCGCAGCGTCGACCGAGGCCGCATCGGTCACGCCGGCACGCGACGACAGCGCAACGTCCGTCGCTGCTCCGGCGACGCCGGCGCAGGCGGAGATCGCGGCTGTGGACGAGGCGGCGCGGAAGGAACGTGCTGCTGCCGCGGCGCAGTCCGCAGCGCCTGCGCCGCATGCCGCGGACAAGGCGGACAGCGACGAGCACAAGGATCGCGGCTGATCCCCGCCCCTGCCGGTGCAGCATGAAAGAAGCGGCCTTCGGGCCGCTTTTTTTTGTGGACGCCCGTGAAGCGTTTCCATCGCTACGGCTCAAGACGATCGTCTGCACGCGTACTGCCTTTCGCGCGTCCCGTTCGGCGCAGCAGCAGTGGCGTCCCCTCCAAAGCCACGGCAACACTCGCTTTGCCGTGGCTCAACGAGATGCACCATCACCTCGTAGAAGCGGCTTCAGCCGCGACGGGGCTTTCCCGATGCGCCGGTCGCGGCTGAAGCCGCGCCTGCGAAAACACGCGATGCGTGCAGTACGTGCTGCGCGGAACGCTGCGACCGAAGTGTTTTGAAGACCCACCACCACATGCACATTCGCGTCGTTGTGCGCTCGCTGCAGTCGCGAGCGATGCATTCGCGCAGAGCACGCACTCCCTACTCCACCGCTTTCGCCAAACCCAGCCATTTCGACCGCGGCACGCGCCAGTGCCGGGGGCGTCGGCGATAGCCGCGGACGCGGGTTCGCAATCGATCCACTGCGAACAGGTCCGCACGTTGGCGCAAGCACAACGCAAAAGCGGCCCGAAGGCCGCTCTCGTGTCAGCTCGGCAGGAACCGCCGACTACAGCGGATGCGTCGGATCCAGCAAGCCGTATTGCGTGGCCAAGCGCGCCAGTGCGATGTTGTCCTGGATGCCGACCTTTTCGAACAGCCGCGCCTTGTGCGTATTGACGGTCTTGGCGCTGAGGCTCAGGCGCTTGGCGATGTCTTCCTGGCGCAGGCCGCGGGTCAGCAGCAGAGCCACTTCCAGCTCGCGCGGCGACAGTGCATCGAATGGGGAACCGCCGCCTTCTAGATTGGCCAGCGCCAGGTTCTGCGCGATGTTGGCGCCGAGGTAGCGCTTGCCCATCGCCACGTCGCGGACCGCGCGCAGCAGCTCCTGCGCGTCGCCGGCCTTGCCGACATAGCCGGACGCACCGGCTTCCAGCAGGCGCTTGGGCAGCGGGCCGTCTTCCAGCACCGAGACGATGATGACCTTGGTGCCGTGGTCGCCCTTGACGATGCGCTCGGTGACTTCCAGCCCACTGACGCCGGGCATGTGCAGATCGCACAGGACGATGTCCGGCTTCAGCTGCCGGATCTGCGGGAGCGCATTTTCGCCGCTGTCGGCCTCGCCGACGATCTCGATATCCGTTTGATTCGACAGGATCAGCTTCATGCCCGTACGGACAAGAGCGTGATCATCGACCAGAAAAACCCTGATGGCCATCTCGTATAACCCCAACGCAGCGGATACCGCACCATCCAGACTATCTGCGTGAATTATTCAGGGCAATACGAATTTGTAGACAAACGACGACGCTTCACGGAGTGCTCATCTGCACTTCGCGAAACGTCATCGTGTCGTCATCAAAACCCTGCCGAGCTTACTCAAGGCTCGGCACGCAGGGTCGAGTGACCTGCCAGCGCTCTCCCCGTAAGGCGCGCGACGGTACCTGCGTCAGGCCGAGGCCAGTATGCTGGTGCGGCGGGAAAAGCGTTATCAGGACAATCCTGATCTCACGTCAGAATTATCTGACCCTCCCCCTTCCCGCTTCCGGACACCACCCCGCTGCGGATCCCGGACAGGCCCGGCGAAATTTTCCGACACTCGCGTCGGAAATGGCCGATGCGACCTCCACACCCGGCGCAGCCACGACATGCCTGGCCGCCTGCGGCACACTGCCCGAGTGAACACGATCCGTCCCTACGTCATGCAGGACCGCGCGGCCTGCCTGGCGCTGTTCGACAGCAACGTCCCGCAGTTCTTCGATCACAGCGAGCGCGCCGGTTTCGAGCGCTTCCTGCAGCACGACACCGGTGCCTGGCATTACCTGGTCATCGTCCGCGCGAGCGCGGTCGTGGCCTGCGGCGGCCACGCGCTGCGCCTCGACGGCCGCGTCGCCAGCTTCGGCTGGGGCATGGTCGACCGCCGCCTGCACCGCCAGGGCCTGGGCCGCGCACTGACCGAGGCCCGGCTCGACGCCTGCCGCAGTGCCGGCGTCACGCGGATCGAACTGGACACCAGCCAGCATACCCAGGCGTTCTACGCGCGCTTCGGCTTCGGCGTCGAACGCGTGATGACGGACGGCTATGGCCCGGGGCTGGACCGTTGGGACATGGCGCTGAACCTGGATCGCCTGCTCGCCTGCTGACTCCCCCCGGCCACCGGCATGCGCCAAGCTGCAGTGCGCTCGGCCATGGCGGCCCTTGGCCAGGACGAAAGCAGCAACATGCCCCGCTGCAGGCAAGGCCTGCGACCAGGACGAAAAAGCACACACGCAGGCGGCGCACTGCGCTCGGCGCATCCGATCGATGCACTGATCGCCGCCGCCCCCACGCACACTCCCTCAGCCGCGCGCCACCGCGCAGATCGCCTCGATCAGCAGGCGCTCGCAGCCGCGCGGCAGATCATGGCCCATGCCCGGCACGGGCAGATACCTGGCGCTGGGAATCGCGTGCGCTGTGTCCTCGCCACAGGCCGACAGGATCAAGGGATCGTCGCTGCCGTGAACGACCAACGTGGGCGCGGCGATGGTGGCCAAGCGCGCGCGCCGATCGCCGACCGTCGCGACAGCCGCCATCTGCCGTGCCGTGCCGCCCGTGCCACGGCAACGCGCCAGTTCCTGCAGCAGCAGCTTACGATGGGCTTGAGCATCGAACGGATACCGCCTGCCCGCGAGCCGGCGCGCGAACGCCAGACGCGCTCGCAGATAGCCGTCCAGATCGTGCGCGGGATCGGGTTCAGGCGCCAACATCAGCGCCATGACCTCCGGCGTCGCCTGTGGCAGCGCGGGGTTTCCCGTGCTCGACATGATCGAGGTGAGCGACAGCACCCGCTGCGGATAATCGCTTGCCAGTATCTGCGCGATCATGCCGCCCATCGAGCGTCCGACGATGTGCGCACGCGCCACGCCCAGCCCATCGAGCAGTCCGATCGCATCGCTGGCCATTGCGGCGAGCGTATACGGCGTCTCGGGCCGTCGCCCGGCCCGCAGTGCGGCGGCGAGTTCGGCGAAATCCGGCACTGCGCACGTGCTGAAGTGAGTGGAGGCACCGGCATCGCTGTTGTCGAAGCGGATGACGCGATAGCCCCTGGCTGCCAGCCCCGTGCAAAAGGAGCTGGTCCAACGAATCATCTGCGTCCCCAATCCGGAGATCAGCAGCACCGCCTCGGCATCGGCATCGCCCACGCTGTCCCATGCGATGTCGAGGCCTTCGACGCGTACGCGTTGTACAGTGCCGATCGCTCCAGCATCGCCGATCATCCGACAGAACACTCGGACAGTGGCAACAGGCGCGCGTCCTGCAGCGCCGCAGTGCGATGCCCAAGACCGGCGAGATACGCGGGATGGCTGGCGAAGCCGACGAACGCCGCCGGACTCGCTTGCCGGATCAGCATCGCCATGTCCCAGCGCTCGTCGTCGGGGCCGATCAGGAACGGACCGCCGCGACCGAGGAACAGCAGGTCGCCCCCGCTCGCGCGCAGGTGCGGCAACGTATGCCGGATGTAGCGATCGAACGCCTGCGCGCCGCTGATGGGCACGGCGGGTGCCAGTTGCGGATGCTGCGCGTAATCGGCAACCTCGCGAAATCGCAGCAGGTTGAGCATCACCAGCGACGCAGTCATGCCACGCTGCAGGAAGCGGCGACCGGCGTCCTGGGTCGGTTCGAGATAACGCGTGCGGCCCGGGTCATGCATGCGGCGCTCCAGATATGGGGGGCGAAGACGCGCCAGCGGGGGCGTCGAAGGCGAGGTGCAGCGCATATGCGCGGACATCCGCAGGCCAACCGGCGATGCGGTGTTCCAATGCGGCGCGATCGTCCGCAAAGAGTGCGCGCAGCGCCTCTTCGTAACCGGGCAAATCGCCGGCCAGCGCCTGCATGAAACGATATGCGCGCTCCTGCGCAGCGCGACGCTGCTGGCGTGGCTGCGTCGCCTTGCGGGCCTCGTCCACCAGCCGACGCAGCACGGCCGAGGCACCACCGGGCTGCGACGCCAGCCATTCCCATTGCCGCGGCAACAAGGTCACCTCGCGCGCGACGACCCCCAGCTTGGGGCGTCCGCGGCTTCTGCCGTGTCCCCCCGCGTCCGGCACGACGGCGGCGACGGCGCCAGAGCCGTCGCGTTCGGTGGCGGACGCCGGCGGTCTCGACCACCGTGCCAGAACCTCCGCATCGCTGCCCCGCACATCGAGATCGACGATGCCGCCGCTGGCGTCGTCGAAGATCAGCAGCGTCTCGCCCGCCAGTACCGCGCGCTTTGCAGCCAATGCGACCTCGCCCAGCGGCCCGGCCATCCACATGCGGTGGCCGGCGAAGGCGGTAGAGGGCATTTGCAGGGGATCGGGCATGGCAGACACGCTGGAAACGTTCGGCAATTTATACCCGGGTAAAATTCATCCGTCAACGACGTCCGCAGATCGCTTCGTTGGGTCGACACGCGCTGTCGAACGCGGCCCCGCTCCTTCGCCGCGCCGCATTCGTCCTCATGCGGCGAGCGCATAGCGGCGGCAGTGCTCCAGATAACCGGCTTCGTGATGCCCGGCGAGCGCGACCACGCTCTCCCACAGCCACGACGGCGTGTCGATGGCCTTGCGCCGGTCGGCGTCCAACTGTTGCAGCCACGCGGCCCGCGTCCTGGGCTTCATCTGCCGCGCATGCGCCTTGCCGACGACAAAGGCGAGGTAGCGCGCCGAGCGCACCGCCTCGACGTGATTGAACTGGTCGACTTCCAGTTTCAGGTCGCGCGGCGAGAGTTCGCGAATGAACAGCGAGCGGCCCAGCATGTGCACCGGCATCATCCTGCTGCCCAGGTAGGGCGACAGCGCCCGCGCCGCGGCGGTGACGCGTGCGGCGTTGTCCGCCGGCATCCGTGCACCGGGCGCCGCTGGCGCGATCGGGGCGATCGCCTCCTTCAGATCGACCAGCGCATAGGACCAGTGGCCCTTGCCGGTCTTCAGCGCGACGATCGCCGCGTAGCGCAGCAGGCCGAGCGAACTGCAGCCCTTCATCCAGTACGCCGCATCGACCAGGCGCACCTCGCGATCCTTGGGCTTTCCCTTCAGCGACAGCACCATCTGCGCGACCGCCGGATCGGCGAACAGCCGTTCCAGCGCCTCGCGTTCTTCCGGCGCCAACGCCCAGAACTTCTCGCCCAGCGGGATACGCGGCTCCACCGCCTGCAGGCGTTCCTTGGCCAGATGCCGCCAGCGCCGGCCGAAGGCCTCGCGGCGGATGCTGCGTACGGTCTCGGGTTCGGCACCGGGGTGATCGCGGGTCGGATCCTCGATGGCGGCGCCATAGCCGTCGATCATCGCCTCCATCATCCGTGCCGTGGTGACGCCGGGCAGGTCCGAGCCGCGTGCCGCGGTGGCCAACGACAGGCCCAGGCGGATCAGATCGTGCGCGGGATTGCCGATCACGCCTTGGTCGAGGTCGCGGATCTGGATCTCGACGCGCCCCTCGCCGTCGGCGACCGGGCCCAGGTTGCCGAGATGGCAGTCGCCGCAGATCCAGATCGCCGGTCCCATCGGCACGCGCCGCGCCGCCGGCGACGCCGCCAACCATTCGTAGAACTTGAGCGTGTTGCCGCGGACATAGGCGTGGGCGGAGCGGGCCATCTTCAACGTGCGTTTGCGTTCGAGGATGACGGGGCGTTCGGCGAGGCTGGGCATCGAAGGTCGGACCTGGAGCGGATGGCGTGGGGGTCACGCGCGGCGGCGCAGACGCTAGCAGAGCCGAACGGAGTGGTCCGTGCACGGCAGGCACCTGGGCAACATACGCAGTGATCGCGGGGATCGCGCGGCCACGCACCGCATGCAGGCGCGGTGGCGGCGTGCGATTACGCAGGGTTTGCTGCTTGTTCTGCCGCCGACGCGCGTGCCTGCGGCGGTCGGATCCAGCCTCTCCGCCGCCTCCCGCGTGACCAGGCACGCGCCAACGGCAGCGCCCGGCGTCGACGTCATCTTAATTACGCCCCCGGCTATGCTCCGCGCACCTCACATAACTTAGGGAGAAGTTCATGCGTCTGACCATGCCGGCAACGGTTGCTGTATGTGTGCTGCTCGCTGCCTGCGGCAAGGGTGGCGACAAGAACGGCGACAACGTCGCGATGTCCAACGCCTCGGTCGCCGACGTGGCCAAGGTGCAGGCGGCCAAGCTGCAGCCCGGCCAATGGGAGATGCGGGTCGAGCAAGTGAGCAGCGAGACCAGCGGCGGCTCCGGCAACATGCCGCAGATGCCGAAGGTGCCGCCGAGCACCGCCAAGGTCTGCCTCACCGCCGAGCAGATCAACGATCCCACCAGCCTCTTCGGCAGCGCCTCGCCGATGCAGAAGAACTGCGTGTACGACTCCTTCAGCATGAAGGACGGAAAGATCGACGCGAAGATGCATTGCACGATGGGCGACATCAAGGTTGCCGGCACCAGCACCGGCACCTTCAGCGCCACCGAGATGTCCTCCGAATCGCATTCCGAGATCACCGGCCTGCCGGGCGGCATGTCGATGAAGACGCACATGAAGATGGACGGCAAGCGCCTGGGCGAGTGCCAGCCGGGCGACATCAAGGCCGGCGATACCAAGGCGCCGGCTGCAGGCTGAGCCAGCGTGTCCCATCGGGGAAATCAGGGGCACGCCACTCTGATTTCTTCCCTGGTCTGCAGCGCCGCGATGGTTCGCCATCGCGGCGCTTTTGTTGGCGCTGGTGCAGCGTGTCTTACCCGTGCAGGGCCTGGCAGCATGGATGTCATCGTCTTACGCGCGCTGCCACAACTGTCTCCAGTCGTTAGGGGCATGCGAGCACTGCACTGACCGCTGCATTTCGTTCTGTTTCACGCCGCACAGGGAAAGGTGACGAGCGCCAAGCGCGCGTCCGCTAGCGTGATGCACCTGCCCGACCGTGCATTGACGGCCGGGGCGCACCGACTGTCTGACCGTCGCCGCGTCGCGACGATGCCATGACATCCACCAGGGCTGCGTCGTCACGTAACGACGCGATGCTCCGAACTACTTCAGCGCCCGCCAGCTCCGCCCCGCACGGAAGGCGCGCTCGAGCGTCGCCGCGAGCAGGCAGATCTTCAGCGTCTGCGGCAGGATGCCATCGCCCGGGTCGCTAGGCGTGCCCAGCACCACCGACAGCTGATTGGCGATCGCCTGCCACACCACCTGCGGGTGCGGGCCGATCAACCGGGTCAGTCCCATCCAGGCCCAGGCCGAGGCCCAGTCCAGGGCGCGATACAGCACGATCAAGGTGACCAGGGCCGCCAGCCCGGTGGCGCCGGCCAACTGAACGCTGTTGGCCGCAGCGCGATAGCGCGAGACGGTCCCCGCCCAGAAATGGCCGATGAAGTCGCGTAACCACGTTGGCAGCTTCCGCCACAGCCCCAGCGTGCCGTCGACCTTGCTCGACCACTTGCCGGGCGCATTCCATTCGGCGTTGTGCACGTCGTAGCGGTAGATCAGCGCGGCCAGCGCCAGCCAGACCACCGGCAACAAGGCCGAGAAGAAGATCACCACCAGCGTGTCCGCCACGCCCGGCGGCGCCTGCTCCACCGCGCCCGGCAACGCGGCATGCGCGACACCGATCGGATGGCTGATGCCCTGCCACAGTTGCTGGCCGAGATCGGCGATGCGCAGATGCGCCAGCCAGCGGAACACGCCGCCCTTCCATTCGGTGAGCACGTACATGCCGACGAAGGTCCAGCCGGCCTCGCACAGCACGATCAGCACGTTCCACGCCGGATGCGCGCTGCGCTGCTTCTGTTTTTTCGCGCCGCGCCGGATCAGCCACAGCAGCGCCACCGACGCCGCCAGCCACCAGCCGCCCGACACTTCGAACAGCGATCCCCGGTAGGTCGGGTCGAACGGATTGAACTGTCCCAAGCCCTCGCGTCCGTAGGCGCGGATGGTCTCGCCGAGAAACCCCCAGGCGGCGTAATAGGCGAAGAACGGCACCAGCGCCTGCGAGACGATCGCCGACAGGCGGCGCCAGCGCGCCCTGCCCTCGTCCTGTGCTGTCGTCGCGTCGGTCTGGTCGGCCAGCGCCGCACTGGCGATCCCCGGCAAGGCCGGGCGCAGCGTTTCGAACAGCAGCACGAAGATCACCAGCTTGACCAGCACCACCAGGGTCAGCGACAACAGACCGGCGAGCCGATTCTGGTAGCCGATCCACACCGCAGCCTGCAGCAGCAGTTCGTTGAGCAACACGCCGGCCAGCGCCACGGCCAGCAGTTGCGGCAGATAGCGGCACCACAGCCGCAGCGTGTCGCCGATCAACCCCAGCGGGCCGCCGCGCAGCGCCATCTCGGTCATGGCGTTGCTCCTCTCGCGAAACGCAGGTAATGCGGACGACCGCCGCGCGTGCTCACGGTGAGCTGCAGCTGCGCGGCCACCGCACGCGGCACCAGGTAATAGCCGTCGATCGCCAACGGCACGCCCGGCTTGGCCGCGGACACGGCCAGTCCATCGCAGGCCACGCCGGGCGACTCGCCAGGCTTGGCCAGGGCACGCTGCAACAGGTCCGGCACGGTATCGATCGCGGACCAGGATCGGCCAGTGCTGTCGATCAGTTTGAGCGTGCAATCGCTCCACTGCGCGCCGGCGGCGCCCGGCACCAGCGCCAGGCGCGTGCGCACAAACGTACGATCGGCGGGCAGCCCCGCCTCGAACGGCAGCACGTCGACCGACGCGAGGCGAACGGCGGCACCGTCGTAGTCCACGGTCTGCGCCATCGCCACATCCACCGGTCGCCATTCGCGCGCATGCAGCAGTTCCCGCGCATCGCGCCAGCCGGTCGCGGCCATCGTGCACGGCACCAGCACCACCAATGCCGCCAGTGCGAGCCAGCGCATGCGCCGCTCGGAAACGGCCGGGGGCACGTCGCGGTCAGAGGCGTGCATGCAGCGCATCCAGATCGAGCACATCGGTGACCGCCGCTGCGGGCGAGAGCGGCGGATAGCGCACCTGCACCTCGGCCGTCAGCTGCGGCTCGCGGTCTTCCGACAGCAGCAGCGTGCCGCCGGCCCTGGCGAGCGCGGACGGCAGTTCGAACACCAGCACGTCCTTGCGCTCCAACCCGGGCTGCAGCGTCTTGATCGACGACAGCACCGCATCGCCCATCTCGGCGCGGCCGCTGGCGCGATAACGACGGCCATCGGGCGTCGCCCAGACCCGGCCGTACACGCGCGCGGTCGCGCGCGCGACCTTCGACCGCACCGGCACCACCAGCCACACGCCGCCGCTGTCGCGCTGCTGCACTGCGCCCGCCGCCTTGAAGCGGATCGTATGCGCGAGCTGCGGCGTGCCGGCATTCACGGCCAGATTGTCCGTCTGCACCCAACCGCCCGGCGCTCCGGACACCGCGATCGGGCCAGTAATGCGCTCGTAGCGCGGTATCGTCCAGCGCATCCCGGCGAGCAGCACGAAGCCGAGCAACAGGATCGCAATGGCGGAAAGCCGCTTCACGGTTCACCCGCCTGTGCGCCGGCACGCGCTGCGCCAAGCGGCAGTTCCACAACCCCGACCGGATGCGGATCGGTCCATATCGGCTGCGCGTAGAGATTGTCGAAGGCCTTGAAGGTTCTGGCGGTGATGTCGAAGCGCAGGCGCCCAGCCACCTGTTCCGTCGCCGGATAGGTCCAGACCAGGGCAATCTGTTCCGGCAGGCCCGGTTGCAATTCGGTAGTCGCCGCGCGATCGCGCAAGAGATAAGCAGTCGGCCGCGCATCGGCCCCGCGCGGCGGCGCCTTCAACGCAACCGCCTGCACCAGCGAGCCACTGGTCTGCGCGGTGCGATTGGTGGCCTGCAGATACAGCACGATCGCCTTGCGACCATCGCGCGACACCACCTCGCCATCCGGTAACCGGTCGCTGCTCTCTACGTGATCGAAGCGCAGCGACCATTCGCCCGCGGCAACGTCCTTCCCGGCCTGCAGCGCAGGCGGCACCGGCACGTCCTTGGCCTCGAACAAACCAATGCCCCACCCCACCACGATCGCGGCAATGCCACCGATCCCGGCCAGCATCCGTGTCCGCCACTGTCCTAGAGACGCTTTGCTCGCCAAACCGGATGACCCTTCTGGAAGCTCGGGGGGACGGTAGCACTGGGGCACGAGAAGTTACAACCTACAAAATGAATAAGAAATCCGGTACCGATTTAGCGCAGGACGCGACTTCAAATTCGCCATATTTTCTTCGAGACCTAACAGCCATCAACTTGACGCGAAAAGCCATCGAGAGCCCTTACAGCCATATCGATACCATGACGATCTCGCCGCATACGTTCGATGACTTGCTTTAGAGGCTCCGATTGAGAAGACAAAAGTCCCACCGCCGAGTCCACAGTAGCAACTCCGACCTTTGGCTCGCCAGCGACCGAGCGAATCAAACTGGCATTCCTATTCATCACAACAGCATTAATCTCCGCATGACAAGAGGCTTTTAGCTTGTCACGCTGTGTCGCAATCAAATCCAGGATGGCCTGTCCAAAATCAAGCGCCTTATCTTGGGTCGGTATTATACCCTTATGCACCACATCATTGCGAAACTCTACAAGTGTTCTTGACAGCATCTTTGGAGGCTCCATAAAGTGAGCGGACCACAAAGCAATGCAAGCTCCCAACTGGCGCTCAGACTTGTCAGTGATTGCCTTCCACGACGCATCGATCAGCGAGTGATCCAAGCCTCGCGCCAACAAAAGAACACGAACCGTAAACTCATAAAATCTTTCAAGACTTGCCGCAAATGATGTGATGGCCTCTCGATAATAGCCATCGATTACAGCATTGGAGGCGATATGAAAAAGAACTTCAAAGGGATGCTCCTGAACAATGAAAATAATCCGATGCCCATTTCCACAAGTAATGCGATAAATACCTTGCTGCTGAAAAGGCACATAGAGCAACCCATGTTTTCGCTCAAACACGCACTCCCAACATGAGCAAATAAAATTCATCGCATCGATCCCAAGAATTCACCATTAAAAAGCCGTAAAATTGCAAACGAGCGAGAGCCACACCAGCAATCATGCGTCGCCATTTAATAAGCAACTGGAAATGGCGGAGAGAGTGGGATTCGAACCCACGGAAGGTTTGACCCTTCGCCGGTTTTCAAGACCGGTGCCTTAAACCGCTCGGCCATCTCTCCGTTTGCGAACGCGGCGGTGCTGCGGAAGAACGTCGCAGCCGCTTGAAGCACAACGCCGCGGAAGCGCGACGCTGCAGTGCCTGTCCCGCTCGACGCGGCCGGTGCCGCTGATGGCACCACATGCACCCCGAACCCAGGACCACCGGCACAGGCGTGCATTTTCGCACGCCCGCGGCGGTTTTGCTCGGCCGACGTGCGCGGCCGGCGTCTGGATCAACCCGCCTCGACCGCCATCGCACCCAACGTCGAGTGACGGGCCTTGGTGCGTTCGGGGCAGTTGCCGCCGCAGTCCAGGCGCGAGGCTTCGATCTGCCGCGGCAGGTGCTCGGCGAGGAAGTCGATGAACACGCGCACCGCCGGCAGCAGGCCGCGGCGCGAGGCGAACACGGCGTGGCAGATGCCCTGCGGCAGTGACCATTCCGGCAGCACCACTTCCAGTTCGCCGTTGCGCACGGCTTCGGCGCAGACGGTCTCGGGCAGCAGGGTGATGCCGAAACCGTCCTTGACCATGGACTGCAGCAGCGGGAAGTCGAAGCCGGCCACGCGCGGCTGCAGGTCGACGCGGCGCACTTCGCCGGCCGGGCCGTGCAGTTCCCAGCGCTGCCGCGCCTCGTCCTCGCTGATGCTGAGGGTGACGTGCGAGGTCAGTTCCTCGGGGTCCTTGGGACGGCCGGCGCGGTCCAGGTACTTGGGGCTGGCGACCAGCAGTTCCTGCACCTGGCCGAAGCTGCGCATCACCAGGCTGCCGTCGTCGTCCAGGCGCGAACGCACGCGCAGGGCGACGTCGTAGCCTTCGTTGATGATGTCGACGCGGCGGTTGCTGATGTTCAGTTGCAGCCGCACCTTGGGGTACTGGTCCAGGAACATCGGCAGCAGCTTGGGCAACTGCATCTGCGCCAGCGACACCGGCACGCTCACCCGCACCAGCCCGCGCGGTTCGGCGCTGAGCCGGTCGACCACTTCGCGTGCGGCCTGCGCCTCGGCCAGCATGGTCTGGGCGTGGCGGTGCACGCTCATGCCCAGGTCGGTGACGGCGAAGCGGCGCGTGGAGCGCTGCAGCAGGCGCACGCCCAGGTCGCTCTCCAACTGGCTGATGCGGCGGCTCAGGCGCGACTTGGGGATGCCCAGGGCGCGCTCGGCGGCGGCGAACCCGCCGTGGTCGACCACCATGGCGAAGTAGTACAGATCGTTGAGGTCGTGCATGTTCTTTCGATATTTAGAACGATGGGGACAATCGGATCCGGTTCATTCTACTCCTACAACGATTTGCGCTGCAGGGACGCCGGTCGCGCTCGCGCGCTGGCTCAGGCACGGATGGAGGCGGTCGCAGGGTAACCCCGGCCGGGCTAGCGCGAAGTGACGGGACAGGAGTTCGGCGCACGCGGAACGCCGCTGCGGCGCGTGCTGCAACGGGCACTGCATGCGAACGCCCTGCCCCGTCCGGGTCGACGCCCCACCGTGGCGCAAGGCGGGGCACTGCCGGCATCAGGACACGCTGCCTGAGCGCAGGGACGGACAGGAGCGCGTCGCCGCAGCAAGGCGACGCGAGGCGCGCCCGGGGCCGACGCCCCGGGCCCGAGCGATCAGCCGATCCGCTCGGCCCCGCCCATGTACGGGCGCAGCGCGTCGGGCACGGTGATCGAGCCGTCGGCGTTCTGGTAGTTCTCCATCACCGCGATCATGGCGCGGCCGACCGCGGTGCCGGAGCCGTTGAGCGTGTGCAGCAGCTCGGGCTTGCCGGTGGCGGGGTTGCGCCAGCGCGCCTGCATGCGCCGCGCCTGGAAATCGCCGCAGTTGGAGCAGGAGGAGATCTCGCGATAGGTCTGCTGCGACGGCAGCCAGACTTCCAGATCGTAGGTCTTGCTGGCGGAGAAGCCCATGTCGCCGGTGCACAGCAGCATCTTGCGGTACGGCAGGCCCAGCGTCTCCAGCACCACTTCGGCGCAGCGGGTCATGCGCTCGTGTTCGGCGGCGCTGTCTTCCGGGCGGCACACGCTGACCAGTTCCACTTTCTCGAACTGGTGCTGGCGGATCATGCCACGGGTGTCGCGGCCGCCGCTGCCGGCCTCGGAGCGGAAGCACAGCGAGTGCGCGGTCATGCGCAACGGCAGGCGCTCGGCCTCGACGATCTCGTCGCGCACCAGGTTGGTCAGCGAGATTTCCGAGGTGGAGATCAGGTAGCGCTTCTGTTCGCCCAGCTCGGTGGCGAACATGTCTTCCTCGAACTTCGGCAACTGGCCGGTGCCGTACAGGCTGTCGGCGTTGACGATCACCGGCACGTTGGTTTCCTGGTAGGCATGTGGGCCGGTGTGCAGGTCCAGCATGAACTGCGCCAGGGCGCGATGCAGGCGCGCGATCGGCCCACGCAGCACGGTGAAGCGCGCGCCCGACAGCTTGGCCGCCGCCTCGCCGTCCAGCCAGCCGTGGCGTGCGCCGAGTTCGACATGGTCCTTGACCTCGAAATCGAAGCTGCGCGGGCTGCCCCAGCGCTGCAGTTCGACGTTGTCGGCTTCGTCCTTGCCCACCGGCACGTCGGCCTGCGGCAGGTTGGGAATCTCCAGCGCCAGCGTCTCCAGCTGCGCGCGGATCTCGTCCAAGCGCTGCTCGGAGGCCTTCAGTTCGTCGCCGAAGCCAGCCACTTCGGCCATCAGCGCGCTCGCGTCCTCGCCCTTGGCTTTGGCCTGGCCGATCGCCTTGGAACGGCTGTTGCGCAGGCTCTGCAGTTCCTGGGTCCGCACCTGGATGCGCTTGCGGTCGGCCTCCAGGGCCTCCAGGGCGGCCACGTCCAGCGCATAGCCGCGACTGGTGCGCAGGCGCTCGGCGAGGTCGGCGGGCTGTTGGCGAAGCAGAGCGGGATCGAGCATGAGCGCGGGGTGCCAGGGGAACGAACCCGGGATTATCGCCTGTCCGTCGCGGTTTTGCCGACTCGCGCCCGCCGCGGCGCGCGATTCACTGCGGCTATGCCAGAATCGAACGGTTCCCTACGGTGAGTCCCATGTCCACGTCGCCCTCGTCCTCCAAGTCCGGCATCGTGCTGCATCTGCCGCGGCGCCTGCTCGCGATCGTCGGCATCGCCTTCGCCGCCGGCCTGCTGCTGTTCCTGGTGGTGTGGCTGGTCGGACGCAAGGACAACGATTTCTACAAGCCGCAGCCGGCGCAAGTGCAGCAGGACACCGAACAGGTGAAGCCGCTGCCCGAGCCGTTGCCGGCCGGCAGCGCCGCCAGCAACATGCCGCAGGCCAAGCCCGCGCCCGCCGGCGACGCGCCAAAGCTGGTGGAGACCGCACCGGCGCCGCCGCCAACCACGGAAGCGCCGGCACCGGCCGCAGGTGGCGATGTCGCTGGCAACACGGCCACCGCGCTGGCGCCGGGCAACCGCCCGGTGCCGCTGGAAGGGCAGACCCCGCCGCCGCGCTATCCCCCGGCGGCGCTGCGCCGCGGCGATGCCGGCACGGTGGTGGTGCGGGTCGAGGTCGATGCCAGCGGTGCGCCTGCCGGCGTGGCCCTGCTCCGGCGCAGCGGCTCGCGCGATCTGGACCGCGCGGCGATGGAAACCGTGCGCCGCTGGAAGTTCCGCCCGGCGCAGCAGAACGGCCGTGCAGTGCCGGCCAGCATCGAGATTCCGTTCGACTTCAAGCCGGGGCCGTAACTGAACAGCCGCCCGGACGCGCGGGCGGCGTTCACATGGGGGTGACACCCCTGAGGCGGGTCCTGGGTGACACTGGACCCGTCCCACGGCACCGGAGTTGCCGCCATGCCCACCCCGTACAAGTCGACACAGCCGCTGGACGCTTGGAAGCGCCCCGCCCGCCCGTCGTCTGCGCGCGGGGAAGCGCATGCGCGGGCCGATCGCGGGTCGCCCTGGGCCTGGATGATCGTGATCGCACTGGCTCTGGCGGTGGCCGGCTGGTGGCTGGCCGTGGATCGCGACGACGACGGCAGCGGCTACCGCGCTACCCAGTCCACACCGTCGACACCCGCCAACGATCCGCCGCGTCCGCAGCCGACGCACTGACGTTTCGACAACCCGACTTGCCTCTTCCCCCAGCCGCGCTTGCACGCGGCCGGTGCTGCGCAGGCGATCAGGCGGTGCGCAACGCGAAGCCGGCGCCGCGCGCCAGCGTGTCGAAACCCGGGAACGACGTCGCCACGTTCGCCACATCCTGGATCCGCACCTCGCCCTGCGCCAGCTGCCCGGCGATGGCGAAGGCCATGGCGATGCGATGGTCGCCGTGGCTCTCGATGGTCCCGGCACCCAGCGTGCCGCCGTGGATGGTGGCGCCGTCCGGGGTCTCATCGACGACGATGCCGAGGCTGCGCAGCCCGGTGGCCATCGCCGCCAGGCGGTCCGATTCCTTGACCCGCAGCTCCGCCGCGCCGCTGACCACGGTCTGGCCGTCGGCGGCGGCCGCGGCGACGAACAATGCCGGGAACTCGTCGATCATGTCCGGCACCACGTCCTCCGGAATCCGCGCACCGCGCAGCGGCGCGTAGCGCACGCGCAGATCCGCGACCGGCTCGCCGCCGTGCTCGCTGTGGTTGTGCTCGACGATGTCCGCACCCATCAAGCGCAGCGCGGCCAGCAGACCCGTTCGGCGCGGATTGAGCCCGACCTCCTTCAGGGTGATGTCCGAGCCGGGAATGATGCTGGCGGCGACAATGAAGAACGCCGCCGAGGAGAAGTCCGCCGGCACCGCGATATCGGTGGCGCGCAGACGCTGGCCGCCGCGCAGCCGCGCCTGGCCCGGCGAGAACTCGATGTCCACGCCGAACGCGGACAGCATGCGCTCGGTGTAGTCGCGGGTGGGATGCGGCTCCTGCACCGTGGTGACACCGTCGGCATACAGACCGGCCAGCAGCACCGCCGACTTGACCTGGGCGCTGGCCACCGGCGAGACGAAGTCGATGCCGCGCAGCGGCTGGCCGCCATGGATGCGCAGCGGCGGCACGCCATTGGCCTCGGTGTCGATGCGCGCGCCCATCAGCGCCAGCGGCTCGGTCACCCGCCGCATCGGCCGCTTGGACAGCGACGCATCGCCGACCAGCACGCTGTCGAAGGGCTGCGCCGCAAGCAGCCCGGCGAGCAGACGCATGCCGGTGCCGGCGTTCCCGCAATCCAGCTCGCCCTGCGGCGCCTGCAGCCCATCCACGCCCACGCCATGCACGATGCGCTGCGACGGCGACGGCGTCTCGATCCGTACCCCGAGCTGCGCGAAGATCGCCGCCGTCGAACGCGTGTCCTCGCCCTCGAGAAACCCCTCGATCCGCGACGTGCCATCGGCCAACGCCGCGAACATCACCGCCCGGTGCGACACCGACTTGTCCCCCGGCACCGTCAGCGTGCCCTGCAGCGCAGTGCCGCGCGTTGCGATCCAGCCTTGCTCGTTGCTCATCATCGTTCCTGAAAGTCCAACCACCCGAAGATCCACCATCACCCGGCGACATCGGCGCCGCTACAGCGCGCTTGCGCTGCTGCCACGACGCTTACACCAAGTCAGCACCGCCGCTGCCGTTGCTGCCGTTGTTGCGATTGTTGTTGCTGTTGTCCCTGCTGCTGCCTTTGTTCTTGCTTTCGCTGTTGCTCTCAATCCCCCGTAAGGGCTGGCGGGCACGACGGGTAAAACCCCGTGAGGGGCGACGCGCAGGATGCGCGTCGTTTTCGGCAGGCACATGGATGTGCCTTCCGAAAATTCCCGTCGTGTCCGCGGACCCCGCGCGCAGCGCGGGGCAGCCCGCCCGGGTGTGCTTTCTTTTGGTTACTTTTCTTTGCACAAGCAAAGAAAAGTGACTCGCGCGTCAGCGCGAAAGCTGTTGCGGTTAGCTGTTGCCGTTAAAGCTGTTGCTGTTGGAAAAAAGAGTTCATTTCCCCGGGAACGCCCCGTCGCGGCTGAAGCCGCTCCTACAACAGATGCCCATCTCCTCGTAACCAAAGCAGCCCGCGACGACAGGGCCGACACAACCGCGCAACCAACTCAAGGCACCGCCACCGGATACGACCCCAACACCTTGATCTGCGCCGAATGCGCCTTCAACTCCGCCAACGCCAACTTCATCGCCTCATCCTCCACATGCCCCGCCAGATCGATGAAGAACCCGTACTCCCACTTCGCCTGATGCGACGGCCGCGACTCGATCCGATTCATGCTGATCCCATGCCGCGCGAACGGACTGAGCACATCGAACAACGCACCCGGCTTGTCATGGATGAACACCAGCACCGACGTACGATCGTGCCCCGACGGCGGGAAGATCTGCCGCCCGATCACCAGGAAGCGCGTCGTATTGTCCGCGTCGTCCTCGATCGACTTCATGATCACCTTCTTCAGCGCATACACATGCGCCGCGCTCTCCCCGCCGATCGCCGCCGCATCGTCGGCATTGCGCGCCCGGCGCGCGCCCTCGGCGTTGCTGGAGACCGGAATCTTCTCCACCTTGGGCAGGTTCGCGCGCAACCAGCCGGCGGTCTGCGCGAACGACTGCGGGTGCGCATAGATCCGCTCGATCGCGTCCAGCCGCCCGCTGCGCGAGAGCAGGAACTGGTGCACGCGCAGCTCGGTCTCGCCGCAGATCTTCAGGTTGGAGGTCAGGAACATGTCCAGGGTGACCTGGATCGTGCCCTGCCCCGAGTTCTCCACCGGCACCACGCCGAAGTCGGCGTTGCCGCTTTCCACTTCCTGGAACACTTCCTCGATGGTGGCCATCGGCAGGCCCACCGCCGAGCGACCGAAGTGTTTGAGCACCGCCTGCTGGCTGAAGGTGCCCTCCGGCCCCAGGTAGCCGATCTTCAGCGGCTCCTGCTGCGCCAGGCAAGCGGACATGATCTCGCGGAACACGTGCACCAGCACTTCGTCGCTGAGCGGGCCCTGGTTGCGGTCCACCACCATGCGCAGCACCTGCGCCTCGCGCTCGGGCCGGTAATAGTCCACCGCCGCGGCGAGCTTGCCCTTGGCCTTGCCGACCTGGTGCGCGAACTGCGCGCGCTCGGCGATCAACGCCTGGATGGTGCGATCGATCTCGTCGATCTTGGCGCGCACGTCGGCCAGGGCCGGCGTGGCGGCGGATTTCGCAGGCTTGGCCGGCTTGGCGTCGGCGGCGGGAGATTTCTTCGGCTTTGCGGCCATGGATCGGGGGTTCCTCGGTGGTCCGGATCGCCGGCGCGATCCGGTCGCGGCTGAAGCCGCTCCTACAAAAATCGGCGACTCAGCCGTGGCGCTGCTGGAAGTCGTGCATGAACGCGACCAGCGCCTGCGCGCCGGCCAGGGGCATGGCGTTGTACAGCGACGCGCGGATGCCGCCGACCGCCTTGTGGCCCTTCAGCGCCAGCAGGCCGGCCGCCTTGGACTCGGCGACGAAGCGCGCGGTGAGAGTCTCGTCCGGCAGGAAGAACGGGATGTTCATCCGCGAGCGCACTGCCGCCGCGACCTCGTTGCGATAGAAGCCACCGGAGGCGTCGATCGCCGCGTACACCAGCGCCGACTTGGCCTGGTTGCGCGCGGCGAACGCCTCCACGCCGCCCTCGGCCAGCATCCACTTGAACACCAGCCCGGCCAGATACCAGTTCCAGGTCGGCGGGGTGTTGAGCATGGAGTCGCGCGCCACATGCGAGCGGTAATCGAAGATGTCCGCGCGCGGCTGGCCGGCGCGTTCGAGCAGGTCGCGGCGGATGATCACCACCGTGACGCCGACCGGGCCGAGGTTCTTCTGCGCACCGGCGTAGATCAGCGCGTACTTGGACACGTCGATCGGCTCGGAGGCGATGCTGGAGCTGAAGTCGGCGAACAGCGGCACGTCGCCGACGTCGGGCGTGTCGCGGAACTCCACGCCGTGGATGGTCTCGTTGGCGGTGATGTGCACGTAGGCGGCATCCTCGCGCAACTGCCAGGCCGCGCGGGGCGGGATGTCGCGGAAGCCGTCGGCCTCGCTGCTGGCGGCCACATGCACGTCGACGTACGGCCCGACCTGCTTGATCGCGGTCTTGCCCCAGTGCCCGGTCACCACGTAGTCCACGGTCTGCCCGGGCGCGGCGAAGTTCAGCGCCAGCAGCGCCTGCTGGGTGGTGGCGCCACCGGCCAGGAACAGCACCGCGTAGTCGTCGGGAATGCCGATCAGCCGGCGCAGGTCGGCGTCGGCCTGTGCCGCCACCTCCATGAACTCGGCGCCGCGGTGGCTCAGCTCCACGATCGAGGCGCCCACGCCGTTCCACTCCAACATCTCCGCCTGCGCCTGGCGCAGGACCGATTCCGGCAAGGCAGCGGGGCCGGCACTGAAATTGAACGCGCGCGTCATGGGGCACCTATCGGACAGGCCCCCTAGTATGCCGCAGCGCAACAGCTTGCGGCCCGGGCAATTTAGGTTGCATTTGCATCCATTCGCCCTGCGCATGCGTAGTCTGTGGTGAAGTCCCCGCCACCGCTCGCCCCCTTCGCTCCAGGAGTTCGCCATGTCGTTGCGCGATGCCCTCACCGTCCCCAGCCGCGAGATCACCGACGAGGCGGTCTACCGCGACCGGCGGCGCCTGCTGCAGGCCCTGGCGCTGACCCCGGTGGCCGGCCTGGTCGGCTGCGCCGACGCCGAGCCGCCGGCCCCGCCCAAGACCGTAGTGACGCCGGAGCAGGCACGCAGCGGGTTCCGCACCAACGAGGAGCTGACCCGCTACGAGGACGTGACCAGCTACAACAACTTCTACGAATTCGGCACCGACAAGACCGATCCGTCGAAGGCGGCCAAGACCCTGCGCACCTCGCCATGGTCGGTGAAGGTCTCCGGCGAATGCGAGAAGCCCTGCACGCTGTCCCTGGACGACCTGCTCAAGGGCCATACGCCCGAGGAGCGGATCTACCGGCTGCGCTGCGTGGAAGGCTGGTCGATGGTGATCCCGTGGCTGGGCGTGCCGCTGGGCGACGTGCTCAAGCGCTTCGCGCCGACCTCCAAGGCCAAGTACGTCGCCTTCACCACCCTGGCCGATCCCAAGCAGATGCCCGGCATCCGCTACAGTTCGATCGACTGGCCGTACAAGGAAGGCCTGCGTATCGACGAGGCCATGCATCCGCTGACCCTGCTGGCCACCGGCCTGTACGGCAAGCCGCTGCCGCAGCAGAACGGCGCGCCGCTGCGGCTGGTGGTGCCGTGGAAGTACGGCTTCAAGAGCATCAAGTCGATCGTCGAGATCCGCTTCGTCGAGCGCATGCCGGAAACCGCCTGGCACGAGCTGCAACCCTCCGAATACGGGTTCTTCTCCAACGTCAATCCGGCGGTGGACCATCCGCGCTGGAGCCAGAAGACCGAGCGCCGTATCGCCGGCAAGGCCAGCAAGCTGTTCGCCGAACGCATTCCCACCCGCCCGTTCAACGGCTATGCCGACCAGGTGGCGTCGCTGTATGCGGGGATGGATCTGAAGAAATGGTATTGACGAGAGGCTGGGAATGGGGAACTGGGAATTGGGAATGGGAAAAGCACGGCGCCTGGTGGTTGCCTCGCGCGACGGCTGGAATCGCAGTCGGCGTGCCGCATGGCACCTGTGCCAACACGGCGCGATGACGGCGCATGGCTAAGACCTCTGCTTCGTTGATCGCTGCCAAGGCGGTGGTGCATGCGCTGGCGCTGGCGCCGATGGCGTACCTGGGCTGGCAGTTCTGGCAGGTGTGGCAGACCGGCAGCGATGCGCTCGGTGCCGATCCGGTGGCCGAGGTCGAGCACCGCACCGGGCTGTGGGCGCTGCGACTGCTGCTGTTGACCCTGGCCATCACCCCGCTGCGGCAGCTGACCGGGCAATCGGTGCTGCTGCGTTTCCGGCGCATGCTCGGGCTGTACGCGTTCTTCTACGCGACCGTGCATCTGGCGGCCTATCTGGGGTTGGACCTGCGCGGCTATTGGACGCAGATCTTCGAGGAGATCGTCAAACGCCCGTACATCACCGTCGGCTTCCTGGCCTGGTTGCTGCTGGTGCCGCTGGCGATCACCTCCACCCAGGGCTGGATGCGCCGGCTCAAGCGCAACTGGGGCAAGTTGCACAAGGCGATCTATGCGATCGGCGTACTCGCCGTGCTGCACTTCTGGTGGCTGGTGAAGTCGGACATCCGCGAACCGCTGCTGTACGCGGCGATCCTGGCGGTGCTGCTGGGCTGGCGCGGCTGGCGGGCGCTCAGCGCGCGCCGAACCACAGCAGGCCGCTGAGCGCGGCGGCCAGCAGCAAGGCGCTGAGCAACAGCCACGGCCAGCGCCGCGCGGTGGCCGGGCGCGGCGCCACCGCCGGGGTCAGCGCGAGCGCGGCCAAGGCGGGGTCGTCGCGCAGCGGCTCGGCGCCAACGACCTGCGGGACTTCCAGCACGAAGCGGTGCTGGGCATCGAATACCACCTGGTCGCCGGGCTGCAGCCAACAGCTGCGCACGGCCACGCCGTTGACCTGGGTCTGCGCATCGCCGAAGCCGCGCAGCAGTACCCGCTCGCCATGCCGTTCCAGGCGCGCGTGCTGCTCGGCGCAGGCCGGATCGTCGATGCGGATGTCGCACTCGCGCAGGCGACCGATGCTGCGCACCCGGTCCACGGTGAAACTGCGGCCATGGTGCGGACCGCCGACGCCGCGCAGCACCAGGCGCGGATCGTCGTGCTCGGCCTCGCTGACCTCAGGCAGGCGCTGCAGCGGCTCGCACTTGCCCTGCACCACCATTTCGACGCCATCGGCGTAGACCGCGTCGCCGGCGCGCAGCAAGGCCATGCGCCGCACCGGGCGGCCGTTGACGTGGATGCCGCGGCTGCCATTAGCGACCTGCAGCCACAGGCCGCGCCGGTCCAGGCAGAACTGCGCCAGCAGCAATGCGCCCTGGGTGTCGTCGACCACGCTGACCTGACCGGAGGCAAGCCGCACGATGCGATGCACGCCCGCGCGCAGGGGCCGGTCGGGATGTTGGCGGTTGCTGAAATGGACTTGCAGATCGTGCACGGCGGGCAGCCTAGCAGGTTGCCTGCGAGTGCAGAAGCGCGCGCGCTGGACAATGCACCGCGCATACGCACAATGCCTGATCGTTCACGCGGGCACCCGCCCGCACAGGAGCCAGCATGTCCAGCATCGACATCCGCCACGACCACGACAAGACCCCCGCGCAGGCCCGCAAGGCCATCGAAACCGCCGCCAAGAAACTGTCCGAGCGCTTCGACCTGGAATCGCACTGGGATGGCGATTCCCTGCTGTTCTCGCGCTCGGGCGTGGACGGACGCATCGAGCTGCTGCCCAAGCAGGTGCACGTGACTGCCGAGCTGGGCTTCCTGCTGTCGGCGATGAAGGGCACGGTGGAAAGCGAGATTCGCCGCGTGCTGTCGGAAAAGCTGGGCTGATCAGTGCGTCGAGCCCCTCTCCCCTCGGGAGAGGGGTTGGGGTGAGGGTCCGGGGCGCATAGCGCCTGCAACGATCTGGCGATGCGAGGCTTCGTCCGTACCCTCATCCGCCCCTGCGGGGCACCTTCCCCCGCAAAAGGGGGCCATGGTCCCGAGGGGAGAAGGGAGAAGCCAAAGCCCCTCTCCCGCCGGGAGAGGGGTTGGGGTGAGGGTGCGGCGTCAAGCGCTGAGGCAATCAGCTGCACGAGGCTGCGCTCGTACCCTCATCCGCCCCTTCGGGGCACCTTCTCCCGAGGGGAGAAGGGAGAAGCCAAAGCCCCTCTCCCGCCGGGAGAGGGGTTGGGGTGAGGGTACGGCCGCTGACTCACTCCAACGCAAACGGATCCGGATCGCCCGCGAACAATCGTTCCGACACGGCGCGCTCGGTGGTCTCGATATCGACGATGAACCCCTCGGCATCGCCCAGCTTGGAGAACGCGTCGAAACCCCGCTCCAGGAATCCCTGCAGTTCCGACAACCCCGCTGCCTTGGCCGGGCCTCGGGCGAAGCGCAGCAGCATGCGCACGCCGGGTGTGTGCACCGCCTTGGCCAGGCCCAGGCCGACGCGGGCGATCAGGTCGATCTGGCGCTGGCGCAGCCGGGGTAGCCCGGTCTGCCGATAGGCTTCGGCATACAACGCTTCGTCCAGGCGCTTGCGCCGCGGCGCCAGGGCCTGCAGCGCCTCGGCCATGCGCAGGTCCAGGGCGTGGGTCAGCGCACCCAGCTCGATGCCGTCGGCGACCGTGTCCAGCAGCGACGCCGGCATCAGCCGCTGCATCATCGGCAACACCTTGACGATATCGGCATCGCGGCGGCTGAAGTCGCGGTCGCCATAGACGTCGGTCAGGAAGAACATCGCCGCCGGACGCCGTTGCGGATCCTCCAGGAAATGCTCGAAGCTGCGCTCCAGCCGCTCCGATTGCCAGCGCCGCAGTTCCTGCAGCCAGCGCAGCGCATTGCGCGGTTCGCGCACGGGGTCGTGCAGCGCCTGGTGCCACGCCAGGCGGCGGCCGAGTCGTTCCAGGACGGGAGTGCTGCGCGCCATGGGCGCCGATGATGGTCGCAGCCCGGCACGACCGCAAGCGTCACGGCGCTCGGCTACACTCGCGCCACTGCCTCCTGCGGACCGCGCATGCTTTCCCTCCACAGCGCCTCGCCCCGTCCTCATTCCAACGGCCGCATCGGCCTGGCCATCGCCGGCGGCGGGCCGATCGGCGGCATGTATGGCCTCGGCGCGCTGCGCGCCCTGGACGAGGCGCTGGACGGACTGGACCTGACCCGCCTGGATTGCTACGTGGGCGTCAGCTCCGGTGCGTTCCTGACCGCCGGTCTGGCCAACCGCATCAGCAGCGCCGAGATCTGCCGGATCTTCGTCACCGGCAACAGCGACGATGCGCGGTTCCGCCCGGAAGACTTCCTGCGGCCCAACGTCTACGAGTATCTGCGCCGTGCCGCAACCCTGCCGGGGCTGGCCTACGGCTGGTGGCACGACCTGCTCACCGAACCGCGCAAGACCCGCTGGTCGGACCTGATCACCCGCTTCGGCGGACTGGTGCCCAGCGGCCTGTTCGACAACGCCGGGGTCGAGCGTTTCCTGCAGGACGTGTTCAGCCGCCGCGGCCGCAGCAACGATTTCCGCGACCTCGACGCCAATCTGTTCGTGGTCGCCGTGGACCTGGACAGCGGTCGCGCGGTGCGCTTCGGCGAGCCGGGCATGGACCACGTGCCGATCTCGCTGGCGATCCAGGCCAGCGCGGCGCTGCCGGGGCTGTACCCGCCGGTGCAGATCGACGGCCACCATTACGTGGACGGCGCGCTGCGCCGCACCATGCATGCCTCCACCTTGCTGGAGCGCGGCATCGACCTGATGATCGGGATCAACCCGCTGGTGCCCTACGACGCCACCCACGCGCCGCGCCGCAATGGCCACATCGACCGCGCGCGGCTGCTCGCCGGCGGCCTGCCGGCGGTGCTGTCGCAGACCTTCCGCACCCTGCTGCAATCGCGCATGCAGGTGGGGCTGGAGAAGTACGCGCGACAGTACCCGCAGGTGGATCAGTTGGTCTTCGAGCCCAACGCCGACAACGGCGAGCTGTTCTTCACCAATCTCTTCAGCTACGCCGCGCGCCATCGCGTGTGCCAGCTCGCCTACCGCAACACCCTGTCCGACCTGCGCCGCAACGCGCAGACGCTGGAGCCGCTGCTGGCCGCACACGGCATCGCGCTGCGCCACGATATCCTCAACGACCGCAAGCGCACCTTCCTCGATGGTGTGGACGTGCAGCCGCGGCGCATGACCGAGACCACCGCGCGGCTGCGGCGTGCGCTGGACGACGTCGACCAGGTCATCGCCGGCCGCCGTGCCACACGCCGCACCCGCCGTTCGCCGGAGGCGTAGCGCTGCCGCCCCGGCCGACGGCGCCATCGCTTCCCGCGCACTGCGCACGCTGGTGTGATTACTCTAGTCACAGTCCCGAGTCTCGAACCCCGCCACTCACCCGCCGAAGGAACCGCACCGTCATGGCCACTCTGAAGAAGTCCGCCCGCAAGAAGCGCAGCACCGCCGCTGCCGACGACACCCTGCAGGCGCAGGCGGAAAAGCTGTCCAAGCGCCTGGGCGAATCGGCGCAGCAGGTCTGGCTGGCCGGGGTCGGCGCGTTCGGCCGTGCGCAGGCCGAGGGCGGCAAGCTGTTCGAGACCCTGGTGAAGGAAGGCCTGAGCCTGGAGCAGAGCACCCGCAAGCTGGCCGGCGGCGGGGTCGATGCGGTGCGCGATGCGGTGGAGAACCGGGTCGGCCAGGCCCGCGAGCGCGCCGCCGACACCTGGGACCGCCTGGAAAAGGTGTTCGAGGACCGCGTGCAGCGCGCGCTGCGCCGCCTGGAAGTGCCCAGCCGCGAGGACCTGGGTGCGCTGATCGAGCGCGTGGACGCGCTCAATGGCGAACTGCGGCATCTGCGCGGTGGCCGTGCCACGCAGGCGGCGGGCAAGGCGCCGGTGGCGAAGAAGGCCGCCGGGAAGACCGCGGCGTCGCCCGCCGGCGCCGCCAAGCGCGCGGCACCGGCGCGCCGACCTGCCGGCCCGGTGGTCGCCAAGGTCGCGCCAGCCAAGCGCGCGGCCGCGCCCAAGCGCGCCAGCCGCAAGCGCAGCGAGACGCCGACCACGGCCGAGTAACCGGATTGTTGCAAAGCAGCACGTTTTTCCAGACAATCGAAACGGACCCGCCAGTCCATCAGAAGACCGTTTGCTCCCCTCCCCTCTCGGCTTCGGACTGGCGGGTCTTTTTTGTCCGCCGTCCACCGCTGTCGCCTTGCCGGCGCCGTGACACGCTGGCGATACACTGACTTCCTTACGGCGCGTGTGCGGGTGCGAGCATGTTTTCCTGGATAGCGGCAGCGATCTTGGCAGTCGCGGCATGGCTGGCGGCCAGCCTCTACCTGTGGCTGGTACGGCGCCGCGAGAATGAGGCTAGCGCCGGACTGCATGCGCTGGCCGGCCTGCACTGGCGCGATTTCTCCTACATGGTGCGGCGCGCGATGCGCGAACAGCGCGACCTGCAGGACGCCACCGTCGACGAGCACACGAGCCAGGAACCGCAAAGCGACTTCGTGATGACCCGCGGTGACGCGCGCTGGCTGCTGTCGTGCAAGCACGGCCGGGCCTACCGGATCGGCTCGGCTGCGGTCAACGAACTGGGCGCGGCGGCACGGCTGATGGGCGCGCAGGGCGGGATCCTGATCACCGAGGGCAAGGTGCAGCGCGACGGCATCGCCGCGGCCGAGAAGCAGGCGGTGGAAATCCTCGACGGCCCGCGCATCTGGCCGATGCTCAAGCCCTACCTGCCCAGCGAACTGGAAGACGGCGTGATCGGCGCCAGCCGCCGTCGCGCGCAGCGCCACATCGCCATCGCCGGCCTGGCCTCGCTTGCCCTGGGCGTAGTGACCGGCGTCGGTGCGCTGGCATTGCAGCAGCCCGCAGAGCCGTCGGCAGCCGTGACCGCAACAGCGTCATCGCCTACGCCCGCTGCCGCAGCCGCGCCTACGCCGGCCGCAACCACACCAACCAGCACCACCGCTGCCGCGCCCCAGCCGGCGCTGGACGAGGCCGGCGACCTGGCCGACCCCGATCCCGCCACCGAACAGCGCAACCGCCAGGAACTCTCCAAGGCCCTGGCCGGTACCCCGGGCGTGATCCGCGGCATCTGGCAGACGCAAATGACCCTGGTGGTCGACCGCAGCGGCGACGACGCCCAGGTGTGGCCGCGCATCTGCAAGGAAGTGGAGCGCTACCCATCCCTGCGCACGGTCCGCATCCAGCTCAACCCGCGCCCAGGCAAAGAGGAACCGGTGCGGTGGCGGCAATGCAGGACGTTTTGATAAGCCGGGATTGGGGAATCGGGAATCGGGAATCGGTAGAGCGGGCTATCGGCACGCGACGAGCATGCACGAGCGACTTTCCTGCCCGAATAGCACAGTAGCGGCCCTGCGTGCAGCCAGCGCTTTTGCAATTCCCGATTCTCAATTCCCGATTCCCAGCTCCTACCAATGCACCCCCCGCATCAGCGCCGCAAACGCGATCTGCTCCTGGCTGGGCTTGGTCTCGCGTAGCGCCTTGCGGTCGCCCTTGGCCGCGGCCGAGTCGGGGAACAGTTCGAAGGCGGTGTTCATCACCACCTCGTAGGCCTTCGGCGCCACGGCGTTGACCAGGGCGGCGAAGATGCCCAGACGCGTGGCCACGCGGCTGGGGCGTTCGATGATCGCCTTGACCATCAGGTCGGCGGCCTCGTCCACGCTCAGCGTCGGCACGCTGTCGTACATCTTGGTCGGGGCGATCATCGGGGTCTTCACCAGCGGCATGTTGACCGTGGTGAAGCTGATGCCCTTGCCCGACAGCTCGCCCTGCGCGCAGCGACTCCAGGCGTCAAGCGCCGCCTTGGAGGCGACGTAGGCGGAGAAGCGCGGCGAGTTGGCCAGCACGCCGATCGAGCTGACGTTGATGATGTGGCCCTTGCGCCGCGCGGTCATGCCCGGCAACACGCCCATGATCAGGCGCAGGCTGCCGAAGTAGTTCAGCTGCATGGTCCGCTCGAAATCGTGGAAGCGGTCGTAGCTCAGTTCGATCGAGCGGCGGATCGAGCGGCCGGCGTTGTTGATCAGCACGTCGACGTGGCCGTGCGCGTCCAGCACGGTCTTGAGCAGGCGGTCGCAATCGGCCAGGTCCGACAGGTCGGCGGTGTAGGCGAAGACCTTGCCGCCCTTGGCGTTCATCGCATCGCGTGCGGCATGCAGTTCCTGTTCGCCGCGGGCCACGATGACGGTGATGGCGCCGGCCTCGGCAACGCGTTGCGCGGTGGCCAGGCCGATGCCCGAGGAACCGCCGGTGATCAGCACCACCTTGCCGCGCACCTTGCCCTTGAGCGAACGGTCGACGAACAGGTCCGGGTCCAGGTGCCGTTCCCAGTGGTCCCACAGGCGCCAGGCGTAGTCTTCCAGCCGCGGCACGGCGATGCCGCTGCCCTTGAGCGCGCGCTCGGTCTCGCGGCTGTCGAAGCGCGTGGGATAGGTGATGAACTTCAGCACCTCGCGCGGGATGCGGAAGTCGCGCAACAGCATGCCGGTGAAACGACGGATCGGCGGCAGGCTGCCGACCGCGGCGCGGATGCTGGAGGGCACGAACGCGAACATGCGCGCGTCCACCCGCAGGGTCATCTCCGGGGCGTGGCCGGCACGGCAGAACACGTTGAGCACCTCGCCCACGCGCAGCGGCTCGGGGTCGGTGAGGTGGAAGGTGTGGCCGTCGAGCTTGGGCTTGTGCGCGATGTGGTCCATCGCATCGGCGACGAAATCCACCGGCACCAGGTTGATCCGTCCGCCCTCGATGCCGAGCATCGGCGCCCATGGCGGCAGCAGCTGGCGCAGCTTCTTGATCAGCGGGAAGAAGTAGTACGGGCCGTCGATCTTGTCGATGGCGCCGGTGCGCGAATCGCCGACCACCATCGCCGGGCGGTAGATGCGCCACTTGATCCGGGTCTCGGCGCGCACCAGCGCCTCGGCATCGTGCTTGGTGCGCAGGTAGGGATCGTCCAGGCCCTCGGCTTCCTCGAACATGTCCTCGCGGAAGATGCCCGGGTACAGCCCGGCCACCGCGATCGAACTGGTGTGGTGGAAGATGCCGGCGCCGATCTGCGCGGCCAGTTCCAGCGCATTGCGGGTGCCGTCGAGGTTGGCGATGCGCTGGTCCTCGGCCTTGGCGGTGAGGTCGTACAGCGCAGCCAGGTGGAAGAAATGCTTGACCTTGCCGTGCAGCGTCTTGCGTTGCGCCGCGGACAACCCGCAATACGCCGCGCCGACGTCGCCGTGCAGCACCACCAGGCGCTTGGGATCCCAGCCCTGCTCGCGCACCAGCGCATCGAACTTGCGCTGCGACTCCTTGCGCAGCAGGACATGCACGACGCCCTTGCGCCGCATCAGCTTGGCCATCAGGTAGCGGCCGATGAAACCGGTGGCGCCTGTCACGAAATACGTCATGCCGAACCATCCCTCGTTCCGCGGCCACGGCCCCTCGCCCGGCCCCGGCGCTAACTTGCCAGAGTGCGGCGGGCAGGACAAACGCACGCCGGCGTATGGCGAACGTGCGGCATCGCAGCATCGCGCACCGGCGAGGCGACTGTGTGTGCCTCATCACCTGCGCTCGTCGCGCGTCGTTTCGCGTCCTGGAAGAGCGGCGTCAGCCGCGACGGCCTTCCACGGACACCTTCGTCGCGCCGGCGTACGTGAGTTGCCTGCAGTCGCCGCGCGCCAAGCTCAGCGCGCGCCGGGCGAGAACCGCGCGACCAGATCGTAGGTGTCGCCGAGGAACACCTGGCGCACGAAGGTCACCGCCTGCTCGCCGCGCCAGGTGCGGCGGTCGATCAGTAGACACGCGGTGCCGGCCGGCACCTGCAGGCGCGCCGCCTGCGCGGCGCTGGCGCCGACCGCGCTGATGCGGTGTTCGGCGCGGGTCCACGGCACGTGCCGCAGCAGCCAGCTGCCGGGCACGGTCACCGCGAAGTCCATCTGCAAGGCCTCCGGCACCGCCACCGGATTGATCACCCGCTCTTCCAGCGCGAACGGACGGCCGTCGGCGTAGTGCAGGCATTGCAGCGCCAGCAGGCTGCCTCCCGCGGCGACCTCGGCCTCCTGCGGCAACGCCGCGCGCGGCGCACGCTGCTGCCGCTCCAGCAGTTCGAAACGGTAGGCATGGCCACGCGCGGCGACCTCGACCGGGATGTCCGGGATCTCCAGCGCCACCTGCTCCATGTGCGGATGCGGCCGCGCCACGAACGAACCGGCGCGACGTCGGCGCTCGATCATGCCGGCGTCGGCGAGCAGCGCCAGCACCTTGTTGACGGTCATCCGCGAGCAGCCGTACTGCGCCATCAGTTCGTGCTCGAACGGAATGCGATGGCCGGGCGGCCACGCGCCGCTGCGGATGTGCGCCTCGATGTCGCGGCGGATGCGCTGGCTGAGCGGCAGCGTCGGCGCGGCCGGCGTCATCGGCAGTTCGTGCCGTGGCAGGCAGCGCACAGCGCGCGCGGGTCGCGGCTCATGCGTCCAGCAACCGGGTCAGCGCACGCGCGTAGCGGGCGGCGACGCCCTCGCGCTGCAGGTGGCGGCCCTCGCGGACCAGCGCACGCCCGTGGCGCCAGACCGAACGCACCGCACCGCCGCGCGCGGCGAACAGCCAACTGTCGAGCCAGGCGTCGCCGTCGCGCGCCTGCAAGGCCGGATGCGTGGCGTCCAGTTCGACCAGATCGGCCGGGGCGCCCTCGCACAGGCCCTGGGCGACGCCAAGCGCCTGCGCCGCGCCCTGTGCGGCGGACTGAAACAGCAGGCGGCCGCTGGACAGCGCGGTGTCGCCGGTGAGCACGTTGCGCCCGCGCAGGCTCAGGCGCTGGCCGTACTCGAGCAGGCGCAGTTCCTCGGCCGCATCGATCAGCACATTGGAGTCAGAGCCCACGCCGAAGCGGCCGCCAGCGCGCAGGAAGTCCTGCATCGGGAACAGGCCGTCGCCGAGGTTGGCCTCGGTGATCGGGCACAGCCCGACCACGGCGCCACTGGCGGCGATGCCCTGCACTTCCGCGGCGTCGACATGGGTGGCGTGCACCAGGCACCAGCGCGCATCCACCGGCGCGTGCGCCAGCAGCCATTGCACCGGGCGCTGCCCGCTCCAGGCCAGGCAGGCGTCGACTTCGCGGGTCTGCTCGGCGATATGGATGTGCACCGGGCCGTCGCACAGCGGCAGCAGCGCCGCCAGTTCGTCCGGGGTGACCGCGCGCAGGCTGTGCGGGGCCAGGCCCAGCACCGCGTCGTCCAGCCTCTGCAGGGCGCGGCGGCTGCCGTCCAGCAGTGCGGCGAACCCGTCGACGTCGTGCAGCAGGCGCTGTTGCGCCGGGTTCGGCGCGGCGCCGCCGAAATCGGCATGCGCGTAGAACACCGGCAGCAAGGTCATGCCGATACCGCTGGTCTGCGCCGCGGCAGCCAGGCGCTGCGCCATCTCGGCGCGGTCGGCGTAGGGCCGGCCGTCGGCGGCGTGATGCACGTAATGGAACTCGCCGACCCGGGTGAAGCCGGCCTCGAGCATTTCCACGTAGGCCTGCTCGGCGATGGCCTGCAGATCGTCGGGGCTCAGCCGCTGCAGGAAGCGGTACATCAGCTCGCGCCAGCTCCAGAAGCTGTCGCCGCTGCGCCCGCCGATCTCGGTGAGCCCGGCCATGCCGCGCTGGAAGGCGTGGCTGTGCAGATTGCCCAGCCCGGGCACCACGATGCCCAGGCATTGATCGCCCAGGGCTGCGGCCACGCCGTTCTGCACCGTGGCGATACGGCCGCCGCGCACGCCGATGCGCACGTCGCGCGCCCAGCCCTGCGGCAGCAGCGCGTGCGCGCACCAGAAATCGCCCGATCCCGCGTTGCCGCTGGCCTGCTGCTGCGCCTCGGTCTGCACTGGACACCCTCCATCGACCACAATATTGTATATACAAAATAACCGACGAGCCTGCCCGTGACCATGCCCTGCGACACGCTCTGGCACAACGCGCACCTGATGACGCTCGACGCCGAGGACGGCGGATTGGGCCTGGTCCACGACGGCGTGGTGGCCTGCCGCGACGGCCGCATCGTCTATGCCGGCGCCGCCGCGCAGTTGCCCGGCCCACTGTCGGCGCAGCGCAGTATCGACTGCGGCGGACGCTGGATCGGCCCCGGCCTGATCGATTGCCACACCCACCTGGTCTATGCCGGCAACCGCGCCGGCGAGTTCGAGCAGCGCCTGCTCGGCGCCAGCTACGCCGACATCGCCCGCGCCGGCGGCGGCATCGTCTCCACGGTGCGCGCCACCCGCGCCGCCGACGAGGACGCCCTGCTCGCCGCCAGCCTGCCGCGACTGGACGCGCTGCTGGCCGAAGGCGTGACCACGGTGGAGATCAAGTCCGGCTATGGCCTGACCCTGGACGACGAACTGCGCCTGCTGCGCGTGGCGCGGCGCCTGGGCGAGCTGCGCCCGGTGGACGTGTCGCCGACCTTCCTCGGCGCGCACGCGGTGCCGCCCGGCGCCGAGGCCCAGGCCTATATCGACGAGGTCTGCGAGCGCATGATCCCGGCGGTCGCCGCGCAGGGCCTGGCCGAGGCGGTGGACGTGTTCTGCGAGCACCTCGCGTTCACCCCGGCGCAGACCGAGCAGGTGTTCCAGGCCGCGCAACGCCATGGCCTGGCGCTGAAGATCCACGCCGAGCAACTATCCAACCAGGGCGGCGCGGCGCTGGCCGCGCGTTACGGCGCGCGCTCGGCCGACCATGTCGAATACCTGGACGACGCCGGCGTCGCCGCCATGGCCGCGGCCGGCACCGTCGCGGTGCTGCTGCCGGGCGCGTTCTATTTCACCCGCGACACCCAGCTGCCGCCGATCGCCGCACTGCGCGCCGCCGGCGTGCCGCGTGCGCTGGCCACCGACTGCAACCCCGGCACCTCGCCGCTGACCAGCCCGCTGCTGGCGATGAACCTGGCGGCGACGCTGTTCCGGCTGACCGTGGCCGAGTGCATCGCCGGCTTCACCCGCGAGGCGGCGCGTGCGCTCGGGCGCCAGGACCAGGTCGGCCGGCTGCGCGCCGGACTGGCCTGCGACCTGGCGATCTGGGACATCGCCGAACCGGCCGAATTGGTCTATCGCATGGGCTTCAACCCGCTGCATGCGCGTATCTGGAGAGGACAATGAGCGACGACGAGATCCTGCTGCGCCCCGGCGCGGTCAGCCTGGCGCATTGGCGCGCCGTGTACCGCGGCGCCAGCGTGCGCCTGGACCCGGCCTGCGCCGACGCGGTGCTGCGCAGCGCGCGCACCGTGGAGGCGATCGTCGCCACCGGCGCGCCGGTGTACGGCATCAACACCGGCTTCGGCAAGCTGGCCAGCGTGCGCATCGAACGCGAGGACCTGGAGGCCCTGCAGCGCAACATCGTGCTGTCGCACGCGGCCGGGGTCGGCGCGCCGATGCCGGTGCCGGTGGTGCGACTGATGATGGCGCTGAAGCTGGCCAGCCTGGCCCAGGGCGCCTCCGGCTTGCAGCCGCAGACGCTGGCGCTGCTGGAAGCGCTGCTGCAGCACGAGGTGATCCCGGTGGTGCCGTGCCAGGGCTCGGTCGGTGCCTCCGGCGATCTGGCGCCGCTGGCGCACCTGGCCACGGTGATGCTCGGCGTCGGCGAGGCCTTCGTCGGCGACGCACGCCTGCCGGCGGCGCAGGCGCTGGCCCAGGCCGGGCTGCAGCCGCTGACGCTGGGCGCCAAGGAGGGCCTGGCCCTGCTCAACGGCACCCAGTTCTCCACCGCCTACGCGCTGGCCGGCCTGTTCGAGATCGAGCGCGTGTTCCATGCCGCGCTGGTCGCCGGCGCGCTGTCCACCGAGGCCGCGAAAGGCTCGGACACCCCGTTCGATCCGCGCATCCACGCGCTGCGCGGCCAGCCCGGGCAGATCGCCACCGCCGCGGCGCTGCGCGATTTGATGCACGCCTCGGCGATCCGCGATTCGCACCGCGACAACGACGTGCGCGTGCAGGATCCGTACTGCCTGCGCTGCCAGCCGCAGGTGATGGGCGCGGCGCTGGACGTGATGCGCCAGGCCGCCACCACCCTGGCCACCGAGGCCAACGGCGTCTCCGACAACCCGCTGGTGTTCAGCGACACCGGCGAGGCGTTGTCCGGCGGCAACTTCCACGCCGAGCCGGTGGCCTTCGCCGCCGACATGCTGGCGCTGGCGGTGTGCGAGATCGGCTCGATCAGCGAGCGCCGCGTCGCCATGCTGGTGGATCCGGCGCTGTCCGGATTGCCGGCGTTCCTGACCCCCAAGCCCGGCCTCAACTCCGGCTTCATGATCCCGCAGGTCACCGCCGCGGCGCTGGTCTCGGAGAACAAACAGCGCGCCTATCCGGCCAGCGTCGACTCGATCCCGACCTCGGCCAACCAGGAAGACCACGTGTCGATGGCCGCGCACGGCGCGCGCCGCCTGCTGGCGATGGCCGAGAACGCGGCCAACGTGGTCGGCATCGAGTTGCTGGCGGCCGCGCAGGGCTGCGACTTCCACGCACCGCTGCGCTCCAGCGCCGCCCTGGAAGCGGCACGCGCGCTGCTGCGCGCCCGCGTCCCGGCGCTGCAGGACGATCGCTATTTCCACCCGGACATGCTGGCCGCCACCGCGCTGGTGCGCGATGGCGCGCTGGCCGCGGCGGTGGGGATGCGGCTGCCCGAGGTTAGCGTCTGATCTGAAGACCCCGTCGCAGGAGCAGCTCTGCCCCTTTTTGGGATCAGCCGCGACCGGGCTTTACCAGGTAATGCCCCGTTCGCGGCTGAAGCCGCTTCCACAGAACAGCACAACGCGAGGCCGTATGACATCCCTGCCCGACTGGCTCAGTGTGCACCGCGGCGATGCGCCGCTGATCCTCAGCTTCCCGCATACCGGCACCGACCTGCCGGAGGCGCTGGCCGACCGCTTCGTCTCGCCGTGGCTGGCGCAGCGCGATGCCGACTGGTGGGTGCATCTTCTGTACGACTTCGCCGAAACGCTCGGCGCGACCATCGTGCGCACCGCGATCTCGCGCTCGGTGATCGACGTCAACCGCGACCCGGCCGGGGTGTCGCTGTATCCCGGGCAGAACACCACCGGGCTGTGCCCGCTGACCACCTTCGACGCGCAGCCGCTGTACCGACTCGGCGCCGAGCCGGATGCGACCGAGATCGACGCGCGCCGCGCGCAGTGGTTCGCGCCCTACCACGCCGCACTGGACGCGGAGATCGCGCGCCTGCGCGCCCTGCACCCGGCCATCGTGGTGTACGACGCGCATTCGATCCGCTCGCGCATTCCGCACCTGTTCGACGGCGAGTTGCCGCAGTTCAACATCGGCAGCGCTGGCGCCTCCGGCGCGGTGGACAGCAGTTGCGCGGCAGCGCTGACCGATGCGGTGGAACGCGTCTGCGCCGGCAGCGGCTTCAGCCACGTGCGCAACGGCCGCTTCAAGGGCGGCTGGAGCACCCGCCACCACGGTGCGCCGGCCGACGGCGTGCACGCGATCCAGATGGAACTGGCCTGCCGCGGCTACATGCACGAGCCCGACACGGTCGACCCCGGCAACTGGCCCTCGCCGTGGCAACCCGAATACGCCGCGCCGCTGCGCGCGGTGCTGCAGCAGGTGCTGCAGGCCTGCCTCTACTTCGTCCGCAGCCCCGCCGCATCCGCCCGCGCCGCCAACTGACGCGCGCGCACCGCGTTCCGCCTTCCGCGCATCCACCTGAGGATTCCCGCATGACCCGCCTCGACGCCACCCGCATCATCCAAGCGCCCACCGGCAGCACCCTCACCGCCAAGAGCTGGCTGACCGAAGCGCCGCTGCGCATGCTGATGAACAACCTGCACCCGGACGTGGCCGAGCGGCCGCAGGAACTGGTGGTGTACGGCGGCATCGGCCGCGCCGCGCGCGACTGGGAGAGCTTCGACGCCATCGTCGAGACGCTCAAGCGCCTGGACGACGACCAGACCCTGCTGGTGCAGTCGGGCAAGCCGGTCGGCGTGTTCCGCACCCATGCCGACGCGCCGCGGGTGCTGATCGCCAACTCCAACCTGGTGCCGCGCTGGGCCAACTGGGACCACTTCAACGAACTGGATAAGAAAGGCCTGGCCATGTACGGCCAGATGACCGCCGGCAGCTGGATCTACATCGGCGCGCAGGGCATCGTCCAGGGCACCTACGAGACCTTCGTCGAAATGGGCCGGCAGCACTACGGCGGCGACCTGTCCGGCAGGTGGCTGTTCACCGGCGGCCTCGGCGGCATGGGCGGCGCGCAGCCGCTGGCCGCGGTGATGGCCGGCGCCTCGTGCCTGGCGGTGGAGTGCCGCAAGAGCAGCATCGACATGCGCCTGCGCACCGGCTACCTGGATACCTGGACCGACTCGCTGGACGAGGCGCTGCGCCTGATCGCCGAGGCCTGCGCGGCGAAGACGCCGCGCTCGGTCGGCCTGCTCGGCAACGTCGCCGACGTGCTGTCCGAGCTGTTGGCGCGCGGGATCAAGCCGGACCTGCTGACCGACCAGACCTCCGCGCACGACCCGGTCAACGGCTACCTGCCGCAGGGCTGGACGGTCGAGCAGTGGGACGCCAAGCGCGTCTCCGCGCCGAAGGAGGTGGAACAGGCCGCGCGCGCCTCGATGGCCAACCACATCCGCGCCATGCTCGGTTTCCACGCCCTGGGCGTGCCGACCGTGGACTACGGCAACAACCTGCGGCAGATGGCGCTGGAGGAAGGCGTGGCCAATGCCTTCGACTTCCCGGGCTTCGTCCCCGCCTACATCCGCCCGCTGTTCTGCCGCGGCGTCGGCCCGTTCCGCTGGGCCGCGCTGAGCGGCGACCCGGAGGACATCGCCAGGACCGATGCCAAGGTCAAGGAACTGATTCCCGACAACCCGCACCTGCACCGCTGGCTGGACATGGCCGCCGAGAAGATCCAGTTCCAGGGACTGCCCGCGCGGATCTGCTGGGTCGGCCTGGGCGACCGCGACCGCCTGGGGCTGGCGTTCAACGAGATGGTCGCCAAGGGCGAACTGAAGGCGCCGGTGGTGATCGGCCGCGACCACCTGGACAGCGGCAGCGTCGCCTCGCCGAACCGCGAGACCGAGGCCATGGCCGATGGCTCCGACGCGGTCTCCGACTGGCCGCTGCTCAACGCCCTGCTCAACACCGCCAGCGGCGCCACCTGGGTCTCGCTGCATCACGGCGGCGGCGTCGGCATGGGTTTCTCGCAACACGCCGGCATGGTCATCGTCTGCGACGGCACCGAGGCGGCGGCCAAGCGCATCGCCCGGGTGCTGTGGAACGACCCCGCGACCGGCGTCATGCGTCATGCCGATGCGGGGTATGCCATCGCCCTCGACTGCGCCCGCGACAAGCACCTGGACCTGCCCGGCATCCTGCGCTGAGGCCGGCGCCCGTCCGCCGCCTGTGCGCGGCGGGCGGGCGCACAACGCGGCAAAGCGGAACTGCGTCACCCCTCGCACGATACAGCCTCAAGTTCGGCCGAGCTGCGCCGACAAGGGATGCATCGTTTCAAGGAGCCTGCATGGGCATCCTGATCTACCTCACTCCTGCCGTGGCGCTGTGGGCTGCCGTTGCCACAGCGTTCGCGCATGGCTTGTTCCAGCGTCTGGGGCATGCCTATCGGCGCGACGCGACTGCGAAGGAGACGATCGCGCGGTATCAGGCGGCGCTGAGCCAGCTGAAGGCGCAGGCCGCCGCCAGCGCGCAGGAACTGGAAACGCTGCGCCAGGACCACGAGCGCCTGCGCGCGACCTACGAATACGAGGCAGCGCCCGCAGCGGCGGCGTCCGCCGATGCCGCACCGGCCGCGGCGCCTTCGCCCGTTCCCCCGAAGCCGGGGCCGGCACCGGCGGCGCCTCCGGCCGCGCCGCCATCGACCATCGCCCTGGCGCAGATCGACATCGCCGACGAAGTCGGCACCCTGCTCGCCCACGTCGCCCGCGTGGCGCGCAGCATTCGCCGCTACAGCGCCTACAGCCGCGGCCACAACGGCCCGGAGCCGGCCAGCGCGCGCTACGACCTGCACTGGCTCTCCGACTGCCTGCACAACCTGGACCAGGTCGGCCATGCGCTGGCGCGCAACAACATGGAAACCCTCACCGCCGCCTGCACCGAACTGCTGACCATGTACGAGCAATACCTGCGCGACGGTTCCGGCTACAACAGCCGCGACACCTTCCAGCGGCTCAGCACGCAGGTGCCGCTGGCCGAAGTCACCGATGCGATCCGTTCCATCGCGGCCAAGGCCTCGCTGGCGCGGCAGGCGCAGGCCGCCCACGAAGAGGCCGCGCATGCGCACGAACGCGTCGCCGACAGCCGCCAGGCCGACGCATTGTCGATGCTGTAACCGCGACGTCCGCGCCGGCCACCGGCCGCGGCCCGCGTTGACCCGGCCTCCCGCCCGTGCTGTGATGCCTGCCGGTCAGGGCGGAGCGGGATCATGGCAGACAGCAAGGCGGCCTTCGAGAAAGCGGTCCAGGACATCAAGCAGCGGGCCGAGCGCCCCGACAACGACACCCTGTTGCGGCTGTACGCGCTGTACAAGCAAGGCTCGGAGGGCGACGTCAGCGGCGCCAAGCCGGGCTTCTTCGACTTCGTCGGCACCGCCAAGTACGAGGCCTGGGCCAAGCTCAAGGGCGTGCCGCAGGCGGAAGCGCAGAAGAAATACGTGGACCTGGTGAAGAAGCTGCTGGCCTGATGGCCCGCGACACCCGGCGGCGCATCCTCGAGACCGCCCTGGCGATGTTCAACGCGCAGGGCGAGCCGCACGTCACCACCAACCACATCGCCGACGAGCTGGAGATCAGCCCCGGCAACCTGTACTACCACTTCCGCAACAAGGACGACATCATCGAGCACCTGTTCGCGCGCTACGAGGAGCGCATGGACGCGGCGCTGGCGCTGCCGAGCGCGCGTCTGCCGGGGCTGGAGGATATCTGGCTGCAGTTGCACCTGGTGTTCGAGTGCATCTGGGACTACCGCTTCCTGTACCGCGACCTGGTCGAGATCCTCAGCCGCAGCCGGCGCCTGCGCCTGCGCTTCGCACGCATCCTGCGCCGCGCCGACGCCAGCGTGCAGGCGGTGTTCGAGGGCCTTGCGCAGACCGGCGCGATGCGCGCCAGCGCCCAGGAACGCGGCGGCGTGGCCACCAACGTGCTGGTGGTGGCCACGTTCTGGCTCAACTACGCGGCCGCGCGCGGCGAGAAGGACGAGCAAGTGGCGATTCGCCACGGCATCGTGCAGGTGATGCAACTGATCGCGCCGTTCCTGCGCGACGCCGAACGCGCGCACCTGGCGGCGTTGATGGACGCCTATCTGGATTGAAGCGCCCTGCCCTGCGCGCAAGCACAGGCGGGGCGGTGCCGCTCAGTCGGCGGCGGCCTGCGCGGCTGGCCCGTCAAGCCGGTAGACCTTGCAGACCAGGCCAGGCGGGGTGCGGTAGGTGCGAAAGCCGATGGCCTCGTAGTACGCCTGCCCGAGCGCATTGTCGGCGGCGATGCTGGCGTCGATCTGCGCCAGCCCGGCGCTGCGCGCGACCGCACAGGTGGCCCGAAACAGCGCGCTGCCGACCCCACGGCGCGCCGCGCGCGGGTCGACGTGGGTGCCGATGATGCCCCAGCCATCGGCCACGTCGTAGGCATTGCCGGGACGCGCGATGCGCAGCGACTGGAAGCCGAGGACACGCCCGTCGGCGTCCTCGGCCAGCACGCATTGGAGACGATCGGGATGCTGCAGGTAGGTCGCGCGCACCGTCGCCAGATCGGTCGGCGCCTTGCGCAGGCCGGCGGCGAAGATCGCGTCCTGCACCGCGACCATCGCCTCGGCATCGTCAAGCGTGGCGGGCCGGATCTGCATGGTGCCGTCTCTCGTCAGGTCGTGGCCGGCGAGTATGCCCGAGCGTGGCCGGCCGCCATGCGTGCGGAGGCGCCGGGTCAGGCGCCAGCGCGACGACGACCAGTCACACGCTTGGCCGGGCTGCGCTTGGCCGCCGCCGGCTTGGCGCCGCGCTTGCCCGTCGCGGCGCGCTTGCGCGACTGCGGACGCGCCTGCAACCCCAGCTTGACCAGCACCGGCTGCAGGCGCGCCTCGACCTCGGCGCTCAACGGCTGCACCTGACCACGCAGCGCCGCCGCGCCCTCGCGCACGCTGCTCTCGGCCTCGTCGGCCAGTTGCGTGGCCAGCGCCTTGAGCGTCGCCGCGCCCTGTGCGGCATCGGCGGCGGCGGCCAGCGCGCGCTTGCGGGTCAGCGCGACCACGCCCAGCCCGGCCAGCCACAGGTGCCGCGGGTTCAGCCGGTCCGGCCGCAGCGCGGAGGTGGAACGCTTCTTGGTCGCCATCGCAGGATCTCCAGAGGGGGCCGGCAGTGGCCCCGATGCGCACCATGCTGGCGCCGGCGGCTTGAGCAAACACACTATCGGCGCCCCACCCTTGCCACGCGCCGGCAGCGGCGCCATGCTCGGCGCGGACGCCGTGGCCCGGCGCCGCACAGGGAGATCCACATGGCAGCAAAATCGGGCGCGTGGGCGCCGTTTCCGTACGACGCCAAGGCCTACGCCTACGCTGGTGATGCGCTGAAGAAAGCGTGGCCCAAGCTGCACGCTGGCGACCGCGAACCCTATCCGGACCCGGCACGCGCGCAGGCCCTGCTCGACGCAGCCGGCAAGGCCGGCAAGGGCCACGACGCGCAGACCCTGTCGGCCGCGCTGATCGAGGCCTGGCGGGCGTTCCACCAGGGGCAGTTCCAGCAGGCCTACGAGGCCGGCAAGGCGCTGGGCGTGTTCGGCGCCTCGGTCGCGGTCAAGGCGATCGGCATCCACGCCGGCTATCTGGTCGAGGACGAAAAAGAGCAGTTGCAGCGGCTGCAGCAGGCCGCGACGCTGGCCGAGGCGGCGATCGCCGCGCTGCCGGACGAGGCCAACAGCCACTATCGCCACGCCTTCGCACTCGGTCGCTACAGCCAGGGCCTGAGCATCGTCAAGGCGCTCAAGCAGGGCATCGCCAGCAAGGTGCGCGCCTCGCTGGAAGCGGCCCTGGAGCTGGAGCCCAAGCATGCCGAGGCGCACATGGCGCTGGCCCTGTACCACGCCGAGATCATCGGCAAGGTCGGCGCGATGATCGGCGGCCTGACCTACGGGGCGAAGGCGGCCACCGCCGAACAGCATATCCAGCAGGCGCTGAAGCTGGTGCCGGACGCGCCGATCGCCCACGTCGAACACGCCAACGTGCTGCTGTTGCTGTACGGCGACAAGCGCGAGGAAGACGCCGCCGCGGCGTTCGAGAAGGCCGCCAAGCTCAAACCGCGCGATGCGATGGAAGCGCTGGACGCAGCGTTTGCTCGCGATCAGTTGGAGTAGACGCCGGCGCAAGTTGAGCGTATCGCGATGTTTTCTCGTAGGGGCGGCTTCAGCCGCGACAGGCCTTCCGGTGAACGCCTGTCGCGGCTGAAGCCGCTCCGTCAACAAATCACACATGCGTAAACGCACGCACCGCGACGGGATCGGCGTGTTCGCGGCACAAGGCCAATCACACCCTTCCCGCATCCACCCCGTCGCGCCGCCGCGAAGCCGCATCGCGACCTCGCAGCGGCGGCGCGCATCAGCCTGCCGGCGGCAGCGCATAGGCGATCACGTAGTCGCCGCGCTTGGTCTCCATGAAGTGATGGCCGGCGGCGACGATGACCAGGTACTCGCGCCCGTCGACCGCGTACACCATCGGCGTGGCCTGGCCACCGGCCGGCAGCTTGGCCTGCCACAGGGTCTTGCCGGTGGCCAGATCGATCGCGCGGATCAGGTCGTCGGTGGCCGCGGCGATGAAGATCAGGCCGCTGGCGCTGACCACGGCGCCGCCGTTGTTGGGCGTGCCGATCTCGATCGGCAAGCCGGAGTGGATGCCGAACGGGCCGTTGCCGCGCGCACTGCCGAACGGACGGTCCCATAGAGTTTTGCCACTGGCCAGGTCGATCGCACGGATGCCGCCGTAGGGCGGCTGCTTGCACAGCAGCCCGGTGAACGGCAGGCGCCAGCCGGCGTTGACGTTGATCGCGTACGGCGTGCCGGCCTGCGGATCGCCGGCGCCCTCGGCGCCGCCGCTGTCGCCGCGCACCTGGTCGCGCGGCGCCCAGCCCAGCTTGTCGGCCTTGGCCCGCGGCACCAGCCGGTTGTAGTTGGGCATGTCGTTGTAGTTGGCGACGATCACCCCACGATGCGGATCCACCGCCACGCTGCCCCAGTCCGAGCCGCCGTTGTAGCCTGGGTACTCGATCGAATGGCGGTCGGCTTCCGGCGGCGTGTAAATGCCCTTGTAGCTGGCACTGCGGAACTGGATGCGGCACACCAGTTGGTCGATCGGGGTCATGCCCCACATGTCGCGCTCGGTCAGGTCGCGCTTGCGCAGCGAGTGGTACAGCGAGAACGGCTGGGTCCTGGCGCGGCGCTGCGGCTCCACACCGCCGCCCGGCACCGCGCGTTCCTCGACCCCGACCAGCGGCTTGCCGGTGCGCCGGTCGAGCACGTACAGCTCGCCCTGCTTGCTCGGCAGCAGCACCGCCGGCACGGTGGTGCCGTCGTGCGGGAAATCCAGCAACGTCGGTTGCGAACCCAGGTCGTAGTCCCACACGTCGATGTGGGTGGTCTGGAAATTCCACACCGGCTTGCCGGTGGTGACGTCCAGCGCGACCAGCGAGGTCGCATAGCGGTCTTCCTGCGGAGTGCGCGAACTGCTCCAGTAGTCGGCCGAGGAATTGCCCATCGGCAGGTAGACGTAGCCGAGCTGTTCGTCGCCGGCCGCGCTGGTCCACATGTTGGGCGTACCACGGGTCCAGGTCTGTCCCGGCGGCGGCGCGCCGGTCCAGTCCGGATGGGTCATGTCCCACGCCCAGCGCAGCGCGCCGGTGACCGCGTCGAAGCCCTGGATCACGCCCGACGGTTCATAGCGCTTCTGTCCGTCCAGCACCTGGTGGCCGGTGACGACGACCCCGCGCACGATGGTCGGCGTCGAATTGATCGAGACATAGCCGGGCGGCGTGGAGCCCATGCCGACGGTGATGTCGACCTGGCCATGCTGGCCGAAGTCCTCGCAGGGCTTGCCGTCGGCCGCATCGACCGCGATCAGGCGTCCGTCCAAAGTGCCTTCGATGATGCGCTGGCGGCAGGCCGTCGACGCCGTTGCCTGGGCGTCGGGCACCGCGTAATAGCTGACGCCGCGGCAGGCGGCGGTATACGGGATCGCCTTGTCGGCCACCTTGGGATCGTAGCGCCAGCGTTCGCGGCCGCTGCGCGCGTCCAGCGCGATCAGCTGGTTGCGTGCGCTGCACAGGTACAGGCTGTCGCCGATCTTCAGCGGCGTGGTCTCCGCGCCCCAGCGCTTGTCCGGCAGGTCGCCGGTGCGGAAGGTCCAGGCGGTGCGCAACTGCGCCACGTTGCCCGGAGCGATCTGCCGCAGCGGCGTGTAGCGACTGCCGGCATTGTCGCGGCCGTAGGCGGCCCAGTCGGCATCGGCGGGCGCGTCGGCCGGCTGCGCGCCGGTGCGCGGGCTTGCCAGCGCCGCGGCCATGCCCGCCGCATGCGCCAGCGTGCCGTCGGCCTCGGTCACGCCGTACGGCAGGAACGCCAGCGCGAACGCACCGACGAACACCAGCGCCAGCACCGCGGCAAGCGAGCGCGACAACCTGCGCGAGAACGGCCGGTCCAGCCGCGGCAGCAGCAACGCCAGCAGCAGCGCCAGGAACACCATCAGGCCCATGCGCGGCACCCAGCGCCAGTAATCGGTGCCCGACTCCCATGCCGCCCACAACAGCGACAGCAGGAAGGTCGCGGCGAACCACAGCGCGCCGCTGCGCCGCGCGCGCCACAGTTGCACGCCGGAGATCGCCAGGCCGAGGCCGGCGACCAGGTAGTACCAGGAGCCGCCCAGCGCCAGCAGCCAGGCGCCGCCAATCGCCAGCACTGCGCCGATCAGCACGCAGGCGCCGCCGAGCAGGTGCAGCGGCCAGCCGCCACGACGCTGCGTTCGTTCGAATTCGTTCATTGCCACTCCTTGCAGGACACGGCCACGCGGAACATCCGCCGTGGCAGCGGCGCACGCGCGCCGCCTCGCGTTTATCCCAGGCTGCAAGTGAACATCACGCGTTTCCGGGCGACACACAGTGACACGCAATCTTGCGGTCTTCGTGATGCGGCGCCGACCTGGGCATCACGCGGCATGTGTCGTGGAGAGCAGCGATTGCCCGACGGCATGGTGGCAGGCGATGTGGCGCAGCGGCACAACGCGTGACAGTCGTGGCGCCGCCGGGGTGCGCGCGAAGCAAGTCGCCCGCATCGTCATGGCCACTCCGAAAACGACGACGCCGGCACGAGGCCGGCGTCGTCGTTCGCTCAGCAGCGGATCACGCCTGCGGCGGTGCTGCCTCGCCAGTGCCTTCGGCGGCGCCCTCCTCGCCCGGCAGCACGTCCTCCTCGACCAGCGAGCCGTCCAGGCGTTCCACCGCCTGCAGCTTCTCGCCCTTGGACAGGCGGATCAGGGTCACGCCCTGGGTGTTGCGGCCGACGCGGGAGATTTCCGAGGCGCGGGTCCGCACCAGGGTGCCGCCGTCGGAGATCAGCAGCACTTCGTCGCGGGTACTCAGCAGCACCGCACCGACCAGCTTGCCGTTGCGCTCGCTGGTCTGGATGCCGATGACGCCCTGGGTGCCGCGGCCCTTGCGCGGATACTCGCCCAGCGGGGTGCGCTTGCCGTAGCCGTTCTCGGTCGCGGTGAGGATGTAGGCATCGGCCTCGTCGCCGTTGCGCGCCTCGGCATCGACCTCGGTGTCCGCTGCGGCGTCGACGTCGTCGGCGTCCTCGTCCTGGCCCACCGCCGGCTCGGCCACGATCAGGCTGACCACGTACTCGCTCTTGGCGAGGCGAATGCCGCGCACACCGCGGCTGCTGCGACCGGTCGGCTTGACCCCGCCGCGGCTCTTGCGCCGCGCGCCACGGGCGTCGTCGCCCTCCTCGCCAGCGGCCTCGTCGTCGGCCACGGCGCCGTCGTCGGCACCGGCCTCGTCGACGGCCGCATCATCGGCCTCGTCGTCCTTGGGCCGTTCGGAGAAGCGCACGGTCTTGCCGTTGGAGGCGAACAGCAGCACGTCGCGCTCGCCGTCGGTGAGCGCCACGCCGACCAGGGCGTCGCCCTCGTCCAGGTTGATCGCGATCTTGCCGATCTTGCGCTGGAACGCGAACTCGCTCAGCGGGGTCTTCTTGACCATGCCGTTGCGGGTGGCGAAGAACACGTAGCGGCCTTCGGCGTACTCGCGTACCGGCAGCACCGCCTGCACGCGTTCGCCGTTCTCCAGCGGAATCCAGTTGACGATCGGGCGGCCGCGCGCATTCGGCCCGGCCTCGGGCAACTGGTGCACGGGCAGCCAGAACACCTTGCCGCTGCTGGTGAAGGTCAGCAGCGTGTCGTGGGTGTTGACCAGCCACAGCTGGTCGATGAAATCCTCTTCCTTGGTCGCCGCCGCGCTGCGGCCGCGGCCGCCGCGGCGCTGCGCGCGGTAGGCGCTGACCGGCTGGCGCTTGGCGTAGCCGGCGTGCGACAGGGTCACCACCACGTCTTCCGGCGCGATCAGGTCGAGGATGTCCAGATCCTCTTCGCTGTGGCGGATCTCGGTGCGGCGCGCGTCGCCGTATTCCTCGCGGATGTTGACCAATTCCTCGCGGATCACCTGCAGCAGCACATCCGGGTTTTCCAGGATGCGGATCAGCCCGGCGATGGCGTCCAGCAGCTGCTTGTATTCCTCGGTCAGGCGCTCCTGCTCCAGGCCGGTCAGGCGGTGCAGGCGCATTTCCAGGATCTGCGTAGCCTGCACTTCGGTCAGCTGGTAGCCGCCGCCGACCAGGCCGACGCCGCTGGGCAGGTCTTCCGGGCGCGAGGCCTCGGCGCCGGCCGCGTTGAGCAGCGCGCCGACCAGGCCCGGTTGCCAGGTCTTGGCCAGCATGCGCTCGCGCGCTTCGTTCGGGTTCGCCGAGGTCTTGATCAGCTCGATCATCTCGTCGATGTTGGCGAGCGCGACGGTCAGGCCTTCGAGGATGTGCGCGCGGGCGCGCGCCTTGCGCAGTTCGAAGATGGTGCGGCGGGTGACCACTTCGCGGCGATGGCGGACGAAGGCCTCCAGCATCTGCTTGAGGTTCATCAGCTGCGGGCGGCCATCGACCAGCGCCACCATGTTGATGCCGAACACCGACTCCATCTGGGTCTGCTGGTACAGGTTGTTCAGCACCACGTCGGCGGCTTCGCCGCGCTTGACCTCGATGTAGATGCGCATGCCGTCCTTGTCGGATTCGTCGCGCAGCTCGCTGATGCCCTCGAGCTTCTTTTCCTTGACCAGCTCGGCGATCTTCTCGATCAGCCGCGCCTTGTTGACCTGGTACGGGATCTCGGTGACCACGATCGCTTCGCGGCCGTTGTCCTGGATCTCGATCTCGGCCTTGGCGCGCATGCGCACGCGGCCGCGGCCGGTGCGATAGCCGGCGACGATGCCGGTGGTGCCGTTGACGATGCCCGCGGTCGGGAAATCCGGGCCGGGGATGTGTTCCATCAACCCGTCGACGTCGATCTGCGGGTTGTCGATCAGCGCCAGGCAGGCGTTGATCGACTCGGTCAGGTTGTGCGGCGGGATGTTGGTGGCCATGCCCACCGCGATGCCGGCCGAGCCGTTGACCAGCAGGCTCGGGAAGCGCGTCGGCATCACCGACGGTTCCTGTTCCTTCTCGTCGTAATTGGGCTGGAAATCGACGGTTTCCTTGTCGATGTCGGCCATCATCTCGTGCGCGAGCCGCGACATGCGCGCCTCGGTGTAACGCATCGCCGCCGCGGAATCGCCGTCGACCGAACCGAAGTTGCCCTGTCCGTCCACCATCAGGTAGCGCAGCGAGAACGGCTGCGCCATGCGCACCAGGGTGTCGTACACCGACTGGTCGCCGTGCGGGTGGTACTTACCGATGACGTCGCCGACGATACGCGCCGACTTGTAGTAGGGCTTGTTGCTGTGCGCGCCCAACTCGTTCATCGCGAACAACACGCGGCGATGCACCGGCTTGAGGCCGTCGCGCGCATCCGGTAGGGCACGCCCCACGATCACGCTCATGGCGTAATCGAGGTAGCTCTTGCGCATCTCGTCTTCCAGGTTGACCTGGATGATTTCCTTGGCGGATTCTGCCATTCGGGTTCCGTAAGTCTGGTGGCGGATCGACCACCACGCCGGCCCGCGACAGGCGGGCCCGCCGCGGCCGCACGCCTAGGGCGCACGGCGGTCGATCGAACCGCCGGATTCTATCATGACAGGCGCCCAATTGCCCGGTTTTTGCCGGCGCGAACAAGCACTTGCGCGCCATCGGCCGCCTCTGCCGGGCGCGGCGGCGCTCCCCTGGAACTCAGCCGCCGAAGGCGGCGCGCATGCGCGCCGGGTCCGGCTGCTCGATGACCCCGCGCTCGGTGACGATGGCATCGATCAGGTCCGCCGGGGTCACGTCGAACACCGGGTTCCAGGCGGCGATGCCGTCGGCCACGGTGCGGGTGCCGCCGACGCCGAACAGCTCGCCCGGATCGCGTTGCTCGATCTCGATCTGCGCGCCGTCGGCGGTGTCCATGTCCACGGTGGACGACGGCGCCACCACCATGAACCTGACGCCATGGTGGCGCGCGGCGATCGCCAGCTGGTAGGTGCCGATCTTGTTGGCGGTGTCGCCATTGGCGCAGATGCGGTCGGCGCCGACGATCACCCACTGCACCGCGCCGGTCTTCATCAGGTGCGAGGCGGCCGAATCGGCGATCAGGGTGGCATCGATGCCGTCCTGCTGCAGTTCCCACACGGTCAGCCGCGCGCCCTGCAGCCACGGCCGGGTCTCGCCGGCGAACACCTTGGCGATGCGCTGCTGGGCGACGCCGGCGCGGATCACGCCCAGCGCGGTACCGAAGCCGGCGGTGGCCAGCGAGCCGGTGTTGCAATGGGTCAGCACGCCGCTGCCCGGCACGATCAGGCCGGCACCGAGCGCGCCCATGTGCCGGTTGGCGGCCAGATCCTCTTCGGCGATCGCCTGCGCCTCGCGCTCCAGCACGGACGGCCAGTCGCTGCCTGCCGCGCCCAGCGCGCCGCGCATGCGCGCCAGCGCCCAGGCCAGGTTGACCGCGGTCGGGCGCGCGGCATTGAGCCGTTGCAGGGCCGGCTCCAGCTTCAGCAACGCCTCGGCGCCGTTCTCGGCCTGCACCTCGCGCGCGGCCAGCACCGTGCCCCAGCCTGCAGCGATGCCGATCGCCGGCGCGCCGCGCACGGCCAGGGCGTGGATCGCCGCGGCGACTTGGTCGCTGTCGGTGCAGCGCACGTGTTCGACCGCGAACGGCAGCTTGCGCTGGTCCAGCAGCTCCAGCGCGTCGCCGGTCCACAGGATCGGGCGGATATGGTCGTAGCGGGCGTAATCGATATCGAGGGCGGCGTTCATCGCGCCATTGTAAACGCCGGCGATTGCGGATTGAGGACGCCGCGCGGTGTCGCAACGCCGCGCCAGCGCTCAGTTGACGCTGAACTCGGCGCGGCAGCCCTTGTCGACCCAGATGCCGTCGCGGTCCCAGCCCCAGCTGTCGTCCTGCACGCAGGGCGCGCCGGACAATTGCCGGCGCAGTTCGACACGATCCTGCACGCTGACACCGCAGCGGCGCCGCGCCTTGCCCTTGGATTCGCACAGCAACGGCCGCGGGCCGGCGGGGAAGCCGGAGCCGTCGGCGGCGCCGATCTCGAACTCGCCGCGGCAGCCGCGCGCGACCCAGATCTCGTTGCGGCGCACGCCCCAGCTGCGCTCCTCGCGGCACGGCACCGACGACAACTGCCGCATCAATCGCACCGGGGCGCCGCGCAGCATCACAGGGCAGCTCTCCAGGCGCCCATCGGATTCGCAGCGCAACACGCGGCGCATCGCACTGCGCGGCGCCTCCACCGGATTGGGACGGAATTCGGCGCGACAACCGAGGGTGACCCACACGCCGGTGGCGTCGGAACCCCACTCGCTGCCACGGATGCAGTCGTTGTCTGAGAGTTGTCGCACCAGTTGCACGCCCTGGTCGGTGGACATCGGACAGTGCACCCAGGTCATGTCGCGCGACTCGCAGCGGACCACCGCGGCATCGTACGCATCGGCGTCCTGCGCCGGCGACGGCATCGGCCACACGCTTGCCGCCAACCCCAGCCAACACCAGCCACCGAGCCCGTACGCCCACTTCATGCTTGGCTCTGCCCCTATGCCTAGAACCTGAACAACGAAGACCTGCTGGCGCGCAGCGTGCGCTTGCCGTGCCCGATCAAACCATCATCGGTGTGGACAACGCAACAACGCGCCGCGAAAACACGTGACGGCCGGTTCAGGCATGCGCGAAATCGTAGGCGAGCACGTCGCCGATCTGCGCGGTGCCGCGCATCGCCATCAGCAGCCGGTCCACGCCCACCGCCACGCCGGCGCAGTCGGGCAAGGCCGGCAGCGCCTGCAGCAGCCGCTCGTCCAGCGGCGGCAGCACCGCGCCGCGCGCCTGACGCAGCGCGTGGTCGCGCAGGAAACGCCGGCGCTGCTCGGCGGCATCGTTGAGCTCGTGGTAGCCGTTGGCCAGTTCGTAGCCGCCCAGGTACAGCTCGAAGCGCTCGGCCACCGGCGGGTCGCCGTCGCGCACGCGCGCCAGCGCGCACTGGCTGGCCGGCCAGTCGTGGACCACGGTGAGGCGGTCGGCCGGGAACGCCGGCTGCAGGCGGTGGGTCATCAGCAGGTCCAGCCAGTCGTCGCGGCCCAGGCCGTCGGCATCGATGCGGATCTCGCGTAGCGGCTGCTGCAGCGCCTCCAACGGCGCAGTGAACGGATCCAGGCCCAGCCCCTGCTGGAACAGCTCGCGGTAGCTGAGCACCCGCAGCGTGGCACTGCGTCCGACCAGGGCCAGCGCGGTGCGCACCAGCTCCACGGTCTCCTCGATCAGTTGCCGGTGATCCCAGCCGACCCGGTACCACTCGAGCATGGTGAACTCGGGATTGTGGCGGCCGCCGGCCTCGCCGTTGCGGAACACCCGCCCCAGTTCGTAGCAGTCGCCGATGCCGGCGGCGAGCAGCCGCTTCAGCGGGTACTCGGGCGAGGTGCGCAGCCAGCGCAGCGCCGGACCTGCGTCGACGTGGCCGCTGAAGCGGGTCTGGAAGCTGTCGATGTTCGGCTCGGTGTTGCCGGCCGCCGACAGCATCGGCGTCTCCACTTCCAGCACGCCGCGCGCGGCGAAGAAGCCGCGGATGGCGGCATTGAGCCGGGCGCGCAATTGCAGGGTGGACAGCAGGTCCATCACGGCGCCGTGTCGAGCCGGCGGCTCAGCTGGTCGCGCGCGTCGTCGCGATAGCCCAGGCCCAGGTACAGGCGCTTGGCGGCGGCGTTGTGGTGATTGACCTCCATCCGCAGCATGTCCACGCCCAGCGCGCGGGCGCGCGCCTCGACCAGCGCCACCGCGCGCCGGCCCCAGCCGCGGCCGCGTGCGGCCGGGCCCAGGTACAACTCGTCGAGCAGCAGATAGCGCCCGCCCAGTTCGACGCTGAAACAGGCGGTGATCAGCGCATAGCCCACCACCGCGCCGTCCGGCGCCAGCCACAGCAGCGCCTCGCCCAGTGCCGGCTGGGTCAGCAACGCCTGCAGGCCGCGCGCCACGCGCTCGGCGTCGAACGCGATGCCGTCCTCGGCGTAGAACGCCTGCAGCATCGCCAGCAAGGCCGGCTGATCGGCCGCGCCGGCAGTGCGCCAGCGCAACTCTTCCTGCGCCGTGCCGAGCGCACTCATGTGCCCTGCCCCTGCGACTGCAGGAACGCCAGCAACTGCGCCTCGTCCCACACCGCCACGCCCAGCTCCTGCGCCTTGTCGAGCTTGGAACCGGCAGCCTCGCCGGCGACCACGAACGCGGTCTTCTTCGACACGCTGCCGGCGACCTTGGCGCCCAGCGCCTCCAGTTGCGCCTTGGCCTCGTCGCGGGTCAGCGCGGTCAGGGTGCCGGTCAGCACCACGGTCTGCCCATCCAGCGGGCCGGCGCGACGCTGCGTCTGCGCAGGCGCGGCATCGAGCAGACGTTGCATCGCCGCCTCGGCGTCCAACAGCGCCTGCTTCTGTGCCCGATCAGCCAGGTAAGCAGCCAGGTTGGCGGCGCCGGCCGTGGACAGCCCCGCCCCGGTCCAGCCACTTTCGTTGGCGCGCAGCAAGGCGTCCAACGTGCCGTAGGTGGCGGCCAGGCGCTGCGCGCTCTTCCCGCCGAGCTTGTCCACCGGCAGCGTGCCCAGCAGATGCGCCAGATCCAGGCGCTCGCGCAATTCGGCCGGCGGTGCGCCCTCGTCGGAGAAGCCGATGCCGGCATTGATCAGGCCATCGACCACCGCAACGTTGCCGCGCTGCTCGAAGAAGGTCGCGATCGAGCGCGCCACCTCGCCGCCGATGTCCGGCAAGGCCTGCAGCAGCACCGCCGGGGTGCTGCGCACGAACGCCAGCGAGCCCAGCCAGTAGGCCAGCGCCTTGGCCGTGGTCTCGCCCAGGTGCGGAATGCCCAGCGCGAACAGGAAACGCGGCAGCGTGGTGGCGCGGCTGGCGTCGATGCCGGCGACCAGATTCTCGGCCCACTTGGTCGCGAGCTTGCCCCCCAGGTCCACCGTGAGATGCGCGCGCAGGAAGTCGGCGTGCCGCCACTGGGCGGCCTCGTCTTCCAACGCGGCGCGGCCGGCCGCGTCCAGCGCCAGCGCGCCCTTGCTGTCCTCCACCGCCTGCAGCAGGTCGGCGGCAGTGGCCGCGTCCAGCGCAGCCTTCATCCGTACCAGGTCCTCCACGCTCAAGGCGTACAGGTCGGCCAGCGACTGCACGAAGCCGAACTCGACCAGGGCATCGGCCTGGCGCTCGCCCAGGCCTTCGATGTCCATGGCGCGGCGCGAGGCGAAGTGACGCACGGCCTCCTTGCGCTGCGCCGCACAGGCCAGGCCGCCGCTGCAGCGCCAGGCCACCGCGTCCTCTTCCTTGACCAGTTCCGAACCGCACACCGGGCACGCCGTCGGCATCGTCCACGGCGCGGTGCCCGGCGGACGCCGTTCCTCGATCACCCGCACCACTTCCGGGATCACGTCGCCGGCGCGGCGCACGATCACGGTGTCGCCTTCGCGCACGTCCAGCCGCGCGATCTGGTCGGCGTTGTGCAACGTCGCGTTGGTAACCGTGACGCCAGCGACCTGCACCGGCTCCAGCCGCGCCACCGGGGTGACCGCGCCGGTGCGGCCGATCTGCACCTCGATCGCGCGCAGCACGGTGGATTGTTCCTGCGCCGGGAACTTGTGCGCCAGCGCCCAGCGCGGCGCGCGCGAGACGAAGCCCATCGCCTGTTGCTGGTCGTAATCGTCGAGCTTGTAGACCACGCCGTCGATGTCGTAAGGCAGGCTGTCGCGAGCGGCGCCGATGCGACGGAAATACGCGATCAGGCCATCGAAGCCGGTAGCGGTATCCGCCTCCGGGGCGACGGGGAAGCCGTAGTCGCGCAGCAGTTGCAGCGTCTGCGAATGGGTTTCGGGCAGCTCCAGGCCACGGACCTCGCCCACCGAATAGGCGAAGAACGCCAGCGGCCGGCGCCGGGTGACCGCCGGATCGAGCTGGCGCAGCGAGCCGGCGGCGCCATTGCGCGGGTTGGCCAGCAGCTTCTCGTTGCGCTCCAGCGCCTGTGCGTTCCAGGTAGCGAAGGCGGCGCGCGGCATGTAGATCTCGCCGCGCACTTCCAGCACCGCCGGCGGCGGCACGCCGAGGTCGCGCAGCTTCAGCGGCACCGAACGCACTTGGCGCAGGTTGGCGGTGACGTCCTCGCCGGTGCTGCCGTCGCCGCGGGTGGCGCCCTGCACGAACACGCCATCCTCGTAGCGCAGGCTGATCGCCAGGCCATCGAGCTTCGGTTCCACCGAGAACACCGGCGCGGCCAGTTCGAGTTCGCGCTCGATGCGGCGCTCGAAATCGGCGACCTCGGCGAAGCGCGTGCGGTCGTCGGCGTCCTCGGCCACGCCCGGAGTTTCGAAGGCATTGGCGAGCGAGAGCATCGGGATCGCGTGGCGCACTTCGGGAAAGCCGCCGTCCGGGCGCGCACCGACCTTGCGCGTCGGCGAATCCGCGCTGGCCAGCTCCGGGTGCGCGGCTTCCAGGGCCTCCAACTCGCGCATCAGCGCGTCGTACTCGGCATCGGGAATCGACGCGTCGTCGAGCACGTAGTAGCGGTGATTGGCGTCGTCGATGCGCTGGCGCAACTCGGCGGCACGCTGCTGGGGATCGGGAATTGCGGTCATGCGCAGCGGAAACGGGGGTAACGGAGAGGGGGGCGATAGTAGCTTGAAGGCTGGGATTGGGGAGTCGGGATTGGGGATTGGCTTGACGGCTGGGATTGGCGCGTTGGGAGTGGGGATTCGCTTGACGACCGAGATTGGCGAGTTGGGATTGGAGATTCGCAAGAGCCCAAGCTCGGACTTCTCACGTCGGCGGCGGTCGTACCCTCATCCGCCCCTGCGGGGGCACCTTCTCCCGAGGGGAGAAGGGAGAAGCCAAGGCCCCTCTCCCCCGGGAGAGGGGTTGGGGTGAGGGTACGGGGCGCGCAGCGCCATCGACGTCACCACCCCCGACTTTTGCCAATCCCTAATCCCTAATCCCCAATCCCGAATCCCCAATCCCAGCCTCAAGCCACTCCTGAAATCCCAAATCCCGAATCCCGGCCCCTCACTCCCTTGCCCCGCCATTAACACCTCGTTAACGTGACCTCCCCCGCCCGCTCTGGAGAGCCACGTGTCGCTACCGGTCTCGCGCCGTTCCTTCCTGTCCCTGGCTACCTCCGGTTTGGCGCTGGGCGCCGTGGGCCTGGCGCCCGTCGCCGAGGCGGCGCGGCGCAAGGCCACCGACACTGCTGCGGCAACACCTGGCGTAGTGCCAGCAACCGGCACGGTGTACCTGAACTTCAACGAATGCCCGCTGGGTCCCTCGCCCGCGGCGCTGGCGGCGGCACAGGCGATCCTGCCGCGTAGCGGGCGCTATCTGTTCGAGCTGTCGGACGAGCTGATCGCCGCCTTCGTCGGCCAGCAGCGCCTGCCGGCCGACCACGTGGCGGCGTATCCCGGTTCCAGCGAGCCGCTCGCCCGCGCCGCGCGCGCCTTCACCTCGCCGCGCGCCGGCGTGGTGGTGGCCGATCCGACCTTCGAGGCGGTGGCCGATGTGGCTGCCGCGCATGGCGCACCGGTGCGGCGGGTACCGCTGCGCGCCGACGGCGCGCACGACGTCAAGGCCATGGCCAGCGTCGATCCGAATGCCGGCCTGATCTACCTATGCAATCCGAACAACCCGACTGGTTCGATCACCAAGCGCGCCGACATCGAATGGCTGCTGGCCAACAAGCCTGCGTCCAGCGTGTTGCTGGTCGACGAGGCCTACCTGCACTACAGCGACGAGCCGTCGGTGATCGACCTGATCGGCCAGCGCCAGGACCTGCTGGTGCTGCGCACCTTCTCCAAGCTGTATGGCATGGCCGGGCTGCGCCTGGGCTTGGCGGTGGCCGCGCCGGGGCTGCAGACCAGGCTGGCCGCGTTCGGCCAGAATCCGGTGTCGGTGCCTGCGCTGGCCGCCGGCATCGCCAGCCTGCAGGACCTGCAACTGGTGCCGACCCGCCGCGCCGAGAACGCGCGCATTCGCGACGCCACCATCGCCTGGCTGCAGAGCAAGGGCTACAAGTGCCTGCCGTCGCAGGCCAATTGCTTCATGGTCGACGTCAAGCGCGACGGCGCCGCCTTCGCCGCGGCGATGGCCAAGCAAGGCGTGATCGTCGGCCGCAGCTGGCCGATCTGGCCGAAGCTGGTGCGCGTCACCGTCGGCAGCGAAGCGGAGATGCTGCGGTTTCGGGAGGCGTTTGTTAAGGCGCGCAAGTAGCTTGGGGGCCGGGAATGGGGAATGGAGAATCGGGAATCGTAAAAGCGGGTTGCCTTGCGGCTGAGGCGTGGAGAGGCTTGCCCTGGCCTTCCCATTACAGGTCCACGGTTCACTAGCCTGGCGTCAGTGCGCCAGGCTTGGAGAGTCGGGATAAGGGTACGCAAGAGTCAAAGCCAGGGGTTCTGGCGTTCGGCGGCGGTCGTACCCTCATCCGCCCCCTTCGGGGGCACCTTCTCCCGAAGGGAGAAGGGAAGAGCGCGGGGGGTCAGAGGCGGGGATACGCTTTTACGATTCCCCATTCCCGTTTCCCCATTCCCAGCACCAAGCTACCAGCGCGGCGCCTTCGTCAATGGCGGTGCCTGGTGCTGGCGGTCGTAGGCGCGCAGGTCGTCGCGGATGTGGGCGATGCGCTGGCGTCCGAGGGCGTTGCGGCTATCGTCCAGGACCACGCCGTCGAGCAGTTCGCCCATGCGCTGCACGGTCGGCAGCATCTTCTCCCAGGCGTCGAGCGCGGTCAGCGGCGCCGGCAGGGTCAGGAAGAAGGCGATCGCCGGGGTCTCCATCTCGCGGATGTGCGCCATGTCGAAGCTGCCCGGCTTCATGATGCTGGCCATGCTGAAGATCGGGCCGCGCTCGGGATGCCCTTCCACCAGGCGGTGGAACACGTTCATGTGGCCGAAGGTCAGGCCGGTCTTCTCCGCGGCCACCACGATGTCCTCGCCGCGCAGCACCTGCCCGGCGCGGGCGGCGACATACAGCGAGACGATCTTGTCGAAATCCTGGCTCGGCCGCTTGCCGAGGTCGGCGCCGGGCGCCTCTGCCGCAGGCAGGCCCAAGTCGGGCTGGTGCGCTTCGCCGTCCGCGCCGGGCGCGGCCAGCGCGTCGTCGCCGGCGGCCGGGGCGGCGTCGCCCAGCGAGGGTTCGCGGCGCGGCGCGGCCGGATCGGCCGGCTCCACGCGCCGGCCCTGGCTCGGTTTCTTCGGGCGGCCGAACAGGAAGATCGCCGCAATCAACAGCAAGCCGGCGGCGAGGATGCCGATGCGTAGCATTGCCATGTCGGACATTCAGGGGTTACTCCGGCAAGGGTACACAGGGGGAAAATAACTGCTGGGTGCGCACCGGGTCCGCCAACGCGGGAACCAAGCCTCGACGCACATCACGTCCTTTAGCATGTCACGTCAGGCCGCGCCCGCCAAACGCGCGGCCTCCTCGAGGTCCACGCTGACCAGGCGGCTGACGCCGGGCTCGCGCATGGTGACGCCGCTGAGCTGATGCGCCGCCTCCATCGTCGCCTTGTTGTGGCTGACGAACAGGAACTGCACTTTCTCGCTCATTTCCTTGACCATCGCCGCCAGGCGGCCGACGTTGGCCTCGTCCAGCGGCGCGTCCACCTCGTCGAGCAGGCAGAACGGCGCCGGGTTGAGCTGGAAGATCGCGAACACCAGGGCAACCGCAGTCATCGCCTTCTCGCCGCCGGACAGCAGCGAGATGCTGGACACGCGCTTGCCCGGGGGCCGCGCCATGATCGCCACGCCGGTGTCCAGCAGGTCCTCGCCGGTCAGTTCCAGGTAGGCGTGGCCGCCGCCGAACAGACGCGGATACAGCGCCTGCACGCCGGAGTTGACCCGGTCGAAGGTGTCCTTGAAGCGGCCGCGGGTCTCGCGGTCGATCTTGCGGATGGCGTCTTCCAGGGTCTCCAGCGCGGTGTTCAGGTCGACGTCCTGCGCTTCCAGGTACTCGGCGCGCTGCGCGGCCTCGCCGTACTCGCTGATCGCCGCCAGGTTGACCGGTTCCAGCCGGCGCATGCGTCCATCGATCTGCTGCACCGCCTGCTCCCACTCGACGGGGTCGGCATGTTCGGGCAGGCCGTTGATCACGTCCTCGAGCACGAAGCCGGCCTTGACCACCGCCGCCGACAGCTGCTCGGCGCTGAGCACCAGCGCCTGCTGGTCGAGCCGGCGCTGGGCGATGCGTTCGCGCTGCGCCAGCGCCTGTTCGTCGCGCTGCTGGCGGGTCTGCTCCAGCGCGCGCAATTCATTGTCGATGCCATCCAGCAGCGCGCGCGCCTCGCCGAGCGCGCGGTCGGTGCGCACGCGCTCGCTCAGCGCGGCCTGGTGTTCGGCCTCCAGCGCCAGCACCGGCGAGTCGCCCTCGTTCAACTGCGCGCTGAGTTCGCCCAGGCGCGCGTCCAGTTGCCCGCGCTGGTTGCCCATCCGCTCCAGCGCCTGGCTCAGCGAGGCGATCTGGGTGCGCTGCGACTCCAGGGTCAGGGCCAGGGCGTGCGAGGCCTCGCGCACCCGCCGCGCGGCGTCGCGGGCCAGGTCGCGCGCCTCGGTGAGTTGGCGGCGCTCGCTTTCCAGCGCGTGCCGCACCGATTCCAGGTCGCCCATGCTGGTGACCGCGTCCTCCAGCTTGGAGCGTGCCTCGCGCGCTTGCTCGCGGCTGCTGTCCAGGGTTTCCAGCAGCTGCGCGACCTCCAGCTCGATGCGTTCGATGCGGGTGCGCGCGGCGTCGACCTTGCCTTGCTGGCTCTGCAACTGTCCGGCCAGTTCGGAGGCGCTGCGGTGCGCCTGGTACAGCTGGCGCTGCGCGTCCTCGCGCTGCTGCTCGCCGGCCAGCAACTGGGCGCGCATCTCGCCGAGGCGGTGTTCGAGATCGGCCTCGCGCTCCTGCAGCGTCTCGATCTGGCCGCGCAGGCTCTGGATCTCGCGCTCGCGCAGCAGTGCGCCCTGCTTGGCCGCGCCGGACCGCGACACGCGCAGCCAGCCCTGGCCCAGGCGCGCGCCGTCGCGGGTGACGATGGAATCGCCCTCGCCCAGCTGCGGCAGCAGCGCGCGCGCCGCACTCAAATCCTCGGCCGCGTGCAGCCGCGCCAACAGCCGACGGATCGCGATCGGCCCCTGCACCTTGGCCGCCAGCGAGGTCGGCGCGAAGGTCTCGGCCGCCTCCGCGCCGCTGACCAGGGCGATGCGGCCTTCGCCGAGTTCGCCAAGGGCGTCGACCAGTTGTTCCGGCGCCTCGACCAACACGCCTTCGATCAACTGCCCGAGCGCGCCTTCGACCGCGTTCTCCCAGCCGCTCTCGACGTTGAGCCGTTCGCCGACGCGCGCCGCCGAATCCAGCCCGCGCGCCTGCAGCCAGGCCACCGCCGCGCCCTGCTCCTGGCCGAGTGCGGCCTGCTGCAGGGTTTCCAGCGACGACAGCCGGCCGCGCGCGGCCTGCGCCTGCTTGCGCACGTCGGCCAGTTCGGCCTGCGCGCTGCGCTGCTGGTCCTGCAGCGCCGCCACCGCCTGCTTGCGCGCCTCGACCTGCTCGGTCAGCCCGTCCAGCGCGGCGCGCTGGGTCTCGTGCTGCAGTTCCAGTTGCGCGAACGCCTCGGCCAGCGCGTCCAGGTCCAGCCCGGCGCGCTCGGCCAGCAGCGCCTCGCGGCGGCGCTCGGCCTCCAGCGACTGCCGGTCCAGGTAATCGACGCGGGTGCGCTCCACTTCGCCGGCACGCGAGGCTTCGGCGGTGTTGCGCTGGTGCGATTCCCAGCGCTGCTGCCAGTCGGCCAGGCGCGCCTCGGCCTCGCGCAGCGCTTCCTGCTTGTATTCGTTGTCTTCCTGCAGCTGCTCCAGCTGCGGGCCGGCCACGTCCACCGATTCGCGCAGCAGCGCCAGCTTGGCCTCGTCGGTGCCGATGTGCTGGCCGAGTTCGGCCAGCGCCGTCTGCGTCTCGTCGCGCGCCTTGTGCAGGCGCTGCGACAGGTCGCGCTGGTGCTGGATCTGCTGCTCGATCCGGGCCAGGGTGCTGCCGACCTTGTAGACCTCGGCCTGCGCGGTGCTGAGCGCCTCGGCGGCCTCCTCGCGACGCACGCGGCCGGTCTCGATGCGCGCCTCGGCATCGCGCTGCTCGGCGATCAGCTGCTGCAGGCGGGTCTCTTCCTGGCCCAGCGCCTCGCGCAGGCCCTGCAGGCGCCCGTCCAGGCCGCGGTACTCCAGCGCCTTCCACTGCGCATCCTTGATCCGCCGCTCTTCCTGCAGCGCCTGGTACTGCTCGGCCTGGCGCGCCTGCCGCTTGAGGTGCTCGAGCTGTTTGCCGATCTCCTCGCGCAGGTCGCCCAGGCGCTCCAGGTTCTCGCGGGTGTGGCGGATGCGGGTCTCGGTCTCCTTGCGCCGCTCCTTGTACTTGGAGATGCCGGCGGCCTCCTCCAGGTACACGCGCAGGTCTTCCGGGCGCGCCTCGATGATCTGGCTGATCATGCCCTGCTCGATGATCGAGTAGCTGCGCGGGCCCAGGCCGGTGCCCAGGAACAGATCGGTGATGTCGCGGCGCCGGCACTTGGTGCCGTTGAGGTAGTAGCTGCTGCTGCCGTCGCGGCTGACCTGGCGCTTGACCGAGATCTCGTTGAACGAGGCGTACTCGCCGGCGATGGTGTGGTCGGTGTTGTCGAAGATCAGCTCCACCGTGGCCTGCGACACCGGCTTGCGCGCCGACGAGCCGGAGAAGATCACGTCCGTCAGCGAATCGCCGCGCAGCCGGCTGGCCGAGCTTTCGCCCATCACCCAGCGCACCGCGTCGATGATGTTCGACTTGCCGCAGCCGTTCGGACCGACGATGCCGGTCATGTTGGTCGGCAGGTGCAGCGTGGTCGGATCGACGAAGGACTTGAAGCCGGACAGCTTGATGGTCGACAGGCGCATGGTGCAGGCAATCCATGGCAGACGCCGCCGGCATTCCGAGCTGCGCTGCCGCTAATGAAGATCCAGGTGAGGTCCTGCTTCCAACCCATTGATGCGGCTACACCGCCGGGCCGACATCGGACACGAGTCGCTGAGTATAGCGGCCCCCGCGCGAGGCTGGGGCGGCCTGCGCCGGGCGGCGGTGATGCGACGGCGGTCGCACTCGCAGCCGGCGGGTCTTGCGCCGGCCGCGCCCGGCCAGGGCTGCATGGCCCGCCGAGGGCGGCGCCGGTCGGCAAAAACGACACGGGCACCTTGCGGTGCCCGTGTCGGTACAGCGATGACGCAAGGATCAGGCGTCGGCTTCGACCACGACCTTGACCGTGGTTTCCACGTCGGCGTGCAGGCGCACCAGCACTTCGTACTCGCCGATGTTGCGGAACGCGCCTTCGCCCAGCACCACTTCGCCCTTCTCCAGCGGCATGCCGGCGGCGGTGAAGGCCTCGGCGATGTCGCGCGGGCCGACCGAACCGTACAGCTTGCCTTCGGTCGACGCGTTGGCCTTGACGGTCACGCTGGCGCCTTCCAGCTTGGCGGCGCGGGCTTCGGCGTCGTCGTGGATCGACTTGGCCTTGGCTTCGTACTCGGCGCGCTTGGCCTCGAACTCGGCGATGTTGGCGGCGGTGGCCGGCACGGCCTTGCCCTGCGGCACCAGGTAGTTGCGGCCGTAGCCCGGCTTGACGTCGACCTTGTCGCCGAGGCCGCCCAGGTTGGTCACTTTCTGCAGAAGAATCAGTTGCATGGTCTTGCTCCGTTATTCGTTAGCGTCGGCACGCGGCCGGCGCAACGGGTGCTGTCCGAATAGGAGAAGCCGGGATTCGGGATTGGGGAGTCGGGATTGCGCCCGACGGCACCGCACTTTTCTAATCGCCAGACTTCGCTTGAATGCCCGCACCGGAGGGTGCGGGCCGTATCGCTCCGGGAAACCCGGAATTAAACGTCGTGGTTGTCCGTGTACGGGATCAGCGCCAGGAAACGCGCGCGCTTGACCGCCGTGGCCAGCTGACGCTGATACTTGGACTTGGTGCCGGTCACGCGGCTCGGCACGATCTTGCCGTTCTCGGTGAGGTACTGGCGCAGGGTGTTGAGATCCTTGTAGTCGATCTCCTTGACGCCCTCGGCGGTGAACTTGCAGAACTTGCGACGACGGAAGAACTTGGACATGAGCGTGCTCCTTAGGCGGCTTCGGCGGCGTCGCCGTCGGTTTCGGTGGCGGCGGCGGGCGCATCGCCCTCTTCGTCGTCGCGACGACGGCGCTCACCGCGCTCGGGCTTGTCGGCCTTCTCGTCCTTGCTCTTCATGATCAGCGACTGCTCGGTGTCGGCACCGTCGCGCTTGATCACCAGGTGGCGCAGCACGGCGTCGTTGAAGCGGAAGCTCTCGACCAGTTCGCTCAGCACGGCCTGGTCCACTTCGATGTTCAGCATGACGTAGTGGGCCTTCACCAGGTTCTGGATCGGGTACGCCAGCTGGCGACGGCCCCAGTCTTCCAGACGGTGGATGGTGCCCTTGCCGTTCTCGACCAGCGACTTGTAGCGCTCGATCATGGCCGGGACCTGCTCGCTCTGATCCGGGTGGACCAGGAACACGATTTCGTAATGACGACTCATGGTGTTTACCTTTCGGATGTGGCCTTGCGGCCGGACAGCCCCCCGCGGTGCGACGGCGGTGGGGCAAGGACTCCTGCCGGGAAGGCAGGAAGCCGCACATTATGACCGAGATGCCCGGTCACCGACAAGCCAGCCGTCCGCGGCGCCGGACAGGGACGCCACCGCAGCGCACGAAACCAATCGAATCAACGACTTGGATCAACCCATAGCCACATGCAGGCGATGCTGGCCGCACTGCAGGCAACGGAACACGCACGCGACCGTCGCAATACACCAGGGACACAGAGACTGCGGGGCGTCGCCGGCGCAGTAGAACGCCCCCCTGGTAGCGCCATGCGCGGGTTTCGCCGCAGCCGTCGCAGACGCCGTGTTCCTGCGCGAAGCACAGCGCTTATGCGTTGGGGTGATGGAGGAACTCAGGCACTTACTGCGACAACCGGGCCGCCCTGCCCCGCGTCCTCCACAAGGAGGCCGCGCCGCCGCAGCGGCGACGCTCAGGCCGCGCCGGCGTGCGCGGCGTCGGTGGTGAAGCTCTCGCCGCAACCGCACTCGGCGGTGGCATTCGGATTGCGGAACACGAAGGTCTCGCCCAGGCCCTGCTTGGCGAAGTCGATCTCGGTGCCGTCCACCAGCGGCAGGCTGGTGGCATCGACATAGATGCGCACGCCATCCTGCTCGAACACCGCATCGTCCGCACGCGCCTCGCGCGCCAGGTCGGTGACGTGGCCCCACCCCGAACAGCCGGTGCGCTCCACGCCAAAACGCAAGCCCAGCGCGCCAGGCGTCTGCGCGACGAAGCGCTGCACGCGGGCATGGGCGACGGGGGTGAGACGGATGGCCATGACGAACGACTCCGGCGACTGCGAGCGGACATTATAGGAAGGTTGGCGGCCGATCGCCGCCACGCCTCGCAAGCGCTGCGCTCCAGCCAGTACACTTGCCCCTTCCATATCGAGTCTCTGCGGCGAGGATTCAAGTCATGACGGTGGTGAGCGTTGCACATGCGCTGGCCGGGAAGATCCCGGAAGGCGGCGAAGTCACGGTGCGGGGATGGGTGCGCACGCTGCGCGGATCTGCCGGACTGGCTTTCATCAACGTGTCCGACGGCTCCTGCTTCGCCCCGATCCAGGTGGTGGCGACCGACGCCCTGCCCAACTTCGACGAGGTCAAGCGGCTCACCGGCAGCTGCTCGCTGATCGCCAAGGGCGTGCTGGTGAAGTCGCAGGGCAAGGGCCAGTCGTACGAGATCCAGGCCAGCGCGGTCGAGGTGGTGGGCTGGGTCGAGGACCCGCTGACCTACCCGATCCAGCCCAAGCCGATGTCGCCGGAGTTCCTGCGCGAGGTCGCGCACCTGCGCCCGCGCACCAACCTGTTCGGCGCGGTGACGCGCATCCGCAACTGCCTGGCGCAGGCGGTGCACCGCTATTTCCACCAGAACGGCTACAACTGGATCAGCACGCCGATCATCACCACCTCCGACGCCGAAGGCGCCGGGCAGATGTTCCGCGTCTCCACCCTGGACATGGCCAACCTGCCGCGCGACGCGCAGGGCCAGGTCGACTTCGGCCGCGACTTCTTCGGCAAGGAGACCTTCCTGACCGTGTCCGGCCAGCTCAACGTCGAGGCCTACTGCCTGGCGCTGAGCAAGGTCTACACCTTCGGCCCGACCTTCCGCGCCGAGAACAGCCACACCACCCGCCACCTGGCCGAGTTCTGGATGATCGAGCCGGAGATCGCCTTCGCCGACCTGGCCGAGGACGCGCGCGTGGCCGAGGACTTCCTCAAGTACCTGTTCCGCGCGGTGCTGGACGAGCGCGCCGACGACCTGGCGTTCATCGCCGAGCGCGTGGACAAGACCGCGATCAGCAAGCTGGAGACCTTCATCAACTCGCCGTTCGAGCGCATCGAGTACGGCGACGCGATCGGCCTGCTGCAGAAGTCCGGGCAGAAGTTCGAGTTCCCGGTGGAATGGGGCCTGGACCTGCAGACCGAGCACGAGCGCTGGCTGACCGAGCAGCACGTCGGCCGCCCGGTGGTGGTGACCAACTACCCCGAGCACATCAAGGCCTTCTACATGCGCCTGAACGACGACGGCAAGACCGTCGCGGCGATGGACGTGCTGGCCCCCGGCATCGGCGAGATCATCGGCGGCAGCCAGCGCGAGGAGCGCCTGGACGTGCTCGACGCGCGCATGCTGCAGTTCGGCCTGGATCCGCAGCACTACGGCTGGTACCGCGACTTCCGCCGCTACGGCACGGTGCCGCATGCCGGCTTCGGCCTGGGCTTCGAGCGCCTGGTGGTGTACGTGTGCGGGCTGAGCAACATCCGCGACGCCATCCCCTACCCGCGCGCCCCGGGCAGCGCCGAGTTCTGAGCCGGCACGGGGAGCGCGCGCCATGATCCTGTTCTTCGCGCTGTGCTTCGTCGGCGTGGCGATCGCCGGGGCCAGCGCGTTCCTGATCTTCTGGCCGCTGACCCTGGTGCACATCCGCGACCGCCATCCGCCGCTGGTGGCGGCGTTCGGGCCGGGCGCCTTCCTCAAGCCGGTCGCGCTCGGCTGGCTGCTGGCGCGGCGCTACCGTCCGCTCGGCGACCGCGGATTGTCCGGGCTGGCGACGCCGGCCTGGCTGTCGCTGATGACCATCTTCTTCGGCCTGGGCATGGCCGCCCTGCTCTGGTTGCTTTCCCTGGTGATTCCATGAACTCAGATTCTCCCGCCCACGATCAGTGGTACCTGGCCAGCCTCGGCCGCCTGCTGGTGTGGGCACGCCTGCGCGTGCGCGACGCCGGCACCGCCGAGGTGCTGGACAGCGACGGCAACACCCTCAGCTACGACAGCGAGGACACCGCCCGCGCGGCCCTGTTCGATGCCGAATTCGTCGCCTTCGATGGCCTGGACGAGGACGATGCGCGTGCGCGCGGCTTCTCGCTGGGCGAGGTGTCGCCGCCGCAGGCCGACGACGACGCCGGCCTGCGCGGGCGCATGACCCAGACCCTGGGCGCGCGCGCCTGATCCGGGGATGCACGTTGCACCCGCCTTCGCCGAACACGACCTGGGCGCGCTCGATGCGCTGATCGCGGACCAGCCGTTCGCCACCCTGGTCACCGTCGCCGACGGCCTGCCCTGCGCCACGCCGCTGCCGGTGCTGTACCGGCGCGACGGCGAACGCATCCTGGTCGAAGGCCATTGGTCGCGGGCCAACCCGCAGGCGCGGCACGCCGGGCCGGCCTTGCTGATCGTGCACGGCCCGCATGCCTACGTCTCCCCGGGCTGGTATCCGGACAAGGAAGCGATGGCGCGGGTGCCGACCTGGAACTACGCCACCGCGCACTTGCACGGGCAGCTGCACCCCAGCGACGACGAAGCGCTGCTGGCCACCGTGGTGGCGCGGCTGAGCGAACGCCACGAACGCGCATTGGGCAGCGACTGGCGCTACGAGCCGGACAACGACGCGCACCGGCGCCAGTTGCGCGGCATCGTCGGCTTCCGCCTGGAGGTCGAGCGGGTCGAATTGAAGTTCAAGCTCAGCCAGAACCATCCGCCGGCGAACCAGGCCGCGGTACGCGAGGCGCTGCAGGGTCAGGCCGACACCGGCGCGCAGGCCGTCGCGGCGCTGATGCACGCGCGACGTCCGGACTGAACCACGCCGCCACGCAGCGCGGCCGACCATGCAGTTGTGCCTCACCGCCACGGGACGCGCGGCGGCGTGCGCCGCCTCACCCACACCGGCTGGCCGGTCCCTGCCGGTCGTGCCCGACATGGCGCGCACTGGCCCTGCCTCCCTCCAGCGGCGACAGACCTTCGCGGATCGCGTAGCGCGTCAATTGCGCGATGCTCTGCATGCCCAGCTTGAGCATGATGTGCTCGCGGTGGGTGCCGATGGTCTTGACGCTGATGTGCAGGCGCGCGGCGATCTCCTTGGTCGACAGCCCCTCGGACAGCAACTGCACGATCTCGCGTTCGCGCGAGGTCAGCAGCGTGTAGGCGGAGACGGCATCGCCGGGCGGACAGCGGTACTCGCTGACCAGCGACTGCGACAGTTGCGGGCTGATGTACAGCTGGTCGTTACCGACCTGCTGGATCGCGCGCAGCAATTCGTGGAAGGTGCTGTTGCGCGCCAGGTAGCCCTTGGCGCCGGCGTCGATGGCCGCGCGCACGTTGGCCGCGGCATCTGAGGCGGCGATGCAGATCGCCTTGCTGCGCGGGCTGCGCTGCAGCAGCCGGCGGGTGGCCTCGATGCCGTTGAGGCCCGGCAGCATCACGTCCATCAGCACGATATCCGGCTGCCGTCGGGTCACCAGTTGCACGCACTCCAGTCCGTCGACCGCGTGGCCGACCACGTCGATGTCCGGCGTGTTGTTGAGCAGGGCCACCATGCCCTCCAGCACGATGCTGCGTTCGGCGGCAATCACGATACGTGTGTTCATTCTCTACCTGTGTTGGCAATGGAACTCCCAACGCGCGACCGCGCGGCAACCCGCGTCCCCCTGCAGCGCGACGCGCCCCTTTTTCACTCGATGCGACAGCGCTGAACCTGCGCTTGGATTACGTTCTCAGCTTGTCACGCTGCGTCATGGCGGCCATCGGCTTCAGGCTGATATGGATGGCGACGACGGCTGAACTTGTGCGGATTGCCGCATTCGTCTCGGTTCGTAGACAGAATCCCGTGCTACCGCGCACGCGCTGCGACGCAGAACGAAATCCTGCGCCGACGAACGATGATGGAAACATCGGCGATACGCCGGTGTCGCGCCGGCGGGTTCATTCCGCTGCCGGCGATGGCGATGGCGGCGGCGGCAGACGCGCGGCTTCCACCTGCAGCATTCCGCGGGCGAACTCGGCGAGCCGCTGCTGGATCGCCGCCGGCGGCGTGCCGGCCTCGATCGACTGCTGCAGGGCCATCAACTGCGCGGCCAACTCCCCCTGCCAGCGCATGCGCTCGGTGTCGTTGCTGGCGCGCTGCACTTCCAACGACGCCTGCGCCTGCGCCGAGGTGTCGCCGCGCACCAGCGTCTCCATCAGATCGACCAGACGCTGCAGCAGGCGGTACACCGCGGTCGCGGAGAAGCCGCCCAGCATCGCCAGGGTCGGCTTGCCGAAACTGCGCATGCTGCCGCTTTCGAACAGATCCGGCGGCAACACTTCGACCAGGATCAGCCCGGCGATCAGGCCCAGGATCATGCGCGCGCCGTAGGAGGCGTCGTACTTGGGGTCGTAGCTGGCGTCGGCGACGTAGCGGTGCACCTGGAACAGCGAGGAGAACGAGGCGCCCAGGCCGGCGCAGAACAGCAGGAACAGCGCATTCCACAGCAGCACGCTGCCCGAGGAATCCAGGAAGCCCAGGCGCACGTTGTCCGCACTGACCTTGCTGGACAGGGCCGTCGCCACCACCGCGAACAGGAACAGCAGCGAGGTCGTGGTCAGCGCGCGCACCAGCGGCAGCGGGCCGAGCAGGGTCGCCCAGTGCGGGCGGCGACGCTCGGCATCGAGCAGGAACACCGCCTGCGGCGTGGCCGGGCGGATCAGTTGCGCCAGCCGCCGGTGGGTGACCGCCAGTTCGTGCGCGTGCACCTCGATGTCGCCGCCATCGGCGACCGGCGTGCCGGCGCCCAGTAGCGCCGACAGGCGGGCGATCAGCTCCGGCGGCACCGCCATGCCGTGCTCCAGCGCATAGCGCGCCATCGCTTCGCACTCGGCGCGCAGTTGCGGCAGGATGCCAGGCGGCGGCAGCCGCGGTCCGGCACGGCGGGCCGAGGTGAGCCGGCGCCACGCGGCGCCGGCCAGCGTCTTGATCCAGACGTTCATCGCATCACTCCTGGACGGACACGGTGGCCGGCACCTGCGCGCGGCGGATCAGGGAGTGGCGGGCGCGCGTTCCAGCAGCCCGCTTTCGCGACGCGTCCCGGCGCGGTCCACGGTCTGCAGGTCGAGCTTGCCGTCCGGTCGTGCGCGCAGGGTCAGCTGACCGTCGCTCAGGCGATCGCAATAGCCGCCATCGGCGATGCCCAGCGAATACAGCGCCGTTGCCTCGCGCACGCCAACGTAACGCCCCTCCAATCGGCACTGGCGCGGCGGGCCATAGCGCAGTTGCACGGTGGGATTGCCAGGTGCCTGCGGCGTCGCGGCGACGCTCAGTTCCACGTCGATCGCCCTATCGCCGGAGTCGGGACGCATCATCCCTCGCCACTTGCCCTGCAGCGGGCTGGGCTGGCCCGGATCGCTATGCAGCACTACCGGCAGATCCTTGCCGTCGACGTTCAAGCGCAGGTCGTCGCCGCTGCGCTGCACGCGCAGCGGCTTGCCCATCATCTTGTCGCAGTAGGCCCCGCCATTGATCGACTCCAGTGCGAAACCGGCACCCGGCTGCGGCTTGACCAGCAAGGCGCAGTTCAACGGCGAGGCGAATATCAGTCTGGCATTTCCCTCGCGCTGGACCAGGCGCACGGCGGCCAGGCGCTGCGCATCCAGCGCCAGGGTGCCGCTCCATTCGCCGGGCGGCAGCGCGTCTGCGTTGGCCGCTGCGGCCGGCGCAGCAGGCGTCGGCGCCTGCGGTGCGGCACCGGCGGCGAACGGCATGGCCAGGCACAGCGCCAGCCAGAGCGGGAAACGCGCAACACCACGCGAACGGATACGCATGCGACTCTCCTGTTGGATACGAAAGGAAACGATGGGCACGGTCAGGACAGACCGAACCAGAGCAGCGCCACCACGGCCGCCACCAGGCACAGTACGGCAAGCAGCCACAGCGCCCGGCGTCGACGCCGGCGCAGCCGCTGCGCGCGGGCCAGCGAGCGCAGGTCGATGTGCAGTTCTCGGCACCACAGGTCGGTGTCGTGCCGGGACAGGATGAAGCCGTGTCTACGCATGTGCGGTCTCCTGGGCGGGATCGTGCGGGGCGGGCGCATCGGACAGCTGCCACAGCTTCAGCCGCTGACCGTCGAACAGCACCTCGCCAACCGGGGTGTGGGTGCCGCGGAACAGGATCTGCAGGCGGTGCCCGGGCCGCCGCGGCCGGCGCGGCAACACCTGCAGCAGCAGGCGCGGCGCCTCGTCCGGCACCTCCTCCACGTCCAGTTCGACGTCGAAGGCCAGGGCCAGTTCGCCGATCTGCGGCAATTGCCAGGCGCGCAGCTCCCACAACGGGATCTGCAGCGACGGCGGCTCGGCCGCGTCCGTCGCCACCGGCAGCGTCTCGCCTGCGCCGAAGCAGGCGCGCAAGGCCTGTGCGTGACGCGCGCGGCAGCGCCGCTGCGCATCCAGCAGGGCCGCCGACAGCCCCTGCAGCAGCAGGTCGAACTCGCAGCGCAGGCTGGCCATCAGTCGTCCTTCATCCAGCCGGGCTTGCGCGGGAAGCCCACGTGGTAGCACAGCCACTGCATCACCACCTGGTGCTCGCCGATCTGCAGCACGGCGAAATTCTTCTCGGTGCCGATGATCGCGCCCTTCGGCGAATCGCTCAGGCAGCGGTTGAGCAAGGCCCGCGCGGCTTCGATCTGCTCGGGCGATTGCATCTGCGTCGGGTTGTCGCTGCCGACCACGACCCGCTTGACGAACTTGACTTCAGTAAGGTCGAACATCGTTGACGAGTCCCCCGACGAGATGGTTCAACGGACCGCTATGGACTTACGCGGGAACCGGCTCGGGCTTGCCGATCTTGCGCGGCGCCACCGAGGTCTGCAGGATGTCCAGCACCCGCGCCAGACCTTCCGGCGGTCCCTTGTCCGCGGCATGCACCGAGACGTGGTACTTGGCCGAGTTGTCCGAGCTGCGCGTGTTCTCCTTGCTGGTGGAGACCGAGCCCTGGATATGCACCTTGGCCTTGAATAGGCCGAAGCCGTATTCCACGTCCGCCGACATCGACGCCGAGGCATCGGTCTTCTCCTTCGAGGAGAAGGACGACTTCACTTCCATGTCGAAGGTGATGTCCACGGTCTGGATGCTCAGGCTGGGCACGTTGACGATGGCCAGCAGCGGCACTTCCAGTTCGACCTCCTCCTCGGCGATGCCGCCGGCCTTGTCCGGGTCGTCGACCGGCCGCTTGAAGCGAAAGCTGGCGGTACGGGTGGCGCCGGTTGCCTGCGGATTCTTCGGGTCGGGGTTGTCCGGCGGCAGGAAGCCGATGACGCGGATGAAATCGGCGGTGGCGCGGGCCAGCTTGACCTGCGCGTCGCAGGCCGCATCGAGCGGCCCGCCGATCAGGTCGCCCATCGGCAGACCCTTGAATTGACTTGACATATTGACGAGTTCGTCAGCCATTGCAGTGACTCCTTCAGTTGGTGGGATTGGTTACATCGTCCGTGCCCGCGACGTCCGGCTTGTCGGCCATGACCGTCTTGAACACGCCCTGCGTCTGCGCCAGATGGTTCAGCAATCTGGCCGCTCCGTCAGTCGGTTCGGTCCCCTCCACGCGCAACACGACGTGGACGGCACTCTGGCGCTGGCTCCGCGCGCTGGCGCTGGTATCCACGCGCACGCTGGAACGGGTGGCGGTGCGCTTGGCCTGCCAGGCACCGCGCGGGCCGGGCGACTCCGGCGCGAAGAAGCCGTCGGCCGACTGCAGGCCGCCGAGGTCGCCGAGCTGCGCATCGAAGCTGATCTCCACGTCCTTGATCCGCAGCACGTTGGTCGAGACCAGCGGCAGCAGCGGCGCGCGGTAGTAGTCCTCGTCGCCTTCGGCGGCCTGCGGGTGCTGCGACGGCAGGCGGATGATCACGCTCTTGGGCCGGTGGAACTCGTCGAAGTAATCGCCGAGGTTGGCCATCTGGTGCTGCTCGATGCGGTCCTGCGCCTCGATCACGGCGCCGGCCAGCGCTTCGATCAGGTCGTTCAATGCGGTCGGTCCAGCCATGGTCGCTCCTGGAGAAAGAAGGCCGCCGTCGGCGACGGCAGCGGATCGGCGGCGCTTGCCGCGCGCGCACTCAGCTCAGGTCGGGGAAGGAGTCGGTGCGCGCCAGCCAGCCCTTGAGGAACTTGCCCAGCGGCGGCTTGGCCGCGACCAGGCGCTGGTAGTAGTCGCGCCGGCCCTGCTTGTAGCGGGCATAGAGATCGCGCTGGTCGGCGGCCTTCAGCGCCGCCAGGGTGGCCGGGCCGAACTTGCCGTCCTCCGGCAGCTGCAGCGCCGGCGTCTGCGCGTTGAGCACGCGCTGCAGCAGCTTGATGGCGTTGTTGCCGGCGTTGACCTGGAAGTCGAACAGGATGTTGGCCAGCGGCTGCAGCGCGATCTCGTCGCCGTGCACCGCGTTCCAGTAGCAGGTCTTGTAGATCACCCCGGCCTGCGCGTCGGTGAGCGCGCGCAGGTTGTCCAGGGTCGGCTCCAGTTGCAGCAGGCTCTTGGCGTACAAGCGAAACGTCGCCAGGGTGATGCCCTTGTTGGTGGCGCCGCCCGGATCCACCGGATCGTTGACGAAGCCGCCCTCGTGCTTGAGCAGGGTCGGAAAGAACGCGTTGAAGTCGGCCATGGGATCCTCCGCTGATGCCCGGTGTGGGCGTGGAGGAAGTCTGCGCAGCGCGCCGCATCGGCGGGATCGGCAAAAGCCCGATCCGGCGGCGGCTGCGCACTGAGGCGCCGTGTGCATGCGGATCCCCGCGATCCGGGCAACGGCGTCAGCGCGCGCCGCGCACCGGCCGCAGGCTTCTGGAATAATGCAGGGCTATGAGCAAAATCGAACAACTGCTGGACAACAACCGCTCCTGGTCCGAACGCATCAACCGCGAGGATCCGGAGTTCTTCAGCCGCCTGTCCAAGCAGCAGACGCCGGAGTACCTATGGATCGGCTGCTCCGACTCGCGGGTGCCGGCGAACCAGATCATCGACATGGCGCCGGGCGAGGTGTTCGTCCACCGCAACATCGCCAACGTGGTCGTGCACACCGACCTGAACTGCCTGTCGGTGATCCAGTTCGCGGTCGAGGTGCTGAAGGTGCGGCACATCCTGGTGGTCGGCCACTACGGCTGCGGCGGCGTGCACGCGGGCCTGACCCGCGCGCGGCTGGGCCTGGTCGACAACTGGATCCGCCACGTCACCGACGTGGCCGAGAAGCACGAGCACTGCCTGCAGCAGGCCGGCGACCTCAACGTGCAGCACGCGCGCCTGTGCGAGCTCAACGTGCTCGAGCAGGTCGTCAACGTCAGCCGCACTTCGATCGTGCTCGACGCCTGGGCGCGCGGCCAGGAACTGACCGTGCACGGCTGGGTCTACAGCCTGCGCGACGGCCGCGTGCACGACCTGGGCATGGAACTTGACCGCATCGACGACCTGGCGCCGCGCTACGATGCCGCCCTGGCGCGCATCAGCCAGGACCGCGAGGACCGCTGAGCGGCGCGCCGTTCCGCCATCTCGATCAAGGATCCGCATGCTCCCCGGCCCGCTCAACCTGCACGCCTGGATCGACGCCCACCGGCACCTGCTGAAGCCGCCGGTGGGCAACAAGTGCATCCACGCCGGCGACTTCATCGTGATGGTGGTCGGTGGGCCGAACGCGCGCAGCGACTACCACTACGACGAAGGCCCGGAGTGGTTCTACCAGCTCGAAGGCGAGATGGTGCTGAAGATCCAGGAAGACGGCGCGGTGCGCGAGATCCCGATCCGCGCCGGCGAGACCTTCCTGCTGCCGCCGAAGGTGCCGCACTCGCCGCAGCGCGGCGTGAACTCGGTCGGCCTGGTGATCGAGCGGCGGCGCCTGCCGCACGAGCAGGACGGCCTGCTGTGGTTCTGCGAGCGCTGCAACCACCTGCTGTACGAAGCCTACTTCCCGCTGCAGGACATCGAGACCGACTTCCCGCCGGTGTTCGCGCGCTTCTACGCCTCCGAATCGCTGCGCACCTGCGCCCGCTGCGGCCACGTGCATCCGCGGCCGGCGGCCGACGCGCCGTGACCGCCCTGCCCCCGCGCCGTTCCGGCTCGCGATGCTGCGCAGCCTGATCGCGCTCAAGCCGCGCGACGTGCCGGTGCGCGTGGCCCTGCGCAACACCGCCGCGGTGGTCGCGCCGCTGGCGCTGGGCGTGGCCGCCGGCCATGCCGAGTTGGGTCTGGCAGTGTCCACCGGTGCGCTCAACACCATGTTCTCCGACCAGCCCGGCCCGTACCGGGCGCGGATGCAGCGCATGCTGATGGCCGCGCTGGCGGCGGGCGTGGCCGCGCTGCTGGGCATGCTGATCGGCGCGCACACCGTGGCGCTGGCGCTGAGCGCGCTGCTGCTCGGCCTGGGCGGCGGCCTGCTGGTGGCGCTGGGCCCGGTGGCGGCGCGGGTCGGGCTGACCAGCATGATCCTGCTGGTGGTCAGCGCCGACGTGCGCCTGCCGCCACTGCAGAGCGTCGGCGTGGCCACGCTGATCTTCGCCGGCGGCGTGCTGCAGATGCTGATGGCGCTGGCCGCCTGGCCGCTGCAGCGCTACCGCCCGGAACGCTTCGCCCTGGCCGACCTGATGCGGCAACTGGCCGGCATCGCCCGCCAGCGGCCCGGCGCGACCGCCGCGCCGCCGGCCACCGAGGCGGTGCTCGAGGCGATGGTGATGCTGCACGGCGAGCACCGCTCGCGCGGACGTGCGGTGCAGGCGTTCCGGGTCATCGCCGAGCTGTGCGAACGCGCGCGGCTGGAGCTGCTGACCCTGGCCGACCTGCACGGACGCCTGGACGCAGGATCGCCCGCGCGGCTGCCGATCGAGCGCGTACTCGAACGCAGCGCGGTGGTGCTGGACCAGCTCGCGCACGCGCTGGACAGCGCCGAGGACCCAGACGCGGCCACTGCGTCGATGACCGGGTTCGACGATCTGGTGGATGCGCTGGCGCAAGTGCAGGCGCAGACCGAGGACACCCGCGAACGCCGCCTGCTGCGCATTGCCGTGGCCCGTGCGCAGGGCCTGGGCGGCCAGCTGCGCGCGCTGGCGCGCAATGGCCGCTGGGCCAGCAGCCGCGGCGAGATCCAGGCCGAACTGGCCGAGGCGCAGTTGCCGGCGGCGCTGCGTCCGCTGGCGCCGCTGCAGACCTTGCGAGCGAATCTGAAGCTGTCCTCGGTGGCGTTCCGCCACGCACTGCGCTGCGGCGTGTGCCTGGCGCTGGCGGTGCTGTTCGCCCGCTGGCAGGCGATCCCGCATGGCTACTGGATCCCGATGACCACGGCGATCGTGCTGAAGCCGGATTTCGGCGGCACCCTCAGCTTCGGCGCGCTGCGCGTGGCCGGCACCTTCGGCGGGCTGCTGCTGGCCACCGTGCTGGCGCACTTCGTGATGGACGGGGCGGTGGTGCGGCTGCTGTTGCTGACCGTGTTCTGCCTGGGGTTCCGCCTGCTGACCCAGGTCAACTACGGGCTCGGCGTGGCCTGCCTGACCGGCATGCTGGTGCTGCTGCTGTCGTTCGAGGGCATGGCCCCGGGCGAGGCGATCGGCGAGCGCATCCAGGCCACCGTGCTCGGCAGCGCGCTGGCGCTGGCGGCCTACGCGCTGTGGCCGACCTGGGAACGCAAGCACATCCGCGCGATCCTGGCGCAGTTGCTGCTCGCCTACCGCGACCATCTCGATGCGGTGCTGGAAGGCCGCCTGCAGGCGCTGCCGGACACCCGCGCGGCCTCGCGCACCGCGCGCACCAACGCGCAGGCCTCGATCGAACGCCTGCGCGGCGAGCCGCGGCGCAAGCGCAACCTGCGCGAACTGACCCTGGCCGAATCGGTGCTGGCCAACGGCAACCGGCTGATCCGCGCCTCGCTGGCGCTGGAGGCGGTGCTGCGCGATGCGCCGCCGCTGCCGCCGTTGCCGGAACTGCAGCAGTTCCGGCAACAGGCGCATGCCGCACTGACCGAACTGGCCGAAAGCCTGCGCAGCGGCACGCCGCCGGCGCAGGCCAGCCTGCGCGCGGACGAGCGGCGCCTGGCCGAGGCGCTGGCCGCGCAGCCGCAGGACGGCAGCGACGGCGGCGCGCTGCCCGCGCTGGCCGACACCAGCGACCGCGTCGCCGACAGCATCGGCACCCTCACCCATCTGGTCCGCAGTGCGCTGCTGCCGGCGACCGCGGCCAACAAGGAACATCCACCGGCGACTGCGCACCGCAGCGGGTGAACACCGCTGCGGCCTGCGCGTTCGGCAAGGCCCGCGCGGCAGCGCCCGCCCACGCCGCCCGGCAGTCACCTCACGTCGTCCCGCACGCTCTAGACTCTCGCCCTGCTTCCCGGAACCCAATGCCGATGAACGAGATCCTGTCCCGCCAGCACGCCATCGCCCTCGACGCCGCCGATCCGCTGCGCGCCTTGCGCCAGGAGTTCCTGTTCCCGCAGCACCAGGGCGCCGACCAGGCCTACTTCGTCGGCAACTCGCTGGGCCTGCAACCGCGCGGCGCGCGCGCCGCGGTGCAGGAGGTGCTGGACAAGTGGTCGTCGCTGGCGGTGGAAGGCCATTTCAACGGCGACACCCAGTGGATGACCTACCACGAGCTGCTGGCCGCGCCGCTGGCGCGCCTGGTCGGCGCGCACCCGCACGAAGTGGTGGCGATGAACACGCTGACGGTGAACCTGCACCTGCTCATGGTCAGCTTCTACCGGCCCACCCGCGAGCGCCCCGCGATCCTGATCGAGGCCGGCGCGTTCCCCTCCGACCAGCATGCGGTGGCCTCGCAGATCCGTTTCCACGGCTTCGACCCGGCCACCGACCTGATCGAAGTGCAGCCCGACGGCGCCGATGGCACCGTGTCGCTGGCGGCGATCGAGCGCGCCATCGCCGAGCACGGCCCGCGCCTGGCGCTGGTGCTGTGGCCGGGCGTGCAGTACCGCACCGGCCAGGCCTTCGACCTGGCCGCGGTGGCGCGGCTGGCGCGCGCGGCCGGCGCCGCGGTCGGCTTCGACCTGGCCCACGCGATCGGCAACGTGCCGCTGCACCTGCACGATGCCGCCCCGGACTTCGCGGTGTGGTGCCACTACAAATATCTCAACGCCGGCCCCGGCGCGGTCGCCGGCGCCTTCGTGCACGAACGCCACGGCCACGGCGAGACCCCGCGCTTCGCCGGCTGGTGGGGCCACGACAAGCGCACCCGTTTCCGCATGGCGCCCGAATTCGTCGCCGCGCCCGGTGCCGACGGCTGGCAGCTGAGCAATCCGCCGATCCTGAGCATGGCCCCGCTGCGCGCCTCGCTGGACCTGTTCGAGCGTGCCGGGCTGGACGCGCTGCGGCAGAAATCGCAGCAACTGACCGGCTACCTGGAGACGCTGATCCGCGCCCGCCTGGCCGACACCCTGCAGATCATCACCCCGTCCGACCCGGCGCAACGCGGCTGCCAGCTATCGCTGCGCGTGGCCGGCGGGCGGGAGCGCGGTCGTGCCCTGTTCGAGTACCTGCAATCGGTCGGCGTGCTCGGCGACTGGCGCGAGCCGGACGTGATCCGGATCAGCCCGGTGCCGCTGTACAACCGCTACCGCGACGTCTACCGCTTCGTCGAGGAAGTGGAAACCTGGGCCGGCGTCTGAGCCGCCTTCTTCGCGCGGCGGCCTGCCGCGCCTTCCGGACACCGCATTGAACGCATCCCCCCGCAGCATCACCCTGATCGGCGCCGGCCTGGCCGGCTCCCTGCTCGCCATCCTGCTCTCGCGCCAGGGCTGGCAGGTCACCGTCTACGAGCGTCGTGGCGACCCGCGCGTGCACGATTACGAGCGCGGCCGCTCGATCAACCTGGCCCTGGCCGAACGCGGCCTGCACGTGCTGCGCCAGGCCGGCGCCGATGCCGCGGTGATGGCCAAGGCGGTGATGATGCGCGGGCGCATGGTGCATTTCGCCGACGGCCACCAGCAGCTGCAGCGCTATGGCCGCGACGACAGCGAGGTGATCTGGTCGGTGCACCGCAACGATCTCAACATCACCCTGCTGCAGCTCGCCGAGCAGGCCGGGGCGCGCATCCATTTCTACCGGCGCCTGCACACGGTGGATTTCGATGCCGGCTATGCGCGTTTCATCGACGACCGCGACGACCAGCCCCACGACATCCGCTTCGACAGCATGATCGGCGCCGACGGCGCCGGCTCGGCGCTGCGCGCAGCGATGCAGCGCAAGGCGCCGATGGCCGAGCACATCGAGTTCCTCGACCACTCGTACAAGGAACTGGAGATCCCGCCCGGCGCCGACGGCAGCTTCCGCATCGAAGCCAACGCCCTGCATATCTGGCCGCGCGGGCACTACATGTGCATCGCCCTGCCCAACCACGAAGGCACCTTTACCGTCACCCTGTTCCTGCCCAACAAGGGCGAGCCCAGCTTCGCCACCGTGCGCAGCGGCGACGAGGCGCTGGCGCTGTTCGCGCGCGACTTCGCCGATGCACTGCCGCTGATGCCGCAACTGGCCGAGCACTGGGAGCAGCATCCGCCGGGCCTGCTCGGCACGCTGCGCCTGGAGCGCTGGCACCTGGACGGCCGCGCGGTACTGCTGGGCGACGCCGCGCACGCGATGGTGCCGTTCCACGGGCAAGGCATGAACTGCGCGTTCGAGGATTGCGCGGCGTTGGCCGCGCACCTGCAGCGCGAGCCGGACCTGGCGCGCGCCTATGCCGCCTTCGAGGCCGAGCGCAAGCCCAACGCCGGCGCGATCCAGCAGATGGCGCTGGAGAACTACGTGGAAATGCGCGACCGCGTCGGCGACGCCGGCTTCCTGCTGCAGCGCGAACTCGGCCAGGCACTGCAGGCGCGGCATCCGACCCGCTTCGTGCCGCACTACACCATGGTCACCTTCCTGCGCACGCCGTACGCGCAGGCGCTGGAACGCAGCGAAGTGCAGCGCGACATCCTGGTCCAGGCCACGCAGGGCCACAGCGATCTGTCGCGGATCGACTGGCAGTGGCTGGAGCGCATCGTGCACGCGCGGCTGGCACCGCTGGAGGGGGCGCATTGAACCGGCGTAGCCTATCCGGACACCCGCTCCTACACGCATCCCCACGCTACTAGCCTCGCCTGCCTCGCACCATTCGATTCGTCATGCCCGACAGCTTCCTCTTCTACGACCTGGAAACCTTCGGCGCCGATCCGCGGCGCACCCGCATCGCGCAGTTCGCCGCGGTGCGCACCGATGCCGAACTCAACGTGATCGAGGAGCCGATCAGTTTCTTCGTCAAGCCCGCCGACGACCTGCTGCCCTCGCCGGTCGCCACCCTCATCACCGGCATCGCCCCGCAGCAGGCCTTGCGCGAGGGCGTCAGCGAAGCCGAGGCGTTCGCGCGCATCGCCGAGCAGATGGCGCGGCCAAAGACCTGCACGCTGGGCTACAACTCGCTGCGCTTCGACGACGAGTTCGTGCGCCATGGTCTGTTCCGCAACTTCTACGATCCCTACGAACGCGAGTGGCGCAACGGCAACTCGCGCTGGGACCTGCTGGACATGCTGCGACTGATGCACGCGCTGCGCCCGGAGGGCATCGTCTGGCCGCAGCGCGAGGACGGCGCCACCTCGTTCAAGCTGGAGCAACTGGCATTGGCCAACGGCGTGCGCGACGGCGATGCGCACGAGGCGCTGTCCGACGTATACGCCACCATCGGCATGGCCCGGCACTTCCGCCGCAGCCAGCCGCGGTTGTGGGAGTACGCGCTGAAGCTGCGCGACAAGCGCTTCTGCGGCAGCCTGCTCGATGCGGTGGCGATGCAGCCGGTGCTGCACGTGTCGATGCGCTATCCGGCCGCGCGCCTGTGCGCAGCACCGGTGCTGCCGTTGGCGCGGCATCCGCGCATCGACAGCCGGGTGCTGGTGTTCGACCTGGAAGGCGACATCGAGCCGCTGCTGCGCTATACGCCGGAACAGATCGCCGACCGCCTGTACACCCCGCAGGCCGACCTGCCCGAGGGCGAACAGCGTATCCCGCTCAAGGAAGTGCATCTGAACAAGGCACCGGCGCTGGTCGCCTGGGCGCACCTGCGCGAAGCGGATTTCGCCCGGCTGCGGCTGGACCCCGCGCAACTCCTGGCCAAGGCCGCGCGCCTGCGCGAGGCCGGTCCGGCGCTGGCCGAGAAGGTGCGGCGGGTGTTCGCCAGCGAGCGCGCCGCGGTAACGGCCGATGTGGACGCCTCGCTGTACGACGGCTTCCTGGCCGATGGCGACAAGCGCACGATGGCCCAGGTCCGCGCCACCCCACCGGCGCAACTGGCCGCGCTGGAAGGCCAGTTCCGCGATCCGCGCCTGCCCGAGCTGCTGTTCCGCTACCGCGCGCGCAACTGGCCGCAGAGCCTGTCCATCGCCGAACAGGCGCGCTGGGACGACTACCGGCGGCAGCGCCTGCAGCAGGACAGCGGCCTGTCCGAACTGAGCTTCGACGCCTTCTACGCGGAACTGGCCGGTTTACGCCTGGCTCACCCGCAGGATGCTACCAAGCAAGCCCTGCTCGACCAGTTGGCCGCCTGGAGCCACGACCTGCAACGCAGCCTATGACCAGCTATTTCAGCGACGCCAGCTTCAAGTTCCTGCGTGCCCTGGCGCGGCACAACGACAAGGCCTGGTTCAACGACAACCGGCACAAGTACGAAGAACACGTGCGCCAGCCGTTCCTGCGCCTGATCACCGACCTGCAGCCGGACCTGGCCCAGGTCAGCGAGCACTTCCGCGCCGACCCGCGCGGCGTCGGCGGCTCGCTGTTCCGCATCCACCGCGACGCGCGCTTCTCCCACGACAAGTCGCCGTACAAGACCTGGCAGGGTGCGCGCCTGTTCCATGAGCGGCGCAAGCAGGTGCCGGCGCCCTCGTTCTACATCCACCTGCAGCCGGGCGAGAGCTTCGTCGGCGCCGGGCTGTGGCATCCGGAACCGGACACGCAGCGCAAGGTGCGTCAATTCATCTTCGACAACCCCGGCAGCTGGAAGGCCGCCGCGCATGCGCCGGCGCTGCGGCGCCGCTTCGATTTCGAGGAAAGCGAGATGCTGGTGCGGCCGCCGCGCGGCTTCCCGGCCGACTTCGAGTGCATCGACGACCTCAAGCACAAGAACTGGGTGTTCTGGCGCCAGCTCGACGATGCGGCGATGACCGGCCCACGGCTGCGCACGCAGGTCGCCGCCGACCTGCAGACGCTGGGCCCGTTCGTGGACTATCTGTGCGCGGCGCTGGACCTGGAGTTCTAGAACGGCAGTGCTTCCCCGTCGGAGCGGCTTCAGCGGCGACAGGCATTCCCGGTCACGCGTCGCGGCTGATCCGCTCCTGCAGAACGCCCACACGCAAGGAGACATGCGATGAAGAAATGGCTGGCCTTGCTGTTCCTCGCCCTGCTCGCCCTCGGCGGCTACGTCGTCGCCGGACCCTACCTGGCGATCCGCGGCATCGACCAAGCGCTGCGCGAGCGCGATGCCGCGGCACTGGAGCGCTACGTCGACTTTCCCACGCTGCGGGTCAACCTCAAGGCCCAGGTGGACGATGCGCTGGTGCGCCGCGCCGGCCCCGACCTGCAGTCCAGCCTGTTCGGCGGGACGCTGCTGTCGCTGGCCGGCGGCCTCGGCGGCATGAGCGTGGATGCGCTGGTCACCCCGACCGGCATCGGCGCGCTGATGCAGGGCGACGCGCTGTGGAAACGCGCCAGCGGCGACACCGTCGGCGGCGATACCTACGCCGCGCCGCGCCCGCCGCAACCGTTGCGCCAGGCCGAGCACCGCTTCGAATCGACCACGCGCTTCGTCGCCACCGTGCATACCGCCGACGGCACCGCCGTGCCCTTCGTGTTCACTCGCGAGGGCCTGCACTGGAAGCTCAGCAACATCCTGTTGCCGTTGTAGGGCGACTTGCCATCGTCCTGGCGCGTGGTGTCGCCCGGGACCGCATGCATTGTCTCCCCGGTCGTGCTTGCACCGGCGGCGGCATGGCGTGGACTGAACCGTCTGGCCGACGCAGCCATCCCCCGGCAGCAGCCCTGGCTAACGCACCCCGTCCGCTCCCGTCCTGCCCGCCATCGCTTGCTGCACGCGCCGGAACGGCGTGCGCAGTTGCCAGCGCGCCGACCACGGCAGGCAGGCCAAGGCCGCGTGCACGTCCAACGCCGGCAGTGCACCGGTCCAGGCGAACACCACCTGGTTGTCCATCTGTGGCTCGTCCAGGCGCAGCACGCGGCCGCCGAACAGCGCGCGCAGATGCGCCAGGTGGCGGCGCGTGTCGGTGTCGTACAGGTTCACCGCCAGTACCCCACCCGGTGCCAGCGCCGCGTGGCAGTCCTCGTAGAAGCCGCGGCTGAGCAGCGCGGCCGGGATGCCGTCGGCATCGTAGGCGTCGAGCAGCAGCAGGTCGTAGCGGTCACGCCGTTGCCGCAACAACCGCGCGCCGTCGCCGTGCACGGCCTCGAAGCGCGCATCGTCGTCCGGGATGCGGAAGGCCGCGCGCAGGGCCAGCACGTCGGCGTCGGCCTCGATCGCCTCGATCCGCGCCTGCGGCAGGTGCCGATAGCAGAACTTGGCCTGCGAGCCGCCGCCGAGGCCGACGATGCCGATCCGCCGCGGGTCCGGGCGCAGCAACAGCGCGCCGAGCATGCTGCGGGTGTAGCCCACCTGCAGCACGTCCGGCCACCAGGTGTACATGCGGCTCTGGGTCACCTCGCCCTTGAACTGCAGGCTGGTGTAGCGCCAGCCGTGGCGCACGTAAGGCCGCCCGGGACGCAGGTCGGCAGGCGCATCCGCTCCCTGCCGCAGCAGGCGGCGCAGCGCGGCCCAGCGGCCGCCGCCGGGCGCCGCAGTCACGGCTTGGCGATGTCGTTGGCGACCCCGTGCGGCACATGCCCGGCGGCGACGCGCTCGCGGGCGGCGCTGTCGATGTTGTGCTGCGAATCGTCGAAGAAGATGTCCGCGCCGAAGGCCTGCAGGAACGGCCCCTTGTGGCGGCCGCCGAGGAACAGCGCCTCGTCCAGGCGCACGCCCCATTCGCGCAGGGTGCGGATCACCCGCTCGTGCGCCGGCGCCGAGCGCGCGGTGACCAGCGCGGTACGGATCGGCGAGGCTTCGCCGGCCGGGAACGCGGACTGCAGCGCGTGCAGCGCCGACAGGAAATTGCGGAACGGCCCGCCGGTCAGCGGCTCACGCGCGTTCTCGCGCTCGTAGCGGCCGAACGCTTCCACGCCCTGCTCGCGCGAGAAACGCTCGCCCTCGTCGCCGAAGATCACCGCATCGCCGTCGAAGGCGATGCGCAACTGGGTGGACAGGCGATCGGCATCGATCGCGCCGGCGGCCGCGGCCGCTTCCTGCGCGTGCTCGCCGGGCGGCTTGGGCAGGATGGTCGCCGCGGCGATGCCGTGGCTGAGCGCGCGGCGCACCGATTCCGGGTTGGCCGAGAGGAACAGATCGGTACCGAACGGCTTGACGTAGGGCCAGGTCGCCTCGCCGGAGGTGAAGGTGGCGCGGACGATGCCCAGCCCGTAGTGCTGGATCGAATTGAAGATGCGCAGCCCGGTGTCGGCGGAATTGCGCGACAGCAGGATCACCTCCACCGGCGGCGTCTCCGGCGGCGTGCCCTGGTTCAGCGCCAGCAGCTTGCGCACCACCGGGAACGCCACACCGGGCGCCAGCACATCGTCCTCGCGCTCGCGCTGATACGCGCTGTACGCCTCCACCCCCTCCCGCTCGAACAGGGCATGGCCCTCTTCCAGATCGAACAGGGCGCGCGAGGTGACCGCGACGGTGAGCAGACGTGGGGAGTTGTCGGACATTTGGGCGGGGAATGGGGAATCGGGAATGGGGAATAGGTAAAGCGGTCTACAGGCACGGAACCGAGCAGGAGAAACGGGAGACACGGAAACCGCTCTTGCGATTCCCCATTCCCGATTCCCCACTCCCCGCCCCTACACCATAAATTGCTCGCTCAAGATCCGCTCCTCCAGATTGTGCTCCGGATCGAACAGCAGGGTGACCAGGCGGTCGCGGGATTCGCGGATGGTGACTTCGACCACGTCGCGGGTCTCGTGCGAGTCGGCGGTGACGCTGACCGGGCGCTTGTACGGGTCCAGCACGCGGAAGCGCACCTCGATGTCGGCCTTGAGGATCGCGCCGCGCCAGCGCCGCGGCCGGTACGGCGCGATCGGGGTCAGCGCCAGGGTGTGCGAGCCCAGCGGCAGGATCGGTCCGTGCGCGGAGGAGTTGTAGGCGGTGCTGCCGGCCGGGGTCGACACCAGTACGCCGTCGCAGATCAGTTCGTCGACCCGGGTCTGGCCGTTGAGATCGATGCTCACGTGCGCGGCCTGACGGGTCTGCCGCAGCAGCGAGACCTCGTTGTAGGCCAGCGAGCCGGTGGTGGCGCCGGATTCGGTCTGCGCCAGCATTTCCAGCGGGCGCAGCTTGGCCGGCTCGGCCAGGGCCAGGCGCGCGACCAGGTCGTCGTCGCGGAACTGGTTCATCAGGAAGCCGACCGTGCCCAGCTTCATGCCGAACACCGGCTTGCCCAGGCTGCCGTGGCGATGCAGGGTCTGCAGCATGAAGCCGTCGCCGCCGAGCGCGCACAGCACATCGGCATCGGCCGGCTCGCAATCGCCGTAGCGCCCGACCAGTTGGGTACGCGCGTGCTGCGCCTCCGGCGCGACGCTGGCGAGGAAACAGATGCGGGGCGAGGACGGCAGGACGGAAGCATTCATGGCACCGATCATACCCGGGGCGCCATGACCGGCGCGCGGCGGCGAACCGGCGGCACGCGCTTGCAGCCGAGACAGCGGCCAATCCGCGGCAGTTGCATGCCGCGTCCGCACCGCGCTGTGATGGGACCTGCGGCGACAGCCATTGCAGGCCGGTATCCGGTACCGGGCCGAGTCGCTCCGCCCGCCTTATCTGCCGGACACGAAGTCGCGGCACGCAGTCTCGGTCGCCTGCTCCTGCATCGCCTGGCGCACCGATGCCGGCACCAGCGGGCCCAGATGCTCCCGCACCTGCTGCGCCAGTTCCACGGACCGGATCTCGCCCATCCCCTCCTGCGTGCGCGCATCGGCCAGGCACAGCCAATACCAGGCGCGCGCCAGATCCCGGCACGCTTCCGGGCCGCAGGCCTGGATCCAGGCCAGTTCGGGTTCCCAGCCGGCACCCGAGCACCAGCCGGGGCGGCTCCATTCGGCCAGCAGCGCGGCATGGTCCGGGATGGTGCCCACGCCGAGGAAGCGACGGCGGCCGTACGCGCGCATGGCCACGCTGCAGCCACGGATGTCCAGCCAGGTGCGGGCATAGACCGCACGCTTCAGTGCTGCCAGTGCCGCGGCCTGCTCGCCGTTGGCGTCCAGCTGCAGAAACAGCGCATAGGCGGCATCGCCCACCGATTTCCTGGCAAGTGCACGCAAGCGTCGCAGGTCGCCCTGCCGTGCCTGCTGCAGCGCACGCTGCAGCCGCAGCTCCAGCGGAGGCTGCAGTGCCAGGAAGACGATCAACAACAGGAGCACTGCGGGGATGGCCAGGTACAGCATGTACGCCTCGAAATGCGGCGCTGCAGCCGTGTGCTCGCCCGATGGCGCGGATCGTATCAGCGCGGGCTGTCAGAATCCCGCGGCCTTGCATGACGCGGTCGGTCGCCGCAGCGGTGCGCCGCCGGCCTGGCTCCAACGAAGAACGTGGGGCGAGCGCGGATCCCCGCCACCGACGCGTGACAGCAATCGCCTGCCACGCGCCATGCCTCACCATCGGGCGACGCGGTGCCACAGTGGGCCAGGCCCGCGCGCGCGGGCCTGGCCATCGGCGCGATCGGTCAGACGCCGTGCGCCGCCAGCTGGCCGAGTCGCTGCACCGCCACCGACACCGTCGGGTAGTCCAGGGTCTTCTGCGCAGCCAGCTCCTGCAGCATGCTCAGGGTGAAACGCAGGCTGCTGTCGTCGCGCTGCAGCCAGTGCTGCACCTTGGCCTCGGCGGTGCCGCCCGGCAGGCTCAGCGCCTGGCCGGCCAGCACGCTGTGGTGCTTGGCCAGTTCGTCGCGCAGCACGCCGCGGGCCACCGCATGCCAGCGGCCGTTGACCTCCAGCGCGTCGATCTGCTCGAACAGCCACGGCAACTGCAGCGCCTCGCCGAGGCGGAAGTGCACCTTCGACACCTCCACCGGCTTGAGCTTGCGGGTGCGCGCCATTTCGATGATGTCGAACGCCGGCTCCAGGAAGCGCAGTTCCGACAGCTGCTGGGCGAGCGCCGGCGGCAGGCCCTTGTCCTGCCACTCCTGCACCAGCGCCTCGTAGCGCGGACGCTGCGAATCGGGCAGCACGCCGGAGGCGACGCGGATGTCGTTGAACGGCTCGTAGTAGCGCTCCACCGCCGCGGTGATGCCCGGCATCGGGCCCGGACGGAACAGCAGCCAGCGCACGAAGGCGCGCTGCAGCGTCCAGATCACCTCCAGCGCGTCGATCTGCACCGACTCGGGCACCTTGCCGTCCAGCGCATCGATCTGCGTCCACAGCGCGCGTGCATCCAGCGTCTCCCGGCTGATGGTGTAGGCCTTGGCGACCTCGGCGATGCTGCGGCCGGTGTCTTCCTGCATGCGCATCAGGAAGGTGGCGCCCATCCGGTTGATGGTGGTGTTGGTCACCGCGGTGGCGATGATCTCGCGCTTGAGGCGGTGCCGCTCCATCGCGTCGGCGTACTTCTTCTGCAGCGGCTGCGGGAAGTAGCGCTGCAGTTCCTTGGACAGGTACGGGTCCTCGGGGATGTCCGACTCCAGCAGCTGCTGGAACGCCACCAGCTTGGAATAGGACAGCAGCACCGCCAATTCCGGCCGGGTCAGCCCCTGGCCACGCGCCTTGCGCGCGGAGATCTCCGCGTCCGAGGGCAGGTATTCGATCTGCCGGTCGAGCAGGCCCTGCGCCTCCAGGGTGCGGATGAAGTGCTGCTTGGAGCCCAGGCGGGTGACGCTCATCCGCTCCATCAGGCTCAGCGCCTGGTTCTGGCGGATGTTGTCCCACAGCACCAGCTCGGCCACTTCGTCGGTCATCGACGCCAGCAGCTTGTTGCGCGCGTCCAGGGTCAGCTTCTTGGCCTGCACCACGTCGTTGAGCAGGATCTTGATGTTGACCTCGTGGTCGGAGGTGTCCACGCCGGCCGAGTTGTCGATGAAGTCGGTGTTGAGCAGCACCCCGACCTGCGCGGCCTCGATGCGGCCGAGCTGGGTCAGGCCGAGGTTGCCGCCCTCGCCCACGACCTTGCAGCGCAGCTCGCCGCCGTTGACGCGCAGGCCGTTGTTGGCACGGTCGCCGACGTCGCCGTGGGTCTCGCTGGCGGCCTTGACGTAGGTGCCGATGCCGCCATTCCAGAACAGGTCCACCGGCGCCTTGAGGATGGCGTTCATCAGGTCGTTCGGCGAGAGTTGCTTGACCCCCGGCTCCAGGCCCAGCGCCTCGCGCACCGGCGCACTGATCTCGATCGACTTGAGCGTGCGCGGGTAGATGCCGCCGCCGGCGCTGATCAGCTTGGCGTCGTAGTCGGCCCAGCTGGAGCGCGGCAGCTTGAACAGGCGCTCGCGCTCGGCGAAGGACGCCGCCGCGTCCGGGTTCGGGTCGAGGAAGATGTGGCGGTGGTCGAACGCGGCCAGCAGGCGGATGTGGCGCGACAGCAGCATGCCGTTGCCGAACACGTCGCCGGACATGTCGCCGATGCCCACGCAGGTGAAGTCCTCGCTCTGGCAGTCGCGGCCCAGCGCGCGGAAGTGGCGCTTGACCGACTCCCAGGCGCCGCGCGCGGTGATGCCCATGCCCTTGTGGTCGTAGCCGACCGAGCCGCCGGAGGCGAACGCGTCGCCCAGCCAGAAGCCGTGGTCCAGCGCCAGGCCGTTGGCGATGTCGGAGAAGGTGGCCGTGCCCTTGTCGGCGGCGACCACCAGGTACGGATCGTCCTGGTCGTGGCGCACCACCTGCGGCGGCGGCACGATCTTGCCGCCGACGATGTTGTCGGTGATGTCCAGCAGGCCCTGGATGAACAGCTTGTAGCAGGCGATGCCTTCGGCCAGCACCGCGTCGCGGTCGCCGCCGACCGGCGGGCGCTTGCAGAAGAAGCCGCCCTTGGCGCCGACCGGCACGATCACCGTGTTCTTGACCATCTGCGCCTTGACCAGGCCCAGCACCTCGGTGCGGAAGTCCTCGCGCCGGTCGGACCAGCGCAGGCCGCCACGCGCCACCGCGCCGAAGCGCAGGTGCACGCCTTCCACGCGCGGGCCGTACACGAAGATCTCGCGGTACGGACGCGGCTTGGGCAGGTCCGGCACCTTGGCCGAATCCAGCTTGAAGCTGATGCAGTGGCCCAGCCCGCCGTCGGCGCTGCGCTGGTAGTGGCTGGTGCGCAGGGTCGCCTCGATCACGCCCTTGAAGCTGCGCAGGATGCGGTCCTCGTCGAGGCTCGCCACCTGGTCGAACAGTTTCAGCAGCGCCGCCGAGACCGCCTCCAGCTGCGCGTCGCGGCTGCCGCTGCGCGCATCGATCACCGGCTGCAGCGCCTTCAGCGCCGCGGCATCGTCCTTGGCCAGCAGGTGCAGTTGCGCCGTCAGCGCGGCCTGTCCCTCGGCGATCTGTGCCTTGCTCTCGTTGCCGGTGGCCGGATCGAAGCGCGCCTCGAACAGCTCCACCAGCAGCCGCGCCAGCAGCGGATAGCGGTTGCAGGTCTCTTCCACGTAAGCCTGCGAGAACGGCACGCCGGTCTGCAGCAGGTACTTGCAGTAGCCACGCAGCACCGCGACCTGGCGCCAGCTCAGGCTGGCACCGACGATCAGGCGGTTGAAGCCGTCGTTCTCGGCGTCGCCGCGCCAGATCCGCACGAACGCCTCGCACAGCGGCGCGTCGGCCGCGGCCACATCGATGCTGCCGGCCAGCGGCTCGACCTCGAAGTCCTGGATGGACAGCGCGGTGCCATCGACCACCAGCCGGTACGGACGCTCGGAGATCACCCGCAGGCCCAGGTTCTCCATCATCGGCAGCACGTCCGACAGCGGCAGGTCGTCGTGCTGGCGGTACAGCTTCAGGCGCAGGCTGTCGGCGCCGTCGCGACGCAGCGCCTGCAGGCTCAGGTGCAGGTCTTCCGGACCGCGCAGCGCGGCCAGGCGTTCGACGTCGCGCGCGGCGATCTGCGCGGTCGACTCCTCGATGTAGCCGGCCGGCAGCGCGCGGCCGTAGCCGGCGGCCAGGCGCAGGCCATCGCGCTCGCCGCAGCTGGCCACCAGCGCCTCGCGCAGGTCGTCGTGCCAGTTGCGCAGCAGGTGCGCCAGGCGCGATTCCAGTTCGGTGGTGTCGAACTCCAGCGCCTCGCCCGGCTTGGGCCGCACGATCATGTGCAGCTGCGCCAGCGGCGATTCGCCCAGCACCACGTTGGAATCGATGTACTCGCCGTGCAGCGCGTCCTTCAGCAAGGCCTCGATGCGCAGGCGCACGTCGGTGTTGAAACGCTCGCGCGGGATGTACACCAGCGCGGAAATGAAGCGGCCGTACTTGTCGCGGCGCAGGAACAGGCGGCTGCGCACCCGCTCCTGCAGGCCCAGAATGCCCATCGCGGTGCGGTACAGCTCTTCCTCGTTGGACTGGAACAGCTCCTCGCGCGGCAGCGTCTCCAGGATATGGCGCAGCGCCTTGCCGCTGTGGCTGCTCGGGGTCAGTTCGGACTTGCGCATCACGTAGTCGAAGCGCTCGCGCACCAGCGGGATCTCCCACGGGCGGCGGTTGTAGGCGCTGGAGGTGAACAGGCCGAGGAAGCGCTGTTCGGCGACGATGCGGCCCTTGGCGTCGAACTCCAGCACGCCGATATAGTCCATGTAGCCGCTGCGGTGCACCCGCGAGCGCGCATTGGTCTTGGTCAGGATCAGCGCTTCCTTGGTGCCGGACTCGCTGAGGCCGTGCGCGGCCAGCGTGCGCACCGGCCGCGCCGGCGACTTGTCCTGCCCGCGCAGCAGGCCCAGGCCGCTGTCTTCCAGCGGCGCCAGCACGTCTTCGCCGCCCTGCTTCTCCACGCGGTATTCGCGGTAGCCGAAGAAGGTGAAATGGTCGGCCGCGGCCCAGCGCAGGAATTCCTGCGCCTCGCGCCGGCCCTTGTCGTCCACCGGCAGGCGCCGCGTGGTCAGGTCGTCGGCCAGCGCCAGCATCTTCTCGCGCATGCCGCCCCAGTCGCGCACGATGTTGCGCACCTCGCCGAGGATACGCCGGATCGCCGCTTCCACCTGCGCCATGTCTTCCGGCGGCTGGCGGTCGATCTCCAGCGCCATCAGCGATTCCGCCTTGCCCTCGCCCACGTTCTCCAGCGTGCCGCCCTTGTCGCGCTGCATGCGCAGCACCGGGTGGCCGAGCACGTGCACGCCGATGCCCAGCTCGGCCAGCGCCATGCTCACCGAATCGACCAGGAACGGCATGTCGTCGTTGACGATCTGCAGCACCGTGTGCGACGACTCCCAGCCGTCGTCCTTCAGGTTCGGGTTGAACACCCGCACGTTGACCGTGCCCGGCTTGCGCTTGCGTGCGAACTCCAGCATCGACGCGGCCAGCGCCGCCCACTCCTGCGCGCTGTGGTGGGGGAACTCGTCCTCCTCCATGCGCTTGTAGAACTCCTCGGCGAAGGTCTGCGCCTCCTCCTGGCGCGCGGCCGGATAGCGCTTGCGCAGCGCCGCGAACACCGAGGCCAGGCTGAAGGCGCTGGCGGCCGGCGCCGCGTCGATCACCTTGGCGGTCGCCGGCACGGTCGCGGCCAGCCTGGGCGGCGTCGCGGCCTTGCGCGGGGCGGCGGCCTTGGCCGCAGGCTTGGCGGCCGCCTTGGTCTTGGCAGGCGCCTTGGCCGGCTTGGTGGCGGACGGGGTCGCGGAGGTGCGGGTGGCGGCCGAGGATTTGGAACGGGAAGCGGCGTGTTTGGGTTTCATGACGGAGAGCAGCAACGATGCTCGATGGGAAAGCCGGAATTGTACCGGTGCTCCGTTCAACTACCTTGCTGCATCGCAAACCAATGGAGCGGCCGCGGCGACGCACCAGATCGCGCAAAGCGACCGCAACACCATCATCACGCGGCGGTCACCATGCTTTGCCGGCCACGCTGTTGTCAGCAAGAACACCCGTGTGTCAAGGCTGTTCTAATTCTAAACTGGACGGTATAGTCCACAATCGATGAGCACTCCCCTCGCCTCCGCCGCACAGCGCCAGGCGCGCGACCAGCGCGTGTACGCTGCCGTGCGCGAATTGCTGGCCGAGGAAGGCATGGGCCTGAGCATGGATGCAGTGGCGGCACGTGCCGGCTGCTCCAAGCAGACCCTGTACAGCCGCTACCGCAGCAAGCAGGGCCTGCTGCGGCGGGCGATGCAGGATCACCTGGACCTGGCCACCGCGCACCTGGAGCCGGTGCAGGACGACCTGCGCGGCAGCCTGCTGCGTTTCGCCTGCGAGTACCTGGAACAGCTGTCGGAACCGCGTGTGCTGCAGAGTTGCCAGCTGATCGCCGCCGAGTCGCGGCACTTCCCCGAAGAAGCGCGCGCCATGTTCCGCGACAGCGCCGGCGCGCTGATGCAGCGCCTGAGCGAGCGCCTGCGCGGCGCCATGGCGCGCGGCCAGCTTCGGCATGACGATCCGCACTTCATGGCCGAGCTGCTGTTGAGCATGATCGTCGGCATGGATTTCGAGCGTCAGCGCTTCCACAGCGCGCATCGCGGCGACGCCGCCGCGCAGCGCGCCTGGGCCGAGTTCGCCGTGGACGGCTTCTTGCGCGCGTTCGCCGCCGCCCCTTTTCTTCCTTCTACAAAACCAGACCGGAGTACCACCCGATGACCTCCCCGTTGCGTTCTCTCGCCCTGGCCTGCGCCGTCGTGGTGGTGTTGGCGTCCTGCAAGAAACAGGAGCAGCAGCAGGCCATGCCGCCGCCGGAAGTGGGCGTGCTGCAGGCGCAGCCGCAGACCGTGCCGCTTGAGCGCGAACTGGTCGGCCGCCTGTCCGCGTTCCGCAGCGCCGATGTGCGCGCCCGCGTGCCCGGCGTGCTGGAAAAGCGCCTGTACACCGAAGGCACCGACGTCAAGGAAGGCCAGCCGCTGTTCCAGATCGACCCGGCGCCGCTGCGTGCGACCCTGGCCTCGGCGCAGGGCCAGCTGGCCGCGGCCGAAGCCACCTACGCCAACGCCAAGGCCGCCGCCGCCCGCGCGCGCAGCCTGGCGCCGCAGGCCTACGTGTCCAAGTCCGACCTGGACAACGCCGAGGCCACCGAACGCAGCTCCGCCGCGTCGGTGCAGCAGGCCCGTGCGGCGGTGGAAACCGCGCGCATCAACCTCGGCTACGCCACCGTCACTGCGCCGATCGCCGGCCGCGCCGGCAAGCAGCAGGTCACCGAGGGCGCGCTGGTCGGCCAGGGCGACAGCACGCTGCTGACCACGATCGACCAGCTGGACCCGCTGTACGTCAACTTCTCGATGAGTTCCGACGAACTGGCGCAGCTGCGCCAGGCGCAGACCGAAGGCAACGTCGCCCTCAACGCCGAGGACAAGTCCACCGTGCAGATCAAGCTCGGCGACGGCAGCACCTATGCGCATGCCGGCACCCTGGACTTCTCCGGCGCGGCGGTCGACCCGAGCACCGGCTCGGTGACGCTGCGCGCGCTGCTGCCCAATCCGGACCGGGTGCTGCTGCCCGGCGCCTTCGTCAGCTTCTCGGCCAACCTGGGCCAGCGCAAGGACGTGTACCTGATCCCGCAGGCGGCCGTGCTGCGCGACGCCAAGGGCGCCTATGCGCTGGTCGTCGGCAAGGACAGCAAGGTGGTGCGCAAGGACCTGACCACGGTCGGCCAGCAGGGCGACAAGTGGATCGTCAGCGGCGGCCTGCAGAACGGCGACCAGGTCGTGGTCAGCGGCCTGCCCAAGGTCAAGGAAGGCGCACCGGCCGTGGCCAAGCCGTGGGATCCGAATGCCGCCGCCCAGGGCCAGGGCCCGGGTGCCGGCGCAGCGCCCGGCCAGGGTGCACAAGGCGCCGCGGCGCCGGCCAAGGGCGCCGCCCCGGCGCAGGGCGCAGCGCACGGCGATGCGCCGAACGCCGCCTCGCCTTCCGACCAGCCGAAGCAGTAACGGACTCCCCCCATGCCTAAGTTCTTCATCGAACACCCGGTCTTCGCCTGGGTGGTGGCGATCCTGATCTCGCTCAGCGGCGTGATCGCCATCCTCAATCTCGGCGTCGAGTCGTATCCCTCGATCGCCCCACCCCAGGTCACCGTCAACGCCACCTATCCCGGCGCCAGCGCCAGCACCACCGAACGCTCGGTCACCCAGGTCATCGAGCAGCAGCTGACCGGCATCGACCACCTGCTGTACTTCAGCTCGTCGTCGTCCTCCAGCGGCAGCGCCACCATCACCCTGACCTTCGAGACCGGCACCGACCCGGACATCGCCCAGGTGCAGGTGCAGAACAAGGTGTCGCTGGCGACCCCGCGCCTGCCCTCGGAAGTGACCGCGCAGGGCGTGGTGGTGGCCAAGGCCAACGCCGGCTTCCTCAGCGTGATCGCGCTGCGTTCGGACAACCCGTCGATCGACCGCGACGCGCTCAACGACATCGTCGGGTCGCGCGTGCTGGAACAGATCTCGCGCGTGCCCGGCGTCGGCAGCACCCAGCAGTTCGGTGCCGAGTACGCCATGGACATCTGGTTGAACCCGGAGAAGCTGCAGGGTTACCACATGTCCGCCACGGACGTGTACAACGCGATCCGCGCGCAGAACGTGCAGTTCGCCGCCGGCTCGCTCGGTTCGGATCCGGCGCCGCAGGGCCAGTCGTTCACCGCCACGGTCAGCGCCGAGGGCCGCTTCACCTCGCCCGAGCAGTTCGAGAACATCATCCTGCGCGCCGACGGCAACGGCACCGTGGTGCGGCTGAAGGACGTGGCCCGGGTCGCGTTCGGCCCGACCAACTTTGGCTTCGATACCCAGTACAACGGCAAGCCGACCGGCGCCTTCGCCATCCAGCTGCTGCCGGGCGCCAATGCGCTGAGCGTGTCCGAGGCGGTCAAGGCCAAGATGGACGAGCTGCAGCCCAGCTTCCCGCAGGGCGTCACCTGGTTCACGCCGTACGAGAGCACCACCTTCGTCAAGATCTCGATCGAGGAGGTGGTCAAGACCCTGGCCGAGGCGATCGTGCTGGTGTTCCTGGTGATGCTGGTATTCCTGCAGAACTTCCGCGCCACCATCATCCCCACCCTGGTCATCCCGGTGGCGCTGTTGGGCACCTTCCTGGGCATGTGGGCGATCGGCTTCACCATCAACCAGCTGACCCTGTTCGCGATGGTGCTGGCGATCGGCATCGTGGTCGACGACGCGATCGTGGTGATCGAGAACGTCGAACGCATCATGTCCGAGGAGCACCTGGCGCCGAAGGCGGCCACGCACAAGGCGATGACCCAGATCACCGGCGCGGTGGTGGCCATCACCGTGGTGCTGGCGGCGGTGTTCATTCCGTCGGCGATGCAGCCCGGCGCGGCCGGCGCGATCTACAAGCAGTTCGCGATCACCATCGCCATGTCGATGGCGTTCTCCGCCTTCCTGGCGCTGAGCTTCACCCCGGCGCTGTGTGCGGCGTTCCTCAAGCCCACCCACAACGACAACCCGAACTGGGTCTACCGCACCTTCAACAAGTACTACGACAAGCTGGCGCACCGCTACGTCGGCGCGGTGGGCAACACCATCCGCCGCGCGCCGCGCTGGATGGCGGTGTTCGCCCTGCTGGTGGTGCTGTGCGGCTTCCTGTTCACGCGCATGCCGGGCAGCTTCCTGCCGGAAGAGGACCAGGGCTTCGCGCTGGCGATCGTGCAGCTGCCGCCGGGTGCGACCAAGACCCGCACCAACGAGGTGTTCGCGCAGATGCGCGGCGTGCTGCAGCAGCAGAAGGCGGTCGAAGGCATGCTGCAGGTGGCCGGCTTCAGCTTCCTGGGCCGCGGCGAGAACGTGGGCATGGGCTTCATCCGGCTCAAGCCCTGGGACGAGCGCGACATCGCCGCCGGCGACCTGATCCAGCAGTTGAACGGGATGTTCTACGGCATCAAGGACGCGCAGATCTTCGTGGTCAACCTGCCCACGGTGAACGGCCTGGGCCAGTTCGGCGGCTTCGACATGTGGCTGCAGGACCGCAGCGGCCAGGGCGAGGAAGCCCTGCTGCAGGCACGCAACATCGTGCTCGGCAAGGCCGCGCAGCGCCAGGACACCCTGGCCGGCGTGCGTCCGAACGGCCTTGAGAACTCGCCGCAGCTGCAGTTGAAGGTGGACCGCGTGCAGGCGCAGTCGATGGGCCTGTCGGTCAACGACATCTACCAGTCGATCCAGCTGATGCTGGCGCCGGTGTACGTCAACGACTTCTTCTACGAAGGCCGCATCAAGCGCGTCAACATGCAGGCCGACGCGCCGTTCCGCACCGGTCCGGAGTCGCTGCGCAACTTCTACGTGCCCAGCAGCACCGCCTCCGATAGCAGCGGCCTGCCGCAGATGATCCCGCTGAGCACGGTGGTGAGCTCGGACTGGATCTACAGCTCGCCGTCGCTGAGCCGCTACAACGGCTACTCGGCGATCAACATCGTCGGCAACCCGGCGCCGGGCGGCAGTTCCGGCCAGGCGATGAGCGCGATGGAGGACATCGTCAACAACGACCTGCCGCCGGGCTTCGGCTTCGACTGGAGCGGCATGTCGTACCAGGAAATCATCGCCGGCAACACCGCCACGCTGCTGCTGGTGCTGTCGATCGTGGTGGTGTTCCTGTGCCTGGCGGCGCTGTACGAAAGCTGGTCGATCCCGGTGTCGGTGCTGCTGGTGGTGCCGATCGGCGTGCTCGGCGCGGTGGCGTTCTCGCTGCTGCGTGGCCTGCCCAACGACATCTACTTCAAGATCGGCCTGATCACGGTGATCGGCCTGGCCGCCAAGAACGCGATCCTGATCGTCGAGTTCGCGGTGGAGCAGCGGGCGATGGGCAAGACCCTGCGCGAGGCCGCGGCCGAGGCGGCGCACCTGCGTTTCCGTCCGATCCTGATGACCTCGTTCGCCTTCATCCTCGGCGTGCTGCCGATGGCGATCTCCACCGGCGCCGGCGCCAACGCCCGCCACGCCATCGGTACCGGCGTGATCGGCGGCATGCTGTTCGCCACCGTGCTGGGCGTGCTGTTCATCCCGCTGTTCTTCGTGATGGTGCGGCGCATGCTCGGCGACAAGCTGGACGAGCCGTCGAAGGAGTTCATGCAGATGCAGGAAGCCGGCCTGGCGCGGCATCAGCCGGATCGCTGAGGAGCCGGGATGAGCAGCCATTCGGCTGCTGAAAAGCCAGGGATTCGGGAGTGGGGATTCGTGAATCCTCCTCTCGGACTTGATCCTTCCGCCTGGTAGAGGCAAACAAAGAGCGGCCGCAAGGCCGCTTTTTGTTGTCCGGGAATCTGGTCGGGAAGCGCGACCCAACACCCCATGCAGGCGGAGCGCTCCTTGAAGGCTGAGCGCTCCTTGTGGGAGGGACTTCAGTCCCGACGCATTGCAGCCCGAACCTCACTCATCCCTTTTCCACAAAAAGAAAAAAGCGGCCTTGCGGCCGCTTCTCCTGATGCCTCAACCGATTCGGGAAACGGCGAATCCCCAATCCCGAATCCCCACTCCCGGCCTCACCGCAACCCGGTCTCGTTGCGCGCGATCACCAGGCGCTGGATCTCACTGGTGCCCTCGTAGATCTCGGTGATCTTGGCATCGCGGAAGTAACGCTCCAGCGGCATCTCCTTGGAATAGCCCATGCCGCCGTGGATCTGCACCGCCTGGTGGGTGATCCACATCGCCGCCTCGGAGGCGGTCAGCTTGGCCACCGAGGCCTCGGTGGTGAAGCGCTGGCCCTGCCCCTTCAGCCAGGCCGCGCGCAAGGTCAGCAGCAGCGCCGCGTCCAGCTTGCACTTCATGTCGGCGATCTTGGCCTGGGTCATCTGGAACGCGCCGATCGGCGAACCGAACGCCTTGCGCTCCTTCACGTACTCCAGGGTCGCCTCGTAGGCGGCGCGGGCCAGGCCGATCGCCTGCGAGGCGATGCCGATGCGGCCGGCGTCGAGCACGCTCATCGCGATCTTGAAGCCCTCGCCCGGCGTGCCCAGCACCTCGTCGGCGCTGGCCACGTAGTCCTGGAACTCGATCTCGCAGGTGGCCGAGGCGCGGATGCCGAGCTTGGGCTCGGTCTTGCCGCGGTGGAAGCCGGGCTTGTCGGTGTCGACCACGAAGGCGGTGATGCCGCGCGCGCCCTTGTCCGGCTCGCTCATCGCGAACAGCACGATGTACTTGGCGACCGGGCCGGAGGTGATCCAGCTCTTCTTGCCGTTGATGACGAAGCCGCCGTCGTCCTGGCGCACCGCGCGGCACCGCATCGCGGTGGCGTCGGAGCCGGACTGCGGCTCGGTCAGCGCGAAGGCGCCGATCTCGCGGCCCTCGGCGATGGCGCGCACATACTTCTGCTTCTGTTCCTCGTTTCCGTTCTTGAGGATGCCGGCGCAGAACAGCGAGTTGTTGACCGACATGATGGTCGAATGCGCCGCATCGCCGGCGGCGATCTCGACCATCGCCAGCACATAGGCGATCGGGTCCATGCCGGCGCCGCCGTACTCTTCCGGCACCTCGATGCCCATCAGCCCGTTCTCGCCCAGCAGGCGGATGTTCTCCAGCGGGAACTCGCCGGCACGGTCGTGGTGCTCGGCGCTGGGGGCGATGCGCTCCTGGGCGATGCGCCGCGCCACGTCCTGGATCATCAATTGCTCTTCGGTAAAGCTGAAATCCACGTCGAACCCCTCCCGGGCATATTGGTCCGGCCATTGTAGCCGTGCCGACCATACGCCGGCGTGTGCAACTTGACCGGAACCGCCGCGCGGACCAAAATATCTCTATATCGCGATAGGAAGATATTTATGGATCTGGAGGACTGGTCGTCCCGGCTGAAGGTCTTCGCCGACGCCACCCGCGTGCGCCTGCTGGCACTGCTGGAACAGGAGGAGCTGACCGTGGCCGAGTTGTCGGCCATCACCCGCCTGGCGCAGCCGCGGGTCTCGACCCACCTGGCCAAGCTCAAGGAGGCCGGGCTGGTGCGCGACCGCCGCGCCGGCGTGTCGGCCTATTATCGCTTCGACGAGACCCTGCTGGACCCCGCGCAGCGTGCGCTGTGGCTGGCGCTGAGCACCGGCAGCGACGACCCGCTGCTGCGCCAGGACGCCGAGCGCGTGGCCGCGGTGCTGGCCAACCGCGCCGCCGACCAGAACTGGGCCGACTCGGTGGCCGGCGACATGGAGCGCCACTATTCGCCCGGCCGCACCTGGGAAGCGCTGGCACGCACCGCCCTGCCGCTGCTGGAGACCGGCGACGTGCTCGACATCGCCTCCGGCGACGGCGTGCTGGCCGAACTGGTGGCGCCGCACGCACGCCGCTATGTCTGCATCGACACCAGCGCACGGGTGGTGGCCGCGGCCAGCGAGCGCCTGCGCCGGCTTGGCAACGTGGAGGTGCGGGAGGGCGACATGCATGCCCTGCCCTTCGCCGATGCCAGCTTCGACCTGGTGGTGATGATGCATGCCCTGACCTACGCGACCAAGCCGGCGCAGGCGGTCTGCGAGTCGGCGCGGGTGCTGCGCCCGGGCGGCCGCCTGCTGCTGTGCAGCCTGGCGCGCCACGAGCACAAGGCCGCGGTGCAGGCCTACGGCCACGTCAACCTCGGCTTTTCGGCCAAGGAACTGCGCAAGTTCGTCGGCAAGGCCGGGCTCGAAGTCTCCAGCCTGGAAACCGTGACCCGCGAGAAGCGCCCGCCGCACTTCGAAGTGATTTCGTTGATTGCGGGGAAGCCGGGAATCGGGAGTGGGGAATCGGGAATCGAAAAAGCAAGCGCCAAGGCCAAGGTGGCCGCAGGAGATGTCGCATGAGCGCCGTCGCTCCTCCCCCATTCCCCATTCCCCATTCCCCACTCCCGGCCTTCCAATGGCTGCACCCGCAGCGCGCCGAAGCGCTGCTGCAGGCCTTGTCCCAGCGCATCCTGATCATCGATGGAGCGATGGGCACGATGATCCAGCGCCATGGGCTGCAGGAGGCCGACTATCGCGGCGAGCGCTTCGCCGAGGGCTACGACGCGCAGGCCGGGCACGTGCACGGCCCCGGCTGCGACCACGCGCCGCAGGGCCACGACCTCAAGGGCAACAACGACCTGTTGCTGCTGACCCGGCCGGAGGTGATCGCCGAGATCCACCGCGCCTACCTCGACGCCGGCGCCGACCTGCTCGAGACCAATACCTTCAACGCGACGTCGATCAGCCAGGCCGACTACCACCTGGAACACCTGGTCTACGAACTCAACAAGGCCGGCGCGCAGGTCGCGCGTGCCTGCTGCGACGCGGTCGAAGCGCTGACGCCGGACAAGCCGCGGTTCGTGATCGGCGTGCTCGGCCCGACCAGCCGCACCGCCTCGATCAGCCCGGACGTCAACGACCCCGGCTTCCGCAACACCAGCTTCGACGAGCTGCGCGCCACCTACCGCGAGGCCATCGACGGCCTGATCGACGGCGGCGCCGACACGCTGATGGTGGAGACCATCTTCGACACGCTCAACGCCAAGGCCGCGCTGTACGCGATCGAAGAGGTGTTCGACGCACGCGGCGGGCGCCTGCCGGTGATGATCTCCGGCACCATCACCGATGCCTCCGGCCGCACCCTGTCCGGGCAGACCGCCGAAGCGTTCTATGCCTCGGTCGCGCACGGGCGGCCGCTCTCGGTCGGACTGAACTGCGCGCTCGGCGCCAAGGACCTGCGCCCGCACGTGGAGACCCTGGCGCGGATCGCCGACGGCTACGTCAGCGCGCATCCCAACGCCGGCCTGCCCAACGCCTTCGGCGAATATGACGAGACCCCCGAGGAAATGGCGGCGACGCTGCGCGAGTTCGCCGAGTCCGGGCTGCTGAACCTGGTCGGCGGCTGCTGCGGCACCACCCCGGCGCACATCCGCGCCATCGCCGAAGCCGTGCGCGGGCTGCCGCCGCGCGTGCCGCTGGCGGCGCCGGCGCAGGCCGCCTGATGTCCGTCGCGCGCACGCCCGCCGCCCCCGCCCGCGCAGTCCTGCGCGGGCACGCTGCCGCCTGCGCGTGCGCCGGCACCTCCCCGTTTTTGGAACGCTGACCATGTCCTCCGCCCGCCACACCCGCCTGTCCGGCCTGGAGCCGTTGCTGCTGACCCCGGACCTGCTGTTCGTCAATGTCGGCGAGCGCACCAACGTCACCGGCAGCGCACAGTTCCGCAAGCTGATCAAGGAAGAGCGCTACGAGGAAGCGGTGGAGGTGGCGCGCCAGCAGGTCGCCAACGGCGCGCAGATCCTCGACGTCAACATGGACGAGGGCCTGATCGACTCGGAGAAGGCGATGGTGCGCTTTCTCAACCTGATCATGTCCGAGCCGGACATCGCACGCATCCCGGTGATGGTCGACTCCTCCAAGTGGAGCGTGATCGAGGCCGGGCTGAAGTGCCTGCAGGGCAAGAGCGTGGTCAACTCGATCTCGCTCAAGGAAGGCGAGGCGCCGTTCGTCGAACACGCGCGCAAGGTGCTGCGCTACGGCGCCGCGGCGGTGGTGATGGCCTTCGACGAGGTCGGCCAGGCCGACACCTGCGCGCGCAAGGTGGAGATCTGCACCCGCGCCTACCGCATCCTCACCGAGCAGGTCGGGTTCCCGCCGGAAGACATCATCTTCGATCCGAACATCTTCGCCGTAGCCACCGGCATCGAGGAGCACGACAACTACGCGGTCGACTTCATCGAGGCCACCCGCGAGATCAAGCGCACCCTGCCGCATTGCCACGTCTCCGGTGGTGTGTCCAACGTGTCGTTCTCGTTCCGCGGCAACGAGACCGTGCGCCAGGCGATCCATTCGGTATTCCTGTACCACGCCATCGCCGCGGGCATGGACATGGGCATCGTCAACGCCGGCGGCATGCCGATCTACGACGAACTGGACCCGGAGCTGCGCGAGCGCGTGGAGGACGTGATCCTCAACCGCCGCCGCGACGCCACCGAGCGCCTGCTGGAGATCGCCGAGCGCTACAAGAAAGCGGGGAATCGGGATGCGGGAATCGGGAATCGGGAAAAGCTGGCGTGGCGCGAGAAGACGGTGCGCGAGCGGTTGAGCCATGCGCTGGTGCATGGCATCGACGAGTTCGTCGAGGTCGATACCGAAGAGGCCCGGCAGCAGGCCGCGCGGCCGCTGGACGTGATCGAAGGCCCGCTGATGGACGGCATGAACGTGGTCGGCGACCTGTTCGGCGCCGGCAAGATGTTCCTGCCGCAGGTGGTGAAGTCGGCGCGGGTGATGAAGAAGGCGGTGGCCTACCTGCTGCCCTACATCGAGGCGGAGAAGCTGCGCAGCGGCGACACCGGCAAGTCCAACGGCAAGATCGTCATGGCCACGGTCAAGGGCGACGTGCACGACATCGGCAAGAACATCGTCGGCGTGGTCCTGGCCTGCAACAACTTCGACGTGATCGACCTGGGGGTGATGGTGCCGACCCAGACCATCCTCGACCGCGCCCGCGCCGAGAACGCCGACATCATCGGCCTGTCCGGGCTGATCACCCCGTCGCTGGAGGAGATGACCCACGTCGCCCGCGAGATGCAGCGGCAGGGCTTCTCGATGCCGCTGCTGATCGGCGGCGCCACCACCTCGCGCGCGCACACCGCGCTGAAGATCGACCCGCATTACGCGGCGCCGACGGTGTGGGTGAAGGACGCGTCGCGCGCGGTGGGCGTGGCGCAGTCGCTGATCTCGCGCGAACTGCGCGCGGCCTTCGTGGCCGCCAACGACGCCGACTACGCCGAGATCCGCCAGCGCCACAAGAACCGCGGCGACGCCAAGCGCCTGGTCTCGCTCGCGCACGCGCGCGGGCAGCGCTTCGACGGCGGCTGGGACGCCTACACCCCACCGGTGCCCAGGCAGCCCGGCCTGCACGTGTTCGACGACTACCCGCTGGACGACCTGGTCCCGCTGATCGACTGGACCCCGTTCTTCCAGGCCTGGGAACTGGCCGGCAAGTTCCCGGCGATCCTCACCGACGAGATCGTCGGCCAGCAGGCCAGCGAGCTGTACCAGGACGCGCGCGCGATGCTGCATCGGATCGTGGAGGAGAAATGGCTGACCGCCAAGGCCGTGTTCGGGCTGTGGCCGGCGCAGTCGGTGGGCGACGATGTTGTGGTCCTGACGGACCGGGAATCGGGAAACGGGAATGGGGAATCGTCAGGCGCGACCGCGCCGCTCGACCATTCCCGATTCTCCATTCCCCATTCCCTGCACTTTTTGCGACAACAGGTCGACAAGCCCGCCGAGCGCCCGGACTTCTGCCTGGCCGACTTCATCGCCCCGCGCGACAGCGGCAAGCAAGACTGGATCGGTGCGTTCGCGGTGACCGCCGGCATCGGCATCGAACCGCACGTGGCGCGCTTCGAGGCGGCGCACGACGACTACAACGCGATCCTGCTCAAGGCCCTCGCCGACCGCCTGGCCGAGGCGCTGGCCGAGCGCCTGCACCAGCGCGTGCGCACCGAGTTCTGGGGTTTCGCCGACGACGAGGCGCTGGACAACGAGGCGCTGATCGCCGAGCGCTATCGCGGCATCCGTCCCGCGCCCGGCTATCCGGCCTGCCCCGACCACAGCGAGAAGCAGACCCTGTTCGCCCTGCTCGATGCCGGTCGCAATGCCGGCATGTCGCTGACCGAGAGCTTCGCGATGCTGCCGACCGCCGCGGTGTCCGGCTACTACTTCAGCCACCCGCAGAGCCAGTACTTCGTGGTCGGCCGGCTGGGCAAGGACCAGCTCGCCGACTACGCCCGGCGCAAGGGTGTCTCGCTGCAACAGGCCGAACGCTGGCTGGCCTCCAACCTGGACTACGATCCGGAGTGAGCCCACGCCGACCGCAGGCGCCCCCCATAGCGCCTGTGCCGCCCCGCGCGCCTTCGAGTGCATCGCCGATGCCCATGTCCACACCGTCCCCATTGAAGATCGTGGTCACCGGCAGTGCCGGCCGGGTCGGCCGAGCGATCCATATCCGGCTCGCGCGCGCGCACCACGTCAGCGGCTTCGACCGGACGCCCTGCTCCACAACCGACTGGGTCGGCGACCTCGACGATGCCGCCCTGCTGGCGCGCGCACTGCAGGGCGTGGACGCCGTGATCCACACGGCTGCGCTGCATGCCCCGCACGTCGCGCATGTGCCGGCGGCGCGCTTCCGCCAGGTCAACGTCGACGGCACCCGCCGCGTGCTGGATGCCGCCGCGGCGGCCGGCGTGCGCCGCATCGTGTTCACCAGCACCACCGCGCTGTATGGCGACGCAGCCACTCCCGACGGCAGCGCCGGCTGGGTCGACGAGATGCTGGCGCCGCAGCCGCAAACCATCTACCACCACACCAAGCTGGAGGCCGAGGCGCTGCTGCGCGAAGCCGCCGATCAGGGCGGTCCAAGCGTGCGCATCCTGCGCATGTCGCGCTGCTTCCCGGAACCGGTCAACGTGATGGCGGCATTCCGCCTGCATCGCGGCATCGACGCGCGCGACGTCGCCGAGGCCCATGCGGCGGCATTGCGGCATGCCGGATCGGCAAGCGCGACGTTCGTGATTTCCGGCGCCACCCCGTTCCTGCGCGAAGATTGCGCCGAACTGCACACCGCAGCACCGGCGATCCTGCACCGCCGCGCGCCGACGCTGGTGGCGGCGTTCGCGCAACGCGGCTGGGCACTGCCGGAACGGATCGATCGCGTCTATTCGCCGCAACGGGCGCTGGACGCACTGGGCTGGCAACCGCGCCATGGTTTCGCGGAAGTGCTGCACCAATACGACACGCACGTGCCCGAGGTACTGCCGCCCAACGACGGGCGCGCCGTCAGCGACTGAGCGCCTGGCGCTGATCGGCACACCGGGTTCGGATGGCGGAGCAAGGATGTGCGCCGTCGGCGCGAACCGGAAGCGCCCGGGGTTTTCCCGGCCGGTTCGCGAATCCCGATAAGCACTTGATCGAAAAAGCGAAATGCCTGGGCAGCGTGAAACCTGGCAAGGCAGCCCCGCCCCCTGCACGTCGCCGCACGCCCGTTCCGCGAAATCGGCACTTTTTCCTTAGTCCCGGCCGGCAGTTATGCTGAGGGCTGTCGCGCCCTCACGGGCGCGTGGATTGAAACTCCTGCAACTGCCGGCGCTCGGCTTCGCGCCACGTCGCGCCCTCACGGGCGCGTGGATTGAAACTTGGAGTTATGGCCCAGGTACTCGAAGTCGCGGTGGTCGCGCCCTCACGGGCGCGTGGATTGAAACTTTTACGGTCGGATTCAAGGTTAAGCGCCATGCCGGTCGCGCCCTCACGGGCGCGTGGATTGAAACTTCAGGCTGGCCAGGAAACAGTCGCACAGCGCTGCCGTCGCGCCCTCACGGGCGCGTGGATTGAAACATCCAGCTCGTCGTAGGTGCGGCGGATCAGCAACCCGTCGCGCCCTCACGGGCGCGTGGATTGAAACTGGAAAACGCAGCTCTTGATCGTGGCGCGCGCAGGTCGCGCCCTCACGGGCGCGTGGATTGAAACTGCCAGTTCGGCTGGCCATTCCGACTCTCGCCGCGTCGCGCCCTCACGGGCGCGTGGATTGAAACGCATGCACGAGGCGGGGCTGCACGTCGTAGGCCAGTCGCGCCCTCACGGGCGCGTGGATTGAAACGCGTCACCACCGGCAACATCGACGGCGGCGAAAGTCGCGCCCTCACGGGCGCGTGGATTGAAACCACCGTCGGCGGTACCTTCGTCGTGTCGTGGGTGGTCGCGCCCTCACGGGCGCGTGGATTGAAACCTTCTCCGCGGCGACCTTAGTCGCCACACCATCACAGTCGCGCCCTCACGGGCGCGTGGATTGAAACCAGCTATCGACCGCTAGTTTATCCAGGTACGACTGTCGCGCCCTCACGGGCGCGTGGATTGAAACGGCCAACCAGGCGAACATGCAGCCATACTTGGACGTCGCGCCCTCACGGGCGCGTGGATTGAAACAATAAGTAGCGCGGAATGAGCAGCCGCACCGAGTGGTCGCGCCCTCACGGGCGCGTGGATTGAAACCAGCATGGTGCGCTGTACATCCCCGCGGGCTCCACCGTCGCGCCCTCACGGGCGCGTGGATTGAAACTGCTTCTTGTCGGGGGTGTGCGTGGGCGTTCTTGGTCGCGCCCTCACGGGCGCGTGGATTGAAACCAGTTCGGCATGCCCATAGCCGTCACGGCGCGGTTGTCGCGCCCTCACGGGCGCGTGGATTGAAACCAAAACGCGGATGCGCTCGCCCATCGCAGCGTGTGTCGCGCCCTCACGGGCGCGTGGATTGAAACTGGTCGTACCGCTCACCGATGGCCTCGGCCACGCGGTCGCGCCCTCACGGGCGCGTGGATTGAAACTTCTGCAGCGACGCAACACCTGCCAGGACTAAGTGTCGCGCCCTCACGGGCGCGTGGATTGAAACGCCGTTGTCTTCGCCGCCCTTACCGCGTGCATGTGTCGCGCCCTCACGGGCGCGTGGATTGAAACCTGCGTCCTCCTCCGGGCCGGCATCGCCTTCGAGCGGTCGCGCCCTCACGGGCGCGTGGATTGAAACTATCGTTCCAGCGCGCCGATCATCGACGCCAACGGTGTCGCGCCCTCACGGGCGCGTGGATTGAAACAAAGAATTTTTGCAGGACTGTGTGACCTGATTACCGTCGCGCCCTCACGGGCGCGTGGATTGAAACCCATCTGCCAGCACTGGTTCGGCCACCGCGCGCGCGTCGCGCCCTCACGGGCGCGTGGATTGAAACCTCTGGAACAACGATCGCTGATTCGCTGCTGAAGGTCGCGCCCTCACGGGCGCGTGGATTGAAACCCGCTCAACAAGCCGGTGCTCGTCACCGACGTCCTGTCGCGCCCTCACGGGCGCGTGGATTGAAACCTGTACGAACCGCGGCGGCGGCCGCTGCAGGCGGTGTCGCGCCCTCACGGGCGCGTGGATTGAAACCCGTTGTCCACGAAATAGCTGGCGCCGCCGCTGCGTCGCGCCCTCACGGGCGCGTGGATTGAAACATGATCCACAACGCGTGGACGATCGCCGTCGGCAAGTCGCGCCCTCACGGGCGCGTGGATTGAAACTTCGCTGCGGCGGTCAGGGTCATGCGTAGTCTCCATGTCGCGCCCTCACGGGCGCGTGGATTGAAACATCTCAGCGACGGTCTTCAGCAACTCGTTGCAGGTGTCGCGCCCTCACGGGCGCGTGGATTGAAACTCACCAATCCAGCCAAGTACTACCGCGGCGCCTACGTCGCGCCCTCACGGGCGCGTGGATTGAAACGGTCCACGACTCATGCAGCGTCACCGACGCCACCGTCGCGCCCTCACGGGCGCGTGGATTGAAACCGGATCGTGGTGGCGGCGCCCATCGTGTAGCTCTTGTCGCGCCCTCACGGGCGCGTGGATTGAAACCTCTCCACGCTCGCGTCGCCGCCTCCCATTTTCGTCGCGCCCTCACGGGCGCGTGGATTGAAACACGTACAGTGCTTTTTCACCGACTACCGGGTCGTGTCGCGCCCTCACGGGCGCGTGGATTGAAACGATGCACGGTCGTGGTAGATGGAGTGATGTACGAGGTCGCGCCCTCACGGGCGCGTGGATTGAAACTTGCTGCGCCATTCCTCAACCAACGCACGCAACTGGTCGCGCCCTCACGGGCGCGTGGATTGAAACGTAGATCAGCCTGACGAGCCGCGCATAGCGCGGGCGTCGCGCCCTCACGGGCGCGTGGATTAAAACCCTAATCGGGGTTGCCTCGCGCGGCACTCGCGCAGTCGCGCCCTCACGGGCGCGTGGATTGAAACGCATCGGACAGCGGGGAGAATAATCAGTGAGCGCCGTCGCGCCCTCACGGGCGCGTGGATTGAAACCTGGCTTGCAAGATCGACGCGCTGGTCGGTTCCGGTCGCGCCCTTACAGGCGTGTGGATTGAAACCCCTTGCCGGCAGGACTCGCTCACGCATGCCTGTCCCGCCATCCAAGGCGCCTGGGTGGAACCGTGCAGGCCCTTGGTTGCGCGTAGGCGCGATTCACGACATCACCGCACCATTGAACTCAGCGCAGCAACACCGAAATGCCGAGGCCGCCCTGCCAGTCCGGGGTCTGCGACGACAGGCCGCGCAGCACCGACAGATCCAGTTGCACGCGGTTGGCGAACAGCCAGGTGACGCCGCTGCCAAGCGCACGCATCTCGTCCTCGCCGCCGCCGATGCCGGCCTCGACGTAGGCGCTCAGCGTGTCGCCGGCGTAGAACGTGTAGCTCGGCGAGATGCTCCAGCCGGAGCCGTCCTCGCTGTCGCTGACATTGCCGTACAGCGCCAGGCTGCGCCCCTCCGGCAGGTCCCAGCCGGCGCTCACGCCCAGGTCGTAGCGGTGGCCGGCATCGCCGTACGGCGCGCGCCCGACCGGCAGGCTGGCGCTGCCGAGCAAGGCCCAGCTGACGCGGTCGCTGGCGCTGGGCAAGGCCTGCTTCAAGCCGATACTGGCGTCGCCGCCACTGTGCCCGCGCTGGTCCTGCCCGCCACCATGCACGCGCTGCCACACCTGGCTGTCGATCGCCAGCTGCAACTCGGTGCGCGCGCTCAGGCCGAACCGCAGCCGGCTGTTGGCGACGTATTCGGTGCTGCGCACGTCGCCGTCGCGGTCGTAGCTGCCATCGAAGAACGCCTGCTCCCAGGCCAACTGTCCACGCTGCAGGGTGGTCGAGGCGAAGCCGATACCGGGCCGGTCGAACGCCGGCGTGTCCTCGGCGCAGGCCACGCCGGCAGTGCCGGTAGTGGCCGCCAGCAGCAGCAGCGCCCCGCGCAGCAGCACATCGCCGCGGCGGCGCAACTGCGGCCGGCGGCCATGGTGGGTGGCGACGAACGACGGCACCGCCCGCGATCGCTGCGGCGCGAGAAAAGGCAGAACAGGCATGCGCGAACTCCTTGCGATGCGGGAGCGGAGGGCTGCGCCTCAAGGCGCCGGCGGCGAGTGTGCCTGGATCGCCGCAATGTGCGATGTGAAGCCCGGCAGCAGCACCCGGTTGCCGTAGCCGCTGAGGTGATCGGCATCGAAGAACAGCGGGCGCCCGTCGCGGCTGCCGCTGCAGTACTGCGCGTCGCACAGCAGCGGCAACGGATCCCACACCGAGGCATGCGGCAGCTGCGCGGCGATGCGCTGCAGGCTCTGCAGTACCGGCGCACGGTAGCGCTCCATCGTCGCGCGTGGGATCGGGATGCCGCGCGCGCAGATCGGATTGCCGCGGTTGAACCAGTCCGAACAGCGATACGGCGGCGCGCGCAGCACCGGCTTGGGCGCTTCGAAGACGATGCGCACGCCGCGCTGCGCCAAGGGCTGCAGCAGCGCGACCGCAGCCGCTTCGCCAGCGCTGCGCGCGGCCTGCGCCTCGGCACCCTCCTGCTCGGCCATCGCCGCGGTCTCGTCGAACAGGCGGTCCTGATCGGCCAGGCGCAGCACGCGCAGGGCGGGCAGAAACAGTACATCGCCGTCGCGCGCGTGCGCGGCGACGTCGGCCAGGGTGCTGCGCTCATAGGCCTGGCAGCCGGGATTGCTGGCCTGCCAGGCCTGCAGGCCGACGATGGGGCAACCGCCGACACCGTAAAGTCGCACCGGCACCCCGCTCTGCAGCGCGAAGCGCCGCAGCAGTTCGTTGTAGGCCAGCGCATGCGAGTCGCCGGCCACGAACACCTGGCCGCCGTCATCGCGGTTGGGCAGCGTGCAGGCGCCGCGCTCGAACAGCTTGGCGCTGCCCACCTGCACCGGCACCTGGCGGGTCTGCAGCGCGCACTGCGGAAACTCCCGGCGCAGGCCCTTGGCATAGGCGTACCAGTCCAGCGGATGCCGGCTGACCGTGCTCAACCCGTAATAGCGCTGGGCGTTCTGCAGCAGCGCATGGGTGCCGCCGGCGAGCAGCACCAGGCCCAGCCCGGCGACGATGGTCCGCGCCGGCGTGCGTGCGCGGCCGATGCGGCCATGCCGCCACGGCAGCTCCACCCAGCGGTACGAGGCCAGCGCCAGCAAGGCGACCAGCAGCAGCGCCGCGGCTCTGGTCGGCGCCGATTCCAGACCAACGGTCCAGCGGAACAGCACGAACACCGGCCAGTGCCACAGATACAGCGAGTACGACACGCGGCCGATCGCCACCGGTACGCGGTGCGCCAGCGCGCGCCGGGTCCAGCCGGCCGGGGCGCCATGCAGCAGCGCCAGCAAGGCGAGTGTGCCCAACACCGGCCACAGTCCATCCGGCCACGGCGAGTGGCCGGGACGCGCGCACCACAGGCCGACCACCACCGCCGCCAGCGCCATCGCCAGCAACGGCGAACGCCAGCTCCAGGCGCCCGGCGGCGGCGCCTGCGTCCCGGCCTCGAAGCGTCCGCGCAGCGCCAGCACCTGGTACAGCAACACGCCGCTGCCCAGTTGCCAGAAGCGTGCGGTGGTCAGGTAGAACGCGGCCACCGCATCGCCGGCATCGCGGCTATGCCGCCAGGCGAACGCCAGCGAGGCGGCCGAGGCCAGCGCCACCAGCAGCGTCGACCACACCCGACCGCGGCCGCCACGGTTCCAGGCCAGGAACAGCAGCGGGAACAGCAGATAGAACTGCTCCTCCACGCCCAGCGACCAGGTATGCGTGTACGGATTGAATTCGGCCTTGGGCGAGAAGTAATCGTTGCCGGTCGCGGCCAGCACCCAGTTGCTGAGGCCGACGAAGGCCATGCGCCCGGTCCTGGCGCTGGTCTCGCTGAGCCAGGACTCGGGAATGAACAGGCCGCTGGCCAGGGCCGTGACCAGCAGGCACGCCACCAGGGCCGGCGCGATGCGGCGCAGGCGCCGCGCATAGAACTGCGCGAACACGCCCAGCTGTCCGGCCGCCGGCAGGCGCTGCAACGACGCGCTGACCACGAAGCCGGAGATCACGAAGAACATATCCACGCCGGTGAACCCGCCCGGCAGCCACGCCGGATCGAGGTGGTAGGCGATCACCGCCAGCACCGCGATCGCGCGCAGCCCGTCCACGTACGGCAGATAGCCGCCGCCGGCCTGCGCGTGCGGCGGCATGTGGCCGCGCCCGGCGGCCAGCGTGCCCGTCCCTGGCAGCGCCACGTTTACCAGACCAGATCGTCGGGGATCTGGTACTTGGGATCGGCGTAGGGGTCTTCTTCCGCCGTCGCGTTCGGATCGACCCGCAGCGCCACCGCCGCCGGGAAGATCGCTTCGGCCTGGTCCAGCAGCGCCGCGGTCACCAGCAGGTAGCGACCGTTCTGCTGCAGCACGCCCAACTCGCCGGCGTTGAGCGCCTTGAGCTGGTCGGCGGTGACGTAGATGCGCTTGATCTTGCCGCCATAGGGGAAATGGCGGGCGATGTCGGCCTCGGCGTGGTTCAGCGCCTGGCCCTTGAGCAGTTCGTCGAGCTTGGCGCGCGCCTCGCGGCGCAGGCGCGCTTCTTCCTGCTTCTGCCGCTCGGCCTCGATGCGCTCGTCCTTCTCGCGCTGGGCACGGATCGCATAGGCCTTGGCCAAGTCGATGTCCTCGCGGCTGCGCGGCGGTCGCCCCGGCTGGCCGCCAGCGCCCTGCGGCTTGCCCTGGCCAGCGCCGTTCCCGTGCGGACGGCCGCGCCCGCCGCCAGGCTTGCCGGCGTTGGGCGCGCCGCCGGGAGCGCGCTCGCCGCGCGCCCCGGCCGGTGCCGGGCGCTGGCCCGGCCGTCCCTGCGGCCGCGGCGCGGCAGGCGGGGCTTTGCGTTCGGGTTTCGGCGCGGGCTTGAAGCCCAGGCCCAGCAACTGCTCGCGGAGGGTATCGCTCATCGGGACGGCATCGGTCGGTTCGGGGGATCAGTAATGCGGCGGCGGCGGTTCGTCGGCCGGATCGGCGTAGAGCGTGCTGCGCACCTTGCCCAGATCTTCGAGCAGGTGACGCAGCAACTCGGCGTTGCGCTGGCTTTCGATACGCGCTTCGGCCAGGGCATCGCTCATTTCCGACAGCGCCTGCTCCTGGAAGGAGAGGCGCGTTTCCAGCTCGATCAGGCGGTTTTCCAGCAACCGATCCTGGGTGGAAAAATCATGCTGCATGGATCGAACGTCCGCGGCCGATGCCGTAGTACGCCAGGCCGAAGCTCTCGATTTCCTGCGGATCGTAGAGATTGCGGCCGTCGAACACCACCGCATCGCCGATCAGCTCCTTCATGCGGGTGAAGTCGGGGCTGCGGAACTGCTTCCACTCGGTGACCACCGCCAGCGCATCGGCGCCTTCCAGCGCGTCGAAGGCATCGTCGCAGAAATGCAGATCGGCGCGCTCGCCGAAGATGCGCTTGGCCTCGTCGGTCGCCTCCGGATCGTAGGCACGCACCGTCGCGCCCGCCTCCCACAGTTGCGCCAGCAGGCGGCGGCTGGAGGCGGCACGCATGTCGTCGGTGTTGGGCTTGAAGGCCAGGCCCCACACCGCGAAGGTCTTGCCCTTCAGCGACTGCGCCGCACCGTAGTGGCGCTGGATCAGCTCGTACAGATGGCCCTTCTGCGCCTCGTTGACCGCTTCCACCGCATCCAGCAGCCGGGGCGCATGCCCGACCTGCTGCGCGGTACGCGCCAGCGCCTGCACGTCCTTGGGGAAGCACGAGCCGCCGTAGCCGGCACCCGGGTAGATGAAGTGCCAACCGATGCGCGGATCCGAGCCGATGCCCTGGCGCACCTTCTCCACGTCGGCACCGACGCGCTCGGCGATGTTGGCGATCTCGTTCATGAAACTGATCTTGGTCGCCAGCATCGCGTTGGCCGCGTACTTGGTCAGTTCGGCCGAGCGCACGTCCATCTCCACGATGCGGTCGTGGTTGCGATTGAACGGCGCGTACAGGCGACGCAGGCGCGCGGCCGAGCCGGGCTTGCTGCTACCGATGACGATGCGGTCCGGGCGCATGCAATCGGCGACGGCATCGCCTTCCTTCAGGAACTCCGGGTTGGAGACCACGTCGAACTCGATCGCCTCGCCGCGCGCTTCCAGCTCGGCGGCGATCGCCGCGCGCACCTTGTCGGCGGTGCCGACCGGCACCGTCGACTTGTTGACCACGATGGTCGGCCCCTGGATGTGCTGGCCGATGGTACGGGCCACCGCCAGCACGTACTGCAGATCTGCGCTACCGTCCTCGTCCGGCGGCGTGCCGACGGCGATGAACACGATATCCCCATGCGCGATGGCGCTGGCCGCATCGGTGGTGAAGAACAGCCTCCGTGCGGCGTGATTGGCCTTGACCATCGGCGAGAGGCCAGGCTCGTAAATCGGGACCACGCCCTTGTTGAGCCCATCCACCTTGGCCTGGTCGATGTCTACGCACACCACATGGTGGCCGACTTCGGCCAGACAGGTTCCGGTGACGAGCCCGACATAGCCGGTGCCGAATATCGCTACGCGCATGTAATCTCCTTTCGGTTATTGAAGGATGTTCAAAAGTTCCACGTCGAAGGTCAACATCGCATCCGGGCCGATCGGGCTGCCCGGCATTCCCTGCGGGCCGTAGCCCAGATTGGACGGAATCCAGAAGCGGTACTTGGACCCCACCGGCATCAGCGCCACGCCCTCGCTCCAGCCCGGCACGACCTGGTTCAGCGCGAACTCGGCCGGCTGGCCGTTCTTGTAGGAGCTGTCGAAGACGGTGCCGTCGAGCAGCTTGCCCTCGTAGTTCACCCGCACCTTGCTGCTGGACGTGGGCCGCGCGCCGCTGCCTTCGCGCAGCACCATGTACTGCAGGCCGGACGGGGTGGTGATCACGCCCTTCTGGTTCTTGTTCTGCGCCAGGAAGGCATTGCCTTCCTGCTTGTTCTTGGTCGCCACCGCGGCCTGCTTGGACGCACCGAAGGCCTGCAGCGTGGCCATCGCCTGCTCCTGGGTCATCGCGGTCTGGCCCTTGGCGAACACCGTGCGCACCGCGCCCATCAGCGTCGGCAGATCGATGTCGTTCTGGATCCGCGCCAGCGACGGACCGACCGCACGGTCGCCCAGCATCAGGCCCACGTTCTCCTTGGACACCGGCGGCGGCTGCGTGCCCGGCGCCATGCCCGGCACCGGCTGGCCGTTGCGCGCGGCCAGCTGCGTGCGCAGCGCGGTATCGGTGGCCTGGGTCTGCTCATCGGACAGCAGCGGCTTGCCCTGCTTGAAGGCGTTCTCGATCGCGCGCTGCATCGCGTCCACGTCGATGTCCTGGGCGATGGGCTCGAACGAACGCGCCACATCCATGCCGATCGCGTAGCTGACCTTCTGCTTCTCGGTGCTCAGCGTCGTCGCCGTGCCGCCGGCCGCCGGCGCCTGCGCGGACGCGTGACCGGCGACCATCGCCATCCCCACCACCAGCGACGCCACGGCGCCGCGCATTCCCATCTTCATTCGCTACTTTCCCTGGAAGTGAACTGTGAACTGGACGCGCCGAACTGGCGCAGACAGAGGCCGGCATTGTCGCATGTGCGGCCGAGATGTTGACCCGCTTTCAGTGCGACGCCGGCTGCGCTTTCAGTTCGCGTTCGATGGCACTGCGCAAGGCCGGATCGTCCGGCGTGACCTTGCTCGGGAATTGCGCGACCACGCGCCCATCGCGCGCGATCAGATACTTGTGGAAATTCCAGCCCGGCGCCACGCCGGTGGCCTGGGTCAGTTGCTTGTACAGCGGCGTCGCATCGTCGCCGATCACGTGCACCTTCTCGAACATCGGAAACTTCACCCCGTAGGTGAGCGTGCAGAATTCCTGGATCTGCTTCTCCGATCCGGGCTCCTGGCCCTTGAAGTCGTTGGATGGGAAGCCGAGCACGCTGAAGCCATGCGCCGCGTACTGCTGCTGCAGCTTCTCCAGGCCGTCGTACTGCGGGGTGTAGCCGCACTTGCTGGCGGTGTTGACCACCAGCAGCACCTTGCCGCCGTAGGTCTTGTTCAGGTTCACCTTCTCCTTGCCGGCCAGCGGACGGTAGTCCCGGTCCAGCAGAGAGCCGGCCCAGGCACTGCCGACGGTGCCGGCAGCGGCCAGGATCGCGAGGAAAAACAGACGCTTGGAAAGTTTCATGGGGCACCGTCGAGTAGAAGAAGGGAGTGACGCACGACCAGGTCGGAATTTGGGTCTGCAGCGTGTTGACATGCCGTGTAACGGTGTTATAGTTAAATACAACACCACTCACCCAGAGCAGGTCCCACGATGAATCTCAAACGCCTCCAGCGCAGTCTTCCGGCCCTGGTCATCGTCGGCACCCTGCTCTGCGCGAGCTGGATCGGCGCCCAACGCCACCAGGGACGGCCGCTGGATTATGGCGCCAGCACGCCGCACGACGACAGCGCCGCCGGCGCCGCACCTTCCACCGTCCCGGCGGTGCGGCGTCTGCGGGCTTCGCTGTCCGTGCCTTATTTCTCCTTCGCGCGCACCCTGCGCCCACGGAGCTGACCATGAGCGATATCCAATGGAGCGACGGCGCTCCGATCTACCGCCAGCTGAAGGAGCGCGTCATCGCGATGATGCTCGACGGCATCCTCAAGCCCGGCGACGCCCTGCCCTCGGTGCGCCAGGTGGCTGCCGAGTACCAGCTCAATCCGATCACCGTCTCGCGCGCCTACCAGGAACTGGCCGACGAGGCCCTGGTCGAGAAGCGCCGCGGGCTGGGCATGTTCATGACCGAGGAAGCGGCGCAGAAGCTGCGCGGCAGCGAGCGCGAGCGCTTCCTCAACGAAGAGTGGCCCCTGGTGCTGGAACGCATCCAGCGCCTGGGCCTGACACTGCAAGACTTGTTGCCACCGGGGAAAACGCCATGACTGCCGCTGTCGCCGCATCCGAATCCGTCGTCTACGCGCAGGGGTTGCGCAAGACCTACAACAACAAGCCGGCGCTGGCCGATGCGTCTTTCGCCATCGCGCCGGGCCGCATCGTCGGCCTGATCGGCCCCAACGGTGCCGGCAAGACCACCGCGCTGAAGGCGGTGCTGGGCCTGACCGCCGTGGAAGGCGAACTGCGCGTGCTGGGCATGGACCCGCGCAAGCAGCGCGACGCGCTGATGAACGAGGTGTGCTTCATCGCCGACGTGGCGGTGCTGCCGCGCTGGATGCGGGTCAGCGAGGCGATCGACTTCGTCGCCGGCGTGCATCCGCGCTTCGATCGCGCCAAGTGCGAGCGCTTCCTGGCCAACACCAAGCTCTCGCCCAAGCTGCGGGTGCGCGAGATGTCCAAGGGCATGATCGTGCAACTGCACCTGGCCCTGGTCATGGCGATCGACGCGCGCCTGCTGGTGCTGGACGAGCCGACCCTGGGCCTGGACATCCTGTACCGCAAGGAGTTCTACCAGCGCCTGCTGGAAGACTACTTCGACGAGCAGAAGACCATCGTCATCACCACCCACCAGGTGGAGGAGATCGAGCACATCCTCACCGACGTGCTGTTCATCCGCGACGGTCGCATCGTGCTCAGCGCCGACATGGAGCACATGGCCACCCGCTACACCGAACTGCTGGTGCCGGCCGAGCGCATCGAGGCGGCGCGCGCGCTGCAGCCGATCGACGAACGCGGCCTGCCGTTCGGCAAGTCGGTGTTCCTGTACGACGGCGTGCCGCAGGCGCAGCTGACCGCACTCGGCGAAACCCGCACCCCCGGCCTGGCCGACCTGTTCGTCGCCATCATGAAGGGCACCTACGCATGAACGCTCCCGCCAAATCGATCTCTCCCGTGTCCACCTTCAAGTGGCTGCTCAAGCGCGAGTTCTGGGAACACCGCGGCGGTTTCCTGTGGGCCCCGGTCATTACCGGCGGCATCGTCGCCACCCTGTACACGGTGCTGTCGATCATCGGCAGCATCGCCGGCCGCAACCACGGCGGCGGCGTACGTCTGAACGATGTGCAATGGGAAGGCCAGGCCAACAATGCCCACCAGATCATCGGCGCGGTCGGCGACGGCACCATGCTCGCCGGGGTGATCCTGGCCTGCATCGTGGTCGGCTTCGTGGTGTTCTTCTACGCGCTGGGCGCGCTGTACGACGACCGCCGCGACCGCAGCGTGCTGTTCTGGAAGTCGCTGCCGCTGTCGGACACCGGCACCGTGCTGTCCAAGGCCGCCTGGGCGCTGCTGCTGGCGCCGCTGCTGGCGATCGGCATCGGCCTGCTGATCGGTCTGGCACTGTGGGTGGTCACCGCCCTGACCCTGTCGGTCAACGGTATCCCGCAGAGCACCGCGGTCTTCACCGAATCGCACCCGCTGCGCATCATCGGCATGGTCCTGGCCGCACTGCCGGTGCAGGTGCTGTGGTCGCTGCCGGCGATCGGCTGGCTGATGCTGTGCTCGGCCTGGGCGCGCAGCAAGCCGTTCCTGTGGGCGGTGCTGATCCCGATCCTGGGCTGCGTGATGGCGAGCATGATGGGCATCCTGCCGATGCTCGATGTCAACCACAACCTGATCTGGTACACCGTGGTCTACCGCGGCCTGCTCAGCGTGCTGCCCGGCAGCTGGGGTCCGGTGCTGAACGAGCAGGTGGCCGAGACCCACATCAGCGGTCCGCAGGATCTGGTCAATGCGATCCATCTCGGCGACAGCTGGGTGCTGTTCCGCGACCCCGACATCTGGATCGGCGCCGCGGTCGGCGTGGCCTTCATCGTCGCCGCGATCTACGTGCGCCGCTGGCGCGACGAAGCCTGATCGCACCTCCGTCTCTCTTCCCTTTTCCGCAAGGAGTTTTCCGATGCGCAAGACCCTCGCCCTGTGTGCCCTGCTGTCGCTGCCGGCCGTCGCCATGGCCGACGACTGCAAGTATTCCGAACCGCGCGAACTGAAGCTGGACCTGACCGGCGTCAAGTCGGTGCTGCTGGACGTGCAGCAGAACGACCTCAAGCTCAGCGGCGCCAGCGGCGACTCCACCCTGCGCGGCCGCGCCTGCGCCTCCGACGCGGACATGCTCAAGGAGCTGACCCTGCGCCAGCGCCACGACGGCGACACCCTGGTGGTGACGCTGAAGCACGAGGGCAAGATCCACGGCATCAGCGTCGGCAACCGCTACGCCTACCTCAACGTGGCCGGCAGCATCCCGGCCAACCTGCCGGTGCAGCTGCAACTGGGCTCCGGCGACGCCGAGATCAGCGGCGTGGCCTCGCTCGACGCCAAGGTCGGCTCCGGCGACCTGCACGCGCAGAACATTCGCGGCGCGGTCAGCGCCACGGTCGGCTCCGGCGACATCGAACTGCGCAATGTCGGCAGCGTGGCTTTGCCGACGCTGGGCTCGGGCGACGTCAAGGCCGATCAGGTCGGCGGCGACGTCAAGGTCGGCACCGTCGGCTCCGGCGACCTGACCGTGCACGGCGTGCGCGGCAGCGTGCAGGTCGACAGCGTCGGCTCCGGCGACGTGCAACTGCGCGACGTCACCGGCAATGTCGCGGTGCAGACGGTCGGCTCCGGCGACCTGGATGTCGGCACCGTCGGCGGCAACCTGAGCGTGCAGAAGGTCGGCAGCGGCGACGTCACCCACCGCGGCGTGCGTGGCAGCGTCAACCTGCCCAAGCCGCGCTGATCCTGCTACCCGATTCTCCTTCCACATCCACACGAGGACGCGCCCATGCAGTACCGTTCCCTGTCCCTGGCCGGCGTCGCCCTGGCCGTGCTGTTCTCGCTCAGCGCCTGCCAGCGCTCGGCCTCGTCGAACGACCGCGTCGTCGTCGATCACGGTGGCGCGCAAAGCCTGACCTTCCTCAACGGCGACCTCACCCTGAAGGCCGATGGCCAGCCGCCGGCCACCATCACCCGCGACGGCAAGCTGCTGATCGACGGCAAGCCGGTCGCGCTGGACGCCGAGCAGCAGCGCCTGTTGCTGGCCTACCGCAGCCAGATCGAGGCGGTCGGCAAGCAGGGTGTGGAAGTCGGCAAGGCCGGCGCGGCACTGGGCGTGAAGGCGGCCGGCGATGCGATCAGCGGCGTGCTCAGCGGCGACACCGACCATATCGGCGCGCAGGTCGAGGCGCAGGCCGACAAGATCAAGCAGGCGGCGCTGAAGATCTGCGACCAAGTCGCCGCGCTGCGCGCCGCGCAGGATGCGCTGATGCAGAAGGTGCCGGCGTTCCGTCCGTATTCCACGCTGGAAGACAGCGACGTCAGCGACTGCAAGCACTCGGCCGCGTAATCGGCGGCAGCCACGCTGCCGCGACCATCGTCCACGAGCGCCCGCTGAGTCCGCGCTCCACCCGGCAGGCGTGCAAACGCCTGCCGGGCGGTCGCGGTTTCAGCGGGCGTAGTGTTTCGCGCCGGCCACGCAGACCATCGCGACCAGGGTCACCGCCAGCATCGTCCAGCGCACCGTTTCGTGCAGCAGCAACGCGGCCAGGCCCAAGCCGATGAAGGGCTGGAACAACTGCAGTTGCCCGACCGCCGCGATCCCGCCTTGCGCCAGGCCGCGGTACCAGAACACGAAGCCGATCAACATGCTGAACAGCGAGACATAGCCCAGGCCAAGCCATGCCGGCATGCGCACGGTGCCGAACGACGCAGGCTGCGTCAGCAAGGCCAGGGACACCATCAGCGGCAGCGACAGCACCAGCGCCCAACAGATGACCTGCCATCCGCCCAGCGTGCGCGACAGGCGCGCGCCCTCCGCATAGCCCAGCCCACACAGCACCACCGCGGCCAGCATCAGCAGATCGCCCTGCCACGAGGCGTCGATCCCGCCGATCGCCGCATAGCCGACGACGCTGCAGGCACCGGCCAGCGAGAACACCCAGAACGGTGGACGCGGGCGTTCGCCGGCGCGCAACACGGCGAAGACGGCGGTGCACAACGGCAGCAGGCCCACGAACACGATGGAATGCGCCGAGGTGACGTGCTGCAGCGCCAGTGCGGTCAGCAGGGGAAATCCGGCCACGACCCCCAGCGCCGTCATCGCCAAGGCGGGGAGTTCGGCGCGGCGCGGACGCGGTTGCCGAAACCCGAGCAGGAGCGCCAGCCCCAGCGCGGCGGCAATGCTGGCGCGGGCGCAGGTCAGGAACACGGGGGAGAAATCGGCGACCGCGACGCGCGTTGCGGGCAACGACCCCGCAAAAATCATCACGCCGATACATCCATTGATCCAGCCACCGGTGGTTTTTTCCATGCGCGTCTCCTTCTGCATCGCCGTTGAGTAGATGCCTCGCGGGACCAATCCGGCCAGATACGATCCAATACGGTTTCGCAGTACTGTTATGGCTCAAGACCCAGTACAGCTGACGACAGTGGACAGACCCGCAGCACCCGGCACGCGCATCGATGCGGTGATGGCCGACATCCGCGCCCGCATCGCCAACCGCACCAGCCTGCCGGGAGCGCGCCTGCCCTCCGTGCGTGCGCAGGCGCGCGCGCTGCGGGTGTCGGTGTCGACGGTGGTGGAAGCCTACGAGCGGCTGGCGGCCGAGGGCGCGATCGCGGCGCGCCCAGGGTCGGGCTTCTATGTGGCCGGGTCGGTGGCCCCACTGGCGCTGGCGCAACTCGGCCCGAAGCTCGACCGGCAGATCGATCCGCTGTGGGTATCGCGGCAGTCGCTGGAAGCGGATGCGCGCGTGCTCAAGCCCGGCTGCGGCTGGCTGCCACCCGAATGGCTGTACGGCGCGGGCATGCGCCGCGCACTGCGCACGCTGGCGCGCGCCGACACGCAGGAACTGACCGAGTACGCCACGCCCCTGGGCCACCCCGGCTTGCGCCAATTCCTGTCGCGACGGCTGGCGGGCAATGGCGTGCAGGCGCCGCCCGAACAGATCCTGCTCGCCGAATCGGGCACGCATGCGATCGACCTGATCGGCCGTTTCCTGCTCTCGCCCGGCGACACGGTGCTGGTCGACGACCCGTGCTACTTCAATTTCCATGCCTTGCTCAAGGCGCATCGCGTGCAGGTCGTGGGCGTGCCCTATACGCCGAACGGACCGGACGTGGCGCACTTCGAAGCGGCGCTGCGGGCGCATGCGCCGCGGCTGTACATCACCAATTCGGGGATCCACAACCCCACCGGCGCGACCCTGTCCGCGGCGACGGCGCACCGGCTGCTGCTCCTGGCCGAGGGCTCGGACCTGGTGATCGTCGAGGACGACATCTTCGCCGACTTCGAGACCAGCCCCGCCCCGCGGCTGGCGGCCTTCGACGGTCTGGCGCGGGTCATCCAGATCGGCAGCTTTTCCAAGACGGTGTCGGCGTCGCTGCGTTGCGGCTACATCGCCGCACGTGGCGACTGGATCGAAAGCCTCGCCGACCTGAAGATCGCCACCAGCTTCGGCGGCGGCCGGCTGGCGGCCGAGGCCGTGCGGATCGCCCTGACCGACAGCGGCTACCGCCGGCATCTGGAGACCTTGCGGCGGCGCCTGGCGGAGCAGATGGCCAGGACGGTAGAGCGGCTCCAGGGTCTCGGCATCCGACCCTGGCTGATTCCACGGGCCGGCCTGTTCCTTTGGTGCAGGCTGCCCGCGGGCATGGAGGCCGCGGCGATCGCGCACGCCTGCCTGCAGGAAGGCGTGGTGCTGGCGCCGGGCAATGCCTTCAGCCAGTCGTTGAGCGCAGGCGATTTCCTGCGTTTCAACGTCGCGCAATCCACCGACGAACGGATGTTCAGCGTGCTCGCGCGCGCCATGCAGTCCGCTTCGACCTCACGCAGCTGATGCGCGGCCAGCGCGCCTCGCCACGACCGCAGCCGCCGCACGTTCTAGAATGCCCGCACTCCCCCACTGCATCGCCTCCATGAAGAAGACGCTGTTCGCCTGGTTCTCGCTGCTGTCGTTATGCCTGCTGCTCGCCGCCTGCGGCGGACGCGGCGGCGAGACCACCTCCTCGCGCGCCGAGCGCAGCAAGCCGCGGGTGGCGGTGGACAGCATGAACGTGATGCTGCGCCGCGCCCCGGCCGCCAATGCCACCATCGGGCCCGACGGCAGCCTGCGCATCGACGACATCGAACTGCCGCTGCCCGCCGCGCAGCGCACCGAACTGCAGCAGTTGTTCATGCACCTGCAGATGCAGCGCCAGCGCACCCTGGAGACCGCGGCGCCGGACCCGAACATGCGCTCGGTGGGCTTCGCGCCGACCCCGGAGATCACCGAAGCGCAGGCGGCCGTGCTGCGCGACATTCCCTCGTTGCAGCCGTATCGCGACAGTTTCGGCAACCTGCAGGCCGAACGCCGCTGAGACGTGCCGGCGCGCGTGCGCCGGCATGAGAGCCTTCAGTAAGAGTTCGCTCCTTCCTTTAGGAGCGGCTTCAGCCGCGATGGGCTTTACCGGGAAGGCCCGTCGCGGCTGAAGCTGCTCCTACGCAGCTTGCGATAAGGTGTCTGGGCGCAGTGTGGGAGGGACTTCGTCCCGACGGCTGTCAGGTTCAACCGCCAGCATGCGCTCCGTCACGACTCAGCCGCCGCCACCCGCGCCGGCATGGATGCCGCCTTCGGTCAGTGCGGCAGGGTCCAGCAGCCGGCGCAGTTCGTCCTCGCCGAGGCCGCTGTCCTCCCTGGCCACCTCCAGCACCGGCCGGTTCTCCTTGTAGGCACGCTTGGCGATCGCCGCGGCCTTCTCGTAGCCGATGATCGGATTCAGCGCGGTCACCAGGATCGGATTGCGGTCCAGCGCCTCGCGTACCCGCTCCTCGCGCACCTTGAGCCCGGCGATCGCCGAATCGGCCAGCAGCACCGACACGTTGCCCAGCAACTGGATCGAGTCCAGCAGGTTCGCCGCGATCAGCGGCAGGGTCACGTTCAACTGGAAGTTGCCGGTCTGCCCGGCCACGGTGATCGCGGTGTGGTGGCCGATGACCTGCGCGCAGGCCATCACCGTGGCTTCGGGAATCACCGGATTGACCTTGCCCGGCATGATCGAGCTGCCCGGCTGCAGCGCCGGCAACTCGATCTCGCCGAGGCCGGCCAGCGGCCCGGCGTTCATCCAGCGCAGGTCGTTGGCGATCTTGATCAGCGCCACCGCCAGCGCGTTGAGCTGGCCGGACAGTTCCACCGCATCGTCCTGCGCGGCCAGGCCCTCGAACTTGTTCTCGGCGCTCTCGAAGGTATGGTCGGTCAGCGCCGACAGCGCCTTGGCGACCTTGCCGCCAAAGCGCGGATCGGCGTTGATGCCGGTGCCGATGGCGGTGCCGCCCAGCGGCAGCCGGCGCAGGCGCTTGAGGCTGTCGTCGATGCGCGCCTGCGCCGACACCAGCTGCGCCGACCAGGCACCGAACTCCTGGCCGAAGGTCAGCGGCATCGCGTCCATCAGGTGGGTGCGCCCGGTCTTGACCACACCCTGCAACTGCTTGGCGCGCTTGTCGATCGTCTTGCGCAGGTGCTTGAGCGACGGCAGCAGATGCTCGCGCGCAGCGAGCAACGCAGCGACGCGGATCGCGGTGGGGACCACGTCGTTGGAACTCTGGCCGAGGTTGACGTGGTCGTTGGGATGCACCGCCGGCCGTGTCTTGCTGCCGTTCTTGCCCTCGGCCTTGGCGGCGCGGTTGGCCAGCGTGGCAATGACCTCGTTGGCGTTCATGTTCGATGAGGTGCCGGACCCGGTCTGGTAGATGTCGATCGGGAAGTGCGCGTCGTGGCGACCATCGGCCACCTCAAGCGCCGCGGCCTGGATCGCCTTGGCGACGGCCTTCGGCAACAGCTCCAGGTCGGCATTGACGCCGGCCGCGGCGGCCTTGATCAGGCCCAGCGCGCGGATGAAGCCGCGTGGCATCGGCTGCCCGGACACCGGAAAGTTCTGCACCGCACGCTGGGTCTGCGCTCCCCACAAGGCCTCTGCAGGCACCTGCAGTTCGCCCATGCTGTCGTGTTCGACCCTGAATGTGTCACTCATCGCACAATCTCCGCATCTGCAAAAGGGAATCCATCGGCGCCGTCGTCGGACGTCCGGGGAGGCAGGCTGGCGGGACTGCGGCTGGCGCGCGCATTATCCGTGGCGCAGCGCCCGGCGTCAGCAGTGTGCGCCGGCGGATGTTAGGAATGTCTGGAGGCGTGCCAGGCGCGCGCGGTGATCGGCGGATGCAGGCAGCCAACGCGGTGACCGTCGACGGTACGCAATGACCGGCCGTAGCGCCGACAAGACGCGGCAGCACGCGGGCTGCCGTGGCGACCGCCGCGGCAGACCGGCGGCATTGCGCCGCCGGCCAGGACGCTTACTGCTGGCGATTGCTCTGGAACACCAGGTCGTTGTAGCTCTTCATCAGGCGTGCCGGCGAGCCTTCCGGCGCGACGATCGGATTGTCCAGCGAGCGCTGCTCGAATGCGCTGTACGGAATCTTCTCCGCCACCCGCTTGATGCGCGCCTTGGATTCCTTGCGGAAGTTCTCCGCCGCGGTCTCGAAATCGCTCCAGTCGGACTTGCCCGGCTCCTGGTTGGCGACCTTGGCGTGCGCCTCGTCGGACAGGCTGTTGAAGCCGGCCACCAATGCCGTGGCCTTGGCGGTGTCGAAGTCGTCGTCCTGCATCAGGCCGACGATGTCCTTGGCCTCGAGCATCATCGACAACCGATAAAAGTCGCGGGTGCGGCCCTCGGCCTTTTCCATCGCCTTCAGCTGTTCGCGCTGTGCGGCGTCGTTCTGCGCCTCCAGTTCGTGGCTGAAGGCCTCGCTGGCCTCGTGGAATTCGGACAGCGCGGCCATCAGCGGCGCATGCAGTTGCTTGCCCTTGGCGAACTGGTCGTCCTGGTAGTCCTCGCGGTCGTAGTAGTCGCGCGCCTGGTTGGCCAGCGGCTGCAGCGTCTTCAAGGCGGCCAGATAGCGCTTCGCCGCGGCATCCAGCGCCGGCAGCGACGGCTTGGCCGCGATCGCCTGGGTCATCGGCGCATCGCACAGCTTCATCGCGTACTCGTCGATCGGGGCGGGCCCGTACACGCTGGTTTCCTTGCCGGTGGGGCCGGCCTTGGGATCGGCCATCCAGCGCACGTACTGCTGCGCGCCTTCGTGGATGCGTCCATCGACCTTGTTGAAGCATTCGATGTAGGCGTTGAGTTTGCCGGTCAGCGCCTGGTCCGCGTCGCTGGCGCCGACATCGGCGGATGCATGGTTGGCATCGGCACTGGCATCGGAACCGGCCGGTGTCGCCGCAGGCTTGCCACCGCAGGCGGTGAGAAAAACGGACACAGCGGCTGCCAGCGCCGCCAGACGCAAGGAAGATTTCATGGGGGAATATCGAGATTGAAAACGGTTACAGAAAGTCTAGCAAACGAAAAGATCGTCGCGGCGTGATGGTTGAGTGCGGGGATGATCAGCCATTCGGCTGCTGAAAGGCCGGGGAGTCGGGATTGGGGATTCGCAACAGCGGTTGCGCGTCCTTCCACGGTATTCGTTGGCGACGCTTTGCCTGTGACGGACTGCGCGAGATGGCGCGCGCCTGCGGCGGCGACGCAGTGCATCGGCTAGACTGCGGCGACGTATCACCGATGGAAATCTCACGCCGCCATGGGCGACGATTCAGACTGTAGATGCCGGCGCACGCTGCGCCGGACCACGCACCCCGCCGTTTCCACCCCTCCCGCCCGGCGCCATGACGCGCCAGCCGCGCGCGCCGGGGAACGCACATGATCGGCAACCTCCTGCTGCTGGCACTGGCGATGCTGCTGGTGCTGCTCAACGGCTTCTTCGTCGCCGCCGAGTTCGCCCTGGTCAAGTTGCGCCACACGCAGGCCGTGGGCCTGGCCGAGCACCACGGCTGGCGCGGCCGCCTGCTGCTCAACGTGCACGGCCACCTCGACGCCTACCTGTCGGCCTGCCAGCTCGGCATCACCCTGTCCTCGCTGGGCCTGGGCTGGGTCGGCGAGCCGGCCTTCGCGCACTTGCTGCAGCCGCTGTTCGACCTGCTGGGGCTGAGCGAAGAGGCGGCGCGCCTGAGCGCCTTCGTCATCGCCTTCAGCGTCATCTCGTTCCTGCACATCGTGCTGGGCGAACTGGCCCCGAAGTCGATGGCGATCCGCCGCCCGGAGCGCATGTCGCTGTGGACCGCCGCACCGCTGTACCTGTTCTACTGGGCGATGTATCCGGCGATCTGGCTGCTCAACACCAGCGCCAACGCGCTGCTGAAGGCCGCGGGCTGGGGCGATGTGGAGCACACCTCGCATCGCTATTCGCGCGAGGAGCTGAAGCTGATCGTCGGCCGCCAGCAACCCGCCGGCGGCGCGCCGGATCACGAGCTGACCCTGATGAGCCATGCCTTGGAGTTGCCGGAACTGGTGGCCGGCGACCTGATGCGCGCGCGCGACCATCTGCGCGGGTTCCGCGAGGGCATGGCGCTGGACGCGGTGATGGCCGAGTTCGCCGACAGCCGCTACAGCCGCTATCCGTGGTTCGACCGCGACGGCGAGCAGGTGCTGGGCATCCTGCACATGAAGGACCTGCTGGTGGAGATCGCCCGCGGCCGCCGCAGCGACGACCTGCGCCCGCTGCTGCGCCCGGCCAATCTGATCGCACTGGAAACGCCGGTGCCGCTGGTGCTGGAGCGCTTCCGCACCGGTACCACGCACATGGCGCTGTGCGTGGACGAGCACGGCCGCATCCTCGGCTACTTCACCCTGGAAGACCTGCTGGAAGTGGTGGTCGGCGACATCGAGGACGAGCACCCGCACGTGGTCAAGGACGCGCCGACCCGCGGCGCCGACGGCAGTGTGCTGGTGGCCGGCTCGACCTCGATCTTCCGCCTCGAACGCCTGCTCGGCCGCGACCTGCGCGCACCGGAGCACCTCAACTCGGTCGGCGGGCTGATCGTGCACCAGTTGCAGCGGCTGCCCGAGGAAGGCGAGCAGTTGGAGATCGACGGCCACCTGTTCACGGTCAAGCGCATGGCCGGGCACCGCATCCAGGCGGTGACGGTACGCCTGGCGCCGGCCGAGGCCGCGCCGACGTAGAATGGCGCTCCCGCCGACACCACCCCACGCCCCGCCATGTCCGATTCCGCCCTGCTCGCCCTGTCCCCGCTCGATGGCCGCTATGCCGGCAAGGTCGACGCCCTGCGGCCGATCTTCTCCGAATACGGCCTGATCAAGGCGCGGGTGAAGGTGGAGATCGAATGGCTGCTGGCGCTGGGCGCCGAGCCGGGCATCGGCGAGCTGGCCGCGTTCTCGCCGGCGGCGGCGCAACGCCTGCGCGCGCTGGCCGAGGGCTTCGGCGTGGAGCACGCGGCGCGGGTCAAGCAGATCGAGCGCACCACCAACCACGACGTCAAGGCGGTGGAGTACTTCATCAAGGAGCAGCTCAAGGACGACGCCGAACTCGGCCCGGCCCTGGAGTTCGTGCATTTCGCCTGCACCAGCGAGGACATCAACAACCTCAGCTACGGGCTGATGCTGGAGCAGGCCCGGCGCGAGGTGCTGCTGCCGACCCTGGACGCGGTGATCGCGACGCTGCGCGCCCTGGCCCATGCGCAGGCCGCACAGCCGATGCTGTCGCGCACCCACGGCCAGACCGCCTCGCCGACCACCCTGGGCAAGGAGATCGCCAACGTCGTCGCCCGCCTCGAGCGCCAGCGCCGGCAGATCGCCGCGGTCGAGCTGACCGGCAAGATCAACGGCGCGGTCGGCAACTACAATGCCCACGTCGCCAGCTATCCCGACGTCGACTGGCCGGGCTTCGCGCAGCGTTTCGTGGAAAGCCTGGGCCTGGTGTTCAACCCCTACACCACCCAGATCGAGCCGCACGACAACGTCGCCGAACTGGGCGACGCCACCCGCCGCGCCAACACCGTGCTGATCGACCTGGCGCGCGACATCTGGGGCTACATCTCGCTGGGCTACTTCAAGCAGAAGCTCAAGGAAGGCGAAGTCGGCTCCTCGACCATGCCGCACAAGGTCAACCCGATCGACTTCGAGAACGCCGAAGGCAACTTCGGCATCGCCAACGCCCTGTTCGAGCACTTCTCGGCCAAGCTGCCGATCAGCCGCTGGCAGCGCGACCTCACCGACTCCACCGTGCTGCGCGCGCTCGGCACCGCCTTCGGCCATACCCAGGTGGCGCTGGACTCGCTGGCCAAGGGCCTGGGCAAGCTGACCGTGAACCCGGAGCGCCTGGACGCCGACCTGGATGCCGCCTGGGAAGTGCTGGCCGAAGCCGTGCAGACGGTGATGCGCCGCCACGGCCTGCCCAATCCCTACGAGCAGCTCAAGGCGCTGACCCGCGGCCAGGGCATCACCGCCGACTCGATGCGCGCCTTCGTCGAGACCCTGGACCTGCCCGAGGACGCCAAGCAGCGCCTGCGCGAGCTGACCCCGGGCGGCTACGTCGGCCTGGCCGAGCGGCTGGCGCGCGGCGTCTAGGGCGCGTCACCCATTCCCGAGTATGCCGCGTTGGGTCTGCCAGGCCCAACCCGAAGGGCCACGGCGCGGCATGCTCGGGGATTGATGGCACGCCCTAGTCCCGTCCATCCTGGGTTAATCGGCCGGGGGCATGCTGGTGGCTCACAGCAGAGTCCCGCGATGAGACCCACCCCGTTGTTTGTGTTGCCGCTGCTGATCCTGGCCGGCTGCGCGCAGGCGCCACGCCCGCCGGCCGGCGATGGCGCGCACACCGCCGCCCCACGCACCGTGGTCATGCCGGCCGCGCCGCCGATCGCGGCGGCGCCGTCGGCCGGCGACATCGCCGATGGCGACGAGCGCGACGCCGAGGCGCCGATCCGCATGGCCGCCTCGGCCAGCGGCGACATCGATTGCGACGGTCGCGACCTGAACATCGTCGGCCGCGACGCCACCCTGGTGCTGCACGGGCATTGCGCCACCGTCAGTCTGTTCGGCCGCAACGGCAACCTGCAGATCGAGCGGGCCGACACCCTGCGCGTGCTCGGCGACAACGCCCAGATCGCGATGCGCGGCGATGCCGGGCAGGTCGCCTTGTTCGGCCGCCATGGCCGGCTGCAAATGGCGCGCATCGCGACACTGGACGTGTCCGGCGACCAGAACCAGTTGCAGGCCAGCGAGATCGACACCATCGCTCTGCAGGGCAACGGCAATGCCATCGTCCAGCGCAGCGGCAGCGCCCAGGTCGACGACAGCGGCCGCGACAACCGCATCCTGGTCCAATAGCGCGAGCGGCGCTGCGCCCCCACTGCCCTGACCTACCCGGCGTCGCCGTCATCGCCCAGTCCGGATGCGCCTGGCGCCGCCCCTGGCCTGCGCGCACGGGGTCACCCACGTTGCGCGGTCGCGACACACCGCCAGGGCATCCGCGCGGCCGTCCATCCGCGCACAGCGGCGCACACGAAGGCCAGCGCGATGGCCCCACGGGCCAAACCGGCGGACAATGGCCGGGTCCGCCGGCGCCGCTGCGCCTGCCCTTTACCTTCCGCGTCGCAAGGACCCACCGCACATGGCTGCCCGCAAGACCGCCCCTCCCGCCTTCGAACTCCACGCCCGCCCCGGGCAACCGCTGGGCATGCCCGCGGCGACCTTCCTGCGCGACTACTGGCACAAGCGCCCGTTGCTGATCCGCAACGCCTTCCCCAACTTCGTCTCACCGATCGAGCCCGGCGACCTGGCCGGCCTGGCCTGCGAGGAAGCGGCGCTGTCGCGGCTGATCGAGCACGACCGCGCCAACGACCGCTGGCGGGTGCGCAGCGGCCCGTTCCAGGAGCACGAATTCCCGGGCATGCCCGACCACGACTGGACCCTGCTGGTGCAGGACGTGGACAAGTGGGACCCGGACATCCGCGCTCTGCTCGAGCAGTTCCGCTTCCTGCCGCGCTGGCGGGTGGACGACGTGATGGTCAGCTTCGCCGCGCGCGGCGGCTCGGTCGGCGCGCACGTGGACCACTACGACGTGTTCCTGCTGCAGGCCCACGGCCATCGCCGCTGGCAGATCGACGCCAGCGTCGCACTGGGCCGCCCGGCGCCGCCGACCGACTTCCGCGACGACGTGGAGCTGAAACTGCTGCGCCAGTTCGACCCGACCCACGACTGGGTGCTGGGACCGGGCGACATGCTGTACCTGCCGCCGCTGGTGCCGCATCACGGCGTCGCCGAAGACGCCTGCCTGACCTTCTCGGTGGGCATGCGCGCACCGTCCTCGGCCGAGCTGATCGCCGATTACCTGGACACCCTGATCGACGGCGCCGACGAGGCATTGCGCTACCACGACGAAGACCTGCAGGCGCCGGCCGATCCGTACGAGATCGACGCGGCGGCGATGGGTCGCGTGGTCGAGGCGCTGAACGCCCTGCGCATGAACGACCCGGACAAGCTGGGCGCCTGGTTCGGCCGCTTCATCACCACCTACCGTGCCGCTGGCGAGATCCTGCCGCCGGCCGGCCTGCCGCCGGCGGAAGAGATCGCCGCCGCGCTGGAACAAGGCCTGGTCCTGCAGCGGCACCCGTGGGCGCGGCCGGCGTGGCGGCGTGCCAGCCGCGGCGCCATGCTGTTCTGCAGCGGCCAGGAGTTCGCGCTGCCGGTCAAGGACGCCAAGCGCCTGGCCGCGGCCGAACACATCGACGGCACCGACTACGCCGCGCTGTCGGCGGCCGGCAGGCAGACCCTGCTGGAGCTGATCGAAGGCGGCTTCTACCAGCCGCTGGAGGCCGAGGACGCCACCGACGAGGACGCCGACGCGGCCTGATCCGACCATGCCCGGCCCCGGTTTCCGCATCGCTGCGCTCGACCCCGTCCGCGACGGCGCCGAACTGCGCGCGCTGCGTGCCGCGGCCGGCACCGCCGTGGACCTGGCCGACGCCGCCGCCGCGCTGGACGCGCTGGGCGACCATCTGGTCGCGCGCAGCGACGACGGCCAGGCGGTGGGCGCGGCCCGGCTCGGCGCGGACCGGCGGATCGCCGCGCTGGCGGTGCTGCCGGACTGGCGGGGACGCGGCGTCGGCAGCGCGCTGCTGCGCGGCCTGATCGAGACAGCGCAGCGCCGGCACTGGCCGCAGTTGGAACTGCAGGCGCCGGCCGCGGCACTGGCGTTCTGTGCCCGCCACGGCTTCCTGCCGCCCCCGGGCGGCGTGGCCGCCACCGCGGAGGCCGTGCCGCTGCGCCGCCGCTTCGACGGCGCGGTGGCGGTGGAGGACGCGGCGATGGCGATCGCCGCCAGCATCGCGGTGCTGGCGCAGGCCCGCCGCCAGGTGCTGATCCACAGCCGCATGCTGGATCCCGGCCTGCTCGACGATGCCCGCGTGGTGGAGCAACTGCGGCGCTTCGCGGTCGCCGCGCATGCCAAGCAGGTGCGTGTTTTGCTGCACGACGCGGCCGCGCCGCAGCGCGTCGGCGCCCCCTTGCTGGCGCTGGCACAGCGCCTGCCCAGCGTGTTCCAGTTCCGCGAAGTCAGCGATCCGGTGGACCGCAGCGACGCCACCGCCTACCTGGTCAACGACGGCGGCGGCTACTACTTCCGTGGACTCGGTCACCGTTACGACGGCGAGACCGACCTGCTCGGTGGCGGCCGCGCGCGCCAGTTGCGCGCCACCTTCGACCGGGTCTGGGAGCGCGCCCGGCCCTGCAGCGAACTGCGCGCCCTGGGCTGGTGAGGCGGCCGCGACCACGCCGCAACTGCCACGGATGAACCGGGATCGGCCTTGACCACGCCGAATGCACACCCCGGCTGGTTCATGGGGGTATAATTTTTGCGCTTGATTACGCCCGCGCGGCCCTCGCGTCCGCCGGTTCCTGCCGCAAGCCACCCCAAACAAAGCGACCGCACCCCACCATCGTGGACAATCTACTCAAGCAGTTTGCGCAGTCATCGCAACTCGCCGGCGGCAATGCCGCCTATATCGAAGACCTGTACGAACAGTATCTGGTCTCTCCCGACAGCATCGATCCCAAGTGGAAAACCTACTTCGACGGCTTCCAGGGCCGCGATGCCGGTGACGTCCCCCACTCGGCGGTCATCGCCCACATCGCCAGCGCCGCGCGCCAGGCCGCCAACAGCGGCACCGGCCCGAGCGGCGACGAGCGCGAGCGCCATGTCGGCCGCCTGATCACCGCCTACCGTTCGCGCGGCCACCTCGGCGCGCGGCTGGATCCGCTGGGCCTGACCCCGCCGGTGAACCCGCCGGACCTGGGCCTGCCGTTCCACAGCCTGTCGGAAAGCGATCTGGGCAGCGAGTTCAGCACCGGCGGCCTCGGTGGCCAGCCGCGGATGAAACTGCGCGACCTGCTGGCGCGGCTGAAGGCGACCTACACCGGGTCGATCGGCAGCGAGTTCATGCACATCTCCGAGTTCGAACAGCGCCAGTGGATCTACCAGCGCCTGGAGAACGCGGGCGGCAACATCGCCGGCGACACCGCCAGCCGCCGCCGCACCCTGGAGCGGATCACCGCCGCCGAGGGCCTGGAGCGCTACCTGCACACCAAGTACGTCGGCCAGAAGCGCTTCTCGCTGGAAGGCGGCGACTCGCTGATCCCGATGATGGACGTGCTGGTGCAGCGCGCCGGCAGCGACACGGTCAAGGACATCGTGGTCGGCATGGCCCACCGCGGCCGCCTCAACGTGCTGGTCAACACCCTGGGCAAGAACCCGCGCAAGCTGTTCGACGAGTTCGAAGGCAAGTTCGAGCACGCCCACGACGACCGCGCCCACACCGGCGACGTGAAGTACCACATGGGCTTCTCCGCCGACGTGGCGGTGGCCGACGGCAAGTCGGTGCACCTGGCGCTGGCGTTCAACCCCTCGCATCTGGAAATCGTCGACCCCGTGGTGGTCGGCAGCGTGCGGTCGCGCCAGGAGCGCTACGGCGACGCCGCGCGCAAGTCGGTGCTGCCGGTGATCATCCACGGCGACGCCGCGTTCGCCGGCCAGGGCGTGGTCATGGAGCTGTTCCAGATGTCGCAGGCGCGCGGCTTCGCGGTCGGCGGCACCGTGCACATCGTGGTCAACAACCAGATCGGCTTCACCACCAGCGCCCGCGACGACGCCCGTTCCACGCTGTACTGCACCGACGTGGCCAAGATGATCGGCGCGCCGGTGTTCCATGTGAATGGCGACGATCCGGACGCGGTGGCGTTCGTGGCCAACCTGGCCTACGACTTCCGCCAGCAGTTCAACAAGGACGTGGTCATCGACCTGGTCTGCTACCGCCGCTGGGGCCACAACGAGGCCGACGAGCCGGCGGCCACCCAGCCGGTGATGTACCAGACCATCCGCAAGCACAAGACCACCCGCGAACTGTACGCCGCCCAGCTGGAAAGCGAAGGCGTGCTGCAGGCCGGCGAGGCGCAGGCGCTGGTCGACGGCTACCGCAACAAGCTCGACTCGGGCGAATACACCACCGAGCTGGCGACCCGCAAGCCCGACGAGTTCGCCATCGACTGGTCCAAGTACCTGTCGGGCAAGCTGTCGGACAAGGTCGACACCACGGTCAAGCGCAAGACCCTGGACCAGCTGGCCAAGATCATCACCACCATCCCGGGCGGCGTCGAGCTGCACCCGCGCGTGGCCAAGATCTACGAGGACCGGGTGAAGATGGCCGCCGGCGAACTGCCGGGCGACTGGGGCTTCGCCGAGAACCTGGCCTACGCCACCCTGCTGGGCGAAGGCCACAAGCTGCGCCTGGTCGGCCAGGACGCGGGCCGCGGCACGTTCTTCCACCGCCACGCGATCCTGCACGACCAGAAGACCGACAGCTACTACCTGCCGCTGCGGCAGCTGGTGGAGAACCCGGAAGACGCCACCGTGATCGACTCGCTGCTCAGCGAGGAGGCGGTGATGGGCTTCGAGTACGGCTACTCCACCACCGATCCCAACGCGCTGTGCATCTGGGAAGCGCAGTTCGGCGACTTCGCCAACGGCGCGCAGGTGGTGATCGACCAGTTCATCGCCGCCGGCGAAGCCAAGTGGGGCCGCATCTCGGGCCTGTCGCTGTTCCTGCCGCACGGCTACGAAGGCCAGGGCCCGGAGCACAGCTCCGCACGCCTGGAGCGCTTCCTGCAGCTGTGCGCGCTGGAGAACATGCTGGTCTGCGTGCCGACCACCCCGGCGCAGGCCTTCCACATGATCCGCCGGCAGATGCGCATGTCCACGCGCAAGCCGCTGGTGGTGATGACGCCCAAGTCGCTGCTGCGCCACAAGCTGGCGGTGTCGACGCTGGAGGAACTGGCCGACGGCGAGTTCCAGCACCTGATCCCGGACGCCAAGGCCGACCCGAAGAAGGTCAAGCGCGTGGTCGCGTGCTCGGGCAAGGTCTACTACGACCTGCTCGAGGACCAGACCAAGCGCGGCCAGGACGACGTCGCCATCCTGCGCGTGGAGCAGCTGTATCCGTTCCCGCGCGAGCTGCTGTCGGCCGAACTGAAGCGCTACGGCAATGCCACCGACTTGGTCTGGTGTCAGGAAGAGCCGCAGAACCAGGGCGCCTGGTACCAGATCAAGCACCACCTGCAGGCCTGCCTGGCCGACGGACAGAGCCTGCACTACGCCGGCCGCGCCCGTTCGCCGTCTCCCGCCGCCGGCCACTTCGCCGAGCACGTGGAAGAGCAGCTGAAGCTGGTCGCCGATGCGCTGTTGAATCCGTTCAACGACCAAGTCGCTGAATAAACCCCCTTTCACACTTCAAAAAAGACACCACTAGGACGCCCCCTGCAATGGCCACCGAAGTCAAAGTTCCGGTACTGCCCGAATCCGTATCCGATGCCACCATCGCCAGCTGGCACAAGAAGGCCGGTGAGGCGGTCAAGCGCGACGAGAACCTGGTGGACCTGGAGACCGACAAGGTCGTGCTGGAAGTGCCCTCGCCCGTCGATGGCGTGCTGAAGGAGATCAAGTTCGAGACCGGCGCCACCGTGACCAGCTCGCAGATCCTGGCGATCATCGAGGAAGGCGCGACCGCCGCTGCGGCGCCGGCCGAGGCCAAGGTCGCCGAGGCGCCAAAGGCCGAAGCGCCCAAGGCCGCCGCCGCGGAAGCACCGAAGGCCGCCAAGGCCGACGCGCCGAAGGCCGCCGGCGATGTGTCCAGCCTGCCGCCGGGCGCGCGCTTCAGCGCCATCACCGAAGGCGTGGACCCGTCGCAGGTCGAAGGCACCGGCCGCCGCGGCGCGGTGACCAAGGAAGACATCCTCAACTACGCCAAGAACGGCGGCGCCGGCAAGGCCGCCGGTGCGCGTCCGGAAGAGCGCGTGCCGATGACCCGCGTGCGCAAGCGCATCGCCGAGCGTCTGATGCAGTCGAAGAACTCGACCGCGATGCTGACCACCTTCAACGAGGTCAACCTGGCCAAGGTTTCGGCCGCGCGCAAGGAGCTGCAGGACGAGTTCCAGAAGGCTCACGGCATCAAGCTCGGCTTCATGAGCTTCTTCGTCAAGGCCGCGGCCAACGCGCTGCAGCGCTTCCCGCTGGTCAATGCCTCGATCGACGGCGACGACATCATCTATCACGGCTACAGCGACATCTCCATCGCCGTGTCCACCGACAAGGGCCTGGTCACCCCGGTGCTGCGCAACGTCGAGCGGCAGTCCTTCGCCGACATCGAACAGGGCATCGCCGACTACGCCAAGAAGGCGCGCGACGGCAAGCTGAGCCTGGAAGAACTGCAGGGCGGCACCTTCACCGTGACCAACGGCGGCACCTTCGGCTCGCTGCTGTCGACCCCGATCATCAACCCGCCGCAGAGCGCGATCCTGGGCATGCACGCGATCAAGGAGCGTCCGATCGCCGAGAACGGCCAGGTCGTGATCGCGCCGATGATGTACCTGGCGCTGTCCTACGACCACCGCATCATCGACGGCAAGGACTCGGTGCAGTTCCTGGTCGACATCAAGAACCAGCTGGAAAACCCGGGCCGGATGCTGTTCGGTCTGTAAGAGCCGGGAATCGGGAATGGAGAGTGGGGAATGGGACAAGCGCCCATTTCCCTGCCCTGTTCCCGCCTGGACCTGGATGGGAGGCGGCAGGCGCCTGCGCTTTTGCGATTCCCCATTCCCTATTCCCCATTCCCGTGTGAGCGAATGAAATGAGCGAACAATACGACGTCGTCGTCATCGGTGCCGGTCCCGCCGGCTATCACGCGGCCATCCGTGCCGCCCAGTTGGGCCTGAAGACCGCTTGCATCGACGCGGCGCTGGGCAAGGACGGCAAGCCGGCGCTCGGCGGCACCTGCCTGCGCGTGGGCTGCATTCCCTCCAAGGCGCTGCTGGATTCCTCGCGCCAGTTCTGGAACATGGGCCACCTGTTCGGCGAGCACGGCATCAGCTTCAAGGATGCCAAGATCGACGTCGCGGCGATGGTCGGGCGCAAGGACAAGATCGTCAAGCAGTTCACCGGCGGCATCGCGATGCTGTTCAAGGCGAACAAGATCACCCCGTACTACGGCTTCGGCGAGCTCCAAGCAAACGCGGGGCAGCCGGGCAACGTGGTCAAGGTCAAGCAGCACGACGGCAGCGAAGTCGAGCTGAAGGGCACCAACGTGATCCTGGCCGCCGGCTCGGATTCGATCGAACTGCCGTTCGCCAAGTTCGACGGCGAGACCATCGTCGACAACGTCGGTGCGCTGGACTTCACCGAAGTGCCCAAGCGCCTGGCGGTGATCGGCGCCGGCGTGATCGGCCTGGAACTGGGCAGCGTGTGGAAGCGCCTGGGCGCCGAGGTCACCATCCTCGAGGCGCTGCCGGACTTCCTGGCCCTGGCCGATGCCGAAGTGGCCAAGACCGCCTTGAAGGAATTCAAGAAGCAGGGCCTGGACATCAAGCTCGGCGCCAAGGTCTCCAAGACCGAAGTCACCGGCAAGGGCAAGAAGCAGGAAGTGGTCGTCACCTATAGCGACAGCGAAGGCGAGAAGACCCTCAACGTGGACAAGCTGCTGGTGGCCGTCGGCCGCCGCGCCGCCACCAAGGGCCTGCTGGCCGACGGTACCGGCGTCAAGGTCAACGAGCGCGGCCAGATCGAGGTCGATGCGCACTGCCACACCGGCGTCGACGGCGTGTGGGCGATCGGCGACTGCGTGCGCGGGCCGATGCTCGCGCACAAGGGTTTCGAGGAAGGCATCGCGGTCGCCGAACTGATCGCCGGCCTGCCCGGCCACGTCAACTTCGACACCATTCCGTGGGTCATCTACACCGAGCCGGAAATCGCCTGGGTCGGCAAGACCGAGCAGCAGCTCAAGGCCGAAGGCGTGCCGTACAAGGCCGGCAGCTTCCCGTTCGCGGCGATCGGCCGTGCGGTGGCGATGGGCGAGCCCGCGGGCTTCGTCAAGGTCATCGCCCACGCCGAGACCGACCGCGTCCTGGGCATGCACCTGGTCGGCGTCGGCGTCTCCGAACTGGTCCACGAAGGCGTGCTGACCATGGAGTTCAACGGCTCGGCCGACGACCTGGCGCGCATCTGCCACGCCCACCCCACCCTGTCCGAAGCGATCCACGACGCGGCCATGGCGGTGAGCAAGCGGGCGATTCATAAGGCCAATTGAGGCCGGGAAACGGGAATGGAGAATCGGGAATGGCAAGCGCATTCCCGGCACTGCATTCCCACTGCATAACGCCGGGCCCGAGTCCGGCGTTATGCGTTTCGGCTTTTGATTTTCCCTATTCCCCATTCCCGACTCCCCATTCCCGATGAAAAGCATCTGCGTCTACTGCGGCTCCAACGCCGGCAACAAGCCCGCCTATGTCGAACGTGCCACCGCGCTGGGCACCCGCATCGCCGAACAGGGGCTGCGCCTGGTCTATGGCGGCGGCAATGTCGGCCTGATGGGCACCGTGGCCAATGCGGTGCTCGCCGCCGGCGGCGAGGTCACCGGCGTGATTCCCAAGCAACTGGCCGACTGGGAAGTGGCGCACCGCGGCCTCACCGAGCTGGAGATCGTCGGCTCGATGCACGAGCGCAAGTCGCGCATGTTCGACCTGTCCGATGCCTTCGTCGCCCTGCCCGGCGGCTTCGGCACCATGGAAGAAATCTTCGAGATGCTGACCTGGCGCCAGCTCGGCATCGGCAACAAGCCCTGCGCCTTCCTCGACGTGGAAGGGTTCTACGCGCCGCTGATCGGCATGATCGATCGCATGGTCGAAGAGCGCTTCCTGCACCCGGACCAGCGCGCCGACCTGTGGTACGGCAGCGACATCGACACGATGCTGGGCTGGATGCGGGAGTACACGCCGGCGCAGGCTTCCAAGTGGATCGACGAAAAGCGTCGCAACGCGTTGCGCTGAGACGCCGAAAGCGGCAACGTCATGACGCGTGGCGACGCGCCATGAATTCCGGCGCACGATTGTTCCTGCGGCGCGGATCGACAAAAAGCGCCGCAACGCGTTGCGCCAGGCGCATCCGATCCACGGCAAGCGCTTGGCGCGTGGCGAACCGTTCAGGCCGCCGCCCATACCGACAGGACGTGTCCTGCAGGAGCGGCTTCAGCTGCGACGGGCGTGCTCGATAAAACCCATCGCGGCTGAAGCCGCTCCTACGCGGCAACCTGCCATGGCGGCATCTTCAGTCGCTCCAGCATCGGAGGCGCGGATCGAACAAACGCGCCGCAACGCGTCGCGCTGCGAGCAACGGGCGCATGGCGCCGCGCTCCGCACTCGATCGCCTCAAAGCAGCTGCGGCGCGGCGGCCGGGCGCCCGAGCAGATAGCCCTGCCCGTAGTCGCAACCCAGTTCGCGCAGGGTCGCCAGTTGCTGCTCGGTCTCGATGCCTTCGCCCACCGTTTCGATGCCCAGGGTGCTGGCCAGGGCGAGAATGCCGCGTACCAGCGCGTGGCTGCCGGTGCTGCCCTCGTCCTGCAGGCCGGCGACGAAGCTCTGGTCGATCTTCAGCACCGAGATCGGGAAGCGGTGCAGGTAGGACAGCGCCGAGAAGCCGGTACCGAAGTCGTCCAGTTGCGCCAGGACGCCGCGCTCGCGCAGCGCCTGCAGGATGGTCAGGGTGCGCGGTGCGTCGTCGAGCAGCGCCACCTCGGTGATCTCCACGCGCAGGCGGCGCGGATCTGCGCCGGCGGTGTCGATCAGCCCGAACAGCCGTTCGGTGAAATCCGGCGAGCGGAAGTGCCGCGGCGAGACGTTGACCGAGACGTAGCCGCCCTCGCTCTGCGCCAGGCGCCGGATCACCTGCGCGTACAGCAGCCAGTCCACCTGCTCGATCAGGCCGCTCTCCTCGCCCAGGTCGATGAACTGGCTCGGCACCAGCAGCCCGCGGCTTTCGTGGCGCCAGCGCAGCAGCGCTTCGTGGCCGATCACCTCGCCGTCGCGCAGGCGCACGATCGGCTGGTAGAACGGCTCGAAGTCGCGGTTGTTGATCGCCCGGCGCAGGTCCGCCTCCAGATCGAGGCTGCGCAGCGCCGCCTCGCGCATGGCCTCGTCGAACACCACGCAGCGGTCCTGCGTCTGCGCCTTGGCCCGGTACATGGCCGCGTCGGCGTCGCGCAGCATCTCCTCGCCGTTGTGGTAGCGCGGATGCCAGGCGGCGATGCCCAGGCTGCCGGACGGGAACAATTCGCGGCCGGCCACCCACATCGGCTGGCCAAGCACGTGCAGCAGGCGCCGCGCCAGCTCGCGCGCGCCATCCAGGCCATGCTCGCACGGCGTCAACACCGCGAATTCGTCGCCGCCCAGGCGCGCCACCACGTCCTGGCCGCGGATCGTGGAGACGATGCGCTTGGCCACCTGCACCAGCATCTCGTCGCCGGCGGCGTGGCCGATGCTGTCGTTGACCAGCTTGAACCGGTCCAGATCCAGGAACAGCACGGCGAAGGTCCTGCCGCCGCCGCGGGCACGGGAGATCGCCTCGCTGAGCCGGTCCAGCAGATGCGATCGGTTCGGCAATCCGGTCAGCGCGTCGTGCAGCGCCTGGTGGGTCAGGCGCTGCTCGGCACGCCAGCGTTCGGCGATCTGCGCCAGCAGTTGCTCGTTGACCTCGGCCAGCTCGCGGGTGCGCTCCTCCACGCGCTGCTCCAGCTCCGCGTGCGCCAGCCGCAGCCGTTCCTGCGCGCGCTGCCGCGCCAGACCGCTGCCGACGTTGTGCGCGACGAAGGTCAGCAGGCGCTGGTCGTGCTCGGTGAACCGCACCTTGGCGATGTAGCTCTGCACCACGATCGCGCCGATCACCTCGCCTTCGTCGAACAGCGGCACGCCCAGCCAGCTGTAGGGGCGCTGGCCGTACTCCTGTACCTCGCCCTGCGTCAGCAAGGCGTCGATGTCGGGAAGTTCGAGCAGTTGCGGACGCCGCACCCGCATCACGTACTCGGTCAGTCCGCGGCCGCGGCGCCGTTGCGGCCGGTAAGGGGTGAACTCGTCCACCGAGTAGACGAACTCCAGCATCGTGTCGTCGTCGGACAGCAGCGCGATGTACAGGTTGCGCGCGTCGATCAGCCCGCCGACGATGGCGTGCACCTCGGTGTAGAACTGCTGCAGGCTCTCCGAACGGATCGCCAGCTCGGCGATGCGGAACAGCGCCAGTTGCAGCGTCTCGGCGCGCTTGCGCTCCTGGATCTCGTCCTGCAGGTCGCGGTTGGCGCGCTGCAGTTCCTGGGTCCGCAGGTGCACCCGCCGCTCCAGTTGCACCTGCGCATGGCGCCGGTCCATCGCGGTCTGCACGTGTTGCGCCACGTAGGCCAGCAGCGCGCGGTCGGCGTCTGTGTAGCGCAGCGCGTAGTCGTAGTTCTGCACCACGATCGCGCCGCACACCCGGCCCTCGCGCAGCATCGGCACGCCCAGCCAGTCGCGGCTCTCCGGGCCGTGTTCGGCGTTGTAGCCCACCTGCAGGCGTTCGCGCACCTGCTCCGAGGGCCCACGCACCGCGCGGCCGTGGCGCAGCAGTCCCACGGTGAGGCTGTGCGGCATGTCGCGCAGGAAGTAGGTCTGCTCCGGATCGGCGACGAAGTCGTCGTGGCGGTCGGAGAAGTACAGAAAGCGCATGCTCTGCTGATCTTCGTCGTATTCGACGATGTAGCAGTTCTCCGCGTACATCAGCGATTCCAGCACCGCATGCACGCGCTGCAGCATCTGGCTCATTTCCAGATCGGCGCCGGCCAGATCGGCGATCTCGTACAGCGCCTGCTGCAGCTGCTTGGATTTCTCCAGGCCCTCGATGCGCGCGCGCATGCGCTCGGTGTCGAGCAGGTTGAGGCCGAAGGCGACCGCGGCCTCGCACCAGGCGGTGCGGTACGCTTCGTCCAGCGGCTGTCTCACCTGCGCACCGATGACCACGCAGGCCCCCTCGGCGGTGCGATGCACGTGCAGCACCGTGGGTGTCGTCGACGGTGGCAACTCGGTGGCGGCCAGCGTCTGCGCGACCAGCGCCTGCAACCACTCCGGCGCCTCCGCGCTGGCGCCGTGGAGGCGCCCGACCACGCCGTCGCCGCAGCCGACCACCACGGCGCTGCCGGGCGGCAGCAGCCTGCACAAGGCCTGCGCCGTGCGGGCGGGCGCATGGCCGCCGGAAGCGTCTTCGCGGGCGGTGGCGGACGAATTGAACAGCATCGACAACGATTCTCCTGCAGGGCCCCCGGAACTGCTCCACGCTCGCCCTTTCACCCCCAGCATACCCGTTGCATGCACCGATCGACGCCCGATCGACCCCGAAGTGCCGCGATACGCGTTTGTCTACCCATGTTGTCCGAATGTCCGCCATCGACGCCCTCTCCCGGGCCCCCGCCTCCCGACTATGCGGCGGACCGGCGAACGCTTAGGCTTGCCGCCGTGGACGCCCCGGTCGACGCGAGCGACGAAGCCCTGATGCTGGCCTATGCCGCCGGCGACGCACGCGCGTTCGAGACTCTGTACCTGCGCCATCGCGGCCGCCTTTACCAATACCTGCTGCGGCAGCTGCGCGACCGGGCGCTGGCCGAAGAACTGTTCCAGGACGTGTGGCAGCGGGTGATCGCCGCACGCCTGGACTGGCAGCCGCAGGCCGCGTTCACCACCTGGCTGCTGCGCATCGCCCACAATCGGCTTGGCGACCATTGGCGCGCGGCCAAGCACCGCCCGCCGGCGCCGGCCGACGCCGACCTGCGCACCGCGCGCGTGCAGGACCCCGACACCCCGGAGCGGCAGTTGTCCGCCTTCGAACAACGGCGCCAGTTGCAACTGGCGCTGGATGCGCTTCCCGAGGAGCAACGCGACGTGCTGCTGCTGCGCCTGGAGCAGGAATTGAGCCTGGACGAGATCGGGCACATCACCGGCGTCGGCCGCGAGACGGTCAAGTCGCGGCTGCGCTATGCGATGGACAAACTGCGTGCGAGGTTGGGCGGATGAGCGCCGACGAACCGCTGACCCCGGAAGAGCGCGCGCTCGCCGAACGCCTGCGCCTGGGCCGGCAGGCATTGCCGCCGCCGGCGCTGGATGCGGCGATCCTGGCTGCCGCGCGCGCGGCGGTCGCACCGGGAGCCGCCGAGGTCCCGGAGTATCCCAGCAGCGCCGCGGAGCGCGCGCGGGCGCAAGCCACCGCGGCGATGCCAGCGTCCGCACCCGCCTCCATCGCGACCGCCGACCCGGCCGGGCCAGGCCCGGCGCCCGCATCGCGTGCCGCCCCGCCGGCGTCGCGGCCACGCTGGCCGACCTGGCTCGGCCTGGCGGCCTCGCTGGTGCTGGTGGCCGGCATCGCCTGGCGCGCACGCCCGCCGGTGCCCTCGGCGCCGATGCCGTCGGCAGCGCCTGCTCCGGCAGCGACGCCCGCCACCGACGCCGCTTCTGCGCCAGCCGCATCGCCGGCACCGCCCTCCGCGGAGCCGGCGCCGGATGCCACCGCGCCGGCGGCCCCCAAGGCCACAGCGCCCGCCCCTGTGGCCTCGGCGCGCAGGGAAGCGGAAGCACCTGCCGCGCCACTGCCGGAGGCGCAGGCGCGCAAGCCGGTGCCCGCGAAGAGCCTGGCCCCTCCCGCGTCACCGGCGATGGTGGCGCCAGTTGCACCGCCGGCCCCGGCACCACCGCCACCGGCGATCGCAGCGGATAACAGCGAGCCGGCTGCCGCACCGGCCGCCGAACAGCAAGCCGCCCCCGCCGCCATGGCCTTGCGCGCACCGGCGCGCGCGGCAACGACGCAGGACACCTGGGCACGCAGCGCGCCCACCGACGACGCCCGCCAGGCCAAGCTGGCGGCCGCCGCGCGCGCGCAGGCGGCAGCGACCGGGTCCTCGGAGGCGCTGTCGCTGCAACCTTCGACGTCGTCTGCCGCGCCCGCCGCCGCATCGGCGCAGCCACGGTCCTCCGCTGGCGTCTTGGCGGCCGCAGTGGAAGTGGCCGTGGAGGCCGACGCACAATTGCCCCCGCGGCGCTGGCTGCAACGGATCCGCGAGCGCCGCGACGGCGGCGAACTGGACGTCGCCCGCGCCAGCCTGCTGCGCTTCCAGCGCACCCACCCATACCGCACGGTGCCCGCGGACCTGCGCCCGCTGCTGCAGGACTGAGCCGCACGCTGCCGGCGCCTGCGCCGCAGGCCGGCAGCGCACCTCGTCTACAATGCCGCCGATGCCCGATACGCTCCCGCACCCCGTCAGCCACAGCGTGGAGATCAAGCACAGCCGCTTCGTTGCCCACGCCGCGCCGATCGCCGACGCCGGCGCAGCGCTGGCGTTCGTGCAGCAGGTGATGGTGGCCGACGCCACCCACAATTGCTGGGCCTACCGCCATGGCGACGAATACCGCTCCAGCGACGACGGCGAGCCCGCCGGCACCGCCGGCCGGCCGATCCTGGCGGCGATCGACGGCCAGGGCTTCGACCGCGTGGTGGTGGTGGTCACGCGCTGGTACGGCGGCATCAAGCTCGGCGCCGGCGGCCTGGTCCGCGCCTATGGCGGCAGTGCGGCCGAATGCCTGCGCCTGGCGCCACGGCAACCGCTGCTCGCGTTAAGCCTGCTGACCCTGCACTGCGGCTTCGACGACCTGGGCGCGGTGCACGCCGCGCTGAGCGCCTGCGCCGCGGAAAAACTCGATGAACGCTTCGATGCCGGCGGCGCCGAACTGCGCCTGCGCCTGCCCCGCGATCGCGTCGACGCCTTGAAAACCCGCCTGCGAGACGCCACTCGCAATCGGGTCCGCTGTTCGGAACCCGCCCCCGCATGAACACCCCGTCGGCCGACCAGGCCAAGTCGCTGCGCAGACTCGGCAGCCTGCGCACCCTGTGGCCGTTCGTGCGTCGCCGGCGCGGCCTGCTGATCGCCTGGCTGGTGGCGCTGGCGATCTCGTCCAGCGCCACGCTGAGCCTTCCGGTCGCGGTCCGGCAGATGATCGATCATGGCTTCGAGGACGTCGGCCTCATCAACCAGTCGTTCGCCCTGTTGTTCGCGGTCTCGGTGGTGCTGGCGGTGGCCACCGCCACGCGCTTCTACTTCGTGTCGCTGCTCGGCGAAAAGGTGGTCGCCGACCTGCGCGAACGCCTGTACACGCACCTGATCGGCCTGCATGCCGGGTTCCACGACCGCAACCGCAGCGGCGAACTGGTCTCGCGCCTGTCGGCCGACAGCGAACTGCTGCGCGGGGTCATCGGCAGCACCATGTCGGTGGCGCTGCGCAGCACGGTCACCGCGGTCGGCAGCGTGGTGATGCTGTGCGTGACCAGCCCGCACCTGGCCGCCTACACCCTGCTCGGCATCCCGCTGGCGGTGCTGCCGATCGTGCTCGGCGCGCGGCGCCTGCAGAAGATCTCGCGCGCCAGCCAGGATCGCGTCGCCGACGCCAACACCCTCGCTGCCGAGACCCTGGGCGCGGTGCGCACGGTGCAGGCCTACGCGCGCGAAGGCTACGAACGCGGCCGCTTCGGCGAAGCGCTGGCGCAGACCGTGGCGGTGGCGCGGCGCCGGGTCCGCGCACAGGCGCTGATCACCGCCGCGGCCATCGTGTTGATCTTCGGCGCCATCGTGCTGGTGCTGTGGTTGGGCGCGCACGAGGTCGCCGCCCACGAACTCAGTGCGGGCGCGCTCGGCCAGTTTTTGCTGTATGCGATGTTCGGCGGCGGTTCGGTGGCCTCGCTGGCCGAAGTCTGGAACGACCTGCAGCGCGCGGCCGGCGGCATGGGCCGCATCGCCGAATTGTTCCAGGAACGTCCCGAGATCGTCGCCCCGGCGCAGCCACGTGCGCTGCCGCAGCCGCTGCGCGGCGAGGTGCGCTTCGACAACGTCAGCTTCCGCTACCCGCAGCGCCCCGATCACCCGGCGCTGGACGGCTTCGATCTGCACGTGCGGCCCGGCGAGAGCGTGGCCCTGGTCGGCCCCTCCGGCGCCGGCAAGAGCACGGTGCTGGCGCTGCTGATGCGCTTCCACGATCCGCAATCGGGCAGCGTGCAGGTGGACGGCCTGGATCTGCGCACGCTGGACCCCTTGCAACTGCGCGCGGCGATCGGACTGGTGCCGCAGCACCCGACCCTGTTCGCCGCCAGCGCCGCCGACAACATCCGCTACGGCCGGCTCGAAGCCAGCGAAGCCGAGGTCGAGGCCGCCGCGCGCGCGGCCGAAGCCGACGCGTTCCTGCGGCAATTGCCCGACGGCTATGCCAGCGAACTGGGCGAACGCGGTGCGCGCCTGTCCGGCGGCCAGCAGCAGCGCATCGCCATCGCCCGCGCCCTGCTCAAGGACGCGCCGATCCTGTTGCTGGACGAGGCCACCAGCGCCCTGGACGCGCAGAGCGAACACGCCGTGCAGCACGCGCTGGAGCGGCTGATGGCCGGACGCACCACCCTGGTGATCGCGCACCGCCTGGCCACCGTGCTGAAGGCCGACCGCATCGTGGTGATGGACCATGGCCGCATCGTCGCCCAGGGCACCCACGCCGAGCTGCTGGCGCAGGACGGGCTGTACGCCGAACTCGCTCGCCTGCAGTTCATCGACTGAGCACGCCGCGCTAACGGCGGCGGGACTACGGTCGAGCCGCGTCTGCTGCGGTCCGCGCGCCCGCGACCGCACGCTCCGGCGTCCCGCATTCGATGCAGCGTTCGACAGGAGGCTTCCGATGTCCTTTCGCCAATTGCCCGCCCTCGGTCCCGACGGCGAGGCCTATCTGATCACCGAGTTCCAGGGCGATGCGCCGCGCCAGCAACAGGCGCAGCACGACCCGCACGCCGACAGCGGACTGCGCTACGAGCTGGCCGATGGCCGCAAGCTGATCCGCCGCGGCCAGCAGTTCGTCACCACCGGCGGCGAGTTGACCCTGACCGCGGTCTAGCGTCGCCACCACGCTGTGCCCGCCATGCCCTGTCATCGCCACTGGCGTTCGGGGTGCTGGCGGCAAGCTGGTGAATTTTTCGCCACACGGCTTGACAGGCTTGCCCCGCAAGGCGCGCCGACAGTTATCCACATGTTTGCGCAGTGGCCATCCACATGCGCTGTGGATGAATCTGGAGGTGGGCGTCGTGCGTCCATGTGTTCTGGAGCGCAGCTGAAGCCGCGACGAGCGAAGCGGTGCGCGTTCCGATCGCGCACCGCGTCGGGACTGAAGTCCCCCACAGTGCCCCAGCCCACTCGCCGCAAGTTCCTGCAGGAGCGGCTTCAGCCGCGACGGCGTTCGATGCAATTCACCCCGCCAGCACCCGCCCAATCCCACTGGCATCGATCTCCGCCGCAGCCCTGCGCACGGCGCCGGCATCGCTGGCCGGATCGAAGCCGAGCCGGAAATGCAGCTCGCCCGCCTGCGTGCGCGAGGAGTGGATCGAAGCGAGATTCACCCCATGGCGCTCGAACACGTGCAGCAGCGCGCGCAACGAGCCGGCGCGGTCTTCCGGCAAGTACACGCTGAGCGTGGCCTGCTCGGTCAGATCGGCGAGCAAGTACCCCACCCGTTCGTAGCTGTAGTTGCCCTGCGCGATCGCCGCCTCGCCCAGCGCCTGCCGATTGGCATCGAGAAACTCGGCACGAAACTGCGCGCGTGCGGCATCGTCGCCGCGACCGACCTGGTCGCGCAGCCGCGACAGCTGCGCGATCAGCCCGTCCAGCACATCGCCGACATGCGGATTGCCGAACTGGATGTCTTCGTAGATGGCCGGATTCAGGGCCAGGATGCGCGCGATGATCGCGGTATCCAGTTCGAACGAGGCCGAGCGGTACGGCAGCAGCGCCTGCAACGGCCCCAGCGCCGGCGCATGCTCGCGCAGCACGCCGGCCTGGGCCAGATGCGTGGCGTGGACCATCGCCTGCACCAGCGCCATCACCCGGTCGTGGTGCTCGGGCGTGGTGCGCACGCACTCGCCTTCCAGCGCCGTGTACAGCTGTTGCAGCCAGGGCTGCCACTGCGCCACCCGCGCCTCGCAGACCACCAGCACGCGGCCCTTGAGCGTGGGCGACTTCGGCGGCGCGGTCATCGGATGCAGGCCGGCCACTTCCGCCTGCGAGGCCAGCATCGCCGCCACCGGCGCGGCCTTGACCGAGGTGACGTCCAGCCACAGCTGGTCGCGCTCGCGGCCGCCGGCGCGCTGCACGTACTCGCCGATCAAGGCCGGCGTGTGCCGGATCGGCGCGGAGAAGATCAGCACCTGCGCCTGCTGCAGCAGCGCCTCCGGCGCCAGCGACTGCAGGTCGGCCGGATCGTGGCCGATCACCTGCAACTGCATGCGCTCGCGGAAGAAGCGGCTCAGCCAGCGACCATAGGCGCCGGCGCTGCCGACGATGCCGACGACCGGGCGCAGGCTCACGCCAGGCGCTCGGCGACGAAGCGCAGCGGCGTGGCCAACGCAGCCGGCGCCGCCGCCAGCACGTCCAATTCTTCCACGTCCGCGGCCAGGGTCGCCTCCAGCGCCGCGTGCACACCGGCGATGGCGCGGCCGATCGCCGCCTCGAAGCTGTCGCCGCGCAGCAGGAAGGCCACCAGCAGCGCCATCAACACATCGCCGGTGCCGGCGACATCCACCGGCAGCAATGGCGAGCACCAGCGGTAGACCGCCTCGCGGCTCACCGCCAGCGTGACCAATTGCCCGGCATCGCCGCCGACGCTATGCGCGAGCACCCACTGCGGGCCGCGCGCCAGCAACACACGCGCCGCGGCGATCGCCTCGTCCTGCGCCAGTGCCGGCATGCCGGTCAGGCGGCCGAGTTCGAACGCATTCGGTGTCACCAGCCATGCGTGCGGCAACAGGCGCTCGGCGAAGATCGCTTCCAGGCCCGGTTCCACGTAGGGGCCGGTGTGCGTATCGCCGATCACCGGATCCAGGCAGTAGCGCAGCGTCGGGCACTGCGGCAGCGTGGCGTCGAGCCAGTCGGCGAAGGCGGCACCATTGCCGACGCTGCCGAAGTAGCCGGACACCAGCATGCGCGCGCGTTGCGGCAGGCCGCGTTCGCTGGCGCCGAGCAGCAGATCGGCGAACCAGTCCGACGGCAGCACCTTGCCACGCAGCGTGGCGTAGAACGGCGCATTGCTCAGCAAGGTGGTCGGGATCTCGGCCACGCGCAGGCCGAGCGCGCGCAACGGCGGCACCGCCGCGCTATTGCCGGCGTGGCCATAGACGAGTTGCGACTGCACGGAAATGACGTCGACCGGCACCGGCCCGTCGGGGCGCTGGCGGCGGCCATGAATGAGATGACTTGCAGCGGAGCTGTCGGCGGAAGCGTTCATCGCCGTAGTGTAGCGTCGGCGCAAGGCCCCCAAGAGGCGCGTGCATGCGCCGTGTTGCGGGGGCTTTCAGCAACAACGGCCTCAGCTGCGACGCTCCGACGAGAAAGCGTCGCGGCTGAAGCCGCTCCTGCAACGGGGGCATGGTGCGGGGAGAAGCCCACGCACAGCCAGCATCGAAACTCCCAATTCTCCGCTGTGCTCAGCGCGCGAAACATTCCAATGTGGGAGGGGCTTCAACCCCGACGCGTTGGCGGTAAAGCGTCGGGGCTGAAGCCCCTCCCACAAAAAGCCTGGCAGCGGCCAGGAACGTTTGGAAAATCGCGAATCCCGGCTTTTCAACAGCCGCAGGCTGTCATCCCGAATCCCGAATCACGAATCCCATGCTTTTCAAGCAGCCGAATGGCTGATCATCCCGGCCTTACGACGTCATCCGGTCCCAGAACCCCTTCACCCCGTCGATGAAGGTCGCCGACTTGGGCGAATGCTTGCGCGCGTCCTCGCCGGTGAAGGTGGATTCGAACTGCTCCAGCAGCTTGCGCTGGTCGGCGGTGAGGTTGATCGGGGTCTCCACCACCACCCGGCAGTACAGGTCGCCTTCGCTGCGGCTGCGCACCGAGCGCACGCCCTTGCCGCGCAGACGGAACAGCTTGCCGGTCTGGGTCTCGGCCGGAATGCGGATCTCCGCCTCGCCGCCGAGGGTGGCCACGCGCACGGTGTCGCCCAACGCCGCCTGCGAGATGCGGATCGGCACCTCGCAGTGCAGGTCGTCGCCGTCGCGCTGGAAGATCGGGTGCTCGCGCACGCGCACTTCCACGTACAGATCGCCGGGCGGAGTGCCGGCCGGACCGGCCTCGCCCTCGCCCGACAGGCGGATGCGGTCGCCATTGTCGACGCCGGCGGGAATCTTCACCGACAGCACCTTGGTCTCTTCCACGCGCCCGGCGCCATGGCACACGCCGCACGGGTTCTGCACGATCTGGCCGCGGCCGGCGCACTGCGGGCAGGTCTGCTGCATGGCGAAGATGCCACGCTGGATGCGCACCTGGCCGCGCCCGTGGCAGGTGCCGCAGGTCTCGACCTTGCCGTCCTCCGAGCCGCTGCCGTGGCAGTGCTCGCATTCGCTCAGGGTCGGAATCTCGATGCGGCGCTCGATGCCGGCCACCGCTTCTTCCAGGTCCAGCTCCAGCACGTAGCCGATGTCGGCGCCACGCCGTGGCGCACGCCCGCCACCGCCGGCGCCGCCAAAGATGTTGCCGAAGATGTCGCCGAAGATATCGCCCATGTCCGGGCCGCCAGGGCCCCCGCCCATCCCGCCCATGCCGTGCTCGAACGCGGCGTGGCCGTGCGCGTCGTACATGCGCCGGCGATTGCCGTCGGACAGCACCTCATAGGCTTCCTTGCATTCCTTGAACGCGGCCTCGGCGGCTTGGTCGCCGGGATTGCGGTCCGGGTGGTACTTCATCGCGCAACGGCGATAGGCCTTCTTCAGCTCGTCGTCGCTGGCGGTGCGGGCCACACCCAGCACTTCGTAATAGTCGCGTTTGCTCATGGCTGGGAATCGGCGATGGGGAATGGGGAATGGTTCAAAACGGGCATCCTGTAGCGATCGGTCATAGCGGCGATGAAACCGGGAACCTTAAAACGGCGAAGGAGCGGAGCCTGAGCACCGCTCCTTCGAAAACCGATTCCTTAAGGCTGGATCACGCCTTCTTGTCGTCCTTGACCTCGGTGAACTCGGCGTCGACCACGTCGTCGGCGTGGGCCGAGGACGCATGCGCGCCGCTGGCGTTGCCGCCCGACTGCTGCTCGCCCGCCGCCGCGGCCGCGTACAGCGACTGACCGGCCTCTTCCAGCGCCTTGGTCTTGGCCTCGATCTGACCCTTGTCGTCGCCCTTCATCGCGGTTTCCAGGTCCGCCAGCGCCGACTCGACCTTGCCGATCACGTCGCCGCCGACCTTGCTGCCGTGCTCGGTGATCGCGCTGCGGGTGGCGTGGATCAGGCCGTCGGCCTGGTTGCGCGCCTGCACCAGCTCATGGAACTTCTTGTCTTCCTCGCGGTTGGCTTCCGCGTCGGCGACCATCCGCTGGATCTCGTCGTCCGACAGACCGGAGCCGGCCTTGATCTCGACCTTCTGTTCCTTGTTGGTCTTCTTGTCCTTGGCCGACACGTGCAGGATGCCGTTGGCGTCGATGTCGAAGGACACCTCCACCTGCGGCAGGCCGCGCGGCGCCGGCTCGATGCCGGACAGGTCGAACTTGGCCAGCGACTTGTTGTAGCGGGCCTGCTCGCGCTCGCCCTGCAGCACGTGCACGGTCACCGCCGACTGGTTGTCCTCGGCGGTGGAGAACACCTGCGAGGCCTTGGTCGGGATGGTGGTGTTCTTCTCGATGATCTTGGTGAACACGCCGCCCAGGGTCTCGATGCCCAGGCTCAGCGGGGTCACGTCGAGCAGCAGCACGTCCTTGACGTCGCCGGCCAGCACGCCGCCCTGGATCGCCGCACCCAGCGCCACGGCCTCGTCGGGGTTGACGTCCTTGCGCGGCTCCTTGCCGAAGAACTCGGCCACCGCCTGCTGCACCTTCGGCATGCGGGTCTGGCCACCGACCAGGATCACCTCGGTGATGTCGCTGGCGCGCAGGCCGGCGTCGTTCAGCGCGGTGCGGCACGGGTCGATGGTGCGCTTGACCAGGTCTTCCACCAGCGCCTCGAGCTTGGCCCGGGTCAGCTTGATGTTGAGGTGCTTCGGGCCCGACGCGTCGGCGGTGACGTACGGCAGGTTGACTTCGGTCTGCTGCGAGGACGACAGCTCGATCTTGGCGCGCTCGGCGGCGTCCTTCAGGCGCTGCAGCGCCAGCGGATCCTTGCGCAGGTCGATGCCCTGGTCCTTGTTGAACTCTTCCACCAGGTAGTCGATGACGCGCTTGTCGAAGTCTTCGCCGCCCAGGAAGGTGTCGCCGTTGGTGGCCAGCACTTCGAACTGCTTCTCGCCGTCGACGTTGGCGATCTCGATGATCGACACGTCGAAGGTGCCGCCGCCCAGGTCGTACACGGCGATCTTGCGGTCGCCGCCCTGGCCCTTGTCCAGGCCATAGGCCAGCGCAGCCGCAGTCGGCTCGTTGATGATGCGCTTGACGTCCAGGCCGGCGATGCGGCCGGCGTCCTTGGTCGCCTGGCGCTGGCTGTCGTTGAAGTACGCCGGCACGGTGATGACCGCCTCGGTGACGGTCTCGCCCAGGAACGCCTCGGCGGTCTTCTTCATCTTCTCCAGCACCTGCGCGGAGATTTCCTGCGAGGCCAGCTTGCGCCCGTCGGCGGTGGCCACCCAGGCGTCGCCGTTGTCGTGCTGGACGATGCTGTACGGCACCAGGCCGATGTCCTTCTGCACTTCGGCGTCGGTGAACTTGCGGCCGATCAGGCGCTTGACCGCGTAGAAGGTGTTCTTGGGGTTGGTGACGGCCTGGCGCTTGGCCGAGGCGCCCACCAGCACTTCGCCGTCCTTGGTGTAGGCGACGATCGAAGGCGTGGTGCGGTCACCCTCGGAATTCTCGATGACGCGGGCCTTGCCGCCGTCCATGATCGCCACGCACGAATTGGTCGTGCCCAGGTCGATGCCGATGATCTTGCCCATTGCAATGACTCCTGAAAGGTCGTGTAGCCGGCCAGTGCCGGGATCTGGTTCGGATATAGGGATGGCTGCAGGTCATTCAAGCCATCGCCGCAAATTAGCGTTCCACCGCCGCCGCGCCGGGTTCAGGCGCGGGCGGCCGGCGCGCTCAGTCGTGCTTGGCCACCACCACCAGGGCGGGCCGCAGCAGGCGGTCGTTGAGCAGGTAGCCCTTCTGGAACACCTGGATCACGTGCCCCGGGGCCACGCCCTCGGCCTCAGCCTGGCTGATCGCCTGGTGATGCTCGGGATTGAACGGCTCGCCGGTCGGGTCGAGCAGGGTCAGGCCGTTGTCGGCGGCGACCTTGAGCAACTGCTTGTAGGTCAGTTCCAGGCCGTCGCGCAGCGGGCTCGGCTCGCTGCCGGCGGCGGTCAGCCCCGCGTCCAGACTGTCGAACACCGGCAGCAGGTCGCCGAGCAGGCGCTCGTTGGCGAACTTGCGCGCCTGCTCCACGTCGCGGGCGATGCGCTTGCGCTGGTTCTCCAGGTCGGCCCGCTCGCGCAGGGCGTCGGCCTTGACCAGGGCCAGTTCGCTGCGCAGCGTCTCGATCTCCGCCTGCAGCGGATCGGTCGAGGGCTGCTGCGCCTCGGTCAGGTGTTCGGAATCGAATTCGGGGTGCTCTTGCGTCATGTCCGGGTCCCTGGCGGGGTACGTCCCGCCTTACCGGACCACCTATGTGGGCGGTGCGGGCGGATTCAAGTGAGGCCGGGATGATCGGCCATTCGGCTGCTGAAAAGCGGGGATTCGGGATTGGGGATTGGGGATTCGCCCGGGCGCGGCTGGATGGCCTGCTGGCGGATGAGGCGGCGGCGCTTCGACCAGCGCTACGTGCGTTCAGCGGTCGCCCGGCGGAGATGGGTCCAGGCGGGCGCCGAGGACGTCGGCGGCGGTCTGGACCAGGGGGATGACCCGGTCGTAGTCCATGCGCTTGGGGCCGATCACGCCCAGCACGCCCAGCACCTGGCCGCCGGCCATGTACGGGGCGGTCACCAGCGACACGCTTTCCAGCGGCACCATGCCGGTCTCTTCGCCGATGAAGATGCGCACGCCCGGCGCGCGGATGGTGCGTTCGAGCAGTTGCAGGAGTTCGCGCTTGCTGGCGAAGACCTCGAACAGTTCGCGCAGCCGCTCCAGGTCCGACAGGTCCTGCACGCCCATCAGCTTGGTCTGCCCGGCCAGCACCATGTCGTCGCCGGCCGGGGCCAGCGCCTGCTCGGCCAGCTCGACGCTGTGTGCCAGCAACTGCTCCATCTCGTCGCGCGCATGGCGCAGGTCGCGCAGCAGGCTGGCGCGGATGTCGGCCAGGGCGCGCCCGGCAAAATGCCGGTTCAGATAGTTGGCCACCCGCTCCAATTCGGCCGGCTCGTAGGCCTTGCGCGGTTCGATGACCCGGTTCTGCACCTCGTTGTCGGCGAACACCAGGATCGCCAGCACCCGCCGCGCGTCCAGCGGCACGAAGTCGATGTGCCGGAACGCGAACTGCTCGCGCTTGGGCGCGCTGACCACGCCGACGAAGTGGGTCATGGCCGACAGCAGTTCCGAGGCGCTGCCCAGCAACGCCTGGGTGCCGGCGGCATTGGCCATCTCCGCGCGCAGCCGTGCCACCTCGCCTTCGGCCGGCGGGCGCATCTGCACCAGGCTGTCGACGAACACCCGGTAGCCGGTGGCGGTGGGCACGCGCCCGGCCGAAGTGTGCGGCGAGCTGAGCAGCCCGGCGTCCTCCAGGTCGGCCAGGATGTTGCGGATCGTCGCCGGGCTCACGTCCAGCCCGGCGTGGCGGGCCAGGGTCTGCGAGCCGACCGGCTCGCCGTCGCGGATATAGCGCGAGATCAGCGTGCGCAGCAGCTGCCTGGCACGCGGATCGAGGCTGGAATGGACCGGGGAAGCGCGCATGGAATCAACCCGTGAGACTGGTCCTTAGATAATGTCTGCACGCCGGCTTGGCAAGTCATTGGCCCACCTACCCGCGCATGCTAGCGTTGCGCGGCTCCGGATGCAGACCCCATGCTCAGACATCTCTCGATCAAGGATTTCGCCGTCGTACGCGGCACCGAACTGGAATTCGGCCCCGGCATGACCGTGGTGTCCGGCGAAACCGGCGCCGGCAAGTCGCTGATGGTGGACGCGCTCGGCTTCCTGTCCGGGCTGCGCGCCGACAGCGGCGTGGTCCGCCACGGCGCCGACCGCGCCGAACTGTCGGCCGAGTTCGTGCCCCCCGCCCAGGCGCGCGCCTGGCTGCGCGAGAACGAACTCGACGACGACGAACACTGCCAGCTGCGGCGGGTGATCCGCGCCGACGGCGGCTCGCGCGCCTGGATCAACGGGCGCCCGGTGACCCTGTCGCAACTGGCGGAGCTGGCCGGCCACCTGGTCGAGATCCATGGCCAGCACGAACACCAGGCCCTGCTCTCGCGCGGTAGCCAGCTCGGCCTGCTCGACGCCTACGCCCGCAACGAGGCCGAGCGGGCCGCGGTGCGCGCCGCCGCCGCCCGCTGGCAGGGCCTGCTCAGCGAGCGCGAGACCCTGCTGGCGCAGGGCGACGTCAGCGACCGCATCGGTTTCCTGCAGCACCAGCTGGCCGAGCTGCAGCGCGAGGACCTGGACCCGGCGGCGATCGCCGCCCTGGACGCCAACCACCGCCGCCAGGCCCACGCCGCCGCGCTGATCGGCGCCTGCGAGGGCGCGGCGCAGCGCCTCAACGGCGACGAGGCGCCGGCGGTGCTGGACCTGCTGCAGCAGACCCGCCACGAACTCGGCAAGGTCGGCGAGTACGACCCGCGCCTGGCCGAAGTGCAGGCACTGATCGACAGCGCCGGCATCCAGCTGGAAGAAGCGCTGGCGCTGATCGACCGGGTCCGCGACGACCTAGATGCCGACCCGGCGCAGTTCGACGAGATGGAACGCAAGCTCGGCCGCCTGCACGACCTGGCGCGCAAGCACCGGATCGGGGTGGATGCGCTGGCCGGGCACCGCGACGCCCTGCTGGCCGAAGTGGAGAGCCTGCGCGGCGCCGGCGAGCGGCTGGACGTGCTCGACGCCGAGATCGCCCAGGCCACCCAAGCCTGGCGCGACGCCGCGGCCGCCCTGACCGCCACCCGCGACCGCGGCGCGCAGGCGCTGTCGCGCGACACCACCACCCTGATCGGCGAACTGGGCATGGGCGGCGGGCGCTTCCTGATCCAGCTCGAGCCGCACGACACCGAACGCCCGGACCCGGCCGGCGCCGAGCGGGTCGAGTTCCTGGTCGCCGCCAACGCCGGGCAGCCTCCGCGCGCCCTGCGCAAGGTCGCTTCCGGCGGCGAACTGTCGCGCATCTCGCTGGCGATCGAGGTCGCCGCGCTGGGCCTGGACGCGGTGCCGACCATGGTCTTCGACGAAGTGGACTCGGGCATCGGCGGCGCCGTCGCCGACATCGTCGGCAAGAAGCTGCGCGCGCTCGGCGAGCAGCGCCAGGTGCTGTGCGTGACCCACCTGCCGCAGGTCGCCGCGCAGGGCCACGCCCACTACCGGGTCAGCAAGGCGCCGGTCGAGGGCATGACCCAGAGCTCGGTGGAACTGCTGGCGCCGCGCCAGCGCGAGGAAGAACTGGCGCGGATGCTGGGCGGGGTCGAGGTCAGCAAGGAAGCCCGCGCCGCGGCCAAGCGCCTGCTGCTCAGCGCGGGCTGAGCGGCTGGCGATCGGGCAGCGCCTGGCAGTGCAGCCCCGCCCAGGCGCCACAGGTCACTGAAAGCATCAAAGGCCCCTCTCCCACCGGGAGAGGGGTTGGAGTGAGGGTTAGGCGCAGAGCCACCCGCTGACGTAATCCACGCGGCGCCCCCCGCACCCTCATCCGCCCCTGCGGGGCACCTTCTCCCGATGGGAGAAGGGAGAATCCTTAGCCCCTCTCCCACCGGGAGAGGGGTTGGGGTGAGGGTCCGGCGCGGAGCGACCCGCCGACGTGATCCACGCGGCGACACCCGCACCCTCATCCGCCCCTGCGGGGCACCTTCTCCCGACGGGAGAAGGGAGACGCCTTAGCCCCTCTCCCACCGGGAGAGGGGTTGGGGTGAGGGTTCGGCGCGGAGCGACCCGCCGACGTGATCCACGCGGCGACACCCGCACCCTCATCCGCCCCTGCGGGGCACCTTCTCCCGACGGGAGAAGGGAGACGCCTTAGCCCCTCTCCCACCGGGAGAGGGGTTGGGGTGAGGGTCCGGCGCGGAGCGACCCGCTGACGTGATCCACGCGGCAACACCCGTACCCTCATCCGCCCCTGCGGGGCACCTTCTCCCGAGGGGAGAAGGGAGAAGCACTAGCCCCTCTCCCACCGGGAGAGGGGTTGGGGTGAGGGTCCGGCGCGGAGCGACCCGCTGACGTGATCCACGCGGCGACACCCGCACCCTCATCCGCCCCTGCGGGGCACCTTCTCCCGAGGGGAGAAGGGAGAAGCACTAGCCCCCCTCCCACCGGGAGAGGGGTTGGGGTGAGGGTACGTGGCGAAGCCCTAGCGCGCTTGCGCCGAGGGGGACACAGGCCGGTAAGGCCGAGCCGGCCGCAGAACTCAGCCCTTCTTGCCGCTCGGCCGCTTGCTGCGCACGTACAGCACCAGGGAATGCTCTTCCAGTTCGTAGCCGTGATCGGCGGCGATCTTGCGCTGCAATTCCTCGATCTCCGCGCTTTCGAACTCGATGATCTTGCCAGTGTCCACGTCCACCATGTGGTCGTGGTGGCCGCCGCGGTCCAGCTCATACACCGCCTGGCCGCCCTCGAAGTTGTGCTTGAGCACCAGCCCGGCCGCCTCGAACTGCGTCAGCACCCGGTACACGGTGGCCAGACCGATCTCGTCGCCGTGGTCCAGCAACTGCCGATAGATCTCCTCGGCGGTCATGTGGTGCCGCGCCGACTTCTGCTCCAGCAGCTCGAGGATGCGCATCCGGGGGTGCGTGACCTTCAGGCCGACTTTGCGCAGATCGTGGGATTCCATGGCGTCTCCGTTCATAGCTGGTTTATCGCCAGCTGCCTGGGAATGGGTCGCGGCGGTCGCCGGGAGTGTATCATCGACGTGATTTCATTCAGCCCTGTCCCCGATGCGCAATCTCCTGCTGGTCGCCGCTGTTGCCCTGTCCACCGCTGGCTGCGGCATCATTTACAAGCAGCCCATCTACCAGGGCAATCTGATCAAGCCGTCGGCCGTCGAACAGCTGAAGGTCGGACAGAGCAAGCAGCAGGTCAGCGCGCTGCTGGGCAGCCCCTCGATCCCGGATCCGTTCCATGCGCAGCGCTGGGACTACACCTCCACCGAGCGTGTCGATCGCGTTGGCCGTACCGAGATCAAGAACTTCGTCGTGTTCTTCGACAACGACATGGTCACCCGCTGGGAAGGCGATTACTTCCCGGATCAGGACGAAGAGCTGGCCAAGAACAGTGTGCGTCAGTTCGGCCGCAACCTGGCCAAGGACAAGAAGAAGCAGCGCCGCGGCGAATGAGCCTGCGGCCGCGTCGCGCCCCGCCGCTCAGCGCGGCTTGGCGCGGCGTCGCCTGGCGTCCTTCGGGTCGATCAGCAATGGCCTGAGCAGTTCCACCCGGTCGCCATCCTGCAACAGCCGCGTCGGTGCGGCGACCTCGCCGTAGACCGCGCATGGCATGCCGGGCGTCGCTTCGGGCAAGGCAGCGGCGGCCAGCGCATCGGCGACGGTCGCGCCTTCCGGCAGATCCAGCCGCTGCGACACGAAGCGCTCCGGCCAGGCCAGCACCACCTCGACCTGCATGGCGGCTAGGCCTGTTCCCGGTCGGCCACGCGCACGAAGTCGTTGACCATGCGGTCGGCCAGGCTCTGGAAGCCCAGCGCCAGCGCCGGCCCCAGCAGGCGCGAGGCCGGTTCGAAGTCGAGCATCAGGCTGACCTTGCTGGCATGGTCGTTGAAGCCCTGGAAGGTCCACTGCCCCTGCAGGCGCTTGAACGGACCGTCGCGCAGCTGCATATCGATGCGATCCGGGCGCTGCAGGCTGTTCTCGGTGGTGAACCAAGTGCGGAACGAGCCCAGCCCCAGGTCCAGCCGCGCCACCAGGACACGGTCGTTCTGCTCGAGGATATGGGCCGCGTCGCACCAGGCGAACCGGCGCGGATAGGCGGCGACGTCGTTGACCAGATCGAACATGCGCGTTGCGGCGTGTTCGACCAGAGCGCTGCGGCGGATGATAGGCATTCGGGACGGGAAGTGGGACCAAGACGTTCGGGAGGCCCCGAATCGGAGACAATAGCAAGATGAGCAAGAAACCCGTCAAGGATAAAGCAAACGGCGCGACGGCCAACAAGACCATCGCCCTGAACAAGCGCGCGCGCCACGAATACCACCTGGAGGACCGCTACGAGGCGGGCCTGGCCCTGCAGGGCTGGGAGGTGAAATCGATCCGCGCCGGCCGCGCCAACATCGGCGAGAGCTATGCGTTCGTGCGCCAGGGCGAGCTGTTCCTGTTCGGCGCGCAGATCACTCCGTTGATCCAGGCCTCCACCCACGTGGTGGCCGACGACCGGCGCACACGCAAACTGCTGCTGCACCGGAACGAGATCGACAAGCTGATCGGCCGCGTCGAACGCGACGGCTACACCCTCGTACCCACCGCGATGTACTGGAGCAAGAACAAGATCAAGCTCGAGATCGCGCTGGCCAAGGGCAAGCAGGACCACGACAAGCGCAACGCGGCCAAGGACCGCGACTGGGCCCGCGACAAGCAGCGCATCATGCGCCGGCACAACAAGAATGCCTGAGGGGCGGGGATGATCAGCCATTCGGCTGCTGAAAAGCCTGGGATTCGGGATTGGGGATTCGCAACAGCGGATCTCCTGCCCTCCCCAGCTGCCCTGCACGCCTCGCCTTTCCCATGGGAGCGGCTTCAGCCGCGACACGGTGAAGCCGGGATTGGGGATTGGGGAGTCGCAACCGCAGCTCCCACTCCCACAAGCTCAGCCGCAAGTGCGACGCCACAACACCGTGGCACGGCAGCCGCAAGAGCGCACCGCGGTGCATGGATGCCCTTGTGGGAGCGGCTTCAGCCGCGACGCGGTGAAGTCGGAATCTCGACGTGATTCGGTCGCACCGGCCGCAGAAGACGCGCAGCCCGTTTCATGCCCTCATCCGGAAACATCGGCAGTCACACGTTGCGGCGAAAGCAGATTCCGACATGAAAGGCGATGCGCGCTCCGAACCTGTTTCGCCCCTCGATCCCTGCCCCCAAATCCCGGCCTCACCGCGTCGCTGCTGAAGCCGCTCCCACACGGGAGACCGCGCTGCCCCAGGGAACCGCCGTTTGCGAATCCCAAATCCCGAATCCCCGGCTTTTCAGCAGCCGAATGGCTGATCATCCCAGCCCAAGCGCCTCGCGGCTGAGACCGCACTAACGAAACGCCTACGTGACGCGGGGAGCCACTGTTGCGAATCCCCACTCCCAAATCCCCGACTCTTCAGCAGCCGAATGGCTGATCATCACCGCCCCACTCACGTCCCCCCAAGCATCCGCATCAGGCTCGGCAGCCCACTGCCCTGCATGTAGCGATCGCGCTGCAGGTCCAAGCACTGCGCCAGCACCAGTTGCTTGACCCGATCCGGCGCACCGATGAACTCGCGGCGCACCGACAGAAACGCGGCGATCAACCCGGACACATGCGCCGCGGCCATGCTGGTGCCGCTCATCTCCACCATCCAGGTACCGGGATCCTCGAGCGCATAGCCGTGGTGCGCCGACAGGATCTTTTCGCCCGGCGCGACCAGATCCGGCTTGTAGCGGCCATCGGCGGTCGGGCCGCGCGAGGAGAAATACGAAATGCCATAGCTGTGCGGGCTGCTCTTGTGCACCGAACCCACCGCCAGCGATTCCTCCAGGTTGGCCGGGTCGCCGATGCTCAGGTCCAGGTTCAGCGGGTAGGCCTCGCCATCGCCCTGCATCAGCCAGGCCAGACCGTCGTTGCCGGCCGCGATCACCACCACCACGCCCTGCCGCCACAGCCGGCGCAACTCGTTGCATAGCGGGGTGAAGCCGCAGCCGTAGCTCTCGGCGTCGAAGTAGCCACCCAGGCTCAGGTTGACACCGTGCACCACCAGCTCGCCGGCGCGCTCATTGAGCTCGGCGACCTGCTGCACGCCCTTGATGATCCACGAGTCGCGGCCGTTGCCGTCGTCGTCCAGCACCTTCAGCCCGTACAGCCGCGCCAGCGGCGCCATGCCGGCGAACTGCAGTGGCGCAGTGGGCGGCAAACCGGGCAGCGGCGCCTCGCACTGCCCGGCGATGATGCCGGCCACGTGGGTGCCATGGCCATTGCCGTCGAGCGCATCGAAGCCGGCCTCGCCCGGGCGCAACGCACGCGGGCGCCCGCGCTGGGTGCAGTCCCATTGGGCGAGCACGGTTGGCGGCTGCCCGGCGGTGTGGAAATGCGGATGCGCCGCGGCGATGCCGCTGTCCAGCACCGCCCAGCCGATCCCGGTGCCGAGCGCGCGGTAGGCCACCTGCGCCGCGTCCACCTGGATCGTGCTGCGCGACTGATAGATCAGCGCGCGCTTGCCCGCATCGCGCCACAGGCGCTTGAGGTTGAGGTCGCGATAGCGCTCGCGCAGGCTCTCGATCTCGAACCGGGTCAAGCGCGCCGAGACGTAGCGCTGCAGCGTGTCCTCCAGTTCGATCTGCGCATCCAGCGCCTCGCCGTGCAGGCCGGTGGAGGCCTCGGTGAGCGCGCGCAACGCGGCGATCAGCTCATGCTTGCGCTGCGCCGGATCGCCGGCCTCGGACAACCGCTCGAGTTCGATCAGCACCTCGTGGCGATAGTCCGGCGCACGCGCTTCCAACTGGTCGGACAGGTCCTTGATCAACACCGGGTGCGCGATCGGCTGATCGAAGCCCACGCCCACCGCACGCCGCACCTCGGCCCGCACGTCGGGGATGGACAGATAGCCGGCGGCCGAATGCGGGTTGTGCTGCCAATCCGGGTTGATCTTCGACCCGGCGATGTTGTGGAAGCGCCCGCCGGCATCGGCGATGTCGTCGCTGAGATCGTCGTCCAGCGCCACCGGGTCGCGCCGCTCGGCGACGTTGACCCAGCGCGCCACGCAGGGTGGGAACGGCAGCTTCGGCGTACCGGTCCACTCCTTGAACATGCTGCGCACCACCGGCAGCCCCAGCGGCGAGCCGAGCGTGAGCAGCAGCGACACCTCGCAGTCCTGCGGCTGCAGCTCGCGCAGCACGTCGTAGGCGATCAGCGACCCCTGGCTGTGCGCGACGATCACGAATGGGCCGCCGCCGGCGCGGATGCGCTGCAGCAGGCTGTCGCGCATCTGCTCGCGTCGCGTCGGCACGAAGAAGAAATCGTGCACGTCCTGCAGCAGCGCCGCGGAGATCAGCTTGAGCAGTGCGCGGTTGAACACGTCGATCACGCCCTGCGCATGCACCTCGGCCGTCCCCGCCGCCGATGGCGGCGCCGCCGTCTCCACCTCGTCCAGCACCTGGTGCAAGCGCGCGCGCTCGGCGTCGCTGCTGGCCAGGGTGTCGGCGAGCTGGCGCAGATCGGCCAGTTGCGGGGCCACGCCGAGTGCGCTGAGCACGCGCTGCTCAGCCTGGTTCAACACCGGGCCGCGGTCCTGATCCTGGCAATCGCCTGGCTCCGGCGACGGATAGCGTTCGCGATTGACCCAGTAGGCCATGCGCGTGCGCTCGCCCATCGCGCGGCCGAACAGCGCGCGATCCCACTGGCAGCGCAACACCTCGGCCGGTGGCTTGTTGCCGATGCCATGGATGTAGACGACGGTGCGCGCCTGCCCCTGCGCCAGCGAGCCTTCGCCGGTGGCCTTGGGCCGCAGCGCGGTGCGCGCTGGCGGCGTCGCGGCACGCGTCGCCGAGGCAGGCCTGCTGGCGCCGGGAGCCGCGGCGTTGGATCTGGACGGTGCTGCCGGCCTTGCCGATGCAGGTGCCTTCGTGGATGAAGCTGCCGATGTCGGCGTCGTCGTCTTCGCCGCCTTGGCAGCCCGCGTACCACCCGCTGGCGTCTTGCGCGCTGTTGCTGTCGGCTTGGCGGCAGATCCCGCCTGCGCCTTGACCGGCGCCTTGCCCGGGGTGGACGTCGAGGACGTGACGGGTGCCTTGGGCGTACGCCCGCTGCTGCGGCCACGCGGCTGTCTGCTTGCCATTGCGCTGCTCCATGCCTGGGGGAATGCCTGGGGGACGGCGGCGTGACAGGGCCGGCGTCGCAGTGAAGCCAGCTTAAGCGGGGCCTGTCTCAAGACTTGTGACTGCCCTCCCCGATCCCTACACTGTGCAGGTCAGCGTTTGACGTTGTCCCCGGGGGTGCACTGGTTTCGACGGGGGTTGCAAAATCGCTTGGCGCATGCCGAGGGGGCAGCTTTCCTCGTAAATCCAGCCGCAAACTTATAGTTGCCAACGACGACAACTACGCACTGGCCGCTTAAGGCCTAGCCCCGAAATCGCTTGTGTCCGTGCTCGCGACGTAGGGTCATTATCACGGAATCGCCGGTGGTGGCTGCCTGTCAGCCATTGGCTAAATCAAGCAGGCTGGTCCCGGGATGCGCTTCGCACATCGTGCTGTTCCGGGGCGAGATCCAACGATGAGCTAAGCATGTAGTGCCGGGGATGGAGTGCCTTCGGACGGCGGTTCGATTCCGCCCACCTCCACCATCCAAGCGTCCACGGACGTGCAAACGAAGCTGGAATCCCGATCGCATCGAGGCTTCCGGCTTTTTTTGTGCCTGATGGTGGCCACAACCACGTGTCGTATCCAACAGGATGTCGCCGCGCTTGCCCAGGCTGGCCAGCCACATGGCGCAGCCGCGTGCCATGATCGGAAGTCTTGGTCGCAAAGGCCCACCGACCTGTCTTGCCGACAGGCACCGCGACCGCTTCACCGGGGATGATCATGAAACGCATGCTGTTCGCGCCCATGCTGTGGATGGTGCTGGCCGGTACCGCGCACGCTGGCGAACCCGAGTTCGTGCAGGTGTCGCCAGGCGTGTGGATGGTGACGGTCAAGAATCACGCAGGCGTCTTCGCCAGCGCAGCCACCACCAAGCGCAAGGCACTTCTGGCCGCCAGCGCCTTTGCCGCCGCCAAGGACATGCAGGCGGTGCCAGTGGCGATGGAATCGATGGATGCCGGCGGACCAGGCCAGTGGCCGTATGTCGAGTATCAGTTCCGCCTGGTTCCGCACGGATCGAACGAAACCGTCGGACTGCAGCCGCGGGCCGACATGCAGATCGAGGTGAACGAGCGCGTTCCCTCGCTCCCCACGACCGGTACGCCTACGCCCGCACCTAGCGCACCGCCCGATCTGTACGCCGAGCTGCTCAAGCTGGACGACCTGCGGAAGAAAGGCCTGCTCACCGAGGCCGAGTTCCAGGCGCAGAAGACCAAGCTGTTGTCGCGCTAGCCGCATCGCAGACGGCACTCACGCATTGTTTCGCACTCAAAAAAGCACCGGCAGGCCATTGGGCCTGCCGGTGCTGGATGAAAAGTGGTCCAGCCGCGGATGCCTGCATCCTTGAAGCAGCCCCAGGCATCGCCCCGGCCGCACAGCTGGTAGGCGCATCATGCGTGGGCGACCGTTACGTCGGCGTCCTTGAGGCGTTGCGAAATGATGTCGGCGGCGTCGACGGCGTGCGACGAGAACCCCTTACCCATCCAGCGATCGCCACGATCGCGTTACGGCGATGAGGGCGATTGCGCATTGCGGTAACGAACAGACATGCCCGTCACCACCAGCCTGTACGGTGAGGAGCCCTCCACGCTTCGGACATCCGCCATGCCATTGACCCAGGAACAACTGCGCATCCTGCAGGACATCCATGCCACCACCCCGGTCAGCGAAGCCGAGGCGACCTGGGCGGTGCGCGAGGACTACGCGGCGCAGGGCGAGGACGGCGATCTGGCGCTCAGCCAGAAGGGGTTGAAGGCCATCGACGGCAGCGCAGCGTAACGCGCCTCCTGGCAGGCGCATCCTGCCGATCCCTTCGTGCTGGCGACGGTAGCGGTGCTGAGATAGCCCGTCAGGTCCGCGCTGCGTCCATCTGCACACAGCGCCGCTCCGACGCGACCACAGTACGGTTCGCCGGCTAGCGCTCCCGCGTCGCCCGTCCCCTCATCCGGCGCTGCGCGCCACCACCTCCCCCAGGGAGAGGATCAGGCGCGAGCGGCCTTGCATCAGCGCCGCCCTACATGCCGCCAGACAACGTTTGCCGCGTAGCGCAGGTTGATCGGCGCGACGCCGATCCCTCCGCCAATGCGACGTCGTCGTGATGCCGTGCGTGTCGGCAATCCCGCTGCGTCGCGGTCAGCTTCGGGATATCGACCACAAAAGAATCTCAGGCATGGAACTTGCTTCTGCCACCGCAACGCCTCTTCGCCAGCCTGATGTCGCCATGCTCGTTGCCCGCCCTCGCCAGCCCGCCTGCAATGACCGCGCGCCGCTCCGGAGCCCAGCCCCGTGAGCGCCGGTTTGACCCTGCGTCGGCACTTCCGGCTCGGCATCATCAAGACACTCGGTCCATCCACGGCCGGGGTGCTGCTGCTGTTCGCGGTCTATCAGATGGCGATCGGCGCGCCATGGACCGCGCTGGCCGGCGCCGCGCTGGCCGGCCTGGCCGCGCTGGCCACCTGGCTGGCGCTGCACCGCGGCGACGGCCGCATGGATCCGCTGCTGTCGCTGAGTTGGTTGCTGGGCAGCGCCCTGGCCTGCCATGCACTGCGCCACGCCGCGGTGCCGTGGCTGTACCTGGTGATGATGAGCAATTTCTTCGTGGTGACGCGCCATGTCGCGCTGGCCTGCAATGCCACGCTGATCGCGGTGCTGCTGGTGGTGACCCCGAGCGCCCTGGGTGCCGAGCACTTCTTCTCGATGATATCGGTGTCGTTGCTGATCACCGGGCTGGGCTACATGCTGGCGTTGCGGGTGGAAGGCGATCGCGTGCAGCTGGAACAACTGGCGTCGCACGATTCGCTGACCGGGCTGCCGAACCGCCGCATGCTCGAGCGCAGCCTGTCGCAACGGGTGGCCGATCCGCGTCGTGCGACTCGCCGGCATGGGCTGATCGTGCTCGACATCGATCACTTCAAGGAGGTCAACGACCTCTACGGCCATGCCGAGGGCGACCGGGTGCTGGCCGAGCTGGCCGCGCTGCTGCGCGCGCAGGTACGTGCGCCGGACGAGGTGTTCCGGTTCGGTGGCGAGGAGTTCGTGGTGGTGGCACGGCTGCAGTCCGCGACCGAGCTCTCCGCCTTCGCCAGGCGCCTGCACGATGCCACCCGCTCCGCGCTGCGCGGCCCCAACGGCACCATCACCGTGTCGCTGGGCGCAGCCATGCTGTGCGACGAGGTGCAATGGCACGACTGGTTCTCGCGCGCCGACACCGCGCTGTACCAGGCCAAGAACAACGGTCGCGACCGTTATGTGATCGCCGAGGACGTGGCGCAGGACTGAACGACCAGCACCCGCGGCGATCTGCCGCATGCCCGGCTGGTCTTCGGTCCGGTCGCCGTCACCAGGGCCGCTCCGATGGCGGGAAGCATCCTGTGGGCATCGACTGTGATGCCGGGCGAAGTGGTGTGCGTTCCGATGGCGCAATGCGTCGGGGCTGAAGTCCCTCCCACAGTGCACCCGCAGGGCTCGCCGCAAGCCATTGTGGGAGTCGCCTGTCATGCAGCCGCGCCGGGCTTCAGCGGGAACGCCCGGCGCGGCTGACGCCGGCTCCTGCAGACAAACCAGGGACGCGGCCGGATGGCGGCGAGAGCACATGACGAGCGGTGCCGACCAGGCGCCGCGGTGCGAACGGTCGGCCCGCACCACGGCAGCTGCAGCGCTCTGCTCAGCGCGCCTGCACCGCGGACGCCGCCACCGCGGTGGTCGCGACGTCCCGGCTGCCGGCCTCCGTGCCCGCGTCCTGCCCCCAACCACCAAGCGCCTTGTACACCCGCACCACGCCGATGTTCACCGCCGCTTCGGCGTCGGCCAGGGCCGCCTCGGCGGTCAGTTGCGTGCGCTGCGCATCGAGCAGGGTCAGGAAATCCTCCGAGCCTTCGCGATAGCGGATCTGCGCCAACGCCTCGGCACGCTGCGCCGCCTGCGTCTGTTCGGCCACGATCGCCAGCCGCGCTTGTTCGTGGGCATAGGCGGTCAAGGCGTTCTCGGTGTCCTCCAGTGCGCCGAGCACGGCTTTCTCGTAGTCGGTTGCAGCGCCGTCGGCCTGCGCTTCGCTCGCGCGCAGGCGTGCGCGCACACTGCCCAGGTCGAACGCCGCCCACTGGATCGACGGGGTCAGCGACCAGGCCTTGCTGCGGCCGTGCAGCAAGGCGCCGGCATCGCCGGACAGGAAGCCGACGAAACCGGACAGACTGATCCGCGGGAACAGGTCGGCGGTGGCCACGCCGACCCGCGCGGTCGCCGCCGCCAGACGGCGTTCGGCGATGCGCACGTCCGGACGCCGGCGCAGCAACTGCGTTGTGTCGCCCAGCGGCAAGGCCCGCGCATAGGCCGGGGTCGGCTGCGGCGCCAGCAGTGCATCGAGCGCGCCCGGCGGCTTGCCCAGCAGCACCGCCAGCCGGTGCCGCGCCTGTGCGGCATCGACTTCCAGCAGCGGGATGTCGGCCTCGATCGCCTTCAGCCGCGCGCGGCTGCTCTGCACGTCCAGTTCGCTGCCGGCGCCCAGTCGCCAACGGGTCTCGGTCAGCCGCTGGGTGTCGCGCAGGTTGTCCAGCGTGGTCCGCGCCAGCGCGATGCGCTTCTGCGTGCCGCGCAGGGCGAAGTAGTTGCGTGCCACCTCCGCGGCCACGGTGACCTGGGCGTCGGCCAGGCCCGCCTGTTCGGCTTCCAGGTTCGCACGCGCCGCTTCGCTGGCGCGGCGCTGGCGCCCGAACAGGTCCAGCTCCCAGCCGGCATCGAAGCCGAGCCGGTAGCTTTCGGTGAGCACGCGCGCGCCGCCGGCGTCCGCGTCCGGGGCCTTGCCGCGGGTGTAGTCGCCGCCGGCGGTGACATGCGGCACCTGGTCCAGGCGCTGCTCGGCGAAGACCGCGCGCGCCTCGTGCACGCGCGCCAGGGCGAGGCGCAGGTCCAGGTTGGCGACCAGGCCGTCGTGCACCAGCTGTTCCAGCACCGGGTCGTCGAACTGCGCCCACCAGGATGCGACCGGCGAGTCGGTCGCGAACACCGGCGACGCGGCGCCCTGCAGGGTGACCGGCGGCTGCGCCGGTGCGCGGTAGTCGGGGCCGACGCTGGCGCAGGCGCTGAGCAGCGCCAGCGCCAGTGCGCCGAAGACGGGACGGATCACCATGGCAGCACCTGTCCGACATGGGTGTAGCTGCCGGTCGGGCCGTCGGCGTCGAGCACCGCCATCATCACGCTGCTGCGCGCGCCGTCGGCCACTTCCAGCTCGCCCTCGCCCGCGTTCATGTCGGTCTTCACGTAGCCGGGGTGGATGGTGTTGACCTTGATCGGGGTTTCGCGCAGTTCATAGGCCAACTGGATGGTCCAGGCATTCACCGCGCTCTTGGACACGTTGTAGGCCGGCACCTTGAAGTCGTAGATCGGCGACCCGGGCTGGCTGTGCAGGGCGAGCGAACCGAGCACGCTGGAGACGTTGACGATGCGCGCGGCCGGCGCCTCGCGCAGCAGCGGCAGGAACCCCTGGGTGACCGCGATCAGGCCAAACAGGTTGGTGTCGAAGGTCTCGCGCCAGGTCTCCAGGCTCTGCTGCGACACGCTCAGGCGCGGGTCGTCGCGCAGGATGCCGGCGTTGTTGACCAGGATGTCCAGCCGCCCATGGCGTGCGCGCACCGTCTCCACTGCGGCGGCGATGCTGGCGGCGTCGGTGACGTCCAGGGTCAGCGGCTCCACCGGCAGGCCCTCGCCCTGCAGTTCCAGGGCCGCGGCGCTGGCGCGGGTCGCGTCGCGCCCGGCCAGCAGGGTGTGCACGCCGGCTTCGGCCAGCTGCCGCACGGTGTGCAAGCCGATGCCGCGGGTGGCGCCGGTGACCAAAGCGATCTTGTGTGCTGCGTTCATTGCGAAACTCCTGAGAAGGATGGGAAAAGGATCAGCCGTGCGCAGGCGCGTCGGCGTGGGCCGGCGCATGCGAGACCAGCGGCCGCCCGGCCAGCTTGCGCAGGGCGACATAGAACACGGGAGTGAGGAACAGACCGAACAGGGTCACGCCCAGCATGCCGGCGAACACGGTGATGCCGGTGGCAGAGCGCACTTCCGCGCCCGCGCCATGCGAGAACACCAGCGGCACCGTGCCGGCGATGAAGGCGATGGAGGTCATCACGATCGGGCGCAGGCGCAGGCGGCAGGCCTGCAGCGCCGATTCGACGATGCCCTTGCCCTGCAGTTCCAGTTCGCGGGCGAACTCGACGATCAGGATCGCGTTCTTGCACGCCAGGCCCATCAGCACCACCAGACCCACCTGCACGAACACGTTGTTGTCGCCGCCGCTCAGCCACACCCCGAACAACGCCGACAGCAGGGTCATCGGCACGATCAGGATCACCGCCAGCGGCAGCGTCCAGCTCTCGTACAGCGCCGCCAGCACCAGGAACGCCAGCAGCACCGCCAGCGGGAACACCACCAGCGCCGCATTGCCCTGAGTCGCCTGCTGGTAGCTCAGATCGGTCCACTCGATCTCCATGCCGTTGGGCAGCACCTGCTTGGCGATCTGGGTGATCTTGGCCATCGCCTCGGCCGAGGACAGCGAGCGCGCATCCGCTTCGCCGGCCAGGTCGGCGGCCGGATAGCCGTTGTAGCGCAGCACCGGGTCCGGACCGTAGGCCTGCTTGATCGTCACCATCGAGCCGATCGGCACCATTTCGCCGTTGGCATTGCGGGTGCGCAGCCGGGCGATGTCCTCCACGCTCTCGCGGAACGGCGCATCGGCCTGGGCGATCACCTGCCAGGTGCGGCCGAACTGGTTGAAGTCGTTGACGTAGGTCGAGCCCAGGTAGGTCTGCAAGGTATCGAACAGATCGGTCAGGGCCACGCCCTGGGCCTTGGCCTTGACCCGGTCGACCTCGGCGTCGAGCTGCGGCACGTTGGCCTGATAAGTGCCGATCGGGAAGCTCATGCCCGGGGTCTGCGCCACCGCGCCCTGCATGGTGCTGACCGCGTTCTGCAGCGCGCCGTAGCCGAGGTTGGCGCGGTCCTCGATGAACAACTGGTAGCCGTTGCCGTTGCCCAGGCCGAGGATCGGCGGCGGCATGAAGGCGAACGACATGCCCTCGCCCAGTTGCGAGATGCGCTGGTTGATCTCGGCATTGATTTCCAGCGCGCTGCGGTGGCGCTCGGCGAACGGCTTCAGCGGCAGGAACACCACGCCGGTGTTGGGCGTGTTGGTGAACTGCAGCGCGTTGAGGCCCGGGAACGAGATCGCATGGGCCACGCCATCTGTCTGCATGGCGATGGTGGCGACCTTGCGCAACATCGCGTCGGTGCGCTCGATCGAGGCGCCCTCTGGCAGCTTGACGCCGGCGATCAGGTACATCTTGTCCTGGGTCGGGATGAAGCCGCCCGGCACCGCCTTGAACATCAGCCCGGTGACCAGCAGCAGCGCCACGTACACCGCGAACACCGCGCCGCGGCGGCCGAGGATGCGCGACACCGCACCCTGGTAGCGGTCGGAACTGCGGTGGAAGAAGCGGTTGAACGGACGGAACAGCCAGCCGCCGAACAGCCGCTCCATGCCGCGCGACAGGCGGTCCTTGGGCGCGTCATGGCCTTGCAGCAGGCGCGCGGCCAGCGCCGGCGACAGGGTCAGCGAGTTGATCGCCGAGATCACCGTGGAGATGGCGATGGTCACCGCGAACTGCTTGTAGAACTGCCCGGTGACCCCGGACAGGAACGCCATCGGCACGAACACCGCACACAGCACCAGCGCGATCGCGATGATCGGGCCGGACACCTCGCGCATCGCCTGGTGGGCGGCCGCCAACGGGGTCAGCCCCTCCTCGATGTTGCGCTCCACGTTCTCCACCACCACGATCGCATCGTCGACCACGATGCCGATCGCCAGCACCAGCCCGAACAGGGTCAGCGTGTTGATCGAGAAGCCCAGCAGGTACAGCGCGGCGAAGGTGCCGACCACCGACACCGGCACCGCGATCAGCGGAATGATCGAGGCGCGCCAGGTCTGCAGGAACAGGATCACCACCAGCACCACCAGCAGCACCGCCTCCAGCAGGGTGTGGACCACCGCGCTGATCGAGTCGCGCACGAAGATGGTGGTGTCGTACACCGCTTCGTACTTCACGTCGTCCGGGAACTGCTTGGTCAGCTCGTCCATCTTGGCGATGACCTGGTCGCGGATCTGCAGCGCATTGGCGCCCGGCGCCTGGAAGATGCCGATGCCGACCGCGTTCTTGCCGTCCAGCTGCGCGCGCAGGGTGTAGTCGCCGGCGCCCAGCTGCAGGCGGGCGACGTCGGACAGGCGCACGGTCTGGCCGTCGGCGCCGACCTTGAGCACGATGTCGCCGAACTCCTGTTCGGTACGCAGGCGGCCCTGCGCGTTGATCAGGGTCAGGAACTTGCTCTCCGGCATCGGCTCGGCGCCGAGCTGGCCGGCGGAGACCTGCACGTTCTGCTCGCGCATCGCCGCGACCACGTCGCTGGCGGTGAGCCCGCGTGCGGCCACCCGCTCCGGGTCCAGCCACGCGCGCATCGCGTAGTCGCCGCCGCCGAACACCTGCGCGTCGCCCACGCCCTGGATCCGTGCCAGCGCGTCCTTGACGTGCAGGCGCGCGTAGTTGCGCAGATACAGGGTGTCGTACTTGCCCTTGGGCGAGGTCAGGTGCACCACCATCAGGAAGGTCGGCGACTGCTTCTGCGTGGTCACGCCCTGCCGGCGCACGTCCTCGGGCAGGCGCGCCTGCGCCTGCGCCACGCGGTTCTGCACCTTGACCGCGGCATCGTCCGGATCGGTGCCCGGGCGGAAGGTCACGGTCATCTGCAGCACGCCGTCGGAGCCGGCGACCGACTTGATGTACATCATGTTCTCCACGCCGTTGATCGCTTCCTCCAGCGGCGTGGCGACGGTCTCGGCGATGACCTTGGGATTGGCGCCCGGATACACCGTGCGCACCACCACCGAAGGCGGCACCACGTCCGGGTATTCGCCGATGGGCAGCAGCGGGATGGCGATCAGGCCCGCGGCGAAGATGACGATCGACAGCACGGCGGCGAAGATCGGCCGGTCGATGAAGAATCTGGAAAAGTCCATGGGTGGTGGTCCTGGAAACGGTTGAAACGGGGGGCCGGGCGCGGACGCAGGCATGCCGGTGGCGGCGCCGGGCCATGGCGGGCCCGACGGGTAAGGCCGGCACTATTCGGCCGGTGCTACGTCGGCGCCCGCGACTCAGTCGAGGGCGACGGCCTGACGCGGTGCGGCCGGGGACTTGGTCTGCAGCGCGATCGGCTTGGCCTGCACCGGCATGCCGGGCATGAACACCTTCTGCACGCCGTCGACGATGACCTTGTCGCCGGCGGACAGGCCGCTTTGCACGATGCGCAGGCCCTCGGCGCTGCGGCCGAGCTGCACGTCGCGCCGCTGCGCCTTGCCGTCCTTGTCGACCACGTAGACGTACTTGCGGTCCTGGTCGGTGAGCACCGCGCGGTCGTCGATCAGCACCGCGTCGAAGCGACCGCTGCCGAGCAGCCGCACCCGCGCGAACAGGCCGGGGGTGAAGCGGCGATCGGCGTTGTCCAGCAACGCGCGCACGTGGATGGTGCCGGTGCTGCGCACCAGCTGGTTGTCGAGGAAATCGACCTTGCCGGCATGCGGATAGCCGTCCTCGCCGACCAGGCCGACCTGCACCGGCAGGCTGCCGTCGCGCTCGCTCGGGCGCTGGCCGTCGCGCGCCATCTGCGCATAGCGCAGGAAGGTGCCTTCGTCGGCGTCGAAGTACACATGCACCTTGTCCAGCGACACCAGCGTGGTCAGCACGCTGGCGCTGTCGCCGGCGCTGACCAGGTTGCCGGCGGTGACCATCGCGCGGCCGGCGCGGCCGGCGATCGGCGCGCGCACCTGGGTCCATTCCAGGTTCAAGCGTGCGCTGTCCACCGCCGCCTGCGCGGCCAGCACGTCGGCCTGTGCCTGCTCGGCCGCGGCGCGCCGCTGTTCCCAGCTTTCGGTGGAGATGGCCTGCTGTTCGGACAGGGTCTTGGCGCGCGCGGCCTCGCTGGCGCTGAGCTTGGCCTGGGTGCGTGCGCGCGCCAGATCGGCCTCGGCGCGGGCCAGGTCGGCGCGGTAGCTGCGCGCGTCGATGGTGAACAGCACATCGCCCTTCTTCACCTCCTGCCCTTCGACGTAGTTGACCTTGTCGATGTAGCCGGACACGCGCGGGCGCAGGTCGACGTGCTCCACGGCCTCGACGCGGCCGCTGAACTCGTCCCACTGACTGATCTGCTTCTGCAGCGCGGGCGCCACGCCCACGCTCGGCGGCGGCGGCGCGCCCTGTTCGTTGGCCTTGCCTCCGCAGGCGGCGAGCGTGGCGACCAGCAGCGCCACCGCCAGCGGGCGCAAGGCGCCCGGCAGCAGGCGCGACGGCATCGGAATCGGATTCATGGAGAGACCTCGTGGGTGGAGAAGGAAAACGGCAAGGGGGTGAGCAAGGCGCTGCGCGGCTGGGCAAAGTGGCGGCGGTCGATCTCGACCAGGGCGCGGTCCGGCCGCTGCGCATCGGCAAGCAGGTGAACCACGGCGCGGCCGACGCCGAGGGTGGTGAACCACTCCGGGCAGTCGCCGATGGCGTCGTCGCTGCGGCACACCGGCGCGGACAGCGACAACAGGTGCACGTGCACGCCCAGCGGCTTGGCTTCCTCGTGCAGCACCTGGGCAAGCATGCGGATCGCTGCCGCCGCCACCGAACTGTCGCCATGCCCGGACCAGGCACGCAGCGCGCAGGGACTGCCCAACAGCACGTAGCGGGCGCCGCGCTCGTGCTGCGCCAGCAGCGGCAGCAGATGCCGGGCGGCAGCCAGGTGCGGCAGCAGGTCGGCATCCAGGCGCTTGCGCAGCGCGCCCAGCGGCCGCTCCAGCAGGCGCCCGGGGCGCAGCGGACTGCCCAGGGCGGCGACCACCGCGGCCAGCGGCCGCGGCCGCTGCGCGATCTCGGCGACCAGGGCCGCGGCAGCAGCGTCTGTGCCGACCGAACCGCTCAGCACGTCCAGCCCGGGTTCGTCGCGGTGGCGATCGCGCAGCGCGGCCAGGCGGGCGCGATCGCGCGCCACTGCCAGCACCGGGCTGCCCGCCTCCAGCAACGCCTGGACCACGCCCTGCCCGACCGTGCCGCTGCCGCCGAGGACCAGGACCTCGGGGACCAACGTCCCGCTCACGGGACTTTTCCTCCCGCCGACGGGACAATCGCGATGCGTCCCAGCCGATCGGTGCCGGACGCGCCCAGGCGCAGGCTGCTGCCGCCCTGCCGCCGCGGCGGCGGCGTGAACTCGCGAAACGCCCTCGGGTAAAGGGATTGCGCCGTCGCCACCGGCGCGGAACGGCGCCGCGGCTGGCGATCGGGGCAGGCGAAAAACTGGAACAGCGTGCGCATCGACATGGGCAAAGACCGTCGGTGATGGCGAATGCGGACAAATTAGGCGCCAAAGCCGCACTTGATTAGTCCGAATTAAGGGGAATAATCGTCCCGCTATCGGTCCAATCGTCTCCACCTCAAGGAACCGCCATGAGCCACGATCTGAACGACACCCTGATCTTCGTCAAGGTGGTCGAGCAAGGCAGCTTCATCGCCGCGGCCAATGCCCTCGGCCTGCCCAAGACCACCGTCAGCCGCAAGGTGCAGGACCTGGAGGCGCGGCTGGGCGCGCGCCTGCTGCACCGGACCACGCGCCGGCTCGGGCTGACCGAGGCCGGAGCGGTCTACCACGAGCATTGCCAGCGCATCGCCCGCGAACTGGAGGAAGCCGAGAGCGCGGTGGGCCAGTTGCAGGCCGGCCCGCGCGGCTGGCTGCGCTTCAGCGTGCCCTATTCGGCCGGCATCTCCTGGGTGGCGCCGATCCTGGGCGAATTCCACCGCCAGCACCCGGAAGTGCGCCTGGAGATGATCATGACCAGCGACAAGGTCGACCCGATCGCCGAAGGCGTGGACGTGGCCCTGCACATGGGCACGCTGCCGGATTCGACCATGGTCGCGCGCAAGCTCGCCACCTTCCGCACCCAGGTCTTCGCCAGCCCGTATTACATCGAGCGCCATGGCGAACCGCTGCATCCGGACGATCTGCAGCACCACCGCACGCTGGCGCTGAGCAACGGCCGCGGCGGCGGCAACCGGCTGTGCTGGCCGCTGCGCAACGGCAAGCAGAGCGGCGAATTCCTGGTCCAGCCGATCCTGCTGGCCAACGATTCGGCGGCGCTGATCGGCGGCCTGGTCTGCGGCGAAGGCCTGGTGCTGGCCAGCGACGCGACGATCAAGCCGCTGATCGAGGCCGGCAAGGCGCGGCGCGTGCTAGGCGGCTGGGTCGGGCCGGACCTGGACTTCAACGCGGTGTTCCCGGGCGGGCGCATGCTCTCGCCGAAGGTGCGCGCCTTCGTCGACTTCCTGGTCGACAAGCTCAACTTCGACGTCAGCTACATGATGGCGCAGTGCCCGGCCAAGCTGGCCACGCAGCAGGCCGAGGACGGCGCGGAGTTCACCCTGTGCAGCGGCGTGGCGATGAACACGCAGTCGCTGGCCAGCCTGCCGCGCGTCGCAGCCACACCGGCGCCGGTGCCGGCGGCGCCGCTGGAGACGGAAGCCGAGGACGAAGAGGACGCGGCACTGGTCTGAGCCGCGCCGCGCACAACGCGTCGCAGCAGCAGCGCAGAAACGCGAACGGGCCGCAGTGCGGCCCGTTCGTCGTTGCGGTCGGCGGATCGGTCAGCCGGCCGAGGCGCGCAGCGGCACCACGCGGATCTCCACGCGGCGGTTCTGCGCGCGACCGGCCTCGGTGCTGTTGTCGGCGATCGGGTACTTCTTGCCCGCGCCCAGGGTCTGGATGCGCTCGGGCTGCACGCCCTGCGCGGTCAGGTAGGCGGCCACCGAGGACGCGCGCTGTTCGGACAGACGCTGGTTGACCGCATCGCTGCCGATGCTGTCGGTGTGGCCGACCACCTCGATCATGGTCTGGTTGTATTCGCCCAGGGTCTGGGCCACGCCGTTGAGCGCCGAATAGAACTGCGGCTTGAGCGTGGACTGGTTGAAGTCGAAGGTGATGCCGTCGGGCAGATTGAGGGTGATGTTGTCGCCGTCGCGGCGCACGTCGATACCGGTGTTGGCGGTGCGCTCGCGCAGCGCGCGTTCCTGCCGATCCTGGTAGTTGCCGATCGCCGCGCCGCTGAGCGCGCCGATGCCGGCGCCGATCATCGCGTGCTGGCGGCGCTCGGTGGCGCTGCTGCCGCTGAGCAGGCCGGCGGCCACGCCGACCGCGGTGCCGATCAGCGCGCCGCGGCCGGTGCGGTTCTGCTGCTCGGTAGGATTGCCGTACTGGTCGCGCTGCACGTAGGAGCCGCCGGTGGCGCAAGCGGACAGCACCAGCGCACTGGCCAGGGCCACGGACACGCCGCGAAGGGTGGTCGTTTTCATCATGTTCTCTCCGAACCTGGTTTGACGTGGCGGCAGCATAAACAGGGCCACGCGAGGCGCGGATGAACGCAGCCCGGCGCGCGATGCGCCCGGTTCAGGAAGACGGCAGCAGGTCTTCGGCGTCGGCCGCGCGCAGCGGCTGCTCCCAATCGCCCATCAGCGCCAGGTACAGCAGCTTTTCGAACTCGGCACCGACCCGGCGCATCACCGCGTCCGGATCGGGAATCAGCCGCGCATCGCCGATCAGGCCGAAGTGCACGCGGTGGTTGTAGCTCATGATCGACACGCCGACGCCGATCGAGCCGGTCTGCGGCACCCAGAACATCATCTCGCGCACGCGGCTGCCGGCCAGGTACAGCGGCTGCTGCGGCCCCGGCACGTTGGTCGCCACGGTGGTGGCCTTGCGGCTGAACAGGTCCAGCGCCGCCGACTGCAGCGCCGCCGGCGCCATGCCCACCGCCGCGAGCAGGCCGAACACCACCATCGCCTGCCGCGACTGCTTGAGCTGCTGCATCGACTCGGCCACGCACTGCAGGCGCCGCACCGGATTGGCCTCGCCCACCGGCAGGTCCAGGAACACCAGGCCGAAGTGGTTGCCGAGCTTGCGCGCGTGCTCCAGCGGGCGCAGGTTGACCGGCACGGTGGCGCGCAGCGTCACCCCGTCCAGGCGTTCGCCGCGCTCGAGCATGTAGTCGCGCAGGGCGCCGGCCATGGTCGCCATCAGCACGTCGTTGACCGTGCAGTCGCAGGCGCGGCCCACCGCCTTGACCTCGTCCAGGTCCAGCGGCTCGGCCCAGGCCACGCGCTTGCTGACGCCGAGGCGGCCGCGCAGCAGCGTCGGCGGATCGTCGGCCAGCAGCAGCGCATTGACCAGTTCGCGGCCGATCAGCCCGCCTTCGCGCGCCAGCATCTGCGGCAGGTTCGGGTCCTGCGCCATCGCCCGGCCCTTGTCGAGCATGCGCCCGCCGAGCTTGAGGTAGCGGTCCACCGCGCCGACCCGGCGCACCACCTCCTTGCCGTCGTCCTTGAGCCAGGCGCGCCCGAGCTGCGCCGACGGCTCAGGGGTGCGCTGGGTATCGGTCAGCGACAGCAGCACCTGCACCAGCGCGATGCCGTCGGCGTAGCTGTGGTGGATGCGCGCCACCAGCGCCGAGCCGCCTTCGTAGCGCTCGATCAGGTGGAACTGCCACAGCGGCTTGGTCTTGTCCAAGGGCGTGGAGGCCATCTGCCCGGCGAAGCGCTCCAGCGCCTTCTTCTGCCCGCGCCCGGGCAAGGCCGACAGACGCACGTGCCAGTCCAGATCGAAATCGTCGTCGCGCTGCCAGTAGGCGCCGGTGGCGGTCTCCACCGGCTTTTGCAGGAACCGCGGGAAGGCCAGGAAGCGCTTGCGCACCAGTTGCTTGAGCGCAGGCAGGGTCAGCGGCTCGTCGAACATCAGCACGCCGGTGATCATCATGGGATTGGTCGGCCGGTCCATCCGCAACCAGGCGGTGTCCACGCGCGACATCGGTTCGCGCTGCGGCTTGCGGCGAGCTGAGCTGGTGGCCATGCGGGCTCCTGTCCGAGCCCGGAGTGAATCATGGCCCCGCGAAGGGCGTCAATCGCGCCTGCGGCCGTGCTGCGCCGCGCAACACCGCGCCCGTGCTCAGCCGGCGGCGGTCTCGCGATAGGCGGCCAGCGCCGCATCGCGGCCGGCGGCCAGGTCCACGATCGGCTGCCGCGGATACTGCGGGGCGGCGTGCGCCAGCCGCTGCGGCGCCTGCCAGGGCGCAAAGCGGTCGGCCACCGGCAGCGCCGCCAGTTCCGGCACCCAGCGCGCGATGTACTCGCCCTTCGGATCGAACTTCTGCGCCTGGGTCACCGGATTGAACACCCGGAAATACGGCGCGGCGTCGGCGCCGGTCCCGGCCACCCACTGCCAGCCCAGGGTGTTGTTGGCCAGGTCGGCATCGACCAGGGTGTCCCAGAACCAGCGCGCGCCTTCGGACCAATGCACGCGCAGGTGCTTGCACAGGTAGCTGGCGACGATCATGCGCACGCGGTTGTGCATCCAGCCGGTGTGCCACAGCTCGCGCAGGCCGGCATCGACGATCGGCACGCCGGTGCGTCCGCGCTGCCAGGCGTGCAATGTCGCCGCATCGGGCTTGGCCCAGCGAAAGCGCTCGAAGCGCGGATTGAGGTTGCGCTCGGGCGTGTCCGGGAAATGGTGCAGCAGGTGGTGGGCGAAATCGCGCCAGCCCAGTTGGCGGATGTAGCCGTCGATCGCCGCGGCGGTGGCGGCGCGGCGCTGCCGTTCCAGCGTCGCGACGATACGCCATGGCGCGATCTCGCCGAAATGCAGATGCGGCGACAGCCGCGAGGTGCCGACCTGGTCGGGGCGGTCGCGGCCATCGAGATAGTCGCGTAGCGCGCCGTCGACGAACACGTCCAGCGCCTCGTGTGCGCCCGCCTCGCCCGGCTGCCAAACCTCCCAGAAGCCGCGATCCCAGTCCAGCGCCGGCGCCAGGCCGAGCCGCTCCAGCGGCAGGCTGTCCAGATCCTTGGGCGGCGCTGGCAGCGCCTTCTGCGCGGCCTGCAACGCGGGCACCTGCCAATGGCTCAAGGCGCTGCGCCAGAACGGGGTGAACACCTTGTACGGGCCGCCCTGCTGCGTCGCCAGTTGCCAGGGTTCGAACAGCAGCGCGCTGTTGTGGCTGTGCACCTCCAGGCCCTGCTCGCGCAGTTCGCGCTTGAGCCGCGCATCGCGCGGCTGCGTGGCCGGCTCGTAGCGGCGGTTCCAGTACACCGCCACCGCGCCGCAGTCGGCGATCACCTGGCGCAAGGCGGTCTCGGCCGGGCCCTGGCGCAGGATCAGGCGCGAACCGCACGCGCGCAGTTGCGCGTCCAATGCCGCCAGCGAACGTTGCAGCCAACTGCGCGAAGCCGCGCCCGCGGCCCATGCGCCCTCGTCTTCCGGGCTGTGCAGATACACCGGCACCGGCGTATGCCCGGCATCCAGAGCGGCCTGCAAGGCAGGTTGATCGTGCAGGCGCAGGTCGCGCCGGAACCAGACGATGGCGTAGCTCATGCGAGGGGACGCAGCGAAGGACGCGCCATGATACGGATCGGGTGCAGCGGCCAGGTGAGCATGCGGAACGCCCGTACCCGCTTCGACGCTGCCGATGCTGCTGCGCGAGTGCCGTGCTGACCGGATTTCGTAGACATCGCCACACGCCGCGCGTGTGCACCTCATCCTCCCTGCTATAACGCCGTGGCGGGCGCCGTCGTGTCGAAACGGCGCCGCGACCGCTGCTGATGGATGACGTTCTGGGGAAGGACGTCATCCGTGCTTTCGCTGCACGCGCACGACACGGCCACGGCCGTCTCGCGCGCACGGGGGGAACATCCGCCATCGCCTCTGCGATCTCACGGTCATCACGGCCGGCGAGCGCGGGTGCGTGCGCCCCGAACCGCCCGCGCCCGGACCTGCATCGACAGGGCCGCGACGCGCTGCGGGCAGCCAACGGCGCAGCACGGCCACGCCCATCGCCGACATCCGCAATGATTTCAGGAGAGCAAGACCCATGGACAAGCGCATCGCAAAAGCCGCCCTCACCCTCGCACTGAGCCTCGCCGCCCCGCTGGCGATGGCGTGCGAGCCCGAACCCGGGCTGCAGCAGAACGAAGTCTTGCAAGGCGACGCCGAAGCGTCGTGTGGCGGCGGTGGCGGCGGCAGCACGCCGGTCTACACGCTGCAGGGGGTGATCCAGAACCAGGGCTACGAGTCCGACGGACGTCCGGCCGGCGGCAAGCGCCTGAAGATCCGCGCGTACTCGCGCTTCGCCAACGCCAACAACGACCGCGTCGATGCCAACTACATCAACGTGCGCTGCAACGCCTACGACCAGATCGGCAACGGCTACACCACCGACTACGACGAGGAAGGCAACGGCGCGCTGGTCGACGTGCACTTCAAGTCGAACTTCGTCTACGGCATCTATCGCAAGATCACCGTGGTCTGCACCCACCACGCCGAGTACGGCGCCAACACCTACGACGCCACCAGCAACGCCGAGATCGAGATTCCCTACTGATCGCTGCGTCGCGCCCTCAAGCCGGCGCCCGGAACGTACCGGGCGCCGCACTCGCAAGATGATGTGCGCGTAGCGCGCAGGCTTACTCGAACGCGCCCACCGAGTCGTGGGCGAGATTGTCGAAGCGGGTGTATTCGCCGAAGAACTTGAGCTTGCACGACCCGGTCGGGCCGCCGCGGTGCTTGCCGATGATGATTTCGGCCAGGCCCTTGTCCGGCGAATTTTCCTTGTTGTAGTAGTCGTCGCGGTAGATGAACACGATCATGTCCGCGTCCTGCTCGATCGCGCCGGATTCGCGCAGGTCGGCCATCACCGGGCGCTTGTCGGTGCGGGTTTCCAGCGAGCGGTTGAGCTGCGACAACGCGATCACCGGCACCCCCAGCTCCTTGGCCAGGCCCTTGAGCGAGCGCGAGATCTCCGAAATCTCGGTGGCGCGGTTCTCGCTGTTGCCGGGCACCGACATCAGCTGCAGGTAGTCGATCACGATCAGGCCCAGGTCGTGCTCGCGCTTGAGCCGGCGCGCCTTGGAGCGCAGCACTTCCGGCGACACGCCCGGCGTGTCGTCGATGAAGATCTTGGTCTCCTTGAGCATCTTGATCGCACCGGTGACCCGCGCCCAGTCCTCGTCCTCGAGCTGGCCGGTGCGCAGGCGCTGCGCGTTGATGCGGCCGTTGGAGGAGATCAGGCGCATCGCCAGCTGCGAGGCCGACATTTCCATCGAGAACACCGCCACCGCCTTCTTCGACTTGATCGCCGCGTACTCGGCGATGTTCAGCGCGAAGGTGGTCTTGCCCATCGCCGGACGCGCGGCGAGGATGATCAGGTCGGTCGGCTGCAGGCCGGCGGTCATCGCGTCGAAGTCGTTGTAGCCGGTCGGCAAGCCGGTGATGTTGCCGCCGTTCTCGAAGCGGTTGCGCAGTTCCTCGAACGCGTCCTTCAACGCGCCGGGCATCGCCACGAAGTCGCTGCGTCCGCGCGCGCCGGCCTCGGCGATCTGGAACACCGCCTTTTCCGCCGACGCCAGCAGTTCCGAACTCTCGCGCCCTTCCGGCTGGAAACCGTCGTTGACGATGGTGGTGCCGACCTCGATCAACTGCCGCAGCACCGCCTTGTCGCGGACGATCTCGGCGTAGGCGACGATGTTGGCGGCCGACGGCGTGGTGCTGGCCAATTCGATCAGGTAGGCGCCATCGCCGACCATCTCCAGCTTGCCCTGCGATTCGAACCACTCGCCCAGGGTCACCGCATCGAACGGGCGTCCCTTCTCGGCCAGCTCGCGGATCGCGCGGTAGATCAACTGATGATCGCGCCGGTAGAAATCGTTCTCGGTGAGCTGGTCGTTGACACGGTCGTAGGCGTCCGGCGCGAGCATCAGGCCGCCGAGCACGGCCTGTTCGGCCTCGATCGAGTGCGGCGGCACGCGCAACTGGTCGAGACGCGGCTCGCTGCGTTCGCTGCGCTCGCTTTTGCGATCGCCGCGGTAGCCAGGACGGGCGGACATAGGCTGGGTCTTCTCTGTGGGGCGCGGGCGCCGGGCGCGGCCTCACCGCGGCCCGGGCGCCGATTTTAGTCGCCGCGCCCGGCCGGGGCTAGGGCGACGCTCAACACAGGGCGCCTGCCTGAGCGGCGGCACCTGCGTCGCCACGCCTCGCCAGAGGCTGGGGACAAGTCTGGGGACAAGCGGTTGAGAACCTCGCCGAGACCGCGTCGCACAAGGCCAGCCCTGCCCCATCCACGCACCACGGCACGCGCCGCGATGGCGCGTCAGGCCTGCAGTTCGTCGATCCAGGCGATGAACTTGTCGACGAAGCCGGCGAGGAACTTGCGGGTGCGCTCGTCGTCGATCGCGCCGTCCTCGGCGATCAGCCCCTCCTTGAACTGCAGAAAGATCTCCGGCTGCCCCAGCACCGGCATGTCCAGGTAGGCCAGCACGTTGCGCAGGTGCTGCTGCGCCATGGCGGTGCCGATCGCCCCCGGCGAGGTCCCGCACACCGCGGCCGGCTTGCCGGCGAAGGCGCTCTCGCCGTACGGCCGCGAGCCCAGGTCGATGGCGTTCTTGAGCACGCCGGGAATGGAACGGTTGTATTCGGGGGTGACGAACAGCACCGCGTCGGCGCCGCTGACCTGCGTCTTCAGGCGCCGGCCCTGCGCCGGATAGTCGTGGTCGTGATCCTGGTTGTACAGCGGCAGGTCGCCGATCTCGACGTACTCGAAACGGGCGCGGTCGCCCGCAAGTCGCTCCAGCGCGTGCGCCAGGCGCCGGTTGAACGATTCCTTGCGCAGGCTGCCGACGAACACGGCGATGCGGTACTGGCTCATGGCGTTACTCCTGACCGAATGGACCTGCAGGCTAGCCGCCGGCGCGCGGCAGTCAGGTGAACGCCACGTCTGCACCGGCATGCGCCAGGCGGGCGCGCACGTCCTCCGGCAGCGGCGGCAGCGCCACGAAACCCGGCGTCGCGCGCACCCGCTGCAGCCAGTCGCACAGCGCCGGATACTGCGCCAGCGCGATGCCGGCATCGCCGGCGCAATGCGTATAGGCGAACAACGCGATATCGGCGATGCCGTAGGCCGGGCCGGTGAACCAGGCCTGCGCCTGCAGGTGCTGCTCCATCACCGCCAGCGCCCGCGTCGCGCCCTCGCGCAGGCGTGGCAGTTCGGCGCGCCGCGGCGAGTCGGGCGGCGTCCAGCCGCAGACGAAGCGCGCCACCGCCACGTAGGGTTCGTGGCTGTACTGCTCGAAGAACAGCCAGCTCAGCGCCTGCGCGCGCTGCCAGGGATCGGCGGGCAGATACCCAGTGCCCTCGGCCAGCCAGCACAGGATGGCGTTGGATTCGGCCAGCACGCGCCCATCCTCGCGTTCCAGCAACGGCACCTTGCCGTTGGGATTCTTGGCCAGGAACGCCGGGGTGCGGGTCTGACCGTTGGCGCTGTCGACCTCGACCCAGCGGTAGCCGCAGCCGAGCTGGTCCAGCAACAGCCGCACCTTGTAGCAATTGCCGGACAGCGCCATGCCGTACACGGTCAGGGGAAAACGTTCGGATGCCATGCGCCGCTCCTGTGTCGAATGCTGCCGTCGTCGTGAGTCAGCCCCGCGCCTGCCACTGCGCGCGCGACTGCCCCCACACTTCCACCTCGAATGCCTGCAGCGGCTCGGGCAGGCGGTCCTGGCGCAGGTAGCGCGAGCCTAGCTTGGCCGCCACCGCCTTGGAGTTGGCGTTGTCCGGCACGATGGTGTGGATCACCTCGGCCCAGCCCAATTGCGCGAACGCCCAGCCGATCGACGCCGCGGCCGCCTCCGGCGCATAGCCCTGGCCCCAGAACGCGCGGGCGATGCCCCAGCCGACCTCCGGACCCGGCCAGCCGTGCGGCTGCCAGGGGCCGACCCGGCCGATCCACTGCCCGCTGCGCTTCTCGATCACCGAGAACATCGCAAAGCCCTGCAACTGCCAGCTGCCGACCAGCGAGGTCAGGCTGCGCCAGACCACCGATGGCGCCTGCACGCCGCCAAGGTGATGCATGGTCTCGGCGTCGGCGGAAAAGGCGCAGAACGCCGCGAAATCCTCGGCAGTGGGCGGGCGCAGCAACAGGCGCTCGGTTTCCACGCGCACATCGAAGACGCTCATCGTCGGTTCTCCTGTGAACAGGCCCGCAGCCGGCCGCGGGCCTTGGATTCAAAACGCATTGATGCCGGTCAGTTCGCGGCCGACCACCAGTTGGTGCACGGTCTCGGTGCCCTCGTAGGTGATCACCGATTCCAGGTTCAGCGCATGCCGGATCGCGCCGTAGTCGGTGGTGATGCCGGCGCCGCCGAGCAGGTCGCGGCACTCCCGCGCGATGTCCAGCGCCATGCGCACGTTGTTCCACTTGGCCAGCGATACCTGCGCCGGCTGCAGCGTGCCGGCGTCCTTGAGCCGGCCCAGTTGCAGCGCCAGCAACTGCGCGCTGGCGATGCGCCGTGCCATGTCGGCCAGCTTGATCTGCGCGCTCTGCGTCGCCGCCAGCGGCCGCCCGAACAGCATGCGCTCGCCGGCATAGGCCAGCGCCTCGCGCAGGCAGGCGATGGCCGCGCCGATCGCGCCCCAGCTGATGCCGTAGCGGGCCTGGGTCAGGCAGCCCAGCGGCCCCTTCAAGCCGCGCACGCCGAGCAGGCGCTGGCTGTCGGGCAGGCGCACGTCGTCGAAGAACAGCGCCGAGGTCACCGAGGCGCGCAGGCTCATCTTGTGCGCGATGTCCTGGGTGCCGAAGCCCGGGGTGCCGGCCTCGACCAGGAAACCCTGGATGCCGTCGTCGGTCTGCGCCCACACGATCGCCACGTCGGCGATGCTGCCGTTGGTGATCCACATCTTGCTGCCGCTCAGGCGCCAACCATCGCCGTCGCGCACCGCACGGGTCTGCATCGCCGCCGGGTCGGAGCCGCCCTGGGACTCGGTCAGGCCGAAGCAGCCGATCGCCGTGCCGGCGGCCATCGCCGGCAGCCAGCGCTGGCGTTGCGCGTCGCTGCCGTAGGCATGGATCGGGTACATGCACAGCGAGGACTGCACACTGACAAAACTGCGCAGGCCGCTGTCGCCGCGCTCCAGTTCCTGGCAGATCAGGCCGTAGCAGACCGCGTTGAGGCCGCCACCGCCTTGCCCGGCCGGCAGGCTGGCGCCGAGCAGCCCCAGTTGCGCCAGTTCCGGCACCAGTTCGCGCGGGAACCGCGCCTGGTCGAAGGCGTCGCCGATCACCGGCAACACCTTGGCATCGACGAAGCGCGCCACCGCCTGCTGGATCGCGCGCTCCTCCTCGCTGAGCAGCGCGGCTACGTTGAACAGGTCGTCGCAAGGCAGGGGCATGGCGGTGTCCACGGCGAAAACCGCATTGTATCGGCCCCGCCCGTGCCGCCGCCCGCAGATAGACGAAGGCCGGCGCACGCGCCGGCCTTCGGAGGTGCAACCGCGCTGCGACTCAGCGCTGGCTGACGGCGACGTCGCCGGCCGAGGCGGTCTGGGTGACCAGGCGGCCGTCCAGCACCGGCAGGCGGTCGCTGTTCGGGCGGTCGTCCATGCGCACGGTCTTTTCCTGGCCGTCGTAACGGTAGGTCACGTCATAGCCCTTGACCACGTCCTGCGTGCCCATGGCGATGCGGCTACCCGGCTTGCTGTCCATGCGCATGGTGCCGGTGGTGCCGTCGTCGTTGCGGTAGGTCACGTTGTAGCCGGTGATGGTCGAGGACTGCGCGGTGCTGTTCTCGGTGTGGCACTGGCGTTCGGTACGGTCGACCACGCGGCCGCCGACGTGGTTCTGGTCGATGCGGTTGCCGATGAAGCCACCGGCCACCGCGCCGGCCGCGGTCGCGGCCTTGCGGCCGTTGCCATGACCGATCTGGTTGCCGAGCAGGCCACCGACCACCGCGCCGACCACGGTGCCGCCGACATTGCCATCGCGCTCGGGCAGGCGCTCCTGCACCACCACGTCGTTGCACACCTGTCGTGGCGTGGTGGTGGTGGAGGTCTGGCGCAGCGGCTCGGTGCCGATCACCTCGGCGTAGCGCTGCTGCTTCTGGGTGATCGGGTCGACCCGGACCACGTCGGCGTACTCGAGCTTGCCGCCGACGCTGTTGTCCATCGCGCTGTCGCCGCGGGTATTGTCCAGGGCCGGGCGCACGTCGCCGCTGGCGACGTCCACGGGTTTGTCGCGATTGTTCATGAAGGCCGCGGTGGCGACGCCGCCGACCAGCAAGGCGCCAGCCGCGACCAGAACGGTTGTCGTAGTGCTTTTCATGTGTGCTCTCCTGCGGGCTGACCGCGTTGTCTACGGTGCTGTGATTACCATGCCGAAGCTGAACCGATCCGCTCCCTATTCAGTAACGCGGCTTACACGCAACTGGTAACGCCCCCGGAACGTCGCCATATCAAAGCTGTTAGCGTTTCCACCGCTGCCCAGGAGCACCTGACATGCCCAACCCGATCGTCTATCCGCTGCTGCGCTGGGCGGGCAAATTGCGCTACCCGACGCTGTTCAAGATCACCGCCGGGCTGTTCGTGCTGAGCGTGCTGCTGCCCGATCCCGTGCCCTTCATCGACGAGATCGTGTTCGGCCTGGGCACCCTGCTGCTGGCCAACTGGAAGACCCGCACCCCGGCGCCGGCCACCGAGCCGCTGAACTCGACCGCGCAGCGCGTGCGCCGCTGAGCGCCGATGTCGTTGATCGACAGCCACTGCCACCTGGACGCGGAAGAGTTCGATCCGGACCGCGACGCGGTGATCGCGCGCGCGCAGGCGGCGGGCGTGCAGGCGCAGGTGGTGCCGGCGGTGACCGCGGCGTCCTGGGCGAAGCTGCGTGCGGTCTGCGCGGCCGCGCCCGGCCTGTATCCGGCGTATGGCCTGCATCCGCTGTTTCTGGCCGAGCACCGGCCCGAGCACCTGCCCTTGCTCGGCGAGTGGATCGAACGCGAGCGTCCCTGCGCGATCGGCGAATGCGGCCTGGACTTCTTCGTCGAAGGCTTGGACGAAGCCGAGCAGCAGCGCTACTTCGCTGGCCAGCTGCAACTGGCACGAGAGTTCGACCTGCCGGTGATCGTGCATGCGCGGCGCGCGGTGGACGCGGTGATCCTGGCGATCCGCAAGGTCGGGCGCCTGCGTGGCGTGGTGCACAGTTTCGCCGGCAGCGCCAAGCAGGCGGCACAGTTGCAGTCGCTGGATTTCCTGATCGGCCTGGGCGGGCCGGTCACCTACGCACGGGCGCAGCGCCTGCGCCGGCTCGCCGCCACGGTGCCGTTGCAACAGCTGCTGCTGGAAACCGATGCGCCGGACCAGCCCGATGCCGCGATCCGCGGCCAGCGCAACGAACCGGCGCGGCTGCGCACGGTACTTGACACCATTGCCGCGCTGCGCGACGCACCTGCCGCCTCCATCGCCGCGCAGACCACGGCCAACGCGCAGCGCTTGTTCGGCCTGCCCGACGTGCTTCCCGACACAGCCGTGCCGGGCTGACGCAGGACTGTCCCGCAGACACAGCGCGCACCGCTCGCCGGCGTGGCGGCGCCCTGCGCAAGCGCCGCTCGGCACACAGGCACGCTGGCCAACGCGCAGCTCCACGCTGCAGCAATCCGCGCGAACGTCGCTTGCCGCGCATCTTTCGTACGAAACTGTGAACTGGGCTACCGGATCACGGTCTTTCGACAGGGTTTCCGCCTGCTGGCTTCTGCTACTGTGCACCGCGCTGAACGGCGAGCGGATCTTTTGTCCGCCAGGCACCGGAGTGTGAACCCGTTCGCTCTCAGCAAAAGGCTCGGCGGCCGGCTCGATGGCACGCGTTCTGGCAGATCGGATCATCCTGGCGTGAAACAACCGGCAAGCCGTATCCCCTACCCGCTTCTCCACAGCGCGCGGCGCACGCGTGCGATCGCCTCCTCCGCGGCCGCCCCGGCGCGAGCGGAGCCATCGCGCATGCGAGCGCCACGACGATGAAAAGCGCCGCGAGTTCGGAGAAACACGTCTCCAACGGCGAAAGCTGGGTCTCCCTGAAATTCCGCGACAGCAATCGCAGCCGCAAGATGCGCAGCACCTTGACCCTGGCCGGGGTCTCGTGCACCACGCTCGGCGCCTTGTGGACCGTGTGCTACCTGTACTACGGCCGGCCGGAACTGGCGCTCGCCTTCGTCGGGCTCACGGCGGTCGGCCTGCTCGCGCTGTGCCGCCGCCGCCATTGCGACGAGGCCTCGTTGTCGCTGGTGGCGCATGGCGTGTTCGTGGTGGTGCTGGTGATCTCGTTCATCGATGCGCCGATCGGCACGGTGCCGCGCTCGGTGCACACCTTCTTCCTGCCGCTGGCGGCCGGCGCGCTGTTCGTGTTCGACCGCAGCCGCCGCTACCGCGCGCTGGTGTTCCCGCTGGCGTGCCTGGGCGCCTTCGTCGCGTTCGGTTCGGGCGAACTGGACTGGCTGGCGCCGGCGTCCTCGCCACCGCTGGGGATGCGCCGGCTCGGCGCGATCTCCAACATGGCCTGCGCGGCCGGCCTGCTCGCGGCGATCCTGCACATCTACCGCAACGACGTGAACGCGCGCATTTCGCTGGAGCGGGAACTGGCGCGCGCAGTCGGCAACGGCGAGATCGAGGTGCTGTACCAGCCGCAGGTGAGCGCGAACGGCAGCATGCTCGGCGCCGAGGCGCTGGTGCGCTGGCGCCATCCCAGCGGCAAGCTGCTGACCCCGGACAAATTCATCCCGCTGGCCGAAGAGAGCCAGCTGATCCGGGACGTGGGACTGGAAGTGCTGCGTCAGGCCTGCAGCACGCTGCGGCGCTGGTCGCACGAGCAGGATCTGCGTGCGCTGGTGGTCGCGGTGAACGTCAGCCCGGTGCAGTTGCTCGATCCCAACTTCGTGGCGTCGGTGAAGCAGGTGATCACCAGCGAGGGGGTGGCGCCGGCGTCGCTGGAATTCGAGCTGACCGAATCGGCACTGTACGTGGATACCGCCGGGGTGCGCGCCAAGATGCACGAACTCAAGGCGTTCGGCATCGGCTGGGCGCTGGACGATTTCGGCACCGGCTTCTCGTCGCTGGCCATGCTCAGGACGCTGCCGGTCACCAAGCTCAAGATCGACCGGCAGTTCGTCAACGACGCCAAGGCCGACGAGTCCTCGCGGCGCCTGCTGGCCAAGATCGTGGAGATCTCGGAGGTGATGGGCATGGTCGCGCTGGCCGAAGGCATCGAGGATGCGCAGCAGTGCGAGATGCTTTCGGCGATGGGTTGCCGGCACTTCCAGGGCTTCCTGTTCGGCCGGCCGCAGCCGGCGCACGACCTGGAACGGCTGGCCTTCCTGCAGGCCGGCACCGAGCGCAACCTGATGAGCGGCGCGGCCACGCGCGCCCCGGACGCGCCGCCGCCGTCCAGCGCGCGCTAGGCGGCCGCCGCCTCGCGCGCCACCGCGCGCTTCAACAGCATCTCCAGCGCCTTGCCGACCGCGGCGAAGGCGAACGCACCGGTGATGTGGGTGGCCGCGCCCAGCCCGGCACCGCAGTCCAGGTTCAAGGCCGCATCCGGCCCCAGCACCGGCCGCAGTCCGCAGACGCTGCCATCGGCCTGCGGATAGCGCACGTTCTCCAGCGAGTACACCGCCGGCACGCCGAAATAGCGCTGCGGGTTCTTGGGGAAATTGAATTCGCTGCGCAGCTTCTTGCGGATCAGCGCCAGCATGGCGTCGTGCTCGGTGCGCGACACGTCGCGGATCCGCACCAGGGTCGGATCGGTGCGCCCGCCGGCCGAGCCCACGGTCAGCAGCGGCAGCTTGCGCCGCCGGCACCAGGCGATGGTCTCGACCTTGACCCGAAAGCTGTCGCAGGCATCGATCACCAGGTCGAAGCCGGCATCGAGCAAGTCGGCGATGTTGGTCGGGGTGAGGAAGGCCTCGACCGCCACCGCCTCGATCTGCGGATTGATCGCCACGCAACGCTCGGCCATCGCCACCGCCTTGTTGCGCCCGTACTGACCGGCCAGCGCCGGCAGTTGCCGGTTGGTGTTGGACACGCAGATGTCGTCGGCGTCGATCAGGGTCAGATGCCCGACGGCCGAGCGCGCCAGCGCCTCGACCACCCACGAGCCGACCCCGCCCATGCCCACCACCGCCACCCGGCAGCGCGCCAGCCGCGCGATCGTGCCTTGCCCGTAGAGCCGGTCGATGCCGGCGAAGCGTTCGCGCCATTGTTCGTTCATCCGCGCATTTTAGGGGATTGCCTGGGGAGCCGGGATTGGGGATTGGGGATTCGCGGCGTGGCTTGGCGGCCCGCGCGCGACGCGTCGCCGCAGGCGTACCATCGGCACTCCATCCCGCTGCGCATGCCTGCCATGGCCAAGCCGCCCTCGTCCCCGCCCGCCTCCACCTCACGCTATCTGTTCGTGCTGCTGGCCGGTCTGTTGCTCGGCCTGGTGCTGACGGTGATGGCGCTGCGCGCGGTGCAGGCGCGGCAGGATCCGTTCCCGCGCAGCCTGATGCAGGTGATGGGCAAGCAACTGGCGCTGCTCGAACGCGACGCCGCGCACCGGCAATGCAGCGGTGCGGGTCCGCAGGCGCGACTGCGCACGCTGCGCCTGCTCGGCGACGAGCTGGGCACGGCGTTTCCCGACCTGGCCGACGACAGCCGCTTCCGCGAGCACGCCGATGCGCTGCGCGCCGGCGTGGACGCGGCGCTGGCACAACCGCCGGCCGACTGCGCCGCGCTGGCGCAGGCGCGCCAGCAGATCGACGAACGCTGCGACGCCTGCCACCGCGATTTCCGCTGAGCGCCCGGCGAGAGCGGCGCCGAGCTTGCTGCAGGGGTTTCGCTGACGGACCGACGCAGGCCTCGCTGCGCTGGCGGCGTGGCTTCAGCGCACATGTGCCAGTGCGCGTGTCGATGAATTGCCGCTGACGCGAGCCGGCGCGAGGCTGAACGGCACCTGCCAGGGTTGGCGTTTCATTCACGCAGGGGTGGACAGGATGCGTGCGAACGCGGCGCTGCCGCCGCGCTCCATCACTGTCGAGGAGAGCACCCATGAAGATTCAACTGATGGCCACCGCTGCCGTGGCGACCCTGGCGCTGGCAGGCTGCGCCACGTCCCCGGGCTATGGCGGCGGTTACGGCGGCGGCTACAGCCAGCCGGCGCGCGGCGGTTACACCCAGACGCGCTGCGCCGACTGCGGCATCGTCACCCGCATCGATACCGTACCGTCGGGCCGCACCGCGCCGTCGGCCACGGGCGCGATCCTGGGCGGCATCGTCGGCGCGGTCGCCGGCCATGAGATTTCCGATCACACCGGCGGCAGCAAGGGCAACCAGAACGTGTCGGCGGTGGCCGGCGCGGCGGCTGGCGCACTCGCCGGCAACCAGATCCAGAAGAACGTCACCAGCGATACCTACGACGTGCATGTGCAGATGGACGACGGTCGGGTGATCGTGGTCAACCAGCGCGACCTGGCCGGGGTGCGCGAGAACACCTACGTGCGCGTGGTCAACGGGCGCGTCGTGCCGCGCTGATCGGCCTCGCCGACCTGCCCCGAAACGCAAAAAGGCCCGCAAGTGCGGGCCTTTTTGCTGCGCGCGACGCGGCGCGCGACAACGCCTCAGAGCGGCTGCACCGCGTCGGCCTGCAGGCCCTTCTGGCCCTGCACCACGGTGAAGCTGACCTTCTGGCCTTCCTTCAGGCTCTTGAAGCCCTGGGTCTGGATCGCCCGGAAGTGCACGAACACGTCCTCGCCGTTTTCGCGGCTGATGAAACCGAAACCCTTGGCATCGTTGAACCACTTCACGGTGCCGTTTTCGCGATTGCCAGTGCCGTTCATGATCGACTTACTCCTTGGAACACGTCTCAGGGGTGGGTACGCCGTGGGGTGCGGCGGCTGGTTGCAAGGAGGAAGCGAGGTATAACGATGTAGCGGATCGGTGGATCTACCGCATCAGGCCACGATTCACGGTGACCTTTGCAAACGCAGCGGCTGCAACTTACCCCGGTCAAAATGAAAATGCAATCAGCAAAAAGACCCCATCTGTCAACCCCCAAACCTCCCCCGCGGTGAGCCACGTGGACCCTGCGTTCATCTATTACGTCTGTGCCGGCCTCCTTGTTCTGGTCGGGCTGGCAGGGGTGCTGCTGCCGGCCCTGCCCGGCACCCCGCTGATGTTCGCCGGGATGCTGCTGGCGGCCTGGGCCGACGGCTTCCAGCGGCTCGGCTGGCCGACGCTGACCGTGCTGGGCGTGCTCACCGCGCTGTCGCTGCTGGTCGACCTGCTGGCCACCGCGTTCGGTGCGCAGCGCGTCGGCGCCAGCCGCAAGGCGCTGTGGGGATCGGTGCTGGGCGGGATCGCCGGCATGTTCTTCATGCCGATCGGGCTGTTCGTCGGTCCCTTCGTCGGCGCCTTGGTCGGGGAGTACTGGCACGGCCGCGAGCTGCGCCGGGCGACCCGCGTCGGCGTCGGCACCTGGCTGGGCATCGTCCTGGGCACCGCCGCCAAGCTCGGCCTGGCGCTGGCGATGCTCGCGGTGTTCGCGGTGGCCTGGCTGCTCTGACGCAGCACGCCTGAAGCCGGCGTCGCGGCGGCAGCATGAACGTGTGATGACCCTGTTGTCGTCACTTCCTGTATTTTCCCTGCCGGCCATTCACCCCGGCAGCGCACCACCCGCCCGCGCCGCCCGTTGCAGCGAGAACCGCATGTCCCATCGTCAGGTCCGTCCCCTGTTGCTGCTGTCGATCGCGGCCGTGCCGCTTGCGCACGCGCAGGAAGTCCTGCCCACCCCCGCCTCGCCGGAAGCCTGCGTGGCGATTTCCAGCGACGCCGCCCGCCTGGCCTGCTACGACCAGGCGTTGTCGCGCCGCACCGCCGATCCGCAGGCCGCCGATGCCGCGGCAAAGGCTGCCAGCGAACGCCAGAAGCAACAGCTGGACGCCAGCGTGCCGGAAGACGCCGGCGTCGCCGAGCGCACGCGCCAGCGCGCCGCCGCGATCTTCAAGCAGGACCGCTACGACAGCACCATCGCCAATGCCGGCAAGGGCTCGCTGCTGGACAGCCGCTGGGAACTGGCCAAGGACTCCAAGCTGGGCACCTTCCAGCTGCGCGCCTACAAGCCGGTGTACCTGCTGCCGGCGTTCTGGACCAGCAAGAAGAACGAGCTGCCGTCCTCGCCGAACCCGGTCAACACGGTGACCACCGCCGAGCCGCTGGACAGCGTGGAGGCGAAGTTCCAGCTGAGCTTCAAGACCAAGATCGTGGAGAACATCTTCGGCGACAACGGCGACCTGTGGGGCGCGTATACCCAGAGCTCGCGCTGGCAGGTCTACAACGCCGAGCAGTCGCGGCCGTTCCGCGAGACCAACTACGAGCCGGAACTGATGCTGGTGTTCCGCAACAACTACAGCCTGTTCGGCTGGAAGGGACGGATGACCGGCATCCAGCTGACCCACCAGTCCAACGGCCGCAGCGATCCGCTGTCGCGCAGCTGGAACCGGGCGATGCTCAACATCGGCCTGGACCGCGACAACTGGGCGCTGGTGCTGCGCCCCTGGTACCGCATCCCGGAGAGCCGCAAGCAGGACAACAATCCGGACATCGAGGACTACATGGGCCGCGGCGACGCGACCCTGATCTACAACCGCAACGGCCACGAGGTGGCGCTGATGGCACGGCATTCGCTGCGCGGCGGCGACCGCTCGCACGGCGCGGTGCAGCTGGACTGGGGCTTCCCGATCAGCAACCTGCTGCGCGGCCATGTGCAGGTGTTCGACGGCTATGGCGAGAGCATGATCGACTACAACCACCGCGCCACCTACGTCGGCGTCGGCATCTCGCTGCTGGAATGGTTCTGATCGGCCACGGCTGAGCGGCGCACGCGACGCCCGCCTGGGCGTCGCGTGCACCGATCGCTCAGAACCGGTAGTTGCCCTTCAACCAGAGATTGCGACCCGGTTCGGCGATGCGCACCGGGTCGGCCGGGAAGCCGAAATCGGCGCTGCCGGCCAGGTTGAGATGTTCGCTGTAGCGGCGGTCGAACACGTTGTCGATGCCGGCGCTCAGCCGCAGCCCCGCACTGACCCGGTAGCCGCCGCTCACCCCCAGCGTGGCGAAACCGGCGCTGCGGCCGAGGTCGCGGCCAACCACATTGCCTTGGTCCAACGCCACCCGCCCCTGCCGCGCCACCGCGCGCAGCAGCGCCCCGGCCGACCAGCGCTGCCCTTCCCACTCCAGTCGCAGCCGCGATTCCAGCGGCGGCATCTGCGGCAAGGGCGTGCCGTCGCTGCGGTTCTCGCCCCAGGCGTAGGCCAGCGTGCCGCCGAGAGTCAGGCCGTGCAGCGGCTGCCAGTCCAGTCCCGCCTCGGCGCCGGCGATGCGCGCGTCGACGTTGTCGACGCGGGTGGTGGTGCCCATCATGCCGCCGTCGGCATAGGTGAACAGGATGAAGTCCTGCACCCGCCCGGCGTAGGCGGAGACCCAACCCTGCACGGTCGCGCCGCGGTACTGCAGGCCGAGATCGAGCTGGGTGGTGCGTTCCGGGCGCAGCCCGGCGAAGGCGTTGGCCGCGCCCATCGGCCCCATGTCGGCGGAGAACAGTTCCCAGTAGTCCGGCATGCGTGCGCTGCGGCCGAGGCCGGCATACCAGACGGTGTCGGCCGAGAGGTTGCGCTCCACGCGCAGGAAGCCACTGCCCAGGTCTTCGCTGCGCGTCTGCCCGGCGGTGGGATTGGGCATGCCCATCATGCCGGTGCTGCGGCGGGTGTCCTCGACCTGCGCACGATCCAGGCGCAGGCCGGCGATCCAGCGCTGCGCGGTACCGGCACCGAAGGTCGCCTCGGCGAAAGCGCCGAGATTGTCGAACCGCGCGTCGGTGCGCCACGGCACGGTCCGGTATGCGCCCTCGCCGCTGGCGCTGCGGTCGCGGTGGCGGCTTTGCTGGGTGTCGACGCCGGCCTGGACCACGACCTGATCCCAGCGCCACTCCGATTCCACGCGCCCGCCGCGGGTGCGTCGGTCCACGTTGGCGGCCATCGGCATCGGCATCGCCGACTGCGGGTTGGGCCGGCGCAACGTGTAGTTGTCCATGACGTGGTCGGCGTCGTTGACGTAGGCGTTGGCGCGCAGCGCTTCCCAGGCGCCGGGCAGGTCGGTGCGCTCGAAGCGCGCGGCGTAGCTGGTGCGACGGAACTGGGTGCCGTCCATGCTGCGCCCGGCGTAGCGGGCCAGGCCGTCGCCGCTGCCGGCGGAGAGTTCCAGCACGGTGTCCGGGTCCGGGGTCCAGCCCACCGCGGCGTCGGCATTCCACTTGCGCCAGCGCGACGGCACCACCGCGCCGTCGCCGTCGCGGTAGTCGCCGGACTCGGAGCGGTTGGCGTCCACGCGCGCGTAACCGCTACGGTTGCCGCCGCGCAGGTCCAGGTTCTGGTCGTTGCGGTTCCAGGACCCGACCAGCGCGCTGGCCTCGCCTTCCAGCGTCGGCGCCGCGTAATGCGGCGTGTCGCGCTCGAAGCGCACGGTGCCGGCGGATGCACCGGGCCCCCAGCGCACGGTCTGCGGGCCCTTGACGATGGTGAGCCGGTCGAAGGTCTCCGGCGCGATGTAGGACAAGGCGTTGTCCATCCGCGCGGGGCACGCGCCGACCAGGGTGCCGTCGTTGCTGAGCACGTTGAGCCGCGAGCCGAACATGCCGCGCAGCACCGGATCGCCGTTGGTGCCGCCATTGCGGATCGCGGCGAAGCCCGGCACGGTCTTCAGATAGTCGGCGCCGTCGCTGGCCGGCACCGGCTGCCGCGGCAGCTTCGGATCGACCGTCCAGGTCAGCGGCGCGACCGGCGCGGTGGCGGTCACCTGCATCCGGTCGAGGGTGGTGGCATCGGGCGCCTCGGCGTGGCCGGAGGCGGGAAACAGACTGGCAAGAATGCAGCACGACAACGCCGCCCGCGCGGGCGACGGCAGGAACTGAGGCATGAGGTGAACTCCAGAAAAGAACGGCGCCGGCGCGCCTAGCTGTGATCTCTCAGTAGGTTGTTCATCCGGGGCATCTCTGGAAGATGGGGGTTACCAAGCCAACCCAGCCCCAGGAGCCCCGGATGAACCTGCATAAACATGCCCGTTTGAGCCCTCGCGGTCGAGCCCTGCTGGTGGATCGCATCCTTGTTCATGGGCTGCGCGTGGAAGAAGCGGCGCATGCGGCCGGTGTGAGCGTCCGAACGGCCTACAAATGGCTCAAGCGCTTCAAGGAAGAGGGGGCGCAAGGGCTGAGCGACCGCACCTCCCGGCCTCACGACTGCCCCCATGCCACGCCTCGGGGCGTGGTGGATCAGGTCATCGCGCTGCGCCGTTCACGCCACACGTATCGGCAGATCGCCGAGCAGCTGCCTGTGGCGCCGAGCACCATCGCCCGGTTGCTGCGCCGCGCCGGCCTGCACCGGCTGGCCGAGCTGGAACCGGCGCTGCCGGACAATCGCTATGAATACGCCCAACCCGGCCAACTGCTGCATCTGGACATCAAGAAGCTGGCCCGTTTCCGCCAGCCCGGCCACCGCGTGACCGATGATCGGACGGTCACCTCCCGTGGCATTGGCTGGGAGTACGTCCACCTAGCCATCGACGATCACTCGCGCGTGGCCTTCGGCACCATCGAGCCCGATGAGCGCGGTTTCAGTGCCTGCAGGGCCCTGATGCAGGCGGTTCGCTACTACCGCAGCCTGGGCGTGCGCTTGGAGCGCGTGTTGACCGACAACGGCGCCTGCTACAAATCACGCCGCTTTCGACGCCTTGTCCGACGGCTCGGCCTGCGCCATCTGCGAACCCGACCCTACACGCCACGCACCAATGGCAAGGCCGAGCGGCTGGTGCAGACCAGCCTGCGAGAATGGGCTTATGCGCGCTCCTATATCGACTCCACGCAACGCGCCAACGCCTTCTCGGGCTGGCTGCATCATTACAACTGGCATCGACCACACGCCAGCCTCGGCTACAAACCGCCCATCTCCCGAATTCCACTGAACAACGTGGTGGGTTTACACACCTAGCGCACCGGAAACAGGAGAGCGTTCTGGAGATTCAGCGGCGGCCCGCGTGCGGCGTGCGCGCGCCAGCGCAAGGCGGCATGGACGCGATGGCGCAGCGGCGTCGCGGCCCTTGGCGGCGGCAACACCGCTGCCAGCAGCAGGACGATCGCCAGCCACGGCAGCAGCCGTGCGGCAAGCAGGCAGTAATCGCAGGCGGCATGCGCCGGGCCATGGTCGCGCTGTGCGCCCGACGCGTCGTCATGACCGGCGTGGACGGCAGCGTGCTGCGGCAGCACGTCAGCGGCGGCCTGCAATCCGGCCGCCGTGCACATCGGCACCGGCAGGCTTGCGTCCTCCAGCAGGCGACTAGCCACCGGCGCGACCACCAGCAGCAGCGCGGCCAGCAAGGCGGGCCAGCGCATCAGGCGGCGCAATCGAGCGGGAGCACGGAGGACGGACACCACGTCATTCTAGGCGGCCGCGTTGGCAGCGGGTCGGCCGCAGTGGCGGGTGCGACAACGTGACGCAGCGCCACGACGAGGCGGCCTCTCGCCTACTAGCGGGGCGATTGCAGCACTGTTGGCTACGGCTTTATAACAATACTCTTAGCTCGCACCGACGAGCCACCACCGTTAAATCATTGAATTTAGATACTTCTCCACTCCTACGGACGACAGAATAACGCCCTAGAAATTTGAAGCCTCGCCACCTTACTATTGGCATTTTAAAGGGGGTCATCGATGCTGACCGACATCTTCGCGGCTAGGTATGCCACCGTCCCACTATGGGAAAACTTTGGCGAAGCCGAACGCCGGCTGCTAGTTCAGTCGTTTCGCATTGTTTACGAGCAAGTACACCCATACTGGACCCATGATGGGAAGGAGCGCGACGGCGCCAAGGCTACGTGGACCGGGATACATGACCAGCTGACGATGGAATTAGGTCTCGATGAACTATCGGCACGTGGTTACTTACGCAAGGTCAACATGCTGGGTAACGAGCAGAGCATATGGGAGTCGCTCCCGATTTCCTATGTATGCAGGAACTTTGTTTGCGCACCTTACCAGGCAAATGTCACCCCCGACTCTTTCATCAAAGAGCGCTTGAGCTTCATAGAGATAGCTTTTCGTGACAGGGAAGTAACCCTTGCCCGGCTCAATAAAGAGCTTCCTGCAAAGATCATACAAGCAGAACGCGACGCAATCTTGCCGCCACGCCGTAACCAAATTGTAGCAAGAGGAAACGGTAGTCCTGGCGACGGCATCCGCGCCTGGAACAGGCAACAGAACGAGGTATTCCACAATGCGGCCACAGAATTAAACGAAAGATTCCGTCAGGCCGGTGCTCGCCTACATTACCACAATGGATTCATCCAAATATCGAATGACGAACAGATACGAAAACAAATTGAGGCGCCTTTTTGGGCACTGTTAAAAGATACGAAGTGGGCGAATGTTGACACCGACTTCAAGGAAGCTATAGACAGGCGGGATTCCGGAGGTCGCGATCCTGGCTTCTACGCAGCGAAAGCCCTTGAAAGCACGATAAAAATCATCTCCGGCGAAAAAGGTTGGACACACGGTGGCGAGCGCGGCGCCCATAGCTATATCGACAACCTAGCAAGCGTTCGCAACGGCGCCTTCATTGCACGCTGGGAGCAGGCGGCATTAAAAGGATTTTTCTCAGATGTGCGAAACGAACTCGGTCATGGCCCAGGTGACGAGCCGATGCCTGAGCTCACCCCCCAACAGACGGACTGGGCAATCGAGTTCTGCATGTCATCCATAAAAAGTTTGATCAAACGAATGTAGGCCCGATTCTGCGTCAGAAAGCCACGCGTAAGAGCAGGAGACGTCAGACGCACCGCGACAATGCAGACGCCATTCGTCACGAATCAGAGAGCAAACTCTAGCCGTTGGCACCTACCTGTGCTCATGCCTCCGTTCGCGTGCCCCTTTGATCAGTTCGGGAACTGCGGGAGAAACTAAACACAAGCACATGCGACGAAGCACTAGCTGCTATTCGCTGCTGTAATTAGGCCCGTCACGCCCAATCGGTAATGCCTTCCCGCCGATAGGTCTCGTGGAACGCAGGGCGCGCCTTCATCCGCTCGGCCAGCGCCTTGAGCGCCGGCCAGCTGTCGGTGGGCCGCGGCATGTTGCGCGACCAGCGCATCAGCATGACCAGCACGAAGTCGGCGGCGCTGCAGTGCTCGCCCAGCAGATACGGGCCGCCCTGCTCCAGGTGGGTCGCCACCTCGTCCCAGGCCTTTTCCAGGAACGCGCGGGCACTGGCGCGCACGCGCTCGGCATTGTCGGCGCCGGCCGGTTCGTCGGGATAGAACCAGTCGCGGTAGGCCGGCATCAGGGTGTAGGCGCCGAACAGCATCCAGCGGTAATAGGCCGCGCGCTCATGGGTACCGGGCGGCGGCGCCAGGCCGGCGTGCGGATAGAGGTCGGCCAGGTGCATGGCGATGGCGACCGATTCGGTCAGCACCTGCCCGTCCAGCACCAGGGTCGGTACCCGCCCCTGCGGGTTGAGCGCCAGGTACTCGGGGCTTTTCTGCTCCTGGCGCTCGAAATCGAGCATGCGCAGTTCGAAATCGACCTGCAGTTCGATCAGCAACCAGTGCACGACGAACGAGGCGGTACTGGGCGAGCCGTAAAGCACGATGGACACGACGCTTTCCCCGGAGGCGGAACCAGCGCCGATTATTGCCGCGGCGCCGGCGCACCGCCAGCGCCGCGCACGACGCCGGCGACTTCGCCGGCGTTCGCGCCGCGACCGATCAGGCCTCGACCACCACCGGGATCTTGCCGATGCGCGCCTGCCACTCGCGCGGGCCGGTCTTGTGCACCGACTCGCCGCTGGAATCGACCGCCACGGTCACCGGCATGTCCTTGACCTCGAACTCGTAAATCGCCTCCATGCCCAGGTCTTCGAACGCCAGCACCTTGCTGGCCTTGATCGCCTTGGACACCAGGTAGGCCGAGCCGCCGACCGCCATCAGGTACACCGCCTTGTTGTCGCGGATCGCGGCGATCGCCGCATCGCCGCGCTCGGACTTGCCGACCATGCCCAGCAGGCCGGTCTGCTCCAGCATCTGCCGGGTGAACTTGTCCATGCGCGTGGCGGTGGTGGGGCCGGCGGGACCGACCACTTCGTCGCGCACCGGATCGACCGGGCCGACGTAGTAGATGAAGCGGTTAGTGAAGTCCACCGGCAGCGTCTCGCCGCGGTTGAGCATGTCGATCATGCGCTTGTGCGCGGCGTCGCGGCCGGTCAGCAGCTTGCCGTTGAGCAGGATCGTCTCGCCCGGCTTGAAGCTGGCCACTTCCTCGCGGGTGATGGTGTCCAGGTTCACCCGGCGCGCGTTGGTCGGGTTGTAGGTCAGCGTGGGCCAGTCTTCCAGCGAGGGCGGATCCAGCATCACCGCACCGCTGCCGTCCAGGGTGAAGTGCGCATGGCGGGTGGCCGCGCAATTGGGGATCAGCGCCACCGGCAGGTTGGCGGCGTGGGTCGGGTAGTCCTTGACCTTGATGTCCAGCACCGTGGTCAGGCCGCCCAGGCCCTGCGCGCCGATGCCCAGCGCGTTGACCTTCTCGTACAGCTCCAGGCGCAGTTCCTCGGCACGATTGGACGCGCCGCGGGCCTGCAGGTCGACGATGTCGATCGGCTCCATCAGCGCTTCCTTGGCCAGCAGCATCGCCTTCTCGGCGGTGCCGCCGATGCCGATGCCGAGCATGCCCGGCGGGCACCAGCCGGCGCCCATGGTCGGCACGGTCTTGAGCACCCAGTCGACGATGGAATCGGACGGATTGAGCATGGCGAACTTGCTCTTGGCCTCCGAGCCGCCGCCCTTGGCCGCGACGATGACGTCGACGGTGTCGCCGGGGACCACCTTCACGTTGACCACCGCCGGGGTGTTGTCCTTGGTGTTCTGGCGCTTGCCGGCCGGATCGGCCAGCACCGAGGCGCGCAGCTTGTTGTCCGGATGGTTGTAGGCGCGGCGCACGCCCTCGTTGACCATGTCTTCCACGCCCATGGTGGCGTCGTCCCAGCGCACGTTCATGCCGATCTCGAGGAACACGGTGACGATGCCGGTGTCCTGGCAGATCGGCCGGTGGCCCTCGGCGCACATGCGCGAATTGATCAGGATCTGTGCGATGGCGTCCTTGGCCGCCGGCGACTGCTCGCGCTCGTAGGCCGCGGACAGATTCTTGATGTAGTCGACCGGGTGGTAGTAGCTGATGTACTGCAGCGCGTCGGCGACGGACTGGATGAGGTCTTCCTGCTTGATCGAGGTCACGGCTGGCTCTGCGGCTGGCGGGGGGAAACCCGCCCATTTTAGGGCAAAGTGGCGGCCCCGCCCGCTGTCACGCCGGCACGCCCTGTTCCGTCCTGGTCGTCATGACCCACGATCCGACCTTCGAATCCCACCGCCCCCGGCTGTTCGGCCTGGCCTACCGCCTGCTCGGCAGCCGCGCCGACGCCGAGGACACCGTGCAGGACGCCTGGCTGCGCTGGCAGGCCAGCGACCGCAGCACAATCCGCGACCCCGAGGCCTGGCTGGTGACCACCACCACCCGGCTCGGCCTGGACCGCCTGCGCGCGGCGCGCAGCGCCCGCGTCCACTACGTCGGCCCGTGGCTGCCCGAGCCGCTGGAGATCGCCGACGACGCCGACCCGGCCGAGCGCCATGACCGCGCCGAGCAGGTGTCGCTGGCGTTCCTGGCATTGCTGGAGCGGCTGAACCCGCACGAGCGCGCGGCGTTCCTGCTTAAGGAGGCGTTCGACCACGACTACGCGCAGATCGGCCGCACCCTGGAGCGCAGCGAGGCCGGCTGCCGGCAACTGGTGCACCGGGCGCGCGAACGGCTCGGCCAGGGCCAGGCCCGCTTCGCGGTCACGCCCGAACGTCACCGCCAGTTGCTCGACCGCTTCCTGCACGCCTCGCAACGCGGCGACCGCGCCGCCATCGTCGCCTTGCTGCATGCCGACGCGCAGCTGCGCTCCGACGGCGGCGGCAAGGTCACCGCCAGCCTGCGCCCGCTGCACGGCGCCGAGCGCATCGGCCGGCTGTACTGGGCCGTGGCGCGGCGCAGCCTGGGCCTGCAGGCGCGGATCGGCACGGTCAACGGCGAACCGGCGATCCTGCGCTTCCTGGGGCCGCGGCTGCAGTCGGCGACGCTGCTGGTGATCGCCGGCGAGCGCATCGCCGAGGTGCTGACGCTGATGAACCCGGACAAGTTACCGACGCCGACGGCGCGACCTGCAGCCAGCCGCGCCTGACCTGCGCCGGTGCTGTCACGCCGGGACGCGCCGCCGCGTCCTGGAGGGGAAGGCGGCCATGGTGGCCGCCATGCTCGGACCCACCATGCCTTTCCATCGCATCGACTACACCCGCCACGAACCCGACGCATTCCGCGCCCTGCTCAGCGCCAGCCAGCAGGTCCACGACGGCACGCTCGGCAGCGCCCTCACCGAACTGGTGTTCCTGCGCGTCTCCCAGCTCAACGGCTGCGCCTACTGCATCGACATGCATGCCACCGCCCTGCGCAGGGCGGGCACCGAACCGCGCAAGCTCGACACCCTCGCCGCCTGGCGCGACAGCCGCTTCTTCGACGCCCGCGAGCGCGCCGCGCTGGACTGGGCCGAAGCGCTGACCACGCTGCCTGCCGGCGCGCCGCCGCAGGCCGCCTACGACGCATTGGCAGCGCAGTTCGACCCGGCCGGGATCAGCGCGCTGACCATGGCCGTGGCGGTGATCAACGCCTGGAACCGGTTGGGCGTGGGACTGCAGCCGGCGCTGCCGTAAGGGCGCTGCGCGCCGGGATTGGGGATTCGGAGGCAGGATCGCGTCGTCGGCAAGGATGCGTAGCATTTCAAAACTCCCGAATGCTCACCGCTGGACGCACGACCACGCATGCCAACACCAGGCAAACCCAGCGCGCGCGACTCTGCTTGCCCGAATCCCCAATCCCGAATCCCCGGCTTTTCAGCAGCCGAATGGCTGATCATCCCGCTGGCGTACGCCACCAGTCCACCGACATGTCCCCGCAACACGCCGCCGCTAGCGTGGCGCGCATCCCAGACGTGGAGCGCGCGCATGATCGAGAACGCCCTTGCTGTCGGCCTGGTCGACGAGACCGACCTGGCCCTCGCCTCCCCCGAACCGCAGTCCCGCGCCGGCGCCCGCTACCGCCATCGCCTGCTGATGTGCGCGCCGCAGCACTTCGCGGTGGACTACGTGATCAATCCGTGGATGGAAGGCAACGTCCACGCCGCCAGCCGCGAGCGCGCGCAGGCGCAATGGAACGCGCTGGTGTCCGCGGCCGAGGCGGCAGGCGCCCGCGTCGACTGCATCGCTGCCGCGCCGGGCCTGCCGGACATGGTGTTCAGCGCCAACGCCGGCCTGGTGCTCGGCGACCGTTTCGTGCCCAGCCGCTTCCGCCACGCCGAACGCCGTGGCGAGGAAGCCTTGTTCACCGCCTGGTGCCGCCAGGCCGGCCTGCGCATCTGCGAACTGCCCGAGCAGGTGTATTTCGAAGGCGCCGGCGATGCGCTGCTGGACCGCGGCGCACGCCGGCTGTGGATGGGCCACGGCCACCGCAGCGACCTGGCCGCCGCGCACGAGCTGACCGACCTGCTGGACATCGAGGTGGTGCCGCTGCGCCTGGTCGACGCGCGCTTCTACCACCTGGACACCTGCTTCTGCCCGCTGCGCGACGGCTACCTGCTGTACTACCCGGCCGCGTTCGACGCTGACGCGCAACAGGCGATCGCCCAGCACATCCCGGCCTCGCGGCGCATCGCCGTCGGCGAGGCCGACGCCCTCGCCTTCGCCTGCAACGCGGTGGACCTGGACGACACCCTGCTGCTCAACCGCGCCTCGCCCGAACTGTGCGCCGCACTGGCCGCGATCGGCTACCGCGTGGTGCAGACCCCGCTGGACGAATTCCTCAAGGCCGGCGGCGCCGCAAAGTGCCTGACCTTGCGGCTGGACGAGTAAGCCGAAAGGCTCCCGCGAGCCGCACAATCAGCCCCTCTCCCATCGGGAGAGGGGTTGGGGTGAGGGTACGGCCGCCATGGAACGCCTGGCAGTAGCAAGCATTTTCGAGGCTTCGCCCGTACCCTCATCCGCCCCTTCGGGGCACCTTCTCCCGCAGGGAGAAGGGAAGCGCTCGCCCCTCTCCCCGGGAGAGGGGTTGGGGTGAGGGTGCGGGACGCCGCATGACACATGCCGTCGCGCCGGACAGCCCGCGCCGCAACCAACACCCCATCAACACAGACCAAGAACCGCATTGAGCACCTCGCGCCAGAGCTGATCGAGGTCGATGCCACCATGACCGCCGAACAAGCGGAACAGGCTGTAGCCGATCGCGAAGACTCCATACGACAGCGTCAGCACCAGCATGGTCGCGTCGCCCCACCGCAGCAGCGCAGCGGCAAGCAGGACGAGAATCGTGCAGCCGAGCAGTTCGCGCCACGACGGCAGGTGCGCACGCAGGCGGGCGACGGCACACGAAACGGGATCGAACATGGCAACAGCCTCGGCTGGACAGCGACGAGGCTACCCCATGCCCCGCCCTTAGAAAGCGCGCGCCAGCCATCGGGTCAGCGCCGGTGCAGCCTTCGTCGCCGCGCAGCCCACACTCCCCGCCCACACCCTGCCCCGGCACAATGCGCCGATGGCCTCCACCTCCCTCTCCCATGGCGGCGCCCGCGCCGCGCCCCGCACCGGTCCGAGCCTGCGCGAGCGCTTCGACGCGATGCGCAACCTGCCGCCGTTCCTGCGCCAGATCTGGCAGACCAGCCGCTGGCTGACCCTCAGCAGCATCGGCCTGCGCGTGATCCGCGCGCTGCTGCCGGTGGCCGCGCTGTATGTCGGCAAGCTGATCATCGACGAGGCCATCCACCTGGTGGCGCAATCGCCCGGCTTCGATTCGCTGGGCCAGGCCCTGGCCAGCGGCCGCCTGAACCGGCTGCTGGAACTGCTGGGCCTGGAGCTGGCGCTGGCGATCGCCTCGGACCTGCTCGGGCGGCTGGTCAGCTATGCCGACACCCTGCTGTCGGAGCTGTTCAACAACACCACCAGCATGCAGTTGATGGAGCACGCCGCGCAGCTGGACCTGGAGGATTTCGAGGATCCGGAGCAGCAGGACCGGCTGGACCGCGCGCGGCGCCAGACCATGGGCCGCATGAACCTGATGAGCCAGTTGTTCGGCCAGGTGCAGGACGCGATCACCGTGGTCAGCTTCGCGGTCGGCCTGCTGGTCTACGCGCCGTGGCTCATCGCCCTGCTGGCGGTGGCGCTGGTGCCGGCCTTCATCGGCGAGGCGCACTTCAACGCGCTGGGCTACTCGCTCAACTTCCAGTGGACGGCCGAGCGCCGCCAGCTCGACTACCTGCGCCAGCTCGGCGCCAGCGTCGAGACCGCCAAGGAAGTGAAGATCTTCAACCTGCACAACTTCCTGATCGCGCGCTACCGCGCCCTGGCCGACCGCTACTTCCAGGCCAACCGCGCGCTGGCGCGCAAGCGCATGCTGTGGGGCACGCTGCTGGCGGCGCTGGGTACGCTGGGCTACTACGGCGCCTACGGCTACATCGCCTGGCGCACCGTGCGCGGCGACTTCAGCATCGGCGACCTGACCTTCCTGGCCGGCAGCTTCCTGCGCCTGCGGCAGTTGCTGGAAGGCCTGCTGATCGGCTTCTCGCAGGTGGCCGGGCAGGCGCTGTACCTGGACGACCTGTACTCGTTCTTCCGCATCGTCCCGGAGATCCGCACCCGCCCGGGCGCGGTACCGGTGCCGCGGCCGATCGTGCAGGGCTTCGTGTTCGAGAACGTCGGCTTCCGCTACCCGGACGCCGAACAGTGGGCGGTGCGGCACCTGGACTTCGCCCTGCGCGCGGGCGAGGTGCTGGCCCTGGTCGGCGAGAACGGCGCCGGCAAGACCACCCTGGTCAAGCTGCTGGCGCGGCTGTACGACCCGGACGAAGGCCGCATCCTGCTCGACGGCCGCGACCTGCGCGACTACGACCTGGACGACCTGCGCGCCAACCTGGGCGTGATCTTCCAGGATTTCGTGCGCTACCACTTCAGTGCGGGCGAGAACATCGGCGTCGGCCAGGTCGACGCGCTGGACGACGCGCCGCGGATCCGCGCCGCCGCGCAGCGGGCGATGGCCGCCGAGTTGATCGACGGACTGCCGCAGGGCTACGCGCAGGTGATCGGGCGCCGCTTCAAGACCGGCGTGGACCTGTCCGGCGGGCAGTGGCAGAAGATCGCCATCGCCCGCGCCTACATGCGCGACGCACAGGTGATGATCCTCGACGAACCGACCGCCGCGCTGGACGCGCGCAGCGAGTTCGAGGTGTTCCAGCGCTTCAAGGAGCTGTCCGACAACCGCACCGCGGTGCTGATCTCGCACCGCTTCTCCAGCGTGCGCATGGCCGACCGCATCCTGGTCCTGGCCGACGGGCGGATCGAAGCCAGCGGCACCCACGACGAACTCATGGCGCAGGGCGGCCGCTACGCGGAACTGTTCGAACTGCAGGCCGCTGGGTATCGTTGAGCCTGGTCCGCCCCTTCCGACACCGCCATGCTCCGCACCCTGCCCTGCCTGTTCGCCGCCGCCCTCGCCGTCCCGGCGCTCGCCGCTCCCGCCGCCGACACGCCGGCACCGTCCGACTACGCCGCGGCCAAGGCCCTGGCCGACCGCGACGAGGCCGGCCTGCCGGCGGCCATGCAGGAACGCCTGCAGACCCTGCAGCGCGCGGCGCTGGACGAGGGCGTGGCCAGTTGCGCCACGCCGCGTCCGGACACCTCGCCGTTCACCGTGGTGGTGCAGGTGCAGGCCGACGGCAGCGTCGGCGCCAGCTGGCGCAACGGCACCACGCCGCTGGCCCTGTGCCTGGAACGTTTCCTGCGCCAGCGCCCGCTGCTGGCGCCGCCGCAGGCGCCGCTGTACCTGTCCTACGAGGTCTCGTTCGAGAAGTGAGCCGGATCGCCGGGATCGGCCCGACCCTCAAATGAGAGTTGATCTCATTTGAACCGGCATGGGGTAGAATGGCCGCCGTTCCTTCCCCATCACGATCAACGGCATGTCTTCCGCTTTTGGCCCCGAAACGGTGCTCGATGTCCGCCACTGGACCGAGGACTACTTCAGCTTCACCACCACCCGCAACGACGGCTTCCGCTTCGACAACGGCCAGTTCGTGATGATCGGCCTGGAGACGGAGACGCGGCCGCTGCTGCGCGCCTATTCCATCGCCAGCGCCAACTGGGAAGAGCAACTGGAGTTCTTCAGCATCAAGGTGCCGGACGGCCCGCTGACCTCGCGCCTGCAGCACATCAAGCCGGGCGATTCGGTGCTGGTCGGCAAGAAGCCCACCGGCACCCTGCTGATCAGCGACCTGCACCCGGGCCGCCACCTTTACTTGCTGGGCACCGGCACCGGCCTGGCGCCGTGGCTGTCGGTGATCAAGGATCCGGAAACCTACGAGCGCTTCGACAAGGTGATCCTCACCCACGGCGTGCGCTTCGAGAAGGACCTGGCCTACCGCGACTATTTCGAGAAGGAACTGCCGCAGCACGAGTTCCTCGGCGAGACCATCCGCGAGAAGCTGCTGTACTACCCGGCGGTGACCCGCGAGGACTTCCGCAACCGCGGCCGCCTCACCGAGTTGCTCGAGAGCGGCGAAATGCAGCGCACCCTCGGCCTGCCGCCGCTGAACCCGGAACACGACCGCGCGATGATCTGCGGCAGCCCGCAGATGCTGGCCGACCTGCGCCACACCCTGGACGCCCGCGGCTTCGTCGCCTCGCCGCGCATCGGCTCGCCGGGGCATTACGTGTTCGAGCGCGCGTTCGTCGAGAAGTGACGGCGCTGCGCGTCTCCGATCATAGGAGCGGCTTCAGCCGGATAAGCGACACGGCAGCAGGTCAAAGCGAATAGTGACGAAACATTGTGGGAGGGACTTCAGTCCCGACGCGTTTAGCTGAAAAGCGTCGGGACTGAAGTCCCTCCCACAAGAGCCGCATCACGGCAGCCCGGGATCACGCCGGGAGTTCCCCGGCGAATCGTCACCCCAGCGCCCGCTCGATCTCGTCAGCCAGCGCTTCCGGCTTGTCGGTCGGCGCATAACGCGCCAGCACCTGGCCATCGCGGCCGACCAGGAACTTGCTGAAATTCCACTTGATCGCGGCGATGCCGAGCAGCCCGGATTTCTGCTGCTTGAGCCAGCGCCACAGTGGATGTGCGCCGTCGCCGTTGACCTGCACCTTGGCGAACATCGGGAAATCGACGTCGTAGCTCAGCGAACAGAACTGGCGGATCTCGGCGGCATCGCCCGGTTCCTGGTGGCCGAACTGGTCGCAGGGAAAGCCCAGTACCACCAGCCCGCGTTCGCGGTAGCGCTGCCACAGCGCCTGCAGTCCGGCGTACTGCGGGGTGAAACCGCACTTGGAGGCGACGTTGACGATCAACAGCACCTTGCCGGCGTAGTCGGCAAGCGGCTGCGCCTGCCCGTCGAGCGTGGTCGCGGTGAAGGCGTAGGCGGTGGTCGGCGTGTCCATGGATCCTCGTGGTGCGGCGCGCCGCAGCGGCGCTGGGTCGAGGCGATGCTACGCGGTGGCCGCACGCGTCGCCAGCCAACCGGGGCCGATACGCGAGGCGGCGTCGCAGAGGTTGGCGCGAACGCGCCAACGCATCACCGATGCGTGGCCGCACCGGCGCCGCCACGCGCGAAAGCGCACTGCATCAAGGTTCACGCCAAATGCCGCAAAGCCTTGCGAAACAAGCGTCGATGCTGCAGCGCTCCCATGGCTTTCGTCACGGGTCACGCCTGCCGGCCTGGGGTAGCCTGCCCGATCACCATGATTGCGGATACCGCTTGATGACCTCTCGCCTCGCCCTTGCCCTCGCCGCCACGCTCGGACTCGCCATGCCCGCCTACGCCGCTCCGGCCACCACGCCCACCGCCGCCACGGCGGCCACGCAGGCCAACCCGTTCTTCGCCGAAAGCCCGCTGCCGCTGCACTACCCGCAGTTCGACAAGATCAAGGACAGCGATTTCGCGCCCGCGTTCGACGCCGGCATGGCGCAGCAGCTGAAGGAAATGCAGGCCATCGCCGATCAGACCGCCAAACCGACCTTCGACAACACCATCGTGGCGATGGAGAAGAGCGGGCAGGTCCTGGACCGCGCCACCACCGTGTTCTTCAACCTGGTCGGCGCCGACACCAACGACACCCGCAAGAAGCTGCAGGCCGAGTACGCCGGCAAGCTGGCCGCGCACCGCGACGCGATCGCGCTCAATCCCAAGCTGTTCGCGCGCATCCAGACGCTGTACGACACCCGCAACCAGCTCGGCCTGGACGCGGAGGGCGTGCGCCTGATCGAGAAGTACCACAGCGACTTCGTCCGCGACGGCGCCAAGCTCAACGACGCCGACAAGGCCAAGCTCAAGGCGATGAACGCCGAACTGGCCGAACTGGGCACCAAGTTCAGCCAGAACGTCCTGGCCGAAGTGAACGCCGCCGCGGTGGTGGTGGACGACGTCAAGCAGCTCGACGGCCTGTCCGACGCGCAGATCGCCGCGGCCGCCGAAGCAGCCAAGGCGCGCAAGCTCGACGGCAAGTACGTGATCGCCCTGCTCAACACCACCGGCCAGCCGCCGCTGGCCCAGCTCAAGGATCGCGCCCTGCGGCAGAAGATCTACGAAGCCTCGGTGTCGCGCGGCAGCCACGGCGGCCCCTACGACAACACCGCGCTGGTGTCGCGGATCATGACCCTGCGCGCCGACCGCGCCAAGCTGCTCGGCTATCCGAACCACGCCGCCTATTCGCTGGAAACCCAAACGGCGAAGACGCCCGAAGCGGTCAACGCCATGCTCGGCAAGCTGGCCCCGGCCGCGGTGGCCAACGCCAAGCGCGAGGCCGCCGACCTGCAGGCGATGATCGACCAGGAGCAGAAGGCCGCCGGCAAGCCCAGCTTCAAGCTCGAGGCCTGGGACTGGGCCTACTACACCGAGAAGGTGCGCCAGGCCAAGTACGACTTCGACGAGGCCCAGCTCAAGCCCTACTTCGAACTGAAGAACGTGCTGGAAAACGGCGTGTTCTACGCCGCCAACCAGGAATACGGGCTGACCTTCAAGCAGCGCACCGACCTGCCCACCTACCGCGACGACGTGCTGGTCTACGACGTGTTCGACGCCGACGGCAGCCAGCTGGCGATCTTCATCGCCGACATGTACGCGCGCGAGTCCAAGCGCGGCGGCGCCTGGATGAGCTCCTACGTGTCGCAGTCGGCGCTGACCGGCGACAAGCCGGTGGTCGCCAACCACCTCAACATTCCCAAGCCGCCGGCCGGGCAACCGACCCTGCTGACCTGGGACGAGGTCACTACCGCCTTCCACGAGTTCGGCCATGCGCTGCACGGCATGTTCTCGAACGTGAAGTACCCGTACTTCTCCGGCACCAGCGTGCCGCGCGACTTCGTCGAGTTCCCCTCGCAGGTCAACGAGATGTGGGCCGACGATCCGGCCATCCTCAAGCACTACGCCAAGCACTACCAGAGCGGCGCGCCGATGCCGCAGGCGCTGCTGGACAAGGTGGTGGCCACCGCCAAGTTCAACCAGGGCTTCGCCACCACCGAGTACCTGGGCGCGGCGATGCTCGACCAGCGCTGGCACCAGCTGAGCGCCGGCCAGGTGCCGCCGGCATCGGGCGTGATGGACTTCGAGGCCAAGGCGCTGGCCGCCGACGGCATCGCCTATGCGCCGGTGCCGCCGCGCTACCGCACGCCGTACTTCAGCCACATCATGGGCGGCTACGCGGCCGGCTACTACGCCTACATCTGGGCCGAGGTGCTGGACGCCAACACCCAGCAGTGGTTCAAGCAGCATGGCGGGCTGAGCCGCGCCAACGGCGACCGCTTCCGCAAGACCCTGCTCTCGCGCGGCGGCAGCGTCGATGCGATGCAGTTGTTCCAGGACTTCGCCGGGCACGCGCCGCAGATCGAACCCTTGCTGGAGAAGCGCGGCCTCAACGCCACGCCGGCGGCGACGCCGAGCGCACGCTGAGGGCGCAGCGCGGCACGGCCCGTGCGGCCGTGCCGCCACGTCGCGACGAGGTCGCGGCGGAACACACCCGCGACTGACCGCAGAACGCAACACGCACGACGCCCGGCTCAGCCGGGCGTCGTGTTTTTCAGCCTGCCGTCGCGATGGCGACGCGCGGTACGCCGCGCGTGACCGTCAGCGGCTTACTGGCCGTCGCTGGAGGCGTTGATGCTGGCACCCAGCGAAGCATTGCCGCCGGCCTGCCCCTGCGCCTGACCGCTACCGGCCTGCACACCGCCCTGGCCACCCGCACCCGCCTGGCCCGACACCGACCCGCCATGGGTGCCCGCGCTGTGCGAGGCGCTGCCGCTGGCCGCACCGTTGGCACTGCCGCTGCCGGACAGCGCCGGCACCGTCGGCACCGTCGGCACCGTCGGCAGGCTGCCGCCGCTGGCGGCGCCGTTGCCGCTGCCGTTACCGGCCGCACTCGACGCAGCACCGTTACCGGTCATGCCATTGACTGCACCGGCGGCATTGCCGGCGGTCGCCAGCGCCGCGGTGGGATTGGCCGCGCTGGTCGCCGCGCCGAGCGCGCCGTCGGCCTGGCCCATCGCGCTACCGGCCGCGCTGCGTGCCGCCGCACTGCCGCTGGCGGCGGCATTGCCGGCCAGCGTGCGGCCCTGGTTCACCGCAGCGTCGGCGGTATGCGCCGCGCCGTCCGCGGTGGCCGCGCCACGCGCCGCCGCCCGCTGCGCCGCCATCCGCGCACGCTGCGACGACTGCTCGATGCCGCTGCGGGCGCGATCCAGCGGAACCCCGGCGTCCAGGCGGCCTGCGCCCATGCCGTTGCCGCCGAGGCTGCCGCCCCCCAGGCCGCCCAGGGTGCCGTTGACCGCACCGCCCACGCTGCCCGCACCGCCCAGCAACTGCGCGCCGGCCACGCCCGGGATCAGCGCCACCGACGCCACCAGCACCGCGCTCGCCAACAGAGTCTTGCCGTTCATCGCATTCTCCTCGTGTCGCCGCAGGCCATCTGCGGCTCTCATGTCTCCCTACGAATCGAGCGACGCAGAACATCCCGTGCAGGCGGGACGCAGACAGAATGCGTTCAGCCGCCCGGCGCGCGCTGCAGCGGCAGGTCCGCGCCGAGCAGCCCGGCGCCGTACACCGGATCGGTGCCGGGCGCACCGAGATCGCTCGCCTGCGCCTGCAACTGCGTGCGCACCTGCGCGGCCGCCTGCGGATTCGGCTGCGACAGTGCCTGCGCCGCCAGCCGCGCCACCAGCGGCGCCGCGAAGGAGGTGCCGCGCTGCGTCTGCCAGCGGCCTTGCGGTGCCGCGGCGATCAGTTCGCCGACCGCGGCGAAGGCCACCTGCGGCCCTCGCCCCGCCTCCGGCAAGACCCGCGCACGCGCATCCACCGCGGTGACGCCGATCACCCCGGGATAGGCCGCGGGGTACAGCGGCGGTGCCGCCGGGCCGTCGTTGCCCACGGCCGCGACCAGCACGTGGCCGCGCGCGAGCATGCGCTGCACGGCGAGTTGCAGCGCACGGTTGGGCCCGCCGATCAGGCTGATGTTGATCACCGGCACCTGCTGCTGCGCCATCCATGCCAGTGCCCCGACCAGCTCGACCACGGTGCCGCCATCGGCCTGTCCGCAATAGATGTCGGCCGCATACAGGGTCCGCGCGAATGGCCCGTGCGCCACCGCGCGTCCCGCCAGCAGCGAGGCGACCGCCGTGCCATGCGGCTGCGCGCGCACCTGCCCGTCGCAGCCCCAGGTCTGCACCTGCACGCCGGCCAGCGCCGGATGCGCGGCGTCCACGCCGCTGTCGATCAGCCCGACCACGAAGCCGCCCGTCGCGGCACCCTCGGCTGCGCGAACGGCGGACGCGCTGGCTGGCGCCGGTGGCACCGCCGCCGATCCGCTGTAGACGTGGTTGTAGTCGTACTCGCCCTGCGGATCGCGCTCGCGCAGTTGCTGCAGGGCGCGGCGCGTGGACAGGCCCGACGGCACCTGCAGCACCACCAGGCGCAGGCCGAATTCGCCGAAGCTGCGCTGCTCCAGCACCGCGAAGCCGGCCGCCTGCGCCGCTTGCAGCGCCGCCGGATCCGGCTCCAGCGCCACCACCTGCCCGCGCATCACCACCGCGCCGCCCTCGTCGCGCTCCAGCCCGCGCGGATCGCTGCGCAGCAGCGCCTGCAGGCGTTTCAGCCGCAGCCGTTCGACCTCGCCGCGCGCGTCCTGCAGCGATTCTCCCACCCGATTCATGCCGCCCTGCATGCCCTGGGTGACGTCCTGCACCAGCCCGCCGGCCGACGGCAGCGCCAGCTGCGCCAACGCTGGTGTCGCCACCGCCAGCCATGCCACGGCCATCCAGCGCATTCGCCTGCCCGTCGCCATGCCCCGCTCCGTTGTCCGCCCCTGTTGGCGTGCCACACTAATCCTGCCATCCCGACACGCGGTGAACGCCGCGCCGCGCCCATGGAAGAAAACCCCTCCGCCGAACGTATCACCGACATGCACGCCGATCCCACGGCCGCCGTCGGCGACGGCATCTGTACCCTGCTGCCGCAGTTGCGGCGCTTCGCGCGTGCCGTCGCCGGCCATCGCGAGGACGCCGACGACCTGCTGCAGATCGCGATCGAGCGCGCCCTGCGCCGCGCCGGGCAATGGCGGCCGGAGACGCCGCTGCAGTACTGGCTGTACGGCATCATCCGCCACGCCTGGATCGACGAGGTGCGGGCGCAGCGGCGACGGCGACAGGTCTTCGTGGATGCCACCGAGGGCGAACACGTCGGCGACACGCCGCTGGAGCGGCAGCAGGACTGGATGGCCGTGCAGGCCGCGATGGCCGGCCTGCCCGAGGAACAACGCCTGGCGATCGCACTGGTGCTGATCGAAGGCCTGTCCTACAAGGATGCCGCGGCGGTGCTGGAGATTCCGCTCGGCACACTCACCAGCCGGCTCGCGCGCGGACGCGAAGCCCTGCAGGCATCACTGGAGGCGACCGCATGAACACCACGATCGACGCACTCACGCTGCAGGCCTACGCCGACGGCGAACTGGATGCGGCGCAGGCCGCCCAGGTGGAAGCGGCGTTGCGCAGCGACCCGCAGCTGGCACAGGCCCTGGAACGGCTGCGCAGCCTGCAGGCGCGGCTGCGCGCCGGCTTCGCCCCGGTGCTGGACGAAGCGGTACCCGCGCGCCTGCTCGCCGCTGCGCGTGCACGGCCCACTGGCGCGCCCGGCCAGCACGCCGATGTCGCAGCGCTGCCGTCCTCGCCCGTCCCGGTAACGGCGCAAGCCAGCCGGCCGACGCCGCTGCGGCCGCGTGCGCGGCGCCGCTGGGCGCTGCCGGCGGCCTTGGCGGCGGCGCTGTTGCTGGGGCTGTGGATCGCGCAGCGGCAATTGCCGCAGGGCGATGCGCACGGCCCGACGGTCGCGGCGGCCCAGGGTGGCGTCGCCGAGGGCGCGCTGGCGCAGGCACTGACGCAGCAGTTGTCCGGCCAGTCCCAGGGAAGCGTGCGCATCGGCCTGAGCTTCCGCGATCACGACGGCCATTACTGCCGCACCTTCGCCCTGCCGAGTGCAAGCGCCGGCCTGGCCTGCCAACGCGACGGCGCATGGCGGGTGGAACTGCTGGTGCCCGCCGGCGAACGCCACGACGGCGGCGGCATGCGCATGGCGGCCAGCCCGATGCCGGCCGCCGTGCTGCAGGCGGTGGATGCACGGATCGCCGGCGAGGCGCTGGATGCCGACGGCGAACAGCGCGCGCGCGCGCGCGGCTGGCGCTAGCAACAGGCCGATGCCCCGCTTGCTTCGGGATGGACAACGCGCCTTGGCGCACCTCCGAAGCACGCCGGAACACGTTCGGTAGGAGCGGCTTCAGCCGCGACAGGCGTTACCGGGAACGCCCGTCGTGGTTGACGCCGCTCCTACAATCGAGAAAGGACATCATGCCGAGCCGCGGCAATAACGCGTTATTAGAGACGTCCTGAAGCCGCTCCTACAGCACATCGCCTCACGCTCGATGCCGCGGACGTACCTTCTTCGAGGTGCCCTCAGGGCAGCGCTGCCTGCGTCTTCGACTCGGTGGCAGCGTCGAGGCCGTCGATGCCGGCCAGCATCTTCTTCAGCAGTCTCTCCAGTTGCTGCTGCTCGCCGGCATCCAGCGCCGCGGTTTCCGTCTCCAGGAACGCACACACGTCCGGCAGCAAGCGTTCGATCAGGGCGATGCCGGCCGGCTGCAGGGTCAGCGCGACCTTGCGCCGGTCTTCCGGACTGGCCGTGCGCGACAGCAGCCCCTTGCTGCACAGGCTGTCGGTGAGACGGGTGATGTTGGCCGGCTTCTCGCTGGCGGCCTCGGCCACCTCGGTGGGGGTGATGCACTGCTCGGGCGTGCCGTACAGCATCATCAGGATCTCGTACTCCGGCGGGCTGATGCCGTACGCCTTGAGCACGCCGCTGGCGTTGGCATGCACGCGCTTGTACAGGTGCTTGACCAGCCGGACCAGGACGGCGGGCTCGCGCGGGAAGGCCGGATAGCGCGCGCAGGTGTGCGCCACGCGCCGCTCGGTCTGATCGAAACTGCCCATAAGAAATCGATTGCAAGTGGGGTAGCCGCCAATGCTACCCATTGCGCATCGTTCCGACGAGGGCACGCGTTGCGTTCCCGCATGCTGTCGACGCGGTGCACCGCACGCCGACGCGCGCTGGCGCGCCGGCCACCGCTCAGGCGGCGAACAGCGGCGCGTATTCCGGTGCCACCAGCTCGCGCAGCACGCTGGCCGGCACGTCCACCGTCTGCGTGCCATCGGCGTACGGCCCCACCTGGTACGGCGGGAACACGAAGCGCAAGGCAGTGATCTTGCCCGCCGCGTCGACCAACGGCTGGAACTGGCTGAAGTTGCCGGGCTGCGGCTCGGTGCCTTCGGCGATCATCTTGCTGGCGCTGCGCACCTGCTCGTCCTGGTCCTCCGGCGGCACCTGTTCGGCATCCACCCGCGTCTGCACCGCCTGGCGCAGTTGCGCGGCGACATAGCCGGCCACCTGCTTCCAATGCGACGCATCCGGGATCAGTGTCTCGGCGGTGAGCATGCGCTGCTGCTGCGGCAGCCACACCCAACGCGCCACCAGCGGTTCGCCGTGCGCACCGCCGGTGTAGCGGCTGCCGTCGGCGCTCAGCGCGACCAGGTCCGGACGCTCCAGCAGCATCTCGAACTGCAGCGAGAGTTCGTAGGGCGCGCGCGGGCGATCGTTGCCGAGCCCGTCGACCGCTTCCATCAGCTCGCTGCGCGCGCTCTGCGCGTAGCGGTTGGCCGCCTCGGCCAGTCCGGGATAGCGGTTGATCGACGGCGGGAAAGTGATGCCGACCACATAGCTGGGGCTGTGTTCGACGATGTCCTTCAGTTCCGGCGGCGTGGCCTGCGCCGGCTCCGGCGCCGCGGAAGCCTCGCTTTGTGCCGGTGCCGCGGCGGGCGCCGGTACGGCGGCCGGTTCCTCGCGTTTGCAGCCGGCCAGTGCCAGCGCCGCGGCGACCGCCAGTGCCGTCCATGCCATCCGCCCGTTGCCCATCGTCTCTGCCCTGCTCACGTCGACTGCCCCTGTTCCTGCAATGCCTGTAAAAGTGGCGCGCATTATCGCGCCGTTGCGGTGCCCGATGCTCAATCGAGCAGCGCCGCGTATTGCGGATGCCGCTGGATGAACACGGCCGCGTACGAACACGCCGGCACCACCTTCCACCCTTGTGCCTGCGCATGGTCCAGCGCGGCGGCGACCAGTTGCGCCGCCAGCCCGCGCCCACCGATCGGGCCAGGCACCCCGGTGTGGGCGATGACCATGCGCCCCTGCTCCAGCACGTAGTCGAGTTCGGCGCGGTGGCCGTCGACCTGCAGGCTGAAGCGGTGCTGCTGCGGATCGTGCGCGATCGGGACGTTCGGTGCGGACATGGGGAAGTGGATGTGTCGCGGAGCAGGCAGTGTCCGCTGCGGCTTGCCGCGGCGATGTGAAACACCTGCCCCAGGGCGTCACGCCGCCGACGCGGCGCGTCAGCCGTACGCCGCTCAAGTCGTGCCGCGCGCGGCCGATACCACCAGGACAGGCCGAAAACCTGGCATGGGAGTTGCAACTCCCATCACGCAGCGATCCAACAGGGAACCACGCGCATGAGCGAGACCGAGAGCAAATACGACCAGGGCGACCACAACGCCTCCTTGCTGGAAGGGCTGTTCCAACTGTCGGTCAGCGGCGACCACCAGGGCGGCGAGTTCCAGCAGCTCGACGACGAGGTCTACCAGCGCCTCAAGCGCACCTACGAGAACGCCGCCATCGGCAGCGCCAAGGTGCAGTTGCGCGGGCAGCAGACCCGCTGAACACAGAGGGCGGCCTGACGGACCGCCACCTGCCCCATGCGCGATGCGTGCCCACGACCGCATCGGCGCCACGGCGCATACCCAGCGCAGCGAATGAGAGATGCGCCGATCGCGCGGCGCCGCGCGCCCGTGCGGACGCCACCGCGTCGCGGATCAGCCGCGCCCGAAGCGCGGGTTCGCCAGCTCGCCCAGGAAGTGCTGCAGCACCGACGGCTCCATGATCAGCAGGAACATCACGCCGAACGCCGCGCCGGCCAGGTGCGCGCTGTGGTTGACGTTGTCGCCGCCGCGGCGGTCCATCCAGATGCTGTAGCCGACATAGAACACGGCATACAGGATCGCCGGGATCGGAATCGGGATGAAGAAGAAGAAGATCCCGGTCCACGGCGCCATCAGGATGAAGGCGAACAGCACCGCCGACACCGCGCCGGAGGCGCCCAGGCTCATGTAGTTGGGGTTCTTCTGGTTCTTCAGGTAGCTGGGCAGGATCGAGACCACCAACGCCGACAGGTAGAACAGCGGATACACCAGCATGTTGCCGGTCAGCCGCTCCATCAGCACCTCGATCGGGCCGCCGAAGAAGTACAGCGTGACCATGTTGAACAGCAGGTGCGGGAAATCGGCATGGATGAAGCCGTAGGTCACCAGCCGGTCGTACTGCTTGTGGCGGTCGATCGCCGGCGGCCACAGGATCAGCCGGTCGAGCAGCCGGCGGTTGTTGAACGCCGCCCACGACACCAGCACGGTGAGGACGATCAGGATCAGGTTGACGGGGGTGACGGAGGGCATGCGGGGTCTCAGGCGGGGCGGTAGTGGTCGACCATGCGGTAGCGGCGCGCGTACAGCCCGAACAGCAGTGCGGCGACGAACGCGAAGGCGGCGAAGAAGAACATCAGGAACGCGGTCTCGCTGAGCCCGGTGCTGCCGATGTGCGCGGTGACGCGGTCGTTGCGCACCGCCGCGTTGGACAGCAGCACCCACAGGTTGCCGACGGTGGTGGTGAGGTTCCAGAAACTCATCACCACGCCCTTCATCGACTGCGGCGCCTGGCTGTAGGCGAATTCCAGGCCGGTCGCCGAGACCAGCACTTCGCCGAAGGTCAGCAGCGCGTACGGCAGGATCTGCCAGGCGATGGACAGGGCGTCGCCGCCGTCCATCATCACCTGCAGCGTGCCGACCACGATCCACGCCAGGCCGCTGAAGGCGATGCCGGCGGTCATCCGCCGCAGCGCGGTCGGCTCGTAGCCGCGCCGGCGCAGCAGCGGATACAGCACCAGGTTGTTGAACGGGATCAGCAGCATCACCAGCGCCGGGTTCAGCGCCTGCATCTGCGAAGCGCTGAACCACGCCGGCATCTGCATCTGCTGGCCCTGCAGCACCCAGGTCGAGGCCTTCTGGTCGAACAGCGAGAAGAACGGGGTGACCAGCGCGAACACCACCAGCACCCGCAGCACCGCGCGCACGCCGTCCACCGCCGCGTCCGGATGCAGCGCGCGGGCGCGCTCCAGTTGCCACCAGGTGCCGCCGCCGATGCCGGCCAGCAGCAGCACCAGCGCCAGGCACAGGCAGATCACCAGGCCCAGGGTCGGCACGAGGGCGAACGTCGCCAGCGCCAGCAGCACCGCCACGCCGGCCAGGGCCAGGCCGGGACGCCCCTGCCCCGGCGCCTGCCGCAGCAGCGCGGTGCGCACCACCTGGGCGAAACCGTGCGGATCCTTGGGCGGCAGCGGCACGCGCACGTAGCGGTGACGCCCGGCCCAGAACACCAGGGTCGCCACCAGCATCAGGATGCCGGGGATGCCGAACGCCCACGCCGGCCCCAGGTTCTTCAGCGCCAGCGGGATCAGCAGCGAGGCGAACAGCGAGCCGAAGTTGATGATCCAGTAGAAGGCGTCGAACACCACCTTGGCCAGGTGCTTGTTGCCCTGGTCGAACTGGTCGCCCATGAACGAGGCCACCAGCGGCTTGATCCCGCCCGCGCCCAGCGCGATCAGGCCCAGGCCGAGGAAGAAGCCGTTGCGATGCCCCTCGAACAGCGCCAGGCACAGGTGGCCCACGCAGTAGATCAGGCTGAACCAGAGGATGGTGCTGTACTTGCCGAAGAAGCGGTCGGCCAGCCAGCCGCCGAGCAGCGGGAAGAAGTACACGCCGATCATGAAGCTGTGCATGATGTGCTTGGCTTCGGCCTCGCGGCCGGGCGCCGTCACCTCCTGCAGCAGCAGCGAGGTGATCAGGAACTGCACCAGGATGTTGCGCATCCCGTAGAAGCTGAAGCGCTCGCAGGCCTCGTTGCCGATGATGTACGGAATCTGCCGCGGCATGCGCGCCGTGGCGCGCTCTTGCGCCGCGCTCATGCGGCGTGTCTCGTGGTGGCTTGGCTGCTCACGGGCCCTCGTCCAGGCAAAATTTTCAGAAGGTTACCCGATCGTTCCGGCGAATCGAACCGCTAGGACACGCCCTAGGTGCTTTCGCAATCGGCGCGCTGCCCGCATCATGGTGGCCTGTCCCGAGACGGTGCCGAGATGATCCGACCCTGGCTGGCCACCCTGTTGCTGCCGATGCTGCTCTGCAGCATGCCGTCGCTGGCCAGCGAGGCGGGCCTGTCCACCGAAGCCGAGCGCAGCGGATTCGCGCGCACCGGCCGCTACGCCGAAACCATCGCGCTGTGCGATGCCTTCGCGCAGCGCTATCCACAGGCGGTGCGCTGTTTCGACTTCGGCACCACCCCGGAAGGCCGGCCGATGAAGGCGCTGGCGGTATCCACCTCCGGCGCGCTGGATCCGGCGGCCGCACAGGCGCGCAAGCTGCCGGTGGTGCTGATCCAGGGCGGCATCCACGCCGGCGAGATCGACGGCAAGGACGCTGGCTTCCTGGCGCTGCGCCAACTGCTCGACGGCCAGGCCGCGCGCGGCGCGCTGGACAAGCAAGTGTGGCTGTTCGTACCGGTGTTCAACGTCGACGGGCACGAGCGCTTCGGCGCCTGGAACCGGCCCAACCAGCGTGGTCCGGAACAGATGGGCTGGCGCACCACCGCGCAGAACCTCAACCTCAACCGCGACTACGTCAAGGCCGACGCGCCGGAGATGCAGGCGATGCTGCGCCTGGTCGAGCAGTGGGACCCGCTCGTGTATGTGGACCTGCACGTCACCGACGGCGCGCAGTTCGAGCACGACGTGTCGATCCAGGTGGAACCGCTGCACGCCGGCGATACCGCGCTGCGCGGCGACGGCCTGCGCCTGCGCGACAGCGTGCTGGCCGATCTGAAGCGGCAGGGCTCGCTGCCGCTGCCCTACTACCCCTCCTTCGTGGTCAACGACGACCCCGCCTCCGGCTTCGAGGACGGGGTGCCGACGCCGCGCTTCTCGCACGGCTATTTCCAGCTGCGCAACCGCTTCGGCATGCTGGTGGAAACGCATTCCTGGAAGCGCTACCCCGAGCGCGTGCGCATCACCCGCAACACCATCGTCTCGGTGCTGCAGCAGGTGGCGCGGCACGGTGCGCAGTGGCGCGCCGACGCGCTGGCGGCCGACACCCGTGCGCAAGCCCTGGGCGGGAAGACCGTGGCGCTGGACTACCGCACCACCGACGCCTCGCATCTGGTGGATTTCCGCGGCTATGCCTACACGCGCACGCCCTCGCCGGTGTCCGGCGCGCTGATGACTCGCTACGACGAGCGCACCCCACAACTCTGGCGCGTGCCGCTGCGCGACCAGATCGTGCCCAGCGTGGAAGTCGCGGCGCCGCGCGCCGGCTACCTGGTGCCTGCGGCGCAGGCCGCCCTGGTCGGCACCAAGCTGCGCCAGCACGGCATCGCCTTCCGCACGCTGGAGCACGACGCCACCCTGCCGGTGCAGACCTTCCGCGCCGACACCGCCAGCTTCGCCGCCCGCTCGTCCGAAGGCCACCAGCGGCTCAGCGTCGCCGGCGCCTGGAAGCCGGAGACCCGCGCCGTCGGCGCCGGCGCGCTGTTCGTGCCGATCGCCCAACCCAAGGCGCGGCTGTTGATGGCGCTGCTGGAACCGCAGGCGCCGGACTCGCTGCTGCAATGGGGCGAGTTCAACAGCGCGTTCGAGCGCGCCGAGTACATGGAGGACTACGTCGCCGAGGACGTGGCGCGGCAGATGCTGGCCAGCGACCCGGCGCTCAAGGCCGAGTTCGAGGACAAGCTCGAACACGACGCGGCCTTCGCCAAGGATCCGCAGGCGCGGCTGGAGTTCTTCTACCGCCGCCACAGTTCCTGGGACGAGCGCTACCGCCTGTACCCGGTCATGCGCGGCGACGAAGCACCGTCCTGACGCGCGGTTCCACCCTCCCCCCGACTCCCCCGATGCGCCTTCCCGTCATCTGCTGAAGAGGCTGTTCGCCCCGATATGAAAACGTTTACAGGATCCCTTTGCCTGACCCTCGCGCTGGCCTCGCCTGCCGTCGCCGCGCCGCCGGCGGCGGCCGCGGGCACGGCGTCCACGCCGAACGCCGCCGCTGCGCAGCGCCCGTGGAACGATCGCAACCTGTCGCCGGACCGGCGCGCCGCGCTGCTGGTGCAGGCGATGACCCCGGACGAGAAGTTCCAGATGCTGCACAGCTACTTCGGCCTGGGCAAGGACGGCGGCCCGAAGCCGGCCGGTGCGCTCGGCTCGGCCGGCTACGTGCCGGCGATCGAACGCCTGGGCATCCCGTCGCAGCAACTGGCCGATGCCGGCCTCGGCGTGACCAACCCCGGCAACATCCGCCCCGGCGACCACGCCACTGCGCTGCCCTCCGGCCCGGCCACCGCCGCCACCTGGAACCGCGCACTGGCCTTCGCCGGCGGCGCCACCATGGGCCGCGAGGCCTGGCAGCAGGGTTTCAACGTGCTGCTGGCCGGCAGCGTCAACCTGCAGCGCGACCCGCGCAACGGCCGCAACTTCGAGTACGCCGGCGAAGATCCGCTGCTGGCCGGCACGATGGTCGGCGAATCGATCCGCGGCGTGCAGAGCCAGCACGTGGTCTCGACCATGAAGCACTTCGCGATGAACGACCTGGAGACCGGGCGCAACACCCACAGCGCCGACATCGGCGAGCAGGCCATGCACGAGTCGGACCTGCTGGCCTTCGAGCTGGCGCTGAAGATCGGCCAGCCCGGCTCGGTGATGTGCTCCTACAACCGCATCAACGGCGTGTACGGCTGCGAGAACGACTACCTGCTCAACCAGGTGCTGAAGCAGGAATGGAAGTTCCCCGGCTACGTGATGTCCGACTGGGGCGGCGTGCACAGCGGCTCCAAGGCGGCGCTGGCCGGCCTGGACCAGCAGTCGGCCGGCGAAGTGTTCGACAAGGCGGTGTACTTCGACCAGCCGCTGCGCATGGCGGTGGCCGCCGGCACCGTGCCGCAGGCGCGCCTGGACGACATGGTCAAGCGCATCCTGCGCGCCTTCATCGCCACCGGCAGCTTCGACAACCCGCCGCAGCACCAGCCGATCGACGACGCCGCCGGCGGCCTGGCCGTGCAGCGCGTGGTCGAGGAAGGCACGGTGCTGTTGCGCAACGAGGGCAAGCTGCTGCCGCTGTCGCGCAACGTGCGCCGCATCGCGGTGATCGGCGGCCATGCCGACAAGGGCGTGATCGGCGGCGGTGGTTCCTCGATGGTCGGCATCACCGTCAACGGCGGCAACGCGGTGCCGGGGATCGCCCCGACCACCTGGCCGGGCCCGGTGATGTTCCATCCGTCCTCGCCGCTGCAGGCGCTGCGCAAGGCCCTGCCCGACGCGCAGATCGACTACGCCAGCGGCGACGACCCGGCGGCGGCGGCCAAGCTCGCGCGCGAGGCCGACGTGGCCATCGTGTTCGCCACGCAATGGTCGGCCGAGTCGGTGGACCTGCCGGACATCGCCCTGCCCGACAAGCAGGACGCGCTGATCGCCGGCGTGGCCAAGGCCAACCCGAAGACCGTGGTGGTACTGGAGACCAACGGCCCGGTCGCCATGCCGTGGCTGCAGCAGGTGCCGGCGGTGCTGGAAGCCTGGTATCCGGGCATCCGCGGTGGCGAAGGCCTGGCGCGGCTGCTGCTGGGCGAGGTGAACCCGTCCGGCCGCCTGCCGGTGACCTGGCTGCGCGACGTGTCGCAACTGCCGCGGCCGTCGATTCCCGGCCTGGGCTTCAAGCCGGCGCAACCGGCCGGCAGCAACGTCGACTACAGCATCGAAGGCGCCAATGTCGGCTATCGCTGGTTCGCCGCACGCGGTCTGGAGCCGGTGTATCCGTTCGGCTACGGCCTGTCCTACACCACGTTCGCCTACAGCAACTTCAAGGTGCAGGCGGACGGTCACCGTGTCGTCGCCAGCTTCGACGTGCGCAACACCGGCGATCGTGAAGGGGCCGACGTGCCGCAGCTGTACCTGCGCCTGCCGCAGGGCCATCACACCCCGATCCGCCTGGTCGGCTGGGACAAGGTGCTGCTCAAGCCGGGCGAGAGCCGCCACGTCAGCATCGTCGCCGAGCCCAAGACCCTGGCCGACTATGACCCGAAGCAGCGCCACTGGCACATCGTCGCCGGCGACTACGAACTGCTGCTGGGCCGTTCGGCGACGCAGGTGGAGGCGCGCGCGCCGCTGCACCTGAAGGACGGCGTGCTGCAGCATTGACCGAGGCGCGCGGCGCACGCGCGCCGTGTGTACCGGTCCCCGCCCCGCCTCCGCGCCTGTGCGCGCCGGAGGTGGGGCGATGTTCGTCATTGCCACCTGCGCGCCACCGATTGTGTGGCGGACGCCGCAGCACCATCGGCTGTATACGCAACCCTGAGACGCTGCGCCGTAGCATCGCCCGCATGACTCCCCGCGTCTTCCAATGGCATCGCACCGGCTGGCTGTTGCTGGCCGTGGCGGCATTGGCGCAGGCGCACGTGGCGGCGGACGCGGTGCCGACGGCCTCGGCCACGGCAGACACCGCCCTCACCGTGGTCACGCTCACGCTCGCCCCGGATCCGCGCGCCACGCAGGACGGCGACGACTGGATCGCGCGCCGCGAGCGCATTGCCGTGGCCCTGCAGCGCCTGCATCCCGACGCCATCGCCCTGCAGGAGGTGCTGCAGACGCCGGAAATGCCGAACCAGGCGCAATGGCTGGCCGCGCGCCTGGGCTACCACTGCCACTTCATCAGCCCCGATCCGCCCAGCCGGCCGCAACGCCGCGGCAATGCGCTGCTGACCCGCCTGCCGGTGCTGGAAGAGGCCGAGACCTTGCTGCATCCGCTGGAGGACTACAGCGTCGCCGGCCTGGTGCGGGTGGACCTGCACGGGCAGCCGGTGAACCTGTACTTCACCCGCCTGCACGCGACGCGCGACGGCGGCGCCAGCCGCCGCGAACAGGCCGAGGACCTGATGGCCTGGATCGATGCCACCGCCGAGGGCGTGCCCTCGCTGCTGGCCGGTGGCTTCTTTGCGGCGGCGCGCGCGCCCGAGCTGGCGCCGTTGGCGGTGCGCTTCGAGGACGCCGGCGTGCGCGGCGAATCGGCGCGCAACCGGATCGACGTGCGTGCGCCCGGCACGGCGGCGTCCGCCGACCACGTGTTCTTCGAACGCGGCCACTTCCGCCCGCTGCACGGCGCACGCCTGCTCGCGCCGGCGCCCGACCTGCCCGTGGCCGGCACGCGCGGCCTGCTGATGGCACTTCAGCCGCTGGACCCGATACCGACATCGCTGCAACCGGCGCCATAGCGGACGGCAGGCTGGGCACGTTCGCGCGCCGTGCGATCAGCGCCTTGCGATGCGGCGCCTGGGGGTGGATCGGCATCGGCATGCCATCGGACCGGAACGATCGGGCATCGCCGATTCCCTGCTTTCGTCACGCACAGCGTCATCTGCAGGAGCGTCTTCGGCCGCGACAAGGCATTCCCGGTAACGCCCATCGCGGCTGAAGCCGCTGCTGCCAGTTGTCTTTCGTCGTTGGCAGAGCTGCCCTGAAGCCGCTCCTGCGCCTGCACGCCAAAGGTTTAGCGCGCCCTGGCGACGCAGCGGCGCAAGCGGCGGCCAATGCGGCATAGGCCGCCATCGCTGCCGAAGCACGCTGGTCACGCGCGAGATGGCAGCGTACGTACCAACCTGGCAGCCACGCCCCACCCGCACTTCCAGCGCTTATGGCGGGCATCCACACGAAAAAAAGGCCGGGCGAACCCGGCCTTCTTCATGGTGCAGCGCTGGCGCGCGATCAGCCGATCGCGGCGTGGTAGCGGCGCTCCACTTCCTTCCAGTCGACCACGTTGAAGAACGCGCCGATGTAGTCCGGACGGCGGTTCTGGTACTTCAGGTAGTAGGCGTGTTCCCACACGTCCAGGCCCAGGATCGGGGTGTTGCCCTCGAACAGCGGGCTGTCCTGGTTGGCGGTGCTCTCGACCACCAGCTTCTTGTCCGGGGTGACGCTCAGCCAGGCCCAGCCGCTGCCGAAGCGGGTCAGCGCAGCCTTGGTGAAGGCCTCCTTGAACTTGTCGAAGCCACCCAGCTCGCTGTCGATCGCCTTGCCGACGTCGCCGCTGGGGGTGCCGCCGGCGTTGGGCGCCATCACCGTCCAGAACAGCGAGTGGTTGGCATGGCCGCCGCCGTTGTTGCGCACCGGGCCCTGCAGGTTCTCCGGCAGCGACTTCAGCTTGGACACCAGCGCCTCGATCGGCAGGTCGGCGTACTCGGTGCCTTCCAGCGCGGCGTTGACGTTGTTGATGTAGGTCTGGTGATGCTTGGTGTGATGGATCTCCATCGTCTGCGCATCGATGTGCGGTTCCAGCGCGTCGTAGGCGTAGGGCAACTTGGGGAGGGTGTAGGCCATGCGGTTCTCCTGGACTTTCGCCGTCGAAAGGACGAGCGTTGCGTGAGCAATGGTAGGGACGGTCGGCGACCTTACCAAGGGCGCGGCTGGGGAAAATCGTCCCATCCCGCGGCGGCGGTGCCGGCCGGCCTGCGAATCGGCGCCTACCATGCCCCACGCCCCGGTTAGTCGGATGTGAATCGCACGCGTCACCACCGTGACCGGCGGCGTTTAGAGCGCGAACAGGCAGGCCGGCCCATACTGTGCGCGATGGCGCCACGCCGCGCGCCGACGCCGTTCCTGCAGGAGAGTCCATGCGCAAGCCCGTGCTGTTGATCGCCGCCATCGTGTTGCTGGTGGGCGGGCTGTGGGGCATCCGCGGACTGCAGCATCCGCCGCACCAGCAATTCGCGCCCTCGCTCGACGCGGCCGCGCAGGCGCCGTACACCGCGCCCGGCAAGGCAGCCGCGGCATCGGAAGCCGCGGCGCCGGAGCTGCCCGCGTTCCTGCCGCCAGAAGCGCGCGCCACGGTGGCATTGATCCAGCGCGGCGGCCCGTTCCCGCACCGCCAGGACGGCAGCGTGTTCGGCAACCGCGAGAACCGGCTGCCCGCGCAACCGCGCGGCTACTACCGCGAGTACACCGTCGAGACGCCCGGACTGTCGCATCGCGGCACGCGCCGCATCGTCACCGGCGGCACGCCGCCGCAAGTCTGGTATTACAGCGACGACCACTACGACAGTTTCCGCAGCTTCCAGGTCGGTGGCGCGGGGCCGGCGCGATGAGCGGCTTCCCGTTCGCGCTGAACCTGGCCGAGCCGGCCGCCTCCGGCGTCTACCGCGTCGCCAACCGCGACCTGGACAGCGTCGCCGCCCTGGCCCGCGACGCCGGCCTGCGGCTGTGCCGGATCGACCTGCACGGCTGCACCGGCAAGGCCATGCTGCTGATGCGGCTGGCCGCGCAACTGGACTTCCCGCCCGGCTTCGGCCGCAACTGGGACGCGCTGACCGACGGCCTGCGCGACCTGTCCTGGCTGCCCTCGCCGCGCGGCTACGCCTTGCTGCTGGAGGATGCCGGGCAGTTGCAGGCGGTGGCGCAGCCGGCCTTCGACGTGCTGCTGGAGATCCTCGACGACGTCGCCCGCGAGTGGGCGCAGGACGGCGTCAGCTTCGTCGCGTTCGTGGGCGGCAGCGAGGAAGCGGAAGCACCCGCCGAGTCGGATTGACCTGACCGCGCTGCGCCGAGAACCGCTCGCACAACAGGCCACCGCACATGCCCCCTGTGGGAGGGGCTTCAGCCCCGACGCGATCCCCCCAACGCCCACGCATCCGGTCTTCGATCTCGGCAAAGCGGCCGCCGTGTTCGTTGCCGCCGCAGGCCCAGGGTGTTTGTCCCGAGCCCCGGCTCTTCAACCGTCCAGCTCGCTCCACCGCGCATACGCCGCATCGAGGTCCGCCTGCGCCTGGCTCAGCGCCTGCGTGTGCGCGGTCACCGCCGCCGCGTCGCGCTGGTAGAACGCCGGGTCGGCCATCGCCTCGGTCAGCGCCGCGACCTGCTGTTCCAGCGCTTCGATCCGCGCCGGCAACTGCTCCAGTTCGCGCGCGTCCTTGTAGCTGAGCTTGCGCTTGGCCGGCGCGGGCGCCGGCGCCGCTGCAGCGGACGCCACCGGCGTGGTCGCCGCCGCGGTGGCCGAGGCCTTGGCCACCGCCATCGCGCTGGCCGGCGTCGCCGGGCGCTGGCGTACCCAGTCGCTGTAGCCGCCGACGTATTCGCCGATGCGGCCGTCGCCTTCCATGACCATGGTCGAGGTGACCACGTTGTCGATGAAGTCGCGGTCGTGGCTGACCAGCAACAGCGTGCCGCTGTAGTCGCCGAGCAGTTCTTCCAGCAGCTCCAGGGTTTCCACGTCCAGGTCGTTGGTCGGTTCGTCCATCACCAGCAGGTTGGACGGCTGCGCGAACAGCCGCGCCAGCAGCAGGCGGTTGCGCTCGCCGCCGGACAGGCGGGTGATCGGCGCGCGCGCACGCTCCGGGGTGAACAGGAAGTCCTGCAGGTAGGCGTGCACGTGCTTGCGCTTGCCGTTGATCTCGATGAAGTCGCGGCCCTCGGCCACGTTCTCGATCGCGCTCCAGTCCTCGCGCAGGGTGGCGCGGTACTGGTCGAAATACGCTACCTGCAGATTGGTGCCGGCGCGCACTTCGCCACCGTCCGGCGTCAGTTCGCCCAGCAACAGCTTCAGCAGCGTGGTCTTGCCGCTGCCGTTGGGGCCGATCAGGCCGATACGGTCGCCGCGCAGGATGGTGGTGGAGAAGTCGCGCACCATGCTGCGCGCGCCGAAGGCGAAGCTCAGCTCCTTGGCCTCGATCACCTTCTTGCCGGAGGACTCGCCCTGCGCGGCCTCCATGCGCACGTTGCCGCCGAGTTCGCGGCGCTGGGTGCGCTCGCGGCGCATCGCTTCCAGCCGCCGCACCCGGCCCTCGTCGCGGGTGCGCCGGGCCTTGATGCCCTGGCGGATCCACACTTCCTCCTGCGCCAGCAGCTTGTCGAAGCGCGCGTTCTCCTGCGCCTGCGCATTGAGCCGCTCCTCGCGGCGGCGCTCGTAGTTGGCCCAGTCGCCCGGCCAACTGCTGACCTGGCCGCGGTCGATCTCGACGATGCGCGTGGCCAGGGCACGCAGGAACCGCCGGTCGTGGGTCACGAATACCACGCTGCCGTTCCAGCCCTTGAGGAAGCCTTCCAGCCAGTCGATGGCCTCGATGTCGAGGTGGTTGGTGGGTTCGTCCAGCAACAACAGGTCCGGCGCCGAGACCAGCGCGCGCGCCAGCAGCACGCGGCGCTTCATGCCGCCGGACAGCCGCGCGAATTCGGCGTCGCCGTCCAGTTCAAGCCGCGTCAGGGTCTCGTTGACCCGCTGGTCCAGGGCCCAGCCATTGGCGCCATCGATCTTGGACTGCACCGCGCCCAGCGCATCGCCGTCGAACTCGGCGGCATGGCTGAGCCGATGGAACTCGGCCAGCCAATGGCCGAGTTCGCCCAGGCCGTCGGCGACCACGTCGAACACGCTGCCGGCAGCGCCATGCGGCACCTCCTGCTCCAACCGGGCGATGCGCACGCCCTGCTGCACGCGGACCTCGCCGTCGTCGGGCTTGAGCTCGCCGGCGATCAGTTTCATCAGGGTGGATTTGCCGGCGCCGTTGCGGCCGATCAGGGCGATGCGTTCGCCCGGCTCGATCGACAGGTCGGTCTTTTCCAGCAGCAAGGGGCCGCCGACGCTGTAGTCGAGGTTCTGCAGAGTGATAAGAGGCATGCCGTATTGTACGGGACCCGGGACCCGGGACCCGGTACCCGGAAAGCAAAAAGCGGCGCGTCGTGCGAGTCGAAATGCCCTTTTGCTGTTGACGTTCCGGGTCCCGGGTCCCGAGTCCCGGCCCCACCAGCTAAAATGCCGCATGAACGATTTCGCCACCCTCTCCCTTTCCCAGGCGCTCGCGCCCGGCATCGACGCGCTCGGCTACACCCGCATGACCCCGGTGCAGGCGCAGAGCCTGCCGCCGATCCTGGCCGGCCAGGACGTCATCGTGCAGGCGCCCACCGGCAGCGGCAAGACCGCGGCGTTCGGCCTGGGCCTGCTGCACAAGCTGGATCCGGCGATGAGCCGTGCGCAGGCGCTGGTGCTGTGCCCGACCCGCGAACTGGCCGACCAGGTCGGCAAGCAGTTGCGCAAGCTGGCCACCGGCATTCCCAACATGAAGCTGGTGGTGCTGACCGGCGGCATGCCGCTGGCGCCGCAACTGGCCTCGCTGGAGGCGCACGACCCGCAGGTGGTGGTCGGCACGCCCGGCCGCATCCAGGAACTGGCGCGCAAACGCGCGCTGCACCTGGGCGGGGTGCGCACGCTGGTGCTGGACGAGGCCGACCGCATGCTCGACATGGGCTTCGAGGAGCCGATCCGCGAGATCGCCAGCCGCTGCGACAAGCATCGGCAGAGCCTGCTGTTCTCGGCCACCTTTCCCGAGGAAATCCGCGCGTTGGCGCGCGACCTGCTCAAGGAACCGGCGGAAATCACCGTCGAGGGCGCCGACAGCGCGCCGGAGATCGACCAGCAGTTCTTCGAGGTCGACCCCACCTACCGACAGAAGGCGGTGGCCGGCCTGCTGCTGCGCTTCACCCCCGAGTCCAGCGTGGTGTTCTGCAACACCCGCAAGGAGGTCGACGAGGTCGCCGGCTCGCTGCAGCAGTTCGGCTTCTCCGCGCTGGCGCTGCATGGCGACATGGAACAGCGCGACCGCGACGAGGTGCTGGTGCGCTTCGTCAACCGCAGCTGCAACGTGCTGGTCGCCAGCGACGTGGCCGCGCGCGGGCTGGACGTGGAAGACCTGGCGGCGGTGATCAACTACGAACTGCCGACCGACACCGAGACCTACCGCCACCGCATCGGCCGCACCGCGCGCGCCGGCAAGCACGGCCTGGCCCTGAGCCTGGTGGCGCCGCGCGAGACCGCGCGCGCGCAGGCGCTGGAAACCGAGCAGGGCCAGCCGCTGCGCTGGTCGCGCGCGCCGCTGGCCACCGCACGGCCGGCGCAGTTGCCGCAGGCGGCAATGGTCACCCTGCGCATCGACGGCGGCAAGACCGACAAGCTGCGCCCCGGCGACATCCTCGGCGCACTGACCGGCGATGCCGGGCTGTCCGGCGCGGCGATCGGCAAGATCGCGATTTACGCCACCCGCTCCTACGTCGCCATCGCCCGCGCCCATGCCGGCAAGGCGCTGGCGCAGCTGCAGGCCGGCAAGATCAAGGGCCGCCGGTTCCGGGTCGCCAAGCTGTGAGCGCGACGCAGCAGGTCCTGGCGTCGCTGCAACCGGACGAGGACGGCAACCTGTGGAGCGAGGCGGTGCCGGTCCCGTGGATGCGCGACAGTTGCTGCTTCGTGCTGGTGGGCTGCGAGGCTGGCGACGTTCCGGTCGACGCGGCGCCCGCCATCGAGACCTTCCTGCAACTCGATGCCGCGGTCTTCGACGCGGCGGCGCCGCACGTGTTCGCCTACTACCGGCACACGCAGGCGCTGTGCGCCAAATACGGATGGCCTTCGCCGGACATCGCCGACCCCGCCGAGGTGTGGGCGCACGTGCAGTTCGGCAGCGAGGCGTATCTACGCCGCTACCGCGACGGCCGCCTGCGCATCAGCCTGGAATGCAACTGCGACTGGGAAGCCGAACACGGACTGCAGCTGGTGTTCGCCGACGACGGCCGGATCTGCAAGGTCGGTCCGTTCGATGGCCACCTAAGCCATGCCGCCGCGCATGCGGACCCCAGCCTGGAAACGGTGATCTACCCGACCTGACACGGCGCCTGCGGTTGCGGCGTCAGGCGTCGCCCGCGCCATGCGCGATCGCCACGACGCATGTGCGCCGCGGCCGCGCCCAATGCGTCGATCCCCGGCCGCGCCACCTGCGCTGCCAGGAGCAGTGGCCTTGCTCAGTACGTCAGCGTCGCCAGCAGCGGCAAGGTCTCGCTCCAGCGATCGCGTCCACGCAGCGCCTGCAGTTCCACCAGTACCGCGGCGCCGACCACTTCCAGTTCCAGTTGCTGCGCCAACGCCAGGGCCGCGCGCAAGGTACCGCCGGTGGCGAGCACGTCATCGACCAGCAGCACGCGCGAACCGGCCGGCAGCGCATCGGCGTGCATTTCGATGCGGTCGCTGCCGTACTCCAGCGCGTACTCCTGGGTCACCGTCCTGCCCGGCAGCTTGCCTGGCTTGCGCACCGGCACGAAGCCCGTACGCAGTTCGTGCGCCAGCGCCGCGCCCAGGATGAAGCCGCGCGACTCGATGCCCAGCACCGCCTGCAGCGGCGTGGTGCGCCACGGACGCGCCATCTCGTCCAGCGCCGAGGCGAAATCCGGGCCGTCGGCCAGCAGCGGCGTGATGTCCTTGAACACGATGCCCGGCTTCGGGAAATCGGCGATATCGCGAATGCGGCCGGACCAGTGGGCCGGTGCGTCGCTGGGCGCGCCGCAGCAGGAGGAATCGTTCATCGCACAGTCGTATGCCGTGGGGGAACGCAAAGTCTAGTCGCAAGGCGGCACCGCGTCGCGGAGCCGCCTCGTCGGTCTACGACTTACGCCGCCGCTGCGCTGGCGTCCTGCCGCGCGGGCCCGCGAAACAGGCCGCGCACCAGCACGAAGAACAACGGCACCAGCAACACTGCCAGCACGGTGCCGGTGACCATGCCGCCGATCACGCACACGCCGATCTCGCGGCGGCTGGAGGCGCCGGCGCCGGTGGACAGCGCCAGCGGCAACACACCGGCGACGAACGCCAGCGAGGTCATCACGATCGGCCGCAGGCGCAGCCGCGCGCCTTCCAGTGTTGCTTCCAGCAACGGTCGCCCGGCACGCTGCCGCGCCTCGGCGAATTCGACGATCAGGATCGCGTTCTTCGCCGACAGGCCGATCGTGGTCAGCAGGCCGACCTGGAAGTAGATGTCGTTGACGAACCCGGCCAGGGTGGTCGCCAGCACGGTGCCGACCACACCCAGCGGAATCACCAGCAGCACCGCCACCGGGATCGACCAGCTTTCGTACAGCGCCGCCAGGCACAGGAAAATGAACAGGATCGAGGCGGTGTACAGCCACAGCGTCTGGTTGCTGGACAACTGCTCCTGGTAGGACAGCCCGCTCCATTGCAGATCGAAGCCCTCCTGCTTGGCCACCAGCGCCTGCATCCGCTGCATCGCCTCGCCGGAACTGCTGCCGGCCGCCGCGCCGCCCTGGATCTGCGATGCCGGCAGGCCGTTGAAGCGCTGCTGCAACTGCGGGCCGCGGGTCCAGTGGGTGCTGGCGAAACTGGCGAACGGCGCCATCTGCCCGCCGCTGCCGCGCACGTACCACTGCGCGATGTCCTCCGGCAGCGCGCGGTACGGCGCATCGCCCTGCACGTACACGCGCTTGACCCGGCCGCGGTCGATGAAGTCGTTGACGTAGCTGCCGCCCCAGGCGGTGGCCAGGGTCGCGTTGATGTCGCTCTGCGCCAGGCCCAGCGCGCTGGCCTGGGCGTGGTCGATGTCCACCTGCAGTTGCGCCTTGTCGCCCAGGCCGTTGAGCCGCACCGCGGTCAGCTGCGGATCGTCGCCGGCCTCCTTGAGCACCTGCTGCTGCGCCTTCAGCAGCGCCGCGCGGCCGGCGCCGTCGCTGTCGCGGATCCACAGCTCGAAGCCGCTGGACTGGCCCAGGCCGCGCACCGCCGGCGGCGACAGCACGCTGATCTTGGCATCGCTGACCCCGCGGAAATGCGCGTTGGCGCGGTCGATGATGGCCTGTGCGGTGTTGTCGCGGTTGCGCTCGCCCCACGGCGTGAGCGCCACGAAGGCCTGGCCGGCGTTCTGCCCGGTGCCGGCGTTGTTGCGGCCGACCACCATGAAGATCGCGGTGAGATTGGCCTTCTCGTGGGTCATGAAGTAATCGCTGATGCGCTTGCCCAGCGCCTGGGTCTTGGCCAGCGGCGTGCCTTCCGGGGTGGTGAACTGGATCTGCACCTGGCCCTGGTCCTCCACCGGCAGGAAGCCGGTCGGCATGCGCATGTACAGCACCACCATCGCCAGCGCTACCAGCGCATACAGCGCCATCCAGCGCCGCGGCCGCTGCAGCACCGTGCCGAGGCGGCGCTGGTAGGCCTGCTGGCCGCGCTCGACGCTGCGGTTGAACCACTGGAAGAAACGGCCGAGCTTGCGCTCCTGCTCCACCGGCTTGAGCAGGGTCGCGCACAGCGCCGGGGTCAGGGTCAGCGCGACCAGCGCCGACAGCGCCATCGCCGAGGCGATGGTGATGGAGAACTGCCGGTAGATGATGCCGGTGGAGCCGCCGAAGAACGCCATCGGCAGGAACACCGCGCCCAGCACCACGGTGATGCCGATCAGCGCACCGGTGATCTCGCCCATCGAGCGCTCGGTGGCCTCGCGCGGCGGCAGGTGTTCCTCATGCATGATCCGCTCGACGTTCTCCACCACCACGATGGCGTCGTCGACCAGCAGGCCGATCGCCAGCACCATCGCGAACAGGGTCAGCGTGTTGATGGTGAAGCCTGCCGCGGCGAGGATGCCGAAGGTGCCCAGCAGCACCACCGGCACGGTGATCGCGGGGATCAGCGTGGCGCGCGCGTTCTGCAGGAACAGGAACATCACCACCACCACCAGCACGATGGCCTCGGCCAGTGTGTGCACCACGTTCTCGATCGAAATGCGCACGAACGGCGTGCTGTCGCGCGGATAGGCCACGTCCAGGCCCGGCGGGAAGGTCGGCTTGAGCCGTTCGATGGTGGCGTGGATCGCGTCGGAGGTGGCGATCGCATTGGCGCCGGCGGACAGCGTCACCGAGAAGCCGGACGCCGGGTGACCGTTGAGCGTGGCGTTGTTCTGGTAGTTCTCCGCGCCGATCTCCACCCGCGCCACATCGCCCAGGCGCACGCTGGAACCGTCCGCGCGCGTGGCCAGGATGATCTGCCGGAACTGCTCGGGCGTCTGCAGCCGCGACTGCGCGGTGACCGTGGCGTTGAGTTCCTGCTCGGCGCCGGTGGGCAGCGCGCCGAGTTCGCCGGCGGTGACCTGGGTGTTCTGCGCCAGGATCGCGCTGCGCACGTCGCCGGGCATCAGTTGGTAGGCGTTGAGCTTGTGCGGGTCCAGCCAGACCCGCATCGCGTACTGCGCGCCGAACACGTTGATCTCTCCGACGCCGTTGATGCGGCTGATCGGGTCCTGCAGGGTGCTGACCAAGTAGTCGGAGATGTCGACGTTGTCCATGCGGTCGGTGCGGTCGTAGATCGCCACCGCCATCAGGCTGTCGCCCTGCGACTTGGCCACGGTCACGCCCTGCTGCTGCACTTCCTGCGGCAGCCGGTTGAGCGCCTGGTTGACCGCGTTCTGCACCTGCACCTGGGCGATGTCCGGGTTGGCCGCCTGGTCGAAGGTGATGCTGATCCGCGCCTGCCCCGACGAGGAACTGGTCGAGGAGAAGTACAGCAGGTGGTCGATGCCCTTGATCTGCTGTTCGATCACCTGGGTGACGCTGTCCTCCACGGTCTGCGCCGAGGCGCCGTTGTAGGTGGCGGTGACGTTGACCGAGGGCGGCGCGATGTCCGGGTACTGCTCGATCGGCAGGGTGAACACGGCGATGGCGCCGGCGGCCATGATGCAGATGGCCAGGACCCAGGCGAAGATCGGGCGGTGGATGAAGAAACGCGGCAGCATGCCGGCTCAGCCCTGGCCGGCGGCAGGCGCGGCCGCGGCGGCGGCGGTCTTCACCGTCACCTTGGCACCGTCGCTGAGGCCTTGCCGGCCCGCCACCACCACCCGCTCGCCGGGCTTGAGGCCATCGCCGACCAGCCAGCGGTCGCCGACCGCGCGCAGCGTGGTGAACTCGCGCTGGCGCACCACGTCGTCGGCGCCCACCACCCAGGCCACCGCCTCGCCGCGCGGGGTGCGGTCCACCGCCGCCTGCGGCACCAGCAGCGCCTGCTGGCGCACGCCCTGCCCGACCAGCGCGCGCACATACATGCCCGGCAACAGTTGCGCATCGGGATTGGGGAAACGCGCGCGCAGGGTCACCGCACCAGTGGTCTCCTCCACGTCGAGGTCGGCGAACTCCAGCGTGCCCGGCAGCGGATACGCAGTACCGTCGGACAGGGTCAGCCGTACCTGCGTGCTGGCCGGCTGCACGCCGCCGGCGGCAATCGCCCGACGCAGCGCCAGGAACTGATTGCCGGACTGGGTGATGTCCACGTTCATCGGATCCAGTTGCTGGATCTTGGCGATGGCATCGGTCTGATTGGCGGTGACCAGCGCGCCGGGGGTCACCCGCGCGCGGCCGATGCGCCCGCCGATCGGCGCCAGCACCGTGGCGAAGCGCAGCTGCGTGCGCGCGGTGTCCAGCGCCGCGCGTTGCGCGTCGCGGCTGGCCAGCGCCTGCTTGTAGGCGGCCTGCGCATCGTCCACGTCCTGCTGCGCGGCCAGCCGGGTCTTGCCCAGGGTGCGGTAACGCTCGGCGCGCAGCGTGGCGGCGGCGAGCGTGGCCTCGGCGGTGGCCAGGTTGGCCTGCGCCTGGTTGGCCGCGGCCTGGTACAGGGTCGGCTCGATCTGGAACAGCGGCTGCCCGGCCCGCACCGTGGCGCCCTCCTCGAACAGCCGCTGGCGCAGGATGCCGCTGACCTGCGGCCGCACCTCCGATTCTTCCGAGGCCACGGTACGCCCGGCCAGTTCCACGCTCAGCGGCACGCTCTGCGGCTGCAGGGTCACCACCTCCACCGTCTTCGCTGCCGGCGCCGGGGCCTTGCCTCCCCCCTTGCAGCCGGCGAACGCGAGCACGACGACGGACAGCAGCAACGGCAGCGCGCGGCGGCGCTGGACGAAAGGCGCGGGCATGCGCTTGATCCTGGGGACGGCGGGGAGGATCATTTAATTTACTCAAAGACAAAAAAACAATCATGAAGGGAAGCACAACCCTTCGCCGCCAGGATGCGCAAACTGCGACGGCGACGGCCGAGCCGGCGACAACGGGCGTCCCCGCGCGCCCGCGTGGACGGCCGGCACTGGCGCGGCCACGCCTGCTGGCAGCGGCACGCACCCTGCTGCTGGAACACGGGCTGGACGTGTCGCTGGAACAGATCGCCAGCCAGGCCGGACTCACCCGGCAGAGCCTGTACAACCATTTTTCCAGCAAGGCCGAGCTGCTGATGCAGGTGTTCGAGGCCTTGAACGAGGAACTGCAGGCGCGCTTCGAAAACATCGGCAGCGCCACCGCGCAGGACCTGCCCGCGACCCTGCGGCAGATCGCGCTGACCGTGCCGGCGCACCTGTACGCGCCCGACGCCTTGCGCCTGCATCGCCTGCTGGTGCAGGCCAGCGCGCAGATGCCGGACCTGCTGCAGTCGCTGCACCAGCGCCGCGCCGGCCGCCTGCGCGAGCGCCTGAGCGCCTTGCTGCAGACCCTGCACGCGCGCGGCGACGTGCAGGTCGCACGCCCCACCCTCGCCGCCACCGCGTTCATCGGCGCCACCTTCGGCTATGCCTATCCCGGCGCGATGCTCAACGGACAGGCGCCGGACGCGGCCGCGCAGCAGGCGCTGGCGGAGGAAGTGGTGGCGACCTTCCTGGCCGCCTGGCGCTATCGCGGCGCGACCGCGCCCTGAGCGCACGCGCCGGCCCCGCTCAGGAACTGCACGACAGCATCGAACAGCCAGCCCGGCTGCGCGCCCAGTCCGGACGCTTCGCCGCGAAGGCCTCGCGCCCGGGCTGCTCGTCGTACGGATGCCGCATCACCTCCAGCAGCTCGTCGATGCCGCCGGTGTCGCCCTGCTCGGCGCGGTCGATCGCCTGTTGCGCCAGGTAGTTGCGCAGCACGTAGCGCGGATTGGCCGCGCGCATCTGCTCCGCACGCACGGCGGCGGGCAGCGGATCCTGCCGCAGGCGCTGCGCATAGCGGGCCAGCCAGGCCTCGAACGTCGGCGCCTGCGCCGCCAGCTTGTCCGGGTCGTAGAACGCGTCGGCCAGCGCCGTCAGCGCCTGCGCCGGCGTCCACGGCGGCAGCGGCAATGCGCTCAAGCCACGGAACCACTGGGTCATGTCGACCTCGCCCTGCTGCAGCAGATCCAGCAGGTCGCGCATCAGCGCCACATCGGCGTCGCCGCAGGCCGCCAGGCCGAGCTTGGCCGCGATGTTGTCGCGCTCGGCCTGCGCATACTCCGCACGGAACCGCTCCAGGCCGTCGTGCAGTGGCGCGACGTCGTCGAACAGCGGCGCCAGCGCCTGCGCCAGCCGACCCAGGTTCCAGTACGCGACCTGCGGCTGCGTACCGAAGCGGTAGCGGCGCCCCTGCGCATCGGTGGTGTTGGGCGTCCAGTCCGGGTCGTAGTCGTCGACCCAGCCGTAGGGGCCGTAGTCGATGGTCAGGCCCAGGATCGACATGTTGTCGGTGTTCATCACCCCGTGCACGAAGCCGACCCGCATCCAGTGCGCCACCATGCGTGCGGTGCGCGCACAGATCTCGGCGAACCAGGCCGCATCGCGTGCGCCACCGGTGCCGGACAGCGCCGGGAAATCGCGTGCGATCACCAGATCGGCCAGGCGCCGCAGCAAGGCGGTGTCGCCGCGCGCGGCCGGCAGTTCGAAACTGCCGAAGCGCACGAACGACGGCGCCACCCGGCACACCACCGCGCCCGGTTCGGCGCGCGGGTGGCCGTCGTAGAACATGTCGCGCACCACCGTCTCGCCGGTGCCGACCAGGCTCAGCGCACGTGTGGTCGGCACGCCCAGGTGATGCATGGCCTCGCTGCACAGGAACTCGCGGATCGACGAGCGCAGCACGGCGCGGCCATCGGCACCGCGCGAATACGGCGTGGGCCCGGCGCCCTTGAGCTGCAGCTCCCAGCGCCGCCCGTCCACCCCCAATGCCTCGCCCAGCGAGATCGCGCGGCCGTCGCCGAGTTGTCCGGCCCAATGCCCGAACTGATGCCCCCCATAGTTCGCAGCATAGGGCTGCATGCCCGGATAGCGCGCATTGCCGGCGAACACCGCGGCGAACTCCGGCGCCCGCACCTCCTGCTCGGACAGCCCGAGCAAGGCGGCCACCTCCGGCGAATACGCCAGCAGCCGCGGCGCCGCGACCGGCGTCGGCTCGACCGGCGACCACAGCGCGCCCAGCACCTCGCGGCGCCGCGGACCGGTTTCCGGGTCGCCAGGCAGCTCGGCGACGAAGCGATTGTCGAAACGCAAGGAAGGCATGGGCAAGAGCGTAGAAGTCGCGGGCTTCATTGGAAAGTCCGCGAGGTGAGCATCCAGTGCACGCCAGGTATCGCGAGAGCCCGAAAAGCCCCTCTCCCCCCGGGAGAGGGGTTGGGGTGAGGGTCCGACCACCGCGAACCCAGCGTACGCGCAGTAACCCCCGCTTTGACCAATCCCCACTCCCCGCCCCACCTCCACTCGCCGCCGACATGGGCATCCGGCATGCTCCGCGCTCCTCTCAGGGATCGCCCATGTCCGACCGACCGTCTTCGCCCCGCTGGCCCCGCAACGCCCTGATCGCCCTCTCCTCGCTGCTGGTCTCGGCCTGCAGCAGCCTGTTCTTCGGCGGCCTCAACGCCAGTTCCTCGCGGCATGGCCTCCACGAGCAACGTGGGATCGTCTACGACGCGGCGCATGGCCTGGCACTGGACGTGTACCGCCCCGCCGGGGTGGAGCACGCGCCGGTGGTGGTGTTCTTCCACGGCGGTACCTGGAAGACCGGCGACCGCCAGAACTACCGCTGGGCCGGCGAAGCGCTGGCGCGGCACGGCGTGGTCGCGATCGTGCCGGACTACCGCAAGTATCCGCAGGTGACCCTGGACGGCTTCATGCGCGATGCCGCCACGGCGGTGGCCTGGAGCCGGCGCCATGCCGCCGACTACGGCGGCGATCCGCAACGGCTGGTGCTGATGGGCCACTCCGCCGGTGCGCACATCGCCGCGCTGCTGGCCACCGACGGTCATTGGCTGCAGGCGCAGGGCCTGTCGCCGCGGCAACTGTGCGGCCTGGTCGGGCTGGCCGGCCCCTACGACTTCCTGCCGCTGACCGATCCGGACCTGATCGGCATGTTCGGCCAGGACCCGGCGCAACAGCGGCGCTCGCAGCCGGTGAACTTCGTCGACGGCGACGAGCCGCCGGCGCTGCTGCTGCACGGCGACGCCGACACCGTGGTGGAGCCGCACAACAGCCAGTCGCTGCAGGCCGCGCTGCAGCGCGCCGGGGTACCGGCCGAACTGAAGACCTATCCCGGCGTCGGCCACATGCGCCTGGTGCTGGCGCTGCGCAAGGACGACCCGGCGCTGCCGGTCATGGCCGACAGCATCGCCTTCGTGCGTGCCTGCCGGGCACGTCCCGCCGCCCGTTGACCCGGATGACGCGGACGGAACTCAGCCGTCCGCGCTGCCGAGCAGTTCGAATGGACCACCCTGCTGCAGCGCGCGCTGATAGGCGGGGCGCTGCTCGATCCGCTGCACGAACCCGGCCAGGTTCGGATGCGTCTGCAGGCCGATGCGCGCCGCGGCGGCCTGCACCGGGAAGCTCATCTGCACGTCCGCGGCGGTGAAGCGGTCGCCGGCGAACCAGCCGGTCTCGGCCAGTTCGCGCTCCATCCAGTCCAGGTGCAGACGCACCTGCGGACCGACGAAACCATGCATCGCCTTGTCGACGATGGCCTTGGCGATCGGCCGCGCGAAGAACGGCATCTTCGCCGAGCGGATCCGCCCGAATACCAGGCTCATCAGCAGCGGCGGCATCGCCGACCCCTCGGCGTAGTGCATCCAGTAGCGGTAGCGCAGGCGCTCGGGCGAATCCAGCGGCTGCGGCGCCGGCGACAGCGTGCTGCCGGTGTCGTAGCGGTCCACCAGATAGTCGAGGATGGCCCCGGACTCGGCGAGGACGTGACCGTCGTCCACCAGCACCGGCGACTTGCCCAGCGGATGGATCGCGCGCAGCTCCGGCGGCGCCAGCATGGTCTTGGAATCGCGCTGGTACTTGATCACCTGGTACGGCAGCGCCAGTTCCTCCAGCAACCACAGCACGCGCTGCGACCGGGACTGGTTGAGGTGATGCACGGTGATCATGGCGACGGCTCCGGAGCTCGGGGGCCGCCATGGTAGCCGGATGCAGGTGTGAACCCGCGCATGCAGGGCATGGTCGCTGCATCTGGCGCCATGGCGACGGCGCCGCGATCAGCGGAAGTTCGCTGCCCGAAAAAAGAAACACCCAAACAAAAACGCCGGAAGCTTGCGCTCCCGGCGTTCGGCACCTTGCGGTGGCAGACGTCCTTAGACGGCCTGCACCTGGTCAGCCTGCATACCCTTCTGGCCCTGCACGGCGACGAAGGTCACCTTCTGGCCTTCCTGCAGCGACTTGAAGCCGGTGCCCTGGATCGCGCGGAAATGCACGAACAGGTCCGGGCCGCTTTCCGGGGTGATGAAGCCGAAGCCCTTGGCATCGTTGAACCACTTCACGGTACCGTTCTGACGCTCAGACATTTGCTAACTCCTGAAACATTGAATTGAAGAAATCGCAGCCATCGGAAATCGAGGCCGAGACTGAGTTGCAGGCGTTAGTAAAGCGAGCGGAACGATGAAGTGGATCGTGAGATCTACTGCACCAAGCCACGATTCACGGTGACTCTAGCAAACACAGTGGGGCCACCATACGCGGGTCGTGATCAAAAAGCGACATGTTTGTGTAGACAAACCGGGATCCACCACAAGGAAGCTGAACCCCACCCTAAAGTTAACGCCAGCGCTGCCGATCCGCCTGCCGATCCGCGGAAACTGCGCAAATCCGCCCAGGATCCGGACAACGGCGACTGAGCCTGCGACCACGCCGGAGGTGGCCGTGGCTCCCCCCTGCCCCCGCCAGGCCCCCGGGTCGGACACGCGCCCCCGGCCTCGATTCTCCCGCTCCCCCACAAGTCCCCGGCCAGCGGCGGCCCCACACCGTATCCTAGTGCGCCCTCGATCCCGGTAGCCGCATGGCCCTCACCGCCACCCTCCGCAAGGCGGAGCTGCAGATTTCCGACATGGACCGCGGCTACTACGCCGCCCATTCGCTGACCCTGGCGCAACACCCGTCCGAAACCGATCAGCGGCTGATGGCGCGCCTGCTGACCTTCGCCCTGTACGCCGAGGAGCGCCTGCTGTTCGGCAAGGGCCTGAGCAGCGACGACGAACCCGACCTGTGGCGGATGGACTACACCGGCGCGATCGAGCAATGGATCGAGGTCGGCCAGCCCGACGAATCGCGGGTACGCAAGGCCTGCGGCCGGGCGCGCTCGGTGGTGGTGGCCAACTACGGCGGCCGCGCCGCGGACATCTGGTGGGACAAGAACGCGTCCGCGCTGATCAAGCTCAAGCCGGTACAGGTGATCGACTTGCCGGCCGACGCCGTCGCTGCGGCGGCCGAGCTGATCCAGCGCAGCATGCGCTTCGACGTGGTGATCCAGGACGGCGAGGTGCAGTGGCTGGGCGACAGCGGCAGCTTCGCCTTCACCCCCACGGTGCGCAAAGCCGCGGCATGAGCGCCGGGACCGCTCCCCTCCGCACTGATGTCGTGGTACTCGGCGCCGGCGCCGCCGGGCTGATGTGCGCGATCGCCGCCGGCCAGCGCGGGCGCCGGGTGCGGGTGATCGACCATGCCAACAAGGTCGGCAAGAAGATCCTGATGTCCGGCGGCGGCCGCTGCAACTTCACCAATACCGGCACCGGGCCTGGCAACTTCCTGTCCGCCAATCCGCACTTCTGCAAATCGGCGCTGGCCCGCTACCGCCCCAACGACTTCATCGACCTGGTCGAGCGCCACGGCATCGCCTATCACGAGAAGGAACTGGGCCAGCTGTTCTGCGACATCTCCTCCAAGCAGATCGTGCGCATGCTGGTGGACGAGTGCGCCGCGGCGGGGGTGACGGTGCGCACCGACTGCAGCGTGCGCGCGGTGGAACGCGGCAGCGAGGGGTTCCGCCTGGACACCGACGATGGCCCGGTGCATGCGGCCTCGCTGGTGGTGGCGACCGGCGGCCTGTCGATCCCCAGCCTCGGCGCCAGCGGCTTCGGCTACGAGCTGGCGCGGCAGTTCGGCCACGCGGTGTTGCCGACCCGCGCCGGGCTGGTGCCGCTGACCCTGAGCGGCAAGCACCAGGAACGCCTGCACGACCTGTCCGGCCTGGCGCTGCCGGTGGAGGCCAGCTGCAACGGTGCGCGCTTCCGCAACTTCATGCTGATCACCCACCGCGGCGTCAGCGGCCCGGCGATCCTGCAGATCTCCTCGTACTGGCAACCGGGCGACGACCTGCGCCTGGACCTGTTGGCGGGGCAGGACGCGGCGACCTGGCTGCGCGAACAGAAACGCCTGCGCGGCGCCGCCGAGTTGCGCACGGTACTCGGCGAGGCACTGCCGCGCCGCTTCGCACAACGCCTGTGCGAGGTGTGGCTGCCGGACAAGCCGGTGCGCCAGCTGGACGAGCCACAGCTGCGCGCCGCCGCCGAGCTGCTCGGCGCCTGGCCGCTGGTGGCCAGCGGCACCGAGGGCTACCGCACCGCCGAAGTCACCCTGGGCGGCGTGGACACCGACCAGGTGTCGTCCTCGACCATGGAATCGCGGCGCGTGCCCGGCCTGTACTTCGTCGGCGAAGTGCTCGACGTCACCGGCTGGCTGGGCGGCTACAACTTCCAGTGGGCCTGGGCCTCGGGCCATGCGGCTGGTTTGGCGGCCTAGCGGCGGGGAATGGGGAATGGGGAATGGGGAATCGGGAATCGGGAATCGGGACTCGAAACACCGCTTGTTGCGCGCGCGTCCCGGTCCGAGCGCGAACGTTCAGACACGACAGCCCGCTCTTGCGACTCCCCATTCCCGATTCCCCATTCCCGAACAACATGGACGCGACAGCGGCCATCGTGTATTAAACCCCGTCCCCGGGAGGCTTCATGCACACAGGCAAAGACATCACCCTCCGCCTGATGATCGTCGACGACAGCGGCGAAGACGCCGAGGCGATCGTCAGCAGCCTGCGCAACAGCGGCATCGCGGTGCGCCCGTCGCGGCCGCAGCACGCCGAGGAGTTGTCGGCGATGCTGACCGCACAGCCGATCGACCTGGTGCTCAGCGCGCAGGCGCAGTCGATCCCGCTGCCGCAGGTGCTGCAACGGGTCGCCGCCAGCGGCAAGGACATCCCGGTCATCGTGCTGGCCGAGCGCATCGACGAACAGGAATGGCTGGAGGCCGTGGCCGGCGGCGCGCGCGCGATCGCGCTGCGGCAGCGGCCCGAGCACTTGCTGGCCGTGGTCCGCACCACCTGGGCCGACCTGCAGGCGCGGCGCGGCCTGCGCCGGATCGAGGCGCAGATGCGCGAGACCGAGCGCCGCTGCGACGCGCTGATCGCCTCCTCGCGCGATCCGATCGCCTACATCCACGAGGGCATGCACATCCGCGCCAACGACGCCTACATGGAGATGTTCGGGTTCGAGTCGTTCGACGACGTCGAAGGCGTGTCGCTGCTGGACATGGTCGCCCCGCAACACGTGGAAGGTTTCAAGCAGTTGCTGAAGTCGCTAAGCAAGGGCGAGCCGCCGCCGGCGCAGTACCAGGTGGACGCGCGCACCCTGGAAGGCGACAGCTTTCCGGCGACGATGGAATTCGCCACCGCCAGCTACGAGGGCGAGGCCTGCGTGCAGGTGGTGTTCCGCCGCCGCGAGGAGTTCGACCCGGAACTGGCGCGCGAGGTCGAGGACCTGCGCCAGCGCGACCAGGTCACCGGTCTGCTCAACCGCCCGACCTTCATGCTGGCGCTGGAAACCGCGGTGGCCCAGGTCGGCCGCGGCGAGGGCCAGTACGGCTTCCTGCTGGTCGAGCCGGATCATTACGCGCGCCTGTTGGCCGACATCGGCCTGGATTCGGCCGATGCGCTGGTCGCCGCATTGGCCCAGCACCTGGCCGCGGCCATCGACGGCGACGTGCAGGCGGCGCGCTTCGGCGAGCACAACTTCGCGCTGCTGCTGGAAGGCGACTACGCACGCACCGCGGCGCTGGCCGAGCGCCTGCTGCAGGCCTACGCCAGCCAGGTGTTCAGCGTCGGCGAGCGCTCGGCCACGGTCACCGTCAGCATCGGCGGCGTGCAGATCGGCGAGAAGATCGCCAGCGTCGGCCAGGTCCTGGCCCGCGCCAGCGAGAACGTGCAGGCGACCGTCGAACTGGGCGGTAACGCCTGCAAGATCTTCGACCCGGGCGCGGCCGACCGACTCGAGGAAGAGCGCGTGCAGCGCTGGGTGCAGCACCTGCGCGAGGCCCTGGCCGGCGACGGCTTCCTGCTGCACTACCAGCCGGTGCTGAACCTGCAGGGCGACCAGCACGAGCTGTACGAGGCCTACCTGCGCCTGGAGCGCAACGACGAACTGATCGGCCCGTCGACCTTCCTCGGCATCGCCGCCGAGCATGGCCTGACTGCCGAGATCGACCGTTGGGTGGTCGCGCGTGCGATCGCCGTCATCGGCGAACGCCAGCGCGCCGGCCACGCCACCAGCCTGCTGGTCAAGGTCAGCCCGGAAGCCTTCGCCGACACGCAGATGGTCGACCTGATCCGGCGCGAACTGGAGACGCACGGCGTGCCCGGCGACCGCCTGTGGCTGCAGACGCCGGAGGCCAAGGTGTTCACCCACCTGCGCAACGCGCAGCAGTTCCTGGCCGACGCCACCGCCCTGGGCTGCAAGGTCGGGCTGGAACAGTTCGGCTCCGGCCTGGACTCGTTCCAGTTGCTGGCGCACTTCCAGCCCTCGTTCCTGAAGCTGGACCGCGGCTTCACCCAGGACCTGACCCAGACCCGCGAACACCAGGACAAGATCCGCGAGATCACTGGGCGCGCGCAGTCTGCCGGCATCCGCACCATCGCCGAGTTCGTCTCCGACGCCACCTCGATGAGCCTGCTGTTCAGTGCCGGCGTCGATTACGTGCAGGGCGAGTTCGTCGGCCTGGCGGCGCCGGGGATGACGTTCGATTTTGCCTGAGGGGCCGCGATTCGGGATTGGGGATTGGGGAGTCGCAAAAGCAACGGCCGGCGGAGCCTGCGCTCCGCCGGCCGGCATGTCGATCTAGCGAACTATCAGCTCACCGTCGCGTTGACGTGCGAGGCGCGCAGGGTGGCGATGCGCTCGGACAGCGGCGGGTGGCTCATGAACAGCTTGCGCAGGCCCTGGCCCAGGCCACCGGCGATGCCGAAGGCCTGCACCTGCGACGGCAAGGTGCTCTGGCCATGGTTGAGTTCCAGCCGCTGCAGCGCCGCGATCATCTTGGCGCGGCCGGCCAGGCTGGCGCCGCCGGCGTCGGCGCGGAACTCGCGGTAGCGCGAGAACCACATCGCGATCATCGTCGCGAACAGGCCGAACACCAGCTCCAGCACCATCACGATCGCGTAGTAGGCCAGGCCGCGGCGGCCGTCGCGGTTGCCGGACAGGTAGCTGTCGACCACGCCGCCGACCACGCGCGCCAATACGATCACGAAGGTGTTGAGCACGCCCTGCAGCAATGCCATGGTCACCATGTCGCCATTGGCGATGTGGCTGATCTCATGGCCCAGCACCGCCTCGGCCTCGTCCTCGGTCATGTTCTGCAGCAGGCCGGTGGAAACGGCGACCAGCGCATTGTTGCGGTTGGCGCCGGTGGCGAAGGCGTTGATTTCCGGACCGTCGTACACGGCAACCTCGGGCATGCCGATGCCGGCGGCCTGCGCCTGGCGCTGCACGGTCTGCAGCAGCCAGCGCTCGGTGTGGTTGCGCGGCTCGGTGATCACCTGCGCACCGGTGGCGCGCTTGGCCATGAACTTGGACAGCAGCAGCGACACCAGCGAGCCGCCGAAGCCGAAGATCGCGGCCATCACCAGCAGGCCGCCCATCTGGTTGGGGTTGACCCCGAACACGGACATGACAATGCCGGCCAGCACCAGCACCGCCAGGTTGGTGATGAGGAACAGGACGATACGATTGAACATGTGAGCGTGGGCTCCGCACAGATCAAATGGAAGGATTGGCTCGAATCTGCGGTGTCGGCCGCTTGAATTCAAGCGCGCACCTGACCGAGGATTCAGCTTGTCCATGTCCCCGCCTCCCTACCGCGGCCGCTTCGCGCCCTCGCCCACCGGCCCGCTGCACCTGGGTTCGCTGCTCGCCGCCTTCGGCAGTTGGTTGCTCGCCCGCCACGCCGGCGGCCAGTGGCTGCTGCGCATCGAGGACGTGGACCGCCCGCGCAGCGTGCCCGGCGCCGCCGAGCGGCAACTGGCGAGCCTGCGCGCCTGCGGCCTGGAGGCCGACGGACCGGTGCTGCGGCAGCGCGAGCGCGACCCGGTCTACCGCGACGCCCTGCAGCGGCTGCTGCAGGCCGGCCTCGCCTTCCCCTGCAGTTGCAGCCGCAGCGCCCTGGCGGCGCAGGGCGGCGTGCACCACGCTTGCGTCACCGATGCGCCACGCGCACAGCCGGCCATCCGTCTGCGCGTGCCGCCCGGTACGGCCAGCGTGGTGGCCTTCGACGACGCGGTGCGCGGCCGGCTGGCCCAGGACGTCCATGCCGAGGTCGGCGATGTGGTGCTGCTGCGCGCCGACGGCTGCTGGGCCTACCAACTGGCCGTGGTGGTCGACGATGCCGCGCAAGGCATCACCGACGTGGTGCGCGGCGCGGACCTGCTGGACTCCACGCCACGGCAGATCCTGCTGCAGCGTGCGCTGGGCCTGCCCACGCCGCGCTACCTGCACCTGCCGCTGCTGCTCGACGCCGATGGCCGCAAGCTGTCCAAGTCGCACGCGGCGCTGCCGCTGGACGATGCCGACCCGCTGCCGGCGCTGCGCCTGGCCTGGGCGACGCTGGGCCAGCCGCCGGCAGCGTTGGCCGGCGCCGGGTCGGTGCCGGCGCTGCTGGCCGCCGCGCTGCGCGCCTTCGACCCGGCGCGGTTGCCGGCGCAGGACCGACGCGTGGACGATGCGGCGCCGGTCGCACCAGCTATCCCCAGCGACATCAAGGCTGACTAGAATCGGACCCTGGGCCGCGCCGCGGCCGTCCTTTCCCACCATTTCTATCCGGAGCGACATCCATGACATCACGCGTTGCGCTGGTCACCGGCGGCACCGGCGGCATCGGCACCGCAATCTGCGAGCGGCTGGCCGCGCAGGGCCACCGCGTGGCCAGCAACTACCGCGACCAGGCCAAGGCCCTGGCCTGGCAGCAGCGCATGCGCGAACGTGGCCACGACGTCGCCATCGTCCCCGGCGACGTCGCCTCGCCCGAACACGCGCAGACCCTGGTGCGTGAGGTCGAACGCCAACTCGGCCCGGTCGAGATCCTGGTCAACAACGCCGGCATCACCCGCGACACCACCTTCCACAAGATGACCGCCGAGCAATGGCACGAAGTCATCAACACCAACCTCAACTCGGTGTTCAACGTCACCCGCCCGGTGATCGAGGGCATGCGCCAGAAGCGTTGGGGGCGGGTCATCCAGATCAGTTCGATCAACGGCCTCAAGGGCCAGTACGGCCAGGCCAACTACGCTGCGGCCAAGGCCGGCATGCACGGCTTCACCATTTCCCTGGCGCGCGAGAACGCCAGCTACGGCATCACCGTCAACACGGTCTCGCCCGGCTATGTCGCCACCGACATGGTGATGGCGGTGCCGGAGGAAGTGCGCGCCAAGATCGCCGCCGACATCCCCACCGGGCGCCTCGGCAAGCCGGAGGAGATCGCCTACGCCGTGGCGTTCCTGGTCGCCGAAGAGGCCGCGTGGATCACCGGCTCGAACCTGGACATCAACGGCGGCCACCACATGGGGTGGTGAGCGGCTGAATCGCTCAGGCGGCGGCATTCGCGCGAGGTAACGCTATCCCGCATTGGCCGCCACGGCGGCCTGTGGACTTTTGCTGCGGTGCGAATGCTGCGCAGCATGATTTTTTTGCTGCACCCGCGTGTTCAGGTACTTTCGGCGGTTGCAAGCCCTGCTGCGCTGCGCCATGCTGCGCGCCTACCGTCACAGAGCGATCGCTTCATGGCTGAGATTCGCATCATCAAGAAGTATCCCAATCGCCGCCTCTACGACACCGAGATCTCCAGTTACATCACCATCGAAGACGTCCGCCAGCTGATCATCGACGGCGAGGAATTCGAAGTCCGCGACGCCAAGACCGGCGAAGACCTCAGCCGCGCAGTGCTGCTGCAGATCATCGCCGACCAGGAACAGGACGGCGAACCGATGCTGTCCACGCAGTTGCTCAGCCAGATCATCCGCTTCTACGGCGACTCGCTGCAGGGCTTCATGGGCAACTATCTGGAGCGCAGCATGCAGGTGTTCCTCGACCAGCAGCAGCAGTTCCGCCAGCAGATGGGCAATCTGCTGGGGCAGACCCCGTGGACCATGATGAACCAGCTCACCGAGCGCAACCTGGAGCTGTGGCAGGAATTCCAGCGCAACCTCGGCGCCGGCTTCGGCCGCCCGGCCGCTGGCGCGGGCACCGGCAAGCCTGGCGAACCGCCGGCGGGCGCCGCACCGAAGTCGCGTCCGCGCTGAGGATTGCGGCCGGGTGAGGTTCGGCGGGGCGCTTCGCGCCCCTACCCTCACCCCAACCCCTCTCCCGATGGGAGAGGGGCTCCAGCTTCTCCCTTCTCCCGTTGGGAGAAGGTGCCCCGAAGGGGCGGATGAGGGTACGGGCGAAGCCTCGCGGATTTGATTCGACGGAGCGCTTCGCGCCCTTACCCTCACCCCAACCCCTCTCCCGGCGGGAGAGGGGCTCCAACCTCTCCCTTCTCCCATTGGGACCACGGCCCCCTTTTGGGGGGAAGGTGCCCCGAAGGGGCGGATGAGGGTACGGGCGAAGCCTCGCAGGCGTGTGTCAGCGCGACTTCGCCGGCTTGCAATTCCCGCAGATCCGCTCGACCTTGTAACCACGCGCACGCAGGCCATCGACCACGCCGTCCGGCCCGAGCAGGTGCAGCGCACCCACCACCACCAGGGTGTCGCCGCCGCCGTCCTTCAGGCGCTGCTCCAGGCGCGGCAGCCAGGCCTGGTTGCGCTCCACGTCGATGCGCTGGTACAGCCGCGGGTAGTCGCGCTTCATCTGCGCGCCGATCTCCTGCCACAGCTGGCGCTCGTCGCCGCGGCGCCAGGCATCGTGCAGGCGCAGGGTCTGCGCCGCGCCCTGCTCGGCGTCGTCCAGCGCCTCGGTCAGCATCTGCTTCTGCTCCACCGGGTCCATGCCGTCGAGCAGGTCGATCTGCGCCTGCGCGGTCTCCAGGCCCTCGGCACTCTTGCCGTCCTGCAAGGCCAGTGTCATGAAATGACGATCCAGCCCGGCATCGGCCTCCAGGCCCTGCGCCTTCATGTCGGCGATGCTGATGCTGAGGCCGACGAACCACGGCTCGAAGCCGCTCATCTGCGCCAGCGGCAGGCCGTGGCCGGCGGCATAGCGGCGCAGCCGCTCCCAGGTCGCCGGGTCCAGATCGTCCTGCAGCCGCTTGCCGTCGTGGCGTTGCGCCGCCTGCAGCATCTGCGCACCCAGCTGCGGCGCATCCACGTCCTTCGGCGCCAGTTCGAACAGCAACCGCGGCGACGCCGCGTAGGCCGCATCGACTTCGCGCGCCAGCGGATAGTCGTCGGCCTTGAGCATGTGGAACGAGCCCAGCAGGTACAGCGTGCCGCGCGGGCCGCTGACCTTCCACAACAGCGGCGTGGGCGGCACCACCGTGGGCGCTGCGGCGACGGGCGCGACAGGCGTCGCGGCCACCGGCGGCGGCGTGCGGGCCAGTGCCGGCAGCACCAGGCACAGCGACAGGCCCAGCAGCAGGCGGCGCAACAGGCGCGGGAACGGGGTCATCGGCATCCTCGGGTCAATGGGCGGCGGCGTAGGCCTTCTCGCCGGCATCCACCGCCAGGTCGAGGCGGTTCTCCGGCGGCGGCAACGGACAGGTGGCAAACGGGGTGAACGCGCACGGCGGGTCGTAGGCGCGGTTGAAATCCAGCACCACGCTGCCGTCGGCCGCGGGCGGGTCCACGTCCAGGAAGCGCCCGGCGGGGTAGCTGCCGTGACCGCTGGTGCGGTCGGCGAACACCACGAACAGCGGCTGGCCGGGTTCGCCGATCGCCTGCAGGCGGTAGCGCTTGCCGCCGCGCTCGAACTCCAGCGCACCGGGATTCGGCGATGGCGTGGTGACGCCGATGATGTCGACGATGGGCAGGGTCGTGCCCGGTGGATTGGGCACGAAACGCCCGCGCACGCGCCAGGATTCGGCCAGCGGCCAGTACGGCACGCCTGCGAAACCGAGCCGGGTCGGCGCATCGGCGTGCTTGACCCGCAGCGCATAACGACCGCCACGTTCGATCAGGCTGAGCTTGCCCTTGCCGTCGTCGAAGTCGATCACCGTTGGCTGCGGATCGTGGTCGCTGTACACGCGGATCCGCCCCTGCACCGGCGCGCCGGCGACGCTGAGGGCGGCGCCGCGCTCGGGGGTCAGGTACACCTCGCGCTGCGCCTGCGACACCAGCGCCATCCTCGCCGGCCCCACCGCCAGGCGGATGCCGCTGTCCGGGCCGCTGCCGATGTAGTGCTCCTTCAATTCCAGCCAGTGCAGGCCGACCAGGCTGGTCCAGCCGTCCGGCGCCTGCAGTTCGCGCTGGCGCTGCGCACGCCAGGCTTGTTCGTCCGCAACGAACCGTGCGTCCATCGCCTTCGGCGCGGCCGGTGCCGGCGCCTGCTTGCCGCAACCACCCAAGGCGACGAGCGCCGCCAGCAGCGCTGCCGTCCACATCCGCTTGTCCATCACCGCCCCCGCAGGAACCAACGATCGATCTCGCCCAGGGTGAACCGTGCCCAGGTCGGACGCCCATGATTGCATTGTCCGGAGCGCTCGGTGGCTTCCATGTCGCGCAGCAGTGCGTTCATTTCCGGAATGGTGAGGCGGCGGTTGGCGCGCACCGCGCCGTGGCAGGCCATGGTCGACAGCAGCGCATCGCGCGCGCCGGCGACACGACCGCTGTGGCCGTGTTCGCGCAGGTCGGTCAGCACGTCGCGCAGCAAGGCCTCCGGCTCGGCCTGCGCCAGCAGTGCGGGAATGCTGCGCACGTGCAGCGATTGCGGTCCGCTGCGGGTGATCTCGAACCCGAGCGCGGCCAGCGTCTCCGCCTCGCGCTCGGCGGTGTCGGCATCGCGTTCGCCGACTGCCAGGGTGATCGGCACCAGCAACGGCTGCGCATGCAGGCCGATGCCATCGTGCGCGGTCTTCAAACGCTCGTAGCCGATGCGCTCGTGCGCGGCGTGCATGTCGACCACGATCAGGCCGTCGGCGTTCTCGGCCAGGATGTAGATGCCGTGCAATTGCGCGATCGCGTAGCCGAGCGGCGGCACGCCGCTGTCGGCGGCAGTCGGCGGCAGGCCGCCCGCCAGGTCCTGGGTCTGCCGCGGCAGGCCGGCGGCGCTTCCCGCGTCGGCGGTGGGCGCGTACAGCGCCGCGTACGCTGCAGGCGCCTCTTCCACGCGCAAACCCAACGGCGATTGCGCCGGGCGCCACTGCGCGCCGTAACCATAACCCTGCCCGCCGCCGCCCGCGCCACTGCCGCCGCTCGGCAGGCCGGCGGGCGCCCAGGCTGCGGTGCCCGCGGCAGGCACCGCGGTCGTCGCTTCGGCACCGAGCGTGCCCGGCAGGCTGCCGGCACGGGTCTGCGCCAGCGCGTCCTGCAGCGTGCGATAGACGAAATCGTGGATCAGCCGCGCGTCGCGGAAGCGCACCTCGTGCTTGGCCGGATGCACGTTGACGTCGACCCGCGCCGGCTCCAGTTCCAGGAACAGCACATAGGCCGGCTGGCGGCCATGGAACAGCACGTCGCCGTAGGCCATCTTCACCGCGTGGGCGACGCTGCGATCGCGCACCGAGCGGCCGTTGACGTAGAGGTATTGCTGGTCGGCACTGGCGCGCGAGTAATGCGGCTGCGCGATCCAGCCATGCAGGCGCAGGCCGGCACCGCTGTGGTCCACGCGCAGTGCCTGCTTTGCGAAGTCTTCGCCCAGGGTCTCGCCCAGGCGCGCGTCCGAGTACAGATCGCCCGGCTTGTAGCGCCGCGACGGCTTGCCGTTGTGCGAGACGCGCAGCTCCACGTCCGGGCGCGCCAGCGCCAGCGAGCGCAGCCACTCCTCGATGTGGCCCAGTTCGGTGCGTTCGGCGCGCAGGAACTTGCGCCGCGCCGGCACGTTGTAGAACAGCTCGCGGACCTCGACCAGGGTGCCCGGCGGCAACGCACGCGGCTGCACCTCGCCGACCTTGCCGCCGTCGACCTGCAGGGCAGCGCCGTGTTCGTCTCCGGATCGGCGCGAGGCCAGGGTGAAGCGGCTGACCGAGGCGATCGACGGCAACGCCTCGCCGCGGAACCCCAGCGTGCCCACCGATTCCAGGTCGTCCAGCGAGGCGATCTTGCTGGTCGCGTGCCGCGAGATGGCTAGCGGCAGTTCCTCGGGCGCGATGCCGCCACCGTCGTCGCGGATGCGGATCAGGCGCACGCCGCCTTCTTCCAGATCGATGTCGACGCGGTGCGCACCGGCGTCCAGCGCGTTCTCCACCAGTTCCTTGACGACAGAGGCCGGACGCTCGACCACTTCGCCGGCGGCGATCTGGTTGATCAGGATCTCGGGCAGCTGACGGATGCTCATGCCGTCCTCGCTCCATGCGCGCACAGACGCGCGTCGGTCGTGGCGACAGGACGAAAACGACAGCAGGCAAAGGACATCGGCACGGCTCGCGGCGCGGACGCCGTCATCGAGGATCAGCCGTTAATGATAGCGCCTCAGCGGCTGCCGCCGGCCACCGTGCTGGCCGCTTCCGCCTCGGCCTGCGCGCGCGCGGCGAACAACGTGCCCGGCGGCGGCTGCCGGGTGAAGAAGGTGCTGACGCCATCGAGCACGGCACCGGCGATGCGGCGCTGGTAGGCCGGATCGGTCAGCCGGCGTTCTTCGTCCGGGTTGGAGATGAAGGCGGTCTCGACCAGCATCGCCGGCATGTCCGAGGTGCGCAGCACCGCGAAGTTCGCGCGCTCGATCTCGGGCTTGTGGTTGTTGCCGATCCGCTTGAGTCCGCCCAGCACTTGCTCGGCCGCATCTTCGGAGGACTTCATGTGGCCGCTCTGGGCCAGGTCCAGCAAGACGTTGGCAAGCGTACTGTCGGTTTTCTGCAGGCGCACGCCGCCGATCAGGTCGGCGGCGTTTTCCTTGTCCGCCAGCCAGCGCGCGCGCTGCGAGGACGCGCCCTTGGTCGACAGCACATAGACCGAGGAACCGGTCGCGCTGCGGTTCTCGGCCGCGTCGGCGTGGATCGAGATGAAGATGTCGGCCTTGGCCGCACGCGCCTTCTGCGCGCGCATCGGCAGAGGAATGAACACGTCTGTGGTGCGGGTCATGTAGGCCTTCATGCCCGGCGTGGCGTTGATCTGGCGCGCCAGTTCGCGGCCGATCGCCAGGGTCACGTCCTTCTCGTGCTTGCCGGTCGGACCGCTGGCACCGGGATCCTGGCCGCCATGGCCGGGATCGATGGCCACGATCAGCGGACGCATGCCGGGCGCCATCTTCACCCGCGAGGCCGCGCTCGGCATCACCGGCCGTGCTTCGGCGGCAGCAACCACCGCCGCATCGTCGTCCGCGTCGTCACGCTCGGACGGCGCGTTCGCCGGCGGCGCGACTGTCGCAGGCGCCGGCGTCGGCACAACGCCGGGCACAGGACGGCCGGCCACCGCGGCAGCAACGCTCGGCGCAGAGGCAACGACGGTCGGGGCTGGCGTGGGCGCGGCGGGCGGCGGCACCGGGGTCGGCGCTGGCTGGCTGGCACGCTGCACCACCGACGAGGTCAGCGCCGCGGTCGCGCGTGCGGCTTCGGCGCGCGCATCCACTACCGGCTTGGGCGCTGCAACAGGCGTGGCCTGCGGCAGCGGGGCCACGGCTGCCGGCGCGTCGGCGGCGACCGCCTTGCCCGCCGGGGCCTCGCCCGGCCACTCGATCACCAGCACCGAACTGCCGCCGATGGTCTGCATCTGCGGCTTGAACGCCACCACCGAACTGCTCAGGTCGAACACGATGCGCAAGGTGCCCGGCACCGGATGCCCGGTGCGCACTGCGCTGACAACGCCGCCGCCGGCCGGCAGCTTCAGGCCCTTGGCAGCGGAGGAATCGGGAAGATCGACGACCAGGCGATTCGGATTGGCCAGCGACAGCGTGCTGAAGCCACCGCTGCCCTGCAGGCGGATCTCGGCGCGGGTGCCGGTGGCGCCGTTGTCGAGCGAGACCGACTGCACCTGCCCGGCAAACGCCGTCTGCGCCGCCAGGCACCAGCCTGCGGCAGCGGCGAAACTGGCGAAAAAACGGGTCCCCGGGCGCATAACGCGATTCAAACATCGCCGGGAGTCAAAGGCAAGCGGTTTTCCCTTAATAATCCATAACCTGCCTTCACTTTCTAGCGTCAGCCGGCAAAAAGTCCCTGCAAGTCGGCCTGCTGGGCCAGCTGCGCCAGCCAGGCGGTCCCCACATCGGTACGCGCCTGCAGGGCGACACGACGCCCGTCGCCGTGCACCGCCAGGCGCACGTCCAGATCGGCGGGCGCCAGCACGTCGCCGCCGCGTTCGGGCCATTCCACCAGCCACAGCGTGGCCCCGCCCTCGTCCAGCCCGAGGAAATCCAGCTCGCCCGCCGCGCCGATGCGGTACAGATCCAGGTGCCAGGCCTCGCCATCGGCCAGCGGGTAACGCTCCACCAGGGTGTAGGTAGGGCTGCGGATCGCGCCCTGCACCCCGAGCGCGCGCAGCAGCGCCCGTGCCAGGGTCGATTTGCCGGCACCCAGATCCCCGTGCAGATGCACCGCGGCCTGCGTCGGGCGGGTCGCGGCCAGCGCGCGACCGAGCCGTTCGGTGGCCTGGCTGTCGGGCAGGAACAAGCTGAGGCTCATGGTTCGGATTCCGGATTGGACAGGCGCCGCAGCGCCGGCAACAGGTCGGTGGGCAGCAGGCCGCGCTGGCCGTCGGCGGCCGCGCGATCGCCGGCGCCGGCATGCAGCAGCGCGCCGACGCTGGCCGCCTCGAACGCCGGCAACCCTTGCGCGCGCAGCGCAGCGACCACCCCGGTCAACAGGTCGCCCATGCCGCCAACCGCCATGCCCGGATTGCCGGCGGCGATCACCCGCGGCACCTGCCCGGGCGCGGCGACCAGGCTGCCGGCCCCCTTCAGCACAATCGTCGCCTGGTAGCGTTCGGCCAAGGCCGCAGCGGCCGCGAAGCGATCGCGCTGCACCTCGGCGGTGGCGATGCCGAGCAGGCGCCCGGCCTCGCCCGGATGCGGCGTCAGTACCGCCTGCGGGACGGGCCGCGGCGCCTGCGCAAGCAGGTTCAATGCATCGGCGTCCAGGATCAGCGCGCGGTCCGAATCGGCCAGGACCGTCTGCCACAGCGCCTGCGCCCAATCGTCCTGGCCAAGCCCGGGCCCGAGCGCGACCACACTGGCCTTGCGCAGCAACGGCGCCAGTGCCGCCGCCTCGTCGACCGCATGCGCCATCGCTTCCGGGCAGCGCGCCAGCAGCGGCGCCACGTGCGCGCTGCGGGTCGCCACGCTGACCAGGCCGACCCCGCTGCGCAGGGCCGATTCGGCACTGAGCATCACCGCTCCGCCGCTGCCGAGGTTGCCGCCGACGCACAGCACATGCCCGGAATCGCCCTTGTGGCTGTCCTGCCGGCGCGGCGCCAGATGGCGGCGCAAGGCGCCGACGGTCCAGGCCTGTGCGCGCGGCGCGCAGTTGGCGAATGCGGCGGGCGGCACCTCCAGCGTGGCCAGCGCGCGCTCGCCGACATGGTTCAAGGCCGCACCGGTATGCAAACCGGCGTGGGCCACGATGAACTGCAAGGTCAGCGTCGCCGGCAACACCGCGCCGGGCACGCTGCCGGTTTCGGCGTCCACGCCGCTGGGCACATCCAGCGCCAGTACCGGCGCGCCAAGTCCACCCAGCGCGCCGAGCAGCGCCGCCAGTTCGGCGTCCGGCGCGCGATTGAGGCCGATGCCCAGCAACGCATCGACCACCACGTCGGCCGGCGCCAGTGCCGCGTCGAACTCCTCGATGCGACCGCCGACGCCGATGTAGTCGGTGCAGGCACGCTGCGCCAGCGGCGATTGCGGACCGCGCCCGGGCAACTGCAGCACGCGCACCTGGCGCCCGGCGCGATGCGCCAGCCGCGCCAGCACGTAGCCATCGCCACCGTTGTTGCCGCTGCCGCAGGACACCAGGATGCGCTGCGCCTGCGGCCAGCGCTGCAGCAGCGTCTGCCACGCGGCCTGGCCGGCGCGCTGCATCAGCGCATAGCCGTCGCCGCCCAGCAGCGCGGTGGCCTGCGCATCGATGCGGCGCGCGTCCGCGGTGGCATAGAGATCGAAGCCGTCGTACATGCACGGGATTCTATACTTGCGCGATGTCCGCCCGTCTCGACATCGCCGATCCCCACGCCGCCGCCGCGCGCATCCGCGCGCTGGCGCGCACGTTCGGCTTCCAGCGCTGCGGTATCGCCGGCATCGAACTGCAGCAGGACGAGGCGCATCTGCGCGACTGGCTGGAACAGGGCCTGTACGGGACGATGCACTGGATGGTCCAGCATGGCGACAAGCGTTCCCGCCCGGCCGAACTCATTCCCGGCACATTGCGGGTCATCTCGGTGGGCCTGGACTACGGCCGCAACGACGACGATTCGGCCTGGGACACGCTGCGCGACGGCGCGCGCGCCTACGTCGCGCGCTATGCGCTGGGCCGCGACTACCACAAGCTGATGCGCAACCGTCTGCAGAAGCTGGCCGAGCGCATCCAGGACGAGATCGGCCCGTTCGGCCACCGCGTGTTCGTCGATTCGGCGCCGGTGCTCGAACGCGCCCTGGCGCGCGACGCCGGCCTGGGCTGGATCGGCAAGCACACCTGCCTGATCGACCGCAACGGCGGCTCCTGGTTCTTCCTCGGCGAGATCTACGTCGATCTGCCGCTGCCGATCGACCCGCCGGCCAGCGCCCACTGCGGCACCTGCACGCGCTGCATCGACGTCTGCCCGACCCAGGCGATCGTCGCGCCGTACCGGCTCGATGCGCGCCGCTGCATCGCCTACCTCACCATCGAACACGACGGCGCGATTCCCGAGGAACTGCGCGCGGCGATCGGCAACCGCATCTTCGGCTGCGACGACTGCCAGCTGATCTGCCCCTGGAACAAATTCGCCAAGCGCAGCGACGAACCGGACTTCCGTGCGCGCAACGACCTGGACAAGGCCACGCTGGCGCAGCTGTTCGCCTGGGAGGAAGACGAGTTCCTGCGCCGCACCGAAGGCAGCGCGATCCGCCGCAGCGGTCACGAGCGCTGGCTGCGCAATCTGGCAGTGGCGCTGGGCAACGCGCCGACCACGCCGCAGGTACTGGCTGCGCTCGGCGCGCGCGCGCAGCATCCGTCGCCGCTGGTGCGCGAGCACGTGCAGTGGGCGCTGGCCAGGCATACGCAAGCACCGGCCGACGTGGCAGCGCCGGCATCACCGGCGCCGAAAGCCGACGTGCGAGGATAGGCGCCCGTACGCCCTGCACTGCCCGCATGCCCGATCGCACCGACCAGATCCTCAGCCCCAGCCAGCTCAACACGCTGGCCCGCGACCTGCTGGAGAGCACGTTCTCGGTGGCCTGGGTGGAGGGCGAACTGGGCAACGTCACCCGCCCCTCGTCCGGCCACCTCTACTTCACCCTGAAGGATGCGCGCGCGCAGGTGCGCTGCGCGATGTTCAAGCCCAAGAGCCAATGGCTGCGGTTCGTGCCGCGCGAAGGCCTGCGCGTACTGGCGCGCGGGCGCCTGACCCTGTACGAAGCGCGCGGCGACTACCAGTTGGTGCTGGATCATCTGGAGGAAGCCGGCGAAGGCGCGCTGCGCCGCGCGTTCGAGGAGCTCAAGGCGCGGCTCGCCGCCGAGGGTCTGTTCGCCAGCGAGCGCAAGCGCGCCCTGCCCGGCTTCGTGCGGCGCCTGGCGGTCATCACCTCGCCCAGCGGCGCCGCCGTGCGCGATGTGCTGAGCGTGCTCGGCCGGCGCATGCCGCTGCTGCAGGTGGACATCCTGCCGAGCCTGGTCCAGGGCGACAGCGCCGCGGCGCAGATTGCCGCCTTGCTGCGCCAGGCCGACGCCAGCGGCCGCTACGACGCGATCCTGCTGACCCGCGGCGGCGGCTCGCTGGAGGACCTGTGGGCATTCAACGACGAACACCTGGCACGCACCATCGCCGCGGCAGTCACCCCGGTGGTGTCGGCCGTCGGCCACGAGACCGACGTGACCCTGGCCGATTTCGCCGCCGACCTGCGCGCGCCCACCCCGTCGGTCGCCGCCGAATTGCTGGTCCCCGACCAGCGCGATCTCGGCGCGCGCCTGCGTTCCCAGCATGCCGCGTTGCTGCGCTGGCAGCAGCACCGGCTGCGGCAAGCGCAGCAACGCGCCGACCGCGCCCTGCTGCGCCTGCAGGCGCAGAGCCCGCAGGTGCGCCTGCAGTTGCTGCAGCGCCGCCAGCACGAGATCGGACGGCGGCTGGCGGCGGTGTGGCGGCAACAGCAGGAACGCCGGCATGCCCAGTTGCGCCATGCCGCCGCGGTGCTGCGCGCCGCGCAGCCGCAACGGCGGCTGGCGATGCTGCGGGTGCGCCTGCTGGCGCTGGGCCGACGTCCGCAGGCGGCGATGGCGCGGCAACTGCAGACCGATGCGCAGCGCCTGCGCGCACTGGCGCGCGCCCTGGAGACGGTCAGCCCGCTGGCCACCGTGGCGCGCGGCTACAGCATCCTGACCCGCGTCGACGACGGCAGCGTGGTGCGCTCGGCCGCCCAGGTGGCGCCCGGCGATCGGCTGCGCGCACGCCTGGCCGACGGCGAACTGCAACTGCGCGCCGAGCGCGCAGAGTGACCCATCCACCCGCATCGCCTCGCCACCCATGACCGACAGCATTCACGAAGGAAGGATCAAGGCGATCCTGCACGGCATGCGTCGCGCCGAACGGCGCCGGGCCGAGCGGCGCGCCGACAGCAGCGACCTGCTGTCGCTGATCGACGGCGCCGCCTATGGCGCACCGGAGGATGCGCAACGCGCACTCGCCTGGCTGGCGCATGACGGCACCCTGGAGCATCTGAACCACGCCGACCTGCACAATGTCGGCGACACCATCTGCGTGGCCTGGAACGGCTGCGGCAGCGATCTGGCGACGCTGTCGCAATGGCTGCGGGAGGTGCGCCTGGCCGATGGCCGCAACGCCCTGCAGGCGCTGCGCGACGGCGACAGCGCAGACCTGCTGGCCGCGGCCCTGACGGCATTTCCCGGCTGACGCCGAGCGGTTGCAGCGTCCATCACACACGGTGACCAGCGACGCGCCACCCCGGCATGCACGATGCGCTGCCAGACAGCCGGCGCCAATGCGCATTTTCCAGGGCAACCGCCACCGCCGACAGAAGCAGCCGGCCACAGCGAACTGCAAGTCGCTGCCCCACGCTGCCGTACAGCGCGCGGCAAAGTCCCAGCGATGGCCCGGTCTTCAGCGCCTGTGGCCCATGTGGCACCGATCCGCCCGCAACGACGCGCCGGCAGCGCCCACTCAGTCCAGCGGCGCGACCACCAGCAGCGGGTCGAGGTCGTACCCCATCGCCACCGCCTTGGCCTTGATGCCCTCGAACACGCTGCGCTGCATGCGCGGCGAGCGCGACAGCACCCACAAATACTTGTGTCCGGGTTCGCCGATCAGCGCCCATTGATAATCCGGGTCGAGCGCGATCACCCAGTAGTCGGCCCACACCATCGGCAGCCAGGCCAGCCAATCCGGCGCGAAGCGCACCTGCAGCCGCCCGGGATGGCCCTCCACCCGCCGGGCCACACCGTCGGCCGCCAGCATGTCGCCGCTGGCGGTGCGGCAGGCGTTGCGCACGCCGACCTGACCGTCGTCGCGCAGCACATAGGCCGCGGTGACGTCGCCGACGCATTTCTTCTGGAAAGAAACCGGCAGATGCGCGATCTCGTGCCATTGCCCGGCATAACGGCCGAGATCGAACGCGGCGACCGAGCTCACCGGCTGCGCGGCGCGCAGCGGCGGTGCGAGGCACAACAGGCACGCCAGCAACAGCAGCGCGATCGGCGAAAGGCGCATGCGCAGGTTCCGATGGACGGGAAGCAGCAGCTTATGCAGGAGCGGCGCAGCGATGTAAAGCGCGGCGCAAGGCGCCGGCCGTCATGGCGCGGCGGTCAGTTGCTCAGATCGGCCATGGAGTGCTGGTCCGGACGGCTGGCGCACTGCACCGGCTCGCGCAGCACCACGCGCTCGACCACCCCGTCGCGCCGCTGCAGGTAGGTATTGACCATCACGCACTCGGAACCGACCTGCTCGATGTAGGGCGCATCGGCACCGTGACCGCCCTGCTCGCCCGCATGCTCGGTCCGGTCGGAAGGGGCTGCCACGGCGTTGCCGGCCATGGCCAACAGCAGGGCCACGCCGCCACATCTCCGTCCGAATCCGCTGGTCATTGGCAGGTTCCCCCGATTGCCCGTGCCTATGATTACGACAGCCAGCGCCGTTGATTGAGCGGAAGATCCCGAAAAACCGTGAACTGGGTGCAGTTGTCTACGAACGTTGACACGCCTTCTTCACACCCGATCAGGGCAGAGGACAGTCGCAACAGGCCTCGCGCATGCGGAAATCTGCACAGCGCGGGAGATCGGCCCGGACGCCGAATGACGACGCCGTACGCCACCTTCGACGACGGCGAGCAAGGCAGCACAACACACCGCCAAGGCATGCAGATGCCGCAAACCCTCGCGGCAAAAGAAAAGGGCCTGCATTGCTGCAAGCCCTGAAAGAATGGTGGCCGAGGACGGAATCGAACCGCCGACACGGGGATTTTCAATCCCCTGCTCTACCAACTGAGCTACTCGGCCACTGCGCAACGCGGCAGGACCGGTGCGAGGACGCGCATCATAGCGAGGTGATCGGGATTGGGCAAGCGCAATGTTGCAGAATTTTCCTACCGACCGCCGCGGCCTGCGCCGACTGCGTCCGATCCGAGGGGGCGCGATGCTGGACACGTCCTCGGCATCCGGCCGGCGCACGGCAGGGACGCCTTGGTGATGGCCGCTGGCCGGATCGCCGAGGACACCGACTGGACGCCCGGCCAGCCGCGGTCATTCCGCCATACCTGAACGTCCGCAGGGACGTGCGGGTCAGCCTGGATGATCTGGTGGGTTGCTGCGCCAAGGGCGATCGGAGGAGCAGCAAAGGAGGTGGATGGCATGACGGAACGGGGTAATGGCCGGCCCACAGGCCGGCCGCATGCCGGATTGCGGGCTGACGGCAGATGGCACGACGCGGACGACGCCATCGCGCAGCTAGGTTGGGCGAGCCTGCCATTCCAGTGGCGGAAGCGCACGACACCAAGCGAAGGCGCCAGTAGAGCGTGTCCGCTGTCCGCCTTGCGTCACGTCATGTCACGTCGCGCGCGCGACCGCCAGCATGCCGCCAGCTTTCCGCAGCCCGCGCAGTCCGGGGGAGGCTCCGCCATCGCTGCGCCACCACGGCAGACAGGGGTGTGGTGTAGTCTTCGCCGGTCTTCCTTTCCGTGGATTCCGCCCATGCGTCACCCGCTCCGCCTCGGCTTGCTCGTGTTGTGCACCGCGTTGCTCGGCGCCTGCAGCGACGGCATCGTGCGGCGTGTGTCGGACCCGGCCGCCAGCGTGCAGCAACTGACGGTCAACATGGACGGCAGCTGGAAGGTGGACCTGCGCCTGCAGAACTACAGCAGCATTCCGATGCGCTACGACACCCTGCGTCTGGACCTCGGTGTGGGCGGCGAAGCGGCCGGCAGCCTGCAGGCCGCGCCCGGGATCTCGATCGGCCCGGAGACGGCGGACGTGGTGAGCGTCGCGCTGAAGCCCAGCTCGAGCGCGCGCATGGCCGTCGCCGATGCCCTGGCCGGCCGCCGCAGCCTGGAGTACACCCTGAAGGGCAGCATCGCCGCGACACCCGAAGACAAGAAGCCGCGCAGCTTCGAGATCGACACCCGCAACATGCTCTCGCCCGCGCCCGGCCTGGACGGCGTGCTGCGTTGACCCGGCGGTGGCGCTGAGGCGCCACCTGTCCCCGCTCCCTCCAACGCGACGTCCCGGCTTCCGGGGCGCGGAACGCGCCTGCGCGTCGACCCGCGCTTCACCGGACACAGGCGCTGCCTCGACCTGCCGCGCGGCACGCTAACGCACGGCGCCCTCGGCGCAGACCTGTCCGTGCGCTTTTCCTGAGGCACACCTCCTCCAGCGGGCCGCGTTCAGCCGGCGTTACCGCAAAATTAATACATAAATGTATTATTTATACATGTACAAATCATCGAGCCGCGCATGAGCCGCTTCGCCGCCACCGAGCAGCGCCTGGACGTGACCGCCCGCAAGCATCCGCACTTCCCGCGGCAAGCCGCGCTGGTCCTGCGGCTGATCAAGCTGCTGCACAAGCTCAGCCTGGACCAGAGCAACGAGGTGTTGCGGCCCTATGGCCTGAGCTACGCCGAATACAACGTGCTGATGATGATCGACGCCAGTCCCGACGGAACCTTGAACCCGTCCCAGCTGAGCGACGCGGCGGGCGAGAAGTCGGCCAACATCACCCGTCTGACCAGTCAGTTGGTCGACAAGGGCCTGATCCAGCGCATGCCCAGTGCCGAGGACCGGCGCATGCTGCTGCTGCGGCTGACCGAGGCCGGCGAGCGCCTGATCGAGGCGCTGATCCCCGACCTCTCCGCCCAGCTCGACACGTATGTGCAGCATCTGGATCCGGCGGCGCTGGCGCAGTTGCAGGCGCTGCTGAAGACCCTGCTGCGCGGGGTCGAGGACGCCGCATGAGCGCACAACACCCCAACGCCGCCGCCGCTGCCGAGGCAGCGCCAGGCCTGCGCACCCTGCTGGCCGACGCCCTGCGCGGCGAAGGCGAGGCCTGGCTGTTCGTGCTGCGCACGCTGCTGTCGATCTATCTGGCCGGCTGGGTCGCCCTGCGTCTGGACCTGGCCTCGCCGATGACCGCGATGATCACCGTGGTGGTGGTGATGCACCGGCAGACCGGCATGGTCTTCGCCAAGGGCTTCTACCGGGTGCTGGGCACACTGATCGGCAGCGTCGCGGCGCTGACGATGGTGGCGCTGTTCCCGCAGGAGCCGGTGCTGTTCGTGCTGGCGCTGTCGCTGTGGATCGGCGCCTGCACCGGCGGCGCGCTGCTGTACCGCAACTTCAAGGCCTATGCCTTCGTGCTGTCCGGCTACACGGTGGCGCTGATCGCGCTGCCGGCGGTGAACCAGCCGCAGAACGTGTTCAACCTGGTGGTGGCGCGGGTGACCGAGGTGGTGCTGGGCCTGCTGGTGACCGGCATCGTCAGCGACGTGGTGTTTCCCAGCCGGCTGCGCCAGACCCTGCGCGACACCGTGCGCCGCGCGTCCGACGGCTTCCTGGACTTCGTCCGCGACGCCACCGGCGGGCAGCTGCCGCGCGAGGCGATGGAGCAGGCGCACCTGCGCTTCGTGCGCGACGCGGTGACCATCGAGGACCTGCGCAGTTCGGTGGTGTTCGAGGATCCGGAGGCACGGGTGCGCAGCGGCCGCCTGCGCCTGCTCAACCAGCGCTTCATGGCGGTGTCGACCAGCTTCCAGGCGCTGCACCACTACATCAACCGGCTGCTGCGCAGCGGCGATGCGGAGGTGGCCGAGGCGCTGATCGGCCTGTATCGGCCGCTGAAGGCCGCACTCAGCGACCGCGGCGGACGCGAGGGCGCGGCCGCGACCGCGCGCAAGCTGGCGGCGTGCCGCGATGCGCTGGCGACGCGTGCGGCCGAAGCGCGTGCGACCCTGCCGGCGGCACGGCACGAGGGATTCGACACCGGCGTGTCGCTGCTGCAGCGCTTCTTCGCCGACCTGCACGACTACGTGGCCACCGAGGCGACCCTGGTCGCGCCGCAGCAGTGGCGCACGCCGCAGGACCGCGGCGACACCGCGGTGTTCGTGCGCGGCAACGACTACGCCGCGGCCGCACTGACCGCGCTGCGCAGCGCGTTGCTGGTGGCGACGATGTGCTGGCTGTGGATCCAGGCCGGCTGGATCAGCGGCGCCACCGCGGTGTTCCAGGCAGTGGCGCTGAGCGCGATCCTGTCGTCCAGCGCCAACGCGCCCGCTGCCGCGCGCTCGCTGTTCAAGGGGTTCGTGTTCGGCATCGTGCTCGGCGTGATCTGCCAGTTGCTGGTGCTGCCGCAGATGGACGGCTATGTGCTGTTCGTCGCCGGCACCCTGCCGTTCCTGCTGGTGACCCTGTACCTGGCCTCGAAACCGGCGCTGTACGGCTTCGCCACCGGCGCCAACCTGGCCTTCGTTTCGATCCTGGCGGTCCAGCCGACACCAAGCTTCAACGCCGCGGCCACCTTCAACAGCGTGGTGCCGCTGCTGCTGGGGACGCTGGCGGTGAGCGCGACGTTCGTATTCGTACCGCCGGTGATCGGCACCCGCTGGCAGCGCCGGCGCCTGCTGGAGCGGCTGCGGCGGCAGACCACGCTGGCCGCGCGTGCGCCGCTGCCGGGGCTGGCGCTGCAACTGGAGAGCGTCAACCGCGACCTGTTCCAGCAGATCGTCGCGCACACCCCGCCGGGCAGCGACGAACTGCGCGACCTGCTCGGCTGGGCGCTGTCGGTGCACGAAACCGGGCGCACCCTGGTCGAACTGCGCCGCGATGCGGCCGAAGGCACGCTGCCGCCGGCTTTGGCCACCGCGGTGGAGGCCGCCGTGCAGGCGCTGGCCGACCTGTATCTCGACCCCAGCCCGCACCGGCACCGACACGCCTTGCAGCGGGTGGAGGCGGCGCTGGCCGCCAGCCAGGTGGAAGGCGCGGTACCGCTGCGCTGGAAACCCACCCGCGAGCACCTGCTGCTGCTGCGCGGCGCGCTGCTCGACGCCGATTCCGTTCTCGCCGCGCTGGCCGATACGCCTGCGCCGACCACCGCCCCCCCAGGAGCCGACGATGCTGCTGCCCGCTGAACTCTCGATCGCCGGCGTGTACGTGCCCGGCCTGCTGGTGCTGGGCCTGGCCCTGCTGCTGGTGGCCTGGGCGCTGGACGCGGTCGCCGGCCGCGCTGGCCTGTACCGCTACGCCTGGCATCCCTCCCTGTTCCGTCTGGCCGTCTACGTCGGCGCCTTCGCCGCCCTCGGCCTGCTCCTTCTTCCGTGAGTCCCGCCATGAAGACCCCTGCCCTGATCCGTTTCGCCCTGACCGCCCTCGTGGTGCTGGTCGCCGCCCTGCTGGCGCATGCGCTGTGGCGCCATTACATGCTCTCGCCCTGGACCCGCGACGGCCGCGTGCGCGCGGAAGTGGTGCGGATCGCGCCGGACGTGTCCGGCCTGGTCGATGCGGTCGCCGTGCGCGACAACCAGCACGTCAAGCGCGGCGACCTGCTGTTCAGCGTGGACCGCAAGCGCTACGAGCTGGCCCTGGAAAAGGCCCGCGCCAACCTTGCGGTCGCGCAGGCGCAGGCGCGTGCGGCCGGTGCCAGCCTGTCGGCAGCGGCCGCCACCCAGGCGGCCAGCGAAGCGGAATTCCAGATGCGCCGCGCCCAGGCCGAACGGCGCGCGCGTGCCGCCGCGGTGATCTCCGCCGAAGCGCGCTCGGACGCCGAAGCCACCGCGCGTTCGGCGCAGGCCGACGTGCACCGCAGCGCGGCGCTGCGCGGCCAGGCCACCGCGGCACAGGCGCAGGCGGTGGCATCGGTGGAACAGGCGCAGGCCGCGCTTGACCTGGCCGAGCTGGATCTGCAGCGCACCCAGGTCCGCGCCACCGCCGACGGCTACATCACCAATCTGGAAGTGCGCGTCGGCGACTACGCCCAGGCCGGCAATGCACGCCTGGCGCTGGTCCGCGACGATGCGATGTGGGTCTACGGCTATTTCGAGGAAACCAAGCTGCCGCGGGTCCACGTCGGCGACCGCGCCGACATCCGCCTGATGAGCGGCGGGCTGATGCTGCACGGCCAGGTCGAGGGCATCGCCCGCGGCATTTCCGACAGCGACAATCCGACCGGCACCTCGCTGCTGGCCAACGTCAGCCCCACCTTCAACTGGATCCGCCTGGCGCAGCGCGTGCCGGTGCGCATCCGCATCGATCCGGCCAGCGTGCCGCAGGGCACCCTGCTCGCTGCGGGCATGACTGCCACGGTCAGCGTGCATCCGCGGAAAAACTGATGCCGCGCCTATGGGGCCTCCAGCGATCAGGCGGGCTCACGTGTAGGAGCGGTTTTCGGGGCAGCTCCAACAACGACGAAACGTCATTTGCAGGAGCGGCTTCAGCCGCGACGCGCATTCCTGCTACACCGCGTCGCGGCTGAAGCCGCGCCCACACGTTGCAAGGACAGATCCCGCCGAGCCGCGGCAACAACGGGCTGCCAGTGGCGCGCTCGTAGCGGCAGCAGACGCCTACCGCAGCAAACCAGCACGGCGCAGGCCTTGCACCTGCGCGCATGCTGTCGCCACGGTCACCGCAGTCCTCAGTCCTTGGCCTGCCGATTGACGCCGAGGAAGCGCCCGGCGATCACCGCATAGCCGCTGCGCGACACCGTGCTGCCCGGATCGAAGTAGGCATGCAGGGTCGGCTGCAGGTCCTGCGGCCCCTGGGTCGCCGCGAAACGCGCGTTGAGGATGCCGGCATCCAGCGCCAGCTGCACATAGCCGCGCAGGTTGCTCGGGATCGCCGCCACGTCCTCGATCGGCAGGCGCTGGTTGTTGTAGCTCACCGACAGCGTGCCGTCGAAGGCCAGCGCCTGCGTCTGCAGGCCCAGCGCCTGCACCAGCGAATACGCCAACTGCAGTTTGCTGACGGCGTCGTTGGGGCGGAAATCGCCGGCGACCAGCCCCATCACCGCGGCCTGGTTCTGCTGCAGGTCGCGCAGCACCCCGCCCTTGCCCACCGCCGCCTCGGCGAACGGATAGGCCGGGTCGTTGCGGCCGAGCCCGCTGAAGCTGGGCGTGGCCGGCAGCGCCTGGCGCACGCCGGCACCCATCACCAGATAGCGCGCCAACTCCGCGCGCTTGAGCGGATTCTGCGGACGGAACAGGCCGTCGGCGTAACCGTCGATCAGGCGGTTGGCGACCGCGTACTCCACCGCGCCGCGATCGCGATCGCCGCTGGCGACGTCGTTGAGGCCGGTGTAGCCGCCGCTGCGCAGGAAATCCAGGGTGCCGCGCACCGTGCCCGGCGCCGCGATGCCGTTGCTGCCCTTGGGCGCCACCGGTACGCCACTGATCGAACCGATGCCGCGCACGCTGATGGTCCAGGTGCCCGGCTTGCCCGGCGCACCAACGCTGACCGTGCTGCCCAGCAACGGCAACGCCACCGGCGAGCCATGGCTGACGCCGTCCGGATCGGTCAGCACCAATGCCTGGGTGTTGGCGTCGATGGTGGCCTTGGCGCTGATCCAGGCGACGTCCTTGCCGACGGTGAACGACTGGGTCTGCGGCGTGCCCACCGGCGAGAACGCCACCTCGAACGGCTGGCTGCCGCCGGGCAGCACCAGCGCATTGCTGTAGAACGGATGCAGGGAATTGACCGTCTTACCGAAGCCGCTGCGCTGCTTGCTCGCTTCCAACAGCGCGGCATAGGCATTCACGTAGCCCGCGCCAGCCTCCCAGTACGTGCGCCCGGGGATGTTGGTGGCGGTGCGTTCGAGCAGGTCCTTGACCTGGTCCGGAGTCAGGTCCGGGTTGGCCTCCAGCAGCAGCGCGACGATGCCGGCCACGTGCGGGGTGGCCATCGAGGTACCGCTCATGGTGGTGTAGAACGGCAGTTGCGCCGGCGCGATCAGCTTGCTGTCCTTGTCCGCGGCCAGCGGCGGCAACGCGCCGGTGGAATCGCGGGTGGAGACGATGTCCACGCCGGGCGCGGTGATCGTCGGCTCGTTGAGATAGGTCCAGGTCTTGCCGTCGGCCATGGTGAAGCTGCCGCTCTCGCCGCGCTTGCCGCGCGAGGAGAAGTCGGCCAGCGTGCCGTCCTTCTCGCCGGCGGCCACCGAGATCACCCACGGCGCCTGCGCGTACGGATTGTGGGTGTCCTCGTTGGGGCCGTCGTTGCCGGCGGCGAACACGCTGACGATGCCGCGCTTGTACAGCTCGTAGGTGGCGACGTTGACCGGATTCTGCGGATCGAACTTGCCGGAGGAGCCCCAGGAATTGCTGGTGACGCGGATCGGATCCTTGAAGCTGAACTGATGCGTGGCCGCATAATCCAGACCGCCGACTGCGTCCAGGATCAGCAGCACCGCACCGGATCCGTAGCCGACCAGACTGGCGCCGGTCGCCACGCCGCGATAGGCGCCGTTGGACTGCGCGCCGGTGCCGCCGACCGTGCCGGCGCAGTGCGTGCCATGGCCGGAGCCGAGATCGGTATTGGGCACACCCTCCGCATAGGTGATCGGCAGCATCGCATCGACGTTGGCCAGGTTGGTGGTGCCCAGCACGTTCTGCACGACGCGGGTGCCGTAGGCGAGATCGCGATGGGTGGCATCGATGCCGGAGTCGTTGATCATCACCCCGACGCCGCGGCCGCTGTAGGGCAGCGCGCGGCCGAAATCGCCGGGATTGCCCTGCGCGCGGTCCACGCCGGTCAGCTCGCGGGCTTCCTTGTTGAAATAGCGCAGCGGTGCGTTGTAGTAGATCGAGGCGACGTCGTCGCGCTGCGCCAGCGCGCGGATCTCGGCCGGCGTGGCCAGCGCGCCGGCGATCGGCAGCGTGCGCATGGTGATCCCGCGGGTGATGCCCAGCGCATGCAGCGCGGTGAGTTGCGAGGCCGAGACCGGCCCGGACTGATCGTAGGTGATCACGATCTGCAGTGCGTCGCCGGCCGGCGCAGCGGCGAGCTTGGCTTCCAGTACCTGGTCGAGATGGGCGGCGGCCAGGGCGTCGCCGCCGGCGAACACACCGCCGGCGAGGACGGCGCAGATACCGACGGCAAGAACGGGACGGCGAATGGACATTGCGGAATCTCCGGATCGTCGAAGCCCGTAGCGGGCGGTCAGCGCAGCGTGCCGGGCGCGCCGATACGCGGCCAATCCGGTATCGCACCCAGGCCGACCAGGTGGAAACACCCAGCCGCGGCGCATGCAACTACCACGGGATTGGAGGGTGCGCTCCCCTGTCGCCGCTCGCGACAGTCGGCACTGCACGGCGAGCCACACGCCGGGGCATGCCACCCGATCCAGCGAACACCGCGGCTGGAACGGCAACAGAGTGCATTGCAGGCAGAGGGCGCCGACATGCGGCAAAAACAGGGTGCGGGAGCGGCGTGCCCGATCCGGCGCATCGGCGCGCGGTGCGGCCGAAAGGAATGCGGGACGTGCGGGGCCCATTCCGATTCCCGGACGCCATTCCGGGGAGCGGTGGAACCCCGCACGTCCAGCACGGGGGATCGCGGTGGCTGCCGACCACGCCGCCGAACGGCGACAGCGTGATCGAAGGCAACCGCGAAAACGTCAACGACAGCAGTCGATCGGACGGCGCTTCATTTCGTCGAAGAACGGCGGCCTCCGGACTGCATCGCAAGCACCGACACGCGGTCGACTGCGCTTGCAGCGGATCGGGCGGACGCTGGCGTCCGCCCGATCCGGTCACTTCTTGCTGGCTTCGCGCAACGCCGAGTAAGCGTTGAGATAACCGGCGCCGACTTCCCAGGAGGCACGTCCCGCCATCGGTGTGGCGGTGCGCTCGATCAGGTCCTTGACCTGGTCCGGGGTCAGGTTCGGATTGGCCTCCAGCACCAGCGCCACCACACCCGCCACATGCGGCGTGGCCATCGAGGTGCCGCTCATGGTGGTGTAGAACGGCAGCTGCGCCGGCGCGATCAGCTTTTCGTCCTTCTGCGCGGCCAGCGGCGGCAACAGGCCGGTGGAGGCGCGGGTGGAGATGATGTCCACGCCCGGCGCGGTGATGCTGGGCTGGTTGATGTGGGTCCAGCTCTTGCCGTCGGCGGTGGTGAAGGTATCGCGCTCGCCGGCCTTGCCGCGCGAGGAGAAGTCGGCCAGCGTGCCGTCGACCTTGCCGGCGGCGACCGAGATCACCCACGGCGCCTGTGCGTACGGATTGTGGGTGTCTTCCTTGGGACCGTCGTTGCCGGCGGCGAACACGCTGACGATGCCGCGCTTGTACAGCTCGTAGGTGGCGACGTTGACCGGGTCGGCCGGGTCGAACTTGCCGGAGGTGCCCCAGGAGTTGCTGACGACGCGGATCGGATCCTTGAAGCTGTTCTGGTGCGAGGCCGCGTAGTCCAGGCCGCCCACCGCATCCAGCACCAGCAGCACACCGCTGGAGCCGTAGCCGACCAGGCTGGCGCCGGTCGCCACGCCGCGGTACTTGCCGCCGGACTGCGCGCCGCTGCCGCCGACCGTGCCGGCACAGTGGGTACCATGGCCGGAACCGGCGTCGGTGTTCGGCACGCCCTCCAGGTAGGTGACCGGCAGCATCGAGTTCAGATTGTGCAGGTTGGTGTTGGCCAGCACGTTCTGCACCACGCGGTCGCCATAGGCCAGGTCGCGGTGGGTGGCGTCGATGCCCGAGTCGTTGATCAGCACGCCGACGCCGCGGCCGGTGTACGGCACGGTGCGGCCGAAGTCGCCCGGATTGCTCTGCGCGCGGTCGACCCCGGTGGCCTGGCGCGCGTCCTGGTTGAAGTAGCGCAGCGGGGCGTTGTAGTAGATCGAAGCGACGTCGTCGCGCTCGGCCAGCGCCAGGATCTCCTCCGGCGTGGCCAGCGCACCGGCGATCGGCAGGGTCTGCATGCTGACGCCGCGGGTGATGCCCAGGTCGTGCAACACGGTCAGCTGCGCCGCCGAGACCGGCTTGGACTGCTTGTAGGTGATGACGATCTGCAACTCGTCGGTCAGCGGCGTGCTGGCCAGCTTGGACTCCAGCAGGCTGTCCAGATGCGCGGCGGCTTCGGCCTTGCCGCCAGCGAAGACGCCGCTGGCGAGCACGGCGCAAATGCCGATGGCGAGTGCGGGACGACGGATGGGCATCTGGAATCTCCGGTTGGTGGGCCCGGGACGGGCGGGTGACTGCAGCCTGACGCGGCCGCGCGGTGGCGCCTATCCGGGATCGCCCCTACTGCGCGTGGGTGGAAACACCCAGGGCCGCGTGCATCGCCCGTACGGATCGGTATGATCGGGACGAAGGCCGCTGCCGCGCGCCGCGGTGCCGGGCGGAACGCAGGCGCGGTGCGCAGTGCCGGCACATGCAACAGGGGGTTTCAGATGCACACGATGTTCGCAAGGGTTTGCCTGCTGTTCTGCGCCGTCGCGGCGTCCGGCGGGCTCGCCGCGCAACCGCTGCCGGTGCAGTTGGACGTGAGCGGCAATGTGGCGACGGCGGCCATCGGCGCCGGCCCGCACCCGCTCGCGGAACTGACGCTGGAGTTCGACAACGCCAGCGGTCTCAGCCCGGCCAACCTCGGCCTGAGCGCAGAACTGCTGACCCCGGCCCAGGTCACGGCCTTGCTGCCGCGGCTGCCCAGCATGCAAACCGGCCAGGTGCCGTCGCAGTTGCCGCTGCTGATCACGGTGACACCGCCACCGAGCGGCGGCCTGACGTTCCGGCGCGTCGTGCATGTGGAGCTGCACACCCATGCGCTGGCCTATACCGCCGACAGCACCCTGCGCCTGTTCAAGGCCCCGGAGGGCGGCGATTTCCGCGACATCACCGATGAGATCGCCCCGGGCAGCGTCCGCGCCCGCGGCACCACCGGCGGCTTCTCGCAGTTCATCGTGCTCCACGACCTGCGCCCGACCGCCAACGTGGTGGCCGCCAAGCTGAGCCGGCTGCAGGCGCTGGTGGCGCAGCTGCCCGCCAACGAGGCGGCGCCGCTGGCCTCGATGCTGAACAGCGTACAGAGCGCCCTGGCCAATGCCGACTACACCGCCGCCACGGTCGCGCTGGACGGGTTCCGCGAGCAGGTGTCGTCGCGCGCCGGCCATGGCATCGCGCAAACCTGGAACGCCGGCATGAGCGCAGGCAACCCCGCCGGCGAACTGCTGGCCGGCGCCGCGACGCTGCGCTTCTCCATCGACTACCAACGTCTCTACGCGCCTTGAGCGCTGCGGGACCGGTCGCACCCACCGCGACGGAGGACACGCCGCGATGCCCGCGCGCCTGACTGCCTACCTGCCCGACGCGCCGGCACCGACGCTGCTGCTCGCCGCCGGGCAGACCCTGGCGATCGGCCGCGCGGCCGACAACGCGCTGGCGCTGGAACACCCTTCGGTGTCGCGCTGGCACGCGCAACTGCAGCCGCAGGCCGACGGCCACTGGCAGTTGCACGACCTGGGCAGCAAGAACGGCAGCTTCCGCGATGGCGTGCGGGTGGCCGCGCCGATCGCGCTGGAGACCGCGACCTGGCTGCGCTTTGGCGACATCTACGCCGAGTTCGCCCCACTCAGCCCGGCCGATGCGGAACTGGCCGAACGCCGCCAGCGCGCCCGCTGCGATCGCGCCACCGCCCTCACCCAAGGGCTCGCCCAGATCGGCGGACTCGACGATCTGCTCGGCGCCAGCCTGGACGCGGTGGTCGAACTGGCCCAGGCCGAACGCGGCCTGCTGGTCCTGGCCGAGGCGCACGGCCAGCGCGTCGCGGCCAGCCACGGGATCGGGCCGCTGCCGCTGCAGCACAGCCTCCCCGGCAGCGAGGGCGCCCTGCACCGCGCCCTGCGCGACGGCCGGGCCACCGTGGCCCACGACGTCGGTGGCGTGCCGTGGCTGGCCGAGCGCGCCTCGGTCTGCGCCGCCGGCCTGCGCACCCTGCTATGCCTGCCGCTGCGCGACGGCACCCGCGTGCTCGGCGCGATCTACGCCGACAGCCGCCGCGCCGGCAGCGCCATCGGTGCGCTGGACATGCAATTGCTCGAAGCCTTCTGCGAGCGCGCCGCGCTCTGGATCGCCGCCCGCCAGGCGCTGCGCGACACCGGCGCGGAACAGGGTCCTGAGCCGGCATGAGCGATGCGGCCACCGCCACCGGCCTGTACGCGCAGGAGAGCCTGACCCCGGGCGACGTGCTGGCCGGCCGCTTCCGCATCGAGCGTTTGCTCGGCATCGGCGGCATGGGCCTGGTGTACCTGGCCCACGACCAGGCGTTGGGCATCGACGTCGCGGTCAAACTGCTGCGCCCGGAACTGGCGCAACGGCCGCAGGCCTTCGCCCGCTTCCGCCAGGAACTGCTGCTGGCGCGGCAGGTGTCCAGCCCGCACGTGGTGCGCATCCACGACCTGGCCGAACACGCCGGGCGCTGGCTGATCAGCATGGACTACGTGGACGGCGAGTCGCTGGAGGCGCGGCTGCAGCGCGAGGAACGGCTGGACGTCGACACCGCCCTGCGCATCGCCGGCGACATCGCCCGCGGCCTGCAGGCGGCGCATGCACGCGGCGTCGTGCACCGCGACCTCAAGCCGGCCAACATCCTGCTGCAGCGTGGCGGCGATGCGCTGATCAGCGACTTCGGCGTGGCCTGCTCGATGGCCAGCAGCGGTCTCGGCGCGACCCTGGGCAACGTCATCGGCACGCCCGCCTACCTGTCGCCGGAACAGGCGCGCGGCGACGCGCTCGACCCGCGCAGCGACCTCTACGCGCTGGGCCTGATCCTCTACGAAATGCTCGCCGGGCAGGTGCCGTTCGCCGGCGGCACCCTGTCCGAGACCCTGGCCCAGCGCATGCTGCGCGAGCCACCGCCGGTGGACCGGCTGCGCGCGGACGTGCCGGGCTGGCTGGTGCGGTTGCTGCAGCGGCTGCTGCGCCCGCAGCCGCGCGACCGCCTGCAGCACGCCGGCGAGGTGATCGTGGCGATCGAGCGTCGGCAACTGCCGCGCGATCGCCGGCGCTGGCGCCGGCTCGGCCTGGGCCTGGCCGCGACGCTCGCCGGTGCTGCCCTGCTTGGCGTCGGTGCCTGGCGGTGGCAGGCGCAACGCGCCAGCGCCCCGCCGCCGGTGGTCGCCGCGCAACCGCTGCCGCGCCTGCTGGTCCTGCCGCTGGCCGGCGACCCGGGCAGCGCCGAGCAACGCCTGGCGCTCGGCAGCTGGCTGCGCGGCAGCCTCGGCGAAACGCTGACCGTGGTCGATGACGCGCGCACCCGGCAGGCGTTGCGCCAGTACGACCCCACCGGCCAGGCGCCGCTGGACGTGGCGGCGCTGCGCCGGCTCGCTTCGGCGCAGCGCGTGCTGCAGCCGAGCCTGCAACACCAAGGCGCCGGCTGGCGCCTGCAGGCGCTGCTGCACCCGGCCAGCGGCGCGCCGCAACGCATCGACGGACCGACCGCCGCCGATCCGGCCGCGGCCTACGCCGCCTGGTTGCCGATCGCGTCCAGGGCGCTGCTCGGCGAAGGCGCCACCCTGCCCGACGACCTGCCCGCACCTGCCGCGCTGCAGGCGTATGCGCGCGGCCTGGCAGCGCAGCAGCACGACGACAGCGCGCAGGCACTGCAGCAGTTCGCCGAGGCCAGCGCGCAGGCGCCGCAGTCCGCGCCGTTGCGCCTGGCCGAGGTGGTCGCGGCGCAAGCCATCGGCGAAGAACAGAAGGCGCGCGAGGCGCTGGATGCGCGCGCGCCTGCGGCGACGGCGCGGCCGCGCACCCTGGCCCTGCTGGCGGCGCTGCGCCTGGAAGCCGAAGACGATCTCGCCGCTGCCGACAGCGCCTGGCAGGCGTTGGCCACGGCCCGGCCCGACGACAGCGAGGTGCAGTTGCAGGTCGCGCGCATCCAGGCGCAGGCCGGCCACCTGGACGCGGCACGCGATCGCCTGCGTACGCTGGCGCAGCGCGATCCCGACGACCCGCGGCTGTGGTTGGCGCTGGGCAAGCTGGCGATCCTCAGCGGCAACGCCGCCACCGCGGTGGACGACGACCTGCTGCGCGCGCAACTGCTGTTCCGCCGCGGCCGCGACCTCTATGGCGAAGCGGAGACGGTGAACGCGTTGGGCGTGGGCTACGGCCGGCTCGGCCTGGCGCAGCAGGCGCAGGCGCAGTACCTGCGCGCGGTGGAGCTGCGCCGGCAGGTCGGCAATCGCCGTGGCGTCGCCACCAGCCTGCGCAACCTGGCGGGCACGCTGAGCATCGGCGGTGCCTTCGCCGAGGCCGAACAGAAACTGCAGCAGGCGCAGGTGCTGTACGTCGAACTCGGCGACCGCGACGGTCAGGCCGCCGCCGCCAACGAACTCGGCCTGCTGGCCGAGGAGCGCGGCGACTACCCGCAGGCGCTGCAGGCGTTCCGCGGCGCGCTGACCGCCTGGCGCGCGATCGGCGATGCGCACGGCGTCGCCGAGACGCTCAACAACATCGGCTTCGCGCATTTCCAGTTGGGCGACCTGGACAGCGCGCAGGCGTTCTGGGAACAGGCCGCGCGCGCCTATGCCGACCTCAACGACGCCACCGGCCGCGTGCGCACCGCGCAGAATCTCGGCCTGCTGGCCACCGCACGCGGCCACTGGACCCAGGCGCAGACCCTGCTGAGCCAGGCGTTGCGCGAGGCCGAGCGCCACCAGATGCTCGAGGAAGTGGCGGTGAGCCGGCGCAACCTGGCCGAACTGGCGTTCTGGCAAGGCCAGCGCGCGGTGGCGCTGACCGAACTGGACCAGGCGCAGCGGCTGTTCCAGCAGAGCCGCGACCAGCGCGGGCAGACCGACATCGCCTTGCTGCGCGCGCAGGTGTGGCTGGCGTTGGACGACCCGGCGCAGGCGCGGCTGGCGCTGCAGCAGGTGCAGCGGCAAGCGCCCGCCTCGGTGTCCAGCGAACAGCGCGCGAGTGCGGCGCTGCTGCAGGCGCAACTGGCCGAACGCGACGGCGATGACGCCGCGGCCGCCGCCGCGCTGCGCCAGGCCGAGGCGCTGGCACGCGCCAGCGGCACCCGCCTGCTGCAACTGCAGGTCCAGGTACACGCGGCGCACGACGAACCCGCGCTCGCCGCGCTGGAGGGCGACGTCGCCCGCCTGGGCAATGCCGGGCTGCGCCTGCGCTATCTGCAGCAGGCGCTGCGCTACGGCGCGGCCGACCAGGTCGCGGCGCGCTATGCGCAGGCGCAGGCCCTGCTGCTGCGCGGCAGCCCGTTGTTCGCCGCCGCCCTGCACACGCAGGCCGCGCAGCGCCTGGACGCGCTCGGCGACCACGCCGCCGCGCAACGCGCCCGCCGCGCCGCGGCGCAGGCCACCGACGGTTCCGCTGTCGCGCGCGCACAGACCACGCCATGAACGACGCCGCCACGACCGCCGCCGAACGCTACCGCCTGCTGCTGCAGCGGCTGGAAGCCAACGAACGCGAATTCCGCCGCCTCGGCCGCGCCGTGGTCAAGGTGCAGGAGGACGAACGCCGGCGCCTGGCGCGCGAGCTGCACGACGGCGTCGGCCAGAACCTCACCGTGCTCAAGCACCGGCTGGCGCAACTGGGCGCGGCGCTCGGCGCGGCCGACGCCGCGTTGCGCGCACCGCTCGAAGACGCCATCCATCTGTGTACGCAGGCACTGGAAGACACCCGGCAGATGTCGCGCTTGCTGCGCCCGCCGATCCTCGACGACCTGGGACTGGAAGCCGCGCTGGGCTGGCTCGGCCGCAGCCAGTCCGCCGCCGGCGCCACCCCGGTCAGCGTCGAGATCGGCCCGCTGCCGACGCTGGACGAAGCGCTGCAGACCCTGCTGTTCCGCAGCGCGCAGGAAGCGCTGACCAATGCGCTGAAGCACTCGGCTGCGCAGTCGGTGCTGTTGCGGCTGGTGGCCCGCGACGGCTGGGCGCATCTGCAGGTGCTCGACGACGGCCGCGGCTGCGACCCGCAGCAGGCGCTGGTGGCCGGCGGCAGCGGCCTGAGCGGCCTGCGCGAACGCCTGCGCCTGAGCGGCGGCAGCCTGCGCCTGCAATCGTCCCCGGGCGAGGGCTGCTGCGTGCAGATCCGGGTCCCGCTGGAGGCCGATTGAACGTGATCGCCCTGCCCCGCCCCGACACCCGCGCGACGCTGCACACGCCGCGACATCCCGCCTGTCGGCGCGCTTGGAGCGCACCGGCATGAGCGCGCCGATCCGGGTCCTCATCGCCGACGACCACACCCTGGTGCGCGAAAGCCTGGTCGCCGTGCTCGACGCGATCGACGGCATCCAGGTGGTGGCGCAGGCCGCCGACGGCATCGAGGCGCTGGCCAAGGCCGAGGCGACCAGCCCGGATGTGGCGATCGTGGACATCTCGATGCCGCGGCTCAACGGCATCGACGTGGTCCGACGGCTGTGCGAGACCGTGCCGCTGGCGCGGATCCTGGTGCTGACCATGCACGAGGAACACGAATACGTGCTGCACGCGGTGCGCGCCGGCGCCTCCGGCTATCTGCTCAAGGACAGCGCCAGCGCCGACCTGATCGCCGCGGTGCGCAACCTGCACGCCGGCCGCGGCCACTTCTCGCCGCAGGCCGCGCAGGCACTGGTGGCGCAGATGCAGCAGCCGCAGGCGCTGCCGCCCGATCCCTACCGCAGCCTGACCGCGCGCGAACGCGAGGTGTTCCACCTGATCGTGGAGGGCCGCACCACCAAGGAGATCGCGCGGGTGCTGCAGATCAGCGTCAAGACCGCCGAGAACCACCGCTTCCGCGTGCTCAACAAGCTGGGCATGCGCAATACCGCCGAACTGGTGCGCTACGCGGTCCGCCACGGCCTGCTCGACTGAACGGCGCCGCGCACCGGCGGGCTCGGCGCGGCTGCGCATACTCCATACGCCATAGTATCCTGGGCACCTCGGCCGCGCCGCGGCCCTCGTCACGAGCGATCGCATGAGCACCTATCAAGCCCCGTTGACCGATCTCCGCTTCGCGCTGCACGACGTGCTGCAGGTGGAGGCATTGTTCGCCCGCCTCGGCCACGCCGACGCCAATGCCGAACTGATCGACGCGGTGCTGGAGGAAGCGGCGCGCTTCACCGGCACCGTGCTGGCGCCGCTGAACCGGGTCGGCGACGAGCACGGCTGCATCCTGGACAAGGCCACCGGCGCGGTGACCACCGCCCCCGGCTTCCGCGAGGCCTACCGGCAGTTCGCCGAGGGCGGCTGGACCGGGCTGACCGCCGCCGCCGAGTTCGGCGGCCAGGGCCTGCCGCACACCCTCGGCGTGCCGCTCAACGAAATGGTCAACGCCGCCAACCTGGCCTGGGGCAACTTCCCGCTGCTGTCGCACGGCGCGGTCGAAGCACTCAAGCAGCACGGCGAGGCCTGGCAGCAGGAGGTGTTCCTGAAGCCGCTGGTGGATGGCCGCTGGACCGGCACCATGTGCCTGACCGAACCGCACTGCGGCACCGACCTGGGCCTGCTCAAGACCCGCGCCGAGCCCAACGCCGACGGCAGCTGGTCGGTCAGCGGCACCAAGATCTTCATCACCGCCGGCGAGCACGACTTCACCGACAACATCGTGCACCTGGTGCTGGCGCGGCTGCCGGACGCGCCGGCCGGCGCCAAGGGCATCTCCCTGCTGGTGGTGCCGAAGTTCAAGGTCGCCCGCGACGGCAGCGTCGGCGAGCGCAACGCGCTGCGCTGCGGCTCGCTGGAGCACAAGATGGGCATCCACGGCTCGGCCACCTGCGTGATGAACTTCGACGGCGCCGAGGGCTACCTGGTCGGGCAGCCGCACAAGGGCCTGCAGGCCATGTTCACCATGATGAATACCGCGCGCCTCGGCGTCGGCCTGCAGGGCATCGGTCTGTCCGAACGCGCCTACCAGAACGCGCTGCACTACGCCCGCGAGCGCCTGCAGTCGCGTTCGCTGAGCGGCGCCAAGCTGCTGGAGAAGCCGGCTGACCCGATCCTGGTGCACCCGGACGTGCGCCGCATGCTGCTGACGGTGAAGGCGCTGACCGAAGGCAGCCGCCTGCTGGCGCTACATGCCGCAACCCTGATCGACATCGCGCACAGCGCGCAGGACCCGGCCGAGCGCGAGCAGGCCGACGTGCTGGTCAGCTTCCTCACCCCGATCTCAAAGGCCTGCCAGACCGAGTGGGCGGTGGAGAACACCTATCACGCCCTGCAGTGCTTCGGCGGCCACGGCTACATCCACGAACACGGCATGGAGCAACTGGCCCGCGACGCGCGCATCACCACCCTGTACGAAGGCACCACCGGCATCCAGGCGCTGGACCTGATCGGGCGCAAGACCGCGTCCAGCCAGGGCGCCGGGCTGAAGCTGTTCCTGGCGCAGATCGAGGCCTTCCTGACCGAGCACGCCGACAACCCGGCGGTGGCCGAATTCGTCGCGCCGCTGCGCGAGAAGGCCGCCGAGTGGGCGGCGCTGACCAAGCGCATCCTGCAGCGCGCCGCCGGCAATCCCGAGGAACTGGGCGCGGCCAGCTACGACTACGTGTTCTATTCCGGCTACGTGGTGCTGGCCTACTGGTGGGCGCGCAGCGTCGCCGCGGCCGAGGCCTCGGCGCACGGCGAGGCGTTCAAGCAGTCCAAGCGCGAGACCGCGCGCTTCTACTACGCCCGCCTGCTGCCGCGCACGCTGACCCACGCCGCGGCCATCGACAGCGGCGCCGCGCCGCTGATGACGCTGGCCGACGCGCAGTTCTGAGTCGCACATCCAGGTCCGAACGCAGCCCCGGCATGCACGCCGTGCCGGGGCCGCACGGCCCGCCGCGACCGATACACAAACCGTCACCAATCGGGTATAAGCTGTCTTCCCGATGGAGACAGACACAACAACGCTTGGTCTGATCGATACCGGGGCCTGCGGCGCCTCGGCCGCGGTCCCGTCGCCTGCGGCGTCCCCTTCCCACCTGCCTTCGGTCCGGCTGCTGTCGCTGGACGCGCATGGCCGCGTGCTGGACTGGATCAACTGGCAGGATGCCGCCTGCCTGTACGCACGCGGCGCGGTGGCCTGGACGCTCGGCGAGCCGTGCCTGCACATCCACGGCGGCATCAGCCGCGCCAGCGGCGAGCGCAGCGTGCTGGAGCTGCATCCGATCATCGCCGCGCGCGGCCACGCGCATGCGCGTGCGCTCGACCCCACCCCGACCCTCACCAATACCGCGCTGTTCGCCCGCGACGCGCAACTGTGCCTGTACTGCGGCCAGCAGTTCAGCCGCCCGCAGCTGACCCGCGATCATGTGCTGCCGGTGTCCAAGGGCGGCCGCGACATCTGGGAGAACGTGGTCACCGCGTGCTTCCACTGCAATTCGCGCAAGGGCAACCGCACCCCGCAGCAGGCGTCGATGCCGCTGCTGGCGGTGCCGTACCGGCCGAGCTGGATCGAGCATCTGATCCTGTCCAACCGCAATATCCTGGCCGATCAGATGTCGTTCCTGAAGGCGCAGTTGCCGAAGCGCTCGAAGCTCTCGTTGTAGCCGCGCGGCCTCACGCCGCCGTCACGCCCGCTGCGACGGATTGCCGCACCCCGGCCAAAACCGGCCATCCACGCGCCCGCGGATGAACGGGTTGATTGCGCGTGCCCGGAATGGAGAGGAAAATGACAGGTCCGCTGAACCTCCATTCCGATGATCGACCCCACCCGCTATCCGCGCCTCTCGCGCATCCAGGTCCCCGCCGAACTGCGTCGCTTCGATGAATCGGAGCTGCCGGCCATCGCCGAGGAACTGCGCGCCTTTCTGATCGAGTGCGTCGGCAAGAGCGGCGGCCATTTCGGCGCCGGGCTGGGCGTGATCGAACTCACCGTCGCCCTGCACTACCTCTACGACACACCGGTCGACCAACTGGTGTGGGACGTCGGCCACCAGACCTATCCGCACAAGATCCTCACCGGACGCCGCGACCGCATCCACACGGTCAAGCAGGCCGACGGCGTGGCGCCGTTCCCCAAGCGCGAGGAAAGCGAGTACGACACCTTCGGCGTCGGCCATTCCTCCACCTCGATCTCGGCCGCGCTGGGCATGGCGGTGGCGCTGCAGCGCATGGGCGACGAGCGCAAGGTGGTGGCGGTGATCGGCGACGGCGCGATGACCGCGGGCATGGCCTACGAGGCGCTGAACCACGCCGGCGGCATGGACCCGGAACCGAGCCTGCTGGTGATCCTCAACGACAACCGCATGTCGATCTCCGAGGCGGTCGGCGGGGTCACCAAGATGCTGGGGCGGATGAGCGGCAGCAAGACCCTCAACGCCATCCGCGAGGGCGGCAAGAAGATCCTCGGCGACAAGAAGAGCAACCCCACCGCGCGCTTCGTGCGACGCTGGGAAGAGCACTGGAAGGGCATGTTCGTGCCGTCCACGCTGTTCGAGGAAATGGGCTTCCACTACACCGGCCCGATCGACGGCCACGACCTGCCGGCGCTGCTCGGCGCGCTGAAGACGCTCAAGACCCTCAAGGGTCCGCAGCTGCTGCACGTCATCACCACCAAGGGCAAGGGCTACGAACTGGCCGAGGGCGACCAGATCGGCTATCACGCGGTCGGCCCGTTCGACCCGAGCAAGGGCCTGGTGGCCAAGCCGGGCGCCAAGGCGCCAACCTACACCGACGTGTTCGGCGACTGGATCTGCGACATGGCCGCGGCCGAGCCGGCACTGCTGGCGATCACCCCGGCGATGCGCGAAGGCTCGGGCCTGGTGCGCTTCAGCAAGGAATACCCGCAGCGCTATTTCGACGTGGCCATCGCCGAGCAGCACGCGGTGACCCTGGCCGCGGGCATGGCCGTGCACGGCGCCAAGCCCGTGGTGGCGATCTATTCCACCTTCCTGCAGCGCGGCTACGACCAGTTGGTGCACGACGTGGCGGTGCAGCAGCTCGATGTGCTGTTCGCGATCGACCGCGGCGGCGTGGTCGGCCCGGATGGCGCCACTCATGCCGGCAACCTGGACCTGAGTTTCCTGCGCTGCGTGCCGCACCTGGTGGTGATGGCGCCGGCCGACGAAGCCGAGTGCCGGCAACTGCTCAGCACCGGTCTGCGCCATGCCGGCCCGGCTGCGGTGCGCTACCCGCGCGGGACCGGCCCCGGGATCGCCCCCGGGACCACGCTGGACCCCCTGCCGATCGGCAAGGCGCAAGTGCGCGCGCAGGGCCACACGGTGGCGCTGCTGGCGTTCGGTGCGACCCTGGCGGCAGCCGAACAGGTCGGCCGCGAGCTCGGTCTGAGCGTGGTCAACATGCGCTTCGTCAAGCCGCTGGACCGCGCCCTGCTGTTGGAGCTGGCGCAGAGCCACGAAGGCTTCGTGACCATCGAGGACAACGTGGTGGCCGGCGGTGCCGGTTCCGGCGTGGCCGAGCTGCTCAACGCCGAAGGCGTGCTGCGCCCGGTGCTGCACCTGGGCCTGCCCGACGCGTTCCAGCACCATGCCAGCCGCGAGCAATTGCTGGCCGAAGCCGGCATCGACGCCGCCGGCATCCGCGCCGCGGTGCTGAAGCGCTGGCCGCAACTGGCCACCAGCGCCAGCGCACCGCGCACCGCGGCGGGCTGACCCGTCGCGATTGCGAGCAGAGCAACGGCACGGCGGTTGGCGCATGCCGTGCCTGCTTGCGGCATTGCGCTCGGTTCTCGATGCGCCTCATGCCGCTTTCGATTGCGCCGGCGTCTCCAGCGCGTGACCTAGGGCGTGTCATCAATCCCCGAGCATGCCGCGCCGCGATTGCGCGCGCCTGTGGCAAGGAAGAGCGAGGAAGTGGACGTCCGTCCACGCCCGAGCGATGACGCGGCCATGGGCGCGCGCAATCGCGGCCCTTCGGGTTGGGCCTGGCAGGCGCGCGGCCGGCGCCGCGCGGCTTGACCTGACGGCCAGTCAGGCGCTGCGCCACGCAACGCCGGCCGCGCGCCTGCCAGACCCAACGCGGCATACTCGGGAATTGATGACACGCCCTAGGCTGTATCGACATTCAGCGGTATTTTTTTGGGATGTCGAAGACCATCACGTCGCGGCCCAGCCGCTATGAATTGACCCAGAGCCAATGGGAGCGGATCGAAGACTTGCTTTCAGGCAAAGCCAGTGACCCGGGCCGCACAGCAGCCGACAACCGCACTTTCGTCAATGGCGTGCTGTGGGTGTTGCGCTCCGGCGCACGCTGGAGTGATCTGCCGCCGCGCTACGGGGCCTACAAAAGCGTGCACAAACGCTTTACCCGTTGGGCCGCCAAGGGCGTCTGGGAGCGGATTTTCCAGAGCCTGACTCGGGCTCGAGACAACGAGTACCTGATGATTGATAGCAGCATCGTCCGGGCGCATGCACAGGCGGCGACCGGAAAAGGGGGGCTTCGGACTCGGCTCTGGGGCGCTCCCGAGGAGGCCTGAGCACAAAGATCCACTTGGCCGTGGATAGCCAGGGCCGGCCGGTGCGGGTCGTGCTGACAGGTGGGCAGCGTAACGACATCACGCAAGCGCGCGCCTTGTTGGCCGGGTTCAAGCCGAAATATGTGCTGGCCGACAAGGGCTATGACAGTCGGGAACTGGTGGCGTTGATCAGGTCACGAGGCGCCAAGGCGGTGATCCCTCCACGCAGTTGCCAGCGGCCGCGCCGCTACGACAAAGCACGCTACCGGTTACGCAATCGCATCGAACGTTGCTTCGCCAAGCTCAAGCAGTTCCGCCGTATCGCCACGCGCTTCGATCGCAAGCCAACGCATTTCTTGGCTTTCCTGTATCTGGCCTCTATCCCAATGTGGCTGAAATGAATGTCGATACAGCCTAGGGCGCGATCACCTCGGCGCCACTGGCGCGTAGCCGATCCAGCGGCCCGCCCGGCTCCTGCAGGGTCTGCATCGGCAACGCCGCGAAACTGGAGCGGTTCTGCGCCAGCGCCCGCTCGGCCGCCTGCAACCAGGCCGCCTGCGCACGCTGGCGCACATCGCCCAGGCCCAGCTTGCGCGCGATCGCCGCTTCGCCGACCGCGTCCAGGCACACCCGGTACTGATCGTTGGCGGGCAGCCTGGCCAGCGTGTCCAGATCGCCTTCGGACCACGCATTGGCGCGCTGGCGCATCGTCTCCAGGTCGCGATCGATGACCTGCAAGGTGCGCGCGAAACAGGCACTGTCGTTGAGCGAGGTCGCCCGGAACTCCTGCAGCGCGCGCTTGGCGTCGGGCACCTTGACCTCCACCACCACCGGCACGATCGGCACCCTGGCGCGCTTGGCCGCACGCGCGATCACCGGCTGCACGACGCTGCCCAGGCTCAGGCCGGAGGTGCGCATCGCCGTTTCGTACAGCTCCTGCGCCGCGAATACCGGCCGCCAGCGTTCCACGCTGCCGTCGCGGCCCAGGTAGCGCGCCTTCAGCGGCAGCCAACGCGCATACAGCTCCGGCGGCAGCACCTGCTGCAGGGTGCGGTCGTCGGGATTGCGCCGCGCCTTGAGCAAGGACGGCAGCAGCATCAGGCTGCGGAACATGCCCAGGCCCGAGTCCAGGGTGAGGGTCGGCGCCGCGATCACCTGTTGCGATTGGGCGATCACCCGCTCCACTTCGCCCGATTCCCACTGCATGCGCTTGGGCAGCGGCGACACCGTGCCGAGGATCCACAGCACGTGATCGCCGCGGCGGACCTGCCACAGCCCCGGGCCGGGCTGGCGCCCGCTCACCAGCACCGCCTCCAGGTCGACCACCGGCGGATGGGCTGGTGCGGCCGGCGTCGCGGTCTGCGCCTGCACGGCGGGCACGCCCGCCGCCAGCAACGCCGCCGCCAGGCACAACGCCGAGCCGAGCCGGCGCGCCACGGTCCCCGGCGCGGTCGTCGCGCGCACCCCGCGCCGCCCCGGCATCAGTCCGCCAGCTTCGGCAGATGCGTGGCCAGCGGGTCGGTGTCCGCCAGCAGTTCGAAGCGCTCCCACAGGAACCCCGGCGCTACCACGCAGCGCACCAGGCAGTAGTCGGCCAACGGACGCGCGGCCTGCCAGGTGCCGGCCGCGATCACCACCGACGGCATGCCGCCACGCTCGCTGGCATCCAGGCGGTAGCGCTGCAGGCCATGCTGCGGATCGAAGCCCAGCAGTTCCAGAGCACCGCCCTCTTCCCATTGCCAGGTCTCGTCGGCATCGATGCGGTGCCAATTGCTGACTTCACCCTGCGCCAGCAGGAAGCGGATCGCGGTGCAGGCCGGGCGCAACGTCTGCTCGTGCTGCACCACCAGGGCCGAGGTATGCACGCGCGCGTAGCGTCCGCCCTCCGGGTGCGGCAGCAGCGACAGGTCGCGCACCAAGGCGGCGATTCGGAAGGCGGCGGCGCTGGACATGCGTCCAGTCTAATCCGGCGCACGGCCGTGCGGATGTCAGGCCGCGCCATTTCCGCGGCGGCGGCCGCTCGACGTCACGAGGGGCGCAGCGAGTCGCGTGCAGGCGGCATGGCGCCCAGCCGCCTGCCATGCCGCAGGCACAGCGCGAAGAACACCAGCAGATCCCAGCTGTAGCGCTTGAGCAGGCGCCGCGGCTCGCGCAGCAGGCGATAGATCCATTCCAGGCGCAGTCGGCGCACCCAGGCCGGCGCGCGCCGCGCGGTGCCGGACAGGAAGTCCAGCAGCGCGCCCACGCCGAACGCCAGCGGCACCTGCAGTTGCCCCGCCTGCTGCAGCGCCCAGCGCTCCTGCAGCGGATTGCCGAACGCCACCAGCAGCACGTCGGCGCCACTGGCGTTGATGCGCGCGGCCAGCCCGTCCCCGGCCGCGGCGAACTCGGCATAGCCGTCGCAGGTGCCGACCACCTGCTGCCCCAGCGTCTGCCGCAAGGTCTGCGCCGCGGCGTCGGCCACGCCGGGCCGGCCGCCGAGCAGGAAGAAGCGCAGCGGCCGCGGGCTCTGCCGGCACAGCGCCGGAATCAGATCGGTGCCGTTGAGGTTGCCGGCGAAGCGGCGACCGTGCACCAGCAGCGCGCCCAGGTCCATGCCGATGCCGTCGTTGACGATGCACACGTCCGGCGCAGCCAGTTGCGCACGCAGGGCCTGGCACTGCACCACGAAGTTGGTGTTGGCGAAGAACACCTGGCGGCGCTCGCCGCGCGCCAGCGCCTGCAGCAACGCGGCAACGAACTCGGTCTCGGTGCTGCGCAGGATCGGATAACCGCCCAGCGCCAGCACCTCGCCGGTCGCGCGCTCACCAGAGGTCATGCGGAAAGCTCTCCAGCAGGCCGCGTTGCACCGCGGCCAGATCGAACACGGTATTGCCGCCCAGCGCCACGCATTCCTCCACCGTGTGCCCGGCATGCCAGCGGCCGCGGCCGGTGCCGGCGTAGTAGTCGTCGTACTTGAAGCGGTCCTCGCCGTTGCCCCAGTCCAGGTACACCGACGGCACGCCGTAGGCCTCGGCCAGGATCAGCCCGTGCAGGGAACTGGACACGACCAGGTCGGCGCCGAGCAATTGCCGCACGAAGGCGGCCGGCTGGCGGTTCGGCAGCACCAGGTGGTCCTTGTACTGCGCATACTTGTCCAACGGTTCGTTGAAGTGCGGCACCACCAGGAACGGCTGCCGTGCCGATGGCGCCAACAGCGCCTCGCGCGGGAAGAACAACGGCATCAGCAGACCCGGGTCGCCGTAGACCTCCGGCACCTGCAGGCCGCGCTCGCGCAGGAACGCGCGGGTCTTGGGGCCGCGCACCGCACGCACATCGAGCTGGCGGAAGGTATGGCGGTCGGCGGGAATCTTGCCGTTGACGCCGCTGCCCCACACGGTGTCGCCGTCGCGGGCGAAGTGCAGCACCGAGCCGATCGCGATCAGCCGCGTGCGCTTGTCGCGCTTGTCCAGCAAGGTGCGGTCGCGCTGGCCAAGCACGTTGGAGACGATGATCTTGGAAAGATGATCGCCGACGTTGATCTCGCCGTTCTTCGGCTTCCACCAGAACAGCGCCCGGCGCTCTTCGTAATCGATCCATTTTTGCAATGCGGACATCGGTCCTCCTTGGTTGCGCGGGGGGTACGGCGGACAAGCCGGGGCGTGGACTCAGGCCACGCCGTCGGCGAACAGACGGGTCTCCGGGTAGGCGGCCGGGTCCAGCACCCGGTCGGTGGTGTCGGACCAGCTCAGGCACTGCCGATGGCGCACGTGCGGCGCCTGCAGCGCCTGCCCTATCGCGGTGATGATCGACGCCTCGTCGCCAGGCGTGTAGCCGAAGCGCGACGGATAGCGGCCGACCACGGCATTGGGGCAGACGGCCGGCAGGCCGAAGAAGTCGTACTGCAGCAGCTTCATCGAACTGTCGGCCAGATACGCCGGCACCTGCTCGGACGCGTACGGCGCGATGCCGAAGCGGGCGTGCTTGATGTAGCGGATGGTCTCGGCGTGCTTCATCTCGCCGTACACCACCACGTTGTCGCCATAGCCCGGCGCGCGCCCCATGCCCGAGCCGATCACGTGGAAGGTGACCTGCGGAAAGGCGCGGCTGGCGGCGACGAAGAAATCGGGATCGAACAGCATCGAGCCCACCGCCACCGCATGGATGCCCTCGCCGTACGGCGAGGGGTCGCCGAGCGTGTGCAGGTCGTGGTCCACGCCGTGGCCGACGTGGTACACGTTGTGGCGGCTGGCGACCTCCTCGGCCATCGCCGGCGACACCAGCGCGATCACGTCCAGGCTCGGCGCCACGCGGTCGAACTCGCGCTCGATGTAGTCGGCGACGTTGATCGTGCTCAAGCCGTCGGAGGCGCGGTACACCTTGCGAGCGGTCGGGTTGATCCGCGCAGCCAGCGCGATGAAGGCCACCGCGATGCCGCTCTCGAACACGATCACGTCGGCCTCGCGCATCCAGCGGATCAGCGTGGCCGGCGCGCGCGCCGCGTACAGCTTGAACATCAGGTCTTCCAGCGGCCGCAGCCAGCGCCGCCGGGTGTTGAACGGATGCAGCAGCGCGCGCCACAGATAGCAGTCCACGCCGTTGTGGCGGACCACCTGGTTGGCGGTCGCGTCCAGCGGCAGGCGCAGGTCGCCCTTGAGCCGCGACAGCAGGCTGTAGCGCAGCGAGAAGAACCGCGTGGGGCCGCGCTTGGCCAGCTCGTCGGCAATGAAGTGGATGTTGGCGCGACGCGGCGTGCGGTAGTCGTGCGCCGACAGCACCAGATAGCACGGCGCACGCCCACTGGTGGCCGCGGCCGGTGCCGATGCGGGCAGCGCCGCTGCGGAAGAATCGCTCATGCGCTCGCTCCTGTGCGGAATGAAGGAAAGGAAAGACACGGCCGGCCGACGCTCATCGCGCTCCCCGTGCCTGGCGCAACAGCGTGCGCATCTGCAGGATGGCCAACACATCGCGGCGGAACGCCGGCCACAGCGCGAACACCAGCAGGCAGCCTAGCGCCATCGCCACCGCGCCGACGATCAGTTGCAGCCACAACGACGCGCCACCCCACTGCTGTGCGGCGAAGTACGCGGCAACGCCGCAGACGCCGTAGCCGAGCACCGCGCGCAAGGCGTTGTTGAACAACTCCCAGGCCGGGATCTGCGGCGCGATGCGCGCGATCCAGATCACCGACAGCGGCCACATCACCAGCAAGCCCAGCGTGTAGCCCACGGTCACGCCCATCACGCCCCACAGCGAGCCGGCGAAGATGCAGGCGATCAGCATCACCCGCCCGACCACCGAATAAACCAGTTGCTGACGCATCAGGCCCAGCGCCAGGAACACCCAGTAAGTGGCGTAGGAGGCGGTCTGGAAGATGCCGCCGAGCGTCAGCACCTGGAACAGCGGCACCGCCGGCCGCCACTGCTCGCCCAGCACCAGCACGATCAACGGCATCGCCAGCGCGCAGGCGAAGGAGAACAGCGCGACGATCAGGTGCACCATCACCGTCTGCCCGCGCAGCAGGAAGTTGCCGAAGCGCGGCGGATCGTCCTGCAGCTGCGACAGCACCGGCAGCGCCACCGAGGTGGCCGGTGCGTTGATCTGGTTCAGCGGCATCATCAGCAGCTGGAACGCGCGGTTGTACAGGCCCAGCGCCTCGGCGCCGATGCGGTGGCCGATGATCACCTGGCCGACGTTGCGGCTGGCGTAGCCGAGCAACTGCGCCGCCATCAGGTTCCAGCCGAAGCTGAGGAAGGTGCGCATCGGCGCATCGCGCCGGTAGCCGCGCGGCAGCCAACGCGCGCAGGCGCCGGCGATCAGCAGATTGACCAGCGCCTGCACCACCTGTTGCCAGACCAGCGCCCAGTAGCCGTAGCCGGCCAGGGCCACGCCGACGCCGGCCAGCAGGCCCAGCACCTGCGCGCCGACGTCGCTCAGCGAGACCTGGCCGAAGCGCAGCGCGCGGCTCAGGTGCGCGCGGTACTGCGTGGTCATGCCGTTGAACAGGAAGGTCACCGCCAGCGCCTGCGAGATGCCGAGCAGGGCCGGCTCGCGGTAGAAGTGCGCGATCCACGACGAGGACAGGAACACCACGATCGCCAGCGCCAGGCCGATGCCGCTGTTGATCCAGAACAGGTTGTCGCGCTGCTCGCGGCTGACGTGCTTGGCCTGGATCGCCGCCGAGGACAGGCCGAAGTCGCGCAGGATCTCGGCCATGCCGACGATCGCCGTCACCATCGCCATCAGGCCGTAGTCGTAGGGCGTCAGCAGCCGCGCCAGCAGAATGATGCCGCCGAACTGCACCACCATCTTGGCCAGTTGCCCGGCCATGGTCACCGCCGCGCCGCCAGCGGCGCGCGCGCCCAGTCCGGGCTGCGGCGCTGCCGGCCGCGGGGTCTCGGCGCTGCTCATGCGTCCTCCCCGCGACGCGCGGTCAGCGCCTGCAGATAGCTGCGGTAGTGCTGCAGGCCGATGCCGTTCCAGTCGCGCCGCGACAGGTCCGGCACGGCATCGGCGGGCACCTGCTGCGCCTGCGCCAGGGCCTGCGCCAGTTGCGCCGTATCCAGCTCGCCCTGGTACAGCTGCACCCACTGCGCGCCGACTTCGTCGGCGATGGCGGCATTGGCCTCGCTCCACGGCGCCAGCACCGGGCGCGCCAGCGACAGCGCCAGCAGCAGGGTGCCGGAGTTGTGCATCTGCCGGTACGGCAGCACCACCAATTCGGCCTCGCCGATCTCCTGCGCGAGCACCGCGTCCTCCACATACTGCAGGCGTGCACTGATCCGCGGGTCCTCGGCGCAGGCGCGCTCGACCACGCCGCGGATCTGCGCATCGATCGGATTGCCGGCGATGCGCAGGCTGAGTTGGGGATCGGGCAATGCGCCGAACGTCGCGATCAGCGTCTCCACGCCCTTGTACGGGCGCAGTAGCCCGAAGTGCAGCAGGCGTCCGGGGACGCGCGGCGGTTGCGGCAGCGGCGCGTACCAGTCGCAATAATGGCCGTGCAGGATGGTGTCGGTGGCCGGCGTGCGTGCGGGCGTGGTCGCATTGATGCGGATCCAGCGCGCGGTCTGGCGGTCGATCCAGCGCAGCAGCAGGCGTTCGCGCCAGCCCTTGTCCTCGTGCGGCGCCACGTTGTGCAGGGTGCGCACCAGCGGTATACCGGCCAGGCGCAGGCGCAACAACAGAACGGCGACACAGAGCTGCTTGGCCAGCGTGCCGAGCGCCGTGCGATGCCGCAGCAGGTATTCCGGCCAGTGCAGGTGCAGCACGTCGTAGCGCGACAGCAGCGCCGCGCGCATCGAGAAGAAGCGCAGTTGCACCTGCGGCGGCAACGCCGCGTAGAGCTGGGTCAGATAGGGATTGGTGGTCGCGTTCGGGCGCTCGGTGGACAGCAGCACGGTGACCGCCGGCGCGGCCTGCTGCGACGTGCCATGGCGCTGGCTTTCGCCGCTCATCGGCCGCCCTCCGCGCCGCCCAGCGCCAGGCGGTATTCGTCCAGATAGGCGCCGACCACGCGATCCCAGTCGTAGCGATGCGCGTAGGCCATCGCCGCTGCGCGCTGCGCGGCGAAGTCCGCATCGGTGCCGGCGGCGAAGGCACGAACGGTGGCCGCGGCTGTCTGCGCATCGGCCGGGTCGACCAGCACGCCCTGCCCCGACTCGCGGTGCAGGCGCGCAAACGGCGGGATGTCGCTGAGGATCGGCAGCAGCCCCGCGCTCATCGCCTCCACCGCGGCCAGGCCGAACCCCTCGTGCCGCGACAGGCAAACGAAGTACTGCGCGCTGCCGAGCAACTGCGCCAGTTGCGCCTGGGTCGGCGCCACCTGCAGGCGCACCCGCTGCTGCAGGCCGCGCTCGGCGATCGCCTGCTGCAGGTCGGCCATGCTGAAGTCGTATTCGCGCCCGGCCACGATCAACTGCCAGGCCGGATCCTGTGCGGCCAGCGCGCGCACCAGGTCCAGGGTCTCCAGCAGGCCCTTGTTAACCGACCAGCGCCCGAAGTAGATCAGCGTGCGTCCGGGCGTGACGCTGCCCTGCCCGGCGAACTTGTCCACGTCCACCCCGTTCTCGATCACCCGCAGCCGCTGCGGCGCGACCACCTGCGAGAACAGCCGGCCATCGTTCTCGCTGGTCGCCACCACCCGCGCATAGGCGAGCGCCGAGGCGCGGGTGAGGGTCTTGAACCAGAGCATCTTCAGGCGCGAGGCATAGGTGGTATGGAAGAAACCGCCATGGGTGGACACGATCATCGGCACACGGTGCAGCGGCCGGGTCAGGGCCAGGAAGTCGTAGAAGAAATCGATGCCGTGCACGTGCAGCAGATCCGCGCCGCGCACCGCCGACAGCACCGACGGCGCCAGCGGGTAGCGCGAGGAACCGCGGTACGGCAAGCGCACGATCGGCACGCCCTGGTGGCTGTCGTGCGGCGCCAGACGCTGCCGCGGATCGGTGAACACCCGCTCCAGGCTCACCACTTCGACCTGGTCGCGGCCCTGCTGCAGATGGCGGCGCGCGATATTCAGCACCACCTCCTCCATGCCGCCGACCGACGGATGGAACTGGCGCACCACATGCACCACCTTCATGCCCGGCCTCCGTCGCGCCCGTGCGCGGCCCGCAGCGCCGCCGTCATGCCGTCGCTCCCGCGACCGCACTGCGGCGCACACCGATCATCCACGGCGCGATCCGCACCAGCACCACGCGGATCGGCACGCTGGCCAGTACCGCCAGCACACTCACCGACACCGCCCAGGCCGGTCCCCAGGCGTCGCCGCGGACCAGGCCGGTACGGGCGGCGACGCCGGCCATCACCGAGAACAACAAGGTATGCGTGCACAGGATCAGCAAGGTGTTGCGTCCGATCCACTGCAGCCAGCCCCAATGCTGCACCAGCCCGGCGACGCACAAGGCCATGGCGCTGCCGAGCAGGCTGGCGGCCAGGAACCCCAGCGGGGAATCGCCGAACTTGAGCATGTTCACGTCGACGCGGCCGTTGTGCCAGGCGATCGCGAACCAGGCCGCGCCCAGCAGCACCGCCGCCAGCGCATTGCCGGCCGGCCGTGCCGGCCACCACTGCGCCCGCGTCGCGGCGAGCGCGCCGATCGCGAAGAAGCACAACGCCACCGGCAGCACGTCCAGCGAGAACGGCAGGCGCATGTCCTGCCCCGGGAACCAGCACGCCCAGCCCCAGGCCAGCGGCAACGAAAGCCCGGCCAGCACCTGCAACGACAGCGTACGACGCAGCGCCAGATAGGCCAGCGTGGTCACGAACAGCGCCGGCAGGAACCACAGCGCGGGCATCACGTAGAGCTTGGGCCCGATGCCGCTGACCAGGCCCAGCAGCGGCTCCCACCACGGCCGGTCGCCCCACAGTTGCGCCTTGCTGCCGATGTGCCGGGTCAGCATCCAGTACGCGTAGGCAACGAAGAAGAACGCCACATAGGGCAACAACAGGCTGCGCGCCAGCTTGCCGACCGTGGCCAGGCTCAGCGGGCGATTGCCGAAGGCCTCGCCGACCCAGCCCGACAACAGGAAGAACATCGGCACGTGGAAGCTGTAGGCCAGGATCACGTAGGCGTGCGGAATGCCCTTGGCATGGCCGAACACCACCAGCAGGATCGCGATCGCCTTGGCCGCATCGATGCGCATGTCGCGCGGCGCGCTCGCCCATGCGCTACGCCCCTGCGCCGGCACGGACGCGGAGACGGCCGTGGCGGGCGCGCTCATGCCGGCACCGCCGGGATACGGGGAGCCGGCGCCGCAGGCACTGCGGCTGACTCGCGCAGGCGCGGCGCCATCTGCCACAGGCAGCCGCACACGAACCACCACAGCGCCGCAGTCTTGATCGAGAAGTAGCCGTTGGAGACCAGCAGGCTCAGCGAGAAGGCGAAGATCAGCAGGTTCTTGAACAGCTGCCCTTCGATGGTGCGCATCAGCATCGCGAACGAGTACGCCAGCAGAAACGCCAGCACCAGCAGCACCGACTGCGAGGAGATGAAGTAGGCGATGCCGCTGTCGAAGTAGCGGTACGGCTGATCCACGTCCAGCCCCATCCACGCATCGGCGCTCATCCTGCGGATCGAATCGACGGTGAAGAACACCCGGCCCAACGTGGTGTCCTCGTAGCTCTGGATGCCGGAGGCCCACACCAGCAGCCACGCTCCGCCCATCACCGCGAAGAAGATCAAGAAGCCCAGGCGCTGGTCCATACGCAGCAGCAACGGACTCAGCAGCGCCATCATCACGCAGGTACCGGCGGCCAGGCGCCCGTCCGAGGCCACGATCAGGAAGCCGATCATCGCCACCGAGGCGACGATCGCCAACGGCCGCATCCAGCGCCAGAACGTCAGCAGGATCGCGGTGAAGAAGATGATGAAGTTGCCCATCGTCACCGGCTCGATGAATACCGAGGAGGCGCGCGGCAGGTTCGAGGACGGCAGGAAGTTGCGTGCGCCGGGCCGTGTCGCACTGACGAACAGGTTGCTGTCCTGATTCCAGAAGCTCGACGCGCTGGCGCCGCGCGCGTTGACGAAATAGCTCTTGGGGTTGACCACGTCGCCGTAGACCTTGGGCAGGGCCAGTTCGAACACCGCCACCAGCGACACCAGCAGCGCCATGCGCACGAACATGCGCGGCAGCGAGCCGGTATACGCCGCGCCGAGCATCAGGAAGGCGAACGGGATCAGCGCATCGCGGAAGAACTTCGGATCCAGCGTCCACGCCATGAACAGGCGCACCAGCATCAGCAGCGCCAGCAGCGCGATGCCGGTGAACACCATCGCCATGCGCTTGCGGTCCAGCGCGCGCAGGCCGAGCAGGAAGCAGGCGGCGTACACCGCCAGCTCCACCGCGTAGGTCATCGCCGGGCTGACCCGGAACACCTTCGCGTTGATCACCGCCAGCACGAAGTTGTAGCCGACGGCGAACAGCAGCACCAGCTCGATCAGCAGGTTGCGGCGCTGCTCGCGCAGCGGCATGTCCGGCACGCTCAGCATGCGCACCTCGCTGCGGCGGCGGCGCGTTGCACGCCAACGCGGCCATCGGCTGCCGTCACGCGCGGCAGAAACGTGTCGCGCGCCACGTCATTCGACGCAGGCAGCACGGGAACGACGGCGACGCGGAGGCGGCGCCGGCGCTGTTCACGGTCGACGGGAAGAAGACGCATCGGGCGCATCAGTAGGCGGTCTTCTGCCCGAGCACCTTGAACGCGGTCAGCACGATGATCCGCGTGTCCAGCCACAACGACCAGCGGCGGATGTAGTCCAGGTCGTACTGGATGCGCTTCTTCATCGTGCGCAGTTCCGGCGTCTCGCCGCGGAAGCCGTTCACCTGCGCCCAGCCGGTGATCCCCGGCTTGACGTAGTGCCGCTGCATGTAATGGTGGATCAGCTTTTCGTAGTGGGTGTTGTGCTGCGCCGCGTGCGGACGCGGCCCCACCACAGACATGCTGCCGCCGAGCACGTTGAACAGCTGCGGCAGTTCGTCCAGGCTGGTGCGGCGCAGGAACGCGCCGAAGCGGGTCACCCGGCTGTCGCCGCGCGTGGCCTGCACCACCACGTCGCTGGGCTCCTGCTGCACGCGCATGGAACGGAACTTGTACATGTAGAACTCGCGCCCGCCCAGGCCGTGGCGGCGCTGGCGGAAGAACACCGGACCCGGCGAGCTCAGCTTCACGCCCACCGCGATCGCCAGCATCAGCGGCCACAGCACGGCCAGTGCGGCCAGGGCCACCAGCTTGTCCTGCAGCGCCTTGGCGACCACGAAGTAAGTGTTGCGGTCCACGCCGCCCTGGCGCAGGTTGATCACCGGCACATTGCCGATCTGGTCGCCGGACTGGTTGAGCATGCCGAAGTCGAACAGATCGGGAATCAGCCGGACCTGGATCGGATAGCGGTCCATGCGTTGCAGGAGCTGCTTGATGTGGTCGCGCTCGCCCAGCGGCAACGAGATCCACACCTGCTCGACCTGGTGGTCGTCGAGGTAGTCGATCAGCGCGTCGGCGGTGCCCTCGCCCAGGCACTGCAGCTTCTGCGGATGGTCGGCCACCGACAGGTCGTAGTCGCTGCTGAAGTAGCCCACCACCTGCATGCCCACCCAGGGATTGCGGCTCAGGTAGTTGTGGATCTTCACCACCGGATGGCGCAGACCCACCACCACCACGCGCTGCACGTCCACGCCTTCCGAGCGCAGCCGGTTGAGCACGCCGCGCACCAGCGTGCGCGAGAGCAGCAACGTCGCCAGGCTGGTGACGAACCAAGTGCCGATCCACAGCCGCGAGACCTGCTGGCCGAACTGCACCACGAAGGCATGCATGGCGAACAGGGCGAACACGCCGCCACAGGCCAGGCTCAACACCATCATCTCGCGCAGCAGGCCGCGCCCGCGCCAGCTGCGGTACAGCGGGAACAGCGCGAAGCAGATCACCGCGTACAGCAGCGTGGTGCCGATCGCCACCCGGTAGGCCGGTTCCGGCATCCAGGTGCCGAACAGCAACCGGTGGGTGAGCAACGCGCCGCCGACCATGACGGTCAGGTCGGACACGCGCAACAGGATGTCTGCCGCGGCCGCGTACTTGGACAACATGCGCGGCGAGGAGGTCGTATAGGTGGCGCTACTCAGGTCTGCCAAAAGCATGATCGGGATTCCTATCCAAACCCGGTCGATCGGCATGCGGGGGAACATGCGACGCCGCCGGGCCTCGATTTCGCCTGCCTGTGGACCGCTGCGGCGCCTCCCTCGCCGACCCCAGGTCCACGGCAGCCCGTGATTACTTCAACAGAACAACGTCTTCGTACAACCGCGCTGGAAAATAATGGAGCACCTCATTGCCTAGCTGAACCACGTATCACCTCACTGAAGACTGTGCGTCGAACCGATGCCGTTGTGTGCGGTGCGGCACGCACCCGCGCCTCGCGCGGTGCGGCGCGCCATGACACCGCGACATCACGCCGATGCCGCCGCCGCGGCTTCGGCCTCGCGGATGAAGTAGCGCACCAGCGCCACCGCCACCGCCAGGAACAGGCCGAACACGAAGGCCAGCGCCAGGCCGAGCAGCTTCTTCGGCGAACTCGGCTTGCCCGGCACATCGGCGCGGTCGACGATCGAAATGTTGTTGGTGCCCACGTTGCCGACCACGCCGATCTCCTTGTAGCGCTGCAGCAGCGCGTCGTAGAGCTGGCGGTTGGTGTCGGCCTCGCGGCGCAGCATGGTGTAGCGGATGCTGCGGGTCTGCAGGTCCAGTTCGTCGTTCTTCAGCGCGGCGATGCGGTCGGCCAGCAGGGTTTCCTGCTGACGCGCCGATTCATAGTCGTTCTTCAACGCGCTGCGGATGTTGGCGACCTCGTCGGCGATCTGGCGCTTGGTCTCGGCGATCTGGTTCTGCAGGCGCTGCATCTCCGGGTAGCCGGGCTGGAACGTCGCCAGCTTCTGCTGGTAGTCGGCGGTCATCTTGGCCTGCTCGGCGCGCAGATTCTGGATCAACGGGTTGCTGACCACCTGCGGCAGGCCCATGCCGTCGCCGATGCCGGCCTGGCGCCAGGCCGCCTCGGCCTTGATCCGCGCGTCCTGCGCCGCGGCCAGGCGCACATTCAGTTCGCTCATGTTCTGCGTCGGCAGCGAGGGCTTGTCCTCGCCCATCGACACGATCTGTTCCTGGCTGGAATAGTCGACCGCGTTCTTCTCCGACTCCTCGACCTTGTCGCGCAGCTGCGCCAGGCGGTCAGACAGGTAGCGCGCGGCGAACGAGGACGCCTGCAGCCGGCGTTCCTGGGTCGAGGCGATGAACATCTTGGCGTAGGTGTTGGCCACGCGCGTGGCCAGCACGCGGTCGGGCGAATCGAAGTTGATCCGCACCAGGCGCGAGTCGCGGACCGGCTCGATGGTCAACGCATCCAGCACCGGGCCGACCAGCGCGTTCTCTGCCGCGGCGGCACGCGCCTGCGGCGTCGGCGCGCGCCCGTCGCCGTTGTCCTGCAGCTTCTCCAGGGCTTCGTCGACCAGCGGCTTGAACGCCGGCGCCTCGGTCAACTTGGCCTCGCGGATCACCTGCCGCGCCAGCGACCGGCTGCCGAGCAGTTCGTACTGGGTCTGGTAGAAGTCGCGATCCTGCGGCGATTCAACCGGCATCAGGTTGGCGACGTTGGCGACGTTGAGCGATTCGCGCTCGATCTGCAGCACGCTGGTGGCGCGGTACTTGGGCGTCATCAGCAGGAGGACCAGCAACGCCAGCAGGACGACTGCCCCGGTGATGCCGATGATCAGCCAACGCTGCCGGTACAGCGCATTCCAGTAATCCAGCAGGCCGATGTCGGCCGGGCTCAGCGGGGCACCCACAGGACGCGGGTGCGGCGCGGAAGCGGGAGGCAAGGTGGAGGCGCTCATCGGTAGGCCCTCCAGACCATCACGAACGGGGTCAGCTGCACCACGGTGCGCAGCAACACCAGCGCATCGGAGCGGTACACCACCACGATGTCGCCGCCGTAGATCGCCGGATCGGGCGCGGCGCCCTTCTGGATCTCGCGCAGATCGAAACGCGCCAGCATCTTCTGTCCACCGACGGTGCGGAACACCACCACATTGCCGCGGCTGGCCACGTCGCTGACGCCCTTGCCCAACGACAGCGCCTGCTGCAGGGTCAAGGCGGAGCCCTGGATGGGATAGATGCCCGGCTCGCTGACCGCACCGGTGACCGTGACCCGGTTGCCGGTGAACTCGTCGACCAGCACCGACACCTGCGGGTTCTGCAGATAGCCGTTGCGGTAGCGGTCGGCGATCTCCTTCTGCAGCGCATTGACGCTGGAGCCGGCGGCCTTCACGTCGCCGATCAGCGGCAGCGAGATGCGGCCCTCGTTGTCGACCCGCACCTGCCGTTCCAGGTCATCGACCTGGAACACCTTGACCGTCAGCAGGTCGCCCGGGCCGAGCAGGTATTCCGGCTTGCCCATTGAAGCGGCAAGCGGATCGCCCGCCGGCAGGTCGGTACGCATCGCCGGCCCGCTGCTGCATGCAGACAGCAGCCCCAGGCAGAACAGGGCCAGCGCCCAGTGGAAGGTCACGGAAAGTTTACCCATGCGCGATGCTGATGCCCTCTGTCGATTGGTTTTCGAAGCGCCGCACTCCCCCAGCCGGCCAGGGTTCCGTTCCCGGTCGGAGGATGATTGCGGTGTCAATTCCTGCCTGGGACGAACGGCCCTGGCCAACAGCGAAGCTTCGTGTTGCAACGCACTATGGCACAGGCATCTGCCGCCACCAAGGCGTTACCCGACATTTTTTTGACGCAGTAACGCGAGGGTTCAACTACATGTCCGGCTATTCAGCGTAGCAAGGACCCGTGAACGCTCCATCGACGCGATGTTAACGTGATCAATGTCAATGCATTGACGCTGCGTAGCTCTCAGTTCCCACGGGGCTTTCCGCTCTGGTGGGGCGACGAGCTCGTCGCGGGACAGCGCAATCCCGCGCATTTTGTCTACGGCGACGCGCCAGCCTCCCTGCGCCGATACAGATCGCCCTATGTCGCGATACCGACACGCATTGCCATCCCGGCGGGCACCCCATTCCCCACATCGGCCATACGCGCGCCGCCGATCCGACGCGCCCAAACAAAAAGGCCCATGTCGCGGACATGGGCCTTCGAAAGATGGTCGGGGTAGCCGGATTCGAACCGACGACCACTAGTCCCCCAGACTAGTGCGCTACCAGGCTGCGCTATACCCCGGTGTGTTGCGTCTCCGCCGTCATGGCGGACCCGCCTTGCGGCGAGCTGGCGATTATAGCGGGTTTGCCGCGGCCATTCCTAGCGGCAGCAGCGCCGCCGTGGCTCACCGCCGCAGCAACTGCAGGACTTCTTCCAGCTCCTGCCGCACCTGCTTGATGATCTGATTGCTCAGCGCCGATTCCTGGCGGGCACCCTCGCCTTCCAGGCGCAGGCGTGCGCCGCCGATGGTATAGCCCTGTTCGTACAGCAGGCTACGGATCTGCCGCACCATCAGCACGTCGTGGCGCTGGTAGTAGCGCCGGTTGCCGCGCCGCTTGACCGGTTCCAGGCTGGGGAATTCGGTCTCCCAGTAGCGCAGCACATGCGGCTTGACGTCGCACAGCTCGCTGACCTCACCGATGGTGAAGTAGCGCTTGGCCGGAATCGGCGGAAGTTCGCGGTTACTGCCCGGGTCCAGCATATGCCTCCACTCGCTCCTTGAGCTTCTGTCCGGGGCGGAAGGTCACCACCGTCCGCGCCGAAATCGGGATCTCTTCGCCGGTCTTGGGATTGCGGCCGGGCCGTTGGTTCTTGCGGCGCAGGTCGAAGTTGCCGAAACCGGACAGCTTCACCTGCCGCCCCTGCTCGAGCGCATCGCGCAGCACGTCGAAGAACGCATCGACGAATTCCTTGGCCTCGCGCTTGTTCAGCCCGACTTCGTCGAACAACCGCTCGGCCATTTCCGCTTTGGTCAACGCCATCGCCCTGCTATCCCCTGTCCTTCTCAACCACGCATCCGCGCGTCGTGTTCCCGCGCCAGCGCGGCCACCGCATCGGCGACCACCGCCTCCACGTCGCGGTCTGTCAGAGTGCGCGTGTTGTCCTGCAAAATCAAGCCCATAGCGAGACTCTTGCAACCAGCCTCGACCCCCGCGCCGACGTAGCGGTCGAACAGCACGACCTCGCGCAGCAAGGGCCCCACCGCCGCGCGCACGCTGCGCGCCAGCGCCGCCCAACTCACCGCGTCCGGCACCACGACCGCCAGGTCGCGACGCACCGACGGGAACCGCGACAGCTCGGCGGCGCGCGGCAGGGCACGCGCGGCCAGCGGCGCCAGGTCCAGCTCGAACGCCAGCACATCGACGTCGATCTGCATCGCCTGCAGCAGCCGCGGATGCAGTTGGCCGATCCAGCCGATCCGCACGTCGTCGCGATAGACGTCGGCCGATCGGGTCGGATGCGCGAACGGGTGCGCCGACGGCCGGTAGTCCAGGCGTGCGCCGGAGGCTGCGGCCAAGGCGTCCAGGTCGCCCTTGAGGTCGTGGAAATCGACCTTGCGCGCCGGCAGGCCCCACTGCAGGGCGTCGGCATCGCCGCACACCGCGGCCGCCACCCGCTGGGTCTCGGTCGGCGCGGCACCGGCTTCCGCCGCCGCGGCGAACACCTTGCCCAGTTCGAACAGGCGCACGCGCCCGGCCTGGCGCGCGGCGTTGCGGCCCAGCGCGGCGACCAGCCCCGGCAGCAGCGACGGACGCATCACCGCCAGTTCGGCGCTGAGCGGATTGGCCAGGGCCACGCGCCCGTCGTGCAGGCCCCACTGGTCCAGCAGCGCAGCATCGACGAAGGCGTAGTTGATGGTTTCCAGCAGATCGCGCGCCAGCAACTGGCGACGCACGCTGCGCTCGTCCAGTTGGGTCTCGCTGTCCATGGCGATGCGCGTGGCGCCGCCGGGCAAGGTGGTCGGCAGGCGGTCGTAGCCGTGGATGCGCGCCAGCTCCTCGATCAGATCCTCTTCGATGGCGATGTCGAAGCGGCGACTCGGCGCGGTGACCTGCCAGCCGTCGGCCGAGGCGACCACGTCCATGCCCAGCGCGCGCAGGATGCGCTCGACGTCGGCGTCGGCGATCTCGATGCCGAGCACGCGCAGGATGCGCGCGCGGCGCAGCGCGATCGGTGCCGGCGCCGGCAGGAATTCGGGCAAGGCGGCCTCGACCACCGGGCCGGCGCGCCCGCCGGCCAGCTCCAGCACCAGCCGCGTCGCCAGCTCCAGCGCCTGCCGCGGCAGCGCCGGATCCACGCCGCGCTCGAAGCGGTGACCGGCATCGGTGTGCAGGCCGAGCTTGCGCCCGCGGCCCATGATCGCGGCCGGCGCGAAATGCGCGGCCTCCAGGAACACGTGGCGGGTGGTCTCGGTCACGCGGGTGGCGTGGCCGCCCATCAGCCCGGCCAGCGCCACCGGCCGATCGGCATCGGTGATCAGCAGGAACGCCGAATCCAGCGCGGCCTCGCGGCCATCGAGCAGGGTCAGGGTCTCGCCGCCGCGCGCGTGGCGCACGCCGATCGGGCCCTGCAACGTGTCGAGGTCGAACGCATGCATCGGCTGGCCCAGTTCCAGCATCACGTACTGGGTGATGTCCACCAGCAGCGACAGCGGACGCACGCCGCTGCGGCGCAGGCGCTCGGCCATCCACAGCGGCGTCTTCGCCGCCGGATCCAGGTCCTCGACCACGCGGCCGCAATAACGCGGCGCGTCGGCGCCCGCGTCCAGCGCGACCGGCAGCGTGCGCTCGCTGCTCACCGCGGCCGGCGTCACCGCCAACGGCAGCACGTCGCTGCCGCATGCCGCGGCCACGTCGTAGGCGATGCCGCGCACGCCGAAGCAGTCGGCACGGTTGGGGGTGAGCTTGATCTCGATGCTGGCGTCGGGCAGGCCCAGATACTCGATCAGCGCCTGGCCGATCGGCGCATCGTCGGGCAGTTCGAACAGGCCGGACGCGTCGCTGTCCAGGCCCAGCTCCTTGGCCGAGCACAGCATGCCGTTGGACGCGACGCCGCGCAGCTTGGCCGGCTTGATCGCGATGCCGCCGACCTGCGCCCCGACCAGCGCCAGCGGCGCGACCAGACCCGCGCGCGCATTGGGCGCACCGCAGACGATCTGCAGCAGCTCGCCCTGCCCGGCATCGACCCGGCACACCTGCAGCCGGTCGGCCTCGGGATGCGGCGCAGCCTCGACGATCCGCGCCACCACCACCTGCTGCAGGCCGTCGCCGAGCGGCACGACCTCCTCGACCTCCAGGCCGATGGCGGTCAGGGTCGCCGTGAGCTGCTCACGCGTGGCCTGGGTCGGAACGTGGCTGCGCAGCCAGTTTTCGCTGAATTTCATGGAAGGGCCGGGAATCGGGAATGGAGAATGGGGAATCGAAGACGCGGTCTACTAGGAACGGAAACGGAGAGGGGAAACGAGCCTTTGCGTTGCTTTGCCCATTCCCGATTCCCGTTTCCCGACTCCCAGCCTCAAGCAAACTGCCGCAGGAACCGCACGTCGTTCTCGAAGAAGGCGCGCAGGTCGTTGACGCCGTAGCGCAGCATCGCGAAGCGCTCCACCCCCATGCCGAAGGCGAAGCCGGTGTAGCGCTCCGGGTCGATGCCGACGTTGCGCAGCACGTTCGGGTGCACCATGCCGCAGCCGAGCACTTCCAGCCAGCGGGTGCTGCCGTCGGGCTGCTGCCAGGCGATGTCGACCTCTGCGCCGGGCTCGACGAAGGGGAAGTAGCTGGGACGGAAGCGCATCTGGAAATCGCGCTCGAAGAACGCGCGCACGAACTCGGCCAGGGTGCCCTTGAGATCAGCGAAGGTCGCGTGCTCGTCGACCAGCAGGCCTTCGACCTGGTGGAACATCGGCGAATGGGTCTGGTCGCTGTCGCTGCGGTAGACCTTGCCGGCGGCGATCATGCGCAGCGGCGGCGCATGTTCCCCCATGTAGCGCACCTGCACACCCGAGGTGTGAGTGCGCAGCAGGCGGCCGTCGCCGAAATAGAAGGTGTCGTGCATCGCCCGCGCCGGGTGGTGCGGCGGGAAGTTCAACGCCTCGAAGTTGTGCCAGTCGTCCTCGATCTCGGGGCCGTCGGACAGCTCGTAGCCCAGTCGGGCGAAGATCTCGGTGATGCGCTCCAGGGTACGGGTGACCGGATGCAGCCCGCCGCGTTCGCCGCGCCGGCCCGGCAGGGTCACGTCGATGCGCTCGGCGGCCAGGCGCGCGTCCAGCGCCGCGGTTTCCAGCAGCGTGCGGCGCTCGGCCAGCGCGGCGGACACCGTGTCGCGTGCGCGGTTGATCGCCTCGCCGGCCAGCTTGCGCTGCTCCGGCGCCAGCGCGCCGAGCTGCTTGAGCTGGGCGGTGATGCTGCCGCTCTTGCCGAGCAGCGCGACCCGCAGTTGCTCCAGCGCCTCCGGACTCTGCGCCGCGGCGATGTCCGCCAGCGCCTGCCCGCTCAGGGAATCGATCTCACTCATTGCACTCGCGCCTCACTGCTCCGGCCGAACCCGTGGCCACCGTGTCCCGCCGATGCGGAACCTCCCTACCCGGCAGGCGCCCCGTCGCCGGGGTGCCCAAAAACGCAAAAGGGGAAGGACTTGCGCCCTTCCCCTGCATGCCTGCGATGGCTCCCGCCGAAACCCCGCACGTGGACGCACGGGTTTCTGCAGGGACTCGCAAACTTATGCCGCCAGCGCGCCCTTCGCCTTCTCCGCCAGGGCGGCAAAGCCCTGCGCGTCGTGCACGGCGATGTCCGCCAGCACCTTGCGGTCGAGGGTGATGCCGGCCTTGAGCAGGCCGTTCATGAAACGGCTGTAGCTCATGCCGTTGATGCGGGCCGCCGCATTGATGCGGGTGATCCACAGCGAACGGAAATTGCGCTTCTTCTGCTTGCGGCCGATGTAGGCGTACTGCTGCGCCTTGATCACCGCCTGCTTGGCGACGCGGAAGACCTTGCGACGGGCGTTGTAGTAGCCCTTGGCGAGGTTCAGAACTTTCTTGTGACGACGGCGCGCCTGGACGCCACGCTTGACTCGAGCCATGGTTCAGTCCTCAGAGGTAGGGAAGCATACGGTCCAGACGGCCTGCGTCCTCGGCACGGACGTGGTTCGTCTGCCGCAGGTTGCGCTTCCGCTTGGTCGCTTTCTTGGTGAGGATGTGGCTACGGTTGGCGTGGCCGGCCTTGTATTTGCCGGAGGCGGTCTTGCGGAAACGCTTGGCCGCCGCCCGGTTGGTCTTGATCTTGGGCATTGCAATGTCCTTGATGGTGTTTTGTCACTGGTCAGGGCGGTGGCTGCGCCACACTTTCCGTCCGTGCCCTTACCTGCTTGTAAGCCCTTGATCCACTGAGGATCCGGGCGGGTCCTATTGCCGCGCGAGCGGCAAACCCGATGAACTGGGCCGCGCATTATGCCAGGGCTTGGAATGCCTTGCAAATCATGCGGTTCGGTGGGCGCGCACTGGCGCGCCGGGAATCGAGAATGGGGACTAGGGAATCGAAAACGGCGCGCACGGCGTCGCCACGCAGCCTGCGCTGGGGCAAAATGCGGGGATGACCATGTCGGTGGGCGCCGTTGGCACCCAGGCGGCCGCGCGCCCGCACTGGGCGGGGCGCGATCCTGGACTGGGTCAGCGCTTCTTCGGCGCGATCATCATCACCATCTGCCGGCCTTCCAGGCGCGGACGCGATTCGATGACGATGTCTTCGCCCAGATCGGCCTCGATCCGCGCGGCCATTTCGCGACCGAGCTCCTGATGGCTCATCTCGCGGCCGCGGAAACGGATATTGACCTTGACCTTGTCGCCTTCCTCGATGAAACGGCGCATGTTGCGCAGCTTGATCTGGTAATCGCCTTCGTCGGTGACCGGACGGAACTTGATTTCCTTGATCTCGACCTGCTTGGTCTTCTTCTTGGCTTCGTTGGCCTTTTTCTGCTGCTCGAACTTGAACTTGCCGAAGTCCATGATCTTGCAGACCGGCGGATCGGCCTGCGGCTGGATCTCGACCAGATCGAGTCCATCCTCTTCGGCCAGCGCCAGCGCTTCGTCGCGGGTCAACACGCCGACCATCTCGCCGTCCGCGCCGATCACGCGCACGCGCGGCACGCGGATCTCTTGGTTCTTGCGGTTCTGTTTGTTGTCAGGGGTACTGATGTTGCAATCTCCCAGGGGAATCGGACTGGCGCGGACGGAGGCTCCGTCCGCACCAGGGTGGTGTCACGCCAACTGCTCGGCGCGCAGCCGTTCGGCGAAGGCGGCGACCGACATGGTGCCCAGATCCTCCCCCGATCGCGTACGGACCGCAATCGCGCCGTTTTCCGTCTCGCGGTCGCCCGCGACCAACAGGTACGGCACCCGCTGCAGCGTGTGTTCGCGAATCTTATAACCGATTTTTTCGTTCCGCAAATCGGCCTCGATGCGGAAGCCTTGATTTGCAAGGAGTTTCCGCACGTTGTCTACATAGTCTGCCTGCGCGTCCGTGATGTTCATGACCACGGCCTGCACCGGCGCCAGCCAGGCCGGGAACATGCCGGCGTGATGCTCGATCAGGATGCCGATGAACCGCTCCATCGACCCGACGATGGCCCGGTGCAGCATGACCGGATGCTTCTTCTGGCTGTGCTCGTCCACGTACTCGGCGCCGAGGCGGCCGGGCATCATGAAATCCACCTGCATGGTGCCGAGCTGCCAGGTGCGGCCGATCGCGTCCTTGAGGTGGTACTCGATCTTCGGGCCGTAGAAGGCGCCCTCGCCCGGCAGTTCCTGCCACTCCACGCCGCAGGCGCCGAGCGCGGCGCGCAGGGCGGCCTCGGCCTTGTCCCAGGTGGCGTCGTCGCCCAGGCGCTTTTCCGGGCGCAAGGCGATCTTGATCTGGATGTCGTCGAAGCCGAAGTCGCCGTACACCTTCAGCGCCTGCTGGTGGAAGGCGGTGACCTCGGCCTCGATCTGCTGCTCGGTGCAGAAGATGTGGCCGTCGTCCTGGGTGAAGCCGCGCACGCGCAGGATGCCGTGCAGCGCGCCGGACGGCTCGTTGCGGTGGCAGGCGCCGAACTCGCCGTAGCGGATCGGCAGGTCGCGGTAGCTGTGCAGGCCCTGGTTGAACACCTGCACGTGGCCGGGGCAGTTCATCGGCTTGACCGCGTAGGTGCGCTTCTCCGACTCGGTGAAGAACATGTTGTCCTGGTAGTTGTCCCAGTGGCCGGACTTCTGCCACAGCGACACGTCCAGGATCTGCGGGCAGCGCACCTCGCCGTAGCCGCTGTCGCGGTAGACCTTGCGCATGTACTGCTCGACCACCTGCCAGATCGACCAGCCCTTGGGGTGCCAGAACACCAGGCCCGGGCCCTCTTCCTGCAGGTGGAACAGGTCCTGCTGCTTGCCGATCTTGCGGTGGTCGCGCTTGTCGGCCTCCTCCATGCGCAGGATGTAGGCCTCGAGCTGCTTCTTGTCGGCCCAGGCGGTGCCGTAGATGCGCTGCAGCTGCTCGTTCTTGGCGTCGCCGCGCCAGTAGGCGCCGGAGATACGGGTCAGCTTGAAGGCCTTGAGGAAGCGCGTGTTCGGCACGTGCGGGCCGCGGCACATGTCCACGTATTCCTGGTGGTAGTACAGGCCCATCGCGGTGACGTCGTCGGGCATGTCCTCGATCAGGCGCAGCTTGTAGTCCTCGCCGCGCTGCTTGAACAGCTCGATCACCTCGGCGCGCGGGGTGACCTTCTTGATCACGTCGTAGTCCTGCGCGATCAGCTCCTGCATGCGCTTCTCGATCGCCGCCATGTCCTCGGGGGTGAACGGGCGCTCGCTGTAGATGTCGTAGTAGAAGCCTTCGGCGATGACCGGGCCGATCACCATCTTGACCTCGGGATACAGCTGCTTGACCGCGTGGCCGACCAGGTGCGCGCAGGAGTGGCGGATGATCTCCACGCCCTCGGCGTCCTTGGCGGTAATCAGGCGCAGGCTGGCGTCGTGGTCGATGAGGTCGCAGGCATCGACCAGGCGGCCGTCGACCTGGCCGGCGATGGTCGCCTTGGCCAGGCCTGATCCGATGGACTGGGCCACGTCCATGGGGCTGACGGGGTGTTCGAATTCGCGGCGGCTGCCGTCGGGGAGCGTAATCGTGATCATGGGAGTCGGCGGAAAGGGAAACGGGGGGACGGCGTCCGCGCCACTTCGGCGGCAGGCCAGCCTGGGCGCGGGACAGAAAGAAGGCGCCACAAGGGCGCCTGCTCAGACAGCCTTGGGCGGGAACTCAAGCGAGGGCGGTGGTAGTGCTCATGTCGCACGCTCGGCCGGCGTCGCCGCGGGCCACCCATGTCCGGATCAGGTCGATAGGCAAGAATGGTAAACCAGCTTTTACCAAAATGGTAATTGCGGCCGTTTACCGAAACGGTCATTCCTGGTGCGCGCCCAAGGCCTTCGCTGCGCCGCAGCAAGAGCTACAGCGGGCGCCATGGCATGCTTCGTCGACGTTTTCTCCGCACCCGGACGCGCCGTCATCAAAGGCAAGGCCACATCGCTGGACATCGCCTATCTGGCAGGCGTGTCGCAACCCACGGTCTCGCGCGCGCTGCGCGGCAGTCCGGCGGTCAACGAGCAGACCCGGCGCAAGATCCTGGCGATCGCGCGCGAGCTGAACTACAAGGTCGACAAGCACGCCTCCAGCCTGCGCCTGCGCAATGCCGGCACCCTGGCGCTGCTGTTCTTCGAAGACCCGACCACCGACGACTCGCTGATCAACCCGTTCTTCCACTCGATGCTGGGCTCGATCACCCGCGCTTGCGCGCGCCATGGCTACGACCTGCTGGTGTCGTTCCAGCAGTTGTCGGACAACTGGCGCGCCGACTACGGCGACAGCCAGAAGGCCGACGGACTGATCCTGCTCGGCTATGGCGACTACCTGCAGGCGCAGCAACGGCTGCAGCACCTGGTCGACCAGGGCACGCATTTCGTGCGCTGGGGCGCGGTGCTGCCCGGGCAGCCGGGGGTCTCGATCGGCAGCGACAACTTCCAGGGCGGCCACGACATCACCGCGCACCTGCTGGCGCACGGCCGCCGCCGCATCGCCTTCCTCGGCGACGCCTCCAACCATTACCCCGAATTCCTGGAACGCTATCGCGGCCACCTGCAGGCACTGCGCGCGGCCGGCGCCGAGGCCACGCCGGCGCTGCAGGTCGATGCGATCACCACCGAGCAGTCCGGCTACGAGGCCGCCCTGGCCCTGCTCGGCCGCGGCGAACGCTTCGATGCGCTGTTCGCCGCCAGCGACCTGATCGCCATCGGCGCGTTGAAGGCCTTGCGCGAGCACGGCCTGCGCGTGCCCGAGGACGTGGCCCTGGCCGGCTTCGACGATATCCCGGTGGCGGCCAGCGTCGATCCGGCGTTGTCGACGGTGCAGCAGGACACCAAACTGGCAGGCGCGGTGCTGGTGGACACCCTGCTGGCGCAGATCGCCGGGCAGCCGGTAAGCAGCCGCACCCTGCCGGTGACGCTGGCGCTGCGCGGCTCGTCGCTGCTGCGCAACTGAGCCCTGCTCGGGCGCTGACGCGCCGACGGCCGGCGCGCTGACGCCGACCGGCAGCGCCGCGTTCACGGCGTCGGCGCGACGCCGTCCTTGGCCGCCATCAGCCAGCGCAGCCGCGCGCGCAGGTCCGGGCGCACGATCGGCGCATCGGACAGGAACACGCGCACGCCATGTGCCGGCACCTCGGCGCGCAGCGCATCGGTCACCTCGGTGGCGCTGCCGTCGAAGCCGTCGTGCCAGGTGCCGGGCTGCAGATAGCGCCGCACTTCCAGCGTGCGCGGCGCGTCGCTCTTGTTCAGCAGCACCAGCGCGGTCTGAGTGCTACCCGCATGCTGGAACACCCGGTAGAACACCGCCTCGTCGCCGGACAGCTGCAGATTGAGCTGCAGGCCGCGCTGCAGCGCCGGGCTGCGCTGGCGCAGCGTGGCGATGCGTCGCAGCGGCGCGAAGATCGGGCTGCTCGGCGCCGCGTTCACCCGCGCCTGGCCGAAGTAGTTGCGGTTGCCGGCATGCTCGGCGCGCCCGCGCATGAAGCCGGTCTCCGAGCCGTAGTAGATCACCGGGATGCCGCGCGCGGTGAACAGCCAGTTGTGCGCATCGATGAAACCGGCGTCGCTGGCGTCCAGCCGCGCCATGTCGTGGTTGTCGTAGAAGGTCATCAGCTCGTACGGATTGGCGTACGGGCCGCGTTCCAGGTACAGCGCCGGCTGCAGCGTTTCGTAGCCGCGCTGGGCGTGGCCGAAGGTCGCCGCCAGCGCCTGCTTGAGCGGGAAATCCAGCACGCTGACGCCGGCGTTGTTGGCCCAGGTGTGGCCGGCGATCTTGTGCGCGTTGTAGTCGAAGTCCTCGCCGAACATGAACATGCCCGGGCGCTGCGCGCGGATGCGGCGCACGAACTCGTGCCAGAAGCTGTCGGGCATCCAACCGATGGTGTCGATCCGGAACGCATCGGCGCCCTGCCCCAGCCACTGCGAATAGGCGCCGACCAGATACTCCATCACTGCCGGGTTGCGCTCGTTGAAATCGGACAACTGCGCCAGGTTGCCGCCGGTGTTGTAGAACGCGTGCAGCGGGTTGTGCGCCGGGTCCAGCTTGGACGGCGGCAGGTTCTGGTGGTCGGCGATCAGTTTGCCGTCGCGGTCGAAGACCTGGCCGAACATCGGCTGCCGCTTGGGCATGGTCCAGGCGGGCGAGCCGTGATTACCGACGATGTCCAGCACCACCTTCAACTGCTGCGCGTGCATGGCCTGAGTGAAGCCACCGAAATCCAGGCCCGGGCTCGGCAGATGCTCGTCGAGCTTGTAGAAATTCACGCCCCAGTAGCCGTGGTAACCGGTCTTGCCACGGTCGCTCAGCGAGCTGCCCCAGGTGATCGGCTTGCCGCCGGTGAAGGCCTCGTCCGGGTTGTCGACGATCGGGGTGATCCACACCGCGCCGAAGCCCAGGTCGCGTATGTAGCCGGCGTTGTCGACCACGCCCTTGAAGTCGCCGCCGAGGTAGCCGATGTTGTCGCTCTCGCCCGGCGGCGCCGGGATCGGGATGTCGAAGGTGCGATGCGCGCCGCCCTGGTCGCGATGATCGTTGCCGGGATCGCCGTTGACGAAGCGATCGGTGACCACGAAGTACACCGCCTCGCTGGCGAACGGCTCCAGCGTGCCGTAGAACTCCTCCTGCGCAGGCGCCTGGGCCTGCGCCGACGCGGCGCAGGCGCCCAGCAGGGCCAGCGCCAACAACGACATCCGATCGATCATGCGTTCGCTCCCGAATCCGACGGCACCCACAGCACGCACAGCGCCGCCACCAGCAGGCTGCCGCCGCCGATCGCCAGCGCGTACAGCGGCCGGCCGCCGAGCCAGTGCGTGAGCACGAAGCCCAGCACGCTGACCGCGACCAACTGCGGGATCACGATGAAGAAATTGAAGATGCCCATGTACACGCCCATCTTCGCCGCCGGCACGCTGTCCGACAGCAAGGCGTAGGGCAACGACAGGATCGAGGCCCAGGCGAAGCCCACCCCGACCATCGACAGCAGCAGCCACTGCGGATCGCGGATCCACAGGAACGACAGCAGGCCGGCCGCGCCCAGGCACAGATTCAGCAGATGACTCACGCGCAGCCCGCAGGCGCGCACCAGCAGCGGAATGGCGATCGCGGCCAGTGCGGCGAAGCCGTTGTAGGCGGCGAACAGCACACCGACCCAGTTGGCGCCCTCGTTGTAGGCGGCCGAGGTGACGTCCTGGGTGCCGTAGTGGGTCTGGGTGACCGCAGCGGTGGTGTTGATCCACATCGCGAACAACGCGAACCAGGAGAAGAACTGCACTCCGGCCAGGCGCCGCATCGCCCGCGGCATGGTCTGCAGGTCGCAGACGATCGCCGCCAGCATGTGTCCGCGACGCAGGCGCGGCGCCAGGCCCTGCAGCACGCCGTAAGCGATGCACAGGCCGGCCAGCACGTACAGCATGCGGTCGCCCCGGCACCAGGCGATGGCCGCCGCGCCGGCAATACCCACCGCGCACCACAGCGCAGCGGCGCCATCGACACGGCGCGGTTGCGCCGCCGCTGCGTCCGCGGTGACGACGTCGCTGCCGTGCAGATCTTCGGGCGGATACTCGCGGGTGCGCAGCACGGTCCAGCCGATGGACAGGAACAGCACCGCACCGCCCACATAGAACGCGTAGCGCACCGTCGCCGGCACCTCGCCGGGGGCGGCGGTATTGCTGACGCCCCAGTGCGCCAGCAGCCACGGCAGCATGCTCGCCACCACTGCGCCAACGCCAATGAAGAAGCTCTGCATCGCATAGCCAGTGGCGCGCTGGCGCGTCGGCAACTGGTCGCCGACGAAGGCGCGGAACGGCTCCATCGAGATGTTGATCGAGGCGTCCAGCACCCACAACGTGCCGGCCGCCACCCATAGCGTCGGCGAGTTCGGCATCACCAGCAGGGCCAGCGTGGTGAACAGCGCGCCGACCATGAAGTACGGGCGGCGCCGGCCGAAGCGGTTCCAGGTGCGGTCGGACAGGTAACCGACGATCGGCTGCACGATCAGGCCGGTCAGCGGTGCGGCGATCCACAGTCCCGGCACCTGCTCCATGTCGGCGCCCAGGGTCTGGAAGATGCGGCTGGCGTTGGCGTTCTGCAGCGCGAAGCCGAACTGGATGCCGAGGAAGCCGAAGCACATGTTCCAGATCTGCCAGAACGACAGCGCCGGCTTGGCGCGTGGCACGGCGCTCATGGGCGCTCCTCGATCGGGCCGGCCGGCGCGATCAGCAGCGCGGCGACATCGGCGGCATTGACCACGCCATCGGCGCCGCCCTGGCCACCGGTGTAGCGCGCGAAGTGCTGCAGCGCGCTCATGTTCGCCGCCGGCAACAGCCGGGCGTGGCAGCGCTGCCCGGCCTGCAGCGCGAACAGCGCCGCCGTCGAGGTCTGCTCGCCGACGCTGTGCGGCATCACCAACGGCTGCGACTGCGGCGAATTTGCACCGCACTGCACCTGCAGGCGTTTGACCGCGGCGGTGACGCCGGTGTTGATCGGACCATGCGCGTTGACGTAACGCAGGCTCAGCCGGTAGGCGCCATCGTGCGGCGCGGTCCACGTCCAACCGTCGGCGCCCTCCACGCGGGCGACGTTGCCGACGCAGACAGTGGGGCTGTGCAACGACTCCCAACGCGCACCCTTCCGGGTGAGACTCAGGCATTGCACGCGCTCGGCCAGCGGCAGCAGCGCGCCGTCGGCGCTGCCCTCGCGTGCCTGCCCATCGACGTACAACACCGAGTCCGCAGCCGCCTGCACCCGCCAGCCCCCGGTCTCGCGTCGCACCTGCGGTGCCGGCGGTGCCAGCGGCGCGAAGGCGTCTTCTGCCGTCAGCATCTGCAAGGGCGCACTTCCGCTGTGGCGTGCCACCAAGTCGATGGTGATGACGCCGTTCTGGCTATGGGTCTTGCCGGCGACCAGCAGGTCGCCCTGCAGCTGCATCGGCCGGCGCAGCACGATCCGGCGGTCCTTCAGCTGCAACGCGATCTCCTGGCGCTCGCCGAACAGCATGGGCACCAGGCTGGTCGGCAACTTGGGCAGCACGCGGCCATCGTCCTCCACGCCGAACACGCCCTCGACCACCATCGCCAGGTAGCCGGCCACCGACCACAGCTGCCGCGGCGAATTGACCACCGGGCCGCTGAGCGGACCGTCGTCGACATGCACGGCCTGGCTCAGGAACTCGTAGTTCTCCATGTTCGATCCGGCCAGCGCGGCGCCGCGCAGCAGCGAGCGCACTTCCAGGTCGATGCGCGCACTGTCGTCGGTCTGCCGCGCCGCGCGCAGCGCGTAGGCGCTGACGAACGGCCAGATCGCCCGGTTGTGGTAGATCGGCACGTCGCGCTGCTGCGGCCACGCCACCGGGCTGCCCGCCGCCACCGCCGGATAGCGGGCCAGCGCCTGGCGCGCGCGCGCGGCCGGCAGCACGTCGGCCAGCACTGCCAGCGACAGGCCCAGCAGATCGTAGCTTTCGTAGCGCACCGGATGCTCGGCGGTGCCGATGTAGCTGACGTAGGTGCCGCGGTCCTCGCGCCAGAAACGCTGCGCGATCGCCTGGCGCAGTGCATCGGCCCAGTCGGCATAGCGCGCGGCCGCCTGCGTGTCGCCCTGCTCCCGGGCCAGGCGCTCGCCCAGGCGCAGCGCCTGGTAATGCAGCACGTTGGTCGACAGCGCGAAGGAACTGGCGATGAAGCCGACATCCTCGCGGGTCCAGGCCGGATAGGTCTGCTCGCGCCAGTCCAGGAACGAGGTCTCGCCGCGGTACAGGCCGATGCGCGGGTCGAACGCGAACGCGCGATCCTGCGCCAGCGTGGCAGTGAGTGCAGCGCGGGTGTCGGCGGCGAAGGCCGGATCGTCCAGCAGGTGGCGCGCGGCCAGGAACCACACCACCCGGTCGCTGCTCACCGGCCAACTGCCGCCGGAGCCGGTGTCCTGCGCCACGAACAGCCCCGGCAGCGCGTCGGTGCCGCGCATCGGCGACAGCTTGAAGCGCAGCGAGCGGCGCGTGCGCTCGGGATCCAGCCGCGCCAGGGCCAGGTCCGCGGCATAGCTGACGTCGCGGGTCCACACGTAGGGCCAGCGCTCGCCGGTCTGGTAGCAATCGCATGGCAACGGCTTGCCGTGATCGAACGCCGGATCGCGGATCGCCTGGACCTGGTCGTCGCGCAGTTCCTGTTGCGCCAGCGCGAACAGCGCGTCGAACAACGGACTGTCGGTCTCGCTGCGCAACGGCTGCGCCGGCACCGTGCGTGTGCCTCGGGCCGCATGCAGCACGAAACCACCGTCGGCCGTGGCCTCGGCCTGCGCGGTCTGGCCACGCCACTGCAATGACGTCTGTCCAGCAGACGCCGACGCCGCAGCACCCAAGGTGGCGGCCAAGAAAATCATCTTCAGCATCGAAGCGGCAGACCGGCTCGCACCGATCGACCTCCCTCCCTCTTTGCCTGCATGGTGGAAGCGCAGGCCGGCACGCCGGCGCTGCGGTCGCCGCCTCCGCATCGCGGGGCGCTGCGGACATGGTAGACGGGCGGCACCGCGACGCGTGCAGTTGCATACGTATTCATCGCATGCGCCACGGCGGCCGCGGACCGCCTCGCTATAGTCGATGCGCTGCCACGGTCGCCCTGGGAGGGGACATGCCGCTGTTTGAGGTCCTGTCGCGCCTGCGTCTACCGTCGTTGCTGGCGAGCGTGTTGTGGTGCGTTGCGCCATGCCTGCACGCCGCGCCGCAGACGGTGGCCCGCGTGGACTCGCCGGGCAAGATCCTGCGCGTCTCCCTGCAACTGGACGAAGGCCGCCCCAGCTATCGCGTGCAGCGGCTGGGCGAGGCGGTGATCGGCGAATCGCGGCTGGGCTTTCAGTTGCGCGACGGCGCGCTGGATCGCGACCTGGCGGTGCTGGACCAGCACAGCCGCAGCGTCGACGAGACCTGGGAACAGCCATGGGGCGAGCGCCGCTACGTGCGCAACCACTACAACGAGCTGCGCGTGGAGCTGGGCGAGCGCGGCGGCCGCCAGCGTCGCTTCGCGGTGGTGTTCCGCGTCTACGACGACGGGCTCGGCTTCCGCTACAGCTTTCCGCAACAGGCCGGACTGCAGGAAGCGATCATCGACGAGGAACTCACCGAGTTCGACATCGTCCCCGAGGCGACCGCCTGGTGGATTCCCGCCGGCGCGCCCATCCACTACGAATACCTGTACCGGCGCACGCCGCTGCGCGAAGTGCCGCTGGCGCACACGCCGTTCACCCTGCGCAGCCAGGACGGCCTGCACCTGGCCATCCACGAGGCCGCCCTGGTCGATTACGCCGGGATGTGGTTGCGCCGCGGCGAAGGCCAGCGCCTGCACGCGCAACTGTCGCCGTCGGCGGAAGGCTGGAAGGTGCGCCGGTCCCTGCCCTTCGACACGCCGTGGCGCACGCTGCAGATCAGCGACACCGCCGGTGGCCTGGTCGATTCCAACCTGATCCTCAACCTCAACGAACCCAACGCGCTGGGCGACGTGAGTTGGGTGCACCCGGCCAAGTACATCGGCGTGTGGTGGTCGATGCACTTGAACCAGGACACCTGGGCGCGCGGCCCCAGGCATGCCGCCACCACCGCCAACACCCGCCGCTACATCGACTTCGCCGCAGCGCACGGCTTTCGTGGCGTGCTGGTCGAAGGCTGGAACCCCGGCTGGGACGGCAACTGGGTCGGCAACGGCGACGACTTCGACTTCACCCGTGCCACCGCGGACTTCGACATCGATGCGCTCAGCGCCTACGCGGCGAAGAAGGGCGTGCACCTGATCGGTCACCACGAGACCGGCTGCGCGGTGGAACACTACGAAGACCAGCTCGATGCGGCGCTGGACCTGTACGCGCGGCTGGGCGTGGACACCTTCAAGACCGGTTACGTCTGCGACGACGGCCAGGTGGACCGGCGCAATCCTGCCGGCGGCCCGCTGTTGCGCGAATGGCACGACGGCCAGTTCATGGCCCGCCACCATCTCAAGGTGGTGGAGGAAGCCGCCAAGCGCCACCTGTCGGTCAACGCCCATGAGCCGATCAAGGACACCGGCCTGCGTCGCACCTACCCGAACTGGCTCTCGCGCGAAGGCGCACGCGGCATGGAGTACAACGCCTGGGGCGAGCCGCCGAACCCGCCGGAGCACGAAGTGAACCTGGTGTTCACGCGGATGCTGGCCGGGCCGATGGACTACACCCCCGGTATCCTCAGCCTGACGGGCCGCGGCGGACGCGCGATTCCGAGCACGCTGGCGCGGCAACTGGCGCTGTACGTGACCCTGTACAGCCCGATCCAGATGGCGGCCGACCTGCCCGAGCACTACCTGCAGCACCGCGACGCGTTCCGCTTCATCGAGGACGTGGCGGTGGACTGGGACGACAGCCGCGTGCTCGACGGCGAGATCGGCGATTACGTGACCATCGTGCGCAAGGACCGCCACAGCCGCGACTGGTTTCTCGGCAGCATCACCGACGAGCACGGCCGCGTGCTGCCGATCGCGCTGAGCTTCCTCGAACCCGGCGTACGCTATCGCGCCGAGATCTACCGCGACGGCGACGCCGCCGATTACCAGCACAATCCGTTCGACTTCGTGCGCGAGCAGCGCATGGTCACCAGCCGCGATCAGTTGCAGGTGAAGCTGGCGCCCGGCGGCGGCCAGGCGATCCGTTTCGTCCCGCTGGACCCGGCGCCGGCCTCCGCTGGCACGGCGGCATCGCGCTGACGCACCACCATGCGGCACGCGGCACCGCCGGCAGCACAGCGGCGGAGGCATGCACTCGCCATGCCGGATCACGGCGCTCGCCTCTGCGGCGCCGCGCCATCGTGCGCGGCAGGTCAGCGGCCCGGCGCGTCCGCCAAACCATGTCGTGCCATCTGCAAGCTCGCCCGACGTCCGCATGCCGGCGTACTCCCTGGCATCACTCTCAGTGCAGTACCCGAATGTGCATGCAGCACGACGTCAGCTGCATGAAGCACGCGCATGCTCGCCGCGGCACCGGCGTAGCGGCGCGCGCACGACATTGCGATCCTGAAAGCGCTTCCAATGCGATGCAGGCCAGTGAATACGTATGCAGCGGACGTTCGCGACGAAGCCGCGTGTCTACCATACAGCGCAATCGCGACACCGCCCTGCGGCTGCGCGACACGCACATCCGGCCGCCTCGCCGGTTCAGACATTCGCAAGACAACATTGCCTGGGAGGGGAAAATGTTGAACCACAAGCGCAACGCGCTGACGCTGGCGCTGGCCGTCGCGATGACGCCGATGCTGGCTGCGGCACAGTCCGAGACCACCGCCACCACATCCAACGATCCGGTCACCGAACTGGACAAGGTCCAGGTGACCGGCATCCGCCGCGGCATCGAGAACGCCATCGCGATCAAGCAGGATTCGACGTCCATCGTCGAAGCGATCTCGGCCGAAGACATCGGCAAGCTGCCGGACGTGAGCATCGCCGAATCGCTCGGGCGCCTGCCCGGCCTGGCCGCGCAGCGCGTCGCCGGCCGCGCCCAGGTGATCAGCGTGCGCGGCCTGTCGCCCGACTTCGCCACCACCCTGCTCAACGGCCGCGAAGTGGTCAGCACCGGCGACAACCGCAGCGTCGAGTTCGATCAGTACCCGTCGGAGCTGGTCAACGGCGTGACCGTGTACAAGACGCCCGATGCCGGCCTGGTCGGCCAGGGCCTGTCCGGCACCATCGACATGCAGACCGTGCGTCCGCTGAGCTTCCCGGACCGGGTGATCGCCGTCAGCGGCCGCCTGCAGAAGAGCTCGCTCGGCAAGGCCGCCAACGTCGACGCCTTCGGCAACCGCTTCAGCGCCAGCTACATCGACCAGTTCCTGGACAACACCCTGGGCTTCTCGATCGGCTATGCCCACAGCGACATGCCCATCCAGGAGAACCAGGTCGGCCTGTACGAGCCGTGGACCACGCAGAACACCGACAGCGGCAGCCGTCCCGGCGTGGCGCCTGGCACCTACTTCTCCGACGGCATCAAGGCGCTGCGCCGCACCGGCAACAACAAGCGCGACGGCGTGATGGCGACCGTGCAGTTCCGTCCGTCCAGCAGTTGGACCAGCACCTTCGACGCATTCCATACCGAAGCCGAGCAGATCGACACCGCCAACCAGTTCGAGGTCAATCTCAGCAACTACAACGGCGGCTACACGCCCGGCCTGCTGATCACCAATCCGCAGGTCGACGCCAGCGGCAGCTTCACCGGCGGCACCGCCAGCGGCGTGTATCCGCTGGTGCGCGGCATGTACAACAAGCGCAAGGACAAGATCGACGCATTCGGCTGGAACAACGAGTTCAACCTCGGCAGCGTGCGCCTGATGGCCGACCTGAACTACTCCAAGGCCACCCGCAAGGAGCTGAACCTGGAGAACAACCTGCAGCTGGTGCCGATGCCGCAGCTGGACACGGTCGGTCTCGTGGTCAAGCCGAATGGCTTCTCGCAGATCACACCCGGCCGCGACTACTCCGACCCGAACAACCTGTTCCTGACCAACACCATCTACGGCTCCGGCTACGGCAAGGTGCCGGAGGTCGAGGACCGGCTGAAGGGTGGCCGCTTGGCGGCGACGCTGCCGGCGCCGCAGGCGCTGACCTGGTTCTCGGACATCGACGTGGGCGTGAACTACGCCGACCGCCGCAAGCAGAAGACCCAGGCCGAAGGCAACATCCTGCTCGGCGCGCAAGGCGACACCAGCATCGCCAGCGATCTGCAGTACGACCCGGTCAACCTCGGCTTCGCCGGCATCGGCACCATCCCGGCCTGGAACGTGCCGGCGGCGGTCTCGCGCTACATGACCTTCAACCCGGTCACCAATCTGGACTACCTGATTCCGAAGTCCTGGACGGTGCAGGAGAAGATCACCACGGCCTGGCTCCGCGCCAACATCAACACCGACATCGGCGAGGTCGGCGTGCGCGGCAACATCGGCGTGCAGTTGCAGCACGCCGACCAGAGCTCGCAGTCCAGCTACTTCGACCAGTCCCGTCCGGCCGGCCAGAACGTGCTGCCGATCGACGCCGGCAAGACCTACAACGATTGGCTGCCGAGCCTCAACCTGGCCTTCCTGTTCCCGCACCAGCAGACCCTGCGCTTCGCCGCGGCCAAGCAGGTGGCGCGGCCGCGCGTGGACCAGATGCGCGCCGGCCTGGATTTCGGCGTGGACACCTCCACCGGCAAGCCCGGCGGCAGCGGCGGCAATCCCCTGCTCGACCCGTGGCGCGCCAACGCGCTGGACCTGTCGTACGAGAAGTACTTCGGCGAGAAGGCCTACGTGGCCGCCGCGGTGTTCTACAAGGACCTGAAGAGCTACATCTACACGCAATCGCGCGACGATTACGACTTCTCCGCCCTGCTCGCCAGCTACGTTCGGCCGCCCAACATGACCGTGCCGGTGCAGACCACCGGCACCTTCTCCTCGCCGCAGAACGGCAAGGGCGGCACCCTGCGCGGACTCGAGTTGACCGCCTCGCTGCCGTTGGACATGTTCACCGACAGCCTGCGCGGCTTCGGCATCCAGGCCAGTGCCACGTTCAACGACAGCGACATCAAGATCGTCGATCCCGAAAGCGCCTCCAGCGTGGGCTCGGCGCCGATCGACCTGCCCGGCCTGTCCAAGCGCGTGTACAACTTCACCGCCTACTACGAGCGCAACGGCTTCGAGGCACGCGTCAGCCAGCGGCGGCGGTCGGACTTCATCGGCGAGATCGGCAACTTCAACGGCAACCGCACGCTGCGCTACGTCGTCGGCGAGAACGTCACCGACGCGCAGGTCAGCTACACCTTCGCCGACGGCAGCACCCTGGCCGGGCTGAGCCTGCTGCTGCAGGCGAGCAACCTGACCAACTCGCCCTACCGCACCTACGCCGGCACCAAGGATCGCCCGCTGGAGTACGTCGAATGGGGACGCACCTACATGCTGGGCGTGAACTACAAGTTCTGAGTCCCGCGTAGAGGCTGCAGACGACGCCCGCCGGCGCACCCGGCGGGCGTTTTCGTTGGGGCGGTTGCCGCGGACGGTTGCGTCAAATGCCGCGGTGGCCGACGAGAAAACGATGAGATCAGGATCGAGCAGCGGCGACGATCTGGTTTGCCGATCGGGATCAAGACGAGCGGCCTGGAGGGCGCACACCAGCACCTTCGCCTGCGAGCAGATTTACAGAAAGCGATCGTGCGGGAACTGATGGAGATCTCGCCGCGTCCGCGAAGTTCCCGACAAAAAAGCCGCGAGCGCGCGAAATGGCCGCTTCGCCGAAAAAAAACGCACTTCAGGAGTGCATGGCCCAAGCCCTTTGCGTGCCAGAAAGCGCCATGCCTGGACATTCATTGCTGAACTCCGAACTGGGCGGCCCGACCGCGCCACGGACCATGCATCCGGGCCGAATCGATACTGCGGCAACTGACCGAGGTGAGCAGCACCATCTTCAACGATGGGTCTCAGCCAGGAGGCCGCGAGATTGAGACCAAGTGGCGTCGCTGGAAAAGCGGCGTTTCAGATCACAAAGGCTGGCGTGCAGACATGGTGACATTGCCGCGATGGACACCAGCGCAGCGATGACGGCGGATTCGTGGCCGCGTCGCCTAGCCGGCAGCAAGAGCGACAGCGACGCAGCAGTCTGTTGTGTAGGCCAGCAAGGCAAGTCTCCGAGCTGGCCTTGGTTCCAGGACGGCGTGATTGTCGGCGACGACGCGTGCCCTGATTACCGGGCACGCCAAACCGCGAAGACGGCGTGGCGTGGTCACCGCAACATGCCTACTACGGACACTGAACTTCCAGAGCGATCCTTGTCGTCCAACAAACGCCCACGTCCGTCGTATGCATGAGGCCTTATCCGACGCGATGCACGCCGGACTGTCTTCCAAAACAACAGCTCGGCAGTGCCGTAGCCACACAGCAGGATGCGACGCCGCCGTCGCAGGAATCATTTGGTCCCGCTCATGCGCCCTGCAGGCACACCATCGCATAGCCGGGCAAACGCAAGCGCTCTTCGACCGCACCCGCGACCACGCCCGGCACCTGCAGCGCCTGCCAGCTGCCCTCAGGCAGCGCCACGTCGGCGGCCTCGGCGGACAGATTGAACGCCAGCAGCAAGCGATGCGCGGCGTGGCGACGCTGGAACATCAGCACGGGCTCGGCCGTCTCGTGGAAGACGATGTCGCCCTCAAGCAAGGCCGGATGGCGCTTGCGCCAGGCCAGGAACTGGCGAATCGCATGCAGGACCGACTGCGGGTCGGCCTCCTGCGCCGCCACCGATTGTGCGCGATGCGCTGCCGCGATCGGCAACCAAGGCGTCCCGGTGCTGAAACCGGCTTGCTCGCTGGCATCCCATGGCAGCGGCGTCCGGCACCCATCGCGGCCCTTGAAGTTCGGCCAGAATGCGATGCCGTAGGGATCCTGCAGCGCCTCGAACGGCACCTCTGCCTCGCCCAGGCCCAGCTCTTCGCCCTGGTAGACGCAGACCGAGCCGCGCAGCGAACACAGCATCGCGATCAGCAGCCGCGCGAAGGCCGGCGTCTCGGCACCCTGCCCCCAACGCGTGACCGCGCGTTGCACGTCATGATTGGAAATCGCCCAGCACGGCCAGCCTTCGGTCATCGCCGCTTCCAGACGCGAGACCGTCTCGCGGATGTAGGCCGCGCTGAAATCGTCGGTCAGCAATTCGAAGCTGTAGCCCATGTGCAGGTGCCCGGCGCGGGTGTATTCGGCCGTGGTCGCCAGCGAATCCTCCGACGAGATCTCGCCCAGGCTTACCGTCCCCGGATAGCGGTCGAGCAGGCTGCGCAGCTTCTGCAGGAACGGCAGGTTCTCCGCCTGCGTGTTGTTGTAGTAGTGGTACTGGAAGGCGTACGGATTGTCCGGACTGAAGCCGCGGCCGACGCGCTTTTCCGGCGGTTTGGGCGGGTTGTCGCGCAGTTGCGGATCGTGGAAGCAGAAATTGATCGCGTCCAGCCGGAAGCCGTCGACACCGCGCGCCAGCCAGAACTCCACGTTGTCCAGCGTCGCCTGCTGCACCTGCGGATTGTGGAAGTTCAGATCCGGCTGCGAGGCCAGGAAATTGTGCAGATAGTACTGCCCGCGGCGCGGTTCCCACTGCCACGCCACGCCACCGAAGATCGACAGCCAGTTGTTGGGCGGCGCCCCGTCTTCGCGCGCATCGGCCCACACGTACCAATCCGCCTTCGGATTGTCGCGGCTCTGACGGCTTTCCTTGAACCAGTCGTGCTCCACCGAGGTGTGACTGAGCACCTGGTCGATCATCACCTTCAGGCCCAGCGCATGCGCCTTGGCCAACAGGGCATCGAAGTCGGCCATGGTGCCGAACAGCGGATCGACCTCACGATAGTCGGCGATGTCGTAGCCGAAATCGGCCATCGGCGACTTGAAGAACGGCGAGATCCAGATCGCATCCACGCCCAACGCCGCGATGTAGTCCAGCTTGCGCACGATGCCCGGCAAATCGCCGATACCGTCGCCGTTGGCGTCGAGAAAACTACGCGGATAGATCTGATAGATGACGGCACCGCGCCACCATGGAGACTGAGACATGCAACGCCCCCCTTCGGGCAGAAATCGCGCGTGCGACGGGCACGCGAAACGCTGCGCTAGAGTAGCGTTGATGCAGGAATCTCAGCGGTACTTGCATACGTATTCAGCACTGCGCCGCCATCGGCCTCAATCGCCAGTTTTGGCGCCCGGACCGTTTCGACATCCCTGATCGCCGACGGCCAATTCGGTTAAGCCGAGCAAAAACACCTCAGCACGCATGCCCTCGCTCAGTGTTCCGTTGGCGACATGTTTGCAGGCTTCTTCCCCGTCCAGCCACCGGACTTCAACGCCAGCGGACAGACGCGCTGATACTGCCCGAGCGAATCGTAGTCTTGCGGCGTCCAAGGCTTTCCGTACGGATTGATGGGCTGACAATAAGGCATCGTCATGTAGGCTCCCGTGGTATAGGGAGGCAGCGGCACCCAACACTTGCCGGGGTCCTTCTGGCCCTCGGTACAGAACACGAACGGATCGTCGTTCCGATAGCGAAGATGCTCCTGGGGCGATTGAGCCATCGCACTCCAAGCCGTGGAACAAAGCATCACCAGCAGCAACTTTTTCATGGACTTGCTCCTTTCAAAAATTCATTCCGATACTCGTCGTCTTCGACGACGGCGCAACCCATCAACTCTGTCGAAGCTGGATTATCTTTAAATTTATCAACCATCTCGAGCGCACACAATAAATATCTGAATGGCACGCACAAATATCACGCAAAAATAAAGCCCTAATACTTTCTAAAAACAGGATCCGCACACTCGTTTACCTTAATCTTGCAATGACGCCCAACCATCTCTTTTTCACAATCAACGACTGCCAACTTCACTGCATCATCAACAGTCTTCCCTGTACGAAAAAAGCCACCCGCACTACCCACTGGGTATGCGAGAGCAGCGCATTGATTGTAGTAGACGAAGTTAACCTTGCAGTGATCGGCACCAGTCGCTCTACAGTTCTGCAGAGCGACATTCTCAGCATCCACCTTGGACAACTGCCCTGAACTTACCCCACCCTCCCCAGTTGGGGCACTAGCAATGCCACCCCATGTTTTAATCCATTCCCCCGTAGGACGAGCAGATGAGGAGCTTTCTTCATCAGGGAGACACTGAGCGCTTCCAGCAAACCCCCCAACCGGACAACGTGTTTGGCAAACAGAGTTGCTGGAAGAAAAGCTCCAACAAAAAAAGCAACAAGGCTGCGCATCGAAATACCACACATTTCGACCCCATGAGGCCTGGAAACATCAATTTCAAAATCGACGATTTTTCTCATGCCCCCGCCCACCCTGTCGCGATCCGGATCGCCCTCACCACCTAGTCGCCATCTGTTGGTTACCCTACTAAGCTGGAAGCGTCTAACGCACAGCCAAAAGCTTTCTTGCCATCACAACCAGGCATTAAAATTTCCTGAAGAATGGCTCAGTGCAGTCGGAAAATTTCACTTCACACTGCCGCCCTCCTCTCTGCTGGCAATCAGCAGATGCAGCACTTTTTGCTATAGACTCGTTCTTCGCCTTGGAAATTGATAGTCCTATCTTATCGGGCGAACCGACAACCGCCACGCATTGATTAAAATAAGTCGAATCAATATGACAGTCGGGAGCACCGGTAGCTTGACATCTACCTAAAGCATCACTAACGGCATCATCCTTGGAGAATTTCCCTTTGGATGTCCATGCTCCATGTGCCGTATTTGAACTGACTAGTGCACCCCAAGTTTTGATCCATTCACCAATAGGGCGTGGAGGCGCTTCACCCGCATCATCTGGAAGACATTGTGCACTCCCGGCTTGGGCGCCCACTGGACAACGGGTCTGGCCGTAGGCGCCGAAAGAAAGGAGCAAAAATGAAAAAGACGAGATAAACAAAAATATCTTCTTATTCACAAATCAACCATTGCTCCTTAATCACTACAACCACCAAGGCTGCAACTTAACTCTGGCCTTGTGCGCCGCTACACCCAATCGTACAATTATCTAATTGGCCAGATGCAAAAAGCCCCCAAAAAAACTAGAACTTCTTAAAAACAGGCTCTGAACATTCACTGTAAATCACAGAGCATCCAGAGCCACCATTTTTCTTACATATACCCACAGCCGAAGATTTCGCTTTTGCCAAATCCGCCCTACCCGCTATTCCTCCTTGAGTCGCACCGCCACTTGGCGATGAGATGGCAACGCATTGATTTCGATAAGTGAAGGTTACAGTGCAACCCTTGTAACCAGCGGACCTACACTGATCCAGCGCGTCATCTTCTGCCTGCTCTTTCGATAGCATTCTGGACGATGCCCAAGCCTCTTGCGTGCTATCGGCATTGACAATAGCTCCCCATGTTTTAATCCACTCCCCTGTTGGCCTCGGTGGGGGGGCGGACATTTCATCATCAGGTAAGCACTGTGCGCTTCCAGCCTGAGCACCGACAGGACAACGCGTTTGCGAATGTGCGACGCCGACACATCCCAATAGCAAAAGGGTGAATGAGATGCGCAAAATTCTCATTTCTTGATATTTCGCCATCATGATGCATTACCACGCGAACCAGGGTTTGTAACGACATCAGCGTGACCGCCAACATTTCTAGCATTAACGTGAGCAGTATTTGTATTCACATTAGTTTCGGCGTTATCACGAACAGGCGCTTGTGGGGTATAGGGCCGGCCACTGGCGGGATCGCGCCCGATCTGCCCGAACGCCGAATACGCACTGAATTGACCCAGGGTGCCTTGGAAGAACGAAGCCGCCATCGGTGGTGCGGTGATGATCAACGTGCTCAGTACCAAGCCGATCCCGCCCTGCTGCAAGGACATGCTTGTGACGCCCTCACTTGAGCCATTCGACGCTGCCCAGGCCGCGATGAAACCCGATGCTACCGCCGTGGTCACCTTTGTCGAAAGCGCAACGGTGAACGTCAGCACAGACAAAGAGAACACCGTTCCGATCCCGTACAAGAGCCACCTCTGAAACAAGGACTTCGTGGCATCGAATAGCAGACACAGGATGAACAACGGCCCAAAGCCGACGAACAGTGCCATTGCCAACTTGTTCAGCAGAAGCAACGACCCACCAACGATCGCCGGACCGGCCATGCCGATGCCCGTGAACATGCGCGCCCGATCCTTCTCGCTTTGGCGCTCCGCATTGCCGGCCGTATTGATCTGGTCGATGACCGTCATGCCCACCTGCATGAGCGCCAGGTTCCTGTCGATTTCCTTGTAGGGACTCTGCGAACTGCCTGTGACCGTCTTCACGATGGCGCTGCTCAATCCATCGGTGAGACGCCAATAGAGGCTATTCGTGTCGCCCTCTCCTGAAGGGTTGCTCGCGGACACAAAGCTCATGGCAGCGCCGACGATCAGCGCCGAACGCAGCGAGGTCACCACCAGATCCATCGCGAACTCGCGCGACTGGCCGGTGGCCACACGGTAGCCCTTGTAGAGCACCCACAGTGTCAGCGCGCTCATCGCCGTCACGGAGACCCACCAGGACATGCGCAGCAGCAGCGACCATTGGAAGTAGTCGATTTCGTCGCGCAGGAAATCGTTGATGCGGGTGAATACTAAATAATTCCCCAAATCCGTTAAGAAATTCATAAACACTCCATCGCGCGGGCGCCCGCATCGCCAAACATCATCGCCACAAACCGACCCTTTAGAAACTGAAAGAGATTCAGGTTAATCGTCGATACTCAACCTATGAAACTTGCCGTCCGACTTGATCGCCTGCAGCGCGCCTAGCACCACCGCACCGCCAACCGCCTTGCTCGCGATATCGCCAAGACCGCTCCACCCCGGAAACAAGCCACCGCCACCGGTATCCGTAGCCGATGGCGCCGTCTGGCCGGTCATGGCCGCCTTGGCTCCGGCCGACTGCACTTCGGTCAGGAACGCGAGCCGCTTCTCGTAGGCGAACATGGCCGACTCGGTCTGCTGGCGATCGATATCCATCAACGTCTTGAGCGCAATCAGCTTGTTGGTGTTGTCTTCCAACAAGCCAACCTGCTCGGGCTTGATGTTCTGACGTTCTTTTTCGATATCCCGCAACCGCTGCAAGCGCTTCTCGGTGATGTCGTACATAGCCACCATGTAGTTGTACTGCGAATTGCGCGTGCGCTGAATGAGCTCACATGTCTTTTGCTGCTCGCTTGAAACGGGCGTGCTGGATGTCGTGCTGGCACAGGTCGAAACGCCGTAATTGTCGTCGACCTTCTGCAGCTTCTCTTTCGGCTTGTCGACCTCTTCGCCGCTGGGCTTCTCACCGGTGCTCTTGCCGATGAGACCGGATTTGTAGATCTCATCGAGCTTGTCGTGGAGTTTTTCGGTGTTTTTCCCGTTCTCGTCGATTTGCTTGTTGTCGACCACTTCCCATTGCGCAAACGCGGTTGCCGGCAGCAAGAAGGCAAGCAAGGCAACCCCGCCAGCAATGCGAATACGAGTGAAAGCTTTCGTCATCTTGTTCATAGATACCTCAACACAGATCTTGTAGAAAAACCGCCATGCGTGATTTGGGCGAACCGGTCAGGTGACCGCTGCCGCCCCGCGATTATCCGAAGACACCGATCTCGCCGGACCCGATTTTCCGGAACCCTTGCGCCTTGCATAGAACTCGTTCAACCACTGTTCGGGCGTCAGATCGTCCGGCGCGATGCCGTGTTCCTTGGCCTTGCGCTCCAGCACCTGGTGCATGATTTCGATATTGTCGGTCGACGCCGAGATGACCGACAGCGCATCGTCCATGCCGCGCAGATTGAGCTGGCACACCGACGATCCATGGCCCTGCTTGACCAGGAAGCAGCGCGAGCGCTCGTCCAGGCTGACCACGACCTGGTACTCGGCCTCGGTGAGCTTGAGGCCGTCCATGTAGTCTTCTTTGCTGGCATTGGGATTGGGCAGCAGGATCATCGTCGCGGTCTGTTCGACCAGCGCCGCGGAAATGTCGCTAGCGAGCGCATCCTCCGGGCTCTGGGTGGCGAAGATACCCAGGCCGTTCTGTTTACGGATGGTCTTCTGCTTGTTCTTGGCGAATTCCTTCAGGCCGCCCTTGCCGTCGAGGATCTTCCAGAACTCGTCCATCACGTAGATCAGCGGCCGACCGTCGATCAGGGCTTCCAGCCGATGCAGCAGATAGTTGATGACCGGAACCCGCACTTCCGGATTGTCGATGACGTCGGTGTAGTCGAAGCCGATGATGCTGGCCTTCTCGAGGTCGATCGTATCGACCGGATTGTCGAACACCCAGCCGTGCGAGTTGCCGGCCGTCCACTTGCGCATTCGCGCATACAGGCCGTCGTCGCCCATGTTGGGCAGGCTCTTGCGGAAGTTGGTCATGCTGCGCAGATGCATGGGCGTGTCGAGCATGCCCTCCACGCCGCGGAAGATGTCCTCCTCCTCGCGCGAGGTGTACTCGATCTTGCCGGCCAGGACCTTGATCAGGTCGGCCAGGAACTGCACGTTCGCCTCGGTGCGCTCGCACTGGAACGGGTTGAAGCCGGTGGGCTTGCCGTTCTCCAGCGCCAGGTAATTGCCGCCGCAGGCGCGCACGAAGATCTCGGCGCCGCGATCCTTGTCGAAGAAGAAGATGGTCGGGATCGGATCGAACTTCTGCACCTGGCTGAGCAGGAAGTTGATCAACGCGGTCTTACCGGTACCCGACTTGCCGATCACCATGGTGTTGGCGATCGCCTTCTCGCCGAGCGAGTTCTCCGCCGGATGCGTGGCGTGGAAATTGAAGTAGTACGGCTGGCCGTTGGTGGTCTGCAAGGTGGTGACGCACTCGCCCCACGGATTGTTCTCGCGCTTGCCCTGAGCGAAGTTGTGCAGCGGCGAAAGGCCAAGGAAGTTCAACGAACTGACATTGGCCAGACGCGTGCGATAGCGCCAGTTGCCGGGCAGCTGAGCGTAGAAGGAAGAAGCGACCGCCAGATCCTCCTTGGTCGAGACGAAGCCGGCGTTGGACAGCTCGGCGCGCGTGGTCGCCACCTGCTGCGCGAGCTTTTCCTGCGTCTCGGCGTAAACGGCGATGGTGAAGTGATACTCGCCCAACACGAAATTGCCCGACGACAGCTGATCCATCGCCAGGTCGAGCTCATGGATCTGGCTGACCGCCTTGTCGCCCGAGGACACCATCATGCCCTTGGTGCGATCGAGCACTTTCAGCGCGTCGTGCCGGCCCATCGGGCTGAAGGAGTGGGTCACCACATACTCGAAGTCGAGATACTTCAGGCCATTGAGGATGCCCGGATAGGTGCCGTCGGTGTATTCCTTGATGTTCAGAATGGCACCGAAATGATTGACGCCCTCCGGGGTCTTGATCACGAAGTCGCCGGTCTTGTTGGCGAACATATGCTTGCTGACCGGCAAGTAGGCGGGCACCGGCGCCTGCAGCACCGGCACCGGCTCGTCGATGCGATTGATCAGATAGCCGAAGAACTCCAGCGCCTCGGAGAACACCACGCCATTGCTGGCTTCGTACATGCTCAGCCGGTAGGGCGAGTAATCCTTGAGCACGGCTTCGACGTTGCCTGCAAGTTCAAGGACCTTGGCGATCGCCTGGTCCTGTTCTGACTGCAACTGGGAAATGTTCGACGACTTATCCATGAGACGCTTACCGGTCACTACCGGGCGATACATCATGGTCATGTACAGCTCGTTCTGCATGATCTTCTGCGAGGACAATGTCCCGTAGTACTGATCAGACAAGGCCTGGTTGAACGCCTGCTTGAACTTGCTGCCGTTCTTGATGCGACGGCGGCGGCGCACATCGTGCACCCAGAACGCCACATTGGCGAAATCCGGAGCGCGCAGCGTCTGCAGCATGCGGTTGAACGTGTTGTGCCGGTGTTCGATCTCCCACTCTTCGCGGCCCACGAACGGAAGCCCGCCGAGGTGCCAGATCAGCATGAAATCTCCTCCCGTCGTCTTCAGCACGGACGGCGCCACATGCGTGGAGATGGAGATGAACTCGCTGATGGAAGTATCCGGGATGAACATAATGAAGTGACTCAGAATCCGTTTCGTCTTGCCAAGGCCCGGCGCACATGCACCGGGAACCGCCGATCTCGCTCACACCAGCATTGCCGGCGAGTCGACACGAAAAACCGAACAACCCCATGCACGACACAGGCGTCGTGCATGGGGTCGAGACCCGATGCCGGCTTCCAAGCTAGCGCTTGGCGCCCGGCACCTCTTTCCTGTACTCATTCGGCGAGAACACCCACATGCCGGAATAGCGCTGCAGGTTGCGCACGCGCATCCGCATCATCCAGCGCAACCCGAGCATGCGGAAGATCATCTCGTCCCGCTTGGTCATCTGCTGCATGATGAAGACGATGACTGGAATGAGCAGCAGCAGCCACATATCGAAATAGATACCCATCAGGAAGCCGCCACCCGCGCCGATGAAGAACGGGATGTACGGCACCCCGAAAAACATCGCCGGCCGGGTGCAGCCCCGGAAAAGTACGTTCTTATGCATAGTGCAGAACGTGCTGGATCATATCGATCGCCGCAGTGGCCGTGCACTGCTTCTGGCCAGTGTCGCCGATCAGCATCTTGGCCAACTGACCGGCCGCGCCGATCAGCACGCCACCCAGCAGCACCGGCGCCACTTCGGCAACGCGCTTGTGTGCGAACGCGATCTGGTAACCGGCGAACACGACCGCGATCGTCACCACCACGATGGATGCCATGTTCAGGATGTTGTTGGTCTTGCCGAGGAAGCCACACACCTTGGTGTCGACATCTGCATACTCCTGCGCCATCGCAAAGTTGGACGCGAGCAATGCGACGACAAACACTGCCGCCTTCAACGCCGCCGTACCAACAACCTTGGCGTTCGACTTCACTTGATCGTTATTGAACTTCATGAGTAACTCCTTGACTGGAAAACAGGGGGTGATCAAAAGCCATTTGCATGGCCGTGCTACTGCATCTGGCTAGAATACGAAGGCCCCGTCGCCCGACGTCGGCGGCGGCGTACTTGCGCCAGGAACGGCCGCTCCCGCCACCGCCTGAGGCGCGTGCGCGGGAGGTTGCGGAGCTGGAGTCGCTCCGCCACCTGCAGGAACCGCCACTCCTTTGCCGGCGCCTGTCGGTCGTATGATGTAGAGATCGGAATCTGCAGCCGTCGCCTGCGCCGATGCGGCAACCATAGCACCCGCTATTGGCTGCACCGGCGCTGGAATGGCAGCCTGGGAACGTACTGATGATTGAGCTTGCGTCGCAAGATCGCTGGCGAGTCGATTGGCCGCCGCGTCGATGCGCCGCGACACGATCGAATCGACTTCGCGCACCGCCGCGGCCCTCACCGAGTCGTTGACCACACGACGCACGCTTCCGGCCGGGATCACCGGGATCGCACCAGCGGTGGACGCGGCGAGCGCCCTGCCCTGGTTGATCGACGCGTAGACCTTCTGCACGTAACCGTGGCGGTACCCGGTCTCGAAGTTTCCGGAGTAGTAACAGCTGAACGACTTGCCCCAGTTGCCGCCGGAGCGGCTATAGCACTCGGCCAGGATCTTCGAGGCGGCCTGCAGATTGGGACAGGTCCTGAATGCTTTTTCGTAGGTATTCAGGCCGTACTTGATCAGGTTGTAGCGGTTGACCTGCCCGAGACCGAGGGAGAAATTGTAGCCCTTCTCTTCCAGCATCCGCGCCGTGGCCACCGCTTCGGACAGGTTCTGCGGCTGGCGCACCAGGCGACCACCGACCACACCGATCGCGAACGGATTGTGCGACGACTCGACGCGCACAACGTGCTGCATGACTTCAGCCGGAACCGCCATTTCGGGACAGCTGAGTAGTTCCATGCCTGGCAACATGCCGTGGTTACTCCCTATGCATCGGCGTCGTGGCAAATCGCCCAGAACGCCGCAGATGTCGCAAATCAATCGTGTTGGAAGAAAAATTCAAAGTCAATCGGCGCTGTTTCGCCCTATCACTTTAATGAACATATTCATCCCCCACCCGACTGCATGCGTTCCGGATCGAAATCGATACCGGTGATATAGCGCCGGCCCGCGTGCGATTTGATGTGGACAACGATGTCGATCGTCATCATCAACAACCGCTTGATGACGGCGAACTCCAGGCCCGACCCTTCGGCCGACGCCTTGACCATGAGCGCCAACTGATCCCAGGTCTGCCCGATGCTGCCAGCATGGCAGCTGGTGATGGAACCGGGATGACCGGAGGCGCAGTTGCGGATGAAGTAGAACGACTCGTCGCCGCGCAACTCCGCAAGGATGATGCGGTCGGGCTTCATGCGCAGGCACGCTTCCATGCAGCTCTTCGCGGTGACGTTGCTCGAGCTTTGTCCGCCTTTCGAGTAGAGCAAATGCACGGAATTGGGCTGGCTGATGAAGAGCTCGCGCGCGTCCTCGATCGTCACCAGCCGCTCTTCGTGCGGGATGTGATTCACCAGCGACTTCATGAAGGTGGTCTTGCCGCTACCGGTGGCCCCGGCAACCACCACATTCTTCTTGAACAGCACCGCCTTCTTGAAGAACTCGGCGTAATCGCGCTGCCGCCGGAGCTCGAGAAGCTCGCGATCCTGCTCGCTCAGACCCGACTGCACCTCCAGGATCTCCTGGAAGAAGCCGTCTTCCTTGTACTGCTCCAGGGTCTTGGTGTGCTTTGACGGCAGACGGATGGTGATCGACACCTTGCCGGCGTCGCAGGCCGGCGGGATCACGAACTGCGCGCGCTGCCCGGTGGGAAAGGTCAACGACACCACCGGATCGGCATCGGTGATGCGCTGGCCGGTATTGCTCTCGTTGACCACCGCTGTACAGAACTGCCGCGCGCGGTCGAACGTCAGCGACGGGATGTCCATCCGCTGCCAGCCACGCAGGGTCTCCAGGTACAGCTCGCCGGGACGGTTGATGCAGATTTCCGTCACTTCCGGCGAGTTGAGGTAATCCAGGATGCCCAGCACCGAATACTGGTAATCCAGGAAATCCGTGGAGATCTGCGCGGTCGGAGAGTCGTCGAAGGTCACGTCGCTGTCTCGATCTCGGTCAACGCGGCAGCACAGCCGTGAAGTCGACGTCCTTCGCGACGTAGACGTTCACGATGGTGCCCTGGTTGATGGTCACGGTGGCGGGACGGCGGCGATCCAGGGCCTGGTCGGCCAGACGCTGGATAGACTGCGCCGTGTTGCTCTCGTACGGCTGCTGGGTGACCACACCGGAATTGATGCCGGTGGTCGTGGTCTTCGGGCCATGCTCGGCCGCCGCCCACTTGAAGGCGTCGCTGAGCAAGCTGATCATCAGCGCGGACGAGATGCGGCTCGCCCAATGCGCACTGTATTGGCCCGGATGGCCGGCGCTGCCGAGGTTGTCGACGCCGGGTCCGACCAGGGTCACATCGATGCCGGTGGGGGTGGTGATGCGATCCCACACAACCTGCATGCGCGGGCCGTTCGGTTCAGCGGAACCGTACTGGCCGAGGATCTTCGATCCCTTCGGCAGCAACAGGCGACGGCCGTTGATGGAGTACACCGGCTCGGTGATGATGCAGGAGGTGAAACCCGGGAAATCGGTGATGATCCGGGTCTCCAGCACGCAACGGATATAGGTGCCGCGCACCAGCAGACCGTCCGGGTTGGCGATCGGTTTGGCGGACGTCACCTGGTCCTGCTGCTGCAAGCCTCCCTGCTCCTGACCCTGCGGCATGCCGATACCCTGCCCGCCCATGCCTGCTTCCTGCTGCATGCCGGCCATGCGCCGCTCCAGGAGGGACGGCCCGCGGTCCTGCCGAGACGACGACTGCACCATGGGGTCATTGTCAGTGGGCATCGGCGGCAGCGGCGGAAGGCTCGGCTGCTCAGCCAGCTGTACCGGCTCAGCCGGCTGCACCGGCGGCGGCGGTGCCGTCTGCGGCAGCGCAGGCGCCACTACCGCTTCCTGGCGCGGCTTCGGCGCCGGCGCAGGCGTGCTGCTGCCGCTCACCAGCCAGAAGATCGCCAGGATCAACAGCACGGCGATGCCGCCCAGGAACACCAGCGCCTTGCGATTGAGCTTCTTCAGATCGCTGGAGCGGAGCACCGGCTCATTGGCGTCCAGATCCGGGTCAGCGGTCTGCTGCTGGCGAGCGAAATAGGGATTCTCGCGCGGCGCATCGTCCGCATGCGGGGAACGCGGCTGACCGTGGTCGTTGCCGTAGTTTTCGTCAGACGGGGGTAGATTCGAGTTCACTTTTGCTTGTTCCTACGCAAGCCGACAACATTCTTGCCGTGGCGGATGACCAGGAAGGGATAGGTCCCATGGACAATCAGGGTGTTGCCCTCGACTGTCGTATTGACCAGGAAATCCTCATCGCTCTCCTTCTCGCGACCGAACACGGCCGGGAAGTTGCCAGTGGGGAAACGCGTCAGATCCATTTTGATGTAGGTGAACTTGCCATCATCGTAGACGCTGCTCGGCACGATCCACATTTGCTTGGAACGCGTGGAATAGTCGTAGTCGAAGTAGTAATGACGATCCTTGGTCAAGCGCGTGTCGAGCTGCGACTCGTCCTTCACCTCGTCGCTGGCTGCGGCAAAGCTGGTGTCCTTCGGATAGGTGAAGGTCACCTTGTATTGCACGCCGGCCTGCTTGGCCTGCTCCAGCCGCTGCCAATCCGTCGCTACCACCTTCAATTCGAGGATGTAGGAGTGGGTGGCGGTGCGGATCATCATGTTGGTGTCGACGTCGACGTTCTTCGGCTTCAGGTAGAAGACGTTCTCGCGACGGCTGAGTTCCCAGCCACTGGTGAAACCGGTGCTGTAATCGAGGATCTTCTCGTTCGGGCTCAGTTCGATCTGGGTGGTGATGCCCAGGCCGGTACGCACCTGATAGATCTTGTCAGGCTCGTACTCGTACTGCTGGACCACCTGGGCCGACGCGATCGGCGCGAACAGGCCCAGAGCCAGCAACGCAAGATGCGCCGAACCGGTTTTCGTCAGGAAACTCATCGAACGTTCGCTCCATTACCGTTGTGCTGAGGTGCAACGTTGGGTGCAGGGGGCGCCGTAGCCGGCTGCCCCCCTTGATAGACAGGCGGGCTCGCCGGGTTGGGCATCGGCGCCTGCTGCGGGAACGGCATGGAGCCGTTCGCGTCCGGCGCCATCGGCTGCCCTGGTACCTGCTGCTGCCCTGGTACCTGCTGCTGCACCGTCATCGGCTGCTGAGCCGCACCAGTTGCAGGCGCCTGCACGGCAGCCGACGGAGGAACCGGCATGGCCGAATAATCGTTGTCGACCCGGTAATCGGTTACCTGGAAGCCGAGCGGATTCTGGACGCGCAGATTTTCTTCCATCGCAAGATTGTTGTTGTAGCGGAAGCCAAGAATGGCGAACTTGTTGTCCAGAAACGTGGACTGGCCGTTCTTCTTGTCGTAAACACTGCGCTGGAAGCGAACATTGGCACCAGTGTAGGGTTTGCCGCCTCCACCCAGCAGGTTGATGCTCAAGATCTTCACCCGAATGGCTCGAGCCTTACCGTACGTGTTGTATGGCGAACTCGGATTACCTACATTCAAATTGTAGTAATCGGCGCCCACCGCCGTGGACTTTGGCGCCATCGAGAACACCGTATCCCAGTCGTTGAGTCCCATCATCTCGAAATCATAGGACTCTCTGGCGGTGATGAACCTTGCCACATTGCTTCTGGCCAACGCTTCGCTTGTCGTGATGCTGTGCATATCGCTGATGTCGCGCAGCACCGACACCGTCGAATTGCCGGTGTACGCATCCGCCATCACCAGATACGGCACTTTCTGCTTCAACGGCAGCATGTAGTAGTAACCACCACCGAGAAGCAAACACAAAATGATCGCCCCGAACGCGACCCACCACGCACGGCGCTCGCTGCGGCGAGCCAGATCAGCAATGCTGATTTCGTAGTTGACCGCCTTCGCTACCGCTTTGTTGACGTTTTCGCTTTCGACCGGCTTTTTACCGAACATCAGACTTCACCAGGTTTCGTAATGTGGCTGTCGGCGCGCAGCGTGCAGGCCGACGGTGACGTCACTTCGCGCTGCCGCTGGCTGCCGGCGCGCCGCTCAGCGACGACGACGGCTGCACCAGGATGCGATTGCCCGCCGCGGTCACGCTCAGCCCTTCCTGCGCATAGACCACGCTCAGCTCGGCGACCGCCTGCTGGATGCTGGTGGTGTTGATCTTGGCGACCGGGGCATACAGCGTGTAATCGGACTGGATGCCGTAGGACAGTTGCATGTTCGAATCCTTGGCCCAGCGCTCGAGCATCGTCTTGAGCGTGCCGTCCATCGGGATCGCCTGATACACGTACGACGAGTACAGCGGGATCTCCATGGTCGACTCGGAGAAACGGTTGACCGGCTTCCACTTGCCGCGGAAGTCGGGTGCCGGCCTGGTTGCACAGGCGCTCAACAGCGCGACGGCACTCAACGTAGCGATCAGCCGAAACATATGCGTTCTTTTCACGCGAGCCTCTGAATTGCGGAAACGTATAGAGAGCGGGCGGCGCGCAGGCGGCCCACTGCTGGATGGCGAAGTTCGACGCGACGGCACGACACGCGCGTCGCGGCAAGGAAGGCGCCGGGAACGGCGCGGGCACGGATCTGCGGCAGACAACCGGACGGATCCGAGGCCGCGCGATCAGCGCCGAAGAAAACGGAATTTGACAGCAAACCTTCCATGTCACCCCTTACGTGCGCCGTTCGGCCCACGCCCCTGTTCCTGTTTCTGTTACCAACGCACCGCCATACTCGCGAGAATGTGCCGCAGGGGCATGCCCACGTCAAGCATTTGGCAAAAAAACGTTCAAATGATAAATACGCCCAAAAAATAGGTGTTTTTCGTCACACTTTCATATCGAGAGTGTCGGAATATCGACTTTGGGACGCAGCCGCGCGGTGAAGTAGCGATCCTTGTAGTACTTGATCTTGTCGCACTTCACCGGATGCGGAATGCCCTCGTACAAGAACACCTCTTGATCGTTGCCCATCGCCTTCAACTCTTGCGGCAGCATCAGCGCCCGCTTCTCCTCCGACACGCTTCGGGTCACATCCTTGCCGCGGGTGACGTTCTTCTTGCGGAAGGTGGTGTAGCCGAGCATCTCGGAGTAGTCGTTGGCATCCTGCTGCTCGCGCGGAGCGTAGAGAATCTGCAGTGCATGATTCGTGATGATGGTCCGCGAGATGTCCTTGCCATAGGTGGCATCGAGCTGCGCCATGCTCTGGATGATCGGCAGAAGGCGGACATTGTAGCCAGCCATATATGACACTGCCGAGGCGATGATGTCGACCTTGCCGATCGCGGTGAACTCGTCCATCAGCAGCAGGCACTGATACTTCAGCGCCGGATTGCTCTTGGGCAGTTCCTTGGTGTTGAGGTTGATGATCTGGCTGAAGAACAGGTTGATGATCAGGCGGCTCTCGGCCAGCTTGTTGGGCTGGATGCCGATGTAGATGGTCATCTTCTTCTTGCGCAGGTCGGTCAGCAGGAAGTCGTTGTCGCTGGTGGCCGCATCCAGCACCGGATTGATCCAGGCATTGAGCGGCTCCTTCAGCGTGCCCATGATCGAGGCGAAGGTCTCGTCCGCCTGCGACAGCAGGTTGGAGAACGCCGACTTGGCATTGCCGCTGAGGAAGCGCCGCTCCGACAGCGACTTCAGGTACTTCTTCAGGTCGGTGCCGTCGCCGGACGACAGACGGTAGATCGCGCCCAGCGTCGGCGTGCCGAGACCGCCGGGAAAGCCGATGTTGCGCTCGTCGTCCCAGTTCTCGAACAGGTAGAGCGAGAACGCCATGAATGCATTGCGCGCCTGGCTGACCCAGAACTTCTGGTCGTCGGAGCCATCCGGATACAACATGGCGGCGATGCTCATCAGGTCCGAGACGCGGAACGCCGGATCGTCGGAGACATAGCTGAGCGGATTCCAGCGATGGGTGCGACGGTCCTCGGCGAACGGATTGAACAGGAACACCTCCTGGCCCTGGCTGGCGCGCCAGCCGCTGGTCAGATCGAAATTCTCCTGCTTGATGTCCAGGACGACCACCGATTCCTGGTACTCCAGCAGGTTCGGAATGACCACGCCGACGCCCTTGCCCGACCGGGTCGGGGCCGCCAGGATCACGAACTGCTGGCCGCTGAGGCGCACCAGCTTGCCGCGGAACTTGCCGACCACGATGCCGTCGCCGCTGGTCTTGAACAGCCCATGCTTGGACAGATCGGCCGCGCCGGCGAAGCGCGCGTCGCCATGCAGGCTGCGCTTGGGCGGCCTGAACATCAGTACCAGGATCAGCAGGGCCACCAGGCCGGGCAAGCCGAAGCCGAGGTAGCCGGCCCATTTGATCTTGCCGACGTACGGAGCCACCTCCGGCAAGCCGATGGCATGAACGTACTGGTAGTAGGTGCCTAGCCCGAACATCCGTGTGTCCAGCTTCAGCAGCAGCAGGACCAGGTAGCCGGACAGGAAATAGCCGCAGACGGCTGTGAGCACGACGACGAGCGCCGCCGCAACGAGTTTACGATTCGACAAGCCCTATCCTCCCTGATCCATCCTGGCCGACATTCTAGAGCGAGTTCCGCGCTTTGAAAGGAGTTGCGTCGGTGGTGTACGCGTCGGGATGACCTGCAAGCACGGCATCGACCGGAAACGGCGCTTGGCCAGGGAGGTCAGCCCGTCACAAGCGCCAGGCCCTAGATGGCGCCTGCGCAATGCCCGGGACTTCGGCACGTCCTGCCCGGCGAGTACTGCTGGTGGGCTTGCGACCGCCCAGACGTGCAGACGCGCTAGCGACGCTGCCGCGTGCTCGGCTTGTTCCGCGAGGGCTTCTTTTCCGCGCTGACCGCGTCCCGATCGCGCTCGATCAGGGTGTCCAGGAAGACACGCGCCTCGTCCCAGGACATGTCGTGCGGATCCACCCGCGCACCGCCGTCGGTGGTGACCGTATAGCCCACCACGTTGGCCTGGCTGTAGTCCGGCTCCCGGGTCAACGCCACGAGCTGGTAGCGTCCTTTGACTTGCACCGTATGATGGTATTCCACCATGCGCCTGGCCTCCTCGCCTGATCGTCCGCTCGGATGCTAAAGCAAGCCCGGCCGCGCGGCCAGCATCCGAGCGCACCCGCTGGCGTGAGCGCAGACACAAAAAAGCCGGCGTCTGCCGGCTTTGTCGTTTCCACGTTCGCTTCTTCGCGTCGTGGTGGGCGGTACAGGGTTCGAACCTGTGACCCCTACCATGTCAAGGTAGTGCTCTACCGCTGAGCTAACCGCCCTTCTCTGCCGCGGCGCACCGCTGCAGGGGCGCGAATTTTAGCCCACCTGGCGGACAAGAACAATACCCACCTTCCGATCGGGCAACGCTGCGGCCCGCCTAGCCGACCAGACTGGCATCGCGCAGCTTCTTGATCTGGTCGCGCACCCGCGCCGCATCCTCGAACTCCAAGTCCCGCGCGTGCTGGTACATCTCCTGCTCCAGCGCCTTGAGCCGCGCGGCGATCTCCGCCGGCGCCAGCGCCCGGTAGTCGGCCGGCTCTTCCGCGACCCGGCGCGCCTTGCCCTTGCCTTTGCCCTTGCCCGACTTGGCCTCGGTCGCGTCCTCGCGCGCGCCCTCCAGGATGTCCACGATCGGGCGCGCCACCGACTTCGGGACGATCCCGTGTTCCAGGTTGTACTCCACCTGCTTCTCGCGGCGGCGCCCGGTTTCGTCGATCGCGGCCTGCATCGAACGCGTCATCTTGTCCGCGTAGAGGATCGCCTTGCCGCGCAGGTTGCGCGCGGCACGGCCGATGGTCTGGATCAGCGAGCCGGTGGAGCGCAGGAAGCCTTCCTTGTCGGCATCGAGGATCGCGACCAGCGAGACCTCCGGCATGTCCAGGCCCTCGCGCAGCAGGTTGATGCCGACCAGCACGTCGAACTTGCCCAGGCGCAGGTCGCGGATGATCTCCACGCGCTCGACCGTATCGATGTCCGAGTGCAGGTAGCGCACCTTCACCCCGTGCTCGCCCAGATACTCGGTGAGGTTCTCGGCCATGCGTTTGGTGAGCGTGGTGACCAGGACGCGGTCGCCATCGGCCACGCGCAGGTTGATCTCCGACAGCAGATCGTCGACCTGGGTCGCCACCGGCCGGATCTCCACTTCCGGATCGATCAGCCCGGTCGGGCGCACCACCAGTTCGGTGATCTCGCCGGCCGACTCGCGCAACTCGTAGGGCCCCGGCGTGGCCGAGACGTAGATGCTGCGCGGCGAGCGCGCCTCCCATTCCTCGAAGCGCAGCGGCCGGTTATCCAGCGCCGACGGCAGTCGGAAACCGAATTCCACCAGGGTCTCCTTGCGCGAACGGTCGCCTTTGTACATCGCGCCGATCTGCGGCACGGTGACGTGCGACTCGTCCACCACCAGCAAGGCGTCCGGCGGCAGGTAGTCGAACAGGGTCGGCGGCGGTTCGCCCGGCGCCTTGCCGGTCAGATGCCGCGAGTAGTTCTCGATGCCGTTGCAGAAGCCGACCTCGGCCATCATTTCCAGGTCGAACTGGGTACGCTGCGCCAGCCGCTGCGCCTCTACCAGCTTGTTCTGCGCATACAGCTGTTCGAGCCGATCCTTCAGCTCCAGCTTGATCGTGTCCACCGCGCTGAGCGTGCGCTCGCGGGTGGTGGCGTAGTGGGTCTTGGGGTAGATCGTGTAGCGCTGCAGCTTGCGCAGCGTCTCGCCGGTCAGCGGATCGAACAGGGTCAGCTGCTCCACGTCGCCGTCGAACAGTTCGATGCGCAAGGCCTCGCTGTCGGATTCGGCCGGGAACACATCGATGACCTCACCGCGTACGCGGAAACTGCCGCGGTGCAATTCGTACTCGTTGCGGGTGTACTGCAGGTCGGTCAGGTGGCGGATCAACTGGCGCTGCTCCACGTGCTCGCCGATCGACAGGATCAGCCGCAGCGACAGGTAGTCCTCCGGCGCGCCCAGGCCGTAGATCGCCGAGACCGTCGCCACCACCAGCGCATCGCGTCGAGACAGCAGGGTCTTGGTCGCGGCCAGGCGCATCTGCTCGATATGCTCGTTGATCGAACTGTCCTTCTCGATGAAGGTGTCCGAGGACGGCACGTAGGCCTCGGGCTGGTAGTAGTCGTAGTAGCTGACGAAGTACTCGACCGCGTTGTTGGGGAAGAACGCCTTGAACTCGCCGTACAGCTGCGCCGCCAGCGTCTTGTTCGGCGCCATCACTAGGGTCGGCTTCTGGATCGCCTGGACCACGTTGGCGATGGTGTAGGTCTTGCCCGACCCGGTCACGCCGAGCAGGGTCTGCTTGGCCAGGCCGGCCTCGAAGCCGGCCACCAGCTTCTCGATCGCCTGCGGCTGGTCGCCGGCCGGCGAATACGGCGATACGAGTTGGAAACGGTCGGACATGCACAAGCCTCAAGGTGAAGAGCGAGGCCGACAGTGTCGGCCGACCCCGCGCCGGGGAGATTTCCTACATGGGAACGCACAACCCCCTCATTCAAGCCCCGCCGCCCGGCCGCGAGACTGCCGACCTCGCACCGGGAGACGACGGACATGCGGAACACTGCAACCAAAGGCTACACATTGCTCGAGGCCATGATCGTGATGGCGGTGATCTGCCTGCTCGCCGGCATCGGCCTGCCGGCATTCCGGGAACTGCTGGCGAACCAGCGCTTGACGGCCGCCACGCACCAGCTGAGCGCGCACTTCGCCCTGGCACGCAGCAGCGCCATCAGCTTCGGCGTCCCGGTCAGCGCCTGCCCGTCCAACGGAGACGGCAATTGCCGCAGCGACAGCGACTGGAGCCACGGCTGGCTGGTGTTCCGCGACCCGGAGCGACAAGGCCAGCCGATCGCGCCGGACAGCATCCTCAGTGAAGGCAGCGCACCGGGCGCCGGCGAGCTGGTCATGCGCTCCAACCATGGCCGGCCCTCGATCCGCTTCCTGCCCGATGGGCGCAGCGCCGGCAGCAACCTGACCGTCAACATCTGCGAACGGGGCCGGCTACGCGCGGCGGTGGTGGTGAACAACACCGGACGCATCCGCACGCGAAAAGCGACCGAACCGATGCCCTGCCGGATGCCGGACTGACGCGCAAAAGCAAAGGCCGCGATCGCTCGCGGCCTTTGCGGATTTGGCGCCCGAAGTTGGACTCGAACCAACGACCCCCTGATTAACAGTCAAGTGCTCTAACCGGCTGAGCTATTCGGGCGGGGAGGCGCATTGTATAGAGGCCTCATGCCGATCGCAAGGGGTGAACCCGTGCTTTCCTGACTGCAACTGCGCCCTACCGACCCAGCTTCACCAGCAGGTGCCCTCGCCAGCGCCGGTAGACGTCGTACGCGTGCCCTTCTGATCGATGCTGAGCGCACCGCACTGGGTGTCCTTGGCCTGAGGACTGTCCGTACGAGGCGTCGCGGTCAACTTGAACGCATTCGCAGTCGGAGCGACGCTGAACGAAAGATCATAGAACTGCACCGCATCGCTCGGACACGTCGGCAGCGGCACATTGGCATACGACATCTTGGTCGTGTAGTACCGCTCGATGAGTTGCACCCCCTGCTGCAGACAGACGGACGCGGCCGAGCGGCGTGCCTTGATGACGTGCGACTGATAGCTGGCGAACGCGATCGCCGCCAGAACACCCACGATCGCGACCACGATCATCAGTTCGATCAGGGTGAAGCCGCGCTGCCGGCGGGACGGAAAGGAAGAAAGTCGCATCAATTGTTCCTCAGAAGTTCGCGCCAGGACACGCGCTTCATGCTGAGCGCGCTGCTGTTGGTACCGAGCGTGGTCGTACTCGCGTTATCCAACGCGATCTGCATCTGGTTGCCAATGAAGATCGGACTGTTGGGGCTGCTGTTCAGGCCGATGCCGGAGACAGGGGTGCCATTGAGTGTATCGCCGGTGCTGGATCCGCCGCTGCCGTCCAAGTCGAAGAAGGATTGCGACAGCCGGCCGCCGGTGAACGGGTTGATCGCCATCACGAAGCCCTTGCCGCTGGGGCTGCACACATCGCCCGAATCCGGAATACGCGTGGTCCCGATCAGCGCCGTGCCCTGGAAGAAGTTGGACACCACCATGCGCTCGCCCTGCGGCGTGCCGGGAGGCGACAGCAGGTCCATGTACCAGCCGTCCTGCCCGGCGTTGGGCTTGTCCTCGATCACGCGCACGGCAAAGCCGTTGACGGTGCCTTCCTGCAGGATGTTGACCTTGTTCAGGGTGGAACGATTGGAGGGGATGGTGCTGCCGCGGTCGATCAGGCCATACCAACTCTGCACGTCCTTGTTGCCCAGATCGCCGCTGGACAGGTACTTGCCGGTCCCGAAGAACACCCAGGTCAGGCCCGTCGCCGGATCCTTCGCCGCCGTGGGTGCAGCGGTGATCGGTTGCGCCTTGGACGCATAGTTGGCGGAGAACAGCTGGCGCACCGTCCCGGTCGCGCCGGACATGTCGAACCGCCAGACATTCCCGTTGAGATCGCCAGCGTACAGACGATCGACGATGAAATCGTTGTTGGACGACCAGGCCAGGACACCGGACAGGCCATTGTTGCCGCTCGACCCCGTCTGGATACGGCTGGACGCACCGGTGATGGCATTCACCAGGATGAGATCGGCCGAATCGCCGCTGCTGTTAGGACCATTGCCGAGCATCGCGTACCACTGGCCGTTGGCGAGCTGCCCGATGATCGGCTTGCCGAGATTGTTGCCCAGCCCGACGAGGTCGGTGGTCGTGGAGGTCTTGTCCCACAGCAGAGTGATGTTGTTGGGATCGGTGACGTCAAGCGCGAACATGCCCTTTCCGCCCCGCCCCATGGTGCCGATCAGCACCGAGCGCCAGCTGCCCCCGGAGTAGACGTCCGACACGGTGAGTTCGCCATCCACGTAATACCGGTGCTGGTAGTTCGGATCGGTGTAGTCCAGCAACCCGGTCATCGCCGCTTTCGGCACGAAGGCGAACTTCTCCGCACCGGTGCTGGCATCGAACCCATGCAGCATGCCGTCATTGGCACCGACATAGATCATCGGCGCGCGCGTGGACTTGGCCGCAGCGAAGGAGGCATAAGCGCTGGCGCCGTTGAACGTCGCCGTCGTGTACAGCCGTGGGTTGGGTGCTCCCACATAGACCGGCTGCGAGTTGACGATGTCGCCAAGGATGCCGCTACGGGTACGCAGGACGCCACCGTTGGCCTTCTCCTGCGAGCGATCGCCACGCAGATAGTTGATCTGGTTCTGCGTTGCAGACGACAACGGGGTTCCGGCGAGCTTGCCGTAGGCGAAATTGTCCAGATTCCCATTCGAGTTGACGAACTTGATCGTCCGGGTATCCCAGGCCGGGAGCTGCGCGCCCGCGCTCCACGCCTGCGTCAGCGCGCCGGTGGTCTGGTTGACGTCGTACGCCACCACATCGCCACGCCAGGTGCCGCTGTAGAACACGGACTGGTACGTCCGCGCGCCCGCTTCAAGCTTGGTCGTATTGCTGGCGAGGGAAGCTGCAGACCCCTTCATCTCCTCCAGGATGCGCTCGAACGCCTGGCGCAGGCTCGCCACCATCTTTTCCGCGTCGGCGGCAAGGTAGTAATTGTCAGGCTTCTTGTAATTGGTATTGCCATTGACATAGGAGCTGCCGTCCCACCAGGTGGAGTCCGCCAAGGCGCTGATATTGGTCTCCGGATCGTAGCCTTCCGGCACACGGAAACCGCCGTACTTCGTGGTCAGCCAATACTGGTTGGTGCTCGGCGACTTGTAATCGCCATATTCCACCACGTCGACCCAGTGTGTGGAGAGGGTCTGCTTGCCAGGCAAGCCATCGCTGGCGGTGTCGGGACGCAGATCCTTGGTGTGCGCGTCGTAGGCGAGCGCCGCGATGTAGGCGGAGTTCTTGTCGCTGTTGAACTGCGACGTGACCGCGGCGGAGGCGGCGTCGTTGGCAGACTTGCCTTCCTTACGCCAGATCTGGGTCATACGGTCGATGACGCTGACCGAGGTATCGCGGGTCACTTCCGGAGGTGTGGCCGGCTCGCCACTCAGGTTGGTGGTGTTGCCTGGCAGATTCTTGTCCAAATGCGTATTGGTGTCGCCGATGCCCAAGATCACATTGATCTGGCAGCGATAGGAAATCGGATCGTTCCACTGGGTGATGACCGGAAAACCATCGGCTTGCTGGTATCGCTGCTGCGCGTTTCCGCTCAACGAAGAGTAGGCCGCGATATTGCCCTGATGCTTGAAATAGCGGATTGCGGCGTAATAGAGCTCGCTGACATCATCGTACGACTTGACGTTCTTGCCGGTATTGAGTTGACCGAACTTGTTCAGATAATTGATGACGCCGCTGTTGACGATCTGATAGCGCGGGTCTGTCCCGCCGATCGCCGCGTTCGTTGCTGCAGCATCGGCAACATCGGGATTTTGATAGATGACGCCAGTCTGCGGATCCCACTCTCGCGCCGCATTCGCAAGTGTCCCTTGATCAGGATTGTAGGTGTAAGGCCCGACGAATTTTTGGTTGGCGCGCAGAATACCGCTATCCACGGCCGGATCATCGGTATTCTTGTAACCGAAGATGCTGTAACGGATCCGTTTTGCATACTGCTGGATCAACCCTTCCGGCTTGTAGTAGCCGCTAGGGTAAGCGACGCAGTTATCTTCAAGATAGGCGGTTCCGAGGCTGGCATCGCATACCTTGACCCGCACCGAGACCTGGAACGTCAGCGTCGTATCGCGCACGCAGCCGAGATTGAAAAGTGTGTCGCAAGGCGAGCCATCCGGTTTGAGAAAGCTGCCATTCAAGGCATGCTTGCTTGGATCGTAGGCAATCTGCTGATTCGAAGAGGGATCGACCAGGTTGCCGTTGGCAAAGAACATCTGGTTGCCCAGCCCGTCGATGCGCATGTTGAAGTTCTGCCACTGCGCACCCGTCCCTCCCGCGATCAGCGTGGCATTGTTGCTGATCGAACGGCGCGGGAAATTACTGGTCGCCACGCGATCGGCGACCGCCTTTTCCAGCAGCGTCTCGCTCGCCGTGTCGCGCGAACGATAGCCGCCCGTCAATGCCGAGCGGAACGGATCGATGGTCTGGGTTGCGGCCCAGTTGAGGAAGTTGCCTGCCCACACGCCCGCCCCAGCGCAGGCATAGCTGCTCGGATTGTTGCCCAGCAAGCTGACGGGATAGAAATAACGATCGCTCTCCGTGGCGCTGTAGTGGTATCTGTAGCACTTCTCGGAATCGAAATAGCCAACAAACCTGCTGGACGCCGAATACGTATCGGACAAATTCGCCTTGCTGATCACCGTCGGAAACTCCACCGACGGCACGAATGCCAGGTTGCCCGGCACGTCGCTGCCCACATATAACGGCGACTGCGAGACATCCACATCCGCACCGGCCCCGCCGACGGTACCGATGAATAGACCGGCCACCACGGCAAGGAGCCAGTCCCGGTACGTCGTCTTCTTCGCTCGGCTGGTCATAGTGGGATCCTTACTTGACGGTGACGTTGGTCTGCAGCACGACAATGGCCCGGCCATTGGACGCGGCCGGGTTGCCGCTGCGCGCGATGACGCGGTAGTAGTGCTCCAGCGAGGTGCCGCCGGTGCCGCCGTACTGGTTCTGATTGATGCTCGACCCCAGGCCCAGCTGATCCTCGCTGGTGCGCTGGCCCAGATACTGGATGTAGTACTGCGCGGGGACGGCCTGGCCCGTCGGGGTCACCGTGCCGTCCACCCAGCACTCCTGGGTGCCGAGCGCACAACCGCTGGAGGCATTGCCGGTATACGTGTTGCTGGGAACGGCCGGGCATACCGTCGTTCCCGACGAACAATTGAAGCCGATGGTATTGCCGGACTTGGCGGCGTCCTGAATGGCCTTCTCCGCATCGCGCAAGGCGCCTTCGGCGGCCTGGAACCCCAGGCTGCGGTCGTACATGTTGGAGGACATGCGCTCCTGCAGCAGCGTGCCGCGCAAGACGGCGAGCCCCAGCAGGGTCATCACCAGCAACAGCAACAGGACGACGATGAGCGAAATGCCGGACTGCCGGCGGGGCGATGGCGACGTGTTCACGGGTTCCGGTTCCTGATGCTCACGATCGTGCTGAAGGTCCGCGTCACCGGCTGCTTGTTGGCGCCGGCCGACGTATCGGCGCTGACGGTCATGTCGATCTTCACCGCGATCACGTTGGCCCAGTTGCCCACGCCGCTGGCATCGGCATAGGCGGTGCCGCCGGTGGACAGATACTTGAACTGCAGGCCGGTGACGCCATCGGCGATTTCGTTCTTCTGGCTCGTGCCGCCCGGCAAGGCCACTTCCTGATACAAGGAGGTGCCACCCGTTCCTCCGCTGCTGGCCGCGACATACCAGCGCACCGCCCGCACTTCGGTCAGGATGGAGTTGATCTCGTAGGTGTAATTGTTCGAGCCGGCGACGCACACGCCCGGCAGGCGCCCGAGCCGTGTGCAGGCATTGAGGCCGCCGCTCGCGTAACTGGCCGTGGTGCCGGAAACGCTGTTCACCTGCAGCACCGCCAATTGCTGGCGGTCGCACAGCAGCATGATCGCGTTGCTGTGCAGGTCCGGCGCCGCCGCGTTGAGCGTCAGCGTCTGGTTCGCCGGGTTGTGCGCGGTCACGGTGGCGCCGCCGGTACCCGCGGAGAGGATCTGGATCGCGTCGGTGCCTGCCGTGACGGTGAGACCGGACGGGTTGCTGTTTTTGTAGCCCGTCAGCGGCAGCGCCCAATTCATCCACCAACTCGCCGTGGGATTGTTCAGCACGTTCGCGACCGGCAATCCGGAATCGCAAGGATTGCCGCCAGCCTCGCGGATGTCCTGCGCCATCATCTCGAAACCGGTCCGGGCCGACTCCTGGAGCCGGCTGAGGCCCTCGGTCGCCGCATATGTCTGGCGGTTGGAGAGAAAGATGCCGATCGCCGCACCGACCACCAGCAGGCCGAGCAGCATCGAGATCATCAGCTCGATCAGGTTGAAGCCGGATTGGCGCCGTGGCAGCGCCCGCGCGATCAGTATGTTCACAGTTGGGCCGTCGTGCTCAGGGTCTGGGTCGCGCTGCCGCTGGTGTTGCCGCCGGCACTGGAGTTCACGCCGCGGCTGTCGTCCCATTGCACGGTGATCGTGCAATTGCCGTCGTTGCAGGCGATGGAGCCGCACGTGGTAGCCGGGTCGCCCCCGATCGCCGCCTTCAACCCGCTGAGCCAGACCGCCTTGTCGTTCGCCGCCAGGTCGCCCGCCGCCGGCGCCGTGCAGAGCATACTGCCGGTGTTGTAGGCCCCCAGCATCGCCGCGCTGCGGTTGGCCCGCATCGCATCGAGGATGGTGTAGGTCTGCATGACGATCTGGCTGCGCTGCAGCGCGCTCTGGTTGTTGCGCAACGCCGTGGTCTGCATCGCCGCCACGCCCAGCATCCCCACCCCCAGGATCAGCACCGAGATCATCACCTCGATGAGGGTGACGCCCGCCATGTGTCTACCGTTCTCGAACCGCTTCATGGTGTCTCCGCTTGCCGGAACCGGCTCAGCCGGTGGTGGTGCAGCTGCCGCCGTCGGATGTCGATGTGACCTGGGCGCGGCTGCCGCCCATCAGTTTGACGCTCCGGACATTGTTGGATGGGTTGGTAACCGCCATGCAGACGACGATGCCTCCTGTCACCGGCGTACCGCTGCTGTTGCGCGCGATGCCGTCTGCTCCGAAGGTCAGCTTGTCGCCCATCGCATCCAGGGTCGTACTGGTGACGACCAGGCCAGTGCGCAGGGTCGTGCTGCGCAGCACGGTGCCGTCGCGGGCCACGGTCAGGTAGCGGGTCCAGTTGCCGCCGCTGGCGCAAGTCGCACCGTCGTCGCTGCGGCACAGGCTGACGCCACCGTTCAGGCGCACCGCCTCCGAGCGCGTCAACTGCACCGCGGCGATCAGTTCGTTGGCGGCGCCGGTCAAGCGGTTGCTGCGGATCAGACCGGTGAAACTGGGCACCGCCAGCGCCATGATGATCGCCAGCACCGCCACGGTGACCATCAATTCCACCAGCGTGAAACCACGCTGCGTCCGTTCGGCAAGGCCACGCGCGCAAGGAACAGCCATATCCTTCCCCAGATTCTCCCGCCGGCCACGCTAGCGGCCGGACCGCGACCGCGCCAGCCGTTGCCGACGGATGGCGGATATGGGGGAGTGGACGGACCGTGCGCGACAGGGCGCCAGCCGGCATGATGCACCTCGGCCCTGCCCCACCGCCTTCCGCCCCGATGCCCGCCTCCGCCTACTCCAAGGACCAGCTCCAGGTCCTCAAGCAACCCTCGACCCTGATCTGGATCGTGATGGCCGGCGAGTGCATCGCGGCCATCCTGGCCCTGACCCCGGTCCCGGGCACGGGCATGGCAGGGAGCCGCTGGGTCTACTTCGGGCTGGCGTCGCTGGGCATCCAGTGGGTCGCGCTGCTGACCCTGGCGAGCCTGCTGCTGTTGCGCCGGGCGCTGGCCGGATGCGGTTTCCTGTCCATCACCGTGGCCACACTGGGCCTGATGCAGGCACTGACCTGGCTGATCAGCGGCGTGATTCTCTATGCCTTCGGCGACTACTGGCAGCTCTCCGACCGCGCATGGCTGACGCTGTCGCTGCAGTTGTCCGGCATCGCCCTGCTGATCGGCCTGCTCGGCATGGCCGCGCTGCACAACCACGTGCGCATCAAGCAACTGGTGGAACGCGCCAAGCAGGCCGAGATCGACGCACTGACCGCGCGCGTGCAGCCGCACTTCCTGTTCAACACGCTCAACACCGCGGTGATGCTGGTGCACCGGCAACCGCAACAGGTGGAACAACTGCTGATGGATCTGTCGGATCTGTTCCGCGCCGCGCTGGCCGCGCCGGACCTGGTCGACCTGCAGGACGAGATCGACCTGGCCAGGCGTTACCTGGACATCGAGGCGATCCGCTTCGGGCCACGCCTGCGCGTCCATTGGGAGGTGCCGGAGGCGCCGGCACCGGTGCGGATTCCGCGGCTGTCGCTGCAACCGCTACTGGAGAACGCCGTGCACCACGGCATCGAATGCAGTGCCGAGGGCGGCGAGATCGGCATCGCCATCGGCGAACGCGACGGCGCCCTGGAGATCAGCGTGCGCAACCCGGTGCCGATAGGCGGCCTGTCGCCGCATATCGGCCGCGGTCACCGCGTTGGCCTGTCGGCGCTGCGCACGCGCATAGACAGCCTGGAAGGCGCCTCGCTGCACACCGCCAGCGATGGCGCCTGGTTCGTCGCGACGATCCGGATCGGACTCAGGCCATGACCCGGTAGCAAGGCCGATACTCGCCGGAGATCTTCATGCGGCGCTGTTCGACGAAGGCGCGCAGCAACTCGTCCAGGGCCTGCATCATGTCCGCATCGCCGTGGATCTCGAACGGGCCATGCTGCTCGATGCGGCGCATGCCGTCTTCCTTGACGTTGCCGGCAACGATGCCGGAGAAGGCGCGGCGCAGGTCCGCGGCCAGCGCATGCGGCGGACGGCCATGGTGCAGATCCAGCGCGGCCATCGCCTCGTGGGTCGGCTCGAACGGACGCTGATACTCCAGCGGGATGTCGACCGACCAGTTGAAGTAGAACGCGTCCTTCTGCTCCTTGCGGTGCGTGCGCACGTGCTGGATGCCGGCAGCCATCTTGCGCGCCACCGCCACCGGATCGCCGACCACGATCTCGTAGCGCGAGGTGGCCACTTCGCCCAGGGTCAGGCGCAGGAAGCGGTCGATCTGCTCGAAATACGGCGCGGCGATGGTCGGGCCGGTGAGGATCAGCGGGAACGGCAGGTCGCGGTTCTCCTCGCGCAGCAGGATGCCGAGCAGATACAGGATCTCCTCGGCGGTGCCGACACCGCCGGGGAACACGATGATGCCGTGGCCGATGCGGACGAAGGCCTCCAGGCGCTTCTCGATGTCCGGCATGATCACCAGGTGGTTGACGATCGGGTTCGGCGACTCGGCGGCGATGATGCCCGGCTCGGTCACGCCGATGTAGCGGTTGTCGTGCTTGCGCTGCTTGGCATGGGCGATGGTGGCGCCCTTCATCGGCCCCTTCATCGCGCCTGGGCCGCAACCGGTGCAGATGTCCAGCCCGCGCAGGCCCAACTCGTACCCGACCTGCTTGGTGTACAGGTACTCGTCGCGCGAGATCGAATGGCCGCCCCAGCACACCACCAGCTTGGGATCGGTCGGCTGCAGGATGCGCGCATTGCGCAACTGGCCGAACACCGCATTGGTGATGCCTTCGCTGGACTGCAGGTCGGTGCTGGATTCGGGGCCCAGCTCGATGGCCATGTAGGCCAGGTCGCGGACCACGGCGAACAGCAGCTCGGCCACGCCATTGATGATCTCGCCGTCGACGAAGGCCATCGCCGGCGCGTTGAGCAGGTCGATGCGCACGCCACGGTCGCGCTGCACCACCTGGATGTCGAAGTCGGGATACAGATCGCGCGCCGCGCGCGGATCGTCCGAGGCGCTGCCGCTGGTCAGCACCGCCAGCGCGCAGCGCCGCAGCAGTTCGTGCAGGCCGCCGCTGGAGGCATCGCGCAGGCGCGCCACTTCCACGCGCGAGAGGATGTCCAGGCCGCCGCGCGGGTAGATCCGCGCATCCACTACCGGCAGCGCGCGCGCCGCCGTATTGCTGGTCGTCATATCGAATGTCTTGTCGGTGTCGTCAGCCGGCGACTTTAACGTCAGCCCCCACAAAAAGAAAACGGCCGGGTCGCCCCGGCCGTTTCCAACGCTTCAGCTAGCGTGCGCCGCGATCAGAACTGATAGCGGAAGCCCAGCTGCAGCGACCACTGCGACACGCCGGTGTTGAAGCCGTCGGCGTCGGCATTGGCAGCCGTCGGCTGGTCGGTGTACAGGGTGTTGTACACGTACTTGCCCTGGTAGATGCCCTGCAGGTTGGCGACGCGGGCGTCGGCGTAGAAGCCGTAGTCGTAGATCCGGCCCCACTTCTTGTTCAGCAGGTTGCCCACGTTCTGGATGTCCAGCCAGACCTCGGACTTGTGGCCCTTGAAGAAGCCCGGCAGCTGCTGGGTGATGCGCACGTCGAAGGTGTTGATCCAGCCGGAACGGAAGCCGTTGGCCGGGGCGTAGCTGCCGGCGTACTTGGCCAGCTGCGGGTTCTTGGCCAGCCAGTCGAAGAACTGCTGCTGCAGCGCCGGGTTGGCGGTGAACGCACCGGTGTTGCTCAGCGTGCCGAACAGCACGTCGCCCGGGCCCTTCGGCACGTAGAACAGGTCGTTGGTCGAACGGCCGTCGCCGTTGGCGTCGCCGTTGAACACGTAGCTGTACGGACGGCCGCTGCGGCCTTCGTAGACCAGGCCCACGCGGGTCTCGTAGTCGCCGAAGAACATGTGCTTCCAGTCCAGCGAGCCGGAGATCCGGTCCTTGATCTCGTAGCGCGAGGTGTTCTCGGTTTCCGAGTTGGCGTTGAAGGCGTACTGGTAGCCCCAGCCCGAGCTGGCGGTGGAGCTGGTCAGCGAACCGACTTCGGTGGCGTGGGTGTAGGTGTAGCCCAGGGTCCAGGACCAGTCGCCGCCTTCGCTGAACGGCTTGGACAGCGACACGGTGAACTGCTGGGTCTTGCCCTTGTCGGTGTTGTCGATCAGGTAGACGTCGCTATACGCCGGATTGCGGTTGTAGCGGTTGTTGCCAGCGGCCCACGGACGACCGGTCTGCGCCGGGTTCCAGTACAGCGCGCGGCCATCCGGACCGTAGTAGGCCGGGCTCGGATCCTGCCCCGGGGTGACACGACCGATGTTCAGGCTCTTGTAGTACAGGCCGTTGTTGACCTTGGTCACCAGCAACTCGGCCGAGGCGACGATGCCGTACCACGGCAATTCGTGGTCCAGGGCCAGGTTGGCCTTGTACAGCGACGGCAGCTTGAAGTCCTTGCCGACGAAGCTCACGCCCTGGGTCGCGGAACCCGGCGTGGTCGGCACCGGCTGGGTGTCCTTGTTGGCGCTGAACCGCAGACGGGGATCGTAGGTGGTGAAGCTGTAGGCGTTGTAGTTGAAGCCGGTATTGGAGTAGCTGTTGCCGATCCACACCTGCGGCGCATCGCCCTGGAACAGGCCCACGCCACCGCGCAACTGGGTCGGACGGTCGGTGTCGAAGGTGTAGTTGAAGCCGACGCGCGGCTGGATCAGGAAATCGCCATTGAAGATCTTGCTGTTGTCGTAGCCGAACACCGCCTGCGCACCGGCGTTGTAGGTCGGATCCGGGCTCACCTTCGCGCGATCGCCACGCAGGCCCAGGGTCAGGGTCAGGTTGTTGTTGACGTACCAGGTGTCCTGCACGAACAGGCCGAGGTTGCTGTTCTTGTAATCGGCCGCGATCGAACCCGGGCTACGCTCCTGGTTGAGCTGGTACGAGCTCCAGCGGCCGCTGGCGAAGTTGTCCAGGCCGAAGAAGGTGTACACGCCCCAGGTGTTGCGGCCGTACAGGTTGTAGATGTCGTTGGTGCTGTAGTCGACGCCGAACTTCAGGTTGTGGTTGTCCAGGGTCAGGGTGCCCGCACCGTAGTAGTTCCAGGTCTTGGTGGTGAGGATGTTGCCCTGCGAGTTGGTCTCGGTACCCAGGAACAGCACGTCGCCGGACGGCTGGGCGACCGTACCGTCGAAGTACACGGCGATGCTCGGCGCATTGGTCGGCACCACGCGGATCGCGGAGTAGTCGCGGTAGGACACCTTGAACTCGGTGGAGAAGTTCTCGGACCAGTCGCTGAACAGCTGGCCGACGTAGCTCTCGACGGACTTCTCGTGCTGGTACCAGTACGAGCTCAGCGAGGCCTGGCTGGAGTTGCCGGCACCATTGATGCGCAGCTTGCTCTGGTCGAGCTTGCTGTAGCGGAAGCTGGCGCGGTGGTTGTCGCTGATGTTCCAGTCCAGCTTGAGCGCGTATTCCTTCAGGTCGGTGTTGCCGTCGCTGTCCAGGGTGCCGGCGTCGAAGCCGTAGTTCTTGGCGATCTGCTGGGCGCGGGTCACGTCGGCCATGCCGTACTTGGCGTTGGCCTTGCCCAGCGCGGTGCTGCCCAGGTCGAGGCCCGGCGCGTCCTGCTGGAACTTCTCGTAGTTGGCGAAGAAGAACAGCTTGTCCTTGACGATCGGGCCGCCGAAGGTCGCGCCGTAGGTCTTCTCCTTGGTGAAGCCATTGAACTTGCTGCCGTCCGGGTTGTCGCCGAACCAGTCGCCATCGCGATAGCTGCCGTACACCGAACCGTGGAACTCGTTGGTACCGGACTTGGTCACCGCGTTGACGGTGGCGCCGGCGGCGCTGGCGATGCTGACGTCGTAGTTGGACAGGTTGACGTCGATGGCTTCGATCGCCTCCATCGACACCGGCTGACGCCGGGTGGTCATGTTGTTGCCTTCCAGGCCGAAGGTGTCGCTGGCCGAGACGCCGTCGATGTTGATCGAGTTGTAGCGCGGGTTCAGGCCGCCGGCGCTGATCGTGCCCGAGGCGCGATCGACGAAGGCCACGCGCGGATCCAGGCGCATGTAGTCCTGGATGTTGCCGTTGATCGACGGCAGCGCTTCGATCTGCTCGCGGCCGACGTTGGTGCCCGACCCCATCTTGGTGGCGCTGAACACTTCCGAGCCACTGGCGATGGCGACCGCGTTGACCGTCTCCAGCGTGGTCGGCGCAGCCATGTCGCCGGTCAGGTCGGCGTTGATGGTGGCGTTCTGGTTGACGCTCAGGTACACGCCGTCTTCGGTCTTGGTGCCGTCACCCGACTTGGTGATGGTGATGCTGTACGGACCGCCGACGCGCAGGCCGCGCGCGTTGTAGCGACCGGCGGCATCGGTGGTGGCGCGGCTGACCGTGCCCGACTCGACGTGGGTGATGGTCACCTCGGCGCCGGCGACCGGCTGGCCGCCGTGGGTCACCACACCGCCGACACCGGCGGAGGTGCTCTGGGCGAACACCGGCGCCGCGGCCAGCGCCGCAACGAGGCCCAGAGTGAGCTTGGACATCCGCAGACGGGGTTGAATCATTGCAATAGCCTCGATGGAGTTTGACGAAATGCGCATGGCAGGCCGTGCGGGATACGGACGCACGGCCGCGGAATGAGGGGGCTGGTCACCCTTGCCGATTCCCCGCAAGGGTTAACATGAGTTTAACACCATAGGGCCAATTTGTTGCCAAACCGTGACAGCGCGGCACAAGCGGACATCAGAAGACGTCGATCCCAGTCCTGGCGGGCTTCGGCGACAACGCCGGGACAGGCACGGAAGGCCGCCCGGGACCGCCGCCGGCCACGCCCCCCCTACCCGTGCCGCCTGAGGGGGCAGCAGCAAGCAGCCTGGCGTGCTCGAAGCGAGGCCCGCCCGGGGCCAGCGCGCCGTCCCCACGGCGCCCGACTCGGCCGCGATGCAACCTCAGCCGGCGACCGGCAGCTTCAGATAAGCGCTGAGCCCGTCCAGGAACATCTGCACCGAGATCGCCACCAGCAGCATGCCCATCAGCCGCTCGACCGCGGTCAGCACGCGCATGCCGAGCAGCTTGTACAGCAGCGTGCCGGAGAACAGCAGGGCCGAGGTCGCCAGCCAGGCCAGGATCAGCGCCAGGCTCCATTCGCCCAGCCGAGTCGGCTCGTTGCTGCCCATCAGCATCACCGCGGCCATGCCGGAAGGGCCGGCGACCAGCGGGATGGCCAGCGGCACGATGAAGGGCTCGCCGTCGGGAATTTCGCCCATCAGCCCTTCCGGGCGCGGGAAGATCATGCGGATGCCGATCAGGAACAGCACGATGCCGCCGGCGATCGCCACCGACTCCTGACGCAGGTGCATCACTTCCAGGGCGTACTTGCCGCCCCACAGGAAGCCCATCAGCACGCCCAGCGCGATCAGCAGTTCGCGCGCCAGCACGACGCGCTGGCGCCGCGCCGGCAGCGGCTTGAGCACGCTGAGGAATACCGGGATGTTGCCCAGCGGGTCGAGGATCAGGAACAGCAGCAGCGCTGCCGACAGGATGGTCATGCCAGGGGATTCCAGATTGCGCCGCGGTGCGCGGCGCCGGCGGGCGACAGCAGGTCGACGCAGGCGCCGGCGTAGCGTGCCGGATCGACCGCGTCGCGGTCTTCTTGATGGGTGTAGGCGCGGGCGCGCAAGGCGGTGCGCATCGGCCCCGGCTGCAGGCCGGACACGCGCACGCGCGAGGCGGCCAGCTCGCCGTGCAGGCTCGCCAGCAGGCCGCGGCGGCCGTGCTGGGCCGCGCCGTAGCCGCCCCAATAGGCCTGGCCGACCCGCGCCGGATCGTCCACCGCGAACACGATCGCGGCATCCTCGGCCTGTCGCAGCAACGGCAGGCAGGCCTGGGTCAGCCAGGCCGCGGCGGTCAGGTTGACGTGGATGGCGCGCGCGAACTGGGCCGGATCGGCATGCTCGAACGGGGTCAGCCCGGCGAAGTCGGCGGCGCAGTGCAGCAGCCCGTCCAGGCGGCCGAGCTCGCCCTGCAGGCGCTCGGCCAGGGTCGCGTAGTCCGGCGGAGTGGCGCCGAGCAGGTCCAGCGGGTACAGCAGCGGCGCGGCGCCGACCGCGGCGATCGCGTCGTAGACGCGGTTCAAGCGTGCCGGCTTGTGCCCGAGCAGGACCACGGTGGCCCCCGCCTGGGCGCAGGCCAGCGCCGCAGCGCTGCCGAGCCCGCCGGCGGCGCCGCTGACCAGGACCACCCGCTGCGCCAGCGCGCCGGCCTGCGGCGACGCAGGCGCACTCACGACTGGTAGGCCTCGGTCACGATGCGCTGCAACTCGCCGGACTCGAACAGCTCCATGGTGATGTCGCAGCCACCGATCAGCTCGCCATGGATGAACAGCTGCGGGAACGTCGGCCAGTTCGAGTAGCGCGGCAGATTGGCACGGATCTCCGGCTCGTCGAGCACGTTGACGGTGTGCAGGCGGTCGGCGCCGGCGGCCAGCAACGCCTGCAACGCGCGGCTGGAAAAGCCGCACATCGGGTACTGCGGCGTGCCCTTCATGAACAACACGATGGGATGGCGTTCGACGTCGGCCTGGATGCGCTCCATCACCTGCATGCGGGTTCTCTCCTGCTGGGGCGAAAGAACGACCTTGGCGGTCGGCTAGACTCTCGCGTAGCCGCATAGTGTAAGCCCTGCGCGCGGCAGTACCGCGACGCGCGCCCGAAACCGCCAGAGGATCCATGCCCATCGAACTCGCTCCCCTGCCCTACGCCGCCGCGGCGCTGGCCCCGCACCTGTCCGCCGCCGCGGTGGAACAGCACCACGGCCAGCACCAGCGCGCGTTGGTGGAACGGCTCAATGCGCGGCTCGTCGGCAGCGACCTGGCCGAGCTGGCGCTGCCGGACCTGCTGCGGCGCGCGCAGGGCCGGCTGTTCCAGGAAGCGGCCGAGGTCTGGAATCACGAGTTCTACTGGCGCGGCCTGCGCCCGCGCGGCGGCGGCGAACCGGGCGGCGCGCTCGGCGAGCGCCTGACCAGGAGTTTCGGCGACGTGGCGCGGTTCAAGGCCGAGTTCGAGCGCATGGCCCTGGCGCTGTTCGGTTCGGGCTGGGTGTGGCTGGTGCAGCGTCCCGACGGCAACCTGGCCGTGGTCAGCACCGCCAACGCCGGCACCCCGCTGACCGGCGACGACACGCCGCTGCTCGGCTGCGACGTCTGGGAACACGCTTACTACATCGACCATCCCGGCGACCGCGCGCGCTATCTGCAGGCGTTCTGGAAACTGGTCAATTGGGAGTTCGCAGCGTCCAATCTGCGTTGAGCCGGGATTGGAGATTCGGGATTTGGGATTCGCAGTTGCCTGGCCCAGGCGTCGCCTGGGCCGCGTGCTGCAGACTCAGCGCTCGCCGCGCAGGGCGGCGATCACCGGGGCGACCTGGGCCTCGCGCTGCAGTTGCGCGCCCACGGTCTGCAGGGCCAGCGCCAGCGCCTCCGGCGTGTCCTCGCGCAGGGTGGCGTGGCCGACCTTGCGGCCTTCGCGCGGCTGCTTGCCGTAGTCGTGCCAATGCCCGCCGGGCTGCGCCAGGACCGGTGCGGCGTCGGGCATCGCGCCGATCCAGTTGAGCATGCAGGCATGGCCACGCATGCGCGTGGAGCCCAGCGGCAGCCCCAGCACCGCGCGCAGGTGGTTCTCGAACTGCGAGGTCTCCGCGCCTTCGATGGTCCAGTGGCCGGAGTTATGCACGCGCGGGGCCATCTCGTTGGCCAGCAGTTCGCCGTCGCGGCAGAACAGTTCCAGCGCGAACACGCCCACATACTGCAGGCGTTCGGCCAGGGCACGCGCATGCGCCACCGCCGCCTGCTCCAGCGCGGCATCGGCCTGCGTCGGCGCCAGGCTGGCCGACAGCACGCCGTGCACATGCCAGTTCTCGGTCAGCGGCCAGGTGCGGAACTCGCCGTCGCGGCCGCGCACCGCCACCACGCTGACCTCGCGCTGGAACGGTACGAACGCCTCGGCGATCAGGCCGACGCTGGCCGCCTGCGCGCCCAGCGCCGCCCAGGCCGCATCGGCGTCGGCGGCGGAGGCGATGCGGAACTGGCCCTTGCCGTCGTAGCCAAGCCGGCGGGTCTTGAGGATGCACGGCGTGCCGACCTGCGCCAGCGCCGCATCCAGATCGGCGCGGGTGTCGATCGCGGCGAACGCCGGCACGGGAACGCCGAGCTCGCGGAACAGGGTCTTCTCGGCCAGGCGATCCTGCGCCACGGCCAGCGCATCCGGGCTCGGGAACACCGGCACCTGCCCAGCCAGGGCAGCCGCGCTATCCGCGGGCACGTTCTCGAAATCGAAGGTCGCCACGTCGACCGCGTCCGCGAACGCGGCCAGCGCGGCTCGGTCGCCATAGTCGCCGACCCGCAGCGGCGCGACCTGTCCGGCGCAGGCATCGGCTGCCGGATCCAGCAGCGCGAAGCGCAGGCCCAGCGGCACGCCGGCCACCGCCATCATCCGTGCCAACTGCCCCGCCCCCAGAATGCCGACGGTGGTCATTGGCGCGGATCGTCCTTGGCCATCACGTCGTCGGTCTGGCGCTGACGGAACTCGCCCAGCGCGGCACCGATCTCAGCGTGGTCGTGGGCCAGCATCGCCGCGGCGAACAGCGCGGCGTTGGCCGCGCCGGCATTGCCGATCGCGAAGGTGGCCACCGGGATGCCGGCCGGCATCTGCACGATCGACAGCAGCGAGTCCATGCCGTTGAGCGCCTTGGACTGCACCGGCACGCCCAGCACCGGAACCGCGGTCTTGGCCGCGAGCATGCCCGGCAGGTGCGCGGCGCCGCCAGCGCCGGCCACGATCGCGCGCAGGCCGCGCCCAGCCGCTTGCTCGGCATAGGAGAACAACACGTCGGGGGTGCGGTGCGCCGACACCACCTTCACTTCATAGGGCACACCCAGCGCATCGAGTTTCTGCGCCGCATGCTGCATGGTCTCCCAGTCGGAGCGGGAACCCATCACGATGCCGACGAGCGGCGCGGTTTGCTTGGAGGTCATGGCCGTCCCCTGCCTTAAAGACGTATTCTAGCCGTCTTCCACGCAAGACGAAGACCGGATGGACCGCAAACTGCTCGACCTGCTGTGCTCGCCCGACACCCGCCAACCGCTGGCGCTGCTGGAGGCGCGCGGCCTGGAGGCGCTGAACCGCGCCATCGCCGCCGGCGGCGTGCAGCGCGCCGATGGCAGTGCGCAGGCGCAACCGCTGCGCGAAGCCCTGATCACCCGCGACCGCAAGCAGGTGTTCCGCGTCGACGACGGCATCCCGGTGCTGCTGGCCGAAGAGGCCATCGGCACCGCCCAGCTCGCCGACTTCCCGGCCAAATGAGCCGCGACATGGCGCCGCCGCAGGCGCCCGCCGCGGAGCTGATCGCCGCCGATGTCGCGCGTGCGCTGGCCGAGGATCTCGGCAGCGGCGACGTCACCGCCGCGCTGCTGCCCGACCGCGCCGACAGCGCCTACCTGCTGTGCAAGCAAGACGCGGTGATCGCCGGCCGCCCCTGGTTCGACGCCTGCCACCAGGCGCTGGATCCGCAGGTCCGCATCGACTGGCATGTGAGCGAAGGCCAGCGCGTGGCCGCCGGCACGGTGCTGGCGTTGCTGCACGGGCGCAGCCGCGCCCTGGTCAGCGCCGAGCGCGCCTCGCTGAACTTCCTGCAGACCCTGTCGGCCACCGCCACGGCCACCGCCGCCTACGTGGCCGCGGTCGCCGGCACCGGCGCGCGCATCCTGGACACGCGCAAGACCCTGCCCGGCCTGCGCCTGGCGCAGAAGTACGCGGTGCGCTGCGGCGGCGGCAGCAACCACCGCATCGGCCTGTACGACACGGTGATGCTCAAGGAAAACCACATCCACGCCGCCGGCTCGCTGCCTGCGGCGGTGGCCGCCGCGCGCGCGCAGTGGCCGGCGCTGCCGCTGGTGGTCGAGGTGGAAACCCTGGAGCAACTGCGCGAAGCGCTGCAGGCCGGCTGCGATCGCATCCTGATCGACGACTTCACTGCGGAACAGCGCCGCGACGCGGTGGCGATCGCCGCGGCCGCACCATTCAATCGCGCGATTCCGCTGGAAGTCTCCGGCGGCGTCGACCTGGAGGCGGTGCGCGCGATCGCGCAGGACGGCATCGACTGCATCTCCATCGGCGCACTCACCAAGCATGTGCAGGCCGTGGATCTGTCGCTGAAACTCGGAACGCCGCCGCAGTAGGCGGCCAGATCGCGCGACGAGGCGACCGCGCGCCCTTTCCACACCCGCGGCGAATGCGGATACATCCCGTGCGTGCATGTCCGCACGCATGGCCCAGTCGCGACGTTGCTCGTTTCCACCCCGCTGGGTGAGTCCCACCACCCCAAGGGTAACCGCCAAGCGCCTGATCCGCCGGCAACGCGCCAGCCAGCACGGCGCGATCTGCCCGGATCGCGCCGCACGCCCTACACTTCACGGCCTCGCCGACGCCGCTCTGCGACGCTGCGCGCTTCCCCGTCCCCACCGAGTTCGCCGATGTTCCGCCCCTGGTTCGCGCTGCTGTGTGTCGCCGCCCTGTTTCCCGCCGGCCGCGCCGCGGCCGCGGAAGTCTGCGATCTGCCGCCGCGCTTCGGCCTGACCCCGGCGGCGGTGGCGATCGTGCGCACCGCCTGCAACGAGCACCGGCTGTGGTGGCGCCCGTTCATCGATCGCGACGGCCGCCTGGCCGGCCTGCGCGTCACCGAGGCCGAGCGCGCCGACCTTGCCGACGACGGCATCGAAGCCTGGCAGCGCGTCGCCGCCTACTGGCGCGACAGCGGCACGCTGGGCGCGATGGGCCGCTTCGACGGTGCCGAGAGCTGCCAGCAGTTGGACGGGTCGCGCTACCGCGAGAACGACTGCCGCGCCTTCATCGTCGACAACCCGTGGTCGGCAGCCTTCGTGTCCTACGTGATGGTGCGCGCCGGCGTGGCCGGCTTCCACACCTCGATCCGGCATATCGACTACATCCGCGCCGCCTACCAGGCCGGCGCCGACGGCCTGCCCTATCGCTTTGCCGACCCGCAGCAGGAAAAGCCTGCCCCCGGCGATCTGCTGTGCTTCCTGCGCGGACGCCGGCAGCCGGTCGGCACCGCCGGCCTGCGCGAGGCGCTGGCGCGCGGCCGCCCGCTGCCGTGGGAATCGCATTGCGACATCGTGGTCGCGGCCAATGTCGGCGGCGACCAGACCCTGTACCTGATCGGCGGCAACGTGTTCAACGCGGTGACCATGCGCAAGCTCAAGCTGGACCGCAGCGGGCGCCTGCAACTGGATGCGCCGCTGGCGCAGGACCAGAACGACGAAGGCGCCGCACTCGAATGCACGCCCGGCCACGAGGAACTGTGCGACTTCAATCGCCAGGACTGGTCGGCCCTGCTGAAGCTGCAACCGCAGGCGCAGGTGCTGCTGCCGCCCGCCCCGACCGATCCCGCCGCCGCGCCGATGACGACGCCCGCCGCGCCCGCGGCCAGTGCGGTCCCCGGCACGCCCGCCGCCCCGCAGGCACCGCCCGCACCACCCACCGGCCCGAACACGCCGGCGGCGGCATCCCCCATACCCAGCGCGACACCAGCAGCGCCGCACCCCACCGCGCCCACCGGCAACCAGGCACCCAAGACCGAACCGCAGTCACAGCCACAGCGCTAAGGCGTATTCGTCCAATCGCAACGCCAGGGCGCCTCTCAACACCGGGAGTCCGGCGGACGCACACCGCGCGTCATCAATGCATGCAGGTGCCTCGCTCAGGACCATGACGGGGAACGGAGGCGTCCGTCAGCCGCTGCACCTCGCTCCAAGACATCTACGAGCAGCGCGCGAGGCGCAGCTCTCGCAAATCCCCATTCCCGATTGCCCACCCACCAGCGCCTCGCTACAGTGGCGCCATGCCCAGCCTGATCCTGTTGATGATCGCCGGCGCCGCGGTGTTCGCGTTCTGGAACGCCTCGCGTGCGGCCGCCGAACGCGCCGAAATCCTCGGCCGCAACGCCTGCAAGGCCGCCGACGTGCAGTGGCTGGACCAGAGCGTGCACGGCACCGGCCTGCGCCTGCGGCGCCTGCCCAACGGCTGGCTCGGCTTCGAGCGCAGTTTCCGCTTCGACTATTCCTACGATGGCACCGACCGCCACAGCGGGCGCCTGGTGCTGCTCGGCGATCAGCTGATCGCGTTCACCGGGCCGTCGGTCGCCAGCGTGAGCAGCCTGCAGGAAGCCCGCGCGCAGCGCGACTGAGCCGTGCACCACGGCCGCGCACCGATGCCGGTACCGATGGCGTGCGGCGTGTCGGGCGACAGCGAAGCTGAGTGCGCGGGCGATACGCATGCCACATGCAATCGACGGCGAATGCAGGAGCGGCTTCAGCCGCGATGGGCGTTACCGGCAAGCCCGTCGCGGCTGAAGCCGCTCCTGCGACAGAACAACGCGGTGCGCGGCGCGCGATTACCGAAAACGCCAACGCTTGGATGGGTGAAGCGCAGCCACCGAGGCCGCGCATCGACTAATTACTTGACCACGCGCAGGCGCGGCCGCTTGCCGGCGTCGTCGGAACCGCCCGGCCGCGGCGGTGGCGGGGTGTCGTCGCCCGGCGGCTCGCTGGCGCCATGGATGTCGTCCGGCAGCGCCATGCCCTGCCCGGTTTCGCGTGCATAGACCGCCAGCACCGCGGACATCGGCACCTGCACCGGGTAGCTGACGCCGCCGAAGCGGGCGGTGAAGCTGACCCCGTCGTTGTCGATCTGCAGACGCACCACCGCACGCTCGGCGATGTTCAGCACCACCCGCCCGTCCTTGACCGCGCTCGGCGGCACCTGGACGCCGGGCAGGCCCGCATCCACCAGAATGTGCGGGGTCATGCCGTTGTCGTTGATCCATTCCACCAGCGCCCGCAGCAGGTACGGGCGATGGCTGGTCATGCGGGAAGTGTCGTCGCTCATGCGCCCATTCTACGTGCCGGCGCGCAATGCCGGTACAGCTCGGAAGACAATGGAGACGGTGCGGCGGACAGCATCATGCCGGCAGGTCGCGCAGTTTCTTTTCCTGATCGGTCAGGCTGCGGATGAACCCCGGATTGCGGAAGATGCGGTTGCCGTAATCCTCGATCGCCTTGCCGTCTTTCGGCAGCGGGATGTCCAGCGCCTGCAGGCGCCAGATGATCGGCGCCATCGCGCAGTCGGCCAGGCTCATCTCCGGATTGAGGAAGAACTTGCTGGCCTTGAACAGCGGCACCGACGCGGTCAGCAGCTCCTTCAGGCGCTTGCGCCCGGCTTCGGCCTGCGCCTTGTTGCCGAGCTGGATCGCCTGCACCTGCGGCACCCAGTCGTGCTCGATGCGCAGCATCGCCAGGCGCAGGCGCGCGCGCGAAAGCGGGTCGACCGGCATCAGCGGCGGATGCGGATAGCGCTCGTCCAGGTACTCGCTGACCACCGAGGCGGCGTACAGCACCAGCTCGCGCTCGACCAGGGTCGGCACCGAGTGGTAGGGATTCAGGTCGATCAGGTCTTCCGGCGGATTCTGCGGATCCACCGCCACGAAATCGTAGGTCACGCCCTTGGCCGCGAGCACCAGGCGGACGCGGTGGCACAGGACATCATCCGTGGAGGAAAACAACGTCAAGGTATTTCGCATGCGCAAACTCGCCGCCATTCAAGGCTCTCCGACGGCCGGAATCCGCCGGCCGCATCGACGCCGCCCGCACATTGCGGACGGTCGTCACGGCCCCTGAGTGTGCAACCCTCGCTCACAAAAGCCAATAGGATGAACAGGGGATCGGCTCAGCAACGGTGCAGCCGGGACGCGGCCGAAACGGCCGCGACTCAATGCACGTCCTTCCAGTATTCCTTCTTCAGCAGATAGGCCAGGAAGGTCAGCAGCGCCAGGAACAGCACCACCCACACGCCCAGGTTCTGCCGCTTCAGCGCCGCCGGCTCGCCGGCGTATTCGAGGAAATTGCTGATGTCGCGCACCGTCTGGTCGAACTCGACCGGGCTCTGCTTGCCCGGCGTCGCCAGTTGCAGCCGCTCCACCGGCTTGTCCACGCCCGGCTGCTCGGCCTTGCCGTAGACCGGCTGCTGCAGGCCCTGCAGGTCCCACAGCGGATTGGGCATGGAGGCGTTGGCGAACAGCTTGTTGTTCCAGCCCAGCGGCCGCGACTGGTCGAGATAGAACGACTTGAGGTATGTGTAGACCCAGTCGGTGCCGCGCACGCGGGCGATCAGGCTCAGGTCCGGCGGCGCCTTGCCGAACCATTTGGTCGCCGCATCGTGCGGCATCGCCGTCTCGATGTGTTCGCCGATCTTGGCGCCGGTGAAGTTGAGGTTGTGCATCACCTCGTCCTCGCTCAGGCCCAGATCCTCGGCCATGCGCTGGTAGCGCAGGTACTTCAGCGAATGGCAGCCGGAACAGTAGTTCATGAACAGCTTGGCGCCGCGCTGCAGCGAGGCGCGGTCGCCCAGGTCGTTGCCGGCCTGCAGGGTGGCGGCACCCTCGGCGGCCATGGCCGAGGCGGACAGCAGCAGGGCCGACGCGAAGCCGGCGAGCACGGCGATCAGGCGCTTAGTCATGGCTGCTCACCCGCTCCGGCACCGGCTTGGTTCGATCCAGCGAGGTCCATATCGGCATCGTCAGGAAGAAGGCGAAATACAGCACGGTCAGCACGCGGCCGATGTAGGTCTCGATGATCTCGGTACCGGGGCCGGAACCGATCACGCCGAGCCAGACGAAGCACACCGCAAGAATCCCCAGCATCACCCGCGAGATCCAGCCGCGGTAGCGGATCGACTTGACCTTGGCGCGATCCAGCCACGGCACCAGGAACAGGATCGCGATGGCCGAGAACATCACCAGCACGCCGCCAAGCTTGTTCGGCACCACCCGCAACATCGCGTAGTACGGGGTGTAGTACCAGACCGGCTTGATGTGCTCCGGCGTCACCAGGCGGTTGGCCTCGGTGAAGTTGTCGTGCTCCAGGAACAGGCCGCCGAAGCCGGGCGCGAAGAAGATGATAAAAGCGCCGATCATCAGCAGGAAACCGACGCCGACCAGGTCCTTGACCGTGTAGTACGGATGGAACGGGATGCCGTCGGCCGGCTTGTTCGGGCTCCAACGGTTGCCCTTGGGCCCCTTCTTGATCTCCACGCCGTCGGGATTGTTGGAACCGACCTCGTGCAGCGCGCCCAGGTGCAGCACCACCAGCAGCAGCAGCACCAGCGGCAGGGCGATCACGTGCAGGGCGAAGAAGCGGTTGAGGGTGGCGTCGGACGGCAGGTAATCGCCCATGATCCACTCGGTCAGGCCGTTGCCGATCACGGGGATCGCGCCGAACAGCGAGATGATCACCTTCGCGCCCCAGAACGACATCTGCCCCCAGGGCAGCACGTAGCCCATGAAGGCTTCGGCCATCAGCACCAGGTAGATCAGCATGCCCAGGATCCACACCAGCTCGCGCGGCTTCTTGTAGCTGCCGTACATCAGCCCGCGGAACATGTGCAGGTACACCACGATGAAGAACAGCGAGGCGCCGGTGGAGTGCATGTAGCGGATCAGCCAGCCCCACTCGACGTCGCGCATGATGTACTCGACCGAGTTGAACGCCTCGGCCGCGCTGGTCTTGTAGTGCATCGTCAGGAAGATGCCGGTGACGATCTGGTTGACCAGCACCACCATCGCCAGCGAGCCGAAGTAGTACCAGAGGTTGAAGTTCTTCGGCGCGTAGTACTCGGTGACGTGCTTGCGGTAGAACGGCATCAGCCCGGGAGCGCGCTCGTTGACCCAGTCGAACACGTTGCCCGCGGTGCGGGTGAGGATGTTGTCGGCCATGACTTACGCCCCTCCCTTCGCGGACGCGCTCGGGTCCACGCCGATCACCAGCGTGTTGTCGTCCTGGTAGTGGTGCGGCGGCACCAGCAGGTTGATCGGCGCCGGCACGCCCTGGAACACGCGGCCGGACATGTCGAAGCGCGACTTGTGGCAGGGGCAGAAATAGCCGCCCTTCCAGTCGGGGTCGTAGGGTTCGGGGCGGATCTCGGCGACCATTTCCGGCGAGCAGCCCAGATGGGTGCACAGGCCGACCAGTACCGAGACGTCGGGCTTGATCGAGCGGTACTCCGGATTCTTCAGCACGTAGTCCGGCTGCTGGTCCTTGTTGGTGGACTCCGGATCCTTGAGCCGGCTGTCCAGCGACGGCAACGCATCGAGCATCGCCTTGGAGCGCTTGACGATCCAGATCGGCTGGCCGCGCCATTCCAGGATCAGGCGCTGCCCTTCCTGCAGGGCGCTGATGTCGGCGGTGACCGGCGCGCCGGCCAGCTTGGCCTTTGCGCTCGGATTCCAGGACTTGATGAAAGGAACCGCGACGAACCCCGCACCGACCGCGCCCACGACGGACGTGGTGGCGGTGAGAAAGCGGCGGCGTCCTACATTTACAGAATCGTTGACCCCATCGTTGGCCATCCGGCACTCCGATCTGTGATTGGGTAGCGTGAGGCTGCCAGCAGCTCGGTGGGGGTCGAGCCGCACTGAATCCACTGCAGTGTAGCGGAACCCTTAACGCGCCGACAATGGACGTGCAACGCCTCCTGCCGGGCCGCGGCGACGGCTCAATGCGCGGTCGCCAGCACGCCGCGGTAGCGCTCGGCGAGCACGCCCACCCGCTGCACGTAGCGTTGGGTCTCGCTGTACGGCGGCACCCCGCCGTGTTTGTCTACCGCGCCTTCGCCAGCGTTGTAGCCGGCCGCGGCCAGACTGAGGTTGCCGTTGAAGCGCTTCAGCAGCCACGCCAGGTACTGCACGCCGCCGCGAATGTTTTGCGCTGCATCAAACGAATCGCTGACGCCGAAGCGGCGCGCGGTCGGCGGCATCAACTGCATCAGCCCCTGCGCACCGGCGCGGCTGAGGGCCGTCGGGTTGTAGGCGGACTCGGCGTGGATGATGGCGCGCACCACCGCTTCGTCGACACCGTACTCGCGCGCGGCGGCGGCGATCTCGCTCTGGTAGGCGGTGGTGTTCAGGCGCACCGCACCGAAGTTGACCCCCGGGTTGGCGCAGGCATAGCAGGTTTCCATGAAGCTGTAGCGGATCGTGCGCACCGCGCCGAGATTGGCGACCTGGGTCGGACGCGCACTGGTGTAGTGGCGCACGCCGTCCTTCATGTACGAATACAGCTGACCGCTGACCAGACGCCGTGGCGCGCCACTGCTGCTGGGCGACACCGGGGCGACCCGGTTGGGCACGGCGTTGGCGGTCACCGGGGCCGGGGCGGCGACCGGCGCGCTGATCAGGGTGGCCGGCGCCACGGTGCCGGCGCTGGCGATGACGCCGCGGCTGGGCGGCCGCTCGGTGCTGGCCCTGGCCGGCGCAGGGGCGGCCCGCGCGGCGCGGCGGTCGGGGGTGTAGCGGCCGATCACGCTGCAGCTGGCGCCGGACACGCGCTTGCTGCCGTAGCTGGGCACGCCGTCGTTGCCGGTGCACTTGTACAGGGTGCCGGCGCTGGCCGGCGCAGCCGTCAACGTGGCGAGTCCCAGCCCCAGGAGCCACAGCATCCCCTTCATGGCGGCGAGTGTCCCAACTTCCCCGCCGCTTGCCAAGTCCGCACCGTCCGGGGCTGGAGCAGCGCCGGGCGGCCAGTGCGCCCTCCCCGTCCGTATCACCTACTCCACCGGTGCCGGCTCCGGCACCTGCTCCAGCAACGCGTTCAGCACCCCGCGCAGCGCCGTCCGCACCTCGGCCGTGGCCTCCAGACCTGCGAACGGCACGCCGATGGTCAGCAATTGCGCCGCCAGCCACGGCACGGCGTCGGCCAGCAGCGACAGCCGGCAGTGGCCGTCGGCCTCGTCCTGCAGGGTGCCGCACCACATTGGAATGCGCGCCCCCAGCTCGGCGGCGCTGCCACGCAGCCGCACACTGAGGGCAAAACCCATCGCCTGCGGGCTGTAGCGGATCGCCGCGTCGACCATGGCCGCCGGTTCCTGCGGCGGCAGGCGCAACGCCACCGCCGCGCCGAGCTGCAAGGGCGGCACGATGCGTTCGGCGCGGAAGGTGCGCCAGTCGGCACGATCGCGGTCCCAGGCCAGCAGGTACCAGCGGCGGCCGGCGTTGACCAGGCGCAAGGGCTCGACCAGCCGCTCGCTGGCGCGCCCGGAATGGTCGCGGTAGGCGAAACCGAGCAGGCGCCGGTCGCGGCAAGCGCTGGCGACCCCGATCAGCACCCGCGTGTCCGGCCGTAGCGGGTCCTGGCCCAGCGCCAGGGTCGCCCCCTGCAAGGCCTCGGCGCGCTGCCGCACCCGCGTCGGCAGCAGCGGTTCGAGCTTGGCCAGCACCCGCACCGCGGTGTCCTCCAGGCCGGCCATGCTGGCGCAGGCCGCGCGCAGCGCCACCGCGACCGCCACCGCCTCGTCCTCCTCGAACAGCAGCGGCAGCATCTGCGCGCCGGCCGCCAGCCGGTACCCGCCGCCGACCCCGGCCGCGGCCTCCACGGCGTAGCCCAGCGCGCGCAGCCGCTCCACGTCGCGGCGCAGGCTGCGCCGGTCCACACCGAGCCGCGCGGCCAGTTCGGCGCCGGACCACAGCCGGCGGGTCTGCAGCAGGGCGATCAGGCGCAACAGGCGGGCGGCGGGCGATGACATCGGCGCACGCTATTGCGGACAGGATCTGTCCGCAATGGGGTCTAGGGTGTTCGCACCGACCAGCCAGGAGCCGCCCATGACCAGCGACCGCCACATCACCCTGTTCCACAACCCGCATTCGCGCTCGCGCGGCGTGCTGATCCTGCTCGAGGAACTGGGCGCCGATTACGCCATCGAGCGCATCGACTTCGATCGGCAGGCGCAACTGGCGCCGGACTACCTGGCGATCAACCCGATGGGCAAGGTGCCGACGATCGTGCACGCCGGCGCGGTGGTGACCGAGCAGGGCGCGATCTACCCCTATCTGGCCGACCTGTATCCCGAGGCCGGGCTGGCACCGCCGATCGGCGACCCGCTGCGCGGCCCCTACCTGCGCTGGCTGGCGTTCTACGGCGCCTGCTTCGAACCGGCCCTGGTCGACCGCGCGCTCAAGCGCGAGCCGCCACCGCGGGCGATGTCGCCTTACGCCGACTGCGACACCGTGCTGGCGGTGGTGGACGCGCAACTGGCGCGCGGCGACTACCTGCTCGGCGCGCGCTGCAGCGCCGCCGACGTGCTGTGGGGCAGCGCGCTGGGCTGGATGCTGCAGTTCGGCCTGCTCGACCCGCCGGCGCCGACCCGCGCCTACGCCGAGCGCATGGCGGCGCGGCCGGCGGTGCAGCGCGCGCTGGCGGTGGATGCCGCCGCGGGCTAGCGTCCTGCGCTGGCGCGCAGGCAGGGGTAAACTAGCCGGCTTCCTTTCCACCCGCCTGGATTAAGCGCCATGCCCGGGACCGTCCTGCATCCCCTGCCCTCCGCCGGCACCGCCGCCGCACCCGCGCCGGTGCGCGGCAAGCTGTACATCAAGACCCACGGTTGCCAGATGAACGAGTACGACTCGGCCAAGATGGCCGACGTGCTCGCCGCGTCCGAAGGCCTGGAGCTGACCGACAACCCCGAAGAAGCGGACGTGGTCCTGGTCAACACCTGCTCGATCCGCGAGAAGGCGCAGGAGAAGGTGTTCAGCCAGCTCGGCCGCTGGAAGGCGCTGAAGGCCGGCGGCAAGCCGGTGATCATCGGCGTCGGCGGCTGCGTGGCCTCGCAGGAAGGCGAGGCGATCGTCAAGCGCGCGCCCTACGTGGACCTGGTGTTCGGCCCGCAGACCCTGCACCGGCTGCCGGAGCTGATCCGCGCGCGCCGCGAATCGGGCAAGTCGCAGGTGGACATCAGCTTCCCCGAGGTCGAGAAGTTCGACCGCCTGCCGGAACCGCGTGCCGAAGGCCCCTCGGCCTTCGTGTCGATCATGGAAGGCTGCTCCAAATACTGCTCGTTCTGCGTGGTGCCCTACACCCGCGGCGAGGAGATCAGCCGCCCGTTCGAGGACGTGCTGGTGGAAGTCGCGCAACTGGCAGCGCAAGGCGTGCGCGAGATCAACCTGCTCGGCCAGAACGTCAACGCCTACCGCGGCCCCTACGCCGACGCCGAGGCCGGCGAGGAAGCGCAGTACGCGGACCTGGGCCTGCTGATCCGCAGCATCGCGCAGATCGAGGGCATCGGCCGCATCCGCTTCACCACCTCGCATCCGCTGGAATTCAGCGACTCGCTGGTGGAGGCCTACCGCGACGTGCCGCAGCTGGCCAACTATCTGCACCTGCCGGTGCAGGCCGGCAGCGACCGCATCCTCAGCGCGATGAAGCGCGGCTACACCGCGCTGGAGTTCAAGCAGAAGATCCGCAAGCTGCGCGCGGTGCGCCCGGACATCTCGATCAGCTCGGACTTCATCGTCGGTTTTCCCGGCGAGAGCGACGCCGACTTCGACAAGACCATGAAGCTCATCGAGGACGTGGGCTTCGACCAGAGCTTCTCCTTCATCTACTCGCGGCGCCCGGGCACGCCCGCCGCCGACCTGGAAGACGACACGCCCGAGGCGGTCAAGCACGCGCGGCTGGCGCGGTTGCAGGCGCACATCAATGCGCATGCGCAGCAGATCTCGCAGGGGATGATCGGCAGCGTGCAGACCGTGCTGGTGGAAGGACCGTCGAAGAAGAACACGGCCGAGCTGACCGGCAAGACCGAGAACATGCGCTCGGTGAACTTCCCCGGCCACCCGCGCCTGATCGGCCAGTTCGTCGAGGTGACGATCACCGAGGCGCTGAGCAATTCGCTGCGCGGCCGCCTGCACCTGGCCGAGGACGACGCCGCGGCCTGAGCGGCGCCGGGCGCGCGCTAGTCGAGCGCGCTGAGGAAGCGCTCGCCGCGCGGGCCGATCTGCACCACCCGCGAATCCGGCACGCGCAGGGCCAGGCCGGTGTCGAGGAGATACCGGAGCAAGGCGCTGCCCAGCGCACCGGCAACGTGGTCGCGGCGCTCGCTCCAGTCCAGGCACGGCCGGCACAGCGGCCGCCGCGACGCACGCAGCGCCGCCACGTCGATGCCGATCGCCGCGCACCAGGCGGCGCCGGATGCGCTCAAGGCCATGCCGTCGCTGCACAGCAGATGCCCGCGCGCTTCCATCTGTTGGCGCCAGCGGATCGCCAGTTCGCCGGCAAGGTGGTCGTAGCACACCCGCGCCCGGCGCAGGCCGGGATCCGCCGGGCCGACCCGCCGCGTCATCGGCGGCGGCGCCAGTCCCATCATCGCCTCGACCACCGCGGCGACGTCTGCGCCGGCCAGACGGAAATAGCGGTGTCGCCCTTGGCGCGCCACCGCGAGCAAGCCGGCTTCGACCAGTTGCGACAAGTGCCGGCTCGCAGTCGACGGCGCCACCGCGCCGTCCAGCGCCAGTTCGCTGGCAGTGCGCGCCTGTCCGCTCATCAACGCCGCCAGCATGCGACTGCGCGCCGGGTCGCCGAGCAGAAAGGCGGCACGTGCAAGCAGGGTGTCTTCGCTCATGCTTCGATTCTAGACGAAGCATGCCGCCACGCTGGCGCCTACCTTGCGTGCTCCCCACATGAGGCAGGCGCATGACCGACACGCTGCACCACTACGCTTCGCAGTTGCGCTGGACCGGCAACCGCGGCAACGGCACCGCCGACTACAGCCACTATGGCCGCGACTACACGCTGCAGATTCCCGGCAAGGCGGCACTGCCAGGCAGCGCCGACCCGCTCTTCCTCGGCGATCCGGCGCTGCACAATCCGGAAGACCTGTTCGTCGGCGCTCTCGCCGCCTGCCACATGCTCACCTACCTGGCCCTGTGCGCGCATGGCGGCATCCAGGTGCTGGCCTACGAGGACCAGGCCCAGGGCTGGCTGGAGATGCGCCCCGGCCACGGCGGACGCTTTCGCGAGGTGGCGCTGGCGCCGCGCGTGACCATCGCGGCGGACAGCGACGCGCACCGCGCACAGGCCTTGCACGCACAGGCCCACGCGCAGTGCTTCATCGCCAACAGCTGCGCCATGCCGGTGCGTTGCGAGGCGACGATCGTGCGCCCGGGCGAGCCGCCGGAGGCCGCGCGATGAAGGACGTCGAAATCCACCTCGAAGACCGCCCCGGCGCTCTGTCCGCCATGGCCCAGGCACTCGGCGCGGCCGGCATCAGCATCGAAGGCGGGGGCGTGTGGCGCGTGGACGGGCGCGCGGTGGCGCACTTCCTGTTCGATGCCGCCGCACCGGCAAGCGAGGCCTTGCGCGCGCACGGTTTGCACGTGGCCGCCGAACACCCGGTGGTGAGCCTGCGCCTGGACCAGGACACGCCGGGACAGCTCGGCCTGCTGACCGGCATGCTCGGCGCCGCCGGCATCAACATCGCCGTGCAGTACAGCGACCACCACGGGCACCTGATCCTGGTCGTGGACGACCCCGGCGGTGCACGCGCGATTGCGGACGCCTGGATGCAGGCGCGCGACGCGCGGCGTTGAGACGGCGCTGGCGATGGTGATCGCCGCCAAGGCACGTCATAACCGATCCCGGAAAAGACGAACGCCGTTGCCACGGATGCATCGCCGGCCGCACGCGTGCGATTTTTTCGCCAGCACAGGGCGGCGCCTTGCGTGGCAAGGCGTTCGCGCGGTTGTCCACAGGCTTTTGGACAATCGATCCACACGCATTGTGGACAACGTTGCCATTGCCGCGGCGCGCAGGTCCGGGCGATGGCGGGGCACGTGCGCCTGCAGATCCGCAAGGCGTACCTCGACCGCACCGGCGGGCCGACGCCGACGTCGCCGCCGCGCGCCCTTCACTGGCCCGGCTACGCGCCGCGCGCTACCCTTTGCGCCCCTCTTTTTTCGACGTCGCCGCCGGCGGCGCGCGCCCGCCATGACCACCCCCGCGCAACGCGACTTCACCCTGGATCCCGCCGACACCGAGCGCCTGGCCAACCTGGCCGGCCCGTTCGATGCGCACCTGCGGCAGATCGAACTGCGCCTGGGCGTGGAGATCTCCAACCGCGGCAACGTGTACCGGGTGACCGGGCCGGAGCCGGCGGTGGCGGCGGCCGAGCGGCTGCTGCAGGCGCTGTACGCCGAGGCCGACCACGTCGCCTTCGACGACCAGGAAATCCACCTGCGGCTCAACCAGTCCAACGTCGACCAGGTGACGCAGCGCGCGTACCAGCCGCAGGACGTGGCGATCAAGGTCAGGCGCGGCACGGTGCGCGGCCGCGGCGCCAACCAGGCCAAGTACCTGCACCAGATCGCCACCCACGACATCAACTTCGGCATCGGCCCGGCCGGCACCGGCAAGACCTTCCTGGCCGTGGCCAGCGCGGTGGAGGCGCTGAACGAATCGCGGGTGCAGCGGCTGATCCTGGTGCGCCCGGCGGTGGAGGCCGGCGAGAAGCTGGGCTTTCTGCCGGGCGACCTCACCCAGAAGGTCGACCCCTACCTGCGCCCGCTGTACGACGCGCTGTACGAGATGCTGGGCGTGGAGAAGGTGGTCAAGCTGCTGGAGAAGAACGTCATCGAGATCGCGCCGCTGGCGTACATGCGCGGGCGCACCCTCAACGACGCCTACGTGATCCTGGACGAGGCGCAGAACACCACCATCGAGCAGATGAAGATGTTCCTGACCCGCCTCGGCTTCGGCAGCACCGCGGTGGTCACCGGCGACCTGACCCAGATCGACCTGCCCAAGCACGTCAAGTCCGGCCTGCGCGATGCCGTCGAGGTGCTGCACGAGGTGGACGGAGTCAGCTTCACCTTCTTCGAGGCGCGCGACGTGGTCCGGCATCCGCTGGTGGCGCGCATCGTCAACGCCTACGAGAAGCGCGACGTGGTCGACCGCGCCAGCGGCCCTTCCGCATGATCCGGCCCTGGCCCGGCCTGCTGGCAGCGCTGCTTTGCGCGGCCGGCGGCGCCAGCGGCCAGCCGCAGGATCCGCCGCCAGCGCAGGACCCGGCACCGCAGCGCATCGCCCTGGCGCAATCGCTGACCCCGCCGTGCCTGTCGATCGTGCAGGACACCGCCAGCATCGGCCTGCAGCGCGATGTGCTCGAGCGCGCCGCGGCGATCGCCCGTACTTTGCCGACTGCGCCGCACGGCAACGAAGCGCAACGCCTGGCCTGGATCGCCGGCACCCGCGCGCAAGCGCTGCTCGATGCGGCCGAAGGCGCCGGCGTGACGCGCGACCGCTTCGGCTGCAATGCGCTGGCCTACGCAAAGGTGCCAGCGGACAGTTTCTACCTCGTCGGCCAACTGCTCGAACACGGCCAGGCCGCGGTGTGGCTGCCCGCGTCGGGGCGCTTCGCCGCCACGGTGGACATCCGGCGCGACAATCCGCAATGCCAGCGAGGCCCGATGGGCAGCCTGGCCTACCGCATCGACGACGAAAAGACCCCGCTGCTGTTCCTGGTCGCATGCGTGACGTGAACCTGCTGCTGCGCGCCTGTCGCGGCACTCCGTAGCGACCGCACGCACCACCCGGCAGTGACCGACGTACACTGCGATGCTGCTGCCGTGCACGGGGAGGTGCCATGTTCCAGCGATCGTCGTCGTTCGCCTGTCTGCTCTGGCCGATCCTGGCCACTTGCGCCGCGCCAGCGGCTGCCGCCACGGCTGCGCCGCCCGCAGCAACGCCGGCGCGCCCCTTCGTCGAAACCAGCTACGTGGTCGCTCCCGGCACCGTGGGCGACTTCAGCCTGCGCAGCAGCAAGTACGACCCGGCCGCCAAGGCCGCCGGCGCCGGCTTCCTCTACGTGCTGAACGGTCATCCGGAACTGACCATCAACGTGTTCGTCTATCCCGCCGGACAAAAGGAATCGGCGCGGGCCATCGCCGACGGCATGGCGGGCTTCCGTGCCGATCTGGGCGCAGCGGTCTCCGGCGGCACCTACGCGGAACTGCACGAACTGGGCGCGCAACGATTCGAGCTGGGCATCGTCGTCGAACCGGCGCCGAAGGCCGCCAGCGCCCTGGACAAGGCGCTGGTCGCGGCGATCGCCGAGGCCCAACGTGTGCCCGGAGAAAAGCTGCGGATGGAACTGCGCCTCGACCCGGAGGATGCACCGGCCCGCTCCAACGGCTATCTGTTCTACAAACAGCTCTACTACTTCAAGGTGCGCGTGTCGGCCGCCGCGCAGGACATCGGACCGGATGCCTTCGACACCCTCGCCGACCAGGCGGCGCGCACGCTCGTGCCCGCCATCCAGGTGAACAATGTCGGCGGCTGCGCGACACCGACCATCCAGATCGACCCGAACGGCAAGCCGGAACAGGCGGCACTGCAGCTCGTCCGCCAGAGCACCCTCTACCAGGGCTTCAACTGCAGCAAATCCGCCGCAGACGCTGGCATCGACCGCGCGGCAGGCAATGCCGCTGTGATCGAGATCGCCTACGACGCCGGCGACTGGGCGTCGCCCTGAGCGCGCGTTAGCGCGATACTGTGGCCCCCACCGCAGCACCCGGCCGTTCCGCCATGACCAAAGGTCCCGTCCGCCTCGATGTCGGCGTCAGCTACGCCCTGCCCCGCGCCGGGCTGCCGGCGGCGCCGAGCTTCCGCAAGTGGGTCGCTGCGGCACTGAAGGGCCGCATCCGCGAGGCCGACCTGGCGATCCGCCTGGTCGACGACCGCGAAGGCCGCGCCCTCAACCAGCACTACCGCGGCAAGGACTACGCCACCAACGTGCTCAGCTTCCCGGCCGAACTGCCCGAGGGGCTGCCGAAGGGCGTCAAGCTGCCGCTGCTCGGCGATCTGGTGATCTGCGCACCGGTGGTGGCACGCGAGGCCGCCGAACAGGACAAGCCGCTCAACGCGCACTACGCGCACCTGACCGTGCACGGCGTGCTGCACCTGCTCGGCTGGGACCACGAGGACGACAAGGAAGCCGAAGCGATGGAGCAGTTGGAGCGCGAGATACTGGCCGACCTCGGCGTCTCCGACCCCTACGCTGGCGAGCGTTGATCCAGCGACGCCGACACGGCACTCTTCTGGTCTTCCGCAGGAGATCGCCACGCATGGATGCACCCACCGCCCCGCAATCCCGACAGGCAAGCGCGTCGCAGCGCCGTCACGGCATCGCCGCCTTGGTCTGGACGATCGCCCTGTGCTGCCACGTCTACCTCGGCCTGATCCGGCCGGCGCCCACGTTCGGCGGCAGCGGCGTCCTTTCCGCGCCCAATCAGGCAGCATTGGGCCTGTTGACCCTGCTGGTGCTCGCGACCACCCCGAGCGCCTGGCGCTGGCTGTACCAGCGCCGGCACCGCACAGGCGCCGAACCAGTCCGCATCCCGGTGCGCGCCGGACGCGTGGCCCTGTTGTGCCCGCTGGCGTTCGCGGCGTGGCAGTGCCTGTCCAGCCTGCGCCGGCATGTCGATGCCAACAACACGCTGCTGGCGTTGTCGCTGCTGTTCCTCGCCGCCGGATTGCTGACCCTGCCTAACGCATGGCAATGGCTGCGGCAGGCGCGGCGCTCGACCAACGTATCCGAACCGAATTCCTCGGCTAGGTAATCGGGCTCGTCCGTCCTGCCTTGCCAATACCAGCCGCACGCTGTCCATCTGGAATGGACGAAAGCGTCATTGCGACACTGCGGCAACACCCTCGCACAGACCGCGTCCCGACCCCGGTGTCGTCCCGCGCTGGTCAAGCGCGGGCGCCGGCGGTAACGTGGCCGCGCGGCGATCGCCGCAGCCCCGCTTTTCTTCGAGGTTCCGTGCGTTGATCCGTCCCTCGCTCGTCCTGCTCGCGCTCGGCTGTGTCGCTCCGGCGGCGGCGACCGCCACGCCACCCGCTGCCGCGCCTGCTGCCAGCACGGCCGCCGATCCCGCCATCGACCTGCCGGGACTGCTGGAATGCCGCAAGCACGAGGCCGACTTCGCCGCGCTGGCGCCGCTGCTGGCCGATCCGCTGAAGGCGGTCGCGCACGGCTGGCGGCCGCTGCCGCAGTCCAACCTGTTCATGACCGAGTACGCGCTGACCCGGCCGATCCAGGTATTCGGCTACAGCAGCGAGCGCATCGCCTTCTCCGGCGCCAGCGTAATGGCGATCCTGGACCTGCCCGACCCGCGGCCGCTGGCCAAGCGGCTGAATCTGGAAGCGGCGGTGGACACCCCGAAGAAGGCCATGTTCGGCCGCGAAGTGCTCAGCCGCGACGTCCACGATCCCAAGACCGGCGAGCCGATGATCGAGTCGATCATCCTCAGCGTGTCCACTGTGAAATCGCATCCCGGCAAGACCCTGGCCGGCTGCAGCTACAGCCTGGACCTGCCCGAGGAGCCGGGCGCGGCACCGGCACTGGACGCGCTGCACACGCCGGCCAAGGGCGGCTGAACCCGCGCCGGCGGGCCGACCGGTGCGGGCCGCCGACGTCGCGATGCTGTCGCGAGCGCCCTGCTAGACTTGCGGCTACCGCCCGTTCGACCGGGCGCCTACCCACAGAACATGTCAGAAGACGGACCGAGTAGTACCTCCCCGGAATCCCACGAAAAACGTCGCGGCTGGCTGGAACGCCTGACCTCGGTGTTCTCCGGCGACCCGCACACCCGCGACGATCTGGTCGAGGTGCTGCGCGACGCGCAGCACGATGGCCTGATCGCCGCCGACACGCTGCGCATGATGGAGGGCGCGCTGTCGGTCTCCGAACTCACCGTCGGCGACGTGATGGTCTCGCGCGCGCAGATGGTGTCGCTGCCGGTGGAGTCGCGCTTCCTCGACCTGATGAAGCAGGTGGTCGAATCCGGCCACTCGCGCTTCCCGGTGCATGGCGAGAACAAGGACGACATCCTCGGCATCCTGCTGGCCAAGGACCTGCTGCGCGGCGTGGTCGCCGACCACGGTCCCGGCACGGTGCGCGAACTGCTGCGCCCGGCGGTGCTGATTCCCGAGTCGAAGAAGCTCAACGTGCTGCTCAAGGAGTTCCGGCTCTCGCGCAACCACATGGCGATCGTGGTCGACGAGTACGGCGGCGTGGCCGGGCTGGTGACCATCGAGGACGTGCTGGAGCAGATCGTCGGCGACATCGACGACGAGCACGACGACGCCGAGGACGAGGCCTCGCTGATCGCCGCACAGGCCGACGGCCAGTACGTGGTGGATGCGCTGACCCCGATCGAGGATTTCAACGAGCGCTTCGGCGCCGACTTCCCCGACGACGACTACGACACCGTCGGTGGATTGGTCACCGAGGCGATCGGGCACCTGCCCGAGACCGGCGAGGAACTGACCCTGGGCCGATTCGCGTTCCGTGTGGCGAAGGCCGACGCGCGCCGGGTGCAGGCGTTCCACGTCACCATCCTGCCGCCTCCCGCGCAGGACGGCGCTTGAGCACGCACCGCGTGCCGCGCATGCGCGCGGCCTGCTGGCTGGGAATGCTGCTGGCCCTGTGGACCGGGCTGGCCTTCGCGCAGACCGCGCCTGCGGATCCGGCGGCACCGCCGCCGCTGGCCGCAGCGGCGCCCGCAGCGCCCGACGCGGCTGCGACCGCCGACGCCAGCGACCCGGCGCCGCGCATCGGCGTGGCCACGATGCAGCCCGGCGAAGTGTTCTTCGAGCGCTTCGGCCACGACGCCATCGTGGTGCTCGACCCGCGCACGGGCCAGGCCACCTCGTACAACTTCGGTTTCTTCGACCCCAGCGAACCGGGCTTCGTCGGCCGCTTCGCCGCCGGCGACATGCGCTACTACCTGGTCGCGCTGCCGCTGCAGGAGGATCTGGAGCAATACCGCGAAGCCGGCCGCGGCGTCGACATCCAGTGGCTGGACCTTGCCCCGGCGCAGGCACGCGCGCTGCAGCAGGCGCTGGCCTGGCGCGCGCGCCCGGAGAACGCGCGCTACCGCTACGACTACTACACCGCCAACTGCGCCACGATGGTCCGCGACGCGCTGGACCGGGCCATGGGCGGCGCGCTGCACGCGCAACTGTCGGGCCGCTCGCGCGGCAATACCTACCGCAGCGAATCGGTGCGCCTGGCCTCGCCGGCACCGTGGATGTGGCTGGGCTTCGACCTGGGCCTGGGCCCGTACGCCGACAAACCGCTGTCGCGCTGGGAAGAGGCGTTCGTGCCGATGCGCCTGGCCGAGAGCCTGAGCGAGGTGCGCAACAGCGAAGGCCGCCCGCTGGTGCAGACGCGCCAGCAGTTGCTGCCGCAGCGGCTGCCGCCGGAGCCGCCGGAACAGCTGCGGCACTGGTGGCCGTGGCTGCTGGTCGGGCTGGTCGCGGCGGCGGGGGTGCTGGCGCTGGGCCGCCGCCCGCGCTGGCTGGCCGCGCTGGCGCTGCCGTTCTGGCTGCTGTGCGCGCTCGGCGGCGCGGTCCTGCTGTACCTGTGGGGCTTCAGCGAGCATCGTGCCGCCTGGGGCAACCGCAACCTGCTGCTGCTGGATCCGCTGTGCCTGCCGCTGCTGGTCGGCGGCATTGCCGTGCTGCGCGGGCGCCGCCCCGGACGCTGGTTCGACGTGCTGCTGTGGCTGGTGGTGGCGCTGGCCGGCGCCGCGCTGCTGATCCATTGGCTGTCGATGCTGCAGCCGCAATTCAACCTGCAATGGATCGCATTGCTGCTGCCGGTGCACGCGGCGCTGGCCTGGGCGCTCACCCGCCCTCGCCCGCAGCCCTGATACCGTCGCGCCACTCGCCACGCGCGCCTCCGCCGAACCCACTCCCGCCATGGCCTCCGCGACCGCCAATCCCGCCTGCGTCATCAACTGCGTGCACTACGACGGCCACGGCCGCCGCCACGACATCGCCCTGGAGCAGATCAGCGACGTGCTGGCCGGCCACGACGACGGCTTCGTCTGGGTCGGCATGTACGAACCCGGCGACGCGGTGCTGCAGCAGCTCAAGGAGGAGTTCCAGCTGCACGAACTGGCGATCGAGGACACCCGCAAGGCGCACCAGCGGCCGAAGGTCGAGGCCTTCGGCAACTCGCTGTTCCTGGCGGTGCACACCGCGCAGGTGATCGACGAACGCATCGTCTACGGCGAAACCCACGCCTTCCTCGGCGCGCGCTTCCTGCTGACCGTGCGCCACGGCGCCTCGCTGCCCTACGCGCCGGTGCGCGAGCGGCTGGAACGCGAGGCCTCGCTGATGAAACTGGGCCCGTCCTACGCGCTGTACGCGGTGCTGGACTATGTGGTGGACAACTACCAGCCGATCCTCGACGCCTTCCGGCAGAGCCTGGAACGGCTGGAGGCCGACATCTTCGCCGAGTCGTATCGGCGCGACACCGCGATCCGTCTGTACGAACTCAAGCGCGAACTCAACCAGATGCGTCTGGCGGTGGCGCCGCTGCAGGACGTGCTGGCGCACCTCAAGCGCCACCCCGGCCCGCTGATCGCCGAGGAAGTGCGGCTGTACGTGCGTGACGTGCTCGACCATGCGGTGCGCACCAACGACGCCATCGACACCCTGCGCGAAATGCTCGGCACCGCGCTGAGCGTGAACCTGTCGCTGGTCACCCTGGCCCAGGGCGAGACGGTCAAGCGCCTCGGCGCCTGGGCCGCCCTGCTCGCCGCTCCGACCCTGATCACCAGCTGGTACGGCATGAACTTCAAACAGATGCCGGAACTGGAATGGCCCTGGGCCTACCCACTGATGGTCGGCGGCGTCGCCGCGGTGTGCGTGGCGCTGTATGTGGCGTTCAAGCGGGCGAGGTGGTTGTGAGCCGCCGCGTCGCGGCGGCGGGAATGGGGAAACGGGAATCGGGAATAGACAGCGCGCCGCTCACGTGAGGCAGTGCTGTAACCATCGGCGTGCAGCAATCATCCGTGACAGACGGCGCCCATCGGGCGCCGCCGCTTTTCCCATTCCCCATTCCCTACTCCCAATTCCCTGCCTTACGCCACATACACCGACTTGATGTTCATGAACTCATGGATGCCATGCTCGGCCAGTTCGCGGCCGAAGCCGGAGCGCTTGATGCCGCCGAACGGCAGGCGCACGTCGCTCTTGACGATGGCGTTGACGAAGGCGGCGCCGCACTGCAGCTGGCAGGCCACGCGCTCGCCGCGGGCGCGATCACGGGTCCAGACGCTGCCGCCGAGGCCGAAGGTGGTGTCGTTGGCCACGCGCACCGCCTCGGCTTCGTCGGCCACGCGCAGGATCGCCGCGACCGGGCCGAACAGTTCCTCGTCGTAGGCCGGCATGCCCGGCGCCACATTGTCGAGGATCGACGCCGGATAGCCGGCGTGGCTGTCGCGCTTGGGTTCGCACCCGAGCAGCGGCTTCGCGCCCTTGGCGATGCTGGCCTGCACCTGCTTGTGCAGTTCGTCGCGCAGGTCCTGGCGCGCCATCGGCGCCAGCGTGGTCGCCTCGTCCTGCGGGTCGCCGAGGCGACGCTCGGCGGCGGCGGCCACGAAGCGGCGCACGAATTCGTCGGCGATCGCCTCCACCACCACGAAACGCTTGGCCGCGATGCAGGTCTGCCCGGCGTTGTCGAAGCGGGACTTCACCGCCGCGGCCACGGTGGCGTCGAGGTCGGCGTCGTCCAGCACCACGAAGGCGTCGCTGCCGCCCAGCTCCATCACGCACTTCTTCAGCTGCCCACCGGCATTGGCGGCGATGGAGCGGCCGGCGCGCTCGCTGCCGGTGAGCGTGACTGCAGCCACGCGTGCATCGCGCAACACCTCGGCGGCCTGGTCGTTGTCGATGTGCAGCACGTCGAACACCCCGTCCGGCACGCCGGCGTCGGCCAGCACCTTGCGGATCGCGTCGGCGCAGCGCGGCACGTTGCTGGCGTGCTTGAGCAGGGCGACGTTGCCGGCCATCAGCGCCGGCGCCAGGAAGCGGAACACCTGCCAGATCGGGAAGTTCCACGGCATCACCGCCAGCACGCAGCCCAGCGGTTCGTAGCGCACGTAGCTGCGCTGCGCATCGGTGGCCACCGCCTGCTCGCGCAGGTAGTCGGCCGCATGCTCGGCGTAGTAGTCGCAGGCGGCGGCGCACTTGTCGAGTTCGGCCAGCGCCTCCTTGCGCAGCTTGCCCATTTCCGCGGTCATCACCCGCTGGATCGCGTCGCGCTGTTCGCGCAGTTGCGCACCGACCTTGCGCAGCAGCGCGCCGCGCTGCTCCAGCGGCGTCGCCGCCCAGCCCGGGAACGCCTGCGCCGCAGCGGCCAGGCGCTGTTCGACGGCGGCGGCATCCATCAGCTCGAGACTGTATTCGACCTGGCCGTTGGCCGGATTGACGGTGTCGTAAGGCATCGCGCGGACTCCTGGAAAAGTGTCCGGCCAGCCTAGCGCCGTGGACGTTGCGGCGACGTGGCGATGCCAGAGAGCGCGATGGCTCACAGTGTTCCGCGTGGCCTGTGTGAGTCGACTGTCATGCAGCAGCCAGGAGCGACGCGCCGTGCTTTCCGATGGCGCAATGCGTCGGGACTGGAGTCCCTCCCACAGTGCACCAGGCAAGCTCGGCGCAAGATCCTGCGGGAGCGGCTTAAGCCGCGACAGGGCTTACCGGCAATGCGTTTCGCGGCTGACGCCGCTCCACGGAAAAGCAGCGCACATCATCCCCCCTGCTGTTGCGCCAACTGCATGTCGCGCTGGCGGCGCTTCTCGCTGCGCGCCATCAGCCACCAGCCGACGACGGCGGCGATCGACACCGCCAGCACCATCAGCGTGGCCAGCGCGTTGATCTTGGGCTTCAGGCCCATGCGCACCGAGGAGAACACGGTCATCGGCAGCGTGGTCGAATCCGGGCCGGCGACGAAGTTGGCGATCACCACGTCGTCCAGCGACAGGGTGAACGCCAGCAGCCAGCCCGACACCAGCGCCGGGGCGATGATCGGCACGGTGATCAGGAAGAACACCTTGAGCCGGTTGGCGCCCAGGTCCATCGCCGCCTCTTCCAGCGAGCGATCCAGCTCCTGCAGGCGCGAGGACACCACCACGGTGACGAAGGACAGGGTGAAGGTGACATGCGCGGCCCAGATCGCCATCACGCCCTTGGGCGGGATGCCGAGCACGCCGCCCATCGATACCAGCATCATCATGATCGACAGGCCGATGATCACCTCCGGCATCACCAGCGGCGCGGTCACCAGCGCGCCGAACAGGCTCTTGCTGGGGAAGCGGCGGAAGCGGGTCATCGCCATCGCCGCCAGCGTGCCGAGCACCATCGACGCGGTAGCGGTCCAGAACGCCACCTTCAGGCTGATCCACGCCGCCTGCAGGATCTGCCGGTCGCGCAGCAGTTCGCCGTACCACTTGGTGGAGAAGCCGGCCCACACCGTCGCCAGCTTGGAGGCGTTGAACGAATACACCATCAACAGCAGGATCGGCAGGTACAGGAAGGCGAAGCCGGCGCCCAGCACCGTCCAGCGCAATACCCTGCCCATGCCGCCGCGCGCGCCGCTCATGCCTGCCCGCCTTCGAGCTGGCGCTGCTGGTAGCGGTTGAAGATCAGGATCGGCACCATCAGCAACGCCAGCATCGCGATCGCCACCGCCGAGGCGGTCGGCCAGTCGCGGTTGTTGAAGAACTCGCCCCACAGCACCCGGCCGATCATCAGCGTGTCCGGGCCGCCGAGCATCTCCGGGATCACGAACTCGCCCACCGCCGGGATCATCACCAGCATGCAGCCGGCGACGATGCCCGGCCGCGACAGCGGCAGGGTCACGGTCAGGAACGCCTTCCACGGCGGCGCACCGAGATCGTAGGCGGCCTCGAGCAGGCGCTGGTCGAGCTTGACCAGGGTCGCGTACAGCGGCAGCACCATGAACGGCAGGTAGCAGTAGACGATGCCGATGTAGGCGGCGACCGGGGTGTAGAGGATGTGCAGCGGCGCATCGATCAGGCCCAGCGCCAGCAGCGCCCGGTTGAGCACGCCGTTGCTGTCGAGGATGCCGATCCAGGCGTAGACGCGGATCAGGAACGAGGTCCACGACGGCAGCACCACCAGCATCATCGCGATGTTGCGCGCCGACGGCGACAGCCGCGCGATCGCGTAGGCCATCGGGTAACCGATCAGCAGGGTCAGCGCGGTGGAGATGCCGGCGATCTTGATCGAGCCCCAGTAGGCCTCGATGTACTGGTGGTCGCGCAGCAGCGCCAGGTAGTTCTGCAGGGTCAGCTTCAGCGTCAGCACGCCATCGCGGACTTCGAGCAGTTCGCTGTACGGCGGGCTGCGGATGGCCTGCTCGGCGAAGGAGATGCGCAGCACGATCAGGAACGGGATCGCGAAGAACAGCAGCAGCCACAGGTACGGCGCGGCGATCACCAGCCAGCGCAGCGCCGGCAGCGAGCCCAGGCGCAGGCGCTGCTGCAGGCGCAGCCGTGGCGTCGGTTGCGGCACCGGGACCACGGGCGCGCTCATGCGGTCAGCACCACGCCGTCGTTGTCGTCCCACGACACCCACACCGTGTCGCCCCAGGTCATGCCTTCGCTGTCCCAGCGCTTCTGGTTGGCGAAGTTGGATTGCACGCGGATGCCGCTGGGCAGACGCACGTGGAAGATCGAGTGGCTGCCGAAATAGGCGATGTCCTCGATGGTGCCGCGCGCCTTGTTGTAGGTCTGCTCGGGTTCGCCCTTGGTGATCCAGACCTTTTCCGGGCGCACCGCGAACGCCACCTCCTGCCCTTCCACGCCGGTGATGCCGTGGCTGATGTAGATCGGCACCGGGAACTGCGGGCAGAGCACGGTCACGTGGTCGGGATGGTCCTCGCCGATGCGGCCCTCGAACATGTTCACCGAGCCGATGAACTCGGCGACGAAACGGCTGTTCGGCGACTCGTAGATGTCGCCCGGCGTGCCGACCTGGCGGATGCGGCCCTGCTCCATCAGCGCGATGCGCGTGGCCATGGTCATCGCCTCCTCCTGGTCGTGGGTGACCATCACGCAGGTCACCCCCGAGGTCTCGATGATCGAGACCAGTTCCAGCTGCATCTGCGAGCGCAGCTTCTTGTCCAGCGCGCCCATCGGCTCGTCCAGCAGCAGCAGTTTCGGCCGCTTGGCCAGCGAGCGCGCCAGCGCCACGCGCTGCTGCTGGCCGCCGGAGAGCTGGTGCGGCTTGCGCTTGCCGAGCGTGCCCAGCCGCACCAGCTCCAGCATCTCGCCGACACGGCTGGCGATGGCGCTGCGCGACAGGCCGTCCTGCTTCAGCCCGAAGGCGATGTTCTGCTCCACGCTCATGTGCGGGAACAGCGCATAGGACTGGAACATCATGTTGAGCGGGCGCTGGTACGGCGGCAGCCCATCCAGCGGCTGGCCGTCGAGCACGATGCGGCCGCGGCTGGGCTGCTCGAATCCACCCAGGCAGCGCAGCAGCGTCGACTTGCCGCTGCCGGAACCGCCCAGCAGCGCGAAGATCTCGCCCTGGCCGATATCCAGGTCGATGTCGTCCAGCGCGACGAAGCCGTCGAATTCCTTACGCAGACCGGCGATGGACACATAGCCGGCACCCTTGGCCGGCGGCGGTGCCGGCAGATGGTCGGTTCTCGCTTCGCTCAACGCCATCGGTGATTCCCCGTGAAGCACGCCGTCGTGCGGAGCGCCGCTGCGACGGCGACCGCGGCGCGGTGAGCCTCAGTGTAGCCGTGGGCGCCGCGTCGGCGATACCGCGGCGGCCACGCCGCGCGGCGGCGCGGGATTCGGGAGTCGGGATTGGGGATTCGTCAAAGCAGCACGCGCTTACTGCGCCGTGGCTGGCGCTGGCGCGGACGCCGGTGCCTGCGGCGCCGCCCAGCCCAGGCCCAGGCTCTTCTGCAAGGCCACGTAGCGCAGCAGCACCTGGGTATGCGCCTGCAGCGCACTGTCCTGGGCGGAGGCCTGCTGGCGCTGCACGTCCAGCGCATCGATCAGCGACGAGGCGCCGGCGGCATAGCGCTGTTGCAGCAACGCCGCGGAACGATCGGCCGAGGCGGCGGCCTTGTCCGCGGCCAGCGCCTGCTGGCGCGCGGCGCCGAACCGCGCCAGGGCGCCGTTGGCGTCCTGCAGCGCGGCCAGCACCGTACCTTCGTAGGCGGCCAGCCGCGCGGCGTTGCCGGCGCGGGCCTGCTCGACCTTGGCACGGGTGCCGCCGAAATCGAAGATCGACCAGCGCAGGAACGGCGCCACCACGCTGTTGACGGCGTCGCGGCCGAGATCGCCCGGCGAGGTCGCGGCCATGCCGATATTTCCCAGCAGCGTGACCTGCGGGAAATACGCGGTCAGCGCTTCGCCGATCTTTGCCGACGAGGCGGCCAGCTGGCGCTCGGCGCGGCGCACGTCCGGGCGCCGCCGGATCAGCGCGCCGGCATCGTCCACCGGCACCGTCGCCGGCAGCGTCGGCAACGGCCGGTCGGCGGCCAGTTCGGCATCGAGCGCGCCGGGCTCGCGGCCGATCAGCAGCGCCAACTGGTCCAGCGCCACCTGCGCCTGCGCCTGCAGGTCCGGGAGTACCGCTTCCTGTTGCTGCAGTTGCGCCTGCGCGCGTTCCACCTGCAGGTCGGCGTCGGCGCCGCGCTCGCGGCGCTGCCGGGTCAGCTGCAGGGTCTGCCGGGCAGCCTCCAGGTTGCGCTGGGCCACGGCCATGCGCGCACGCGTGCTGCGGTAGCCCAGGTAGGCCTGCCCCACTTCGGCGGCAATCTGCACCTGGGTGTCGGCCAGGTCGGCCTCGTCGGCCTGGGCATCGGCCAGTGCGCCCTCGCTGGCGCGGCGGCGGCGGCCGAAGAAATCCAGTTCCCAGCTGGCATCGATGCCGACGCTGTAGAGCTGCGCGCGCGGATCGATCTCCACCGGCTGGCCGGTGCCGGCGGCGATGCTGCCCAGGCGGTCGGTCAGCGCATCCGGCGCGCGCGCGTTGAGATAGGCGGCCGTCGCTCCGACGCTGGGCAACTGCTCGGCGTGGCGCTGGTCGACCAGCGCGCGCGAGGCGCGCAGGCGCGCCTGCGCCACCCGCAGGTTGGGACTGTGCTGCAGGGCCTGCTCGACCAGCATGGTCAACTGCGGATCCTGCAGGGTGTCCCACCAGCGCTGCGGCGGCGGTGCCGGCACCACGCCGGCGGCCGCGGCCGTGGCATCGGCGCGGTGCAGCCGCGGCTGCGCCAGCGCCGCCTCGGCCACCGGCGGCGGCTTCACGTAGTCCGGGCCGAGCATGCAGGCCGACAGCAGCGAGGGCAGCGCGGCGGCGACGAGAACGCGGGAGAAACGCAGGGCCATGGAATCCTCAATGCATCGCGAGCGGAGCGCCGCCCTTGGGCAGCGGCTTGAGCAGGAACGCCAGCGGGATCGTGCAGACCACGATCACCCCGAAGATCCAGAACAGATCGTTGTAGGTCATCACCAGGGCCTGCTGCTGCACCAGCCGCGCCAGTTGCGCCAGCGACTGCATCGCCGCGCCGGCGCCGGACACCGACTGCAGTTGCGCGGCGATGCCGTGCAGGTAGTCCTGCGCCAGCGGCGAATTGGCGGTGGTGCCGCTGCCGAGCATCTGCGTATGGAACACCATGCGCCGCTCCTGGAAGGTGGAGATCAGCGCCAGGCCGATCGAGCCGCCCATGTTGCGCGCGGCATTGAACAGGCCCGAGGCGTCGCCGGCCAGGTCCGGCGGCACCGAGGAGATCGCCGCCTGGTTGAGCGACATCATCGCCAGCGCCAGCCCGCAGCCCTGCAGCAGCTGCCCGGCCACGAAATGCATGCCCACCGACTCGGCGGTGAGGTGCATGTTGACGAAGCAGGCCGCGGCGAAGCAGCTCAACCCGCCGAGCACCAGCACGCGCACATCCACCGTGGTCAGCAGCTTGGGCATCATCGGCATCAGCAGCACCGTGGGGACGCCCGACAGCAGCACCACGTAGCCGGACTGCTCGGTGTTGTAGCCGGAGATCACCGCCAGGAACTGCGGGATCATGTACATGACCCCGAACAGGATCATGCCCACCGCCATCACCATCACGAACACCGCGCCGAAACTGCGTTGCAGCAGGATCGACAGGCGGATCACCGGCTGCCGGCTGAGGAATTGCGAGCCGACCAGAGCGATGAAGCCGACCAGCGACACCACGCTCAGCAGCACGATCTCGGTGGATTCGAACCAGCGCTCGCGCTGGCCTTCTTCCAGCACCACGGTCAGCGCGCCCAGTCCGGCGGTCAGGCCGAAGATGCCGAGCCAGTCGGCGTCAAGCAGCCCGCGCAGATACATGCGCTCATGCGGCAGCCCGAGCAGCAGCAGCGCCACCAGGCCGGCGCAGACCGGCACGTTGAGGAAGAACGCGTAGTGCCAGCTCACGTTCTCGGTGAGCCAGCCGCCCAGCAGCGGCCCGATCACCGGGCCCAGGATCACGGTCATGCCGAACAGCGCCGTGCCCAGGGTCTGCTGCGCTGGCGGCAGCCGCGTGGCGACGATGGTCAGCGCGGTGGGGATCAGCGCGCCGCCGGCGAAGCCCTGGCCGACCCGGCCGAGGATCATCATGGTCAGGCTGCTGGACAGCCCGCACACCACCGAGAAAAACGTGAAAAGCAGCGCGCAGATCAGCAGGAAGTTGCGCAGCCCCAGGGTGCGCACGAACCAGCCGGTCAGCGGGATCATCACGATCTCGGCGACCAGGTAGGAGGTCGAGATCCAGGTGCCTTCGGTGCCGCTGGCGCCAACCTCGCCCTGGATGGTCGGCAGTGCGGCGTTGACGATGGAGATGTCCAGCGTCGCCATGAACGAACCGATGGTGCCGGCGGCCACCGCCAGCCAGGCCCCGGTGTCGGCCTTGCCCGGCGCCTGCGTGCCAGCCGCCGCGGCCGCTTCGCTCACGGGGTGCGCCCGCGCGGGGCGACCGCATCCTGGCCCTGCGCGTCCTCTTCCTCCACGCGCTCCTTGGCATCCTTGGCGCTGCGCGTATCGACCGTCACCGTCACCGACATGCCCGGCACCAGCACCTTGCGCGCCTCGGCGCCGGCCTTGAGGCGGATGCGCACCGGCACCCGCTGCACCACCTTGGTGAAGTTGCCGGTGGCGTTCTCCGGCGGCAGCAGCGCGAACTGCGACCCGGTGCCCGGGGCGATGCTCTCGACCACGCCGTCCAGCTCCACCCCGGACAGCGCATCGACCTCGATCCGCGCCGGCTGCCCCGGCCGCATCAGCCCGACCTGGGTTTCCTTGAAGTTGGCGCTCAGGTACAGCGCGTCCACCGGCACCACGCTCATCAACCGGGTGCCGGCCGCGACGAACTGGCCGACCTGCACGGTCTTGTCGCCGATGCGACCGGCGATGCGCGCGGTCAGGCGGGTGTCCTCCACCGCCACCTGCGCCTGCGCGGCGTCGGCCTGCGCCTGCACCAGCCCGGCACGGGCCTGGTCGAGCTTGGCGCTGGTGCCCTGCACCTGGCTCTCCGCAGCGACGACCTGGGCCTTGGCCGCGTCGAACTGCGCCTGCGCGCGGTCGCGGTCGTGGACGATGCTTTCGTAGTGTTCGTGGGTGTCGGCGCCGGAGGCGGCCAACGGCCCGAAGCGCTTGGCCTCGCCCTGGGCGAAGCGCAGGCTGGCGGCGGCGGCAGTGACCTGGGTGCGCGCCTGCAGCAGGCTGGCGCGCTGCGCCTGCAGCCCGGCCTCGGCGGCAGCGATGTCGGCCTGGCGTACCGCGATCGCCGCCTGCGCCTGCTCCAGGGTGGCGCGGTAGGTGCGCGGGTCGATCTCCAGCAGCGGCTGCCCAGCGGTCACGCTCTGGTTGTCGCGCACATACACCGCGGTCACGTAGCCGTTGACCCGCGGCGCCACCGCCACCGTATCGGCCTGCAGATAGGCGTTGTTGGTTTCCTGCAGGTAGCGGCCGGTGGTGAGGTAATAGATCAGCCACACCACCAGGCCGATCACCACCAGCAGGCCGATCAGCAGCAGGGTCCATTTGACCTTGGGGTTCTTCAGCGGCGACGGCGTGTCGGACTTGCCGTCGTCGGCTTGGCCCTTGCCGTCATGGCCCGTGTCGTCCCGGGGCGAGCCGGACTGGCCCTGGCCGGCATGGGCGTCGCGCGCGGCGGCCTGCCGCGGCGCCTGTGAGGAGTCTGGGTCGTGGTTGCTCAAGTCGCTGATTCCTGGGGAGAGGAAGAACGTCGCCGGGTCGGAACGGCGACGCCACCAAACGGTAGCGTACGCCAGCCGGCGCATTATTTGTACCGGTGAGTACAGAGTGTGTGAGCATCACGTGGCGGTGGCGCTGCAGCGTCGCCGCGATAACGGACGCTGTGCGGCGCCCGCCCCGGCCGCTTGGGTCGAGGGAGCGATGTCCCCGGTCTCTCATCCCGATGGGGGGAGCGATGTATCGGGGGCGACCTTCACTCGCGCGACGAGGTGCGATCGGGACGGCCCGTCGCGACTGAAGCCGCTCCTGCGGGAGAGGGTGTTACTGGCTCCGATCTCAACCGGGAGAGCGTGCCGGCGCGGTGCCTGCGTGGACCGGCAAAAAACTCCAGGAGCGGCTTCAGCCGCCACGGGCGAAGACGCGATGCGTCCCAGGCAGCATCGCGTCGGGACTGAAGTCCCTCCCACAACAGCCGCTTACGCTCCCCCTGGTCGCTCGGGCAAGCGCAGCGCGATAGCGGTCCGGGGCAACCCGCAAAGCCTTACCCGGACCGAAACGCCGGCGGCTCAACGGCCGGTCTTGATCTCCGTCCACAGGCGGGTGTACAGCTTGTCCACTTCGGGCGGGTTGATCGAATAGGTGAACATCTTCGCGGCCACGTCCGGCGGCGGATAGATGGTGGGATCGTTGCGGATCGCCGCGTCCACCAGCGGGGTCGCCTGCGGCACCGGGTTGGCGTAGTGGATGAAGTCGGTATTGGCCGCGGCCACCTTGGGCGTCAGCAGGTAGTTGATGAACGCGTAGGCGTTCTCCGGATGCTTGGCGTCCTTGGGGATGGCCAGCATGTCGAACCACTGCGGCGCGCCTTCCTTGGGAATCGAATAGGCCACGTGCACGCCGTTCTTGGCTTCCTCGGCGCGGTCGCGGGCCTGGATGATGTCGCCGGACCAGCCCACCGCCAGGCAGGTGCTGCCGTTGGCCAGCGAGGTCACGTACTGCGAGGAGTGGAAGTTCTGCACGTAGGGGCGGATGCGCTTGATCAGCGCCGCGGCCTGCTCGATCTTGGCCGGGTCGGTGGTGTGCGGATCCTCGCCCAGGTAATGCAGCGCGATCGGGATCAGGTCCGAGGGCGTGTCCAGCAGGGTCACGCCGCAGTCCTTGAGCTTGGACAGGTTCTCCGGCTTGAACACCAGGTCCCAGCTGTTGGCGATGTCGGTGCTGCCGAACGCGGCCTTGACCTTGTCCACGTTGTAGCCGATGCCGGTGGTGCCGACCATGTACGGCACGCCGTACTTGTTGCCCGGATCCTGCTGCGCGATGCGCTGCATGATCTGCGGATCGAGATTGGCCAGGTTCGGGATCTTGCTCTTGTCCAGCGGCAGGAACACGCCGGCCTGGATCTGCCGGCCGAAGAAGTTCAGCGTCGGCACCACCACGTCGTAGCCGCTGCCGCCGGCCAGCAGCTTGGTCTCCACCATCTCGTCGCTGTCGAAGACGTCGTAGGTGACCTTGATCCCGCTCTGTTTCTCGAAGTCGGGAATCGTGTTCTCGGCGATGTAGTCCGAGTAGTTGTAGACGTTGAGGACCTTCGCCTCGCCCTGCCCCGCCTTGTCCGCGTCGCCGCCGGAGCCGCCGCAGCCGGCGAGCAGCGCCGTGGCCAGGGAAAGAGTGAGCAGTCGCAGCTTCATCGCAGGTCTCCGCGGGTCCGTGGGGGCAGGAATGGAAGGATCGGCGGCGCGTGCCGGATCCGGGATCGGGGCTCCAGACTACCCAGCGCCGGGCTATTTGCCCAGCGCCTGGGCCGTATCCTCCAGCGCCAGCCAGGCCTTGTCGAACAGTTCGTCGACCTGGGCACGGCTGAGGATCAGCGGCGGCGACAGCAACATCGCGTCGTTGGTGGCGCGCAGGATCAGGCCGCGGCGCAGCGCGTTGTCGCGGCACAATGCGCCGACCTTGCCGCGCTCGGGGAAGTACTGCCGGCGCGGCTTGTCCGGCACCAGTTCCAGCGCGCCGATCATGCCGACGATGCGCGCCTCGCCCACCAGCCGGTGCTCGCCCAGCTCGGCCCAGCGTTGCGCCAGGTACGGCGCGATCTCGCTGCGCGCGCGTTCGACGATGCCCTCGTCCTGCAGCAGGCGCAGGTTCTCCAGCGCCACTGCCGCGCACACCGGGTGCCCGGAATAGGTGCAGCCATGCGCCAACTCGCCGCCCTGCCCCTTCAGCACCGTGGCCACGCGCGTGCCGAACATGGCCGCGCCGAGCGGGATGTAGCCGGAGGTGATGCCCTTGGCGATGGTCATCACGTCCGGCTGGAAGCCGAAGTATTGCGACCCGAACCATTCGCCGGTGCGGCCGAAGCCGCAGATCACCTCGTCGGCGACCAGCAGCACGTCGTAGCGGCGGCAGATGCGCTCGATCTCCGGCCAGTAGCTGCGCGGCGGAATGTACACGCCGATCGCGCCCATGATCGGCTCGCCGATGAACGCGGCCACCCGCTCCGACCCCAGTTCCAGGATCTTGTCCTCCAGTCGCCGCGCGGCGAGCAGCCCGTATTCCTCCGGATCCATGTCGCCGCCGTCGCCGAACCAGTACGGCGGATCGATGTGGTGGATGTCCGGGATAGGCAGGCCGCCCTGGCGGTGCATGCCCTTCATCCCGCCTAGGCTGGCGCCGGCCATGGTGGTGCCGTGGTAGCCGTCGTGGCGGCCGATGAAGATGGTCTTCTGGGGCTGGTTCTGCACGGCCCAGAAGTGCCGCACCAGGCGCAGGATGGTGTCGTTGGCCTCGGAGCCGGAGTTGGTGAAGAAGGCATGGTCGAGGTCGCCGGGCGCCAGTTCGGCGAGCTTGGCGGCCAGGCGGATGGTGGGTTCGGTGGTGCACTGGAAGAAGCTGTTGTAGTACGCCAGCTGTTCCATCTGCCGCGCGGCGGCCTGGCCGAGTTCCTTGCGCCCGTAGCCGACGTTGACGCACCACAGGCCGGCGAAGGCATCCAGCAACTTGTTGCCGTCGGCATCCCAGACGTAGGCGCCATCGCCGCGGGTGAGGATGCGGGTGCCTTTCTGCGCCAGGGCGGCGTTGTCGTTGAACGGGTGCAGGTGGTGCGCGGCATCCAGGTCCTGCAGGGCGCGCGTATCGATCGGGTCCATGTCCACTCCAATGTCGGTACCAAGGCCGCTACCGCGGCCAAGCTTTGCTGTTGCTGTTGCTGTTGCTGTTGCTGTTGCGCTTGCTCTTGCTTTTGCTCTTGCTGTTGCCGTCGCTTTTGACTTGCCGGGTTCCCTTCCGTAGCGGCGGCCGTGCCGGGGAAAAACCCCGAAGGGGCGGCGCACATGGATGTGCGCCGTTCGCGGCAGGGGCAGGATGCCCCTTCCGCGAATCCCCAGCATGGACGCGGACCCGGAGCGCGTTAGCGCGGAGGGCGCGTAGGCAGGGTGTGCTTTCTTTTGGTTACTTTTCTTTGCACAAGCAAAGAAAAGTGACTCGCCGCAAGGCGAAAGCTTTGCTTTTGAGGATGCTTCCGCCATGGCCAAATGTAGGAGCGGCTTCAGCCGCGACCGAGGCGATCAGTCGTGTCTGTCGCGGCTGAAGCCGCTCCTACAGTTCTTCTCGTCTGACACTCAAGCTTGAAGCAACAGCAAAAGCTTTAAAGGCTTTCGCCCTTTCGGGCGAGTTACTTTTCTTTGCTCGCGCAAAGAAAAGGTAACCAAAAGAAAGCGCGCCCTGCCTTCGCGCCCTCCGCGCTGCGCGCTCCGGGTCCGCGTCCATCACGGGGATCCGCGGAAGGGGCATCCTGCCCCTGCCGCGGACGGCGTACATCCATGTACGCCGCCCTTCGGGTGTTTCCCCGCGATGGCCGCCGCTACGGAAGGGAACCCGGTAAATCAAAAGCCAAAAAGCAACAGCAGAAGCAACAGCAACAGATGAAGCGGGAGCAGAAGCAGAAGCGGAAGCGGAAGCGGAAGCGGAAGCGGAAGCGGCAAGATCGAAGCAGCGTCGAGGAGTACGAACAACTGCGCAGCAGCCCAACCACAACAGCCAACAGCAGCTCACACGTTCAACAACAAAAACTCCCGCTCCCACGAACTGATCACCCGGAAGAACGTCTCGTACTCCTTGCGCTTGACCGAAATGTACGCCCGCACGAAACGCGGCCCCAGCAACTCCTGCAACGGCCCGCACCGCTCCAGCTCGTCCAGCGCCTCGCCCAGCGAGCGCGGCAACTGATAGCCCATCTCCTTGCCGCTGCCGGTGGTCGGCTCGGTCGGTTCGAGCTTTTCGCGGATTCCGAGCAAGCCGCAGGCCAGCGTCGCCGCCATCGCCAGGTACGGATTGGCGTCGGAACCGGCGAAACGACTCTCCACGCGCATGTTCTCGATCGTGTCGATCGGCACGCGCAGGCCGCAGGTGCGGTTGTCGAAGCCCCACAGCACATTGCTCGGCGACACCTCGCCGAACATCAGCCTGCGGTAGGAATTGACGTTGGGCGCGAAGAACGCCATCGCCATCGGCACGTACTTCTGCAGGCCCGCCAGGTAATGGGCGAAGGTGCGGCTGTACTCGCCGGCGCGGCGGCCGCTGAAGACGTTCTTGCCGTGCTTGTCCACCAGGCTCTGGTGGATGTGCATCGCACTGCCCGGCTCGTTCTCCATCGGCTTGGCCAGGAAGGTGGCGTAGACGCCGTGGCGCAGCGCCGCCTCGCGCATGGTGCGCTTGAACAGGAACACCTGGTCGGCGCGCGACAGCGCGTCGTCGTGGGTGAAGTTGACCTCCAGCTGCGCCGCGCCGGATTCGTGGATCAGCGTGTCCACGTCCAGCTCCATCGCGTCGCAATAGTCGTACATCAGGTCCAGGATCGGATCGAACTCGTTGACCGCGTCGATCGAGTACGACTGCCGTGCCGTCTCCGGCCGACCCGAGCGGCCGGCAGGCGGCAGCAACGGAAAGTCCGGGTCGGTGTTCTTCTGCACCAGGAAGAACTCCAGCTCCGGCGCCACCACCGGCTTGCAGCCGATCGCCGCATACGCCTCCAGCACCCCGCGCAGCACGTTGCGCGGCGCCAGTTCGTGCGGCTGGCCTTCCTTGGTATAGCAATCGTGGATCACCTGCGCGGTGGGATCGGCGGCCCACGGCACCATGCGCACCGTGTCCGGGTCCGGGCGCAGCTGCATGTCCGAATCCGACGGCGAAGTCAGGTCGTAGTAGTCGTCCGGGTAGTCGCCGGTGACCGTGGTGGCGAAGATGCCCTCGGGCAGGCGCGTGCCGTAGTCGTGCGAGAACTTGGCGGCGGGAATGATCTTGCCGCGCGCGTTGCCGGTGATGTCCGGCACCAGGCACTCGACCTCGGTGATGTGGCGCTCCTTGAGCCAGCGCCGCAACGAGCTTTCCTGCTGTTCCGGGGTGTGCTTGCGCGATCGGGGTCGACTGGCCATGGGAATCAGCGCCTGCGGCTGGCCGCATAGTGGCGACAGGCGTCGCCGAAGGATTGGAAGATGCCGAGATAGAACGGGTCGTCGAGGACCCGCCACTCCGGATGCCATTGCACACCGAGCAGGAAACCGGGGCCGATGCCGCGGAAGGCCTCGATCAGCCCGTCCGGCGCCAGCGCCTCGACGATCAGGTCGCCGCCGAGCCGGGCCACGCCCTGGCCGTGCAGCGAGTTGACCCGCACCCGTCCGCGGCCAGCGATCTCCTCCAGCCAACCGCCTTCGCTCAGCGCCACCTCGTGCGCCGGCGCGTACTGCGCCTCCAGCGGCGCCTGCGGATCCTCGCGATGATCGGACAGCCCCGGCTGCGCATGCACCTTCTGGTGCAGGGTGCCGCCGAGGGCGACGTTGACTTCCTGGAAGCCGCGGCAGATCGCCAGGATCGGCAGGCCCAGCGAGATCGCCTGCGGAATCAGGTCCAGCGTGTTGGCGTCGCGCGCCGGGTCATGCAGGTTGCCGAGCCAGCTCGGCTCGTCGCTGTAATGGTGCGGCTCGATATTGCTGACCGCGCCGGTCAGCAGCAGGCCGTCGAGCCGCGTCAGCCAGGCGCGGGCGTCGACCGGGGGCTGCAGCGACGGCAGCAGCACCGGGGTCACCCCAGCGCCATCGACGGCGGCACGCAGATACTTTTCGCCCGCGGCCAGGAACGGATGGTGGCCGATGAGCTTGCGGTCGGTCGGCACGCCGACCAGGGGCGATACGGCCATGCGAAGAACTCGTGTGGCGTCCTCGCAAGTTACCGCGAGCGTTTTATTTTTACAACACGACACGCACTGGGACACGGCGCACAACGCACCTGCAGAGGCGCTGACCGGCCCGCACGATGCCGCAAAATCTCCTTCGTCATGCCGCAAAAGCGCAACACGACCAGCGTGCCGCGCGAGCGAGCGCCGGCACGTCGCCTCCTGTCGCTGTTGAGTATTCTTGACGCCATGGTGCTCTGCTAAGCTCGAAGCACTCCCGCCGTCCGCCGCGATGACCCGCATGCACGACGCTCCGCTGCTGCCCCCGGACGATGCCCAGACCCTGCAGCGTATCGCCGGCTGCGAGCAGATCGACCTGCTGCTGCCGGACTGCAACGGCCTGCTGCGCGGCAAGCGCATCGCCCGCGAGGCGTTGGACAAGGTCTACCGCGACGGGGTATGCCTGCCGATGTCGCTGATCGCCACCGACATCACCGGCAATACCGTCGAGGAAACCGGGCTGGGCTACGACATCGGCGACGAGGATCGGCTGTGCTTCCCGGTGCCGGGCAGTCTGCGGCCGGTGCCGTGGGCGCCGGTGCCGTCGGCGCAACTGCTGCTGGCGATGCAGGACGGCGCCGGCGGCGCGCTCGACTTCGCCCCGCGCCAGGTGCTGGCGCAGGTGCTGGCCCGCCTGCAGGCACGCGGGCTGACCCCGGTGATCGCGGTGGAACTGGAGTTCTACCTGTTCGACCCGCACGCCGACGCGCACGGCCGCCCGCAGCCGCCGCTGCACGCCCACAGCGGACTGCGCAACGACAGCACCCAGGTCTATTACATGCAGGAACTGGACGACCAGCGCGGCTTCACCGACGCGGTCGCGCAGGCTTGCCGCGCGCAGGGCATCCCGGCCGATACCGCGGTCGCCGAATACGCGCCCGGCCAGTTCGAGATCAACCTCAAGCACCGCGCCGATGCGCTGGCCGCCTGCGACGATGCGGTGCTGCTCAAGCGCGCGATCAAGGCGATCGCGCAGCAGCAGGGCCTGCTCGCCAGCTTCATGGCCAAGCCGTTCGCCGCGCAATCCGGCAGCGGTCTGCACGTGCACGTGAGCCTGCTCGACGATGCCGGCCACAACGTGTTCGCTTGCACCCCGCAGGTGCCGGCCGCGCCGCTGCGCCATGCCATCGGCGGATTGCAGCACAGCGCCGAGGACTGCCTGCTGCTGTTCGCCCCGCACGCCAACAGCTACCGGCGCTTCGTCGCGAATGCCTTCGTCCCGCTCAACGACAGCTGGGGCTTCAACAACCGCACCGTGGCGATGCGGGTGCCGCACAGCGACCCGGCCAACACCCGCATCGAACACCGCATCGCCGGCGCCGACGCCAATCCCTACCTGGTCGTCGCGGCGGTGCTGGCCGGCATCGAACACGGCCTGGCGCAGGGCCTAGACCCCGGCCCGCCGACCCAGGGCAACGCCTACGCGCAACACGCCGCACGCGAACCGGACTGGCGCAGCGCGATCGCCCGCTTCCTGGACAGCGACTTCGCCGCCACGGCGTTCGGCACGCACTTCCGGCATATCTACGGCCAGCAGAAGCGCCGCGAGCTGCTGGACTTCCAGGCGCAGGTCAGCGATGTGGACTATCGCTGGTATTTGCGCACGGTTTGAAGGCCGGGAATCGGGAATGGAGAAACGGGAATCGAAAGCAGCGAGCGCGAAAGCGTCTGGAGCCCAGGACATGGTGCGCCTGGGCCATCACTGCAGTTCGCCGCCATGACCGGCGCTTCCCCCATTCCCCATTCCCGAGTCCCCATTCCCGGCGCGTCCTGGTACCTCGACAGCGCCGCGCCGTTCCCGAAACAGGAACCATTACGAGGCCAGGTGCGCGCCGACGTGTGCATCCTCGGCGCCGGCTATACCGGGCTGAGTGCGGCGCTGGCCCTGGCCGAGGCCGGGTATCGGGTGGTGGTGCTGGAGGCGCAGCGGGTCGGCTGGGGTGCGTCCGGGCGTAACGGCGGCCAGGCCATCGTCGGCTACGGCTGCGAGCAGCACACCCTGGAAGCCCTGCTCGGCCAGGACGATGCACGACTGCTGTTCGACTTCTCCCGCGACGGCATGCAGTTGCTGCGTACCCGCATCGCCCGCCATGGCATCGCCTGCGACTGGCGCGACGGCCATGCGCACGTGGCGATCAAGCCGCGGCAGGAACGCGCGCTGCGCGCCGGCATCATCGAGATGGCGCAGCGCTACGACTATCCGCTGCAATGGTGGGACCGCGCGCAGTTGCAGTCGCAGTTGCGCAGCCCTCGCTACCTGGGCGCGATGTACGACGCGGCCAGCGGCCACCTGCATCCGCTGGACTACGCGCGTGGCCTGGCGCGGGCGGCGCTGGCGGCCGGGGTGCGCATTTACGAGCAGACGCCGGTCACGCAACTGGTGCGCGGCGCGCGACCGATTCTGCGCAGCGCGCACGGCGAGGTCGAGGGCGAGTTCGCCATCCTCGCCGGCAATGCCTGGCTGCGCGGCATCGCCCCGGAGCTGGAATCGCGGATCATGCCGGTCGGCACCTACATCGGCGCCAGTGCGCCGCTGGGCGAGGCGCTGGCCCGCGAACTGATCGGCAACGACATGGCGGTGGCCGACGTCAACTGGGCGCTGGACTACTTCCGCCTCAGCCGCGACCACCGGCTGCTGTTCGGCGGCCGCGCCAGCTATTCGTCGCTGCCGCCGCCCGGCCTGCGCGGGGTGATGACCCGGCGCATGCGCCGGGTGTTCCCGCAACTGCGCCAGGTCGAGATGGACTCGGTGTGGGGCGGCTACGTCGACATCACCCGCAACCGCGCCCCGCATTGGGGCCGGCTGACCCCGAACGTGTACTTCGCCCAGGGCTTCTCCGGCCATGGAGTGGCCGCCACCGGCCTGGCCGGCGCGGTCATCGCTGCGGCGATCGCCGGGCAGGCGCAGCGGCTGGACGTGTTCGCACGGATCCCGCACGCGCCCTTCCCCGGCGGCCGCCTGCTGCGCACGCCGCTGCTGGTGGCGGCGATGTCCTGGTACAAGCTGCGCGACGCGCTCTGGTAGCCAGCGACGCACCCACGCCGCCCTCAAGTTTGCGCGCGCACGGCCGCTAACCGGGTTCCATTCCTGGATTGCCGCCCGCGAGGCATGCATGTCGCACCCGTTGTCGATCGCCCCGATCGCCCCCGACGGCAGCCCCGCACAGCAGCGCATCCTGCTGGTGGAAAACTCGCGCACCTTCACCGACCTGCTGCGCGCGGCGATCGAGCAACGGGTCGAACTGCCGGTCGTGGTGGTCTCCACCCTGGCCGAGGCCGCCGCCGCCCTGGATGACGGCGGCCCCTGGTTCCTGGCGCTGACCGGGCTGGTGCTGGCCGACGGCGACCGCGACACCGTCGTGGACTTCTTCGTCGCGCGCGGGCTGCCCACCGTGGTGGTCAGCGGGGTCTACGACGAGAGCCTGCGCAAGCGCATCCTGACCCAGCAGATCATCGACTTCGTCCTGAAGAACGCGCCGGACAGCATCGACTACCTGGCCTGGCTGGTGCAGCGACTGGCGCGCAACCGGTCCATCACCGCGCTGGTGGTGGACGACTCGCCGTCGGCGCGCGCCTACGCCGCCTCCCTGCTGTCGATGTACGGCTACCGCGTGGTCGAGGCCGCCGACGGCGCCGCCGGGCTGCGCGCGATCGAGGCCAATCCGTCCATCCGCCTGGCGGTGGTGGACCAGGAAATGCCGGGCATGGAAGGCGTGGAATTCACCCGCCGGCTGCGCGCATTGCGCGCGCGCGACATGCTGGCGGTGATCGGCCTGTCCGGCAACAACGACCCGTCGCTGGTACCGCGCTTCCTCAAGAACGGCGCCAACGACTTCCTGCGCAAGCCCTTCTCGCGCGAGGAGTTCTTCTGCCGGGTCTCGCAGAACGTGGATCAGCTGGAGCTGATCGGCACCCTGCAGGACCTGGCGACACGCGACTTCCTCACCAGCCTGCCCAACCGCCGGCACTTCCTCGAACAGAGCCAGCGCGTGCTGGCGAAGTGGCTGGCGCGGCAGGAGCCGGTCTGCGTGGCGATGCTCGACATCGACCATTTCAAGCACATCAACGACACCTTCGGCCACGAGGCCGGCGACGAAGCGCTGCGCGCGGTGGCGGCGACCCTGGCCGCGCACGCGCGCCCGCAGGACATGGTGGCGCGCTTCGGCGGCGAGGAATTCTGCATGTTGGTGCCGGGCCTGGCCCCCGCCGCGGCCGCCGATTACTTCGAAACCCTGCGCGCGCGCATCGCCGACCTCGTGATTCCGCTGGGCACGCAGACCCTGCGTCTCACCATCAGCATTGGCGTCAGCAGCAGCGGTCCGCAGCGGCAGACCCTGCATCCGCTGCTGACCGAGGCCGACAAGTACCTGTACCTGGCCAAGGCCGGCGGCCGCAACCGGGTCGAACACGCGCCGCCGGCGGAGCCGGCGCTCAGCGACGCGGCCGCCTGATCGCCAGCAGGGCCAGCAAGGTCAGCAGCGCCGCCGCGCTGAGGTAGTAGCCCACCCACGGCAGGCCGTAGTGCGTGGCCAGCCACACCGCCACGTACGGCGCCGGCGCCGCGCCGACGATGCCGGCCAGGTTGAACGCCAGCGAGGCGCCGGTGTAGCGCACCGGCACCGGATACAGTTCGGCCAGCAGCGTGCCGCAGGGGCCGTAGGTCAGGCCCATGAAGAAGAATCCCAGCGCCAGGAAGCCCAGCACCTGCCAGGGCTGCCCGGCCTGGAACAGCGGCGCGAAGAACAGCCCGAACGCGACGATGGCCACGCTGGCCACCAGCATCGCCGGGCGCGTGCCGCGACGGTCGCCGTACCAGGCCGACAACGGGATGCCGGCGGCGAAGAACAGGATGCCGACCATCTGCAGCAGCAGGAACTGCTCGCGGCTGTAGTGCAGCGTGGTGGTGCCGTAGCCCAGCGCGAACACCGTCATCAGATAGAACAGCACGAAGGTCGCCAGCACCGCGAACGTGCCCAGCGCCGTCGCGCCGACGTGCCGCGACAGCACCGTCTGCATCGGCAGGCGCACGCGCTCGTTGCGGTCCAGGGCGCGCTGGAAGTCCGGGGTCTCGTGGATGCGCAGGCGCACCCACAGCCCGGTGATCACCAGCAGGGCGCTGGCGACGAACGGAATGCGCCAGCCCCAGCGCAGGAACTGCGCCTCGTCCAGCAGCGCGCCCAGCAGCAGGAAGATGCCCGAACACAGCAGGAAGCCCAGCGGCGCGCCCAGCTGCGGGAACATGCCGTACCAGGCGCGCTTGCCCGGCGGCGCGTTCTCGGTGGCCAGCAGCACCGCCCCGCCCCACTCCCCGCCCAAGCCCAGGCCCTGGCCGAAGCGACACAGCACCAGCAGCGCCGGCGCCCACAGGCCGATCCGGTCGTAGCCGGGGAGCAGGCCGATCAGCACGGTGGACAGGCCCATGGTCAGCAGCGCCGCGACCAGGGTGGCCTTGCGGCCGATGCGGTCGCCGAAATGGCCGAACAGCGCCGATCCCAGCGGCCGCGCGACGAAGGCCACGGCGAAGGTCGCCAGCGACTGCAACTGCGCCGCATCGGCATCGCCTTCGGGGAAGAACAGCTTGGGGAACACCAGCACCGCAGCGGTGGCGTAGATGTAGAAGTCGAAGAACTCGATGGTGGTGCCGACCAGGCTGGCCAGCAGCACGCGACGCGGCGAGTTGACGGGCGGAACGGGAGACGCGGCAACGGTCATGGAGGCGACATCGACAGGCAATCGGCCGATTCTGGCAGATCGGCGCCGAGGCGACGCGCTTGGTTGCGCAGGCAACGATCGCCGGCGCGGCGCATCACCCCACGCAGGCCCGCGCGCGACCGCCCTGCTTGGCCAGATACAACTGCGCGTCGGCTTGCGCCAGCAGTTGTGCGGCGCTGGCGTCCGCCTGGGGGACCGCCACCGCGCCGCCCAGGCTGATGCTCACGCAGGGCCCCACCAGCGAGGCGTCGTGCGCCAGCTGCAGCTCGGCGACCCGCTGCAGCATGCGCTGCGCCACTTCGCGCACGCCGTCGGCATCGCTGCCCGGCAGCAACGCCACGAACTCCTCGCCGCCATAGCGGGCCAGCAGATCGTGCGGACGCAGCACGCAACCGGCCAGCGCCTGGGCGACGGCGCGCAGGCAGCCATCGCCGAGCTGATGACCATAGTGATCGTTGTAGCGCTTGAAGTAGTCCACGTCGATCATCAGCGCCCCGCAGGGCTTGCCTTCGCGCAGGCAGGCCTGCCAGTGCGTGGCCAGGGCGTCGTCGAAACGGCGGCGATTGGCCACCCCGGTCAGCCCATCCAGCAACGCGACTTCGCGCAGCAGGTCGCTCTGCAGCTTCATGATCAGATGGTTCTGCACCCGCGCCCGCACTACCACCGGCTGCACCGGCTTGCTGATGAAATCGGCGCCGCCGGCTTCCAGCGCGGCGACCTCGTCCTCCGGCGCATCCTGCCCGGTGACGAACACCACCGGGATGTCCGCGGTCGCCGGGTCGGCCTTGAGCCGGCGGCAGACCTGCAGGCCGTCCAGCTCCGGCATCATCACGTCCAGCAGCACCAGGTCCGGCGGCTGCTGCTGGCACAAGGCCAGTGCACGCGTGCCATCCAGCGCCATGCTGACCTCGCAGGCGTCGCGCAGCAGTTCGTGCAGCGCGTGGATGTTGATCGGCTGGTCGTCCACGATCAGCACGCGCGGGCGCCGTCCCTGCGGGGCGAGGCGTCGGTAGGCAGCGAAATCGCTCATCGGGAAGCGGTCTCCAACAAGTTGTTCAACGTGACAAGGGCGTCGTCGAAGCGCAGCGTCTGTACCTGCTCGCGCAGGCGCAGCGCGTCGCCGGCCTGGGCGCCGGCGATGGCCGGCGGGGCCTGCTCCAGCAGGGTCAATGCGGCCAGGTCGGACTGGCGCAGCAGCGGCTCCAGCGCGCGCAACCACGGCAGCATGGCGTCTTCGGGCATGGCGTCCATACCGGCAGGTGGCGCGGGTGCGCGCAGCGGCGCGGCCGCGGTGCGCAGCGCCTCCAGATCCTGCGCGGCCGCCGCGCGCAGCGCCGCCAGCGTCGCCGCGACGTCGGGCAGGCGTCCGCCGCGGGCGTCCTGCTCCACCACGGCAGCGGCCTGCGCCAGGGTGGCGGCGCCCAGCGTCGCGGCGCTGCCTTTCAAAGCGTGTGCGGCATCGGCACTGGCACCGGCATCGCCATGCCGCAAGGCCGTCTCGACCCGCTGCAGCAGCGTGCGGTGCTCCTCGGCGAAGGCGTCCAGCATGCGCACGAACAGGCCGGCGTTGTTGCCGAACCGCGCCAGGATCGCATCGAGCGCAGCCGGCGCCGCCGGCTCGGGCGGCGCCGGCTGCGGGGCCACCGATGCCGGCGCGGCGGTGCGGCCACTCAGGCGCAGCAGCGCCTCCACCATCTGTTCCAGATCGATCGGCTTGCCGATATGCGCATCCATGCCCGCCGCCAGGCAGGCGTCGACGTCGTCCTGCGCCGCATTGGCGGTCATCGCCAGGATCGGCAATCGCGCGAAACGCGCGTCGGCACGGATGCGCCGGGTCGCCTCCAGGCCATCCACGCGCGGCATCTGCATGTCCATCACCACCACGTCGAAGACCTGGCCGCTGTCGCGCACGCACTGCACGCCCGACAGGCCGTCCTCGGCCAGCGCCACCTGCGCGCCCTCGGCGCACAGCAATTCCTCGGCCACCTGCCGGTTCAGCGCATTGTCCTCGACCACCAGCACGCGCAGCCCGGGCAGACGCGCCACGCGCTGCGACACCGGCACTGGCGCAGCGATCCTGGCACCCCCGCTCCAGGCCCGCTCCAGGGCTTCGATCACCTGGCACGGCGTCACCGGCTTGACCAGGTGATCGGCGAACGGCGGCGACACGTGGCGCTGCGTCTGGCCCAGCAGTTCGCTCTGGTAGGCGGTCAGCATCAGCACCAACGGCGGCGCGGCGCACATCGCGCGCAGTTGCGCCGCCGCGGTGACGCCGTCGATGCCGGGCAGGCGCCAATCCATCAACGCGGCGTCGAAGCGTGCGCCCTCGCGCTCGGCCGCGATCGCGCGCGCCACCGCGTCCTCGCCGCTGGCGACGCCCTCCACCTGCCAGCCGCAGGCGCCCAGCGCGTCGGTCAGCACTTCGCGCACCAGCGCACTGTCGTCGACCACCAGCACATGCCGCGGGCGCGCGCAGCCGCATCCAGCCGCCGCCTCGCCGTTGGCATCCAGCATCAGCGGCAGATCGAACCAGAACCGGCTGCCCTCGCCGAGCACGCTGTGCACCTGCAGCTCGCCGCCCATCATGCCGATCAGGCGCCGGCTGATCACCAGGCCCAGGCCACTGCCGCCGAAGCGGCGGCTGATCGAGGCCTCGGCCTGGGTGAAGCTGTGGAAGATGCGCTGTTGCTGCTCGGCACTGATGCCGATGCCGGTGTCCTCCACGATCATCCGCAGGGTCACCGCCTGCGCCTGCCGCTGCAGCAGTTCAACGCGCAAGCGCACATGCCCGTGCTCGGTGAACTTGAGCGCGTTGCCGGCCAGGTTGATCAGCACCTGCTGCAGGCGCAGCGCATCGCCGATCACGCGATCAGGGATACCGCGGTCGAGCTGGTACACGATCTCCACTTCCGGCCGCTGGTGATTGCCGGCCAGCACCACCGCCAGGTCGCGCAGCAACTCCTCGATGCGGAACGGATGCAGGTCCAGCTGCAGCTTGCCGGCCTCAATCTTGGAGTAGTCGAGGATGTCGTTGAGCAGGCTCAGCAGCGACTTGCCGGCCTTCTGCGCCTTGCCCACGTAATCGTCCTGGCGCGCATCCAGCGCGGTGCGCTGCAGCAGTTGCAGCATGCCCAGCACCGCGTTCATCGGCGTGCGGATCTCGTGGCTCATGTTGGCCAGGAACGAGGATTTGGCCTGGCTGGCCTCGTCGGCGCGCGCCTTGGCCTGGCGCAGGTCCTGCTCGGCCTGCAGTTGCGCGCTGATGTCGCGGTTGATGCCGATGACCCGGGTGACCCGCCCCTGCGCGTCGCGTTCGGTGTGCGCGCCGGCCTGGATATGCCGCAGGCCGCCGTCGCTGCGCTGCACCCGGAACACCGGGTCGTAGACCGTCCCCCGCTCCATCGCAGCCTGCAGGCTGGCCTCGGATATGGCGATATCGTCCGGGTGCACCTTCACCCGCCAATCGGAATAACGCAAGCCGCGTTCGCGCAAGGCCGCGGGCCACTCGTACAGGTCGTACATGCGCTCGTTGCATTCCAGCGCGTCGTCGCCCGGGGTCCAGGTCCAGATGCCGAGTTCGGCGGCATCGGCGGCCATCGCCAGCTGGTCGTGCGCGCGGGTCAGCGCCTGCCGCTGGCGATTGCGCTCGGTGATGTCGGCGATGACGCCGACCAGCAGGCATTCGCCGTCGATCCACATCGTACCGAGGCTGATCTCGATCGCGAACGCGTCGCCGTTCTTGCGCAGCGCCTGCAGTTCGCGGGCGCTGTCGACGCGCTCCGGCCACGCGCCTGCCGGCGGCACGTCGGCCGCCATCGCCGCGTGCAGGCTGGGCGCCACCTCGGGCATCAGCCGGCTGACGTCCTCGCCGACCAGTTCGTCGGCGCCATAGCCGAACACGCGTTCGCCGGCGCGGTTGACCGAGCGCACCTTGCCGCGCGCGTCGAAGGTGATGATGGGGTTGACCGCGGTGTCCAGGATCGCCTGGGTCAGGGCCATGCTGCGCGCCAGCGAGCGCTCGGCCGCCTGCCGTTCGCTGATGTCCAGGGCGATGCCCAGGTAGCCGGAGAGTTCGCCCTGTCCGGTGCGGATCGCCGTGACCACCAGGCTCACCTGGCGGGTCGTGCCGTCGCGGCGCACATACGTCCACTCGCGGATTTCGGCACCATCGCGCTCGGCCTTCTCCACGAACACACGGAAACCTTCCACCGGATGCCCCAGCTCGGCGGCCAGCATCGCGCCGCGGGCGGCCACCTCCTCGGCCAGGTGGAACGTGCCGGGCGTCAGCGTGCCGACCACGTCCTCGCGGCGGTAACCGAGCAGGCGCTCGGCGCCGGTGTTGAACAGGGTGATGGTACCGTCGCGGTCGGTGGCGATGATCGACACTTCCGAGGCGGCGCTCAGCACGCCTTCGAGCATCGCGGTGCTGCGGCTCAACTCGGCGGTCCGCGCCGCCACCTGGCTTTCCAGGGTCGCGTTCAAGGCCAGGATCTGCGCCCGCGCGGCCTTTTGCTCGGAGATGTCGCGCACCGTCTTGGACGCGCCGATCGGCCGGCCTTCGGCGTTGTAGATCGGCGATACGCTGACCAGCACGTCCAGCAGGCGTCCGTCGGCATGCCGGCGCACGGTTTCGAAGTACGGCACCTCCTCGCCGCGTCCGATCCGCCGCAGCACCGATTCTTCCTCGTGCATCAGGTCCGACGGCACGATCAACTCGCCCAGCCGCCGCCCTATCGCCTCGGCCTCGCTGAAGCCGAACAGCTGTTCGGCGGCCCGATTCCAACTGGTGACCACGCCCTCGAGCGTCTTGCCGATGATGCCGTCGGCAGAGCTTTGCACAACGGCGACCAGGTTCGCCTGGTCGCGGGCGATCTGCCGGCGCCGCAAATGGTTGCTGCACAGCGCGAACGCCAGCGCCGCCGCCAGCACGCTGAGCAGCGCACCGCCGAGTAGGACGGCGCGCACCGACCACGGCGCGCTGGCGGCCACGAACGCGGGCCCGGCAACCACGCGCATCTGCCAGTGCCGCCCCATCACCTCGCGCCGCAGCACGACCTGCGGCGCCTGCGCCGAAGTGGGCTGAACGACATTGCGATAGAACGCAGTCGCCTCGACGTCGCCTCCCTCATCGCTCAGGGTCAGTTCGACCCGCTCAGAATCCAGATTCAGCGCGTGCATCACCTGCGACATCAACAGCGGCACATAGGTCCAGCCGACCAGTTCGCGCTGACGCTGTGCCGCGGTCGACGGCGTCGCGGCGCTGCGATACACCGGCAGCAGCAACAGGAACGCCTGCGCCCGCTGCGCGCCGGCCTGCACCAGCGTGATCGGCCCGGTCAAGCGCGATTCTCCGCTCAGCGCCGCCGCCAAGGCCGCGCGGCGCCGCGAAGGCTCCGAGGCGATATCCAGACCCAGCGCGGCGGCGTTATCGCTCACCGGCTCGATGTACTGGATGACGAAGCGATCTCCGCTGTGCGGCGTCAATTGCCGGATGCGGAAGTCCGCACGACCCAGTGCCCGCTCGGTGGCGACGAAGCGCTCCTGGTCGGCCTGCGCGACGCGGCGGATGAAGCCGAAGCCACGCGCGCCCGGAAACTCGCGGCGTATGTCACGGCTCTGGCTGTAGCGCAGCACCTGCTCGCCATGCAACGCATCGCCGGCAGTTATGACCATGCCGCGCATACCGCGCAAGCCATGGTCATAGTTGGCCAGTCCCTCTTCGATACGGGCGAAGACGGCGCGTGCCTTGCCATCCAGTTGCGCCTGCACATGCCGCGCATTGGCCCGCTGCAGTTGCAAGGCCACGACCGCGGTGATCGCCATGCCGATCAGCAGGGTCGCCAACGACCAGTAGAACGGACTGCGCTTGAACGGCAACGGGGACATGGTCACGCCCCTCCCTGGAGCGCTGTGTCGATGGATCGGGTAATGCACCCGTGGTCGCAGCGCCAGTGGCCGGCCTGGCGGGCATGGCGCGCCAGCGGCGCTGCGTGATCGCCTCATCGGCACGGCGCTGGCGAACTTGATCGCGTAAGTGCAGGAAAAGGCGGCAACATGCACCACGCACCGACGCGCGAGGCGCGTCCCGTGGTAGGTATCACAGGATTGGCCGCGCGACGGCGGCCTCGTTTACCGGGCGACAGCGCTCGCGGCCTGCGCGGCCGTGCGGCCCGCCTCGGTGAGGATGGCCAACTCGCGCTCACCACGACGCTCCACCCGCACCCAACCCGGTCCCGCCTGCCCGGCCAGTTCGGCATCGCCGAGCCAGGCCAGGGTGCGCAACAGCACGCTCATGCGCACGTCCAGGCGCTTGCACACGCGCGCCAGCGCCATGCCCTCCGGCGCCTCGGCCAGCAGCTGCAGCAGGCGCGCGGTCAGCAGTGGATCAGCGGACAAGCGCGACTCCGATGTCGCGCGGCGCCGCCGCGGCGGCGTCGGCCAGATGCGCGGTGACCACCACCGGAATCGATTTGGAGGTCGGCGTGCGCGCCTCGTCGGCGAAGCTGGACAGGGGCACCAGCGCATTGGTCTCCGGGTAGTAGGCCGCCAGGCAGCCGCGCGGGATGTTGTACTCGACCAGCAGGAAGCGCTTGGCCTGGCGCGGCACGCCGTCCTCGCAGAGGCTGTGCAGGTCCACCCAGTCGCCGGCGCGCATGCCCAGGTCGGCGATGTCGGCGGCGTTGATGAACAGCACGCGGCGCTCGCCGAACACGCCGCGGTAGCGGTCGTCCAGGCCGTAGATGGTGGTGTTGTACTGGTCGTGCGAGCGCGTGGTCGCCAGGGTGAACACCAGTTGCCCGGGGTGCTGACGGCGCGCGCGGTGGATCGGATTGTCGGTGGGCACCGCATGCACCTTGAACACCGCGCGGCCCTCCGGCGTGTCCCATTCGCGGTCGCGCGCGCCGTTGGACAGGCGGAAGCCGCCCGGCACCCGCACCCGCGCGTTGAAGTCGGCGAAGTCGTCGAACATCTGCCCGATCAGGTCGCGGATGCGGTCGTAGTCGGCCACCAGCCAGCGCCAGCGTATCGCGCTGCGCGCCCCCAGCGTGGCCTCGGCCAGCCGCGCCACGATCGCCGGCTCGGACAGCAACTGCGGCGAGGCCGGCGGATTGATGCCGCCGGACAGGTGCACCATGCTCATCGAATCCTCGACGCTGACGTGCTGCGGCCCGCCCTCCTGGATGTCGATCTCGGTGCGGCCCAGGCATGGCAGGATCAGCGCGTCGCGGCCGTGCACCAGGTGGCTGCGGTTGAGCTTGGTGGTGACGTGCACGGTGAGATCGCAGCGGCGCAGCGCGCGATGGGTCGCGTCGGTATCGGGGGTGGCGGTGGCGAAATTGCCGCCCATGGCGAAGAACACCTTGGCGCGGCCGTCGGCCATCGCCTCGATCGCACCGACCGTGTCGTAACCGGGCGCGCGCGGCGGGGCGAAGCCGAACACCGCCTGCAGCCGGTCCAGGAACGCTTCCGGCGGCTTCTCGTAGATCATCATCGTGCGGTCGCCCTGCACGTTGCTGTGGCCGCGCACCGGGCAGGCGCCGGCGCCGGGACGGCCGAGATGGCCGCGCAGCAGCAGCAGGTTGGCGATCATCTGGATGGTCGCCACCGAATGCTTGTGCTGGGTGATGCCCATGCCCCAGCAGGCGATCAGCCGCTCGGCCTTGAGGTAGATCTCGCCGGCCTTGCGCAGTTCGGCCTCGCTCAGCCCGGACTCCTCGACGATGGTGTCCCACGGCTCGGCCGCGACCTCGGCGGCGAAGGCCTCGAAGCCGACGGTATGGCCGGCGATGAACTCCAGATCCAGCAGCCGCGGCTGGCCACTGCTGGCCGCCTCGGCGTCGCGCTCCAGCACATGCTTGATGATGCCCTTCACCGCCGCCAGGTCGCCGCCGATCTTGAGCTGGAAATAGTCCGAGGAGATGCGCGTGGAGCCGTTGTGCAGCATCTGCAGCTTGTCCTGCGGATCGGCGAACTTCTCCAGGCCGCGTTCGCGCAGCGGATTGAACGAGACGATCGCCGCGCCGCGCCTGGCCGCCTGGCGCAGTTCGCCGAGCATGCGCGGGTGGTTGGTGCCTGGGTTCTGGCCGAAGATGAAGATCGCATCGGCCAGTTCGAAATCCTGCAGCGACACGGTGCCCTTGCCGACCCCGATCTGCGCCTTGAGCGCGGTGCCGGACGGCTCGTGGCACATGTTGGAGCAGTCCGGGAAGTTGTTGGTGCCGAACTCGCGCACGAACAGCTGGTACAGGAACGCGGCCTCGTTGCTGGTGCGGCCGGAGGTGTAGAAGATCGCCTCGTTCGGCGAGGCCAGGCCATTGAGGTGGCGGGCGATCAGCGCGAACGCGTCGTCCCAGTCGATCGGCACGTAGTGGTCGGTGTCGGCGTCGTAGCGCAGCGGCTGGGTCAGCCGACCCTGCCCTTCCAGCCAGTAGTCGCTGTAGCGGGCCAGTTGCGCGACGCTGTGCTGGGCGAACAGCTCGGGGGTGGCGCGGCGTGCGGTGGATTCGGCGGCCACCGCCTTGGCGCCGTTCTCGCAGAACTCGAAGGTGGAGGTGTGGTCGCGGTCGGGCCAGGCGCAGCCGGGGCAGTCGAAGCCGTCGGGCTGGTTGACGTGCAGCAGGGTCTTGGCGCCCTGCACCGCCACGTCCTGCTCCATCAGATGCTTGGCCACCGCGCGCAACGCCCCCCAACCGCCGGCCGGTTGCGTGTAGGGCTGGATGGTCTTCTTGCTCATGCGGGCTCTCCGGCGGGTTCTGTGTGCGCTAGGCGCTGCGGATGGCTGTAGACGACGTAATCGTGATCGCGGGCGAAGCCGATCAGGGTGAGGCCGGCGCTGTCGGCGAGCGCGATGGCCAGCGCGGTCGGTGCGGAAATGGCGGCCAGCAACGGGATACCGGCCTGCGTGGCCTTCATCGCCATTTCGTAGCTGGCACGGCTGGTGACCACGGCGAAGCCGGTGCCCGGGTCGAGGCCGGCCCCGGCCAGCGCGCCGATCAGCTTGTCCAGCGCGTTGTGGCGGCCGACGTCTTCGCGGATCAGCTGCAGCTCGCCGCGCGCGTCGGCCCAGGCCGCGGCATGGGTGGCGCCGGTCAGCGCGTTGAGGGTCTGCTGCGCGCGCAGCGCGCGCAGGGCCTGGGCCAGCGCCGCGGGCGCGATCGGAATACCGGCCGGCACCGGCCGCGGCGCGCGCAACACCGACTCCAGCGATTCGCTGCCGCACACGCCGCAGCCGCTGCGCCCGTCCAGGTTGCGGCGCCGCGCCTGTAATGCCGCCGCCTGCGTCGGCGGAATCTGCAGGCGCAGGGACACGCCTTCCAGATACGTTTCCACCGCCTCTACGCGCAGCTGCGCCGGCGCCGCGACGATGCCCTCGCTGAGCGAGAAGCCCAGCGCGAAATCCTCCAGGTCTTCCGGCGTGGCCATCATCACCACGAACGGCGTGTCGTTGTAGGCGAACGCCACCGGCACCTCGGCCGCGACCAGGTCCTGGGCGACGGCCGTGCGCCCGTCGCGGTGGCGACGCACGCCGCGCGCGACCGCACCTGGCCTGGATGACGCACCCGAATACATCGCGACCCTCCGGACTCAGTGGAACAGCACCAACGCATTCTGCCGTGCGACGGGGATGCCGGGGGCACTCCCGTCGCTCGGCCGCACCATGGGCAGCGGTGACCGCCGTCGGCGACAGTGCCGCACGCCGGAAGGCCTTCCGCGGCTGCCGCCTCCCCGCGTCAGCCCACGACCAGCTTCATGCGGGCGCCGATCGGACACGCCTTGCTACCTGCCAAGGATGCTACAGCGTCGTGTTGTACACCTGTGAGGGCGGCAGGCCAATCGCCACTGGCAGCGCGGGTGACGCCCTGCCAACCCGACCCACGCACGTGCGGGCCGAAGCGCCGGCCAGCGCCTGGCCCGGCCACACGGTCGCCCGCGCGCGGGGGCACGCTGCCGTTTCCAAGCGCCCGCGCAGGCACACCCAGCGACCAGCGACGGATGCCGCCCCCCTTTCAACAGCCGCGCCCCCACCCGCGGCGCGCGGCAGGCGCCTTTCCTTGTGCGCTGCAAGAAGCCCCAGCGCAAGCCGCGTCGTGGCGACGCACACCGCCGCTACGTCGCGCTGCCGCCATCACCCACCGGTCGGGTAGGCTGGCGGCCCCACGTTTGCGAAACCGTCCCATGCCCATCCCGTTCCGCCTCTGCCTTGCCGCCGGCCTTGTGCTGCTCGGCACCCACACCGCCAACGCCGCCGACCTGCCCGCCGATGTGCTGCGCCAGGTGCCGGCCGGCTACCAGCCGCTGGCGCAGCTGCAGGCCGATCTCGATGGCGACGGCCGCGCCGATTACCTGGTCGCGCTGCAGCAGCGCGGCGAGGCGCAGCGCGATCCGGCCCCGGCGCGACCGCTGCTGATCTTCGTGCAGCAGGCCGACGGCCACTACCGGCTGGCGGCGCGCAACGACCGGGTGATCCTCAAGCGCGACGAGGGCGGCCAGTGCGATCCGTTCACCGATGGCGACGAACCGTTCGCCGCCAAGGGCCGCTACTTCACCGTGCAGAACGGGGTCTCCTGCGGCCAGCACTGGACCGACTTCATCACCTTCCGCTACGACCCGCAGCGCAAGCAGTGGTTGTTCCACAAGCGCATCCAGCAGCGCTGGGAAATGAACCCCAATCCTTCGCCCGACGCCGAGGCGCTGGTCAAGGACGCCGACCAGGTGCAATCGGCCGATCCGCGGCATCCGGTGGCTTTCCCCGACTACGTGCCGCGCTGAGGCGCGGACGCGCCGCGGCGGCGGCACGGCATTGCTACCGAGACGCGCCGCCCGGCCCGGCGCTGCGGCGCGCATGCCGGACCGGGCACCGGTCGAATGCCGGGTCCGAATACGGCCAGCGCGGGATCGCGGCGAGCGGCACGCTGCGCGCTCCATCCGTTCCTGGAGCGCCCATGTCCAGCTTCCGTTGCGTCGGCCTGCCGGCCGCCGCGTTTGCCCTGCTGTTCGACCTCGACGACGCACAGCTGCAGGCACGTCACGCGCGGCGCCTGCGCGCCGACAGCGCGCTCGGCTATCCCTGCCGGATCAGCCTGGAGGACGCGCGGCCCGGCGAGGAACTGCTGTTGCTGCACTACCTGCACCAGCCCGCGCAGACCCCGTACCGCGCCGCCGGCCCGATCTACGTGCGCCGCCACGTCGCCACCGCCACACCGGCGCCGGGCGAAGTACCCGATGCCATCGTCCGCCGCCTGATCTCGCTGCGCGGCTACGACGCCGGCGACATGCTGATCGCCGCCGACGTGCAGCCGGGCGAACGCATCGCCACCGCGATCGCCTGCGCCTTCGCCGACCCGCAGGTGCGCTACCTGCATCTGCATCATGCGCGGCAGGGCTGTTTCGCGTGCCGGGTGGAGCGGGAGCCGGGATTGGGGAGTCGGGATCGGGGATGAGTGGCGCCACTGCGCTCTGGAACACCACCTGTTCTATAGGAGCGGCCGCAACCCCGCTTTTCACCAATCCCGAATCCCCAATCCCGAATCCCCGCTACTCACCCAGATTGATCCACGTCGCCTTCATCTCCGTGTACTTGTCGAAGGCGTGCAGCGACTTGTCGCGGCCGTTGCCCGATTGCTTGTAGCCGCCGAAAGGGGCGGTCATGTCGCCGCCGTCCCAGTAGTTCACCCACACGCTGCCGGCGCGCAGCTTGCGCGCCACGCGGTGCGCGCGGCCGATGTCGCGGGTCCATACGCCCGCCGCCAGGCCGTAGTCGCTGTCGTTGGCCATGCGCAGGGCGTGCGCCTCGTCGTCGAAGGCGATCACCGACAGCACCGGGCCGAAGATCTCCTCGCGGGCGATGGTGTGTTCGTGGCCGACCTCGTCGAAGATGGTCGGCTCCACGTAGCAGCCGCCGGGCACCACTTCCACGCGCTTGCCGCCGAGCAGCAGGCGCGCGCCTTCGGCGTTGCCGCGGGCGATGTAGTCGAGCACGCGGTGGGTCTGGGTCTCGTCGACCAGCGCGCCCATCGCCGCGTCGTCGTCGAACGGATGCCGCGGCTGCAGCGCGCGGCCGGCGGCGACCACGCGTTCGACGAAGGCATCCTTGATCGAGCGTTGCACCAATAGACGCGAGGCCGCGGTGCAGACCTCGCCCTGGTTGTAGAAGATCGCCATCGCCGCCGCCTGCGCCGCCTGCTCCAGGTCCGGCGCATCGGCGAACACCAGGTTCGGGCTCTTGCCGCCGCATTCCATGTACGCGCGCTTCATGTTCGACAACCCGGCGCACTGCAGCAGGCGCCGGCCGACCGCGGTGGAGCCGGTGAACACCAGCCCGTCCACGTCCATGTGCAGCGCCAGCGGCTCGCCCGCACCCTTGCCGAAGCCCGGCACCACGTTGAACACGCCGTCGGGAATACCCGCCTCGGCGACCAGTTCGGCCAGGCGCAACGCGCTCAGCGGCGATTTCTCCGACGGTTTCAGCACCACCGAGTTGCCGGCGGCCAGCGCCGGGGCGATCTTCCACGCGGCCATCAGCAGCGGAAAATTCCACGGCACGATCGCGCCGACCACGCCCAGCGGCTCGCGGGTGATCAGGCCCAGTTCGTCCTGTCCGGTCGGCGCCACTTCGCCGTAGAGCTTGTCCACCGCTTCGGCGGTCCAGGACAGGCAGCGCACCGTCGCCGCCAGGTCGACCCGGCGCGCATCGCGCACCGGCTTGCCCATGTCCAGCGACTCCAACACCGCCAGTTCGTCGGCATGGCGTTCGACCAACTGGGCCAACGCCAACAGGGTCTTCTTGCGCTGCGCCGGCTTGGCCTGCGACCAGTGCCCCGCATCGAAGCTGCGCCGCGCCGCGGCCACCGCGCGGTCGATGTCCGCGGCCTCGCCCTCGGCCACGCGGCCGAGCAGGCGGCCGTCGATCGGGCTGATGCAGTCGAAGGTCTTGCCACTGGCGGCATCGACGTAGCGGCCGTCGATGAAGGCCTGGGTCCGCGGACGCAGCGTGTCGGCCAGCGCCTGCCAGGCGTCGCGGGTGCGGGGTGCGGTCATCGGAAACTCCTGCTGCGGCGGAAGGATCGGAAGCACGCGACGGCCGGCGGCGGCGCGGCGCGCATGCGGCTCAGAATGTGGCCGGCGTATTGGCGCTGACCAGCACCGCGGTCTCGCTGCCGACGTTGCGGAAGCGGTGCGGCACCCGGCTTTCGAAATAGTAGCCCTCGCCGGCGCGCAGCACCCGCACCTGGCTGCCGACGGTGATCTCCACCTCGCCGGCCACCACCACCCCGCCCTCTTCGCCGTCGTGCACCAGCATCGCGCTGCCGGTGTCGCTGCCCGGCGGCATCACCTCGCGCAGGATGCACATCTGCCGCTGCGGGCGATGCTGGCCGACCAGGTAGTAGTGGATGCCGTCGCTGCCGACGTCGGGCAGTTCGTCGGCGCGGTAGAACGGCGCATCGGCCGCGCCGGCGTCCAGGTCCTGGGTGAAGAATTCGGCCAGCGAGATCGGGATGCCGTCCAGCACCTTCTTCAGCGAACTGACCGACGGGCTGACCTTGTTCTGCTCGATCAGCGAGATGGTGCTGTTGGTCACGCCCACCCGCTTGGCCAGCTCGCGCTGGCTCAGACCGTGGGCGGTGCGAACCCGATGCAGGCGGGCGCCGATATCCATCGCGAATGGGAACGCCGGTGGCGGTGTTGCCGGATACTTTACACACCCGTCCCGGACGGTCAATTTCGGGCAGCGCGCCCGTGTTGCGGCGCAACCAGGAAAAGCCCGCCCGATTCGCGCGAATTGCGACACCCCGGGTCACACCCGGCGCAGCGGCATGGTGTAAAGTTTTTTCAACATCCCTCGCGTGGAGCCTGCGATGCGCCCTCAGCCGCCCCTCTCGTCCCAGGCGCTGTCCGACCATTACGCCGCGCAGGCCACCCGCGCGCCGGACGCGCTGGAGGCGTTCTGGATGCCGTTCACCGCCAACCGCCAGTTCAAGGCGCGGCCACGGCTGCTGGCCTCGGCCGAGGGCATGCACTATCGCAGCGTGGACGGGCGCCAGATCCTCGACGGCACCGCCGGGCTGTGGTGCTGCAACGCCGGCCACGCGCGGCCGCGCATCGTCGAGGCGGTGGCACGGCAGATCGCCACGCTGGATTTCGCGCCGACCTTCCAGATGGGCTCGCCGTTGCCGTTCGTGCTGGCCGAGCGGCTGGTGGAACTAGCGCCGCCGGGCCTGGACCACGTGTTCTACACCAACTCCGGCTCCGAGTCGGTGGACACCGCGCTGAAGATCGCGCTCGCCTACCACCGCGCCCGCGGCGAGGGCCAGCGCACGCGCTTCATCGGCCGCGAGAAGGGCTACCACGGGGTCGGCTTCGGCGGCATTTCGGTCGGCGGCCTGCCGAACAACCGCAAGGCGTTCGGCCCGCTGCTGCCGGGCGTGGACCATCTGCGGCACACGCTCGACCTGGAGCGCAATGCGTTCTCGCGCGGCCTGCCGACGCATGGCGCGGAACTGGCCGAGGACCTGGAGCGGCTGGTGACGCTGCACGACGCCTCCACCATCGCCGCGGTGATCATCGAACCGATCTCCGGCTCGGCCGGGGTGGTGCTGCCGCCGCACGGCTACCTGCAGCGCATCCGCGAACTGTGCGACAGGCACGGCATCCTGCTGATCTTCGACGAGGTCATCACCGGCTACGGCCGCGTCGGCCACGCCTTCGCCGCGCAGCGCTTCGGGGTGACCCCGGACATGATGACGACCGCCAAGGGGCTGACCAACGGCAGCGTGCCGATGGGCGCGGTGTTCGTGTCCCACGCCATCCACGAGGCCTTCGCGCACGGCCCGGCCAACGCCATCGACCTGTTCCACGGCTATACCTACTCCGGCCATCCGCTGGCCTGCGCCGCGGCGCTGGCCACGCTGGACACCTACGCCGAGGAGCAGTTGTTCGACAAGGCGATCGAGCTGGGCCCGGTGTGGGAAGAGGCGATCCATCGGCTGCGCGACCTGCCGCACGTCATCGACATCCGCAACTTCGGCCTGATCGGCGCGATCGAACTGGCCCCGCGCAAGGGCGCGCCGGGCGCGCGCGCCTACGAGATCTTCGAGCGCTGCTTCCACGAAGGCGACCTGCTGATCCGCGTCACCGGCGACACCATCGCGCTGTCGCCGCCGCTGATCGTCGAGTCCGCGCACATCGAGCGCATCTTCGCGGTGCTGGCGGACATGATCCGCAGCACGCCCTGACCCCTCCCTCACCCAACCCACCGCCCGCGCTCCCCACGCGCCGCGTCTGCCTGGAGAACCGCTCATGCTGGTCGGCGTTCCGAAAGAGATCAAGAACCACGAATACCGGATCGGGCTGACCCCGTCCGGGGTGCGCGAACTGGTGCTGCACGGCCATCAGGTGCTGGTGCAGCGCGGCGGCGGCCAGGCCATCGGCCTCACCGATGCCGAGTACGAACGCGCCGGCGCGCGCATCGCCGAGGATGCGGCCAGCGTGTTCGCGCAGGCCGAGATGATCGTCAAGGTCAAGGAACCGCAGCCGGAGGAGTGCGCGATGCTGCGCCCCGGGCAAGTGCTGTTCACCTACCTGCACCTGGCGCCGGATCCGCAGCAGGCCGCGGCGCTGCTGCGCTCCGGTTGCACCGCCATCGCCTACGAGACCGTCACCGACGGCCACGGCGGCCTGCCGCTGCTGGCGCCGATGAGCGAGGTCGCCGGGCGCATGGCGATCCAGGCCGGCGCGCATGCGCTGGAGAAGGCGCAGGGCGGCTCGGGCGTGCTGCTCGGCGGCGTGCCCGGGGTCAAGCCGGCGCAGGTGCTGGTGATCGGCGGCGGCGTGGTCGGCATCAACGCCGCGCGCATGGCGATGGGCCTGCACGCGCGGGTGACCGTGCTGGACCGCTCGCTGGAGCGGCTCAAGTACCTGGACGAACTTTACGGCCAGCAACTGACCACGCTGTACTCCACCCGCGATGCGATCGAGCAGTGCCTGCCGCACACCGACCTGGTGATCGGTGCGGTGCTGATCCCCGGCGCCGCCGCGCCCAAGCTGGTGTCGCGCGAGCAACTGGCGCTGCTGCGGCCCGGCTCGGTGCTGGTGGACGTGGCGATCGACCAGGGCGGCTGTTTCGAGACCAGCCACCCGACCACGCACCAGCAGCCGACCTACGAGGTCGACGGCATCGTGCATTACTGCGTGGCCAACATGCCCGGCGGCGTCGCCCGCACCTCCACCTTCGCCCTGACCAACGCCACCCTGCCGTTCGTGCTGCTGCTGGCCGAACACGGGCTGCAGGCGCTGCGCGACGACCAGGACCTGCGCAACGGCCTCAACGTGCACGCCGGCAAGCTCACCCACCGCGCGGTGGCGCAGGCGCTGGGCCAGGAGTTCGTGCGGCCGCTGGACGCGCTGGGCTGACGCTGTCCATCCGAGGATCGAGCACGATGCGCGACACCCTGCCCCACTACATCGACGGCCAGCCCGTCGCCTTCCGCGGCGACGAGCACGCCGAGGTCTTCGACCCGGCCACAGGCGCCGTCCAGCGCCACGTGCCGCTGGGCGCCGCGCATGCGGTGGAGATGGCGGTGCACGCCGCCAGTGCCGCCTTCCCCGGCTGGGCGGCGACGCCGCCGCTGCAGCGCGCGCGGGTGCTGTTCCACTTCCGCGAGCTGCTGGAACGCCGCGCCGACGCCTTGGCCCGCTGCATCAGCGTCGAGCACGGCAAGACCGTGACCGACGCGCGCGGCGAAGTGGTCCGCGGCATGGAGGTGGTGGAGTTCGCCTGCGGCATCCCGCACCTGCTCAAGGGCGAGCATTCGCACGACGTCGGCCGCGGCGTGGACGCCTGGAGCGAATACGCGCCGCTGGGCGTGGTGGCCGGCGTCACCCCGTTCAACTTCCCGGCGATGGTGGCGCTGTGGATGCTGCCGGTGGCATTGGCCTGCGGCAACAGCTTCGTGCTCAAGCCCTCCGAACACGCGCCCTCGGCGTCGCTGCTCCTGGCCGAATGGCTGCACGAGGCCGGGCTGCCGGCCGGCGTGTGCAACGTGGTGCACGGTGCCAAGCCGGCGGTGGACGCGCTGCTGGCGCACCCGCAGGTGCAGGCGCTGAGCTTCGTCGGCTCCACCGCGGTGGCGGCCGACCTGTACGCGCGCGGCAGTGCGCTGGGCAAGCGCGTGCAGGCGCTGGGCGGGGCCAAGAATCACCTGGTGGTGCTGCCGGATGCCGACTTGGACGATGTCGCCGACGCCCTGCTCGGGGCCGGCTACGGCTCGGCCGGCGAACGTTGCATGGCGATCTCGGTGGCAGTGTGCGTGGGCGACGCGCTGGCCGATGCGCTGGTGGCCAGACTGGCGCCGCGCGTGGCCGCGCTGCGCCTGGGCGCGGGCCAGGCCGACGCCGGCCGCGACGAGCCGGACATGGGCCCGCTGGTCAGCGCCGCGCACCGCGAGCGCGTGCTCGGCTACATCCACAGCGGCGTGGCCGAGGGCGCACGCCTGGTGGTCGATGGCCGCCCGGCGGGTGCGCCCGACCATCCGCGGGGCTTCTTCCTCGGCGGCAGCCTGTTCGACCACGTGCGCAGCGACATGCGCATCTACCGCGAAGAGATCTTCGGCCCGGTGCTGTGCGTGGTGCGGGTGGCCGACGCCGCCGCCGCGCTGCGCCTGATCGCCGACCACGACTACGGCAACGGCGCGGCGGTGTTCACTCGCGACGGCGGCGCCGCGCGTGCGTTCGCGCGGCAGGTGCAGGCCGGCATGGTCGGCATCAACGTGCCGATCCCGGTGCCGATGGCGTTCCACAGCTTCGGCGGCTGGAAGCGCTCGCTGTTCGGCCCGCTGCATGTGCACGGCCCGGACGGGGTGCGCTTCTACACCCGGCTCAAGACCGTCACCGCGCGCTGGCCCGAGGCCGCGGCCGGCGCCGAGTTCGCGATGCCGACGATGCGGTAAAGGGCTGGGAATGGGGAATCGGGAATAGGGAATCGTAAAAGCGCCGCGGCGCCCGCATCGGACAACCCGGCAACCGCATCACTTGCTGTTGCTGTTGCTGTTGCGATTCCCCAATCCCCATTCCCCATTCCCGGCCCTGCGCCCGCCGCAGCGCAACACGCGCCGGCCGGGGCCGGGTGTAGCCTTGCGCCACCCGGCGCCCGGCCGGGACCCACCGCCGCCACAGGAGCCGCTCCATGATCAAGGTCAGCGTGATGTACCCGTACACGCCAGGCGCCCGTTTCGACCATGCCTACTACCGCGATACGCACATGCCGCTGCTGCAGGCGCGCATGGGCGCCGCCTGCCTGCGCTACACCGTGGACAAGGGCCTGTCCGGCGGCACCCCCGGCAGCGACCCGACCTACGTCGGCATGTGCCACATCTTCAGCGAGTCGGTGGAGGCCTTCCAGGCCGGCTTCGGCCCGCATGCGGAGGAGATCCTCGGCGACATCAAGAACTACACCGACCTGACGCCGGTGATGCAGATCAGTGAGGTGGTGGTGGGGTGAAGCCGGGAATGGGGAATCGGGAGTAGGGAATCGGAAAGCGCCGCATGCGCGAACGACTCAGGCCATGCGGCCGCGACACACGCTGTTGCCATTCCCGATTCCCCACTCCCGATTCCCGGCCTCTACAATGCCGCCCCCGTCGCCACGCCGCACCGCCCGTTGATGAACATCGTTGTCAAAGAAGACCTCAAGGCCTATATCGATCCGCTGACCGCCGACGAATACGCTGCCCTGGAACGCAGCCTTCTGGCCGAGGGCTGCCGCGACGCGCTGGTGCTGTGGGGCGACATCCTGGTCGACGGGCACAACCGCTACGGCATCTGCCAGAAGCACGGCCTGCCGTTCCAGACCGTGCAGAACACCCGCTTCCAGTCGCTGCAGGACGTGCACCTGTGGATGATCGACCAGCACCTGGGCCGGCGCAGCGTCTCCGACTTCCAGCGCGGCGTGCTGGCGCTGCGCAAGCGCGAGATCCTCGCCGAGCGGCGCGCCAGCGCGGCCGCCGCGGAGGCCCCCGCGGCCGACGCCACTGACCCGGACGCGGCTGGCGAGACCGCCAACGACACCGACACCGACACGCCACCCTGGGCCGACGCACCGGCACCGCTCAGCCGCGCCGAGCTGGCGCGCGTGGCGCGGCTCAGCAACAGCCAGGTGGTGCAGATCGAGAAGATCCAGAAGCAGGCCGCCGCCGAGGTGGTGGAAGCGGTCAAGTCCGGTGCGATCTCGATCAATGCCGCCGCGGCGGTGGCCAGCCTGCCCGAAGAGGAACAGCGCGCCGCGGCCATGGCCGGCAAGGACGAACTGAAGCAGGCCGCCAAGCGCGCCCGCGAGTCCAAGCGCAAGCCCAAGCCGGCGCCTGCGGACGCCCCCGAGGACGCGGCCCCGGCGGCGGATGCCGAGGGCGACACGGCGGCCACGCTGCGCCAGCGCGTGGCCGAACTCGAGGCCGAGAACCAGGCGCTGCGCGAGGAAGTGGCGGCGCTGCGCGCGCAGTTGCCGGGCTGATCCACGCGCATAGGCCATCCGTGCCGCGGCCGGATGACCTCGCCGCCGCGCATGCAACCGCGCTCACCGCGCACTGCGTAGACTCGGCCGCATGAGCGTGTCTTCCGCCCCAGCCCTGTCCCCCGATCCGCGCCGCGCGCAGCTGCGGCGCATGAAGCTGCTGGCGGCGCTGTTGCTGCTGGCGATGCTGTGCGGCTTCCTGCTCAGCCATGCCATGGGCCTGCAGGGGGTGTGGGCCTGGGTCGGCGCGTTCTGCGAAGCGGCCACGGTCGGCGCGCTGGCGGACTGGTTCGCGGTGGTGGCGCTGTTCCGGCATCCGCTGGGCCTGCCGATTCCGCACACCGCGATCATCCCGCACGGCAAGGCGCGCATCGCCGACAGCCTGGCGGTGTTCGTGCGCGATCAGTTCCTGGAACCGGGCGCGCTGCTGGCCAAGCTCAGCGCATTCGATCCGGCGGCGCGGCTGGGCCAGTGGCTGGCCGAACCGGCGCAGTCCGCACGGCTGGCCGATCTGGCCCGCGGCTGGGCGTTGCAGGCGCTGGACCTGCTGGACGAAGCCGCGGTGCGGCGCCGCATCCATGGTTTCGTGGTGGCTCGGCTGCGCGACTGGGACGCCGCCGCCACCGCCGGCGAACTGCTCGGCCTGCTCACCGCCGACGGCCGTCACCACGCACTGCTCGACGAAGCGCTGACCCGGCTCGGCCGGCACCTGGACGATGCCGCGGTCAAGCAGCGGGTGTCGGCGATGATCGTCAAGTACGCGCGGCGCGAATGGCCCAAGCTGGTCGGCACCGTGGAATGGGTGAAGCCGGTGGAAGGCATCGCCGACACCCTCGCCGAGCGCCTGGCGCACGCGCTACTGGAGGAACTGCAGGAGGTGCTGTCGCAGCCGCAGCATCCGCTGCGCCAGGACTACGAGCGCTGGCTCGGCGGCTACGTGCAGCGGCTGCGCGCCGATCCCGCCACCGCCGAGAAAGTGCAGGCGCTGAAGCAGCGGCTGATCGACCACCCCGGCGTGCAGGCGTACGTGCAGGGCCTGTGGGATCAGATCCACAGCGCGCTGCGCGAGGACCTGTCGCGCCAGGACGGCGCGCTGGTGCAGCACCTGCAGCGCGCCCTCGGCGCGCTCGGCCAGTCGCTGGCGCAGGATCCGGCCCTGCGCGAGGCGCTCAACCAGCACCTGCTCGGCGGCGCCGAGCGGCTGACCCAGCGCCTGCGCAGTGGCGTCACCGAGCACATCGCGCAGACCGTGAAAGGCTGGGACGAACGCCACCTGGTCGAGCAACTGGAGCTGAGCGTGGGCCGCGACCTGCAGTACATCCGTTTCAACGGCACCCTGGTCGGCGGATTGATCGGGCTGGCGCTGCACGCTGCCGTCACGCTGCTTGGCTGAGCGTGCATGGCAAGGATGCACTGCGCCGCTGGAGCGGCCGGCCCGCTGCCGACGCACGATGCGACGCACGCACCCCACGACGGACCGCCGACCCGCGGCGCCCGGTGCCACCCACGCAGCAAGGTGTAGACACGCCTCGACTCTTTGCACCGAAGGGCTGGCGCGACAGCCACGCCCGCGCTAGCGTTGGGGGACGACCTGCGGGGCCTGCGTCGCCGCTGTGAACGCCATCCCGCAACCGGTCGGGGGAAGCCGATGCGCGTGCCGAACGCGCGTTCGCCAGAGGAAGGGGGAGCATGTCGAAGAAACGCCGGACACCCATCGCCGGCCCTGCGCGGCTTGCGCGGCTCGCCGCCCTGGCCGTGCTGGCCGTCGGGCTGCTCGCCGCGCTGCTGATCGCGCATGGCGTGCAGCAGCGCAACCGCGCGCAGGCGCAGGCGCGCTTCCAGCAACTGGCCTCGCACGTCGCCAACGATCTGCGACAACGCCTGGACATGTACGAGCACGGCCTGCGCGGCGCGCGCGGCGCGGTGATCGCGGCCGGTGGTGACCGCATCTCGCGCGAGCGCTTCGCCCGCTACAGCGCCTCGCGCGACTACCTGCGCGAGTTCCCGGGGGTGCGCGGCTTCGGCTACATCCAGCGGGTGCCGCGCGCCGACGAGGCTACGTTCCTGCAGCAGGCCCGCGCCGACGGCGCACCGTCGCTGCAGATCAGTGAGCTGGCGCCGCACGAGGGCGATCGCTTCGTCATCGTCTACATCCAGCCGACGCAGTCCAACACGCCGGCACAGGGCTTCGACATCGCCTCCGAACCGGCGCGACGCGACGCGGCGATCGCCGCCGCGCACTCGGGCAAGCCCACCATCACCGCGCCGATCCGCCTGGTGCAGCGGCCGGGGCTGGGCAAGAGCGGCTTTCTGCTGTTGTTGCCGGTGTATCGCGAAGGCCTGCCGCTGCAGACCCCGGAACAGCGCTGGCAGGCCACCACCGGTTGGGCGTACGCGCCACTGAGCATCGCCGAGGTACTGGCCTCCTCCGACGACCACCGCAGCGAACTGCATCTGAGCCTGGCCGACAGCCAGACCCCGGCGCAGCCGTTCTATCGCGACAACGCCGCACCGATCCTGGCCGGAGGCCCCACCGCCGAACGCACCCTGGCGGTCTATGGACGCCAGTGGCGCATCGGCGCACACGCCACGCCCGGCTTCATGCGCGCGCTCGACCAGACCTCGCCGCTGTTCGCCGGCGCCCTGGCCGCCGGCATCGCGCTGTTGCTGGCCACCCTGCTGTATGTGTTCCTGACCAGCCTGCGCCGCCGCGACCTGATCCTCAGCGAACAGAGCCAGCTGGCCGCCCTGGTCGCCGGCACCAGCGAGGCGATCGTCGCCGAAGACCTGAGCGGCCGCGTGACCCACTGGAATCCCGCGGCCACGCGCATCTTCGGCTACACCCCCGAGCAGGCCATCGGCCAGCCGCTGCAGCGGTTGCTGGGCGCGCACGTCCGCGATCCCATCGACAGCGGCGACGGCGTCCGCGAACTGCGCCACCGCGATGGTCACACCGTCAGCGTCCTGGCCAGCGTCTCGCCGATCGCCGGCACCCGCGGCGGCACCATCGGCCATTCGCACCTGCTGCACGACGTCACCGAACAGGTGCGCGCGCAGGCGCGGGTGCTGGAGCTCAACGCCACGCTGGAGCAGCAGGTGGCCGAGCGCACCAGCGAACTGGTGACCTATTCGGCGCTGCAGCGCGCGATCCTGGCCAATGCCGGCTATGCGATCGTCGCCACCGACCCGGACGGCGTCATCACCCTGTTCAATCCGGCCGCCGAACTGCTGCTCGGCTACGCCGCGCACGAGTTGATCGGGCGCAAGGCCACCGGCCTGTTCCTGGACCCAGAACAGCTGAGCGCACGCGCCGAGCGCATGGCCGCGCAATCCGGCATGCCGGTGCAGCCCTCGTTCGAGTCGGTGGCCGCGCTGTCCACGCTGGGACGCAGCGACACCCGCGAGTGGACCTACCTGAGCAAGGATGGCCACGCCTTCCCGGTGCTGCTCACCCTGAGCACGCTGCGCGACGACGACGACCGGGTGATCGGCTACCTCGGCATCGCGGTCGATCTGACCGAGCAGAAGCGCCGCGAGCGCGAGCTGCGCCTGGCGATCGACGCGGCCGAAAGCGCCAACCAGTCCAAGAGCGATTTCCTGGCCAACATGAGCCACGAGATCCGCACGCCGATGAACGCGATCCTGGGCATGCTGTACCTGCTGCGGCACAGCGCCCTGTCGCAGGCGGCGCAGGACATGATCCAGAAGATCGAGCTGTCAGCACGCAACCTTCTGGAGATCATCAACGACATCCTCGACTTCTCCAAGATCGAGTCCGGACGCATCGACCTGGAATCGGAGCCGTTCGATCTCAACGAGTTGCTGGAGAACATCGCCGCGCTGATGACCTCGGCGACCAGCGCCAAGCCGGTGGAGATGATCGTCGAGCCGCTGCCGCCGGGCTGCCGCTGGTTGCGCGGCGACGCGCTGCGCTTGAACCAGGTGCTGATCAACCTGGTGGGCAACGCCATCAAGTTCACCGAACAGGGCGAGGTGGCGCTGTCGGTGCGCGCCTTCCCCGGCGCCGAACCCGGCAAGCTCAAGCTGCTGTTCTCGGTGCGCGACACCGGCATCGGCATCCCGCGCGAGAAGCAGAGCCTGATCTTCTCGCCGTTCCTGCAGGCCGACACCTCCACCAGCCGCCGCTACGGCGGCAGCGGCCTGGGCCTGACCATCAGCCGGCGCCTGGTGGAGTTGATGGGCGGGCAACTGGAAGTGCAGAGCGCCCCCGGCCAGGGCAGCGATTTCTACTTCGTCATTCCGTTCGCGGTGGCGCCGGCACCGGCCGACGACGCCGAACCGGCGCAGGCGCGGCGGGTGCTGATCGCCGACGACCACGACCTGGTGCGGCGCAGCCTGACCGACATCGCCAACGGCTTCGGCTGGCAGGTGGAAGCGGTGTCCAGCGGCACCGCCGCGTTGGCCGCGGCCGCGCCGGAACGGGCCGAGTTCGACGTGATCCTGCTGGACTGGCGCATGCCCGACCTGGACGGGTTGAGCGTGGCCCAGCGCATCCGCGCGCAATCGGCGCCGGACCGGCAGCCCATCATCGTCATGGTCACCGCCTACGAGCGGCGCATGATCCAGGAGCAGCAGCCTGGCGTCGCCGACGTGGATGCGGTGATGACCAAGCCAGTCACCGCCTCGGCCCTGCAGCGCACCATCGCCATGCTGCTGGCGCGCCGCAACGGCGAGCTGCCCGCGGCAGCGCCCGGCGACGGCGTCGCACGCCTGGCCGGGGCCCGCTTGCTGGTGGTCGACGACAGCGACATCAACCGCGAGGTCGCGCAGCGCATCCTCGAAGGCGAAGGCGCGCTGGTCGAGCTGGCGCAGGACGGCGCCCAGGCGCTGCAGCGGCTACGCCGCGATCCCGGCCGCTTCCACGTCGTGCTGATGGACGTGCAGATGCCGACCATGGACGGCTACGAAGCCACCCGGCAACTGCGTGCCGATCCGGACCTGGCCGCCGTGCCGGTGATCGCCCTCACCGCCGGCGCCTATCGCCAGCAGCAGGAGATGGCGCTGTCCAGCGGCATGAACGGCTTCATCGCCAAACCGTTCCAGGTCGAGGACCTGATCGCGATCATCCGCCGGTTCCTGCCGCCGAACCTGACCGCGCTGCCGCTGCTGCCGCTGGCGGTGCCACCGCCGGTGCTGCCGGCGGACGACTGGCCGGTCAGCGACCCTGCGTTGCTCGATACCGTCCAGGCGCAGCGGCTCTGGGGCGAACGCGAGCCGTATCGGCGCTATCTGCTGAAGCTGTTGCAGGAACATCCCGACCCGGCGGCCAGCGTCCGCACCCTGCTGGAAGCGCAACGGCCGGCCGAGGCCGTGTCGCTGGCGCACAAGTTGCGCGGCTCCGCCGGATCGCTGGCCTTGCCGGCGTTGAGCATCGCCAGCGCCGCCCTCGAAGAACGCTTGAGCACGGCGCCGACGCAGGCCGATGCCGAGATCGCCGCGCTGGCCGCGGCGATGGCCGACACCGCGGCCGAAGTGCTGCGCTTCGCCGACGCCACCCAGGGTGCGGCGCCACCCGCGGCAGCGAACCTCGCCGCGGTCGATCCGGCGACGCTGCAGGCGTCCTGGTATCAGGTGCTGCAGGTGCTGGACAGCGACGATCCGGACCGCATCGACCGCACGCTGCGGCAACTGGCGCCGGTCCTGCCGGCGGCACAGGCCGCCGAACTGCAACTGTTGCTGGAGAATTTTTCCTTCCGCGAAGCCGAGGCTAAAGTCAGGCGATGGCTGGCCGATGATCAAACTCATAAGAGTGCGCCGCCCGCGCAGCAGCGCGTATCAGACGGGAACACGCCATGACCCAGCCTTGCATCCTCTGTGTCGATGACGAACCCAGCAACCTGGCGCTGATCCGCCAGCTCCTGCGCGAGGACTACGCGCTGGTGTTTGCCAAGAACGGCGCCGAAGCCCTGCGCGGGGTGGCCAAGCACCGCCCGGCGCTGATCCTGCTGGATGTCGACCTGCCCGACATCGACGGCTACACCCTCGCCCGCACCCTGAAGGAAGATGCGCGCAGCGCGGCGATCCCGATCATCTTCGTCACCGGCAAGGACAAGGACACCGACGAGAGCATCGGGTTCGACGCCGGCGGCGTGGACTACATCACCAAGCCCTACTCGCCGAGCATCCTGCGCGCGCGGGTGCGCACCCACCTGTCGCTGGTCAGCGCCACCAGCCTGGCCGACAGCCATCGCGACGCGATCCAGATGCTGGGCATGGCCGGCCACTACAGCGACTCGGACACCGGCACGCATATCTGGCGCATGGCCGCCTACGCCCGCGCGCTCGCGCTGGCCGCCGGCTGGTCGTGCGAGGACGCCGATCTGCTGGAACAGGCCGCGCCGATGCACGACACCGGCAAGATCGGCATCCCCGATGCGGTGCTGAAGAAGCCCGGGCCGCTGGACGCCGACGAGTGGCAGGTCATGAAGCGGCACCCGCGGATCGGCTACGACATCCTCAGCCGCAGCAGCGCGCCGCTGTTCCGGCTCGCCGCCGAGGTCTCCCTGTACCACCACGAGCACTGGGACGGCGGCGGTTACCCGGCCGGCGTTTCAGGCACGCAGATTCCCGAATCGGCACGGATCGTGGCGCTGGCCGACGTGTTCGATGCGCTCACCTCACCGCGCCCGTACAAGGACGCATGGCCGCTGGAGCAGGCGATGGCACTGTTCCGCGACAAGGCCGGCAGCCAGTTCGAGCCGCGTCTGGTCGAGTTGTTCGAAGCGATCCTGCCGCAGATCCTGCAGATCCAGGCGTACTGGAACGAGCGCGAGACCGAGGATGACCCGCCGCCACGCGGCAAGGCGCAGGCCGCGCTGGGGCATCACGGCAATTGATACAACCCCCTCTCCCCCCGGGAGAGGGGGTTGGGGTGAGGGGACGGCGCGAAGCGACGCGCAGAGATCGAGGACACGCGGCGTCGCCCGTCCCCTCACCCGCCCCTTCGGGGCCCCTTCTCCCGGATGGAGAAGCAACAGCGCGTTACGCTCCGCGACGTGCGTGCCCGGTCACGCCCATCGCGGCTGAAGCCGCTCCTGCAGAAAGGCACACGAGGCACCGCTTCTCAGCGCCGCTGCAGACGCCAGGCGCGGTGGATGCGCGGGTTGCGCTCGAAATCCACGTCGATGGTCTGCGCGCTGATCTCCTCGCACACCGCGAATTCGGCCAGCGCGTTCTCGTCCAGCTTGAAGCGGCGGAAATTGTTGGAGAAGTACAGCACGCCCTCGGGCATCAGCCGCGCCACCGCCGCGCGCAACAGCCGCACGTGCTCGCGCTGGATGTCGAAATCCTCGGCGCGCGCGGAATTGGAGAAGGTCGGCGGGTCGCAGAAGATCACGTCGTAGCGGTTCTTCTCCGCCTCCAGCCAGCTCAGCGCGTCGGCCTGCACCAGCCGGTGCTGGGCGCCGCCCTTGCCATTGAAGGCCAGGTTGTCGGCGCACCACTGCAGATAGGTGCCGGACAGGTCCACGCTGGTGGTGGAATCGGCGCCGGCCACCGCCGCCTGCACGCTGGCCACGCCGGTGTAGCAGAACAGGTTGAGGAAACGCTTGCCGCGCGCCTGCTGCGCCATCACCCCGCGCAGCGGGCGGTGGTCGAGGAACAGCCCGGTATCCAGGTAGTCGAACAGGTTCACCCGCAGCAGCGCGTCGTGCTCGCGCACCACCAGGAACTCGCCGCGCTGCTCGAAACGGCCGTACTTGCTGCCGCCCTTGCCGCGTTCGCGGGTCTTCAGCGCCACCTGCTCGGCCGGCACCGCGAACACCTCGCGCGCGGCCGCCAGCAGTTCGTTGCGGCGGCGGCGCACGTCCACGTCGGGAATGCTGTCCGGCGCCGCGTACTCCTGCACGTGCAGGAAGGTGCGTGCTTGACCGCCGTCCTCCTGGTACACGTCGATCGCCGCCGCGTACTCGGGCAGGTCGGCGTCGTAGGCGCGATAGCAGCCGATCCGCTCGCGCGCGCGCCAGGTCTTGAACTTGCGCAGGTTCTTGCGCAGGCGGTTGGCGACCATCTGCGCACCGTCGCTGAGCGCGCGCGGCTCCTCGCTGGCCCCCGCGCGCGGCGCGACCGCGATCGGGTCGCAGACGATCAACGGGCATTCCAGCGCGCCGTTGAACATCTGGTACTTCTTGGCCGCACGCAGCCCGGTGGCATAGGCCAGTTCGTCGCTGCCGCACAGCAGGCTGGCGCGCCACTGCGGCACCGCACGCTTGAGCGCATCGCCCAGGCGCCGGTACAGCGCCGCGTCGGCGGCCAGGCGCTCGTCGTAGGGGGGATTGCACACCACCGTGCCCAACGCCTGCGCCGGCGAGGGCAACGCCGCGACGTCGTGCGCGGCGAAGGCGATCGCCTCGACCACGCCGGCCGCCAGCGCGTTCTCGCGCGCCGCGCGCAGCGCATGCGGGTCGATGTCGCTGCCGTACAGCACCGGCCGCAACGCGGCGCGACCGGCCTGGGCGCGCTGCCGTGCCTCGGCCAGCAGCGAACGCCAGGACGCCACGTCGAACCCCAGCCAGCGACTCGGCGCGGCATCGGCATCGGCATCGGTGTCGCCGCGCTGCTGCGCCGCCAGTTCGCCGCGCAGCAGGCCCGGCGCGACATCGGCGGCCATCAGCGCGCCTTCGATCAGCAGTGTGCCGCTGCCGCACATCGGATCCAGCAGCCCGCCACCCTGCGCATACAGGGCCGGCCACTGCCCGCGCAGCAGCACCGCCGCGGCCAGGTTCTCCTTCAGCGGCGCCTCGTTCTGCGCCTGGCGCCAGCCGCGCCGGTGCAGCGAGCCGCCGCCCAGGTCCACCGACAGCGTCGCGCGGCCCTTGCGCAGCGACAGGTTCAGGCGCAGGTCCGGGTGCTCCACGTCCACCGACGGCCGCTCCAGGCCCTCGCCGCGCAGCGTGTCCACCACCGCATCCTTGACCCGCTGCGCCGCGAAGCGCGCATGGGTGATGCCGGTGCCGGACACATGCGCATCCACCGCGAGGGTGTGCTGCGGCGCCAGATGGCTGCGCCACGGCAGCGCGGCCACGCCGGCGTACAGTGCCGCCTCGTCGGGGCAGTCGAAGGACTGCAACGGCCACAGCACCCGGCTGGCCAGGCGCGACCACAGCACCGCGCGCTGCGCGTCCTGCAGGCTGCCTTCGGCATTGACCCCGGCGACGGTGGCGGTGGCCTGCGCCACGCCAAGCGCGAGCAGTTCATCGACGAGCAGGTATTCCAGGCCCTTGGCGCAGGAGACAAAGAATTTCACGGAAGGCGGACCAGGACGGACGGGAGGGAGGCACGGCGGGCGCCGCGCGCGTGGCGCATCGCAGCGCCGGATCCGGCGTTACCGCGGCCGCGGCCGCGGATCGAGGGATGGGCACGCGCACGCACCGCACCGGAACGGCGCGCAGAATACCACAGGGTCCGTGCGCCCCTGCCTGCTGCGCGGTGCCCTGGCGCAGGGTGCGCCGCGGCCGTCACTGGCCTCGTGTGACGGGCACAGCGACGTCGCCCGCCGGCGTTCGCTTCGCGACCACCCCGCGCCGTGGCAGATGAAGCTGGCGCTGCAGACGCGCCCTCCTGACGCCTTGGTGCGCGACGCATCGCGCAATGCGAGACCACGAATCCGGCGCCGGGCATGCCCGGCGGCAGACCCCGTCGACGGCAGCGTACGCCGCTCACCACGGCGTCAGCCGCCACGCCTCGGGATCGGCCTGCAAGCGCTGCTGCAGGCGCAGCGTGTCCAGGAACTCCGCATCGTGCGAGACCACCAGCAGCGCGCCGGGGTACTGCAGCAGCACCGCGCGCAACGCGTCGCGGGCTTCGCGGTCCAGGTGGTTGTCCGGCTCGTCCAGCAACAGCAGTTCGGCCGGCGGCGTGCGGTAGAAGGCGCAGGCCAGCGCAGTCTTCAGCCGCTCGCCGCCGCTGAGCTGGCCGCAGGGCACGCCGATGCGCTGCGCATCCAGGCCGAGCAAGGCCAGCCGCGTGCGCAGGTCGGCGAGTGCGATGCCGGGCGTGGCGGCCTGCACCTGCGCCAGCGCGGTGGCAGCCGGGTCCAGCGCCGCCAACGACTGGTCCAGGTAGGCGCTGGCGGCGCGCACCCGGCAACTGCCGGACAACGCCGCCACCTGCCCGGCCAGCACCCGCAGCAGGGTCGACTTGCCGCTGCCGTTGGCCCCAACCACGCCGATGCGTGCGCCGCCCTGCACCACCAGGTCCAGCGGCTGCCGCGTCGCCGGCGCGAACGGCAGCCGCAGCGCGTGCAGCTCGACCAGGCGCCGGGTGGCCGCATCGGCCGGCGGCGGCGCGAACAGCGCCACCGGCGCGTCGGGCTGCACCTGGCGCGCGGCCTCGGCGATGCGCTCCAGGCTGCGCGCCTGCGTGGCCTGATGATCGCGCACCCGCTTGCCGGCACTGTCCTGGCTGCGCTGCTTCTGCCGGCCGAGCAGGATCGGCGCCTGGTTGGCCGTGCCGGCCTGCTGCCGCCCGCGCGCATTGCGCCGCTGCTGTCGATCGTGCTGCGCCTGCCAGGCAGCGTTGTCGCGCGCGTGCTGCAGCTTGTGCTGCGCCAGTTCGGCCTGCGCGGCCTCGCGCTCGCGCGCCCGGCACTGCAGGTAGAACGCGTAGTCGCCGCCGTAGTCGCGCAGCCCGCCTGGCGACAGTTCCAGCGTGCGCTGCATGTCCTGCAGCAGCAGCGCATCGTGGCTGATCACCAGCAGGCCGCCCGGCCAGCGCTGCAGCGCCTCGCGCAGGCGCTGCCGCTGCGCCGCGTCCAGGTGCAGGGTCGGCTCGTCCAGGATCAGCGCATCGGCCTCGGCCAGCCAGGCGCCGATCAGCGCCACCCGCATCGCCTCGCCGCCGCTGAGCGTGGCCGCCAGGCGGTGCGGCTCCAGCGCGCCGAGGTCGTGCGCGTGCAGTTGCGCCTGCAGGCGCTGGGCGATGTCCCAGCGCTCGCCGAGCGCATCGAAATCCGCCACGTCGGCACTGCCCGCCTCGATCCGTGCCAGCGCCCGCAACGCCGCGCCCACGCCGGCCAGGTCGGCGACGGTGGCGTGCGGCGCCGGCGCGATCTGCTGCGGCACGTAATGCAGGCGGCCGTGGCGCACGCAGCGCCCGGCGCTGGGCGTCAGTTCGCCGGCGAGCAGGCGCGCGAACACGCTCTTGCCGACGCCGTTGCGGCCGACCAGGCCGGTGCGGCGCGTATCGAGCGCGAAGTGCAGATCGGAGAACAGGATCCTGCCGTCGGGCAGAACATGGGTCGCGCTGTCCAGCGCAAGCAGCGGATGCGTCATGGGAACCTCCATGGATGCCGGTCGTGCCCGCCGATCGCTCGGCAGGTGGGACGAAGGCCGTCGCGAAGACGGCAGCATCAATGGCGCATCGGCGTGGATCCTCGATCGGAGTGGACGCGGGACGATGCTAACGCAACGCGGCCGCGACGGGCGCGGCGCGCTGGCTCAGGCCGCGGACAGGAACGCCGGGTGGTAGACCACCTCGGCCATCGGCGGCAGGCGCTCGCCGAAGGCCAGCGCCTGGAAGGCCTCCACCGGCGCACCCGGCAGCGTCAGCCCGGGTTCCGGATGGAAGCCGAAGCGCGCGTAGTAGCCCGGGTCGCCCAGCACCACGCAGCCGGCCGCACCCAGCGCCTGCAACTGCGCCAGCGCCTCGCGCACCAGCCGCGTGCCCAGGCCCTGGCGCTGGTGGCCCGGCCCCACCGACAGCGGTCCCAGCCCGTACCAGCCGCGGCTGCCATCGGACAGGCTCACTGGCGACACCGCGACGTGGCCGACGATGTAGCCCTCGTGCTCGATCACCAGCGACAGGGTCAGCGCGCCGTCCGAGCGCAGCCGTTCGATGATGTCCTGCTCGTCGTGGCGGCTGTGCGCGACGCGGAAGAAGGCGACCAGGGTCAGCGCCTCGATCGCCGCCGCGTCGGCCGGCCGCTCGGCGCGCAACAGCATGTCGTCGGCTGCGCTCACAGGCGCTCCAGCAGCTCGGCGAAGGCCTGCGCCGAGGTCGCCACGTGCTCGCCCAGGCGGTGCGTGTCGTCGACCAGCAGCAGCCGCGCGGCACGCGCCTGCGCCCAGGCGATCACTTCACTGGCGGGAATCAGTTCGTCGCGCCAGGCATGCACCACCGAGGTCGGCACCGGTGCCGCATCCAGCGCCGGCATGTGCCCCATCCGCGTCGGCGGCACCATCAGGAACAGGCCGCGCACCGGCACGTGCAGCGACACCTGCGCGGCGATGTAGGCGCCGAGGCTGGAACCGGCCAGCACCAGCGGCCCGCGCTGCGCCGCCGCCTGCGCCAGCTCCAGCAGGCGCTGCAGGCGGGTCGGCACGTCGCCCAGCGGGCTGATGTCGCGGCGCGCATCCAGGTCGGTGTAGTCCGGGCGCGAATGGCTCCAGCCCAGGCGTTCCGCCACCTCGGCCAATGCGGTCACCTTGATCGCGTCCGGCCCGCTCTCGAAACCGTGCGAAAGGATGCAGTGACCGCGGCTCACAGCGCCACCACCGCATCGCCCAGCCGCAGCGTGCCGCCCTGCACGATGCGCGCGCACAGGCCGCCGTGGCCGCGCATGGCGTTGTAGCCGCCCGGCCCCAGCGCCTGCTCCATGCGCGAGCACGGATCGCACGGCGCGATGCCTTCCAGTTCGACCTCGCCGATGCGGAAGCGGCGCCCCTTCAGGGCGATCAGCGGAATGCCCGACACCACCACGTTGCGCCGCAGGGTCGCCGGCGCCACCGCCGCATGGCCGGCCAGCGCCGCGATCGCCTGCAGGTGTTCGGCCTGGATCAGGGTCACGCCGCGCTTGCCGTTGCGGCCGACGTAGCGGTCGCCGTGCAGGCCGCCATCGGTCTGCGCCTCAGCGGCGTCGACCTCGTGCATCGGCACGTCGCGCGCCGGGCGCAGGCCGATCCATTCCACGCGTCCGGCGCGCGGCAGTGTGGCCAGCAGGGTCGCCAGCGGGCTTTCGGAATTCAGGGTCATCGGCGAATGCTAGCATCCGCGCATGCCGCCCACCTCGCCGTTGCCGATCCACGATGCGCCCCTGCCCTACGTCGGCCTGCTGCAGGAGCGCGCGCCGGACAGCATCACGCTGGCGGTGATCCACTGCACCGAGTTGCCGGACCTGGCCAGCGCGCGCCTGTACGGCGAGCGTGTGCTGTATCCGTCGGGCACCGGCAACAGCGGCCACTTCTACATCGACCGCGACGGCAGCGTGCATCGCTACGTGCCCGCGGAGCGCATCGCGCACCACGTGCGCGGCTACAACCCGCAGTCGCTCGGCATCGAACTGGTCAACCGCGGACGCTATCCGCTGTGGCTGGATTCGCGCCACCAGGCGATGTGCGAGGACTACCCGCCGGCGCAAGTGCAGGCGCTGATCCGGCTGCTGCAGCAGTTGCGCGCGGAACTGCCGCAGCTGCACCACATCGCCGGACACGAGGCGCTGGACCGCAGCCTGGAACCGGCCAGCGACGATCCGACGCGGCAGGTGCAGCGCAAGCTGGATCCGGGCCCGCGCTTTCCCTGGCCGCAGGTGCTGGAGGCGGTGACGCTGGCGCCGTATGCGCCGCCTGTGTGACCGCCTTGGAGGCGGCGGATTGGAACGGCTGATTCGGGCCGCGATGGAGTCTCAGACAGGGTCGCATTCGCAGGCTCCCGCAGGAGCGGCTTCAGCCGCGCCCCGGCTTCACCGGGAACGGCCCGGTCGCGGCTGAAGCCGCTCCTGCGCGATTTTCCACGCGCGCTCAGTGCGCGCCGACGTAGTTCTTCTCGCCGGCGGTCACCGCCACGTCCAGGCGATTGCCGACCGGCGCAAGCGGGCACACCACGTGCGGGGTGAACGCGCATGGCGGGTTCTGCGCCAGGTTGAAATCCAGCACGATGCGGTCGCCCTGCGGCGCCGGCACGAACAGATAACGGGCGCCGCCATAGCTCTCGCGGCCGCTGGTGCGGTCGGAGAACGGCAGGAACAGGCGCTGGCTGGCGCCGTCGCGCAGGATCTGCAGCTTGTAGCGCCGCCCCCGCAGCACGAACTCAGCGCTACCGACCAGGGCCAGCGGCTGCGGCGTGCCGATCGAGGTCAGCAGCACCATCGCCCGCGGCGCCGGTACCGGATACCAGTCGGCCACCACCCGCCACTGCGGATCGATCGGGAAGTAGTCGATGCCGCGGAAGCGCGCGCGCGCCGGCGCCTGCGGATCGCGGAAGCGCCAGCCGAACAGGTTGCCGGTGCGCACCACGTAGAACTCCTGCGCCCCCAGCGCAAGGCGGGTCTGGGTGTCGTGCGCCGCGTCGGTCTCCAGGCGGCCACCGGCGAACGGCTGGCCGTTCACCTGCACCGCCGCGTCCGCCGCGGGCTGGAACTGCACGCCCTCCTGCGGATCCACCTGCAGCATGCCCAGATGCGCCGGGCCGGCCGGCAACTGCACATCGTTGTCGGGTGCGCTGCCGACCCGGTGCAGGCCACTGTGCAGACGCCCGGAGCCGGTGAAACTCAACCAGCCCGACGGCGCGCGCAATGTCGCCAGGCGCTGCGCACGATTGCGCTCCACCGCCTCACGATAATGTGTGGCAGATTGCGCGCGTGGCGAGGCGTCGGCGCCATCGGCCGACGCGCGGCGGTCGCCGCAGGCGGCCAGGCCCAGCAGCATCGCCAGCCCGCAGGCCTCACGCCAGCGCATGGTGCCGCCCCTGTCGCGTGCCATCGTGCATGCGTTCCGTGTGGACCGGCGCCGGCCCTAGCCGATGGCGCGCGGCCGTGCCGGATCGGCGATCCAGCCGCTCCAGGAGCCGGCATACACGCGCGCGCCGTGCAGGCCGGCATGCTCCAGCGCCAGCAGCAGATGGCAGGCGGTGACGCCCGATCCGCACATCAACACCACCTCGCGCGGATCGCGTCCCTGCAGCAGCGGCTGCAGTTCCGCGCGCAGTTCCTGCGCCGGACGCAGGCGGCCATCGCGCAGGTTCTGCGCCAGCGGCCGGTTGAGCGCGCCGGGCACGTGCCCGGGCAGCGGGTCGATCGGCTCCACCTCGCCACGGAAGCGTTCGCCAGGGCGCGCATCCAGCAACCAGCCCGGCGCCTCGTGCAGACGCGCGGCGACCTCCTCGGCGGAGACGATGCGCGCCGCATCGAACGCCTGCGGATACGGCGGCAGCGGCGACGGCGCGGAGGCCGCGTCGGTTTCCGGCAGGCCCAGCCGGCGCCATTCGGCCAGGCCGCCGTCGAGCACGGCGACCCGACGATGGCCGAGCAGGCCCAGCATCCACCACAGGCGGGCAGCGGCCATGCTGCCGTCGCCTGCGTCGTACACCACCACCTGGTGCTGCGGGCCGATGCCCCACTGCCCCAGGGTGCGCGCGAAGGCCGCGTCGTCCGGCAACGGGTGCCGGCCCAGGCCGGGACGGCCGAGATCGGACAGATCCGCGTTCAGATCGGCGTAGACCGCGCCGGGCAGGTGCGATTGCGCATAGGCCTCGCGCGCGGCCGCCGCCGCAGCGGGATCGAGCAGCGCCGCCGGCACGAACCGCGCATCGACCAGGCGCAGCGCGGGATCGTCGAGCGCGGCGGCGAGCGTCGGCGCCTCGACCAGGGTGTGCCATGCGGGGGACGTTGCGGTCATGCGGCTTGCTCCAGTCGGCGGCGCAGGTTGAGCAGGATCGCCGCGGTCGCGCCCCAGATCCGCTGGCCGGGCCAGCCGTACTCCAGCACGACGCGCGGGCGTCCGCGGTAATCGGTCTCGATACTGCGCAGGTTGTCCGGCGCCATCAGATAGGCCAGCGGCACCTCGAACACCTCCGCCACCTCGCCCGGATGCGGCTGCGGCACGAAGCGCGGATCGATCGCCGCGACCACCGGCATCACCCGGAAGCCGCTGATGGTGACGAACGGATCCAGGTAGCCCAATGGCTCGGCCTGCGACCCCGCCAGTGCGATCTCCTCCTCGCTCTCGCGCAGCGCCGCGGCCACCGCATCGGCGTCGCTGGCCTCGATGCGGCCGCCGGGAAAACTGACCTGGCCGCCGTGGTGACGCAGGCTGTCGGTGCGCCGGGTCAACAGCACATGGGTGCCGTCGGCGCGCGGCACCAGGCCGGCCAGCACCGCCGCTTCCACCGGCGCGCCGTCCGGCAGCAGATCCTGCAGTTCGTGGTGGTTCCAGCCCGGCCCCGCCGGCGGCTGCTGCAGCGGGTGCAGTGCGCGCAGCAGGTGCGCGCGTTCGGCCAGGCGCTGCCCCGGCGACGGCGACCAGCCGCGGCCCGGCAGCACCTCGTCCATGTAGCGGCGGCGTTCGGCGTCGCTCATGCCGCGCCAGCGTGCGATCTCGTCGCCGCTGCGCAGGCAGCCGGCGCAATAACCCTGCGCATCGAGACGGCAGAGACCGATGCAGGGCGTGAGCAGGGCATGCGGAACGGGATCCATCGGATTCGACACCTTGCCAGCCTAGCGCGATTCGTCGGCGCCGTCGTTGCCTGCCAAAAAAAATTGCGCCGGCATCGCTGCCGGCGCAATCGTCGTGCACTGGAACGGCGTGCTTACTTGACGCTGACCAGCTTGATCTCGAACTGCACCGCCACGTTCGGCGGGAACGGCGTACGCGGGTCGGCACCGTAGGCCTTGTCCGGCGGCAGGGTCACTTCCCACTTGGAGCCGGCCGGCATCTGCAGCAGCGTGTCGCGCATGGCCTGCATCTCGACTTCGCTGACCTTGATCGCCGGGATCTGCTGCGCCGGACGCGCCTGCGCCGGACGCTGACCGAACGGGTACGGACCGGCCACTTCCAGCTGCACGGTGCTGGCCTGGGTCGGCTTGGCACCCTTGCCGGCCTCGATCACGCGGTACTGCACGCCGCTGGGCAGCACCTGCACGCCAGGCTTGGCCTTGTTCTGGGCCATGAACTGGTCGCTCTTGGTCTTGTTCTCGGCAGCGGCCTTCTCGTAGTCGGCCTTGGCCTGCTGGGCGCGGGCCTGCTCGCGCTTCTGGAACGCTTCCACCGCCGGCTTCAGCTGGTCGGCGCTGACCGCCGGCTGCTTCTTGGCGTAGGCGTCCTGCAAGCCTTTCACCACCGCATTGATATCGAGCTGCTCGCCGCGGCCGGTGAGTTCGGCAAGGTTGTTGCCGTAGTCGTAGCCGAAGTAATAGCTCAGCTTGCCCTTCTCGGACGAGGTGTCCTGGGCGAACGCATTGCCGCTCAGGGCGAGGGCCGCGACAGCGACCGCAATAGAACGCAACTTCATCAAACAATTCTCCAGGGTGGTGGCACAGGGCGGCCCGTGCCGCCTGAGATGACGCGTTAGGATAGCCGCCGCGGCGCGTAACCGCTACCGACGACGCTGCTCTGACTGGTGCGGCCCGCCCAGAGTTCCCATTACCTTTTTTTAACAACCAGGAATGCACATGTCCGGCACGCCGGTCCTCGCCGATACTCAGGGTGCGATCCGCATCCTCACCGTGAATCGAGCCGACAAGCTCAACGCCTTGAATCGCCAGGTTTTGCAGGCGCTGGATGCGGCCTTCGCCGCGGCCGCGGACGACCCGCAGATCCGCGTGGTGGTGCTGACCGGCGCCGGCGAGAAAGCCTTCGTGGCTGGCGCCGACATCGCCGAGATGAACGAACTGACACCGGTGCAGGGCCGCGATTTCTCGCAACTGGGCCAACGCCTGATGCGCCGGATCGAGCGCATGCCCAAGCCGGTGCTGGCGATGGTCAACGGTTTCGCCCTCGGCGGCGGGCTGGAACTGGCGATGGCCTGCCACCTGCGCGTGGCCGCCGAAGGCGCGCGCCTGGGCCAGCCGGAGATCAATCTCGGGCTGATCCCCGGCTTCGGCGGCACCCAGCGCCTGCTTCGGCTGGTCGGCCGCGCCGCGGCGCTGGAACTGTGCCTGCTCGGCGCGCCGATCGACGCGGCGCGCGCACTGCAATTGGGCCTGGTCAACCGCGTGGTCGCCGCCGGCGAACTGCAGGCGACCGCGCTGAAATTGGCGCAGCAACTGGCCGACGCCGCGCCACTGGCGCTGCGCGGCATCCTCGACGCGATCCAGATCGGTGGCGAAAGCGCGATCGAACAGGGACTGGAATACGAGACCGCGCAGTTCGGCCTGCTGTTCTCCAGCGAGGACATGCGCGAAGGCACCCGCGCCTTCCTGGAGCGGCGCCCGCCGCAGTTCCGCAACCGCTGAGCCCGCACACGATGTCGCACGCCCCCGCTCCCGCCACGCCGCTGCAGTTGCTGCGCTGGATCCTGGACGACGATCTGGATGCCGCGATCGACGGCGGCCTGATGGACTACCGCGGCACCGATCCGGAGGACGATCGCCTGGATCCGGCGCATCCGCAGTTGCGCGCGCAGGTGCTGGCCGCGCAGCAGCGCCTGCGCGATGCGTGGGACGCACGTGCGCGCTACCGGGCGCGCAGCGCGCGCCTGGAGCGACATGCCCATGCGCGCCAGGCGCGACGTGCGGCAGCGACACCGATCGCCTCGACGTCGACAACGGCCACACCGAGTGCGCCAGCCCTGCCTGCGGCCGCCGCGGCGATCCTGGCCCGCGCCAAGGCCAAGGCCGCGCAGCGAGGCGGCCAATGAGCGCGACCGCGAGCACGGGCGCAAGCGCGCCTGCACGGCGTGGACGCCTGCTGAGCAAGGACGAGATCCACGAGCTGTTCTCGCGCCTGTCCGAACTCAACCCCAGCCCGACCACCGAGCTGGAATACGACAGCCCGTTCGAACTGCTGATCGCGGTGATCCTCTCGGCGCAGGCCACCGACGTCGGCGTCAACAAGGCCACGCGGCGCCTGTATCCGGTGGCGAACACGCCGGCCGCGATCCTGGCGCTGGGCGAGGACGGCCTGAAGCGCTACATCTCCACCATCGGCCTGTTCAACGCCAAGGCCAAGAACGTCATCGCCACCTGCCGCATCCTGGTCGAGCAGCACGGCGGCGAGGTGCCGCGCTCGCGCGCCGCGCTGGAAGCGCTGCCCGGGGTCGGCCGCAAGACCGCCAACGTGGTGCTCAACACCGCCTTCGGCGAACCGACCATGGCGGTGGACACGCACATCTTCCGCGTCGCCAACCGCACCGGGCTGGCCCCGGGCAAGGACGTGCGCGCAGTCGAAGATTCGCTGCTCAAGCGGGTGCCGCCGCAGTTCCTGCACGACGCGCACCACTGGCTGATCCTGCACGGCCGCTACGTGTGCAAGGCGCGCAAGCCCGACTGTCCGCAGTGCGCGATCCGCGACCTGTGCCGGTACAAGGACAAGACGCCGGGTTGAGCAGCCTGTCGCAACGCAGGCTGGTACACCATCAGGATGTCGGCTTCGGCAACTTGCGCGGCGCATGTCGTCCGCCGCTGCGCCCGTCGCGGTTGAAACCGCTTCTACAGTTCTCCACGAGAGGCCACCTGGCCGCTGTAGCAGCGACTATCGTCCACGGTCGTCGACGCGAACCGTGAAAGGCGCCCCGGCCGGCGCCCCATCGCGCGCCTCGGCGATCGCGCCGCAAAAAAAGAAAGGCGGCGCAATGCGCCGCCTTTCGTCCCACGTGCGGGAATCTCCGCGAATCAGAACGACAGGTCGCCCCAGACGCCGAATTCCTTGGTTTCCACGTCGGTCTTCTTGCTGGCGTTGTCCTGGTGCGTGTACTTGTACACGGTGGCCAGCTTCAGGTTCTTCAGCACCGGGAACTCGACGCCGACGTTCCAGTACTTGTCGGCCAGGGTCGGGTCGATGGTCTTGCTCAGATCGGTCTTGTCGTAGCGGGCGAAGGCGTTGATGCCGCCGTCGGTCAGCGCCACGCTGCCCCACACCGACCAGCCGCTGGACTTGTCGGTGGCCGGGGTCAGCACGTTGTTGAGATTCTTGGCCTGGAAGTACTCGCCGCCCAGACGGAAGTTGGAATCGGCGTAGGCGACCATCGCATCGGCGCGGGTGTAGTCGTGCTGCGCGTCGAGGATGTCGGTTTCCTTGCCCAGCTTGCCCGAGTAGGCGCCGACGGCGATGGCCAGGTTCTGCATCGGCATGTAGGCGACGCGGCCTTCCACGTCCATGCCCTTGCCGCGGGTCGGGTTCTTGTAGCCGGCACCGTTGACCACCGACATCGCGTAGTTGACCTGCGAGCCCAGGTCGCCGAAGGCGTGCAGGCCCCAGTCGGAGGAGTTGGCGTACTTCAGGCGGTCGGTCAGGGTGTTCTCGACGTAGCGGTAGCCGTAGAACTTCTCGACGAACGGCACCCACGGCATGTCGGCGGCACCGATGCGCAGGGCGAAGGCGTCGTCGAACTTGCCCTGCACGTAGGCCTTCTTGACGAACAGCTGGGTGTTGGACAGCGCCGAGCTGTACTGGAAGTCGGTGGTCAGGTTGGCCGACCAGATCTCGTTGAAGCTGTGGTCGACGGTCAGGTAGAAGCGCTTGACGTCCAGACCGGTGCCGCTGGCGGCGGTCTTGGCGCCGCCGCTGGTGCGGTCGATGTTGGTCAGGTCGAAGAACATGCGGCCGCCGATCTTGTTGTCGTTGACCAGCTTGGCGAGCTTGTCGACCTTGGCGGCGCTGGCCTGCGCCGTTTCGGTCGCCTGGGCCTGCACGACATTCACTTCCGACTGCGCGTCGGACTGCGCCTGCAGGGCTTCCGACTGCGCCTGCAACTGCTGGACCTGGGTCTGCAGCGCTTCGATCTGGGCCTGCAGCTGCTGCAGCTGGGCAGCGCTGACGGCGGGCGGGTTGCTGCTGGCCTTGGCCTTCGCCGCGAACGCCTGCGGCGCCGACGCGAGGCCGAGGCTGGCGAGGATCGCCGTGGCGAGAAGATGGGAACGCATTAGAATCTCTCCGATGGGTGGTGGCAGGGTGGTATGGGTGCGGTGCGGCCCCAGTGCGATGGCCCGACCATTTGTAAAGATTCCGTCAAAGACATGACGGTTTTGAGTCAGCTTCGTTTCGAAACGAAGGCAGCCCCGTCCGGAAGGGCTGTCACCGGACTGACATCTGATTTTCTTCAGACGTTCATGAAAAAGTCTTGGAATGCAGCCGATGCCGGCCGGGGTGCCGGCATTCCACCTATTTCAGGAGTTCTCCCGATGCGTTCCCTCAAGCTCCGACTGCTGGCAGCCGCCGCGGTCGCTACGTTTTCGCTCGCGGCGCAAGCCACCGACGTCACTGGCGCAGGCTCCAGCTTCGTCTACCCGGTGCTGTCGAAGTGGTCGGCTGCCTATGCTGAGAAAAGCGGCAACCGCGTCAACTACCAGTCGATCGGTTCCGGCGGCGGCATCGCGCAGATCCAGGCGGCCACGGTCGATTTCGGCGCCTCCGACAAGCCGCTGAGCGGCGCGGATCTGGAAAAGTTCGGCCTGGGCCAGTTCCCGGTCGTGATCGGCGGCATCGTGCCGGTGTTCAACGTGGCGGGCGTGGCCCCGGGTGCGATGAAGCTCGACGGCACCGTGCTGGCCAACATCTTCCTCGGCAAGATCACCAAGTGGAACGACCCGGCGATCGCCGCGCTGAACCCGGGCCTGACCCTGCCCGACCTGAAGATCACCATCGTGCACCGCTCCGACGGTTCGGGCACCAGCTTCAACTTCACCAACTACCTGTCCAAGGTCAGCCCGGAGTGGAAGAGCAAGGTCGGCGAAGGCACCGCCGTGCAGTGGCCGGCCGGCATCGGCGGCAAGGGCAACGAGGGCGTGGCCGCCTACGTCAAGCAGATCCGCGGCGGCATCGGCTACGTCGAGTACGCCTACGCGCTGCAGAACAAGCTCAGCTACGCCGGCATGAAGAACGCCGCCGGCCGTTTCGTGATGCCGGACGACAAGACCTTCTCCGCTGCCGCCGCCACCGCGGACTGGAAGTCGGCCAAGGACTTCAACCTGATCATGACCAACGCGCCGGGCCAGGACGCGTGGCCGATCACCGCCACCACCTGGGCCATCATGTACAAGAAGGCCAAGAAGCCGGCGTCGTCGAAGGCCGCGCTGGACTTCTTCAAGTGGTCGTTCGAGCAGGGCCAGCCGCAGGCCAAGGCGCTGGACTACGTGCCGCTGCCGGAGCCGCTGGTCAAGCAGATCGAAGCCTACTGGGCGCAGAACATGAAGTAAGCCGGCGTCTCGCCCGTCCGGCGCTCGCGCGCCGGCACGGCGATGTCCCGAAGGCGCGGACCGCAGGGTCCGCGTCTTTTTTTGTCCCCGCTGGAGGAGCCGTGCGCAGGCCCAGGGGGGCACGCCGCCCTGCCCTGCCACGGTTCCGGAAGGCGGCGCGAGCGCCGCATCCGGTGAGGGCGTCCGCCAACCAGTCCGCAAGTCATCTCGCTGTAACAAAAATATCATTTCATAGCGAGCATCCGCCGGATGTCCCGGCGCTCTTCGCTACGGAGTGACCCCCATGAAACTGCAGCCGGCGCGCATTGCCGTCCTGTCCCTCGCCCTGGCCTTCGCCGTCACCGCCTGCCAGCCCGGCAACGGCGACAAGCAGGGCGCCGCCGATGCGGCAGGTGGGACGCCCGCTGCCGCGCCGGCCGCCGGCGCCAAGACCGCGGCGGAGATTTCCGGCGCCGGTGCCTCCTTCATCTACCCGCTGATCTCCAAGTGGTCGGCCGACTACAACGCGGCCACCGGCAACAAGATCAACTACCAGTCGATCGGTTCCGGCGGCGGCATCGCCCAGATCAAGGCCGGCACGGTCGATTTCGGCTCTTCCGACAAGCCGCTGGACAGCGCCGAGCTGGCCGCGGCCGGTCTCGGCCAGTTCCCCTCGGCGATTGGGGGGGTGGTGCCGGTGGTCAACCTGGACGGCATGGACGCGGGCAAGCTGCGGCTGACCGGCCCGGTGCTGGCGGACATCTTCCTGGGCAAGATCAGCAAGTGGAACGACCCGGCGCTGACCGCGCTGAACCCGGGCGTGACCCTGCCCGACACCAAGATCAACCTGGTGCACCGCTCCGACGGCTCGGGCACCAGCTTCAACTTCACCAACTACCTGTCCAAGGTCAGCCCGGAGTGGAAGGGCAAGGTCGGCGAAGGCACCTCGGTGCAGTGGCCGGGCGGCGTCGGCGGCAAGGGCAACGAAGGCGTGGCCTCGTACGTGCAGCAGATCAAGGGCTCGATCGGCTACGTCGAACTGGCCTACGCGCTGCAGAACAAGATGCCGTACGCGTCGATGCAGAACGCCGCCGGCAACTGGGTGCAGCCCAATGCCGAGAGCTTCGCCGCGGCCGCCGCGTCGGCCGACTGGGCCAACGCCAAGGACTTCAACCTGGTCATCACCAACGCCTCGGGCGCGCAGGCGTGGCCGATCACCGCCACCAACTTCATGCTGATGCACAAGCAGGCCAAGGACCCGGCGCGCAGCAAGGCGACCCTGGACTTCTTCAAGTGGGCCTTCGAGAAGGGCCAGCCGCAGGCCGACGCCCTGCACTACGTGCCGCTGCCGCCGGAACTGGTGCAGCAGATCGAGTCCTACTGGAGCAAGGAATTCAAGTAAGCGCCACCGCGGTGCGCACTGCGCGCACCGCGGCGGCAACCGGCGACCGGCGGTGCAGTCCAGGCGCCGCCGGTCGCCGTCTCGGCAACTTGTGATTCGGACTTTCGGGTTCCCGCCTGTGCGGGAGCGATGCAACCACCCACCGCGCGCGGTCATCCCCGCCGCGGCCACGATCGGAGCGCGCAGGCGCGTGCTCCGGCGACGACCGAGCCCATGAACAGCACTGTCCTTCCCGAAGCGATGTCGGCGCCACGCGGACGCGACCTGCGTGACGCCCGCGCCGACCGATTGTTCCGCTGGATCCTCACCGCCACCGTCGTTTTGGTACTCGTCGCCCTGGGCAGCGCTGCGCTGTCGATGCTGTGGGGCGGCCGTCATGCCCTGCAGCTGCAGGGCATGAGCTTCTTCTACTCCAGCGAGTGGAACCCGGTCGAGAACAAGTACGGCGCACTGGCGCCGATCTACGGCACCCTGGTGACCGCCTTGATCGCGATGCTGATCGCGGTGCCGGTGAGCTTCGGCATCGCCTTCTTCCTGACCGAAGTGGCGCCACGCTGGCTGCGCGGCCCGGTCGGGACCGCGATCGAACTGCTGGCCGGCATCCCGTCGATCATCTACGGCATGTGGGGCCTGTTCGTGCTGATCCCGATCATGTCTGAGTACGTCACGCCCTGGCTCAACGACCACCTCGGCACGTTGCCGGTGATCGGCCCGATCTTCCAGGGACCCCCGATCGGCATCGGTCTGCTCACCGCCGGCTTCGTGCTGGCGATCATGGTGATTCCCTTCATCTCTTCGGTGATGCGCGAAGTGTTCCTGACCGTGCCGACCCGGCTCAAGGAGTCGGCCTACGCGCTCGGCTCCACGCGCTGGGAGGTGAGTTGGGACATCGTGCTGCCCTACACCCGCTCGGCGGTGATCGGCGGCATCTTCCTGGGCCTGGGCCGCGCGCTCGGCGAGACCATGGCGGTGGCCTTCGTGGTCGGCAACACGGTGCGCCTGTCGCCCTCGCTGCTGGAGCCGGGCACCACCATCGCCGCGCTGATCGCCAACGACTTCGGCGAGGCCACCGGCGATTACCGCTCGGCACTGCTGCTGCTGGGCTTCGTCCTGTTCCTGGTGACCTTCGTCGTGCTGGCGATCGCCCGCCTGATGCTGGCGCAACTGTCGCGCAAGGAGGGCAACTGAGATGGCCGCCGACATCGCACACCGCCTGTACAACCGCCGCCGCGTGGTCAACTTCGTGGCGCTCACCCTGTCCTGCCTGACCGCGCTGTTCGGGCTGGTGTTCCTGGCCTGGATCCTGTGGACCCTGCTGGCCAAGGGCATCTCCGGCATCAACCTGGACCTGTTCACGCGCATGACCCCGCCGCCCGGCGAGGACGGCGGCCTGGCCAACGCGTTCTTCGGCAGCGCGGTGATGTGCGGCCTGGCGCTGCTGATCGGCACGCCGCTGGGCGTGGCCGCCGGCACCTGGCTGGCCGAGTACGGCAACGCGCGCAAGACCGGTCAGGTGGTGCGCTTCGTCAACGACATCCTGCTGTCGGCGCCGTCGATCGTGCTCGGCCTGTTCGTCTACACCCTGTACGTGATGCAGACCGGCGGCAATTTCTCGGCGCTGGCCGGCGCGCTGTCGCTGGCCTTCATCGTGCTGCCGGTGGTGGTCCGCACCACCGACGAGATGCTGCGGCTGGTGCCGGCGCAGATGCGCGAGGCCGCGCTGTCGCTGGGCATCCCGCAATGGAAGGTGACCATCCAGGTGCTGTACCGCAGCGCCTCTGCCGGCATCGTCACCGGCGTGATGCTGGCGCTGGCGCGCATCAGCGGCGAGACCGCACCGCTGCTGTTCACCTCCTTCGGCAACCTGTACTGGAACAACAACATCCTCAAGCCGATGGCCAGCGTGCCGGTGGTGATGAACAACTTCGCCGGCAGCCCCTACCCGACCTGGCAGCAACTGGCCTGGTCCGGCGCGCTGGTGCTCACCGTCTTCGTCCTGCTGGTCAGCCTCGGCGCGCGCGCCCTGCTGGTGCGCAACAAGATCTCCAACGATTGATTCCCCTATGGACCCGGCCATGAACGATCACCACAACGCCGCCCCGATGCACCGCATCGCCATGCCCAACGGGCACACCGCGCTGGCGCCGTCGCCGGTCAAGATCGCCGCGCGCGGCTTGGACTTCTACTACGACAAGTACCACGCGCTGAAGGGCATCAACCTGGAAGTGCCGGAGAAGCGCGTCACCGCACTGATCGGCCCCTCCGGCTGCGGCAAGTCCACCCTGCTGCGTATCTTCAACCGCATCTACGCGCTGTACCCGAAGCTGGAAGCGCGCGGCGAGGTGCTGCTGGACGGCGAGAACATCCTCTCGCCGAAGTACCCGATGAACCGCCTGCGCAGCAAGGTCGGCATGGTGTTCCAGAAGCCGGTGCCGTTCCCGATGACCATCTTCGAGAACGTCGCCTACGGCATCCGCCACCACGAGAAGCTGTCCAAGGCCGACATGGCCGACCGCGTCGAGCAGGCGCTGCGCCAGGGCGCGCTGTGGGACGAGGTCAAGGACAAGCTCGGGCAGAGCGCGCTGGGCCTGTCCGGCGGCCAGCAGCAGCGCCTGTGCATCGCCCGCGCGGTGGCGCTGCGTCCGGACGTGCTGCTGCTCGACGAGCCGACCTCGGCGCTGGACCCGATCTCGACCAGCCGCATCGAGCAGCTGGTGGAAGAGCTGAAGAACGACTACACCATCGTCATCGTCACCCACAACATGCAACAGGCCGCGCGCGTGTCCGACTACACCGCCTTCATGTACCTGGGCGACCTGATCGAGCACGACCGCACCGAAATCATCTTCTCGCAGCCGAACAAGCAGCAGACCGAAGACTACATCACCGGCCGTTTCGGCTGAGCCGCTGCAGCCGCCGCTGCCTCGTCGGAGCGGCCGCGCCCGCCGCCCCACGGGCGGGCGCCCGGCGACGCCAGCACCGCACCGCCAGGCATGGCCGCGGCGACACCAACGCACCTATTGGACCTACGACATGAACACTCAGCCCAACGAGCACATCGTGAAGAGCTACGACGAAGAACAGCATCGCCTCGCCGCCGAGATCGTGCGCATGGGCGAAACCGCGGTGGCGCAGTTGGAAGCGGCGCTGGACGTGGTCGAACGCCGCGACGACAACGCCGCGCTGCGCATCGTCGTCAACGACGAAGCGATCGACGCGCTCGAGCACTCCATCAGCCACGACGTCATGCGCCTGGCGCTGCGCGGACCGATGGCGCGCGACCTGCGCGAGATCCTGGCCGGCCTGCGCATTCCCGCCGACGTCGAACGCATCGGCGACTACGCCGCCAACGTCGCCAAGCGCTCGATCGCGCTGAACATGTCCCCGCCGATGCCGCAGACCCTGGGCCTGCGCCAGCTCGGCAAGCTCGCCGCCGAACAGGTGCGCGCGGCGCTGGCCGCCTACCAGAACAACGACGCCGACGCCGCGCTGCTGGTGCGCCAGGGCGACGCGCAGCTCGATGCGCAGTACACCGCGCTGTTCCGCGAGCTGCTGACCTACATGATGGAAGACCCGCGCAACATCACCCCGTGCACGCATCTGCTGTTCATGGCCAAGAACCTGGAGCGGATCGGCGACCACGCCACCAACATCGCCGAGAACGTGTGGTTCCTGGTGCACGGCGACGAGCCGCTGCCGCCGCGCGACAAGCGCGACGAGACCAGCTCCACCAGCGGCATCTGATCCCCGGCGTGCGGACCGGCCATGCGCCGTTCCGCCGCCGCTGGCGTCCCCGGGCTCCGTGCGCAACGGAGCCTTTTTTGTCGCCACGCACCGCCGCATGCAACGCGGTGCGGCAGCGGGTAGGCTTGGCGCACTGCCGGACATCCCGACCGGCACCCGTCCATCGCCAGGAGCCTGCGCATGTCCACGTCGTCCCGTCCGTCCTCTGCCCTCGCCGGTGCGGTCCTGCTTGGCGGGATCGGCCTGTCCGCCTCCGCGCTGGCCATGACCGACCTCGCCCAGGGCTATGCGCTGGGCGCGCAGGCTGCCGTCACCCCGCCGCAAAACACCGAGGCGACCACGCCTGCAACGCCGACGCCCGCGCCGCCGGCGCAGGCCAAGCAGGCCGCCGATCCGGCCAAGGCCAGCGAAGGCGGCTGCGGTGCCAAGGCCGGCGACGGCAGCTGCGGTGCGCACGCCCCGGCGGCGCCACCGGCCAAGCCCGCGGCGGCCGGGAGCGCCGCCACGCCCCAGGCCAAGCACGACGACAAGGCCATGGCCGAAGGCAAGTGCGGCGAGGGCAAATGCGGTGGCAGCCTCTGAACCACCCCGGTACGACGCCCGGCCGCTGGCCGCGGCCAGCGCCGGTCTCGGGCTGCGCCGCGGCCTGCTGCAGGACCTGCTGCAGGCGCCGGCGGATGCGTTCGACTTCCTCGAATGCGCACCGGACAACTGGATCGGCGTCGGCGGCCGCCCCGGGGAACTGCTGCAGACGCTGAGCGCGCGGCATCCGCTCAGCTGCCACGGCCTGTCGCTGTCGCTGGGCGGTGTGGCGGCGCTGGACACCACCCTGCTGCAGCAGACCCGGCAGTTCCTCGACCGGCACCGGGTCGCGCTGTACAGCGAACACCTCAGCTACAGCGCCGACGACGGCCACCTCTACGAACTGCTGCCGCTGCCGTTCACCGACGAGGCGGTGCGCCACGTCGGCGCGCGCATCGCCCAGGTGCAGGACGCGCTGGGCCGGCGCATCGCGGTGGAAAACGTCTCCTACTACGCCGCACCTAGCCAGACGATGAGCGAAGCCGCCTTCGTGACCGCAGTGCTGGCCGAGGCCGACTGCGACCTGCTGCTGGACGTCAACAACGTGCACGTCAACGCCAGCAACCACGGCGACGACGCGCTGGCCTTCCTCGCCGCTCTGCCCAGCGCACGCATCGCCTCGTACCACGTCGCCGGCCACCGCGACGACCAAGCCAGCGGGCTGAAGATCGACACCCACGCCGCGCCGGTGGCCGACCCGGTGTGGACCCTGCTCGCCGCCGCCTACCGCCTGCACGGCGTGCGTCCCACCGTGCTTGAGCGCGACGGCCAGTTCCCGCCGCTGGGCGAGCTGCTCGACGAAGTGCAGTGCATTCGCGCCGCGCAGGCGCATGCGCAGTCGCCCGACGCATGAGCGATACCCTGCGCGCGCAGCAATTCGCGCTGACCCGGCACCTGCGCGATCCGCAGCGCTACCCGGCGCCGGCCGATATCCCGCCGCAGCGCCTGGCGGTGTACCGCGCCCTGTTCTTCGACAATCTGGCGCAGCTGCTGAGCGGCCAGTTCCCGGTGCTGCGCGCCACCCTCGGCGACGCCGACTGGGGGGCGCTGCTGCGTGCATTCTGCGCCGAACACCGCGCCCGCACGCCGCTGTTCCCGCGCCTGGGCGAGGAACTGGTGGCGTTCCTGGCGCAGCGCGCACCCGATCCGCAGCATCCCTGGCTGGCCGAACTGGCGCACTACGAAACCGTGGAACTGCAGGTGCAGATCGACGATGCGGCGCTGCCGCCGCACGATCCGCGCGGCGACCTGCTCGATGGCATCCCGCTGCTGTCGCCATGGCTGCGCCTGTTGCGCTACCGCTGGCCGGTGCAGCGCATCGGCCCGGCCTGGCAGCCGGACACGGCGCCAGCGCAGCCGACCTGTCTGCTGGCGCGGCGCGAGGCCGACGGCCAGGTGCGCTTCGCCGAACTGGCGCCGCTGGCCTATGCCGTGCTGGCGGCGCTGCAGTCCGGCACGCGCAGCGGACGCGCACTGCTGCTGGATCTGGCCGCCGCGCACGGCCTTGCGCCTGCTGCCCTGCTGGACGAGGGCGCGGCCCTGCTGGAACGGCTGCGCGCGCAGGGCAGCGTGCTCGGCACGCGTTTGCCCGAGTGACGCCGCGGCGGCCGGCGGCCGCGCTCTGCTAACCTTGGCGGATGAACGATTCGGTCGACAGTCCCTCGCAACCCCTGGTCATCACCCCGATGTCGCGGCGTTTCCGCGGCTACCTGCCTGTGGTGGTTGACGTGGAAACCGGCGGTTTCGACTGGAACAAGCATGCGCTGCTGGAGATCGCGGTGGTGCCGATCGAGATGGACGATTTCGGTCAGTTGTATCCCGGCGTCACCGCCAGCGCGCACGTGGTGCCGGCGCCCGGCACCCTGATCGATCCGAAGTCGCTGGAGGTCACCGGCATCGTCCTGGACCATCCGTTCCGCTTCGCCAAGCCCGAACGCGAGGCGCTGGACCATGTGTTCGCGCCGGTGCGCGCGGCGGTGAAGAAGTACGGGTGCCAGCGCGCCATCCTGGTCGGCCACAACGCCCATTTCGATCTCAACTTCCTCAACGCCACGGTCGCCCGCTGCGGCCACAAGCGCAATCCGTTCCATCCCTTCAGCGTGTTCGACACCGTCACCCTCGCCGGCATCGCCTACGGCCAGACCGTGCTGGCGCGCGCGGTGCAGGCCGCCGGCTTCGACTGGAACGCCGCCGACGCGCACAGCGCGGTCTACGACACCGAGCAGACCGCGCGCCTGTTCTGCAAGATTGCCAACGCCTGGCCGGCCCCACCGGTCGGCGCAGCGCCATAGCCGCGGCATGGATTGCAAGGCACGCGCGCGCCGCCAGCCGCTCGCATGACCCGCCACCTGCTGTTCGTGTGCAGCCGCAACCGACTGCGCAGCCCCACCGCCGAACAGGTGTTCGCCACCTGGCCCGGCGTGGACACCGCCTCGGCCGGCGTCGACCACGACGCGGACACCCCAATCACCCCGGAACTGCTGGAGTGGGCGGACATCGTCTTCGTCATGGAACCGGCGCATCGCAACAAGCTGTCGCGGCGGTTCAAGCGCCATCTCGGCCGCGCACGCATCGTCTGCCTCGACATCCCCGACGACTACGGCTACATGGATCCGACGCTGGTGCAGCTGCTGACCGCGAAGGTGTCGCGGCACCTGCCTGCGCGCTGATCCTGTGCTCGCCCGCCGCACCCAGCGCGCAGACGCCCCCCACGAACGATCACCCTTCCAGTGAACAAGACCGACGCCCTGACCTTCCTGCGCGCGCAGCAACCGCTGCCCGACGACGACCAGCTCAGCCAGAACCTGATCGACGCCTACGACGCGGCGAGACGGCTGTTTGTCGCGGATCCCGATCGCGCCGCGCTCCCTCTGTTCCTGCGCTCCTTCGGCAACGGCGATGGCTGGGGTGTCTACCCGCTGGTCGAGGACGTGTTCCATGCCTGCGACCGCAGCGATACCGTCGCCGCGATCCGGGAGGCGCTGGAAGATCCCACGCTCCCTGGCGGTAGCCGCTACTGGGTTACGCAGTTGGCCGCCGCCTTTGCGGATCCGACCTTGCGCGCGGGGCTGGCCCTGTCGTTGCGGTCGGAACGTCCAGACACCCGTGAGGCGGCGGAGATGGCGCTGGAGATGTTGGACCAACACGCCGCACGCTGAAACGCTCGCGTCTGCGATCACGCGACAAGGTAGAACGACAGCACTCGATCCGCATGCCCGGACGCATGCACTCAGCCCACGCACACCCGATCGCGCCCCATGCCCTTGGCACGGTACAGCGCGCCATCGGCGCGCTCCAGCCACTGGCTCGGCGTGTCGTCCGGGCGCAGCGCGACCAGGCCGGCGCTGAAGGTGACGCGCAGCGCCGGCGCCTCGGGCGCCCACTGCAGGCGTGCATGGAACAGGTCGCGCAGGCGCGTGGCCAGGCGCTCGGCGTCGGCCAGCGGCGTGTCGCCGAGCAGCACCGCGAACTCTTCGCCACCCAGGCGCGCCGGCAGGTCGGAGGCGCGGCAGGCGCTCAGCAGCAGTTGCCCGACTTCGCGCAGCACCGCATCGCCGGTGGCATGCGAGTAGCCGTCGTTGATCTGCTTGAAGCGGTCGATGTCCATTACCAACAGGCACAGCGGCGCGCCACTGCGCTGCGCGCGCTGCATGCTGTGCACCAGCACCTCGTCGAAGTGGCGCCGGTTGGGCAACGCGGTCAGCGCATCCTCGTGCGCCAGGCGCTCGAACGCAGTGGCCTGGCGCTGCAGTTCCGCCAGCAACTGGCTCTTTTCGGCATCGGCCTGCAGCAGGCGCTCGGTCTGCAGCCGCAGCGCGCTGGTGCGCCGCGCCACCAACCGCTCCAGGCGCAGGGCGCGACGCTTGTAGCGCGCGATCAGGTAGCGGTACAGCAGCACCAGCGCCAGCAGCAACGCCACCGCGGCCGCCGCATGGACGCTGTGCCGCTGCCACCACAGCGGCGCCACGCTGAAGCGCCACACGGCTTCGCGGGTGCTCCAGGCGCCGTCCGGATGCGCCGCGGCCACGTGCAGGGTGTAGTCGCCCGGCGGCAGCCCGATGAACTCCACGCTGCGCTGGTTGCCGCGATCGATCCAACCGGTGTCCAGGCCGTCGAGCCGGGTGCGGTAGCGGATGCGCTCGGGCAGCAGATAGCTGAGGCCGACATAGGACACGGTGATGCGCTTGGCGCCGGGCAGTTGCGACATGTTCTGCCAGGGGAAGGGCTGGCCATCCAGCAACACGCTCTCGATCGCCGCCGGCGGCGGCAGGCGATCGCGGAAGCGCGCCAGGCGCCGCGGATCGACCATGCTGACGCCGCCGGCGGTGACCAGCCACACCGTGCCATCGTGGCGCAAGATCATCGACGGCCCGGAGCTGCCATTGCCCTGGGCGTTGGACATGCCGTCGATCTCGTCGTAACGGCTCACCTGCAACCGCGCCTGGCGGCCGTCGGCGACCGCGTCCAGCGCCGCCGCGGTGGTCCGCAGCACGCCGCGGTTGCTGCTGATCCAGACGTTGCCGAGGCGGTCGCGGACCAGTTGGAACACCGTGTCCACCGGCATGCCCTGCTCCAGCCCCACCCGCGCCAGCTGGCCGTCGCGGTCGCGGTGCAGGCCGCGGTCGGTGGAAATCCACACATCGCGGCCCAACGCCTGGAATCCGAACACGGTGCGCGCGCCGCCCAGCGGTTCCAGCGCCAGCTTCCGCACCCGGCCATCACGCAGTACCGCCGCGCCTTCGACCGAGCCGATCCACAGTGCGCCCTCGACGCTGGCCAGGGCGGTGATCAGGCCGCGCGGCAAGCCGGGCACGTCCGGCACCGACAGCCGGTCGCCGTCGATGCGCATCACCCCGCTTCGCGTGCCGATCCAGACCGTCCCAGCGGCATCGACGCTGAGCGCACGCACCTGCCCGCTGGGCAAGCCCTCGTTGGTTCCGTAGTGGCGCACGACGCGGCCGTCGCGCAGGCGGAACACGCCGTCGGCGTAGGTCCCCATCCACAGGTCGCCGTCGCGGCCGCGCGCCAGGCTCAGGACCGATGGCGCGTCGCGCAGCGCAACCGGGGCGATGCGGCCATCCGGCGCCATCCGGTCCAGCCCGGCGGCGCTGCCGATCCACAGCGCGCCGTCCGGCGTCTCCAGCAGCGCGCGCACGTAGTCGCCACTGAGTCCGTCGCGGCGGGTGTAGCCGGCGAACAGCGTCTCGCGCAGCCGGAACAGGCCGCCATTGGCGCCGATCCAGATGCTGCCCTCGGCGTCCTGCAGCAGGCTGACGATGCGCCCGTTGGGCAGCACGTCGCCCGGCAGCATGCGCTCGATGCCGTGCACACTGATCCGCAGCAGTCCCTGGTTCTCGGTGCCCAGCCAGATCGCGCCATCGCGGTCGCGCAGCATCGAGGTGAAATGGCCGTAGCCCGGCAGGTGCTGCACCAGCACCGCCTGCTCGCCCTGCAGTCGGTACAGGTTCTCGCCGGCCACCAGCCACAGCGAGCCGTCCGGTGCCCGATACGGCCAGGCCAGCCCCGGCGGCAGGCCGAACGCGGCCGGCGCGCGCCGCAGCACGCCCTGCGGGTCGCGGTACAGCAGGCCATCGAGACTGCCGATCCAGATCCGCCCCTGGTCGTCGGCGGCCATGTGCGGGAAGCTCGCCGCCAACGGCAGGTCGCGCGGCGCCGGCTGGTAATCGAAGCGACCGTCCGGCCACAGGCAGCCCAGGCCGTTGCCTTCGAACAGCAGCCACATGCGGCCGTCGCGGTCCTGGGTCATGGCGTGGATCAGCGCATGCGGCCAGCCCGGCGGCTGCCGCCAGAAACGCCAGTTGCCGGCCGCATCGTGGCGGCCGAGATTGCCGCGCGAATCGCTCAGCCACAGCGCGCCGGCGCGGTCCACGTACAGCGAGCCCACGCCGTTGTCGGGCAGGCCCGGGCGGGTGCTGCGGTCGATGACGGCGAAGTCCAGGCCGTTGTAGCGCACCAGCCCTTCCCAGGTGGCGAACCACAGGCGGCCGTCCGGGGTCTGCGCCAGATCGCGCAGGGAGTTGTGCGGCAGGCCGTTGCGCGAGGTCCAGGAATCGATCGCGTAGTCGCGTAGCGGCGGCACCCCGTCTGCGCCACCATCGGCGGCCACGGCGCGCCACGCCACGCCCAATGCCAGCAGCAAGAACAGCAGCACCGGCCACGCGCGCCCGCGGTCGCGTGCTGTCTCACCCCTCCCCCTGGCGACGCTCACTGTCCCGACCCGATCCGACGCAGGCGGGGCGCGACAGGACCCTGGCGCGGGGGTCCAGCGTCAAGGGGACGGGGGCGACACAGACTCATTACCGGAGCGGAACACGGGACGAGCGCCCATGGTAGGCAAAAAAGCGTCGCTGCGGGTGTAGGCCGTAGCAGGCTGCGGGAAAAGGACGTGTGAAGATTGCGCGGCGGTTAAGCCGGAGCGGCCTTCGCAGAGCGCAGCAGCAACAACATTCCATCGCAGCACGCTCCCTTCTCCCATCGGGAGAAGGTGCCCCGCAGGGGCGGATGAGGGGACGGGCGAAGCCTGGGAAGACATCGATCGCAGCGGCGACAAGGGGCGAGCGAAGCCTGGTGTCGTCCTGATGCGCGATGGCTTCGCCCCGTACCCTCACCCCAACCCCTCTCCCGGGGGGAGAGGGGCTTTGCTTGCTCCAGGCATGAAGATGCGCTGACGGCTTCACAACCGCGGCATCAATGCACCGGGCGCTCAGCCCAGGCGCTGCCGTACCGCTTCGAACAGGGTCACGCCGGCGGCGACCGAGACGTTGAGGCTCTCGATCTCGCCTGGCATCGGGATCCGCACCAAGCCATCGCAATGCTCGCGGGTCAGCCGGCGCAGGCCGTCGGACTCGCCGCCCAGCACCAGCGCCACGTTGCCGCGCAGGTCCTGCGCGTACAGCGAGGTCTCGGCCTCGCCGGCCAGGCCGTAGATCCACACGCCCTGCTTCTGCAGCTCGCGCAGGCAGCGCGCCAGGTTGGTCACCGCCACGATCGGCAGGCGGTCGGCGGCGCCGGCCGAGGTCTTGCGCACGGTGGCGTTGACCGGCGCCGATTTGTCCTTGGGAATCACCACCGCGGTCACCCCGGCCGCGGCGGCACTGCGCAGGCAGGCGCCGAGGTTGTGCGGATCCTGCACACCGTCCAGCACCAGCAGCAGGGCGCGGCCCTCGGCGGCGCTGACCAGGCCTTCCAGTTCGCTCTCGGCCCAGGTCCGCGCCGCGGCATAACGCGCGGCCACGCCCTGATGGCGCACCGAGCCGCCGACGCCGTCCAGCGCCTGCGTGTTCACCCGCCGCACGTCGATGCCCTTGCGCCGCGCGTTCTCCTCGATCTCCTGCAGACGCGGATTCTTGCTGCCCGCTTCCACCAGCACCTCGCGCACGTTGTCCGCGTCGTTCTCGATCGACGAGGCCACGGCATTGACGCCGACGATCCACTGGTTCTGCTTGCTCATGAGGCGGGACTACGCGTAAGGAAAGCGGGCATGGTAGGGGTTGTGGCCGCTGGCGTCATGCCTGGGGGCTGGGAATGGGGAATTGGGAATTGGGAATGGTAGAAGCGGCTTGGCCGCGACGTCGTGCTTTCCTGCGATGCCCGGGGCATGCGTGCCGCGGCGGCAAGAACACCGACGCAGAGTCATCCAGTCAGGGCGCGGCGCGGCCTTGTGGGAGGGACTTCAGTCCCGACGCGGTGAACTGGGGAACCCCGGCCTGCTGCCTGGCGCGCCGATGACCCGAGGTTGCCGGCACCGACACGCTCCGCTCGTCGTCGGCACTGCCCATCGCACCTCAAGCCGGCCAGCGCTCGGTGTCGTGGTCCGGATGCTGGCGGGAGACGACATCGGCCAGGAACGGCGCGGCGGCCAGATCGCCTTCGGTGCGGATCGCCGACAGCCGATGCAGGGCGTCGACGAATGGCAGCTTCGCCTCGATGCCGTACTGGATGGTCGGCGGCAAGGCCTCCGGATGGTCGAAGGCGCCGGCCGCGATGGCGACGCCATCCGGGGCCTCGTAGGTCAGCGGCGTGCCGCAGTCGGCGCAGAAGCCGCGCTGCACCAGGTTGGACGAGGCGAAGCGCCTGGGCGCGCCGCGGGTCCAGGTCAGGTCCGCACCACGGGTGGAGACCAGCGGCGCGTAGTAGGCGCCGAACGCCTTCTGGCACATCCGGCAATGGCAGATCGAGGCGTCGTGCAGCCGCCCGCGCACGCGGAAACGCACCGCACCGCACTGGCAACCGCCGCTGTACTCCTGCTCCATATCCGCTCTCCGCTGCGAACCGCATCGCGCAGGTGGCTCCCGCACGACGCACGGGAAGCGCGATCGCGGCGGCCGCCATTCGGTCGCCGCGACGCTGCGCCGTCAGTACTTCTTTTTCTTGCGCTTGGCCGGCTGCCCACGCGGCGGCGGCGGCAACTCGTCGTGTGCCGATTCGCCTTCTTCGACCAGGCGGAAGTCGATCTTGCGCTCTTCCATGCTCGCCTTCAGCACCAGGATGCGTACGCGGTCGCCAAGGCGGAACTCGCGCCCGCGGCGCTCGCCGGTCAGGGTCTTGCGGGTGGCGTCGAAGTGGTAATAGTCCTGCGGCAACTGGGTCACGTGGATCAGGCCGTTGACCTTGGACTGGTCCAGCTCGACGAACAGGCCGAAGCTGGTCACGCCGCTGACCACGCCGTCGAACTGCCCGCCGACGTGCTTCTCCATCCACGCGGCGCGGTAGCGCTCGTCGACCTCGCGCTCGGCCTCGTCGGCACGGCGCTCGCGCTCGGAGCACTGCAGCGCCAGCGCCGCCATCGCGCGCGGCGCGTACAGGTACTTGTCCGGCGCGCCGCGGGTCAGCGCGTACTTGATCGCGCGGTGCACCAGCAGGTCCGGATAGCGGCGGATCGGCGAGGTGAAGTGCGCGTACGCCTCCAGCGCCAGGCCGAAGTGGCCGGCGTTGTCGGGCGAGTACACCGCCATGCTCTGGCTGCGCAGCAGCACCGATTCCAGCAGCGCCGCGTCCGGACGCTCGCGCACCTTCTTCAGCAGCTTGGTGTAGTCGCCCGGTACCACCTTGCTCCACGCCGGCAGGCTCAGCTTGAATTCCTTGAGGAACTCCAGCAGGTCGGCGTACTTGGATTCCGGCGGGCGCTCGTGCACGCGGAACGGCGCCGGAATGTGCGTTTCCAGCAGGTAGCGCGCCGCGGCCACGTTGGCGGCGATCATGCATTCCTCGATCAGCTTGTGCGCGTCGTTGCGCACCAGCATGCCGGCCTGGGTCACCTCGCCGGTGTTGTCGAGCACGAAGCGCACTTCCGCGGTCTCGAACTCGATCGCGCCGCGGCGCGCGCGCGCCTTGGCCAGGATCTGGTACAGCTGATGCAGCCGCTCCAGCTGCGGCAGCACCGCCGCCACGTCCTTGCGCACCTGCTCGTCTTTTTCGCCGACCGCCTGCCACACCTGTTCGTAGGTGAGCCGCGCGTGCGAGTTCATCACCGCCTCGTAGAAGCGCGCACCGGCCACCTCGCCCTGGCGGTCGATCTGCATGTCGCAGACGAAGCACATGCGGTCGACCTTGGGGTTGAGCGAGCAGATGCCGTTGGACAGCGTCTCCGGCAGCATCGGCACCACGAAACCGGGGAAATATACCGAGGTCGCGCGCTTGACCGCCTCGGTGTCCAGCGGCGTGCCCGGACGCACGTAGTGCGACACGTCGGCGATCGCCACCACCAGGCGGAACCCGTCGGCGTTGGACTCGCAGAACACCGCGTCGTCGAAGTCCTTGGCGTCGGCGCCGTCGATGGTCACCAGCGGCGTCTGCCGCAGGTCCACGCGGCCCTTGATCGCCGCCGGCTCCACCGTCAGCGGCACCGCCGCGGCTTCGTCCAGCACCTCTTGCGGGAACTCGTAGGGCAGCTCGTGGCCATGGATCGCCGCTTCCACCAGCAGCGACGGGGTCAGCTTGTCGCCCAGCACGGCGATGATCTTGCCGATCGGCGGGCGCCGCGCATCCGGCGCGGAGGTGAGTTCGCACACCACCAGTTGCCCGTCGCGGGCCTCGCCGACGGCGTCGGCGGGGATCTGCACGTTGCGCTGGATGCGCTTGTCGTCCGGCACCACGAAGGCGATGCCGGCTTCCAGGCTGAAGCGGCCGATCATGCGGGTCAGGCCGCGCTCGAGCACGCGCGCGATGCTGCCCTCGCGGCGGCCGCGGCGGTCGATGCCGGTGACGTTGGCCAGCGCGCGGTCGCCATGCAGCACCTTGCGCATTTCGTACGGCGGCAGGAACAGGTCGTCGCCGCCCTCGTCCGGGCGCAGGAAGCCGAATCCGTCCGGATTGGCGATCACCACACCGGGGATCAGGTTGGTCTGCTGCAGCGGCGCGTAGCCGCCGCGGCGGTTCTGCACGACCTGGGCTTCGCGCAGCATCGCACCCAGGCGCTTGCTCAGCGCTTCCTTGCGGGTCGGCTCGGTCAGACCGAGCTGTTCGGCCAGTTCGTCCAGGGTCTGCGGACCGTCGCAGCGTTCGAGCAGTTGCAGGATCGCCTCGCGGCTGGCGATCGGCTGCGCATAGCGCTCGGCCTCGCGTGCGGCATAGGGGTCGTGGATCGGCGCGGCAGTGTCGGGCGCGGCCGCCGGCGGCGGCGACGGAGGGTGCAGCGGTTGCAGCGGCGGCTTGGGGCCGCGGCGCAGGAAGCTGGGCATCCAGGCGGGCAGACGCGATTTCTTCGGCGTATCGGAGGTGGGCGCGTCGCCGGACGCGGATTTGCCGGGCTTGCCGGACTTGCTTTTGCGAGTTGTCATCCGCGCATGGTACTCCCATGCAGGTGGCCGTCACCCGAACCGGGCGGCGCGCTGCGGCGAACGTGCGCCCCAGAAACGACGAAGCCCGCGTCAGCGGGCCGGTCGGTGCGAGAGTTCAGCGCTCTCGCGATCTTGCATGTGGTGCCCAGGAGAGGACTCGAACCTCCACGGTTTTACCCGCTAGTACCTGAAACTAGTGCGTCTACCAATTCCGCCACCTGGGCGCTGAAGGCCGCGAATTCTGCGGTGCCGCCGCGACCTTGTCAACGCCTATTTTTGCGCCGCTCTCGATTGCCGGCATCGATGACGCGATCCGACCGCGGCACGCAGCGGTGCCGCGCACATCCCAACCGCCGCGCGGCTGTGCACGCGCGCACGCTTCGGCGGTGCGCGGATTCGACGGAAAACCGCATGCGCGATGCCGATTCCGACACAGCGTTGTCACAAGCGGACCCGCTTCGAAGATCCGGCGTGACCGCCGCGGGAGTTCGCGATTTTGTCGGTTGACCCGGATCGGCGCCCCGCTAGTTTGCATCCGGCAATCCGTCGCCCTCCCCCACGCTCCGGAGCATCCCCATGCACAGCCTGTCCGCCTCCCTGCTCGCCGCCGCCCTGTTCGCCAGCGCCACCAGCGCCTCCGCCGCCACCGCCGGTGCCGACGACGCCACGCTCAATTCCCTCACCGAGATCCAGCGCGCCCTGGACAGCGGCGCCTCGGTCGCCGTGGCGATCGACCTGAGCCAGTGCACGCCCACCTCCGGCGGCGCCACCCCGAGCCAGACCCGCGGCGGCCTGCGCATCGGCGCCTACCGCGTCACCGCCGACGGCACCCTGTCCTTCGCCGACGAGCACGTGACCGTCGGCCGCGACGGCAAGCCGATCCAGCAGTTCCTGCGCTACCAGGTGCATCCGGACAACAGCATCGACTTCACCATGTTCGTGTTCGCCCTGCCCAGCTACCAGCAGACCGGCAGCACCCTCGGCTACCGCTGCGCGATCAACCAGGGCCTGCGCTTCAACGTCGGCTACTGAGGTCGCCACCGACGCGTCCGCGACGGCGCTGCACTGCCGCCGTCGCAAAACGCTTGACAGCGCCTGCTGCCACGCGCACAATTCTCGTTCTGAGTTGCCCAGGTGGCGGAATTGGTAGACGCACTAGTTTCAGGTACTAGCGGGTAAAACCGTGGAGGTTCGAGTCCTCTCCTGGGCACCACGACCGACAGGTCGAGCAAGATCTCAAAACCCGCTTCGGCGGGTTTTTTGTTGGCTGCACGCAGGCCGCGGCGCTCAGCGCTGCGGCGGACGCAACGGACCGATGTCCACGCGCACGCCCTTCACCCACACCGCCACCTTGTAGGCACGGTAGCCCGGGTTGTGGCGTTCGGCCGCACGCGCGGCCAGGTAGGCATTGGCGGCATGCACCAGCACCTGCAAGGACGGCTCCAGTTGCGCGACGCGCCGGAGTCTCACTTCGTAGGTGGCCATGCGCCCTCCCCCACGTACCGGCAGGCGCCGCGTCGTGCCGCGATCGGCCAACGCATGGCGGCGGCGCACCGCGGCGCCGACACCCTCGTGTCCACAACCTCCATGTCCTGCATGCGCATCCTCGCGCGTCCGTGCATTCCGCACCGCACGAGTATTGAATCTCCGAACAATTGGAGTCAAGCGTGACTGTACGACAAGCCGGCGGATGCTCCATATCTTGGTAGGCCCGCCGTCCCCCAAGGCCCACCGCGATGAATAGCTTCGGCGAGCGTTTGCGCGAAGCCAGAAAAGCCGCCGGGCTCACCCAGGAGCAGTTGGGCTTCGCGCTGGACGTCACCAAGTCCTCGGTGTCGGCCTGGGAGAACGACCGCGAAACGCCGAGCTTCCGCCTGCTGCCGACGCTGCGCAGCGTGCTGAACCGCTCGCTCGACGAACTGGTGTGCGGGGTCGGTCCCGGCAAGCGTGTGCAGGACCTGCCCGCCGACTATCCGTTGCTGGCGCAGGACGCGCAGGAGCGCGCCCTGCTCGCGCGCTATCGCAACGCCTCGGTGCGGCGCCGCGAAGCCGTGCTGGAATTGCTCAAGCCGGACAACGGCTGAGTCACACTGGCGGCGCGTGTGGCGTTCGGGCATCGCCAGTAACGACGGAATGTCGTTCGCAGCAGCGGCTTCAGCCGCGACCAAACGCTACCGGCATGCCCGTCGCGGCTGAAGCCGCTCTTACGAGGACAACCACGCTTCCCGCTGAGTCGCGGCACGCGTGCTGTTCGAGACGCTCTTCAGCCGCCGACGCCGAGCGTGCGCAGCGCCTCGCCCCAGATCGCGTAGCCCGCTTCGCTGGGATGGGTGCCATCGGGCATCAGCGCCGCCGGCAGCGTGCCGTCCGGCTGCAGGAAGCGCGCGCCGATGTCGAGCCAGCGCACCTGCGGGTCGTGGGCGAAGCGCGCGGCCAGCAAGCGGTTGGTCTCCAGGATCGGCGCACGCTGCGGCGCATCGGCGGCGAAGCCGCGCGGGAAGATGCCCATCAGCACGATCCGGCTGCGTGGCAGGCGCCGCCGGATCTCGGCGACCACCGCCGCCACGCCGTCGGCGGTCTCCCTCGGCGTGTTGGTGCGCGCATGCTCGGTGCCGGCGAGGTTGTTGGTGCCGAGGTTGATCACCACCCAGCGCGGCGCCAGACCGTCGACCTCGCCCTGGCGCAGCCGCCACAGTACGTTCTGGGTGCGGTCCCAGCCGAAGCCCAGGTTCAGCACCCGCGCGTCGCCGAAGGTGCGTTGCCAGGCCTGCGCGCCATTCACCCGGATCGCCTGCGGCGCGCCCGCCCAGAAATGGGTGATCGAGTCGCCGAGCATCACCACCTGCGGCTGCAACTGCCGCGCGGCGTCCAGCGCGGCATGGTGGCGGCCGTACCAGTCGTAGGAATCCTGCTCCAGCCAGGGCACGGCGATGCGCGCGGTGTCGACGTCGGTCATCGCGTCCAGCGGCACCCGCGGCGCCTCGTCGAGCAGCCGCGCCAGGGTCGGCTCGATGGCCTCGGCCATGCGCCGCTGCCCACGCGTGTCCGGATGCAGCGCGCCACTGCCGGGACGCTGCCGCGGATCGTAGAACAGGCTCGGGTCCAGCGTGCCGTCGACGCGCTGGAACACGGTGCCGATGTCCAGGTAGGCCACACGCGGATTGTCGCCGTAGCGCACCGCCAGCGCGCGGTTGACCTCGGCGTCGCGCGCACTCTTCTGCGCCGACAGTGCGCTGGGCAGCAGGCCGAGCAACAGGATGCGGGTGCGCGGCAGGCGCTGCTCCAGCGTGGCGACCACCGCGTCGATGCCGCGCACCGTGTCCGCCGCGCTGTGCCCTTCGTGGCCGGTGTTGTTGGTACCGATCAGCAGGACCGCGACCTTGGGCCGCAGGCCGTCGACCTCGCCGTGCTGCAGACGCCACAGCACGTGTTCGGTGGCGTCGCCGCTGAAGCCGAGGTTGAGCGCGCCGCGGCTGCCGTAGAAGGTCTGCCAGGTCGACTGGAAGTCTTCGTCCGGTGCCTGCGCCTTCTCGTCGTTCTGGGTGATCGAATCGCCGATCAGCAGCAGCGGCGCATCCGGGTGCGCACGCACCTGCGCCAGCACCTGCTGGTGGCGCTCGGCCCACCAGGCTTCGTGCAGGCGATCGGCCGGGGTCACCGGCACCGGCGAGGCCGCCGGCGGCGGCGCGGCCTGCGCATGGTCCGGGTGCGCACCAAGACATAGCAGTACGAGGACGGCCGCGCGCGGAAGCGATGCGGCGAAGCGGGCGCCGAAGGCGCGAAGAAAGCGCTGCATGTGCGGGGCTGCCGAAGCCTGCGAAGAGCCGCATTCTGGTGCGCAGGCCGCGGCAGCGGCAAGTGTCCCGGCGCCGGAGCGCGACGCCGGGCATGCATGTCACTTGGCATGCACTGGTGCGGCGCGCCGGACGGCACGCCATCAGGCAATGGCGTGCAAGCGCCGCTTGCGCACCACCATTGCAGCGGCATGGAACGGCACGGGTCGTGGTGCCGCCCGTGCCGACATGCCGCCGTCGAGGCTCAGTGGCCGCCAGCCGCCGCCGCGCCACCACCACCGCCGAACGGCGGCTTGGCCAGCCACAGGAAGAAGATGATCCCGAGGAAGGTCCAGCCCAGCAGGTAGAAGATGTCGTTGAAGCCCATCTGCGAGGCCTGGTGGTTGATGGTGTTGTTGAGCAGCGCCGCGCCGTTCTGCAGGCTGCCGTTGCCCATCATCTGCACCTGTTCCTGCATGCCCGGCGTGTAGGTGGAGATGTGTTCGGTCAGGTGCGCATGGTGCAGCTGCGTGCGCTTGGCCCACAGGTAGGTGGTCAGCGAGGCGGCGAAGCTGCCGCCCAGCGTGCGCAGGAACGTGGCCAGGCCGGAACCGGCGGCGATCTCGCGCCCGTCCAGGTCCGACAGCAGGATCTGCAGCACCGGCATGAAGAACAGCGCCACGCCCACGCCCATCAGCAACTGCACCCCGGCCACGTGCGGGAAATCCACCTGCAGGTTGAAGTCCGAGCGCATGAAGCTGGTGGTGGCCATGAAGATGAAGGCGATGCTGGCCAGCAGCCGCAGGTCGAAGCGCGAGGCGTACTTGCCGACGAACGGGGTCATGATCACCGGCAGGATGCCGATCGGCGCGGTGGCCAGGCCGGCCCAGATCGCGGTGTAGCCCATGTCGCGCTGCAGCCACTGCGGGATCAGCAGCGACACGCTGAAGAACGCGGCATAGGCGACGATCAGCGCCATGGTGCCGGCGCGGAAGTTGCGGTGGCGGAACAGCCGCAGGTCGACGATCGGATCCTTGTCGGTCAGCTCCCAGATCAGGAACACCGCCAGCGCCACCGCCGAGATCGCGGCCAGCACGACGATCTTGGTCGAACTGAACCAGTCCTCGTCGTTGCCCAGGTCCAGCACCACCTGCAGGCAGCCGACGCCGATGATCAGGGTGATCAGGCCGACGTAATCCATGCGCGGGCGCTCGATCGGCTCGGGCCGGTCGCGCAGCTGCGAGCCGACCACGGTCGCGGCGATGATGCCCAGCGGCACGTTGATCAGGAAGATCCATTCCCAGCTGTAGTTGTCGGTGATCCAGCCGCCGAGGATCGGCCCGGCGATGGGCGCGACCACGGTGATCATCGCCAGCAAGGCCAGCGCCTGGCCGCGTTTCTCGCGCGGGTAGATCGACACCAGCAGGCTCTGGGTGATCGGGTACATCGGGCCGCAGACGAAACCCTGCAGCGCGCGCGACACCACCAGCATGCCCATGCTCTGGGCCAGGCCGCACAGCAGCGAGGCCGCGGTGAAGGCCAGCGTGGCCCACACGAACAGCTTGGTCTCGCCGAAACGGCGGCTGAGGAAGCCGGTCAGCGGCAGCGCGATGGCGTTGCTGACCGCGAACGAGGTGATGACCCAGGTCGCCTGCTGCGAACTGGCGCCGAGGTTGCCGGCGATGGTGGGCAGCGAGACGTTGGCGATGGTGGTGTCGAGCACCTGCATGAACGAGGCCATCGCCAGGCCCACCGTGCACAACGCCACACTGGCCGGGCGGAACCCGGCGGCCGGTGCGCCCGGAACCCCGGGCGCGGCGGGAGCGGCAGCTTGGTTGGACATGACCGGGCTCAGTTCGCCTTGGCGGCGTCGGGCAGATTGGCGTGGATGATCTGCTTCACGGCCGCATCGGCCTGCTGCAGCTGCTGCGCATACACATCGGTATCCAGCAGCGCGCCGCTGGCCGGCTTGGTCGGCAGCACCGCGCCGTTCTGGTCATGCAGGTTGACGTCGGCCTTCATCGACAGGCCGATGCGCAGCGGATGCTGCTCCAGCTGCTTGGCGTCGATGGCGATGCGCACCGGCACGCGCTGCACGATCTTGATCCAGTTGCCGCTGGCGTTCTGCGCCGGCAGCAGCGAGAACGCACTGCCGGTGCCGATGCCCAGGCTCTGCACGGTGCCGTGGTAGGTCACCGCGCTGCCATACACATCCGACTCCAGTTCCACCGGCTGGCCCAGGCGCATGTGCTTGAGCTGGGTTTCCTTGAAGTTGGCGTCCACCCACACCTGGTTCAGCGGCACCACCGCCATCAGCGCGGTGCCGGGCTGCACGCGCTGGCCGACCTGCACCGAGCGCCGTGCCACGTAGCCGGACACCGGCGCGACGATGGCGCTGCGGGCGTTGTTGAGGAAGGCCTGGCGCACCTGCGCGGCGGCGCCCTGCACGTCGGGCTGGTCGGCCACGCCGTTCTCGTCGATCAACGCGCGGTTGCGCGCCAGGGTCTCGCGCGAGCCGCTGACCGCGGCCTCGGCGGCGGCCAGCTGATCGCGGGCATGCGCCAGCTCTTCGGCGGAAATCGCACCGGTGGCGACCAGGCTGGCGCGGCGGGCGACGTCGGCGCGGGCGCGCTGCAGGGTCACCTGCTGCGCGGACAGTTCGGCCTGGGCGCCCTCGACCGAGCGGTACAGACCGCGCACCTGGCGCACGGTCCGCGCCAGGTTGGCCTCGGCCTGCTGCAGGGCGACCTCGGTGTCGGCCGGGTCGAGCTTGACCAGCGGCTGGCCGCGCTCCACGCGCATGCCGTCGTCGGCGTCGATGCGCACCACGGTGCCGGCCACCATCGGGGTGATCTGCACCAGGTTGCCCTGCACGTAGGCGTCGTCGGTGTCCTCGTGCCAGCGGCCGACCAGGAAATACCAGATCGCCAGCGCGATCAGCACCAGCACCACTACCACGGCCAGGCCGCGCAGCAGCTTGCCGCGCCGGCTGGGGGCGGGAGCGGAGGAAGCGGGGGTCGTTGTCTGATTCATTGCAGCGATCTCAGGAATGCGAAGGTGCGGAAGAAGAAGAGCTCGGCGCATCGGCGGCGGAGGTGGCGTCGTAGCCGCCGCCCAGCGCCTGATTCAGGCGCACCGAGACCAGGATCTGATTGGATTGCAGCGACGCCAGGCGCTGCTGCGCGTCCAGCAACTGCTGTTGCGCGCTGAGCACGTCCAGGTAGTTGCCGATGCCGGCGCGGTAGCGCTGCTGCGACAGGTCGAAGGCGGCCTGCGCCGTCTCCAGCGCCTGCGCCTGCTGCTGCGCCTGCTCGGCCAGCGAACGCGCGGCGTTGACCTGATCGGCCACCTCGCGCAGCGCCGCCACCAGGGTCTGGTTGTAGTTGGCCACCGCCAGGTCGTACTGCGCATCGCGCTCGGCCAGCTGGCTGCGCAGCCGCCCGCTGTCGAACAGCGGCAGGCTCACGCCCGGGCTGAGCAGACCCAGCACCGACGAACTCTTGAACAGGTCGCTCGGGTTGGTGGCGGCGACGCCGCCCAGCAGGGTCAGATTGATGCTGGGATAGAACTGCGCCTTGGCCGCATGGATGCCCTGCGAGGCGGCTTCCACGCGCCAGCGCGCGGCGACCACGTCGGGCCGGCGGCCGAGCAGGTCGCTGGGCAGCACCGACGGCACCCGCGCGACCTGCGGGTCGAGCAGGCGCGGGCGCTCGATCTGCAGCCCGCGATCCGGGCCGCGGCCGAGCAAGGCCGCCAGGGCGGTGCGCGCTTCGTCGATCTGCTGCTGCGCCGCCGCCTGCTGCTGGCGCGCCGCCGGCACCCGCGCCTCGGCCTGGCGCAGTTGCAGGTTGTTGTCGATGCCGGCATCGCGGCGCTGCCGCACCAGCTTCAGGCTGTTCTCCGAGCGCGCCAGTTCGGCGCCGGCCAGGTCGTACAGATGCCAGGCGTAACCCAGTTGCGCATAGGCGCGGGCGACGCCGGCCGACAGGTCCAGGCGCGCGGCCTGCGCGTCGACCTCGGCCGCATGCGCCTGGTCCACCGCCGCCTCCCACGAGGCGCGCTTGCCGCCCCACAGGTCGAAGCCGTAGCTGAAGTTCAGCAGCGCCTGCTCGTTGTGGATGTACTTGCCGCCGATCTCGTCGCCGGCCAGGCCCTTGGGCAGTTGCAGGCCGGTGTAGCCGGCCGACAGCGACAGCTTGGCGCCGCGGTCGGCATCGGCCGCGCCGGCCTGCGCCTGCGCCAGGCGCAGCCGCGCATCGGCGGCGTCCAGGCTGGGCGTGCCCTGCAGGGCCTCGGCGATCAGCGCGTCGAGCTGCGGATCGCCCAGCGCCTTCCACCAGTCCTGCTGCGGCCACGGCGCCGGCGCCAGCGCGTCGGCGGCCAGGGTCTTGCCGATGTGCAGCTGGCGGTCGGCATCGAGCCGGCGCCCCTGCGGTTCCAGGCCACGGCTGCTGGCGCAGGCCGCCAGTGCCAGGGTGAGGGCCGCGACCGCGAACGGGCGCAGGCGGGAGGGAGAAGAAGACAGAGTCATGTGGGCGGGTTCAGGGCGAATTGAGGGAATCGCGGACGCGGACCAACAGCGAAAACAAGTGCTCGCGCTCGTCGGCGGACAGATCGCGCAAGGCATCGGCGATGACGTCGTCGCCGCGCTGCTTGAGCTGCTGCCACAGCGCCTGGCCTTCGTCGGTCAGCACCAGGCGCAGCGCGCGGCGGTCCTGCGCGTGCGCCTCGCGGCGCACCCAGCCCAGGTCTTCCAGCTTGTCCAGCAGGCGCGTCACCGCGCTGGGGTTCTGGTCGATGGCCTGGGCCAGTTCGTTGGCGGTGCACGGCGCCATGTGGGCCAGGGCCTTCATGCCGATGTAGTGGCTGAAGCCCAGGTCCGGCTCCAGCCCGGCCATGGCGCGGTCGAGGCGGCGCATCAGGCCGTCACGCACCTGGCGCAGCAACAGGCCGAACGAGGGCGGGCCAGGAAAGGAGGGAGCGCAGTTCATGGGCGCCCATTATTTTCATTTAGAAATATATGTCAAGAAAATATCCCCAAGGAAACTAGATGCTGCGTTGCAGCGAAGGAACACTGACGGCGAGCGCACTGTAGCGGCGCGCGGCCATGGCTCGGTATTACAATCCGGACAATGGATATCGAAATCGCGCCAACTCAGCCGGCCGACGTTCCGGCCACCGTCGGCTCCGACAGCGCGCTGGACCCGCGCGCCATGGAGTGGTTCGAGCGCGCCGATGGCCCGCCCGCGCTGGCCTTCATCGCGCATTCGCCGGTGTCGCTGCGGCGCGAGGTGGACTGGCACCGCCACGTGCGCGGGCAATTGATCTATGTGGAAGACGGCGTGCTGAGCACCCGCACCGCGCACGGCCAGTGGTCGCTGCCGCCGGGCTGTGCCGGCTGGATGCCGCCGCAGGAACTGCACACGGTGCAGGTGTCCGGGCGGGTGCGCAGCTACCTGGTGCTGATCCGCCCCGACGTCTGCGCCGACCTGCCGCCGCGGACCTGCGTGATCGGCATGAACGGCCTGTTCCGGGAGGTGCTGCGGCGGATGAGCCAGTGGGGGGTGCCGCCGGTGCTGGCGGCCGAGCAGCAGCGCCTGTGCGCGGTGCTGCTGGACGAGGTGCGCAACGCCCCGGTCGAGCATCTGCACCTGCCGATGCCGCGCGACCGCCGGCTGCTGCGCATCGCCACCCAGTTGCTGGAAACCCCCGCCGACGACCGCTCGCTGGCGCAATGGGCGCACTGGGCCGGGCTGTCGGCGCGTAGCCTGAGCCGCCACTTCCGCGACGAGACCGGCTTCGGCTTTGCCGGCTGGCGCCAGCAGGCGCGGCTGGCCGAGGCGCTGCGCCGGCTCAGCGACGGCGCCAGCGTCGCCGACACCGCCTTCCGGCTGGGCTACAGCAGCCCCAGCGCCTTCGTCACCGCCTTTCGCGGCCGCTTCGGCCATCCTCCGGCCCGTTACCTGGCCAGCGCCGGCGGCACGCGCGGCTTGGCATCGCCGGCCGCATCCGGATAATCGACCGGCTGACCTGCGGCGCCTGGCGCCGCGTTCCCCTATAGGTATTTCCTGCGCATGACCGATCTCGCCCGCCCCGCCTTCCATGGCTTCGAACAGCTGCCGCTGCGCGAATACGCCGAACGCGCTTACCTCGACTACTCCATGTACGTGGTGCTGGACCGCGCCCTGCCCTTCCTCGGCGACGGGCTCAAGCCGGTGCAGCGGCGCATCATCTATGCGATGAGCGAGCTGGGCCTGAACGCGACGGCCAAGCCGAAGAAGTCCGCGCGCACCGTCGGCGACGTGATCGGCAAATACCACCCGCACGGCGACAGCGCCTGCTACGAAGCGCTGGTGCTGATGGCGCAGCCGTTCTCCTACCGCTACCCGCTGATCGAAGGCCAGGGCAACTTCGGCTCCACCGACGACCCGAAGTCGTTCGCGGCGATGCGCTACACCGAGTCCAAGCTGACCCCGATCGCCGAAGTGCTGCTGGGCGAACTGGGCCAGGGCACGGTGGACTGGTCGCCGAACTTCGACGGCACCCTGGACGAGCCGACCTGGATGCCGGCGCGGCTGCCGCACCTGCTGCTCAACGGCACCACCGGCATCGCCGTGGGCATGGCCACCGACGTGCCGCCGCACAACCTCAACGAGATCGTCAGCGCGCTGATCCGCCTGCTCGACGACCCCGACGCGAGCGTCGCCGACCTGTGCGAGCACGTGCGCGGCCCGGACTACCCGACCACCGCCGAGATCATCACCCCGGCCGCCGACCTGCGCGCGATCTACGAGACCGGCCATGGCAGCGTGCGCGCCCGCGCCACCTACCAGAAGGAAAACGCCAACATCGTGGTCACGGCGCTGCCGTACCAGGTGTCGCCGTCCAAGGTGATCGAGCAGATCGCGCAGCAGATGCGCGCCAAGAAACTGCCCTGGCTGGAAGACATCCGCGACGAGTCCGACCACGCCAACCCGGTGCGGGTGGTGCTGGTGCCGCGCTCGAACCGGGTCGACGCCGAGCAGTTGATGGGCCACCTGTTCGCCACCACCGACCTGGAGCGCAGCTACCGGGTCAACCTCAACGTGATCGGCCTGGACGGCCGCCCGCAGGTCAAGAACCTCAAGACCCTGCTGGAGGAATGGTTGCGCTTCCGCAGCGACACCGTGGTGCGCCGCCTCAACCATCGGTTGGAGAAGGTCGAGCGCCGCCTGCACCTGTTGGAAGGCCTGCTGACCGCGTTCCTCAACCTGGATGAGGTGATCCGCATCATCCGCACCGAGGACGAGCCGAAGCCGGCGCTGATCGCGCGCTTCGGGCTCAGCGAGGAACAGGCCGACTACATCCTGGAGACGCGCCTGCGCCAGCTGGCGCGGCTGGAAGAGATGAAGATCCGCGGCGAGCAGGACGCGCTGGCCAAGGAACGCGAGCAGCTGCAGGCGCTGCTGGCCAGCAAGACCAAGCTGAAGAAGCTGATCAAGGACGAGCTGATGGCCGACGCCAAGAAGTTCGGCGATGCGCGGCGCTCGCCGCTGGTGCAGCGTGGTGCGGCCCAGGCCATCGACGAGACCGAGCTGGTGCCGAGCGAGCCGATGACCGTGGTGATGTCGGAGAAGGGCTGGATCCGTGCGGCCAAGGGCCACGACGTGGACCCGGCGGCACTGTCCTACCGCGACGGCGACGGCCTGCTGGCGGCGGTGCGCGCACGCAGCACGCAGCAGGTGGCGTTCCTGGATTCGGAAGGCCGTGCCTATTCGACCCTGGTGCATACCCTGCCCTCGGCGCGCGGCAACGGCGAGCCGCTGACCGGACGCTTCTCGCCCGCGGCCGGTGCCTCGTTCCAGGCCATCGCCAGCGGCGAGAACGACAGCCGCCTGGTGCTGGCGTCCTCGCACGGCTACGGCTTCGTCACCCGCTTCGAGAACCTGACCAGCCGCAACAAGGCCGGCAAGGCCATGCTCAACCTGACCCCGAACGCCAAGGTGCTGCCGCCCGCGCCGGTGAGCGGCGCCGGCAGCGACCGCATCGTCGCGGTCACCAGCGCCGGCCACCTGCTGGCGTTCCCGGTCGCCGACCTGCCCGAGCTGGACAAGGGCAAGGGCAACAAGATCATCGACATCCCCAAGGCCAAGCTCAGCACCGAGCGGGTGGTGGCGATCGCCGCGGTGGCGCCGGGCAACACGCTGCTGGTCAAGAGCGGCCAACGCACCATGTCGCTGTCGTTCAAGGACCTGGACGCCTACCTCGGCGCCCGCGCCAGCCGCGGCGGATTGCTGCCGCGCGGGTGGCAGAAGGTCGACGATCTGGCGGTGGAGTAAGCGCGCCTCGCTGGACATCCATCCAGCCCCGGCTTGTCAGTCATCTCAACGAAGGAACGCAACGATGAACGAGAACGTGAGCAATGCCGGCAATGACGCTTCCTTGATTGCCAGGGTGGAGCGGCTGGAGCAACAACTCCAGGCCAAGGACCAACGCCTGCGCCGTGCCGTGACGGTCAACCGGGTGCTGCTGTTCGGCGTCGCCGCCCTGGTGATCGCCAGCGCCGGCGCCATCACCAGCGTTGACGAACAACTGAGCCAGTTCATGGAGTTCTCCAGCACGCCGGTGTCCGCGCCGGCGCTGGACACCTCCGTGCGCTGGGGCCGGCGCGATGCGTCCAATGTCGGCCCCGGCTACACCAACGAGATCCTGTCGCTGATCTCCGAGTCCGACCAGCAGAACTCCTTCAGTTGGCCGCTGTACATCCAGCTCAATGCGACCAAACATCCCAACGCGACCCAGGACAGTTCGCAGAGCGTGGGCGCCACCGTCCGGGCGTTCCAGCGCAGCACCGGTTCGCCGTGGCTGGCGGGTTTCCACAGCGAACTGTTCCACGGCTACGACGGTATCGCGGGGCAAAACGTCGCAACGCACGGCACCAGCATCCTGTTCAACGGCGAATTGACCTCCTACACCAACGGCGGGTCGACGATCGGCCTCAATCTGCTCAACACCCCGGGTTCCAGCACCGCCGGCACGCATGCCATCCAGATCCAGCCGGGCACGCGTGGCTGGCAGAACGGCATCCACTTCGACAGCGGCGCGCTCGGCAACATCGGCATCAACTTCGACCAGTCCAACTACAACATGGGCATCGACCTTGGTGACAACAGCCTGAGAATGAATGCCAATCAGCGCATCATCCTCGAGAAGTACGGCAGCGTGTATCTGCGCTACAACAGTACGAGCGACAAGGTGGAAGTGGTCAAGAAGGGCAGCGTCGTCGCTTCCTGGTGAGACATCCGCGGGATCGGAACTTACGGGGATACCGAAGTGGATCCACTCCTATCGTAGGAGCGCCTTCAGCCGCGACACCTCAGCGTGTCGCTGCTAGCGCCGGCCGCTCCGGCGATAAGAAGCACAATGGTCTGCGCGCCCGTTCCCAAGTGCGGGGATATTCTCGCTAGGCCGCATCGCGCAACTGCTCGATATGGCTGGCGATCATCGCCGCCACCGTATCGGCCACCGCGCGCGCGCTCAGGCGGGTATCGAACAACAGTTCCACCGTGGCATAGATCAGGTCGACCACGATGCGGCTGACCAGGCGCAACTGGCGCGGGTCGGCGTCGGGGAAGGCCTCGCTGAGGAAGCGCACCTGGCCCTTGGTCACCTGCGCATGCGACTCCAGGCGCACCTGCTGCAGCGCCGGCACCGCGCGCAACGCACGCAGCACCCACACGCCGCCCTCGGTCGCCTTGGTGACGCGGTAGGTATCCAGCACCAGCCCGGACAGCGCGCGCTGCAGGTCCTCGCGCGTGCCGCTCATCGCCTGCTGGGTGATCCACTTGGGGATGAGCTGGTTCTGCCGCTCCATCAGCCGCCGGCCCAGTTCCGACAGCAGCGCGTACTTGTTGGGGAAATAGCGGTACAGCGCCGGCGGCGTCAGCCCGGCACGCGCGCACACCAGGTTGGTGGACAGCCGCTCCACGCCGACGTCGCCGAGCAGTTGCGCGGTGACCGAGAGGATCTGTTCGTAGGTCTCGGTGGCGCGATGCTGGGCCGGCACCTTGTTCCCGGTCAGGCGCGGGCGGTGCGGGGCGGAGGGACGCGGCGTGTCGGCGGGCATGGGATCTCGATGGTGGTGAAGCAGCAGGCGCCGCGGTGGCGGCACGTCGCCAGCCTGACGGCACGCATCGCCGCGGCAATGGGTGCGCGGGCTGCGCCGCGACGTCGCGGCACGCGCCGACATCGCATCTTACCGCGCCCGCCGCTGGCACACCGACAACGTCGCTCAGCGCCGCGCCAGCCAACCGCTGAGGCCGGCCGCCAAGCGCCGCTGCAACGTGGTATACGGAGGAAAGAACGCCTTGACGATCGGCAGTCGGCCGCCGCGCAGCAGCGCGCGTTCGTGCGAGAAGGTGCGGAAGCCGTGCACGCCGTGCGCGCTGCCGAATCCCGAGGCCCCCACCCCGCCGAACGGCAAACCGCTGTGCACGAACTGCTGCAGGCAGTGGTTGACCACCGCACTGCCGGAACTGGTGCGCGCCAGCACCTGGGCGATGCCGGCACGGTCTTGGCTCCACAGGTACAGCGCCAACGGCTTGGGCGCGACGTCGAGCCGATCGAGCACCTCGTCGAGGCGCGCGAACTCGACCACCGGCAGTACCGGACCGAAGATCTCCTCCCGCGCGATCCGCGCCTGCGGCGGCACCTGCGCCAGCAGCGTCGGCGCCACGTAGCAGCGCTCCGCGTCGTGCTCGCCACCGGCCAGCAACTGCGCGCCGCCGGCGCGCGCTTCGTCGATCAGCGCGGCCACCCGCGCGGCATGGGCCGGGTGGATCATGCGCGCCAGGTGCGGGCTGGCGGCGACCGCCTGCGCGCCGGCACCGTAGCGCTGCGCCAGCAGGGCGCGGCAGTGTGCGAGCAGGCGCGCGCTGACGTCGCGATGCACGAACAAGGTATCCGGGGCGATGCAGGTCTGTCCGGCATTGACCAGCTTGGCCCAGACGATCACCTCGGCGGCAAGACGCAGGTCGGCGCTGCGGTCGACGATCACCGGCGACTTGCCGCCCAGCTCCAGCGTCACCGGCGTCAGCTGCCGCGCCGCCGCGGCCATTACCTCCCGGCCGACCGACGCCGAACCGGTGAAGAACACATGGTCGAACGGACAGGCCAGCAAGGCCTGCGCAGTGGCCGCGCCGCCCTGCACCAGGGCCACTTCTTCCGGTGCGAATGCCTCGTCCAGCACCGCCTGCAGCACCGCGTTGACCTGCGGGGTGAATTCGGAGGGCTTGATCAGCGCCGTGTTGCCGGCGGCCAGTGCCGACACCAACGGCCCCAGCACGGTGGCCACCGGGTAGTTCCAGGGCCCGATGATCAGGCAGCGGCCCTTGGGCTGGAACGCGATGCGCGCGCGCGTGCCCAGGGCCAGCAGGGTCGGGGCGACCTTGCGCGGACGCATCCAGCGCGGCAACTGCGCGATCGCGGTGGCGATCTCGTCGACCACCGGCAGCAGCTCGGTCAATTCCACTTCCAGTGCGGGCTTGGCGAAATCGGCGGCGAAGGCGGCGATCAGCGCCTGCCGTCGCGCCAGCAAGGCATCGCGCAGCGCACGCAGATGCGCGCGCCGCGTGTTCGCCGAGGAGCCGCGCCAGGCCAGCGCGGTGGCCTGCTGCGCGGCGAACAGCGCCGCGACCGTCTCCGGTGGGGTGTCCAGCACGGGCTCAGGCGCCATCGCCGCGCTCCTGCTTGGCGGACATCGGCCGATGCCCGGTGCCTGGCAGTCCCCTGCCCTGCACCATGCGCGGCCGACCTAAGCGCGTCATCGCAGCGGCCAGCACGCTCGCACGGCCACCCCCATCAGCCCGCATGCGAGCCCGCCTCCACGACGGCCGGACGGCGCTGCCGCCGGCCGATCCACAGCGCCAGCAGCGCCGCGGTCAGCGCAAAGCCCAGACCGACCAGCGGCACCGGCGCCGGATCGTCGGCATGCAGCAGCAGCGACGCCAGCAACGGCCCGCAGGCCGACCCGATCAACTGCGCGGCCGGCACCAGCACCGCCACCCGCCCCTGCGCATCGGCGCGCAGCGCCAGGCCGACATGGAACGGCATCAGGAACATCCAGGCGAAGCCGAACGCCACGCACACCGCGGCGAAGCCCAGCGTCGCATTGCCCGGAACCCGGTACATCGCCGCGGCCACCAGGCACAGCGCCACGCTGCCCAGGGTCAGGGTCGCCGTCACCGAGAGCCGGCGCACCCAGTAGATCGCCGCCAGGCCACCGACGATCTGCATGCCCAGCACCCACGAGGTCTGCAGTTGCGCCGCATGCGCGTCCAGCCCCGCGCGCAACGCCAGCGGCTCCAGATAGGCCCACAGCGCGCCGATCGCCGACATCTGCAGGAACGCCACCAGCAATGGCGCCAGCGTCGCCGGCGACCAGCGCAGCCTGGCGGTGGCGGTCGCCGCGCACTGTGCATCGGCGGCGGGAGCCAGGCTTGCCGGCACCGACAGTGCCGCCGCCAGCGGCAGCACCAGCAGGCAGGTCGCGGCCATGGCGACGAAACCGCCCTGCCAGCCGGCCGCCGGCAACACCCACAGCGCCAGCGCCGCCGCCAGCGCGATCTGCGCCAGCGCCTGCAGCACCATGAACACCGCGGTGACCCGGTCCGGGGTGGCGGCGCGCACGATGCTGACCGTTGCCACCCAGACCAATAGGCCCTCGGCCAGGCCGGCGGCCGCACGCAGCGCGACGAACGCCGCATCGCCCTGCGCCTGCACCGTGGCCAGGTTCAGCGCCGCGGCCAGCAACGCCGCCACGACCGCCGTGGCACGCTGCCAGGACACCGGCAGCAGCGCATCGCCCAGCGCCACGCCGATGCCCAGGGCGATGATCTCGCCCATCGCCACCACGCCCACGCCGGGCAGCGTGATCAGGTGCTGCTCGACCAGTGCGCCGAGCACGATCGGCTGCACGCCGAGGATCAGCAGCGCGATGGCGCCGATCGACAAGGCCGCGGCGAGCGGACGTGTCGCGTGGACGGCGGTTGATGCGACGGAAGACGGGGATGGCGTGGCGGTCATCGCGATGGACCCTCAGTAGCCTTTGCTCTCGGCCGGCAGTTCGCCCGCAGCGAAGGCCGCGGCAGCCCGCATCTGGTCCTTGCGCAGCCGCGCGTTGGCGATGCGCCGCACCCACCAGGGCAGCGCCCGCACCTGCCCGCCGGTGGCCGCGGCAAGCACATAGGCCTTGGCGCATTTCTCGAACAACTCCACGTTCAACGCCAGCCGCTGCGCGGTGATGCCAAGACACAGCGGGCGTCCGCCGAACAGCAGGACGCTGCCGCTGCCCGGCGCGGCCGTCGCCAACGCGTCGAGCGCAGGAGACGGCGCCGGCATCGGCCCGATGTGCCGCGCCTGTTCGTCGAACACCTGCGGCAGCACGCCGCCGACATTGGCCAGAAGGTGGCCGAACACACCGGCCGACCAGGCGCTGGCGCCGACATCCGGACGCCGCGCGTACACCTGCGCGTGCACCTGCGCCGCGGGCGGCAGCGCCGGGTCGCGCCAGTCCAGCCACTGCGGCCGCTCCGCCTCGAGCGCGCCACAGCACATCGCCGTGCTGCCCGGACAGCGCAGCGCCAGGGCTGCCGTGTCGTCGCCGAGCAGGCGCTTGGCCACGAGCCGCGCGCGGGTGTGCAGCCAGAGTGCTTCGATCTGCGGGACGGTGGGCATGCGCTACACCAGCTTGAACACGTCGTCGAAGCGGTTCAGCGCCTCGTCGACCACCGCATCGGTATCGGCGCGGCTGGTGTAGATGCGGCTGCCGGCCAGGGTGATCAGCCCGTGCGCCGAATACGCCGCGCCCATCTCTTCCATCATGTGCTTGCGCTCCTTGGCTTCGTTGCGCACGCGCCACAGCTTGTACAGGTTGCCGGTATCCAGCAGCAGCACGCCGGAGGTCTGCAGGTGCACGATCGAGCCCATGTTGTAGACCACGTACGGCAGGCCGAGACGGCGGATGATCGCCTCCAGGCCCTGCCGCAGGCGATCGCCGGCGCGGCCGGCCTGGCCGGCGGCGTCGCTGCGTTGCGCTTCCAGCAAGGCGTGGTAACCGGCCACGCAGGACAGCGGATTGGCCGACAGCGTGCCGCCGACGAAGGCGCGCCGCGCCGTGGTGCCGATGCCGCCGACCAGGCTCATCATCACCTCGCGGCGGCCGCCGATCGCGCCGGCCATCGGATAGCCGCCGGCCAGGCACTTGCCGAGCACGGTGATGTCCGGCAGGACCCCGAAGTAGCCTTGCGCACCACCCGGCCCGAGCCGGAAGCCGGTGACCACTTCGTCGAAGATCAGCAGCGCGCCGAACTCGTCGCACAACTTGCGCACCTGCCGGTTGTAGTCGTGATGCACCGGCCGCGTGCCGCTCTCCGGCCCCAGCGGTTCCAGCAGCACCGCCGCGGTGCCGCCACGCAGGCGATTGAACTGCAGCTTGCGCCGCAATGCCTCCAGATCGTTGGGATGGCATTCCTGGGTGTAGGCGGTGGCGCCGCGCGGGATGCCGATCGCCTCCATGCGCCCGGTGCCCGGCAGGCGCATGCCGTACACCAGCTGGTCGCTCCAGCCGTGGTAGGCGCCGCCGATCTTGATGATCCATTTCTTGCGGGTGTGGGTGCGGGCCAGGCGCACCGCGCCCATCACCGCCTCGGTGCCGGAGCCGAGCAGGCGCAGCATCTCCACCGCCGGCATGCTGGCGCAGACCAGTTCGGCCAGCTTGACCTCGTACGCGTGCAGCAGGCCAGTCACCGGGCCGCACTGGTCCAGCACCGCCTGCACGTGTTCGCGCAGCTCCGGCGGATTGGACCCGAGCAAGGTCGGGCCGCCGGCCTGCAGGAAGTCGATGTAGCGGTTGCCGTCCACGTCGGTCAGGTACGCGCCCTCGGCGCTGTGCATGGCCAGCGGGAACGGATGGTTGAACGCCAGGTTGTGCTGCACGCCACCGGGGATCACCTGCTTGGCTGCCTCGCCCAGGCGCTTGGAGCCCTGGCAGCGCGCGTCGAAATAGCGCATCACCTTGGCCATGCCGGCGGCGCCGATCGGCCGCATCGGCTGGTTCACCAGCGCATGGAAGCGTGCGTACAACTGGTCCACATCGGGCCATTGCGAAATGGCGGGGGTCTGGCTCATGGTCGGTGCCGGGTTCGGGGGAGCGGAAACGGAAAGCGCGTGCATGGGGTCAGGCCTCCAGGGCGGTGAGGACGGCGCGCAACGACGCGGCCAGGCCGGCGTCGTGCAATGCGCGGCGTTCGATGCGGCGCGCCAAGTGATCGCGCGCCACCCGCTCCAGCGCATCGACCGCGGCCACCGCCTGTTCCAGGCTGCGGCCGCAGCACAGCACGCCGTGGTTGCGCATCAGGTAGGCGTTGCTCGACGGCCGCAGCTGGCGCGCCAGCAACCAGGCCAGCAGCCCGGTGCCGGACGGGAAGTAGCCGACCATCGGCACACGCGCACCGATCGTTGCCTGCAACGCCGGATCCTCGACCGGCAGCGCCGCACCCAGCAGCGCGCAGGCGCTGGCCACCGGCTGATGGGTGTGGATGCTGCAGGCCACGTCGGGGCGGCGGCGCAGCACCTGCGCATGCAGGCCGGTCTCCACCGACGGCGTGGCGGCGCCGTCCAGTTGCCGCAGGTCGGCCAGGCGTACCACGCAGATGTCCTCGGCGCGCATCGCCAGGTAATCGATGGCCGACGGCGTCACCGCGAAGCGTTCGGCATCCAGGCGCAAGGCGACGTTGCCGCCGGTCCCGGCCAGATAGCCGCGCCGCGACAGGTCCACGCACAGCGCGACCACGCGCGCGCGTTGTTCATGGGCAAACATGCTGGGGAACCTCCGGCACGCACGCGGGAACGGGATTCATGCGCCGGTAGATCGGCGCCAGCGTGCGCTGCAACTCGCGGAACATCGCATAGCGGTCGTCGTACAGCGCGCGCGTGCGCGGCGACGGTTCGTATACCCGGCGCGCGCGTTGCAGCGCCGGCAGGTCGGCGAAGTGCAGCCGGCCCAGGCCGACGCCGGCAATGAAGGTGGCGCCGATCGCATTGGCCTGGATCGGGTTGTGCAGTTGCCGGATCGGCTGGCCGCTGACGTCGGCGATGATCTGGCACCACAGGTCCGACTGCGCGCCGCCGCCGACCGCGGCGATCACGCCCGGATCGCGGCCGAGCAAGCGCGCGAACGGTTCCATCATCCAGCGCGTGTTCAACGCCACCCCTTCCATGAAGGCGCGGATGATGTCCTCGCGGGTGTGCATCAGCGACAGGTTGACCAGCCCGGCGCGCAGGCTATGGTCCTCCACCGGGGTGCGCTCGCCGAACAGCCACGGCATGTAGACCAGGCCGTTGGCCCCGGCCGGCACCCGCGCGGCGATGACGTTGAGCACCTCGTACACGTCCGGGCGTTCTTCGTCACGCAGCAGTTCGTCGGGATGGAACAGGATGCGGTCGCGCAGGAACGACAGGTTGGCGCCGGCGGTGGACTGCAGCGCCGTGGCCAGGTAACGCCCGCTGACCGCGCACGGCACCGCGGCGATGTTGCTGAACACGTCGGTCTTCATCCGCGGCACGTGCGCGCCCAGCCACGACGACGTGCCCAGATACAGATGCGCGGCGTAGTCCTCGACCGCCGCGGCCACCGCCACCGCCGAGTTGTCGATGGCGCCGGCGATCACCCGGGTCTGCGGCGACAGGCCCAGTTGCGCGGCCACGCCCGGCAGCAGCGGCCCCAGCACTTCGGTGGAGGCCACCAGCTCCGGCAGCTTGTCGCGTTCGATGCCGAGCAGCCGCAGCAAGCCGTCGTCGTAGCGGATGCGCATCGGGTCGCGGTTGTCGGTGACCCAGGTGGTGAGCACCGAATCGGCGGTGGCGCAGAAGCGCCCGGTCAGGCGCAGGTTGAGATAGTCCAGCGCGTTGAGGAACTTGTGCGTGCGCTGGTAACGCTGCGGTTCGTGGTCGCGCAGGTAGGCGATATGGCCGGCGCAATCCTTGCCGCTGCCGGCCGGCGCGCCGCCGCTCAGGCGCAACCAGCGCAGCAGCTTCAGCGGCGCATAGCCGCGCACGTTGAGCCAACGACCGCGCAGGCGCCGCGCGATCGCGGCCTGCCCGCGCATGTCCAGCCACAGCATGGCATTGCCCAGCGCGCGGCCGTCGCGGTCCACGCACACGGTGCACTCGCCCTGGGTCGAGCAGCACACCGCGGTCACCCGCTGGCGCAACGCCTCGCCGCCTTGCAGCACCGCCGCCGCGGTGACCAGCAACGCGTTCCACCAGTCGCGCGGATCCTGCTCGGCGCAGACGCCATGCACGTGCAGGGGCACCGGTTCGAAGGCCCAGGCGATCACCTGGCCCTCCAAGGTGACCAGCGCGCACTTGCAGCCGGAGGTTCCCAGGTCCACCGCCAGCACCAGTGGCTGGTCGCCGCCCCGGTCGGCATCGAGCAGTTCGCTGCGCATCGGTCAGAACGTGTAGCCGATCGAGGCCACCAGGGTGTCGCCGTCGGTCTTGCGGATGCGCGCGCCGTCCTGCACCCAATACAGCTCGTGCGCGTTGACCCGGGTGCTGACCCAGTCCAGGTTCCAGTCCAGGCCCCAGCGCTTGTGGGTGACGCCGATCTGGTAGTCGGCGAAGCTGCCCTCGCTGAAGTTGCGCAGCTTCTGGTAGCCGGCGTGCAGGCGCAGCGTGGTCGACGGCAATATCGACGGCAGCAGCGGCGTCTGGTAGTTCAGATCGCCCAGCAGCGTGCCGCGCGAGTCGTGCTCGCCACGGGCGAAGCAGCGCAGCGCCGCCGTCGGGTCGGCGGCGAACTGCAGGATCTGCGCGCACACGCCGCCGGTGTCGGCACCACGGTAGGTCTTGGAGAACACGTACAGCAGGCGGCCCTCGACCGCGCCGTAGCCGAGTTCGAGCACGCCGAAATTGCTGTCGTAGTCGGTGCGGCGAATGTCCTCCGGCGTGCCGGTCTCCAGGTCGATCCGGTGCGGGGCCAGGAAGCTGGCGCCGGGGAAGCGCTCGGTGGCCAGGCCGACGCCGGCATGCCAGGCATCGGGATTGCCGAAGCGGTAGCCGGCCGCGGCGGTGATGCCCAGGCCGTCGCCGTCGAGGAACTGCTTCTTGCTGACCTTGGCCACCTCCAGCAGCGCGACGAAGCCGCTGGCGTGCACGAACTGGGTGGTCCACTTCAGCGACGGGCGCATCAGCGAGTCGGACACGCCGCGCGTGCGCTGCTCGCTCATCAGCTTGATCTGGTTCTGGAACTCGTAATTGACCATGCCATCGGCGTCGGCCTGCTGGGCGTGGGCCCGGGCGCAGCACGCGCCGTGCAGGGCCAGTGCGCCCGCGAGGGTCGCCATGAAGCGGACTGCAGTCATCTCAATCTCCCCTGTTTGCTGAGGAAGGTGGGACGCGCGGCGGCCGTCGCTGGCCCCGCACATTGATGACGCCGGCGCGTTGCGCGCGCGGCGGGTGATTACTTGGCGCAGACCGGCGTGCTGGGCAGCGCCTGTACGCGGGTGAAGCGTTCGGTCTCGCCGAGCACTTCCACCCCGACGAAGGCGCGCAGGTCCAGCGATTTGCCGCTGGCGCGCAGCGTGGCCTTGTAGCGCTTGCCGCTGCGCGGATCGAAGGCCCAGCCGTCGCGCCAGGTATCGCCGTCCTCGCGCCCCAGGCGCGCGATCTGCACGCCGCAGGTATCGGTGGCGGTGCCGGCGTCCTTGTCCCAGACGATGCGTCCGCACAAGGCGGTAGCCGCATCCGCACACGGCGCGAACTCCACCACCGCGTCCTTGGCCGCGGTCAGCCACAGCCCCTGCGCCGCGGCCGGTGCGGCGCCTGCCGGCGCGGTCGCCAGCAGCCATCCCGCGACCACCACACCGACCACGCCGTACCGCCTGATTCCCGGACTCGCCTGCATCGAACGCCCCCTCGCCATCGCGCAATTAAGTAGTGAAAACTACCGTATAGCGATCACTACTGTTTTGCAAGCATTGTCCACACGGCCTTTGCCGCGGACGTGGCGAGGCGCGCAAACGCCTGGATTCCAAGGGTTCGCGCATGCAGCGACATGCATGCGACGGCCGATTTTTGCGGCATTGCAACAGCCATCGGGGAGGACGGCGACGACAGATCGGCTCGCCCGATCGCCATGGCGTCGCACTGCGAACCGAGCGAATGCGCCAGCCACGCCATCCAGCCACGCGGCCGCGCGCGACCGAACCCGATCGGCGGCGTCAGGAAACGAGAAGGGCAGAAGGCGTGTCGGCAGTCGCTGCGGCCTTGCTGCAGCAGCAACCGCCGCGACACCGCGATGGGCACTGTCGCCCGCGAGGGTCGGCAGCGCCGGCGCGGGCCAGCGAGAGTTGTGGCGACCGGCACGATCGGCGGGTCAGAAGCGGCCGGCGATGGCACGGCCGCGGTGGCGGGGATGGGTCCCGCTCAGTGCATCGGCGCCTCCCGCAAGTGGGAGGCACACGGACGGATCAGGCGTCCTTGCCGGACACGTGCCCGTCGATCTTCGAGGTCTGGTACAGCGCCATGCCGATGCGCTTGATCAGGCCGAGCTGCTGTTCCAGCCACCAGGCATGGTCTTCCTCGGTGTCGCGCAGCTGCGCCAGCAGCACGTCGCGGCTGACGTAGTCGCCGTGCTGCTCGCACAGTTTCATGCCCGCGGCCAGATTGGCGCGCACTTCGTACTCGACCTTCAGATCCTTCTCCAGCATCTCCTCGACCGTGCGCCCGGGTTCGAAGGCATGCGGGCGCATGTCCGGGTCGCCCTCCAGGAACAGGATGCGCCGCAGCAGCGCATCGGCGTGCTCGGTCTCCTCTTCCATCTCGTGGTTGATGCGTTCGTACAGCGCCAGCAGGCCCTCGTCCTCGTAACGCCGCGAGTGGATGAAATACTGGTCGCGCGCGGCCAGTTCGCCGCGCAGCAGCTCCTTGAGGCATTGCACAACGTCGGGGTGTCCCTTCATGGGGCGGGCTCCGTGGGGTCGACTGAGGGCGCCATAGTGCCCGATGCCGCCGCGCCGCGTTCCAATCGGAATCATTCACATCCCGACTCGCACCACCCACGATGCGTGACCCCGCGCACAGCGCGCCGCGCCTACGCGGGAACGACACGCAGTCGTGTCTAGAATCGGAGACTTGCCCACCGGAGAGAGACGATGCGCGGTCGATGGAAACGCCTGCTGCTGGGGACGCTGCTGCTGACGGCGGCCGTGGCGCTGGGCATCTGGCTGCTGCTGCGCGGCAGCCTGGCCACGCTCGACGGCAAGGCCCCGCTGCAAGGCCTGCGCGCGCCGGCAAGCATCCAGCGCGACGCGCTGGGCGTGGTCACCATCGAGGCCGCCGACGAGGCCGATGCGATGCGCGCGCTCGGCTACGTGCACGCGCAGGAACGCTTCTTCGAGATGGACCTGCTGCGCCGCGCCGCCGCCGGCGAACTGTCCGAGCTGGTCGGTCCGCACGCGCTGGACGTGGACAAGGCACGGCGGGCGCATCGCCTGCGCGCGCGCAGTAGCGCGCAACTGGCCGCGTTCGCCGGCACGCACGCGGCGGCCTTGCAGGCCTACAGTGCGGGCGTCAACCAGGGCCTGCACGCGTTGCGGATACGGCCGTGGCCTTACCTGATGCTGTTCGCCGCGCCGCGCGACTGGCAGCCGGTGGATTCGGCGCTGGCCGGCCAGGCGATGTACTTCGACCTGCAGGGCAAGCAACTCGAGCGCAAGCTGGCCCTGTATCGCCTGCAGCAGCGCTTGCCGGCGCCGCTGTACGCCCTGCTGCGCCACGAGGGCAGCAGTTGGGACGCGACACTGGACGGCAGCGTGCGCGGCGACGCGGAGCTGCCCTCCGCCGATCAGGTCGATCTGCGCCGCCTGGCGGGCGCGCCCGCCCCCGCCGCGACCGAGGCGGTCGCCACCAGCGCGCCCGGCAGCAACAATTGGGCGATCGCCGGCAGCCGCACCGCCGACGGCCGCGCCATCGTCGCCAACGACATGCATCTGGGCCTGCGCGCGCCCAGCCTGTGGTTCCGCGTGCGCCTGCGCTATGCCGATGCGCAGGCGCCGGGCGGCCACGTGGACGTGTCCGGATTCTCGCTGCCCGGCCTGCCAGCGGTGATCGTCGGCAGCAACGGTCACGTCGCCTGGGGGTTCACCAACAGCTATGCCGATACCGCCGACTGGTACCGGCTCACCCCGTGCGCCGCGGTGGCGCAGCCCGGCTGCACGCCGGTCACCGTGCATCGCGAACGGATCAAGGTCTCGGGCGCCCCCGACACCGAACTGCAGGTCGAAGACACCGCCTATGGCCCGATCCTGCAACACGAACCCGACGGCAGCGCGCTGGCGTTGCGCTGGGCCGCGCAGTTGCCGGGTGCGCTGAATCTGGGGCTGGCCGACTTCGCCCGCGCCGACACCCTGCCCGATGCCTTCGCCCGTGCGCAGCACATCGCCACGCCGGCACAGAACCTGGTGCTGGCCGACCGCGACGGCCACATCGGCTGGCGCGTGCTCGGCCCGCTGCCGCTGCGCGGCCCGCACTGCGCGGCCGATGCGGTGATGCACGACGTGCGCGCGACAGTGCCGGCGGAGGCGCGCTGCGCGCCATGGCCGCTGTCCACCAGCCAGTCGCCGCAGCGCATCGACCCCGCCGACGGGCAACTGTGGACCGCCAATGCCCGCGTGGTCGGCGGCGCCGAACTGGCGCCGCTCGGCGACGGCGGCTACGCGCTGGGCGCACGCGCACAGCAGATCCGCGACGACCTGCGCCTGCATCCGCGGCTGAACGAACCGCAGTTGCTGGCGATCCAACTCGACGACCGCGCCCTGTTCCTGCAGCGCTGGTGGGCGCTGCTGCAGCAACGCGATGCCGGTGCGGCGACGCCGGCGTTGCACGCCATCTCGCAAGCGGCCAAGCACTGGGAAGGCCGCGCCAGCACCGGCTCGGTCAGCTATACCCTGGTGCGCGCCTGGCGCCTGGCGGTGCTGACCCGGATCCGCGACGGCCTGATCGCGCCGGCACCTACAGGATCGGATGCCGATGCCGCGCCCCCGGCGCTGCCGCAACTGGAAGGCGTGGCCTGGCCGCTGCTGCAGCAACAGCCGCTGCACCTGCTGCCGCGCCGCTACGGCAGCTGGCAGGCGCTGCTGGAAGACGCCGCCGCCGAGGTGCGCACGCACCTGCAGGCCGATGGCCCGCTGGACACGCGCCGCTGGGGCCAGGAGAACCGTGCGGCGATCTGCCATCCGCTGGCGCAGGGCCTGCCGGCGCCGCTGCGCGGCTGGCTATGCATGCCGGACACGCCGCTGCCCGGCGACGACGACATGCCGCGGGTGCAGCGCCCGGCGTTCGGCGCCTCCGAGCGCATGGTGGTGGCACCGGGCCACGAGGCCGACGGCATCGTGCACATGCCCGGCGGCCAGAGCGGCCACCCGCTGTCGCCGTTCTGGGGCGCCGGCCACGCCGACTGGGTGCAGGGCCGCGCCACAAAGTTCCTGCCCGGCCCGACCCGGCACACGCTGACATTAAGCCCGTCCGCACCACAATGACCCGCGATCGGCTCCGCGCCGGCGTCCGACCGCATACGCCGGCCTGCCGTCCCCCTTCCCCCACTGCCGAGTCTGCCTACCGATGAAGCGCCCTCCCCTGCTCGCCCTGTTGCTGCCGCTCGCCGCGGCCGTGTCGTTTTCCGCCTGTGCCACGCCGGCTGCCGACGCGCCCGCGGCCGCTTCCGACTGCAGCGTGCGCGCCCAACCCGGCGACGATCTGCAGGCCGCGATCGACCGCGTCCCCAACGACGGCAAACCCGCCACCGTGTGCCTGAGCGCCGGCGAGTTCCCGGTCGGCAAGCTGATCTCGATCCAGCGCGACGGCCTGCGCCTGCGCGGCCAGGGCGACAGCACCGTGCTGCGCATGCGCGACCACGTGCAGCAACCCACCATCGTCATCGGCGACTACCAGAACGAGCGCCCCATGCGGCCGATCCGCGACGTGCGCGTGGAGCAGTTGCAGATCGTCGGCGGCACCATCGACAAGGAGTTCATGCCCGAACGCCCGTACCTGAGCAACAGCCTGGTGGTGGTGCGCAACGGCCAGAACATCCAGCTGACCCACCTGCGGGTGAGCAAGTGCCGCAGCGCCTGCCTGCTGAGCGAGTTCGACAGCCGCGACCTGCTGATCGCGCACAACGACGTCTCCGGCGCGACCTGGGACGGGGTGTCGTTCAACCGCACCGCCAAGGTCAAGCTGATCGACAACGTGATCCACGACAACGTCGCCGCCGGCATCACCACCGAGCACCTGGAAGACAGCGAGATCCGCGACAACCGCCTGGAGCGCAACGGCAGCCAGGGCGTGTACCTGGCCGACGCGCGGCGCAACCTGTTCGCGGGCAACCAGTTCATCGACAACAAGGGTGCGGGGCTCTACCTGACCTGCTCGATCCGCCAGCGCACGCCGCAGATCCTGTGCTGGGACAACAGCATGAGCCAGGACAACACCTTCGAGAACAACACCTTCCGCGGCAATCCCTACACCTACACCATCGGCGTGGACAGCGCGGCCAACTGCACCGGCCCGGAGTTCCGCCCCAACCTGTGGCGCAAGAGCAACCAGGCCGATGCCTCGGGCATCGACATCCAGCCCGAACGCTACGGCCACTGCGTGCGCTTCGAGTAAGCGCGCGCGGCCGCGGCGCCTGCGCACGCCACCCGGCCGGCCTTGAACAGGTCGGCCCCCGCGCGTGGCGGCAGAACCGGGGTGACCGGCAGGCCCGGTCGCGTCCAGGCGGGTGCCCCCCCCGAGGCGGGCGACACGCACGCCGCGACACATCCATTAAAGCTCTGCCTGCAGCGGCCGCTAACCGGTGACGACGCCCCAGCGACCGACGGACCGCGCTGGACCACCGACCGGCCGTGCCGCAGACGCTGGAGTGCCGCGGCGCTCTGGGAGAGCAGATGAACTACCACCTTCATGTCCGCCGCACCCTCGACACGCCGATCCTGGCGATCCAGGGCCTGACCCTGTGCGTCTGGCTGGCGCTGCTGCTGTGCAACCCCTACCTGAGCCACCCACTGGACGCGCGCTATGCGCTGGCGTTCGTCGCCATGCTCGGCAGCGGCGTGGTCATGCGCATGACCAGGCACTTCTGGCAATGGCGGCTGAGCGCCTTCCTGTCGGTGATCGCGTTCGACGCCGCATTCCGGCTGCAGTTGCACCACATGGGCGGCGCCGGCCTGCCCTGGATGCTGCCGGTGGCGGTGACCCTGAGCCTGGGCTACAGCGTGCTGTTCTGCCACGCGCGCGACTATCTGCTGGCGCTGGCCTGCACCTGGGCGATCATGCTCGGCTGGCACGACAGCCTGGTGCCGGCCTCCGCCGACCTGCCGCTACTGGAGATCCTGGTGGCGGCGGTGACCATGGTCGGGTTCGCGTTGAACCGCATCTTCGTCACCACCATGCGCAGCAACCACGCACTGAAGGAAGGCTATCGGCGCCTGGCCGCGACCGACGCACTGACCGGCATCCCCAACCGGCGCGCGCTGATGGCCGACCTGCAGGCAGCGGTCGGCACCCAGCACGCCGTGCAGTTGGCCATGCTGGACATCGACGACTTCGAGCGGATCGGCGCCGAGCACGGCCACCACGTCGGCGATGCGGTACTGCAGGCGCTGGCGACGGAACTGGTGCGGCTGGACCCGCGTTGCCGCGTCGGCCGCCTCGGCGGCGAGGAGTTCGGCCTGCTGTTCGAGGGCGTGTCGCAGGACAAGGCGAGCGCACTGGTGCAGCGCCTGCAGCAGCGCATCCGTGGCCTGCGCGTGGACGGCGCCAGCTTCACCTGCAGCGTCGGCTTGGCCTCGTTGCCGGCCGGCGGCGAACTGTCCGACCTGCTCGCCCGCGCGGACCGCGCGCTGTCTGCCGCCCGGCAGGCGGGCAACGGCAGCCTTCGCCTGGACGGCGCCACGCCGGTGTCGGCCGGCACGTCCGCGGCGTTCGCGCGCGATCCCGCGCTGCCGGCCGCCACGTCGCTGTAGCACGCAGCACCAACAGCCCCCGCGGGGCGGCGCATGCCGCCGCCCCGCAGCGCACTCGCTCGTGGTGCACGCGCATCAGGCCCGACGCAGACAGCGCAGACGTCCACCCCGCTTCACCGCCGCTGCGTGCGGCACGAACAGGCTGAACCGCAGACGCTGCGGCCACTCAAGCCGCCACGCCGGCATGCCGATACGCTGCCATCGATCCAGCGCGTGCGCGTCGGCGTCCGCACATCACGAACCGGCCGGGACGCGCCGTTGGGCAGCACATGACGTACCCGGAGTACATCCGCCACCTGCTGGGGCGGTCGACCACCGCCATCCAAGCGCTGACCCTGTCGATCTGGGTCGCGACGCTGCTGTTCAATCCGTATCTGCAGCGACCATGGGGCCTGGTCAATTTGATCCTGCTGGCCGCGCTGCTCGGCACCGCCGCCTGCACCCTGCTGGTCCGCCGCTTCTGGCACTGGCGCCTGAGCGGCGCGCTGTACGTGCTGCTGCTGTCGTGGGCGTATCAGATCGAGCTGCGGCAGATGGGCGTACATGGCGAATTCTGGTGGCTGCCGACCACGGTCACCCTGTGCCTGGGCATCAATCTGCTGTTCCCGTTCACGCGCGACTACCTGCTGGCGCTGGCATACACCTGGACGATCATGCTGACCGGTCGGTCGCTGCCACCGGCGGCCGCCAGCGACCCGATGCTGCTGGGGCTGCTGGTCGCCGCGGTGTCGCTGATCGGCCTGGCCATGAACCGCACCTTCGCGCGCAGCATGCTGATCACCTACCGTCTGAAGGAAGACTACCGGCGCATCTCCGAGACCGATGCGTTGACCGGGCTGGCCAACCGGCGCGCCCTGATGGCGCAACTGCATGCGCTGGCGGCCGAGCGCGGTCGCCGCGGCACGCTGCAGTTCGCGATGCTGGACATCGACGACTTCAAGCAGGTCAACGACCGCCATGGTCACGATGTCGGCGATGCGGTGTTGCTGGCCCTGGCCGCCGAACTGACCCGGCTCGGGCACGGCTGCCGGGTCGGCCGGCTCGGCGGCGAGGAATTCGGCATCGTGCTCGACGGCATGAGCGACACGCAGACCGATGCCCTGCTGCAGCGGTTGCTGGAACGCGTGCGCCAGACCCGCGCCAAGGGCGTGGCCTTCACGTTCAGCGCCGGGGTCGCGCGCATGCATCCCGACGGCGACGTCTCGGATCTGCTCAAGCGTGCCGACCGTGCGCTGTATGCGGCCAAGCGCGACGGCAAGAGCCGGATCTGCCTGGACAGCGCCACAGGGCCAGCCCCCATCGCGGCCATGCACGGCGCCCTCGACAGCGCGGCGCCGACGGCGGATCCGGCGTAGCGGGAGGCGCGCGGAAAGGAGCCGCATCCCGCGGCACGCATCGCCGGCGTCGAACACGCACGCTACCGGAGCAGCGCGACCCGCCTGCGCTTGCGGCTACACCGCCCGCCACAGCAGGCGCAGGCCCAGGCCACTCATCAGCACCGCACTGAGCCGGTCCAGCGGCCGCCGCGCGCGCAACCACCAGCGCCGCGGCGCCGGTGCGGACAGCAACCCGGCCACCAGCGCGAACCAGGCCGCATCGATGGCGAAGGCCAGCGATGGCAGCGCCACGTACTCGGCGGGCACGCGCTGCGCCGGCAGCAGCGCGGCGAACAGGCCGGCGAACACCAGCGCGGTCTGCGGGTTGCCGAGCTGGGTCAACAGGCCCATGACGAAGGCCGAGCGCACCGCCGGCACCTGCTGTTCCGGCGCGGTGGCGGCCAGCGACGCCGGCGTCCGCCACGTCCGCCAGGCCAGCCACAGCAGATAGGCGCCACCGGCGACCGACACCGCGCGATGCAGCGCCGGCACCCGCTCCAGCAACGCCTGCAGGCCGAACAAGGCCGCCAACGCGAACAGCGCGCAGCCCACGCCCATGCCCAGTGCCGCGGCGAGCCCGGCCGCGCGCGAGCGCCCCGCGGCCAGCCGCGCCACCAGCAGGAAGCTGGCGCCGGGGCTGATCGCCCCCAGCGTCAGCACCCCGGCGATCGCCAGCAGGCTGGCGCAGGTCACCCCAGCGCCTGCGCGTGCACCCCGGCCACCGCGCGGCCGGAGGGATCGGCCATCGTCGCGAAGCTGGCATCCCAGGCGATCGCCGCCGGCGAGGAGCAGGCGATCGACTTGCCGCCGGGCACGGTCTCGGCCGCGGCCGGGGTCGGGAACACGCGCTCGAACAGGCTGCGGTAGTAATAGGCTTCCTTGGTCTGCGGCGGGTTCACCGGGAAGCGCTTGTCGGCCGCGGCCAGTTCGCGGTCGCTGACCTGGGCCTCGGCATGCGCCTTCAGCCCATCGATCCAGCCGTAGCCGACGCCGTCGCTGAACTGCTCCTTCTGCCGCCACAGGATCGACTCGGGCAGATAGCCCTCGAAGGCTTCGCGCAGCACCGCCTTCTCGATGCGCTTGCTGCCGTCGGCGCGGGTGCCGGCCATCTTGTACTGGGCGTCCATGCGCATGGCCACGTCCAGGAACTCCACGTCCAGGAACGGCACGCGCGGCTCCACGCCCCAGGCCATCATCGACTTGTTGGCGCGCAGGCAATCGTAGTTGTACAGCGCGTCGAGCTTGCGGATCAGTTCTTCGTGGAATTCGCGCGCGTTCGGCGCCTTGTGGAAGTACAGGTAGCCGCCGAAGATCTCGTCGCTGCCTTCGCCGGAGAGCACCATCTTCACCCCCATCGCCTTGATCCGCCGCGCCAGCAGGAACATCGGCGTGGAGGCGCGAATGGTGGTGACGTCGTAGGTCTCGATGTGCCGGATCACCTCCGGCAACGCGTCCAGGCCCTCCTCGAAGGTGTACTCGAAGCCGTGGTGCACCGTGCCCAGCGCCTCGGCGGCGATCGCCGCGGCGGCCAGATCCGGCGAGCCCTTCAGGCCGATCGCGAACGAGTGCAGGCGCGGCCACCAGGCCTCGGCCTCGTCGTTCTCCTCGATGCGCTTGCGTGCGAAGCGCGCCGCCACCGCCGCGACCAGCGACGAATCCAGTCCACCGGAGAGCAGCACGCCGTACGGCACGTCGGTCATCAGCTGGCGATGCACGGCGCGCTCGAACGCCTCGCGCAGTTCCTGCTTGCTCACCTCCACGCCCTGCACCGCCGCGTAGTCGCGCCACGGCTTGCGGTAGTACTGCACCAATTCGCCGCTGGCGCTGTCGTAGTAGTGGCCCGGCGGGAACTGGGCGACGTCGGCGCAACTGTCGGCCAGCGACTTCATCTCCGACGCCACTCGCAGCCGCCCCTGCGCATCATGGCCCCAGTACAGCGGGCACACGCCCATCGGATCGCGCGCGATCAGCACGCGCCCGGCGGCCTTGTCCCACAGCGCGAAAGCGAAGATGCCGTTGAGGCGGTTCAGCAGCGCGTCCGGCGTGGTTTCGCGGTACAGGGCGTTGATCACCTCGCAGTCCGAGCCGGTCTGGAAGGCGTATGGCTGCACGAGCTGCTTCTTCAGTTCGCGATGGTTGTAGATCTCGCCGTTGACCGCCAGCGCCAGCTGCCCGTCGTCGGAAAGCAGCGGCTGCGAACCGCCGGCCGGGTCGACGATGGCCAGGCGCTCGTGGACCAGGATCGCGCCGTCGTCGACATACACGCCGCTCCAGTCCGGGCCGCGGTGGCGCTGCCGCTGCGAGCAGTCCAGCGCCTGCCGCCGCAGCGCCTGCAGGTCGTCGCCCGGTTGCAGGCCGAAGATGCCGAAGATCGAACACATGGGAAAGCTCCTGATCGTGGGGTGGTGGTTGCGGAGGGGAACACCCAGGCACAAAAAAACCCGCATCGGCCGATGCGGGTTTTCTGGTGGCTGGGCGTGGTGTTTCTGGTAGCGCCTAGTCGCAGACCCGCATCGGCCGCGCACGATTATTCGCCAGCGCGTTATTGCGGCCGTTGGCGTTGCTCGAGCGGAGGGCGGACAGCGAGGTCATGGAACGACCGTAACCCGGCACGCGAGCCGGCGCAACTGTTACCGCAGCAACCGTTCGATCAGGCGCAGGTACAGATCCGGCAACGCCTCCAGGTCGGCCACGCGCACGTGCTCGTCGACCTGGTGGATGCTGGCGTTGACCGGGCCGACCTCGATGCATTGCGCGCCCAGCGGGGCGATGAAGCGCGCATCGGAGGTGCCGCCGCCGGTGCTCTCCTCCGGCGGCGCGCCGGCGACCTCGCCCAGCACCTCGCGCGCCACCCGGCGCAGCGTGCCTTCGGGGGTGTAGAACGGCTCGCCGCTGCGGTGCCAGCGCAGGTCGTAGTCCAGGCCATGGCGATCGAACAGCGCGGCGATCTCCGCTTCCAGCCGCGGCGCATCCCAGTGCGGGGTGTAGCGCAGGTTGAAGGCGACCTGCAGTTCGCCGGGAATGACGTTGTTGGCGCCGGTACCGGCATGGATGTTGGAGAGTTGCAGACTGGTCGGCGGGAAGCTTTCGTAGCCGTCGTCCCAGTGCTGCGCCACGAGCTCGGCCAGTGCCGGCGCGGCCAGGTGGATCGGGTTGCGCGCCTTGTGCGGATAGGCCACGTGCCCCTGCACGCCGCGCACGCGCAGCGCACCGGAAAGGCTGCCGCGACGGCCGACCCGCAGCAGATCGCCGAGCCGCTCGGTGGACGAGGGTTCGCCGGTGATGCACCAATCGATGCGCTCGCCACGCTCGGCGAACACGCGCGCCACATGGCGCACGCCGTCGATCGCATCGCCTTCCTCGTCGCTGGTCAGCAGCAGCGCCAGCGTGCCCGGATGCTGCGGCTGCGCGGCCACGAACCGCTCGGCGGCGACCACGAAGGCGGCCACGCTGCCCTTCATGTCGGCGGCGCCGCGCCCGTACAGCACGCCATCGCGGACCTGCGGCGCGAACGGATCGCTGCTCCAGGCCTCGCGCGGCCCCGGCGGCACCACGTCGGTATGGCCGAGCAGCGCCAGCACCGGACCGTCGCCGCCGCGATGGGTGGCCCACAGGTTGTCGACCTCGCCGCAGCGCAGCCGCTCGATGGCGAAACCGGCGCGCTGCAGCCGCTGCGCGATCAGGTCCTGGCAGCCGGCATCGTCGGGGGTGACCGACGGGCGGGCGATCAGGTCGCAGGCGAGTTCAAGGACATCGGACATGCAGGGACACCGTTGGAAAACACGAGGGAGACGCGATGCGGATCGGCGGCGGCAGCGTCGCGTGCCGGCGGCGCACGGCGTGCAGTGTACGAGTGGGAGTGGCGGATTCGAAGCATCGGCCGGGATCGCCGGACGGGTGCGCGGTCGCGGCGCCGGCCGTCGCTACGGCGCGATGCCGGGCCAGCGCATGCACTGCACGCGCACCGCGAAAGCTTCGTTGCCAGGCATGCGCCCGCCGTGCGTGCCGGTTTCGACGAAACCGCAGGCGCGGTAGAACGCCAGCGCCGCGGCATTGCCCTCCAGCAATTCCAGGGCCAGGCCGGCCGGGCTGGCGTCCTGCACCGCGGCCACCAGCGCCTGGCCGACACCGCGCCGGCGCGCGGCCGGATCCACGTACAGCCAGGCCAGTTCCTCGCCATCGTCGGCGACGAAGCCGAGCACCTGGCCATCGCACTCGGCGACCTGCACGCGGTAATCGAACAGGCCTTCGCGCTCGGCCGCGATCGGCAGCGGCAGGAACGCCTCCGGCAGCCCCGCCGCCTGCAGTTCTTCCAGGCGCGCGGCATCGTGGATGGCGCACAGGCGCGCCCAGTCGTCGGCCCGGTAAGGGCGGACGGTCACGCCACCCCGAACCGCTGCTTGAAGCCGCTGTCGGAGAAACCCTGGCTGAGCTTGCCGTCGTCGGTCACCACCACCGGGCGGCGGATCAGTTGCGGATACTCGCGCAGCAGCAGCTTCCACTCGGCATCGGAGCCGGGTGTCTTCTTGTTGTCGGGCAACTGCCGCCAGGTGGTGGAGGACTTGTTGACCAGCGCGTCGAACCCACCGGCCTGGCCGGCCCAGTCCAGCAGGGTCTCCGGGGTCGGCTTGTGCTCGCGGTAATCGACGAAGGTGTAGGCCACGCCGAAGCGGTCCAGCCACTTGGTCGCCTTCTTGCAGGTGTCGCAGTTCTTCAATCCGTACAACGTCGTCATCGAAACATCCCTTCAAGCGAATGAAGCCCCTCTCCCACCGGGAGCGGGGTTGGGGTGAGGGTCGGTCGGCCCAGAACAGATCGCATTCCAAAGCGCCGCGCACCGCCTTTCGGCGGGCGATGCCATCAGGAGACGAACCGGGCATGCCGTCATCGACAGGCAGCAGCGCGCGTGATCTTACCCGCCGCGCGCGCCATCGGCCTCCCAGGCACAAGAAGACGCCGCCAGGCCTCACTGCACCGGCACGTCCTGGAGCTTGGCCGAGTCGATCCGCCAGCGCAGCTGCGCCGCCGAAGCGCCGTCCACACCGTTGACTCGGCGCAGGACGTAGTCGCCGCGGAAGCGTTGCCGCGTGCCGTCGGCCAGCGTCGCCTCTACGGTGACCGGCACCGGCTGGTACACCGAACCGGCGGCGCCATCGCTGGCGCCCAGCGCGCCGATCGTCGCCTTCACCGCACGCGTCTGCGCGAAGCCGGCCTTGAAGGCCGCGTAGGACTGCCCCGGGCGCCCGTCCTCGCCCCACTGCTGCCAGGCCGTGGCGTAGTCGCGCACATTGATCGCCGCGTAGTAGCGCCGCACCACGTCGGCCGCGGCCTGCGGGCTGTCGGCGGCCGGGCCGCACCCGGCGGTGGTCGGTCCGTCGCGGCCGAGCAGCGCGCAGCTGCGCGCGATCTCGTCGTCGATCATGGCGCAGCTGTTGGCGGCATTGCAGGGCGGGTGCGTGGCCGGCGACACCGAGCGACAGGTGGCCGCACGCGCCGCCGCGGCGTCGGCGCCGATCTCGTCGGCGCAGGACAGCGGCGCGCCCGCCGCGTCGGCAGTCCCCGTCCCCGTCGTCGTCGCAGGCGTTTGCGCAGGCGCAGGTGTCGCGGCCGGCGCCGGATTGGGCGCAGCGGCTGCCGCCGCAGGCGTGTCGCCCTGCTTGGGCGTCGTCGACGCCGGCGCGCCCTCACGGCCGCACCCGGACAGCGCGAACGCCGCCGTCATCCAGCAAGCCCACATGATCGTACGCATCGGTCTCTCCTGTTCGTTCGTGGCAGTGCGCCAGGCCTCTTCCGTTCCGCCCCCTGACGTGGCGGCAGTGGCGCAATCGCGTGCGCCAGCGTATCGGGCCACCCATGTACGCCGGGTATGCACAGCGCTCCCGACCGGCCGCGGCAGCGCCCGGTTCAACCGACGGCCGGCCGTCCATCTCCTGCACCGTCGATCACCCAGGCGGAGGCGAGCGTCGACGCAACAGGCACGGCAACGCTGCGGTGCAACCGGCGCGCATGGTCCTCTACCCGCAGGCTCGCGACGGAACCGCTCGAACATGTTGCACGCTGCCGGCATTACCCAGGCGCCAGGCGCTCAGAGCAGCCGTTCGGACACCACCCGGAACGCGACACGCGGCAGGCGAAAGGCCAATCCCTCCTCCAGCGCGACACCCAGCGCCTGCAGCCGCGGGCAGGTCAGCGCCCCGGTCAGCCGCAACGGCTGCAGCGTGGCCGGGTCCACCGGCAAGGCGATGCGGGTGCTGGCCCAGCGGCCGTCGCAGGTGCGCGCGATGGCCTCGTCCTGGCAGGTGAGGAAGCGCAGCAGCGCCTCGCGCGTGGCGAACGCCGGCGTCCAGTCGGCATCGTGCCAGGCCTCGGCAGGCTGCCAGTGCAGTTGCAGCGCCGGCGCGCTGCCCTGCCCCGGCTCGATCTGCGTGTGGCCGCTGCCATCGGACTGCAGCGCGTGCACGAAGCGCGAGGCCAGGTGCGGCTGCATGGCGTCGCTGGCGGCGCGTGCGCCGGCCACGTAGGCCAATCCATCCATCACGTTGCGGTCGAACAGCACCACCGGCCCGGCGTTCACGTCGTCCACGCGACGCAGGTACCACCGCCAGTTGCTCTGCAGCGGCGATGGCAGCAGCTTCCGCAGCGGTCCGGCCAGGGCAGGACCGAAATGGCCATGGCGATAGCTGAGGATGGTGTACGGCGTGCGCCCGTGGTGGACGACGTGGGCGTAGCCCGGCGGCGGTGGCGGGGCGCGACGCACGTCGACCCACCAGTTCAGATAGACCACCTCGCGCACGTCGCTCGCAAGCGCCGGCAGCGGCCAGCGTTGCGTCAACGCACGCCGCAGCCGGGTCCAGCCAGGCGCATGCAGCAGGCGCGGCAGCGCGCGCCCGTACCAGACGGCGGACGGGTGCCGGTAAGCCGCGGCCTCGGCCAGGTCCGGCACCGTCGCCGGCATCTCAGTCGGCCAGGCCGCGCAGCAGGTCGTTGACGCTGGTCTTGCTGCGGGTCTTGGCGTCGACCTGCTTGACGATCACCGCGCAGTACAGCGAGTGCGAGCCGTCCTTGGACGGCAACTGCCCGGACACCACCACGCTGTACGGCGGCACGTAGCCGTAGGAGATCTCGCCGGTGGCGCGGTTGTAGATGCGCGTGCTCTGGCCCAGGAACACGCCCATGCCGATCACGCTGTGATGGCCGACCACCACGCCCTCCACCACCTCCGAGCGCGCGCCGATGAAGCAGTGGTCTTCGATGATGGTGGGGCTGGCCTGCAGCGGTTCGAGCACGCCGCCGATGCCGGCACCGCCGGACAGGTGGCAGTGCTTGCCGATCTGCGCGCAGGAACCGACCGTGGCCCAGGTGTCGACCATGGTGCCCTCGCCCACGTGCGCACCGATGTTGGTGAAGCTCGGCATCAGCACCACGTCCTTGCCGAAGTAGCTGCCGCGGCGCGCCACCGCGCCCGGTACCACGCGCACGCCGGCCTTGCGGAACTCGGCTTCGTGATAGCCGGCGAAGCGCGCTTCCACCTTGTCCCAGAACGGCGCCGGCTGCGCTTCCACCACGGCCATCTCGTTGACCCGGAAATACAGCAGCACCGCCTTCTTCAGCCACTCGTTGACCTTCCAGCCGCCGTGCCCGTCCGGCTCGGCGACGCGCAACTCGCCGCTTTCCAGGCCATCGATCACGCGGTTGACCACCGGCCGGGTCGAGCCCTCGATCTCGTCGAGCGTCAGCGTGGCACGGCGCTCGAAGGCGCTGTCGATGGTGAACTTCAGCTCGTCGGCGCTGGGCACGGCCACCGGCTTGGCGCGCAGCGGCTTCGGCGCGGGCTTGGCGGGCTTGGGGGGCTTGCTCGCCACGGTCGGCGCCGCCGGCTTTGCGGCAACCGGCTTGGCCGTCTTCTTGGGGGCCGCCGTCTTGGCAGCGGACTTCTTGGCGGCAGGCTTCTTGGTGGCCATCAGCGGGGGTCTCCAGGCGGGGTATCGGGGTCAAGGCAGGCCTGCAGCGCGGCCTGCAACGCCTGGCGGGCGGCGTCGGGCAACGGCAGGTTGTGCTCGTCGGTGATGTGGAACAGATCCTCGGCGCGCTCGCCGAAGGTGGCGATGCGCGCGTCGTGCACGCGCAGGTGCTGCCGGCGCAGCACCTGGGCCACGTCCGACAGCAGCCCCGGGCGGTCCGGCGCGACCAGGCTGAGCCGGGTCAGGCGGCCGTCGAGGCTTTCGCGGAATTCGATGCGCGGGGCGAAGCGGAAATGCCGCAGCTGGCGCGGCACCACCCGCCGCGCCGGGCGCAGCCGCGCCAGGTCGCCGGCCAGCGCCTCGCGCAGTCCGGCCTGCAACTGCGCGATGTCGCCGCTGGCGAAGGCATCGGCCGGCATCACCTCGAAGGTGTCGAAGATCGCCCCGTGCGGGGCGTCGAGCACGCGCGCGCGATGGATGCCGTAGCCGAGCCGGTCCAGGGTCATCACGATCGCGGCGAACAGGCCGTCGCGGTCCGGCGAATACACGAACACTTCCAGCGCCGCGTCGTCGGGGGTGACCGGGCGCACCTTGACCAGGGTGCCACCGAGTTCCACCTCCATCAGCGAGGTCGCCTGCCAGGCCAGTTGCTCGGGACGGAAGCGCAGGAAGCTCTCGTCCGGCATGCCGGCGAACTGGCGGTCGATGATGGCGTCGTCGTGGCCCTGGATGTGCATCAGCGCGCGCGCGGCCTCGCGCGCCTCCTGCAGGCGCTCGGCCACCGGCAGCGGATGCTCCAGGCCTTCGCGCAGGGCGCGGCGCGCGGCGAAGTACAGGTCGGCCAGCAGCCGATCCTTCCACGCATTCCATAGCTTGGGGCTGGTGCCGGCGATGTCGGCGCAGGTCAGCAGGTACAGATAGTCCAGACGCTCGCGGTCGCCGACCAGGCTGGCGAAGCGATGGATCACCTCCGGATCGGCGATGTCCTGCTTCTGCGCGGTCACCGACATGCGCAGGTGCTGCTCGACCAGCCAGGCGACCAGTTCGGTGTCGGCGGCGCTGAGCGCGTGCGCGGCGCAGAACGCGCGCGCATCCACCGCGCCCAGCTCCGAATGGTCGCCGCCGCGGCCCTTGGCGATGTCGTGGAACAGGCCGGCCAGCAGCAGCAGTTCCGGCTTGCGCAGCCGTGGCCAGACTTCGTGGGCGATGGAGAAGCGCTCGTCGGCACGCGCGTTGGCGAACACCGCCATGTTCTTCAGCACCATCAGCGTGTGCTGGTCGACCGTGTACACGTGGAACAGGTCGAACTGCATGCGCCCGGACACCTGCGCGAAGGCGGGGATCCACTGCCCGAGCACGCCCAGCCGCGCCATCCGGGTCAGCGTCTGCACCGCGCGCGGGCCGCGCAACAGCACCAGGAAGCGCTCGCGCGCGGTCGGGCTGGCGCTGGCGTAGGCCGGCAGATGCGGCAGCGCCTCGGCCAGCGCGCGCGCGGTCAGCGAATGCAGACCGCGGATCTCGCCGTGCGCGGCCCAGGTGGCGAACAGCGCGAACACCTGCACCGGGTCGGCCTGCGGCCAGCGCTCGTCGTCGGCGGCCAGGTAGCCGCGGCGCAGCGAGAAGCCGCCGTGCAGCGGCTGCGGCTGCGCCTCGCCGTCGAACTGTTCCTCGAACCGCTGCAGCAGCCGGTCGCTGAGCCGGCGCACGATCGCCGCGCTGCGATAGAAGCGCTGCATCATCTTTTCGACGCCCAGGCTCTCGACGTCGTCGGAGAAGCCCAGGCGCTGCGCCAGGGTCTTCTGGTAATCGAAGCGCAGGCGCTCTTCCGGGCGGTTGGCGACCAGGTGCAGCCCGTAGCGCAAGCGCGCCAGTTCGCGGCGCTCGCGGCGCAGCGCCGCGGCTTCGTCGCCGCCGACGTGGCCCAGGCCGATCAACGGCTCCAGGTCGCGCACGCCGAATGCGCGCAGCGCCATCCAGCCCAGCGTATGCAGGTCGCGCAGGCCGCCGGGGCCGTCCTTGATGTCCGGCTCCAGGTTGTCGGCGGTGTCGCCGAAGCGCTGGTGGCGGGCCTGCAGTTCCTCGCGCTTGGCCATGAAGAATTCGCGCGGCGGCCATACCCGCTGCGGGGCGATGGCCGCCGCCAGCGCCGCCTTGGCGGCGGCGTCGGCCTGCAGCGGGCGTGCCTCGATCAGCGCGGTCAGCACGGTCTGGTCGGCGCAGGCCGCAGTGCACTGCGCGGCCGAGCGCACCGCATGGCTCACCGGCACGCCGGCGTCCCACAACAGCGGGAACAGCCGTGCCAGCGCCGGTTCGTAGGCGGGATCGAGGTCGCCGAACACCAGCAGGTCGATGTCCGAGCGCGGGAACAGTTCGCCACGGCCATAGCCGCCGACCGCGAACAACGCCAGCCCGGCCTCGCGCGGCACGCAGCGGCTCCAGGCGTGACGGATCAACTGGTCGAGCGCGCGCGCGCGCAGCGCCAGCAGGCGATCGATGTCATCGCCCTGGTCGAAACGCTTGCTCAGCCGCGCATCGGTCTGCGCCAGCAGTTGCCGGACCGCGGCGGCCCAACCGGCGTCGTCGACGCCGGCGCCGGGCATGCCGGCATCGGCACCGGCCGGCAGCAGGCTCACGGTTCGCCGAGGCCGCCCGGCGACAGGGTCAGGACCTCCACCCCATCCTCGGTGACGGCGACCATGTGCTCCCATTGCGCGGAGAGCTTGCGGTCCTTGGTCACCACGGTCCAGCCGTCCGGCAGCACGCGGGTGTAGCGCGTGCCCTCGTTGATCATCGGCTCGATGGTGAAGGTCATGCCCGGCTTCAGCACCAGGCCATCGCCCGGCCGGCCGTAGTGCAGCACCTGCGGTTCGTCGTGGTAGACCTTGCCGATGCCGTGGCCGCAGTACTCGCGCACCACGCTGAAGCGCTCGCTCTCGGCGTACTGCTGGATGGCATGGCCGACGTCGCCGAGCGTGGCGCCCGGCTTCACCGCGCGGATGCCGCGCCACATCGCCTCGTAGGTGGCCTCGATCAGGCGCCGCGCCATCACCGACGGCGTGCCCGCGCAGTACATGCGGCTGGTGTCGCCATGCCAGCCGTCCTTGATCACGGTGACGTCGATGTTGACGATGTCGCCGTCCTTCAGGACCTTGCCCTCACTGGGGATGCCGTGGCAGATGACGTTGTTCACCGACGTGCACACGGTCTTCGGAAAGCCGCGATAGCCGACGTTGGCCGGCACCGCCCCCTGCACCTTGACGATATGGTCGTGGCAGATGCGGTCCAGCTCGGCGGTGGTGACGCCGGGCTTCACGTACGGGCCGATCAGGTCCAGTACCTCGGCGGCCAGGCGGCCGGCCACGCGCATCTTCTCGATGTCCTGCGGAGTTTTCAGATTGACGGTCATGGTCGTCATTATCGCTCATCCCGGCGCTGGCTGAACGCGCCGGGCGCGTTGCCGGGTTTTTGGCACGCCGGCGCGGTCGCCGCTGCCTTCATCGCACTGAACACGGCACCCTGTGGCGGTCATCCCATGTGAAAACTGGATAACGATCCATAAATATGTGAACTGGCTCGCATTTTGCACTGGCAGTGGCACCGGCGGTTGTCCGCCCTCACCGAAGAACCCTGCCATGTACCTCTTCCATCGCGTTCTCGCCTTCCTCGTGCTGTTCGCCGCCGGGACCGGCCTGGCCTGGGCCCAGTCCGACTCGCGCACCTTCAACGTCAAGATCCAGATCACCAGCGTCTGCGACATCCAGACCGCGCCCACCGACGTCGATTTCGGCAGCGTCAATTCCACCCAGAGCGCGATCAACAGCACCGGCACCTTGAACGTGCGCTGCACCTCCGGGACCCCGTACAACATCGCGCTCAACGCCGGTTCCGGCTCAGGCGCCACGGTCACCACCCGCACCATGGGCAGTGCCGACGCCAGCAATACCGCACGCGTGCCGTACGCGCTGTACCGCAATGCCGCGCGCACCCAGAACTGGGGCTCGACCATCGGCACCGACACCCAGGCCGGCACCGGCAATGGTGCAGTGCAACCGATCACCGTCTACGGCCAGGTCGCCAGCACCAACTACCCTGCCGGTTCGTACAGCGACGTCGTCACCGCCACCGTCACCTGGTAACCGGAGCCGCCTGCATGCGTTTGCGACTGCCTTCCTTCCTGCGCCTGCCGGCACTCGCCGCGCTGTGGCTGGCGGCGGCCGGCGCGGCTGCCGCCGCGAGCCTGCAGGTGGCGCCGACCTCGGTGTCGCTGCGTGCCGAGGAGACCGCGCAGGGCCTGTGGCTGAGCAACAGTGGCGACGTGCCGCTGCGCGCGCAGGTGCGCGTGTTCCGCTGGCAGCAGCGCGACGGCGAGGATGTGCTCGACCCCAGCGACCGCATCGCGCTCAGCCCGCCGATGCTGCAACTGGCGCCGCACGCGCGGCAACTGGTGCGGGTGATCCGCCTGGATCCCGCGCCCGCCGCCGGCGAGGACGCCTATCGCATCCTGGTCGACGAACTGCCCAGCCAGGATGCCGGCGGCAACGCCAGCGCCGGGCTGCAGTTCGTGCTGCGCTATTCGGTGCCGGTGTTCCTCAAGCCGGCCGCGACCACGGCGCCGGCACTGCGCGCGCGGCTGCTCCGCGACGGCGCGGGGGCGGCGCTGGAAGTGCGCAATGAGGGCAACGGCCACGCGCAGCTTGTGGACCTGCAGTTCGTCGCCGGCGACGGCCGCCGCAGCGCCATCGCCGAGGGCCTGGCCGGCTACGTGCTGCCGGGCCAACGCAAGCGCTGGCCGCTGCCGGCGGCGCTGGCGCAGACCCAGGGAACGTTCGAGGCAAGGATCAATGGCGAGCCGCGCGCGCAGTCGCTGTTCGTGGACGCCGCGGCGCCCTGAACTGCTGCTGGCGCTGTGGGTCGGCAGCGCCGCGCTCGCCGTCGCCCAGCCTCAGCCCCCGCCCGAGGCGACCGCTCCGGCGCAGGAGACCCTGTACCTGGAGGTCACCCTGAACCAGACCCGCCAGCCCGGCCTGTTCCAGTTCCAACGCGACGGCGAGCAACTGCGCGCCAGCGCCGCCACCCTGCGCCAGCTCGGCCTGCGCGTGGACGGCAGCGACGCCAGCGCGGCGATCGCCCTGGGCGACCTGGACGGCGTGCGCTTCCGCTACGACGCCAGCCTGCAGCAGGTGACGATCGACGCGCCGGTGGCGCTGCTGGACGTCGCCACCACCCGCATCGACGCGCGCGGCGGCGTGCCGTCGCTGCCGGCGACCAGTTCACCCGGCGCACTGCTCGACTACGACCTCTACGCCAGCCGCCAGGGCGGCGCCAGCAATCTCACCGCCAGTGGCGAGCTGCGCGTGTTCGGTCTGGGCCAGGGCCTGCTGCGGCAGTCCTTCGTCGGCCGCGTGTACCGCGAGCCGCAGCAGGACTGGCGTGCTCAGACGATCCGCCTGGACACGCAATGGCAGTGGTCGCTGCCCGAGCGCATGACCAGCGTGGTGCTGGGCGACACCTTCAGCAGCAGCACCAGTTGGAGCCGCACCGTGCGCCTGGGCGGCGTGCGGGTGGGCAGCGACTTCGGCCTGCAGCCGTATCGCGCGATCACCCCGTTGCCGGAATTCCTCGGCGAAGTGGCGGTGCCGTCCAGCGTGGACCTGTACGTCAACGGCATCCGCCAGTACGGCGCGCAGCTGCCGGCCGGGCCGTTCCAGCTGTCCGCCGCGCCGGGCGTGGACGGCGCCGGCAATGCCCAGGTGGTGATCACCGACGCCTACGGCCGCACCCGCTCGCTGGCCTTTCCGTTCTATGCGACCCAGGATCTGCTGGCCAGCGGCCTGACCGACTGGTCGCTGGCGCTGGGCCGGGTGCGCGAGGCGTACGGCGTCGCCGATTTCGCCTATGCCGGCGACACCGTCGGCAGCGCCAGCTGGCGGCGCGGCCTCGGCCCGCGCTTCACCGCCGAGGCACATGCCGAGGCCGGCGCCGGCGTGCGCAACGCCGGGGTCGGCGGCCTGTGGCTGTTGCCGCGCGCCGGCGTGTTCGGCGCCTCGCTGGCGCACGGCGGTGCGGCCGGCCAGCAAGGCCTGCAGTACGCGTTGAGCTACCGCTGGAACAACGGCCGCTTCAACCTGGCGATGGATACCCAGCGCGCGCAATCCGGCTACCGCGACGTGGCCGCGCGCTACGGCGCCGCGCCGCCGCGGATCAGCGAGCGCGCCCTGTTCGGCAGCACCTGGGACGGCGTCGGCAACATCGCCCTGAGCTACGTGCGCCTGGCCTACCCCGACAGCGGCGACCAACGCTACGCCAGCCTGTTCTGGACCCGAGCCCTGCCGCGGCAGTCGTCGTTGAACCTGAGCATCAACCAGAACCTGGACCAGGTCCGCGACCGCAGCGTGTACCTGGGCTGGTCGATCGCGCTGGACGGCCGCCGCCAGGCCGGCGTCGCCGTGCAACGCATCGGCGCGCGCACCAGTGCGACGGCCGACCTCAGCCAGGCGGCCGCCGCCGACGGCGGCAGCGGCTGGCGGCTGCAGGCGCGCGGCGGGCAGGACGGCGGCGGCGGCCTGGCCGAGGCCAGCTGGCGTGGCGACAGCGCCCGCTACGCCAGCGGCATCGCCAGCGCCGGCGGCCAGCGCTACGCCTATGCGGAAGCGTCGGGCGGCGTGGCCTGGATCGGCGGCGGCTGGTTCCCTGGCCGCGATCTCGACCAGGCCTTCGCCCTGGTCTCCACCGGCGGCGTCGCCGACGTGCCGGTGCTGCTGGAGAACCGGCCGATCGGCCGCACCGATGCGCGCGGTTTCCTGCTGGTCACGCCGCTGCTGGCCTGGCAGCACAACCGGCTGTCGATCGATCCGATGCGCCTGCCGCCCGAGTTGCGGCCGGAGCAGGTCGACCAGATCGTGGTGCCGCGCGATCGGACCGGGGTGGTGGTGGCGTTCCCGATCCGCCGCAGCGACGGCGTGCTGGTGCAACTGCACGACGCCGCCGACGCGCCGCTGCCGGTCGGCAGCCGGGTGCATGGACCGGGCGTCGACACCGTGGTCGGCTACGATGGCCAGGCCTATGTGGAAGGGCTCGCGCCCGGCCGCAACGACCTGGAGGTGGACATGCAAGGAAGCCACTGCCGGTTCCGGATCGAGCGCCCGACGCAGGCGCCGCCCACCCGGCTGGGTCCGCTGCGCTGCCTGCCGGAGCGCACGCCGTGAGCGCGCGCGCCTGGCGGATATGGCTGCCGGCGCTGCTGCTGGTGGCCGCGGCGCTGCTGCCGCAGCGCGCTGCCGCGACCACCACCTGTACCGCGCAGGCCACGGCGGTGAGCTTCGGCACCCTCTCCGACACCGCCGTCACCGACGCCACCGCACAGATCCTGGTGACCTGCCAGACCGGCGCGATCAGCGTGCTGGGCACGATCTACGTACGCATGTGCCTGAACATCGGCGAGGGCGCGCAGGGTGCCGGCCTCGGCATCACCCCGCGGCGCATGCTCAACCCGCTCAACGACAGCCTCGGCTTCCAGCTCTACCGCGACAGCGCGCGCAGCCTGATCTGGGGCAGCGCGCTGAGCGGTTCCACCCCACTGCAGGTGGACCTGACCTACTCGTCGCTGGCGACCGGCGGCAGCGGCACCGGCACCTACACCATCTATGCGCGCGTCCCGTTGCAGAGCGGTATCGCCACCGGGGCCTACCAGAACAGTTTCAGCGGCGTGTACACCAACCTGCAGTATCGCTACGACGAGCCGTTGGTCGGCAACCCCGCGGTGATTCCCACCTCCTGCACCACCGGCGGCAAGGGCGGCGGCACCTCGGTGCAGTTCCCGTTCGTGGCCAGCGCCACCGCCGCACCGACCTGCACCATCGCCAGCATCGCCGACCTGGACTTCGGCACCCAGTCCGGCCTGATCGACAACCCGCTGAACTACACCACCGTGCTCAGCATGAACTGCCGCTACCGCACCGCCTGGCAGGTGAGCCTGGACAATGGCCAGAACGCCAGCGGCAACGTGCGCCGCATGCGCAGCGCCAGCGGCCAGTACCTGACCTATGAGCTGTACCGCGACGCTGCGCGTACCCAACGCTGGGGCAGCACCCTGAATAGCGATACCCAGACCGGCACCGGGACCGGCAGCGCACAGACGCTGACCCTGTACGGGCAGGTCCCGGCCCGGCAGACGCCCGCCCCGGGCAGCTACAGCGACGTGGTCAAGGTCACCGTCACCTACTGAGGCCTGAACAGCGCCAGCGTGCCGGTCAAGTTGTCGTGGCGAGGGCCGCTATTGGCTGTGTCCTCCCCGGAGTTCCGCTCGATGACTGCGCCGTTCCTGCGACCGCTGCTGCTGGCGAGCCTGTGCGTGGCCGGCGTCGACGCGGCGGCGCAACCCGCCGTCGGCACCGGCGGCACGATGTTGCGGATCGGTATCCGTATCGAACGCAGTTGCGAGATCGGCGCCCCGGCGCGTCCGCAGCCCGGGGCACTGCCGACGGTCGCCTGCAACCGCCCGCTGGCCTACCAGGTCAGCATCGACGGCACACCCGCGCCCGGCGCCGGCATGGCGTTGGCCTTGAGCCTGCCCGCCGCCGGCATCACGCCGGGCACGTCGGCGGGCTACGCCACGGTCGCGTTCTGATGGGCAGCGCGCGCGCGCGCCTGCTGCCGGCGCTGCTGCTGGCGCTGGCCGGCAGTGCCGGCGCGGCCGGGGTGCGGATCAGTCCGACCCTGGTGCAACTGGCACCCGGCGAGACCAGCACCGAGATCTGGCTGAGCAATACCCAGGACCGCCGCTGGCAGGCGCAGGTCACGGTGTACCGCTGGCGGCAGAGCGACGGGATGGACGACCTGGAGAGCACCGACGAGGTCCGCGCCAGCCCGCAGTCGATCGACATCCCCGCGCAGGGGCGGCAACTGCTGCGGCTGGTGCGTACCGGCCCTGCGAGCGCCAACGAAGGCGCCTACCGCCTGGTGCTGGAGGAACGCACCGCCCCACCCGACACCGGCGCGCCCGCCACGCAGGGCGCTCCGTTGCTGCTGCGCTATTCCACGCCCGTGTTCCTGAGCCCTGCGGACCCGGCAGCCGCACCGCGCCTCAGCACCCACCTGATCGCCGGCGCGCGCGGGCCGGAGCTGGTGGTGCACAACCGCGGCAGCGCCCACGCCCGGCTCAGCGACCTGAGCTTCGTCGGCGCCGACGGCCGCATCCAGACCCTGTTCCCCAGCCTCGCCGGCTACATCCTGGCCGGCGACTACAAGCGCTGGCCGCTGCCGGCCGCCGCGGCCGCGCCCGGCGGCCGCTTCGCGGCGCGGCTCGACGACCAGGCGCCACTGCAGGCTCTGCCCGCCGAGTGAACCGCCCGGCGCATTGCGCCACCGCCGTCCGCCAGGTATAGTGCGCGGCTTCGTCGTGCCTGTCATCGGCCGATGGACCGTCCACGCCGGACGCACCGGCGAATTCACACCTGCCGCCATCGCCCGTGCCGGGGTGCTCCGCAAGGAGTTCGGCCACGGAGGCGGCAGGGAGGCCCAACCCCGGAATCGTCGTGCGGCCCGCAAGGCCGCCGTCATGCGCGCGCTTCACCCATTCCTGCCCGCGCACGGCCGGTTCCCCATCAGGAGTCACTGCAATGCCTCAGGTCACCATGCGTCAGATGCTGGAAGCCGGCGTCCACTTCGGCCACCAGACCCGCTACTGGAACCCCAAGATGGCGCCGTACATCTTCGGCGCGCGCGGCAAGATCCACATCATCAACCTCGAGAAGACGGTTCCGCTGTTCAACGACGCGATGAACTTCATCTCCAGCGTCGCGCAGAAGCGCGGCACCATCCTGTTCCTGGGCACCAAGCGCAGCGCCCGCGACGCGGTGAAGGAAGAAGCCGAGCGTTGCGGCCAGCCGTTCATGACCCAGCGCTGGCTGGGCGGCACGCTGACCAACTTCCGCACCGTCAAGCAGTCGGTGGCGCGTCTGAAGGAGCTGGAAGCGGCCGAAACCGACGGCACCTTCGACAAGCTGGTCAAGCACGAAGTGCTGACCCTGCGCCGCGAGCGCGACAAGCTGGAAGCCTCGCTGGGCGGCATCAAGGAAATGAACCGTCTGCCGGACGCCCTGTTCGTCATCGACATCGGCCATGAAGACATCGCCATCAAGGAAGCCAAGAAGCTCGGCATCCCGGTGATCGCGGTGGTCGACACCAACTACAACCCGGACCTGGTCGACTACGCCATCCCGGGCAACGACGACGCCATCCGCGCCGTGCAGCTGTACGCCCGTGCCGCCGCCGACGCCGTGCTGGAAGGCAAGGCCGCTGCGCCGAACGCCGCCAGCGTGCGCGAGGAAGAGTTCGCCGAGGGCGGCGACGACAAGGGCCGCGGCCCGCGCAAGAACGGCAAGAAGGCCGAAGAGACCGCTCCCGCCGCCGAGTAACCGGCGCGCCATGCGGCTGCGCGATCATGCGCAGCCGCCGCCCGGCGCGTTCGGCGCGCCCGGCTTCGCGAGCGCCGCCTGCGGCGCCCGCTTCCCAGATCTACCGGCCGGCCGCAAGCCGGCCTTTTCCCACCTTTCGTGAGGACATCCCGTGGAAATCACTGCTTCCCTGGTCAAGGAACTGCGCGAGCGCACCGGCGCCGGCATGATGGAGTGCAAAAAGGCACTCACCGAGAACGCCGGCAACATCGACAACGCCGCCGAGTGGCTGCGCAAGTCGGGCCTGGCCAAGGCCGACAAGAAGGCCGACCGCGTCGCCGCCGAAGGCCGCATCGCGATGGCGCAGGACGGCGGCAAGGCGGTCCTGGTCGAAATCAACTCCGAGACCGACTTCGTCGCCAAGGACAACAATTTCCTGGCCTTCACCGACGCCGTCGTCCAGGCCGCCCTGGCCTCCGGCGCCGCCGACGTGGAGGCGCTGAAGAGCGCCAAGCTGCCCAGCGGCGAGACCGTCGAGGAAGCCCGTGCCGCGGTCATCGCCAAGGTCGGCGAGAACGTGCAGGTGCGCCGCCTGGTGCGCATCGACAGCGCCAACAACGTCGCCGCCTACGTGCACGGCGGCCGCATCGGCGTGCTGGTCGAGGTCAAGGGCGGCGACGCCGACCTGGCCCGCGGCATCGCCATGCACATCGCGGCGATGAACCCGCCGCACGTCAAGGCGTCCGACGTCCCGGCCGAGTTCGTGGCCAAGGAAAAGGAAATCGAGCTGGCCAAGATGTCGGAGAAGGACAAGGCCAAGCCGGCCGACATCCTGGAGAAGATCATCAGCGGCAAGATCGCCAAGATCGTCAACGAGGTCACCCTGTACGGCCAGCCCTACGTGCTGAACACCGACCAGACCGTGGAGCAGGCGGTGAAGGCCGCCGGCGCCGACGTGGTCGGCTTCCAGCGCCTGGCCGTGGGCGAAGGCATCGAGAAGGTGGTGGAAGACTACGCCGCCGAAGTGATGAAGCAGGCCGGCCTGGCCTGATCCCGCTCCCGGGAAGAAAAGAGCCGCGCTTGTCGCGGCTTTTTTTTTACGGGTGTACGCTGCGCAGGCCGGGACAGGCCGCTCCCCCACCTCTCATTCCATGCCGTATCGGAAGTGCATGCATCCTGAACTCGAAGCGATCCTGAGTCACTCCCGCGACCTGCCCTCGCCCCCCGGCGTTGCCTTGCGCATCATCGAACTGGCGCAGGATGCGGACGTGGACCTGGCCGCGACCGCCGATGCGATCGCCATGGACATGGCACTGAGCGCGCGCATGCTGCGCATCGCCAACTCCCCGCTGTACGCCAGCCGGCGCCGCGTCGACAACCTGGGCCAGGCGCTGACCATGCTCGGCCTCAACGCCGCGCTGAGCCTGGCCCTGGGCTTCTCGATGGTGCAGAGCCTGCGCGGCGGCAGCGGCGAGCCGCAGGAACGGCTGTGGCGACGCAGCGTGCTGGCGGCGCTGGCCAGCCGCCTGCTCGGCCAGGCCGCCGGGCTGCGCAAGCACGAGGAATTGATGCTGGCCGGGCTGCTGCAGGACATGGGCGCACTGGCCCTGCTGCACGTGTGCCACGACCAGTACGCCGCCCTGCTGCACGAGGCGGCTGGCGATCCGCAACGGCTGAGCGCGCTGGAGCGCGAGCACCTGGGCGCCGACCGCGCGGAGGTCGGTGCCTGGCTGGCGCAGAAATGGAAGCTGCCCGCCTACCTGCAGCGCAGTATCGGCGGCGGCGGCACTGCCGGCGCCGCGACCGAACCCTTCGACACCTGCGTGCGCCTGTCCGGCGCCGTCGCCGACATCTGGCTCGGCGACGATCCTGAAGCCGCGCGCACCCACGCCATGCAGTGCGCCTATCGCGACCTGCAACTGGACAGCCGCCGCTTCGACGAGGTGGTGGGCCACATCGCCGAGGCGCTGCCGGCGGTCAGCCCGATCTTCGACGTGCGCATCGCGCAGCCGGAACGGGTCGACGCGATCATCAGCCATGCCCGCGAGCTGATGGTGCTGCGCAACCTGCGCGAAGTGCAGGAAGCCAACCGCGTGCGCCAGCGCGCCGACGAGTACGAGCAGCACGCACGGCGCCTGGCCGAACAGGCCAGCCGCGATGCCCTCACCGGCGTGTTCAACCGGCACCAGCTGGACACCTTGCTCAAGCAGCAGTTCGAGCTGGCCAATCGCCACGACTGGCCGCTGTCGGTGGCCTTCATCGACCTGGACGATTTCAAGAAGATCAACGACGCGCACGGGCACCTGGTCGGCGACCAGGTCCTGCGCGCATTCGCGCAGACCCTGCAGCCGATGCTGCGCGCCAGCGACACCGTGGCGCGCTTCGGCGGCGAGGAATTCCTGGTGCTGTTGCCCAACACCGGCGAAGAGGCCGCGCTGGGCGTGATGCGGCGCATCCTCGCCGAGATCGCGCAGCGGCCGATGGCCGACACCAAGCAGGGGCCGCTGCACATCAGCTTCTCCGCGGGCGTGGCCACCCAGGGCGGCCGCGAGCGTTTCAACAGCGCGCAGGAACTGCTGCAGGCGGCCGACGACATGCTGTACAGCGCCAAGCACGGCGGTCGCAATCGCGTCACCGCGCGTTCGTCCGGCGAGGCGCAACGCTGAAGCATCGCCGGCGGCACAGACGCGCTGGCGCGCATCGGCTAAAATCGTGTGGTTTGCCCGTCATCCCCCAACGAGGTCGCCATGTCCCAGCTCGCCTATCGCCGTATCCTGTTGAAACTGTCCGGCGAAGCGCTGATGGGAGACGGGGACTACGGCATCGACCCGAAGATCATCAATCGCCTCGCCCATGAGGTGATCGAGGCGCAGCAGGCCGGCGCGGAAGTGGCGCTGGTGATCGGCGGCGGCAACATCTTCCGCGGCGCCGGTCTGGCCGCCAACGGCATGGACCGGGTCACCGGCGACCACATGGGCATGCTCGCCACCGTCATCAACGCGCTGGCGATGCAGGACGCGCTGGAAAAGCTCGGCGCCAAGGTGCGCGTGATGAGCGCGATCAAGATCAACGACGTGTGCGAGGACTTCATCCGCCGCCGTGCGATCCGCCACCTGGAAAAGGGCCGCATCGCGATCTTCGCCGCCGGCACCGGCAACCCCTTCTTCACCACCGACTCCGGCGCCGCGCTGCGCGCGATCGAGATCGGTGCCGACCTGCTACTGAAGGCGACCAAGGTCGACGGCGTGTACGACAAGGACCCGAAGAAGCACGCCGACGCCGTGCGCTTCGACAGCCTGACCTACGACGAGGTCATCGCCCGCAACCTGGAAGTGATGGACACCGCCGCCTTCGCCCTGGCCCGCGACAGCGACCTGCCGCTGCGCATCTTCAACATGGGCCAGCCCGGCGAACTGCTGAAGATCCTGCGCGGCGCCGAGATCGGCACGTTGGTGAAGGGGCGGGGCTGAAAAGCCGGGAATGGGGAATCGGGATTAGGGAATCGCCACAGCGTTGCGCACTGCAGCATTGGCGCTGGCCACGATTCCCCGCCAGATTGGCGTTCAGTTGGGCGCGCCGGAATCCGCCCTTGCCATTCCCCATTCCCGATTCCCCACTCCCGGCAGGCTATAATCGTCCGATTCAGATTCAGCACGGACACCGGCGATGCTCAACGAAATCAAGCAAGACGCACAGACCCGCATGGCCAAGAGCATCGACGCGCTGCGTCATGCGCTCATCAAGGTGCGCACCGGCCGCGCGTCGACCGCCTTGGTCGAGCACCTGAAGGTCAACTACTACGGCTCGGACATGCCGCTGAGCCAGGTCGCCAGCGTGGCCGTCGCCGACGCCCGCTCGCTGACCATCACCCCGTGGGAAAAGCAGATGGTCGGCGCGGTCGAGAAGGCGATCCTGGCCTCGGACCTGGGCCTGACCCCGAACACCGCCGGCACCACCATCCGCCTCAACCTGCCCGCGCTCACCGAGGAGCGCCGCCGCGAGCTGTCCAAGGTCGTGCACGGCGAAGGCGAGGACACCAAGGTGGCGATCCGCAACATCCGCCGCGACGCCAACCAGCAGGTCAAGGATCTGTTGAAGGACAAGAAGGTCACCGAGGACGAGGCCCGCGCCAGCGAGGACGACATCCAGAAGCTGACCGACAAGGCGATCAAGGACGTGGACGACGTGGTCAAGGGCAAGGAACAGGAACTGATGGCGGTCTGAGCCTGCGCCTGCCGGCCATGCCTTCCGACCCCATCCCCATGTCCCTGCCCCGCCACCTGGCCATCATCATGGATGGCAACGGCCGCTGGGCGCAGCGCCGCCGCCGGCCGCGCGTGATCGGCCACCGCGCCGGCGCCCGCGCGGTCAACCGCACCATCGACTTCTGCCTGGAGCGCGGCATCGGCGCGCTGACCCTGTTCGCCTTTTCCAGCGAGAACTGGGGGCGCCCGCAGGAGGAAGTGGACGCGCTGATGAAGCTGTTCCTGCACGCGCTCGACCGCGAGGTCGAGGAACTGCAGCGGCGCGGCGTGCGCGTGCGCTTCATCGGCGACCGCGCGCGCTTCGCGCCGTCGCTGTGCGAGCGCATGGCCCAGGCCGAGGCGCGCACCCGCGACAACCAGGCGCTGCACCTGTCGATCGCCGCCAGCTATGGCGGCCGCCAGGACATCGCCCTGGCCGCGCGCGCGCTGGCCGAGGACGTCGCCGCCGGACGCCTGCGCCCGGAGCAGATCGACGAGGACGCGCTGTCGGCGCGCATGGCGCTGGCCGACCTGCCGCCGCCGGACCTGTTCATCCGCACCGGCGGCGACCTGCGCATCAGCAACTTCCTGCTGTGGCAGCTGGCCTATACCGAACTGTGGTTCACCGAGACCCTCTGGCCCGAGTTCGGCCCCGAGGTGCTGCAACAAGCCCTGGACGACTACGCCCGCCGCGAGCGGCGTTTCGGCCTCACCAGCGCGCAGGTCGCCGAAGCGGCGACGGAGAACGTTTCCGCATGACCCGTACCCGCGTCATCGCCGCGCTGATCATGGCCCCGCTGGCCATCTGCGCCATCCTGCTGCTGCCGACCCAGTGGCTGGTCGCGCTGGCCGCCCTGATCTTCCTGATCGGCCTGTGGGAATGGCTGAAGCTGGCCGAGGTCGACGACACCCTGCCGCGCACCATCCTGCTGATGCTCAACCTGCTGCTGATGGTGCTGCTGGTGTGGGCCTCGGCCGGCTCGCTGGTGCTGTTCCAGCTGACCACCCTGATCGGCGCCGGCTGGTGGTGCGTGGCCTTGCTGTGGCTGGGCTTCTACCGCTTCGGCTCCGACCACGCCACCTACGCGCGGGTGTTCAAGCTCGCCGCCGGCACCCTGGCGATCGTGCCGGCCTGGGCCGCGCTGGGCCTGATCCACGCCAGCGAGCCGAACGGCCACCGCTGGCTGCTGACCGCCCTGGCGACGGTGTGGGCCGCCGATTCCGGCGCGTATTTCGCCGGCCGCCAGTTCGGCAAGCACAAGCTCGCGCCGCGGATCAGCCCCAACAAGACCGTGGAAGGCCTGGTCGGCGGCCTGCTGGCCGGCCTGATCGTGGCCGCCGGTTTCGGCTGGCTGGCCGGGGTGACCCTGCCGCACCTGCCCGGGCTGCTGATCGTGGCCGCGGTCAGCGTGCTGGCCTCGGTGGTCGGCGACCTGTTCGAGAGCCTGCTCAAGCGCCACGTCGGCGCCAAGGACTCGGGCAACGTGATTCCCGGTCACGGCGGCGTGCTGGACCGGATCGACGGCGTGCTGGCGGCGCTGCCGATCTTCGCGCTGGGCAAGGACATCTTCGGGTTCTGAGCCAGTGAACACGCAACGCAGCAAGACCCCAGCGGTCCGCACCATCGCCGTGCTCGGCGCCACCGGCTCGATCGGTGCCTCGGCGCTGGACGTGATCGCGCGCCATCCGCAGCGCCTGCGCGCCGGCGTACTGGCAGCCGGGCGCAACGTCGACGCGCTGCTGGCGCTGTGCGCCACGCACCGTCCCGCGCATGCGGTGATCGCCGATCCGGCGCTGTACCCGGCGCTGCGCGACGGCCTGCGTGCGGCCGGGCTGTCGACCCAGGCGCATGCCGGCGACGCCGCACTGGACCAACTGGTGGCCAGCGACGCCTGCGACAGCGTGGTCGCCGCCATCGTCGGCGCGGCCGGCCTGGCCTCGACCCTGGCCGCGGCCCGTGCAGGCAAGCGCCTGCTGCTGGCCAACAAGGAAGCGCTGGTGCTGGCCGGCGAACTGGTCACCGCCGCGGCGGCCGCGGCCGGCGCCGAGATCATCCCGATCGACAGCGAACACAACGCCATCTTCCAGTGCCTGCGCTCGCGCCAGACCGGTGCCGAGGTGCGGCGGGTGCTGCTGACCGCCTCCGGCGGCCCGTTCCGCGGCTGGGACCGCGCGCGCCTGCAGGCGGTGACCCCGGCGCAGGCCGTGGCGCACCCGAAGTGGTCGATGGGGCCGAAGATCTCCGTCGATTCGGCGACGTTGATGAACAAGGGCCTGGAGGTGATCGAGGCCCACCACCTGTTCGCGCTGGCGCCCGAGCGCATCGAGGTGCTGGTGCACCCGCAGAGCCTGGTGCATTCGCTGGTCGAGTTCATCGACGGTTCGACCCTGGCGCAGATGGGCCTGCCGGACATGCGCACCACCCTGGCGGTGGGCCTGGGCTGGCCGGACCGCATCGCCTCCGGGGTCGCCGGGCTGGACCTGCTGACGCAGGGCCGGCTGGATTTCGAGGCGCCGGACCTGGACGCTTTCCCCTGCCTGGGCCTGGCCTGGCACGCGATGCAGGCCGGCGGCAGCGCCCCGGCGATCCTGAACGCGGCCAACGAAGTGGCTGTTTCAGCCTTTCTTCAGGGCCGGATCGGTTTCCTATCGATTCCTGCGCTGGTCGAGAACGCCCTGACCGAGCTGCCTGCGGTCGCGGCCGATTCCCTGGACGCGTTGCTGGCGGCGGATGCGCACTCGCGCAAGATCACCGAACTCGCCATTGCCCGCCACTTCGCCCATGCTTGATCCCCACGCCGCCATGAGCCACGCGCATGGGTAATGTCGTCGGCTCCATCTGGTGGATGCTGGTCAGCCTGGGCATCCTGGTGACCTTCCACGAGTTCGGCCATTTCTGGGTCGCCCGCCGCTGTGGGGTCAAGGTGCTGCGCTTCTCGGTGGGCTTCGGCAAGCCGCTGTGGTCGCGCTACGATCGCCACGGCACCGAGTTCGCGATCGCCGCGATTCCGCTCGGCGGCTACGTGAAGATGCTCGACGAACGCGAGGGCGAGGTGGCCCCGGCCGAGCGTGCGCAGGCCTTCAACAACAAGAGCGTGTGGCAGCGCATCGCCATCGTCGCCGCCGGCCCGATCGCCAACCTGATCCTGTGCGTGGCGTTCCTCTGGGCGATGTTCGTGATCGGCAAGCAGGACTACGCGCCGATCGTCGGCCGCGCCGAGGGCCTGGCGCAGCAGGCCGGGTTCCAGCCCGGCGAGCGCATCGTCCGCGTCGGCGACCGCGACGTCGCCACCTGGAGCGAGGCCGCCATGCAGTTGACCGTCGCCGCCATGGACCGCGAGGACGTGCCGGTGCAGACCGAGGACGCGCAGGACGGCGCCAGCCATACCCGGACCCTGCGCCTGTCGCAGTTGCCGGTCGGCTTCGACGAGCAGCAGGTGCCGGCCCTGGCCGGCCTGACCTGGCGCTTCACCCTGCAGCCGGCGGTCATCGCCAACGTCACCGCCGGCTCGGCCGCCGACGGCGTGCTGCGCCCCGGCGACCGCGTGCTGGCGGTGGACGGCACCCCGATCACCAGCGCCGACCAGGTCGCACCGCAGGTGCAGGCCCTGGGCCGCGGCGGCGGCAACGGCCTGATCGAGGTCGAGCGCAACGGTGAGCGCCTGGCCCTGGACGTCCATCTCAAGCAGGCCGCCGGCCCCGGCGCGCCGCGCTGGACGCTGGGCGTGGCCATCGGCGAGCAGCGCCGCCCGGCCTACGACGCCACCCTGCGCTACGGCCCGCTGGCGGCGATCCCGGTCGCCTTCCGCGAGACCGGCCGGCTGGCCGGCGACACGCTCGGCATCCTGCGCCGCATGCTGACCGGCGAGGCCTCGCTGAAGAACGTGTCCGGCCCGATCACAATCGCCAAGGTCGCCAACGTCTCGGCCAAGCAGGGCCCGGACTGGTTCCTGAATTTCCTGGCGCTGCTGTCGCTGAGCCTGGCGATCATGAACCTGCTGCCGATCCCGATCTTGGACGGCGGGCACTTGCTGTATTACCTTATCGAGTTGGTCAAGGGCAGCCCGCTGAGCGAGCGCGCCATGGCGGCGGGGCAATTCGTGGGCCTGACGTTGCTGGCAGGACTGATGGGGTTGGCGTTCTACAACGACCTCTTCGGCCAGGCCCTGCGATGACCCGCGCCGATCCACTCGACCCGCTGTCGTCTTGCGCCGGCGCCCATGCAACAACGATATCGACCTCTACCGGACGTGACATGACGAGATTTCCCACTCGCCGCCTGCTTGCCCTCGCCCTCGCCGCCAGCCTCAGCCTGCCGGCCCTGGCCCAGGTAGCGGAGCCCTTCACCGCCAGCGACATCCGCGTCGACGGGCTGCAACGCATTTCGTCCGGCACCGTGTTCACCTACCTGCCGGTGGAACGCGGCGACACCGTGGACGAGGCCAAGGTCGCCGAGGCGATCCGTGCCCTGTACCGCACCGGCTTCTTCGAGGACGTGCGCGTCGACCGCCAGGGCAACATCCTGGTGGTCACGGTCAAGGAGCGCCCGGCGATCAACAAGCTGACCGTCACCGGCAACAAGGACATCAAGAGCGAGGAACTGCTCAAGGGCCTGTCCGACATCGGCCTCAGCGAAGGCGGCACCTTCGACCGGCTGAGCCTGGACCGGGTGACCCAGGAGCTGACCCGCCAGTACAACAACCGCGGCAAGTACAACGTCGAGATCACCCCGACGGTGAGCCCGCTGGACCGCAACCGCGTCGACGTGGCCATCGCGATCAAGGAAGGCAAGGCGGCCAAGATCCGCCACGTCAACCTGATCGGCACCGAGAAATTCCTCAACAAGGACATCCTGGAGAACTGGGAGTCGCGCGAGCACAACTGGCTGTCCTGGTACCGCCGCGACGACCAGTACTCCAAGGAAAAGCTGTCCGGCGACCTGGAGAAGCTCAACTCCTGGTACCTGGACCGCGGCTACGTCGACTTCAGCGTCGACTCCACCCAGGTGGCGATCAGCCCCGACAAGCGCGACATGTACCTGACCGCCGGCATCACCGAAGGCGAGCAGTACAAGATTTCCGACATCAAGGTCACCGGCGACACCATCCTGCCGCAGGAAGAGATCGAGAAGCTGGTGATCCCCAAGGCCGGCGACACCTTCTCGCGCGCGCTGCTGGAATACAGCTCCGACGCCATCACCAATACCCTGAGCAACATCGGCTACGCCTTCGCCAAGGTCACCCCGATCCCGACCACCGACCGCGAGAAGCGCACGGTGGCGGTGAACCTGCAGGTGACGCCGGGCCCGCGCGTGTCGGTGCGGCGCATCGTGTTCCGCGGCAACACCCGCACCTCCGACGAAGTGCTGCGCCGCGAAATGCGCCAGTTCGAGGACACCTGGTACTCGCAGGCGGCGATCGACCGCTCCAAGATCCGCCTGCAGCGCCTGGGTTATTTCGAGTC